>NZ_JBIGIB010000004.1:0-593232 GCF_043555935.1 Pelomonas baiyunensis | reverse complement strand
CCTACGTGAGCCTCTGTTGGACACTTGAGAACGCGTTACCCATGTCCTGGCACGGGTGTTACCCATGTCTCCGGTCTAAACAGCCCGGCAGAAGAAAGTTACCCGCCCGCCGGGGCGGACTCCCGGCAATGCATCGCGGACATGGCGCTCTTGGTGAGCCAGACCAGCTCCATTCCCATCACCGCCTTGTCCGGGAGCGAACCTCAGGTGCTCACCGCCGTCGTGAACGTCAACCGATTCCCAAACGGGTCCGTCACCGACATGTCGCGCGAACCCCAAGGCATGGCCTGGATGCTCGGGCGGGCGTTGGCGTAGGGGCGGGTGCACAGCTCAGCGTGGAAGGCGTCCACGTCGCTCACCTGAATGCGCATGGCTGCGCCGGGGCAGCAGTCGCCGTGGTGCTCGGTCAGGTGCAGCACGCAGCCCGCGCGTGACACCTGCAGGTACAGCGGCATGCCGGGTTCGAAGCGGTGCTCCCAGTCCACGGTGAAGCCGAGGTAGTCCACGTAAAACTCGCGCGCCTTGGCCTCGCTGAAGCTGCGCAGGATGGGGGTGGTTTGCTGGAAGTGCATGGGGGCGAGTGTGTCAGCGGGGGTGTGTGGGCGGCGGGCCGGAGGCGGTGAATATGCGCGGGACGGTGGCGTCAGGGGGCGCTGCCGAATCACGCCAAATCACGCCGAACTGCGCCGGTCAGTCGCCGGTCAGTCGCCGTCATCGCCGGCCGCCGGGAATGCGGCCTGCAGTGCCTCGGCAAACTCGGCGTTGGCGCTGAAGGTCAGCGTCACGGTCACCCAACCGCCGGCTTCGTGCTGCACCAGCAGTTCGTGGTGCCAGGCGTGGCCGTCTTCCACCGGGCCCTCGCGGCCGGCAAACGTGTGGCGGGCCCAGGCCAGCACCTCGGCCACTTCGGCCATCACGGCCGGGTGGGCGGCCTCGCGGGTGGAGGCCATGGCGTCCAGGGTGAGCACCTCGTCGGCGCCGTCGGTCAGGTCAAAGCTCAGGTGGTGCAGCGTGGGCATGGCGTGGGGGTCAAAAGCAGGCAGGGGATGCGGGCTCACCAGGGCAGCAGGCGGTCGCCCTCGCCGGGCACGCAGCCGGCGGCCAGAGGCGCGGGGCTTTCATGCACCACCACGCCGTGTGGGCCGTGGCACAGCTCCAGGCGGCGGGCGGTGGGCCAGCGTTGCAGCGCGAAGGCGTCCAGGCTGGTGGGCAGGCTGGTTTGTACGGCGCCGGCGGCCAGTTGCTCGGCGGGGTGGTCGTCCCAGTGCAGCCAGGGTACGAAGCGGCCGGCCAGCATCAGCCAGGGCGCGGCCTGCACGGGCTCGGGCGCGTAGCCCTCGCGGCGCAGCCAGGCCTGGGCCTGGGCGCGGTCTTGCGGGGCGTCCGGCGCGTCGGCGGTGGCGGCGGCCAGCAGTTCGGCCACCCACTGGTTGCAGTTTTGGTAAGCGGTGCTGAAGGGGTAGGCATTGGCGCTGTAGCGCGCGTTCAGCAGGCCCAGCGCGCGGGGCTTGTCCAGCGCGGCGCGGGCCAGGGCGGCGGCGGGTTCGGGCGGCAGCAGCAGCAGGCTCACGTAGCCCAGGGCGATGTTGTCGCTGCCCAGCACGAAGCCGGCGAGGCCTTGATCGAACAGGCGGGGCTGGCCTTCGGCGCAGGCGTAGTACAGCTGGCGCACGGCCCAGGGCATGGGGGTGAGGTCGTCGCCCAGCCCCTCGGCCAGCGCCACCGCGGCGTGCGAGTAGCGCAGCCCGAAGCGAGACAGGTCGGTGCCCGAGCGGGCGATCAGCGCGGCCGGTGCGCCGCTGTCGGCCAGCACGGCGCGGATGACGGCGGCAAACCGCAGCAGGCGGTCTTGCTGGTCGGCTGTGGTGGGCACGGGCCGGTCACAGCCCTGGGGCAGCACCGAGCCGGCGTGCGCCGTGCCCGCGGCCATCACGGCCCCGGCGGCGCCCAGCGCGGCGGCTGCGCGGCGCCAGCCCGATTTCAGGCCAGCGCGGAGGCTCAAGGCGTGACGACGCGCGCGCCCAGCTCGCGGGTCCAGGCGTCGTCCAGCACCAGGAAGAAGGCGCGGCCGGTGTCGGCGTGGGCAAAGGCAATGCCGTAGGCCTGGGGCGTGGCCTGCACTTCGTCACCCACGCTCACGGCGCGGGCGGCCAGGGCTTGCTGGGGCAGGGTCAGGGCCACGGTCTCGGCGCCGTCACGGGTCAGCGTCAGGCGCAGCTTCTGGCCCTCGGCGCGGGCCACTTCGGTCACCCGGTAGCGGCCTTCGGCGCGGCGTTCACCGCCGCTGCTGCTGCCGGACGAGGTTTTGAGGGAGTCCGACGCGCTGCCCGAGGCGGACGAGCCGGCGTCGGCCGCCGACGACGCAGCGGTGGACGAGGCCTGGGCACCGGTGGCGGCCAGGGCAAGAACGGCGGTGAGCAACAAGCAACGCATGGGGCAACTCGGGGAGCAGGGGTGGAGCCGTGACGATAGCGCGCCTGGGCGGGTGTGGCGGCCGTGGGTGGCCGGCGTGGCGTCGGCAGCGTGTCGCGTTGCTACTGCGTGGCCGTGCCCCGCCAGCGCTTGAGCGTCAGCGCGTTGGCCACCACGCTCACGCTGCTGAAGGCCATGGCCGCGCCGGCGATCACCGGGTTCAGCAGGCCGAGTGCCGCCAGCGGAATGCCCACCACGTTGTACGCAAAGGCCCAGAACAGGCCCTGGCGGATCTTGGCGTAGGTGCGGCGAGACACGTCCAGCGCGTCCACCACCAGGCGCGGGTCGCCGCGCATCAGGGTCACGCCCGCGGCTTCGGTGGCCACGTCAGCGCCGCCGGCCATCGCAAAGCCGACCGACGCAGCGGCCAGCGCCGGCCCGTCGTTCAAGCCATCGCCCACAAAGGCCACCACGGCACCGTCGGCCCGCAGGCGTTGGACGGTGGCCGCCTTGTCGCCGGGCAGCACCTCGGCGTGCACCTCGGTGATGCCCAGCGCCTGGGCCACGCCGGCCGCCGCGCCCCGGCTGTCGCCCGTGAGCATGACGGTGCGGATGCCCCGCGCCTGCAGCTGCGCCACCGCAGAGGCGGCGGTGTCTTTAATGCGGTCGCCAAAGGCCAGCAGGCCCAGCAGCTCGGTGCCCGACATCAGCCACGACACGGTGTGCCCGGCCGCCTCCAGCCGCTGCGCCTCGGCGGCGAGTGGGCCGGCATTCACGCCTTGCTCCTGCGCCAGGCGGGCGCTGCCCAGGGCCAGCGCGCGGCCCTGCACCTCGCCGGCCACGCCGCGGCCGGGCAGGGCGCGGGCCTGGGCCACGGGCAAGGCCGGCAGGTTCTTGGCCTCGGCCAGCACGGCCAGTGCCAGCGGGTGGCTGCTGCTGCGCTGCAGGGCGGCGGCCAGTTGCAGCAGTTCGTCGCGCGTGTGGCCCTCGGCGGGCCGCACGGCGGTGAGCGTGGGCTGGCCCACGGTCAGCGTGCCGGTCTTGTCGAACGCGACGATGGTGACGGCGTGCGCCAGCTCCAGCGCCTCGGCGTCTTTGATGAGGATGCCCTGGCGCGCGGCCACGCCGGTGCCGGCCATCAGCGTGGTGGGCGTGGCCAGGCCCAGCGCACACGGGCAGGCGATGACGAGCACGGCCACCGCGTTCACCAGCGCGGCCTCGGCATTGCCGTTGTGCCACCACCAGCCCACGAAGGTGAGCGCCGCGCAGGCCAGCACCACGGGCACGAACACGGCGCTCACCCGGTCCACCACGCGCTGGATGGGCGCCTTGGCCGCCTGGGCCGACTCCACCATGCGGATGATGCGGGCCAGGGCCGTCTCGGCGCCGATGGCGGTGGTGCGCACCGTGAGTGCGCCCTCGGCGTTGATGGCGCCGCCGGTCACGCGGTCGCCCACGGCCTTGGCCACGGGCAGGCTCTCGCCGGTGATGAGGGACTCGTCCACATGGCTGCGGCCAGTGGTGATCTCGCCGTCCACCGGGATGCGGTCGCCCGGGCGCACCACGACGAGATCGCCCACGCGCACCTCGGCCACGGGCACCTCGGCCTCCACCTCGCCGCGCAGCACGCGGGCGGTGCTGGGGCGCAGCGCGTTGAGCGCGCGGATGGCGTCGGTCGTCTGGCGCTTGGCGCGCTGCTCCAGCCACTTGCCCAGCAGCACCAGCGTGATGACGGCGGCCGAGCCCTCAAAGTACAGGTGGGCGTGGCCGGGGTGGCGCAGCATCAGGTAGACCGACAGCCCGTAGGCTGCCGAGGTGCCCAGCGCCACCAGGAGGTCCATGTTGCCGCTGCCGGCGCGCGCGGCATGCCAGCCGGCGCGGTAGAAGCGCGCGCCCAGCACGAACTGCACCGGCGTGGCCAGCAGCCACTGCAACCAGCCCGGCAGCATCCACATCGCGCCGAACAGGCCGCTCAGCATGGGCAGCATCAGCGGCAGCGTCAGCACCGCGCCGGCCGCCACCGGCCACCACGCGGGCAGTCCGGTGGGCGGGGCCTCGGGTGCGGGCGGGGCGGCGGTGTCCACCACGGTGGCGGGGTAGCCAGCTTTGTCCAGTGCGGCTTTCAGCGCGGCGGTGGGCACGTTGGGCAGGGCCTGCACGGTGGCCTTCTCGGTGGCCAGGTTCACGCTGGCGGCCTGCACGCCGGGCACGGCGGCCAGCGCTTTCTCCACGCGGCGCACGCAGGAAGCGCAGGTCATGCCGCTGACCTGCAAGGTCACGTCGTGAAGGGCGGAGGTGCTCATGGTGGGGCGGGGTGCGGTGGGTGCCACCGCGCATCATGGCGCGCTTCGGGGCGGCGGGGCTTGATGCAGGCCAAGTGCCGGGCCGCCGGTGCCGGCAGGGCGAGTCGCGTGGGGCGCCGTGCCCCGATAAGCTCGGCCACCCGCCCAACCCTGGAGGCTCACCCATGAAGCGTTTCGCCCTCGCCGGGCTGCTGTTGCTGGCCCCGTTCGTCACCACCGCCCAGCCGGCCCCGGCCGCCGCCGCCAGCGCAGCGCTCAAGCCCGTGGGAGGCAGCGTGCTGTTCTGGACCTTCGAGCAGCAGCAGGCCGGCTACCCGCACATGGAAGACTTCTTCCCCACGCGGCTCATCCGGCGCAGCACGGCGCCGGCCCCGCTGCCCGTGGCCGAGAAGCCGCTGGACATCAGCTTCCAGGTGGCCGGCCAGACCTGGACGCTGGACGACTACATGACCCGCAACCGCGCCGCCGGCCTGCTGGTGCTGAAAGACGGCCAGGTGGTGCTGGAACGCTACGGCCTGGGCCAGACGCCGCAGATGCGCTGGACGAGCTTCTCCGTGGCCAAGTCGTTCTCGTCCACGCTGGTGGGGGCGGCCATCCGCGACGGCAAGATCAAGAGCCTCGACGACGCCATCACCACCTACCTGCCCGGCCTCAAGGGCTCGGCCTACGAGGGCGTGTCGGTGCGGCAGGTGCTGCAAATGACCTCGGGCGTGCGCTGGAACGAGGACTACGGCGACCCGAACTCCGACGTCGCCCGCTTCGGCGCCGAGCCCTCGGTGAACGGCTCGGACCCGGTGGTGACCTACATGGCCCGCCTGCCGCGCGAGGCGGCGCCGGGCACCAAGTGGGTCTACAAAACCGGTGAGACCAACCTGGTGGGGTCCCTCGTGCGCGCCGCCACGGGGAAGACGTTGTCGGACTATCTCGCCGAGAAGGTGTGGCAGCCCCTGGGCATGGAGGGCGACGCCTACTGGATGCTGGACCGCTCGGGCGCCGAGGTGGCGGGTTGCTGCCTCTCGGCGACGCTGCGCGACTACGGGCGCTTTGCCCGCTTCTTCATGCGCGGCGCCCGGCTGCCGGGCGGCCAGGCCGTGGTGCCCGACGGCTGGGTGGCGCAGGCCACCACCACCACCCGCGATGCTTCTGACGCCCTGCAAGGCCGCGGCGGCTACGGCCTGCAGTGGTGGACGACTCCGGGCGCCGCCTACCGCGCCTCGGGCATCTTCGGCCAGGGCATGTGGATCGACCCCGAGCTGGACCTCGTCGTCATCACGCACAGCGCCTGGCGCGGCGCCACAGATGGGCCCTCCGCCCAGGCGCGGCAGGCGTTGATTGACGCCATCACCGCGCACTACCGGGCGAAATGAACGCCCACGCGCCGCATGGGTGGCGGGGCGCGGCAGTGCCATGGCCCTGGGTACCATGCGGCGGCGGTTGTCGTCCGTGCAGGTGAAGCGTTAACAAGGGCCGCCGATCTCGGCAGGGGCGGCTGGAGCCAGGGAGGGCGTGATGAGAGGGTGCGTGATCGGCGCGGTGGCGCTGGCAGCAGGCATGTTGGCCTCGTGCGGGGGCGGGGGCTCCACCGCCGAGTCCTGCAACTCCGTGGGCATCGTGCCCATCACCACCACCTGGGTGGTGAGTGGGGCGCAATACAACCCGCCGCCGTACACGGTGCAGGTGGTGGTGGGCCGCGTGGGCACGCCGTTGGTGGCGCGCCCCATCCACACCGGCGTGCTGCCGCAGTGCGTGGGCAAGGGCGTGTACGCGCTGGGCAGCGCCGCCCACCCGCTGCCCGCCGGCCTGACGCTGAATACCGCCACGGGCGAAATCTCCGGCACGCCCACGGCCGCGGGCGACACCAACGGCGGTGACGCCTTCACCGGCGCGGTGCGCTTGAGCTTTCCTGGCGTGACCTCACTGCCCGTGCTGGCCCGGTTGGTGGTGGAGAAGTAGCGCGCTGCGGCTGGCCACAATGCCCGCATGAAGCTCCCCCGCCGCCTCGTTCTTCTCGCCGCTTTCGCGTCGACGCTCGCCGTCGCCGAGCCGGCCTACTTCCCGCCGCGTGGCGACTGGGCCCGCGCCGAGCCCGCCGCCGTGGGCCTGGACCCAGCCCGCCTGGCCGACGCCGTGGCCTACGCCCGCGCGCACGACAACCCTGCCCCGCGTGACCAGGCCCTGGCCCTGGCGCAAAGCTTCGGCAAAGCCGAGCCCTACTTCGGCGGGCAGATCGGCCCCACGCGCGAGCGTGCGGCCATCAACGGCCTCGTCATCCGCCGCGGCAAGGTGGTGGCCGAGTGGGGCGACACGCGCCGTGTGGACATGAGCCACAGCATCACCAAAACCTTTCTCTCCACGGTGGTGGGCCTGGCCTGGCAGCAGGGCCTGATCAAGAGCACCGACGACCGCGTGGCCGACGCCATGCCGCCGGGCGTGGACCTGTTCACCGCGCCCAAGAACGCCCCCATCACTTGGGATCATCTGTTGCGCCAGACGAGCGACTGGCAAGGCACCCTGTGGGGCAAGCCCGACTGGGCTGACCGCCCCGTGGGCAAGACGCCCGAGGACTGGCCCAACCGCCCCGTCTACGCCCCCGGCACGCACTACAAGTACAACGACGTGCGCGTGAACGTGCTGGCCCTGGCCGCGCTGCAGGTGTGGCGCCGCCCGCTGCCCGAGGTGCTGCGCGAGCAGGTGATGGACCCCATCGGCGCCAGCAGCCGCTGGCGCTGGCACGGCTACGACAACAGCTGGGTGGAGCTGGACGGTCAGCGCATGCAAAGCGTCAGCGGCGGCGGCCACTGGGGCGGCGGCATGTTCATCGACGCCTGGGACCTGGCCCGCTTCGGCTACCTGTTCCTGCGCCAGGGCGAATGGGCCGGCCGCCAGATCGTGCGCCGGGAGTGGATCGCCCAGGCCCGCCAACCCGGCCCGGACAACGCCGAGTACGGCTACTGCAACTGGTTCCTCAACCCCGGCCGCAAAGCGCTGCCGGCCGTGCCGGAAACCAGCGTCACCTTCCGCGGCAACGGGCAGAACATCGTCTACCTCGACTGGGAGAACGACCTGCTGGTGGTGGTGCGCTGGATCGACAACGGCCCGGCGTTGAACGAGTTCCTGGGCCGGGTGGTGGCCGCAGTGAAGCCTTAACCGCGCCGGCGCTGGGCCCGCGTTTGCAGCACGAAGCCCACCACAAACAGCAGCAACCAGGCCAGCAGGGCGCCGCGCACGACGGGGTCGTCCGGCCCGGTGGCCAGCGGTGCGCCGGCGGGCAGGCGCGTCAGCGTTTCGTTCAGCCCCGGCACCAGCAGCATGAAGAAGCTGAACGACAGCCCGAAGTTCTGCAGATGCGATTGCAGGTGCGGCTGCAGGCGCCCCAGCGCGCGCCACCGCGGCAGCAGCCACGCCCCGGCGAACGCCGCCAGCAAGGCCAACACGCCCAGCACATGCCCGGGGTTCACGCCCTGCACGCTGGACAGGCCGAACGACGTCACCACCGACAGCGCCAGCCCGGCCAGGTACACCTGGCCCCAGCGGGTGGCCGGGTCAATGCGGCGGTGGCGAATGAAGCTCGCCACACCGGCGATGACCGGCGGCAGGCTCAGCAGGGTGTGGGCCAGGCCCAGGGGGGAGAGCGGATGTGGCATGGATGTGGAATTTGAAAATCAGCCTACTAGTTGGTAGGTTGTGGGGTTGAAAGAAAGGCGGCTGCTGCCGCCTGCGGTTGGGGTGTTGCGGTGTGGGTTGGACTCGGCGGTTCGGGCCTCAGGGCCGTTGCGTCAGCTTCAGGATGGCCGGCTGCACGATGGCGGCAAACGCCTTGGGGTCGCCCAGCGCGCGGGCCATCAGCATGGCGCCGTGCACCACCGCCATGAACGACTGGGCCGAGATGCCCGGGCTGTTCAGCAGGTGGAACTGGCCGCGCGCCGCGCCGCGCTGCAGCACCTCGGACAGCCACGCGCTCACCGCCTGGAAATGCGCCTGCACCTCCACCGCCACCTCGGCCGGGATGCTGGGCATCTCGGTGGCCAACATGGCGCAGATGCAAAACGGGTGCTCGCCGCTGCGAATGCAGCCGGCCCAGTAGTCGGCATAGGCGTTCAGTTCGGACAGCGGGTCGTCAAACTGCGCCTGCAGCCCGCCCAACGCCGCAGCGGCCTCCTCCCGGTACAGCCGGGTGACGCAGGTCACCAGCGCCGCCTTGCTCGGGAAGTGGTGGTGGATGCTCGCCTTGGTAATGCCCACCCGCTCTGCCAGGTCGGCATAGCTGAAGCTGTTGTAACCACCCGCCGCCAACAGCGCGCGCGTGTGCGCCACGATCTCGGCGGCTTTGGGGGAGAGGTCGGGGGACATGATGGGGGGCACTCTACTAGTTGGTAGGTTGCGAGTCAACCTTGGTGCCAAGGGCGTTTTCACCGGTCAGTGCGGCTGTGCAGCGCCCTAGCGCCGTGACGGTGCGCAAGCGACCTGCTTGGGGCGGTCGATCAGCGTGCAGAACCTGCCGGAATGCAATGCCTCAGCGATGAAGCCAGCGGCATGCTGCGGTAGGACATTGCTGGCCAAGAACGGCCGGCCGGTCACTTCGCATCCAGCTCCTTTAAAAGTTGCTGGAAGGCTGGAAGTGCAACGAGCATGCCGCGTTCCGCGCGCGAGCCATCCGATTCAAAGATCTGCTGCACGTCGAGCAGATTGCGGGATTGAAGGGCCTGCCAAATATTGACTGCCGAATAAGACCCAAACTGGGTGGCAGGGACGATGGCTGCATCAAACCGCACTTGGCAGTCCTGTCGCCGTTCACACGGTGGCGCGGTAAACGATGCTATCTCCGCCACCGTGGGCTTAAAGCCGGCCGCCTGCCTGTCCAGCGTGACAAAAGAGAGGACGACCTGCGACGCGACGGAAGTCGGCGGGTACGAGAAAACAAAATAGTTAGGATTTCCTGCCGAAGACAAACTCAGGCCGAGTGCGAACCAATCGCTTTCCGATTTGGCCCCTCTGATGTTTTTGATGAGTGCCAGATTGCACGCACCGTCGTCGCATTCTTTGGTCCAGCGATCAACCGCCGCGGACCAGTCTTTTACTTGGGCGACGCAAGCGAACGGCAGCGTCGACAACAGCAGTGAAAGGAGTATGCGCATGTGTGGGCTAACGTTTGAAATGGGGATGGAAACAGGCGTTCGCTTTCAAGCTTCGGTTTCATTGGAAGCCCTGGACAGCCTTGGCGAATTGTTTGGGGGCATGCTTCCAGCCCCGCCCAGGGTACTCAAACACCGATAAAAGCGGCGCGGGTTAGAACGGCTCCGGCGCATCGAGACCCGCAAGTTCGTGCGGCGGTAAGGCTGGTGTTGGTGGCCTTGCGCGTCCGGGCTTCAGCGCCTCGCCCACCGACTCAATCAAGGAAGGTCCACGTCTCCGCCCCATCAAACCGCCGCACCCGCACGCCGGCTGCCACTTGGGGGTCGAAGTTGTTGAGGTTCACGCCGTGCCGCGCGCCGGGCTCCGGGGCCAGGGGTTCCCAGTGGGTGACGCAGCCGCAGTGGATGCAGCGGATGTTGCGCAGGGTTTTGTCGCCCCAGATGTAGTCGGTGGTGTGCTCGGGGTGGCCCTCGATCTGCACCGTGCCCAGTGGGTAGTAAGCCCACAGGCCGTTGAGGCGGCGGCACAGCGAGCAGTTGCAGCGGGTGGCTTGCTCGGGCAGGTGCGGCAGCCGCAGGCGCACGGCGCCGCAGTGGCAGCTGCCTTCCAGCGGCACTGGCGGCGTGTGGGCATCAGGGGCGGCGGTGGCGTCGGTTGACGCGGGGCGGGGCGTGTCCATGGCCGGGCGTGAGGAGAGGGCTGCGGGCAAGGCCCAGACCATAGCGGCGTTCAGGCGGGCGCACGATGCGGGGGAGTGCGGGGGGGCCTGGATGGGCCGGGTGAATCCGGGCCGGCTGCCGAGGTGCCGCGCCCGGCCGAGGCCCGCGGCGGGGTCAGCCTGCTGACGGCGTGCGGCCCACCTGCCAGCGCACTTGGCAGGCGGGGCAGGCGCGCAGCAGCGGGGCACGGTCTTGGTGGCCGGTGGGTTCTGGCGGCAGCACGGGCCCGCCGCATTGCGGGCAGCGAAAGCGCAGGGCCAGGTGCCGGTCCAGCGCCCAGAGGGCCACGCACAGCAGCGCAAAGCTGGCCACGCCCAGGGCCTGTTGGGCGCGCACCTGCGGCACCCAGGCGATGACGGCGACCACGCCGGCCATCCACGCGGCTCCGCACGCGGCGAAGGCCGCGGTGCTGTGCCGCTGGTGGCGGCGGGCGGGGCGGATGGGCCAGGCGGCCGTGGCGGGCGTGGTGGCCTCGGCGGGCGTGGGGCTCAAGCCGGCACGCGCACGGCGGTGCGGGCGCGCTCGATGGCGGCCAGCAGCGCTTCTTCGGAGTAGGGCTTGCCCAGCAGCTGGGTCACGCCGGCAGCGGCGGCCTGTTCCTGCTTGTCGTCCGACGAGGTGATCATCAGCACCGGCAGGTGCGACCACGCGGCGTGGGCGCGCACCTGGCGGGTGAGCTCGAAGCCGTCGATGCCGGGCATTTCCACGTCGGTAATCACCACGTGCGGGCACTCGGCGGCCAGCAGTTCCAGGGCTTGTTCGCCGCTTTCGGCCAGGGCCACGCGGTAGGTTTTGCCGGTGAGCAGGCGGCTGATCTTGACGCGCACGATCTTGGAGTCGTCCACCACCAGCACCAGGGTTTCTTCGGCGCGCAGCTCGCGGGTGGGTGCGGTGGCGGCGGCGGCAGCAGCTTGGGCGGCGCGCTCGGCTTCGGCTTGGGCTTCGCGTTCGGCAGCCGCCGCAGCTTCAGCGGCGGCGCGGGCGGCGGCTTCTTCTGCGGCTTGGCGGGCGGCGGCTTCGGCGGCGGCCTGTGCTGCGGCGGCCTCAGCAGCCTGAGCCGCCGCCGCAGCCTCCGCTGCGAGTCGGGCCGCCTCGGCGGCTTGGGCCTCAGCCTCGGCCTGCCGGCGGGCCTCGGCGGCGCGGGCTTCCTCGGCCCGCGCTTCCTCGGCCAAACGCTCGGCCTCCAACCGCTCGGCTTCCAGCCGGGCCGCTTCCACCCGGGCGGCCTCCTGACGTTCGGCTTCTTGTCGCTCGGCCTCCAGCCGCGCGGCTTCGCGCTCGGCAGCTTCCTGGGCGGCGCGCTGGCGTTCGGCTTCGGCGGCCGCTTCAGCAGCGGCTTGTGCGGCGGCTTCGGCAGCAGCCTCTTCCGCCAGGCGGCGGGCGTGGGCCTCTTGGGCCAGACGCTCGGCTTCCTGGCGTTCGGCCTCCAGGCGGGCGGCTTCAGCGGCCGCAGCCGCTTCTGCAGCTTCGCGTTCGGCGCGCGCCTGGGCTTCTTGGCGTTGGGCCTCGGCGGCTTGCCGTGCGGCTTCAGCGGCCTGTCGTTCGGCTTCAGCGGCGGCCTCGCGCGCCGCAGCTTCTTGCGCTTCGCGTTCAGCGCGGGCTTGTTCCGCCTCCTGTTCAGCGGCCACGCGCTCGGCTTCGATGCGGGCTTCTTCGGCGCGTTGCTCGGCCAGCTTGGCGGCCAGCGCCGCTTCCACCTCGCGCACGGCGTCCAGGTCAGCGTTGACGGGGGCGGGGGCCTCTACCGAGGCCTCAGCCAGCGGCTCGGAGGTGACTTGGGCGTCCTGCGATGCAGGCGCCTCGGCAGCCGGCGCGCTGGGTTCAGCGGCAGATTCGGCGGCGGGCTCAGCGGCAGGTTCTGGCGTAGCGTCAGCCGGAGCCGGCGGCAGGGGCTGGGCGTCGTCGGCCGTCGACGAGGGGCGACGCTTGCCAGACCAAACCAGGAACACGGCCACAACGGCCACGGCGGCCAGGATCCAGATCAACAGCTCGTTCATCGTCAGGGGCGGGTGCAACAGCAAAGCCAACATCATCGCGCCAGAGCGTGTCGGCGCGGAGAAGCGGAGTGTGGATGGCGGGGCCGGCGGCGTCGTTTGTCACGCCCGGCTTCGCTGTCAGCGCTGCGGCGGTGGCAGCAGGCTGGCGGTTTGCACCGGGCCGCCCGGCGGGTCGCCGTCGCCGGGCACGAAGAGCGTCAGCACGACCGCTGCCACCGCACCCAGCAGGGTGAGGTTGAAGCGAAAACGTGCGGAGGCGGCCATGTGCTGCATGGTGAGCCGATTCGGCCGACAGCGCCCCCCCTAACTTGACGGTGAATGCTGGCAGCGTGGTGTCAGCAGGCCGCGCGGCGCAGCTGGCCGGGCGTGGCGCCGGTGGCGGCCTTGACGTGGCGGCTGAGGTGGCTGGCGTGGGCGTAGCCGCAGGCGGCGGCAACGTCGGCCAGGGGCAGGGCGGTGTCGCGCAGCAGGGCGCGGGCCCGGGCCAGCCGGCGGGCGGCCACCCAGTCGTGCACGGTGCAGCCCATGGCGGTGCGGAACATGCGCGCGAAGTGGAATTCCGACAGGTGGGCTTCGGCGGCCAGTTGCGGCAGGGTCAAGGGGGTGCCGTCCAGGTGTGCATCGATGAAGGCCAGCACGCGGCGGCGCGTGGCGCCGGACAAGCCGCCCACGGCCCGGGCCTCGCGCTCGGCGCGTTCGCGCTGCCGGGGGCGGGCGGCTTGCAGCACGAGGTGGTCCAGCGCGGCCTGGCTGAGGGTGTCGATGCGCAGGCGCTCGGTGGGGTCGGCCCAGTCGCGGGCGGCCACGCCTTGGGCCCAGGTGGCCAGGGTGGCGTCGGCGCCAAAGATGCGTTGCTCCAGCGTGATGGCGCGGGGTTCGGCGTCCAGCAGGCGCACCACGCGGTCGGCCCAGGCGTCGGCGCTGAGGTACAGGTGCACAAAGCGCAGCGGGCTGGCCACGTTCCAGCGCGACTCGTGCTCGGCGGGCAGGATGCAGTGGCAGCCGGGCGAGCCGGTGTCGCCCGGGGTGTCCACCAGGTGGGTGCGGTGGCCGCCCTGCAGGTACACCGAAAGCGTGTGGTGCCCGGGGCGCTGGTAGTCCATGCGGCCGCCGTGGTTGTGCCACTGCACCAGGCGAAGGCCCTGGCCCAGCGCCACCTCGCGCTCGCGGCGCGCGCTGGAGCGGCCCAGCACGTCAAAGACGGGCAGGTCGGCAGTGGCGTGGGCGGTGAGGTCGGCCATGCCGCCATGCTAGGCCGGCGGTGCCGGGTTGCGCCGCCCCGGGGGACATGAAGCGCAGGAATGTGCAATCGCCCGCCCGGCCCGGGCGACACCATGGCGCCATGACTGCTGTGCTGTACGTGTTGGTGGTGCTCATCTGGGGCACGACGTGGATTGCCCTGAAGTGGCAGCTGGGGCCGGTGCCCATTGCGCTGTCGATTGCCTACCGCTTTGGCCTAGCGGCCGTGGTGCTGTTTGCCTGGCTGCTGTGGCGCCGCCAGCTGGTGGTGCCCCGCGGCCGGGCGCGGGGGTGGGTGCTGGCGCAGGGGCTGTGCCTGTTCTGCCTGAACTTCGTGTGTTTCTTGAACGCCAGCCAGACGGTGGCCAGCGGCCTGGTGGCGGTGGTGTTCTCCAGCGCGGCGCTGTGGAACGCGCTGCTGGCCCGGCTGGTGCACGGCCGGACGATGGCGCCGCAGGTGCTGGCCGGCGGGGCGCTGGGGCTGACCGGGCTGGTGCTGCTGTTCTGGCCCGAGATTCAAGCCGGCCACGCCACGGCTGCGGGCCTGGCCTGGGCGCTGGGGGGCACGTTGTGCTTCTCCACCGGCAACCTGCTGTCGGCCGCACTGCAGGCCGAGGGGCTGAAACCCGTGCAAACCAACGCCTGGGGCATGGCGGTGGGCACGCTGCTGCTGCTGGGCTATGCGGCCGCAGCCGGCGTGCCGTGGGTGTTCGACCCCAGCCCGCGCTACGTGGGCGCGTGGCTGTACCTGGCGATTCCGGGCTCGGTGATCGGCTTCACCGCCTACCTCACGCTGGTGGGGCGCCTGGGGCCGGAGCGCGCGGCCTACAGCACGGTGCTGTTTCCGGTGGTGGCGCTGAACGTGTCGGCCTGGGCCGAGGGCTACCGCTGGACGGCACCGGCCCTGGCGGGCCTGGTGCTGGTGATGGCGGGCAACGTGCTGGTGTTCAGGAAGAAGAAGCCGGTTTCTGCCGGCGCTCCAGCAACGCCATCGCCTCACCCACCAGCCCGCGCCTGAAGGCCAGCACGCAGACGATGAAGATCAGCCCGGTGACGAGGCTGACGGATTCGCCCAGGCCGTTGAACCAGCCGATGCCGGTCAGGTCGGCCAGCGCGGTGCCGAAATCGCCGATCTTGTTCTCCAGCGCAATGATCACCAGCGCCCCCACCATGGGGCCCACCAGCGTGCCCATGCCGCCCACCAGCGTCATCAGGATGACGAGGCCAGAGGTGGTCCAGATCGCGTCGGTCAGCGTGGCAAAGCCCAGCACCAGCGTTTTGGTGGCGCCGGCCAACCCGGCCAGCGCGGCTGACAGCACGAAGGCCAGCAGCTTGAAGTGCGCCGTGTCGTAGCCCAGGGACGTGGCCCGGGCCTCGTTCTCGCGAATGGACGTCAGCACCTGGCCGAAGGGTGAGTGCACGATGCGGTAGATGAGCCAGAACGCGGCGATGAACAGGCCGAGCACAACGTAGAACAGCGTGAGGTCGTGCGTGAGGTCCAGCCCCAGGAAGCTGCCGCGCGGCACGCTTTGCAAGCCGTCTTCCCCGCCGGTGAACGGCGCCTGCAGGAAGAAGAAGTACAGCATCTGCGCCAGCGCCAGCGTGATCATCGAGAAGTAGATGCCCGAGCGGCGGATGGCCAGCAGCCCGAACACCAGCCCCACCGCCGCCGCGCCGCCCATGCCCAGCAGCAGCCCGGCCGGCGTGGGCAGGCCCCACACCTTGAGCGCATGGCCGCACACATAGCCTGCCGTGCCCAAAAACGCCGCGTGGCCGAACGACAGCAAGCCCGTGAAGCCCACCAGCAGGTTGAAGGCGCAGGCGAAGAGGGCGTAGCACAGCACCTTCATCACGAACACGGGGTAGGCGCCCAGCAGCGGCAGCAGGCCGATGCCGACGAACAGCGCGGCGTAGCCGATCAGCTTCTTGTTCATTTCTCTTTCCCGAACAAGCCAGCCGGGCGCACCAGCAGCACGATGGCCATGACGACGAAGACGACGGTGTTGGACGCCTCGGGGTAGAACACCTTGGTCAGCCCCTCGACGATGCCCAGCCCCAGGCCGGTCAGGATGGAGCCGAGGATGGAGCCCATGCCGCCGATCACCACCACCGCGAACACCACGATGATGAGGTTGGACCCCATCAACGCCGACACCTGCAGGATGGGTGCGGCCAGCACGCCGGCAAACGCTGCGAGCGCCACACCGCCGGCGTAGGTCAGCGTCACCATGCGGGGCACGTTGATGCCGAAGGCTTGCACGAGCTTGGGGTTCTCGGTGCCAGCGCGCAGCTTGGCGCCGAGCGACGTTTTCTCGATCAACGCCCACACCGCGAAGCACACCACCAGCGAGGCCACCACCACCCAGCCGCGGTAGTTGGGCAGGATCATGAAGCCGAGGTTGGTGGCGCCTTGCAGCGCGTCCGGCACCTGGTAGGGCTGGCCGGAGACACCGTAGAAGCTGCGGAACACGCCCTCGATCACCAGCGTGATGCCGAAGGTCAGCAGCAGGCCGTAGAGGTGGTCCAGCTTGTAGAGCCACTGCAGCATGGTGCGCTCGATCACGATGCCGATCACGCCCACCGCCAGCGGCGCGAGACCGAGCATGAACCAGTAGTTCAGCCCCAGGTACTCCAGCCCCATCCAGGCGAAGAAGGCCCCCATCATGTACAGCGCCCCGTGGGCGAAGTTGATGATGTTGAGCATGCCGAAGATGACCGCCAGGCCCAGCGACAGCATCGCGTAGAACGAGCCGTTCACCAGGCCCAGCAGCAGCTGGCCCAGCAGGGCGGGGAGGGGGATGCCGAAGAGTTCTGTCATGTCTTTTGCCTTCAGACCCTGGACGTCCGCCGGGCCGCTCCCAAGGGCGGCCAGGGGCGATGTCGATGCCGGCCAACGCCGGCATCGATCGCCGTCCCCTCGGGGGACCGACTGGACACGCGCGCGTTCAGCGCCGCGAGGCCGGGCGAGGGGTTCACTTCTTCACCAGGGGGCACTTGCTGTCCGCGAGCTTGGTGAACGCCTCCTCGCCCGGGATCTTGGCGACCACCTTGTAGTAGTCCCACGGCTCGGTGGATTCCTTCTGCGACTTCACCTGCATCAGGAACATGTCGTGGATGCCGCGGCCGTCTTCCTTGCGGATCGTGCCCTTGGTGTAGAAGTCGTTGATGGGCGTGGCCTTCATCTGGGCGATCACCTTGTCGGCGTCGTCGGTCTTGAGGGTGTCCACGGCCTTCAGGTAGTGGGTCACGGCCGAGTAGTCGGCGGCCTGCAGCGATGAGGGCATGCGCTTCATCTTCTCGAAGAAGCGGCGGCTCCAGGCGCGGGCTTCCGGCGTCTGGTTCCAGTACCAGGAGTCGGTCAGGTACATGCCCTCGGTGGTCTTGAGGCCGAGCGAGTGCACGTCGTTGATGAACATCAGCAAGCCGGCGAGCTTCATGCCCTTGGTGATGCCGAACTCGTTGGCCGCCTTGATGGCGTTGATGGTGTCGCCGCCCGCGTTGGCCAGACCCAGGATCTGCGCGCCCGAGCCTTGGGCTTGCAGCAGGAAGCTGGAGAAGTCGCTCGCGTTCAGCGGGTGCTTCACGGCGCCCTTCACGGTGCCGCCGTTCTTCTGCACCACGGCGGTCGTGTCGGCCTGCAGGGCCTGGCCGAAGGCGTAGTCGGCCGTCAGGAAGTACCAGTTCTTGCCACCGGCTTTGGTGACGGCACCGCCCGTGCCGTTGGCCAGGGCCACGGTGTCGTACGCGTAGTGGATGGTGTAGGGCGTGCAGTTGGCATTCGTCAGCGCCGAGCTGCCGGCGCCGATGGAGATGAAGGGTCGCTTCTTCTCGGCCGCCACCGTGGCCATGGCCAGGTTGGCGCCGGAGTTGGTGCCGCCGATCAGCAGGTCCAGCCCTTGGGTGTCGATCCACTCGCGCGCCTTGGCGGAGGCGACGTCGGCCTTGTTCTGGTGGTCGGCAAAGATGATCTCGACCTTCTTGCCAGCGGCCATGCCCTTCATGTCGGCAATGGCCATCTTGATGGCCTCCACGCCGCCGGCGCCGTCGATGTCGGCGTAGACGCTGGACATGTCGGTCAGGAAACCGATCTTGATGACGTCGCCCGAGATTTGCGCCTGGGCGCCCAGGCCGAGGGTGGCCAGCGTTGCTGCAATGAGGGTCTTCTTCATGATGTCTCCAGTTGAAGGTCGGGTTAGACGCTGAGCAGCTCGTCCATCTGCGCCTGGTGGGCGGGCAGGTCAGCTGCGGGGAAGGAGAGCACGACTTCGCCGTGCTCGATGACGATGAAATGGTCGGCCAGCGGCGCGGCGAAGCGGAAGTTCTGTTCCACCATCACGATGGTGAAACCCTGCGCCTTGAGCGCCCGGATCATGCGGGCCAGGGCCTGGACGATGACGGGCGCCAGGCCTTCGGAGATTTCGTCCAGCAGCAGGATGTCCGCGCCGGTGCGCAGGATGCGCGCCACCGCCAGCATCTGCTGCTCACCGCCCGAGAGCCGCGTGCCAGGGCTGTGCTTGCGCTCGGCCAGGTTGGGGAACATGGCGTAGATCTCGGCTTCGCTCATGACCTTGCCGCGCTGGGCTTTCAAGAGCGGCGGCAGGCGCAGGTTCTCTTCGGTCGTGAGGCTGGCGAAGATGCCCCGCTCTTCGGGGCAGTAGCCGAGGCCGAGGTTGGCGATGCGGTGGGTCGAGAGGTTGATCGTTTCCTCGCCGTGAACCTTGATGCTGCCTTTGCGCGCACCGGTGAGGCCCATGATGGCGCGCAGCGTGGTGGTGCGGCCGGCGCCGTTGCGGCCGAGCAGGGTGACGACCTGGCCGGGCTGCACGCTCAACGACAAGCCATGCAGGATGTGGCTTTCGCCGTACCAGGCGTGGAGGTTGGTGATTTCGAGGGCGGGGGTCGCCATGGTCATGCGCTCGCTGCGGTGAATTGCTGGCCAGAGGGGTGCCGGGAGTTCGCCCCGGCGGGCGACTTACTTTCTGGGCCGCCAGAAAGTAAGCAAAGAGCTCCCCCCGACCGCACCGCCCCTCGCGTGGCGAGGGGTGCCCTGCGCTGCTCAGGCCTTGAGGGCCCGTGCGGAACTCCCTTCGCTACGCTCCGGTCAGACAACCGCACGGAGTCAGTGCTTGATGTGCGCTGCGCGCACGCCCTCAAGCCCTTGCGCTGCTCGGCGGTGCTCAAGGGGGCATACCGAACAGCCAGCGCCAGCCGGCTGGCGGGCTTGGCGATTGGCTGTTGCGGCTGTTCCGGGGTTCCCCTTTGGAGGAGCCGAGAAGCGCAGAAGCCCAGGGCGCGCGCGAAGCGCGCTTCAACAACTGACTTCGCGCCGCCTGTTTGAACGCAGCGTAGCGAAGTGAGTTCGGCGCGGCCCTGGGCTTCGAGCATCGCAGGGCAGCCCTCGAAGAGGGCCGACGGAACAGGGGCGCTTTCTTTGCTCACTTTCTTGCGCGCGCAAGAAAGTGAGTCGGCCGCCGGGACGAAATCCCGGCTGGGCCTTGGCGTCAAGGCCACGCAACGCCGAACCATCAATGCGCCCCCTGCAACTCAGTCGCCTCAGTCCCCATGTAAGCCTCCAACACCGCCGGATGCTTGGACACCGTCGCGTAGTCGCCCTCGGCCAACACCGCCCCCCGCGCCAACACCGTGATGCGGTCGGCGATGCTCGCCACCACCTTCATGTTGTGCTCCACCATCAGCACCGTGCGCCCCTCGGCCACGCGCTTGATGAGGGCCGTCACGCGGTCCACGTCCTCGTGGCCCATGCCCTGCGTGGGCTCGTCCAGCAACATCAGCTGCGGCTCCATGGCCATCGTGGTGGCAATCTCCAAAGCGCGCTTGCGGCCGTAGGGCAGGTCCGCGGCCTTCAGGTGGGCCATGTCGCGCAGGTCCACCAACTCCAGCAGGGCCAACACCTTGGCGTCCAGCGTCTTCAGGCCGGTCAGCCCCTTCCAGAAATGGAAGCTCGTGCCGGTGAAGCGCTGCAGCCCGATGCGCACGTTCTCCAGCACCGTGAGGTGCGGGAACACGGCCGAGATCTGGAAGCTGCGGATCACGCCGCGGCGGGCGATCTGGGCGGAGGTCTCGCCGGTGATGTCATGCCCTGCGAACACGATGCGGCCGCGCGTGGGCGTGAGGAACTTGGTGAGCAGGTTGAAGCAGGTCGTCTTGCCGGCGCCGTTGGGGCCCAGCAGCGCGTGGATGTGACCTCGCTGCACCCGCAGGTTCACGGCGTCCACGGCGGTGAAGCCCTTGAACTCCTTCGTGAGGTCGCTCGTCTCCAGAATGATGTCGCTCATGGATGGGGGGGCGCGAAAGCGTTGCGGTTGACTCTAGGGCCTGGGGCGGGCACGCGGGCTCGGGGCATTCACCCCCCCGGTGTCACCTCGGCGGCAGCCAGGAAGCGCTCCACCAGGCCGATCTGGTCCGGCGTGTTCAAGGCCGGCGCGTGGCCGCAGCCGGCAATCGTGGCCACCGCGGCGCGCGGGCCGCGTTCGCGCATGGCTTGAGCGGTCTCGGGCGTCAGCAGCGTGGAGTCTTCGCCGCGCAGGCACAGCACGGGCAGGTCGAGCTGGTCCCACGCGTGCCAGAGGGCGTAGTCGTCCGGATGGTGCTGGAACTGCAGCGCCAGGGCGGGGTCGTAGTGCGGCGTGACGCGGCCGTCGGGCAGGCGGCGCAGCGAGGTTTCGGTGAGGTGGCGCCACTGCGCATCCGTCAGCGCGCCGAAGCTCGCGTAGATCTCGCGGAAGTAGCGCTCCAGCTCCGTCACCGTGGCGAAGGCCGGTGGCTGGCCGGCGTAGGTTTGGATGCGGGCCAGCGCCGGGGCGGCGAGCTCCGGGCCGTTGTCGTTCAGCACCAGGCGCTTGATGCGACCGCGCAGCCGCGTGGCTGCCGCCAGCGTGCCAATGGCGCCGCCCATGGACGTGCCCACCCAGTGCACCTTGTCCAGCCCGAGCTGGTCCAGCAGTGCTTCGGCCTGCTCCACGTAGAACGACAGGCAGTACTCCAGCGCCGGGTTCACCGCCCATTGCGACAGGCCGCGGCCCAGCGTGTCGGGGCACACCACATGCCAGCGGGCGCTGAGCGCGGCGGCGAAGTCGTCAAAGTCGCGCCCGCTGCGGGCCAGGCCGTGCCAGGCCACCACGGTGGGGGCGGCCGGGTCGCCCCAGGTGGTGACGTGCAGCTCGCGGCCCAGGCAGCTGAGGTAGTGCGATTTCATGATCGGGCCCTCCCGCGCGCCCAGGCCGCCAGCCGCAGCCGCCCAACGATGCCGCCGGGGAAGTGGTACACGGCCAGCACGAACAGCAGGCCCAGCCACAGCAGCCAGCGGTCGGGCGACACCAGCGTGCTCAAGCCCGGCACGCCGTCCACCAGCGCGCCGGCGCTTTTCAGCAGCGCCTGCAGGTAGTTCTGCGCCACGATGAACAGCACGCTGCCGATGACGGCGCCGTACACCGTGCCCATGCCGCCGATGACGACGATGAGCAGCAGGTCCAGCATGATCTCCATGCTCATGGCCGTTTCGGGCCCGGTGTAGCGCAGCCACAGCGCCAGCAGTGCGCCGCCGCAGCAGGCCAGCAGCGCGGCAATCACGTTGGCGCCGGTGCGGTACACCACCGTGCGGTAGCCGATGGCCTCGGCGCGAAACTCGTTCTCGCGGATGGCCTGCAGCACGCGGCCGAAAGGCGAGTTCACCACCCGCAGCAGCAGCAGGATCAGCCCCGTGACGGCGGCCAGCAGCAGGTAGTAGGTCAGCAGCTTGCCGTCCAGCATCACGCCCAGGAACGGGTCGTCCATGAACTCGGTGGAGGGGCGCAGCACCTCGGGCAGCTGGAAGTTCAGGCCGTCTTCGCCGCCGGTGAGGTCGCTCAACTGCGAGGCCAGCGTCATGAAGGCCGAGGCCACGGCCAGCGTGATCATGGCGAAGAAGATGGCCTTCACGCGCAGGCTGGCCAGGCCCATGGCCAGGGCCAGCAGGGCGCTCAGCGCGAGGGCCGCGATGAAGCCGATGGCCAGCGAGGTCCAGTCCGCCCCCAGCCGTGTCGACGCAATGGCGATGCCGTAGGCACCGATGCCGACGAACATGGTGTGCGCGAAGCTGACGATGCCGGTGTAGCCCAGCAGCAGGTCGTAGCTGGCCACCAGCAGGATGAACACCAGGATCTTGGCCGCCACGTTCAGCGCCTGCGTGCCGGGGAAGATGAAGGGCGCGCAAGCCAAGCCGAGGAAGCACAGGGCCAGCAGCACGGCCAGCGGCTTGCTGCGCGGCAGGTCGTGGGAAAGCAGGGCACGCAGCATCACTTGGCTCCCACCGGGTAGAGGCCTTGCGGGCGCCACAGCAGCACCGCCACCATCAGGCCGATGTTGGAAAACAGCGCCGCCTTCGGCGCCAGGAAGCCCACGTAGTTGGCCACCAGCCCCACCAGCAGCGCGCCCACCAGGCAGCCCACGGTGGACCCCAGCCCGCCGATGATGATGACGATGAACAGCAGCAGGTTCACCTGCGCGCCGATCTGCGGCGTGACGCCCTGCTGCACCAGCCCCCACAGCACACCGCCCAGGCCCGCCAGCGCCGAGCCGGCGACGAACACGCCCACGAACAGCCGCCGCACGCGGTAACCCAGCGCCTCCACCATCTCGCGGTCTTGCACGCCGGCGCGAATCAGCAGGCCGATCTTGGTGCGGTTGAGCACGAGCAGCAGGCCCACCAGCACGACGAGGCCGATCAGCATGGCGACCACGCGGAACTTCTCCACCGCCACGTCGCCGAGCAGGAAGATGCCGCGCAGCGTTTGCGGCAGCTCCAGCGGAATGAGCTGGGCGCCCCAGGTGGCCTTGATCAGCTCTTCGCCAATGATCATGCCGCCCATGGTGATGAGGATTTGCTTGAGGTGCTGGCCGTAGACGGGCCGCACCAGCACGCGCTCGAAAACCACGCCCACGGCCGCAGCGATGGCCATGCCGGCGGTGCAGGCGGCGGCGAGTGCGGCGAGGTTGGCGAGCGTGTTGTCACTGCCGGCCCACGGGGCGAGTGCTGCGAGCACGGTGGTGGCGGTGAAGGCACCGAGCGCAATGAACACGCCGTGGCCGAAGTTCAGCACGTCCATGAGGCCGAACACCAGCGTCAGGCCCGAGGCGATGACGAAGATGATGAGGCCCATGGCCACGCCGGCCAGCGTGAGGTTGAGCCAGGTGCTCGGGCTGCCGGTCAGCGGCAGGGCCAGGAGGATGAGCGCGGCGAGGAGCGCGAGGGGTTTGGGGTCGAGCTTCATGAGGTGTGCTCGTGGGAGCGGTGCGTGGTTGCTTTTGCTTGGAGCCTTTGGGGCGCGATGCACCGAGCCGGGAGTTCGCCCCGGCGGGCGAGTAACTTTTCTCTGTCTTGCCAGAGAAAAGTCACCAAAAGAGAGGCGCTAACTGCAAGCCAGCGGGCTGGGGCGTGAGGCTCGCGCGCGAGAACACCCGCTCGCGCCCTGCGAAGAAGCGAGCCGCTGCGCTCTCGCCGCCCACTTGTCACCGCAGTTAGCCATCGGCCCTGCACCACGTTCAACGTCGGCTGCACGCCGAACTCATCAGCAAAGGCACCACACGCCTCGACGCGCCGTCGACGGCGCTTGCATTCCACTCGCGAGTTCGGCGTGCAGCCGACGTTAGGCGCACGGGCGGTGGATCGTTCGGACTCGTGACAAGGACAGCAGCGAGAGCGCAGCGGTTCGCTTCGTGCCCGCAGCCGGCTGGCTGTTTTCGCGCGATGTCGCTTGCCGGCCAGAGGCGAGGTGCGGTTGCGCGCCTCTTCTTTGGTGACTTTCTTCTGGCGCCCCAGAAGAAAGTTACTCGCCCGCCGGGGCGAACTCCCGGCACGGTGCGCCGAGCTGCAAAGGCTCCCGGCAAAAGCCACCAAACTCGAATGAGAACGCCCCAACGCAGTCACTGATGCGCCCCCAACGACAACCCCAGCAGCCGCTGCTGCAACCCAGCGTCCTCAATCAGTTCGCGCATCGAACCCCGATGCACCACCCGCCCGTCGTCCATCACCGCCACCGTGTCGCCCAACTCCGCCGCCACGCGAAAGTTCTGCTCCACCAGCAACACCGTCGTCTGCGTCGCCTTCAACTCCCGCAACGCCGAAATCAGGTTGGCCACGATCGCCGGCGCCAGGCCCTTGCTGGGCTCGTCGATCACCAGCAACTCGCGCGGCTCGATCAGTGCGCGGGCAATCGCCACCATCTGCTTCTGCCCGCCGCTCAGCTTGCCCGCCGGGTGCGTCCAGAAGGTCTTCAGCGCCGGAAACAGGCCGAACAGCCAGTCCAGCCGGGCCGCGTCCAGGTCGGCCAGCTTGCGGGCTGACCGGGCGGCCAGCAGCAGGTTCTCGGCCACGGTCAGCTCGCCGAAGATGCCCATGGTCTCGGGCACATAGGCGATGCCGCGCGACGCGATGTCGGGCGTGGCCAGTTTCGTGATGTCCTCGCCCTTGAACGTCACCGTGCCGGCGCTCGCCGTCCACAGGCCCATCAGCGTGCGCAGCGTGCTGGTCTTGCCCGCGCCATTGCGGCCCAGCAGCATCGTCACTTGGCCGACCGGTACGTCAAGGTCCACGCCATGCAGGATGTGATACGCCCCTACGTGGGTGTGCACGCCGCGCAATGCCAGGAGGTTGCTCATGCCGCCACCCCCAGGTAAGCCTCTTGCACGATGGGCGAGGCGATCACCGTGGCCGGGTCGCCGTCGGCCACCAGCTTGCCCTGGTGCAGCACGATGATGCGGTCGGCCAGCTCGCGCACCACGTCCATCTTGTGCTCCACCAGCAGCAGCGTGTGCTTCTTCTCGGCCTTGAGCGCGCGGATCAAATCGAGCACCACGGGCACCTCGTCCACGCTCATGCCGGCGGTGGGTTCGTCGAACAAATACACCTTCGGGTCCAGCGCGATGAGCATGGCCACCTCCAGCTTGCGCTGGTCGCCATGCGGCAGGCTGGCGGCGAAGTCGGTGGCGCGGTGGTCCAGCCGCACGCGCTGCAAGATGGCCTCGGCTTCGGCGATGAGTGCCTTGTGCGACAGCCACACCGACAGCAGCTTCAAGCCCAGGCCCCGGCGCGCCTGCACGGCCAGGCGCACGTTCTCCAGCACGGTGAGGTGGGCGAACAGCTGCGTCAGCTGAAACGCCCGGCCCAGCCCGCGCCGCGTGCGCACCGGCGCGGGCTGCGCGGTGAGGTTCTCGCCGTCCAGCCACACCTCGCCACTGCTCGCGGGCAGCTGGCCCGAGATCAGGTTGAAGTAGGTCGTCTTGCCCGCGCCGTTGGGGCCGACGATGGCCGTCAACGTGCCGGGCTGGAAGGCACAACTCACGCCGTCCACGGCCACATGGCCGCCGAAGCGGATCGTCAGATTCTTGGTTTCGAGCATGAAGCTGTTTTCAGCGCGGACAACGACTCGGAGGCGTCGCGAGCGGGTGCTGAACTAGGCGCGGGGGGAACCCATGAACCGGAACGTACTTCGGTACGTGAGGATTCATGGGAGGACCCGCAACGACGTGCAGCGCCCGCGCAGTAGCCGATCAGTTCAGCGCTTGGTGCGGATGGGGACCTGCATTTCCTCGGGCTTGATCTCCCGCACCAACTCCGGCACGCCCCAAGGGAACGCCGGGTCCACCTTGATGCGGAAGTGGTACATCGACTGCATCGCCTGGTGGTCTTCCGCGCGGAAGGTCATCTTTCCCTTGGGCGTGTCAAAGCTCATGCCTTCCATGGTCTTGATGAGCTTGTTGGTCGTCGTGTCGCCGCTGGTCTTCTTCAGCGCTTCCACAAGGGCAATGCCGGCACTCATGCCACCTGCAGTGAAGAAGTCCGGCGGGGTCTTGTATTGCTTGTAGTGGTTGGCCACCAGCCACTCGTTGACCGGGTTCTTCGGGATGCCGAAGTAGTAGTAGGTGGCGCCCTCCATGCCCGGGAACTGCTTGTAGGCCGTCATGGCCGGCAGGATGTTGCCGCCCGAGCCGACGCCGATGCCGTAGCGCTTCTGCAGGTCCAGCGCGGCCAGCGCGCCGAAGGGCGTGGTGGCACCGGCCCACACCACCGCGATGACCTTGGGGCCCGGCTTGTCCTTCAGCGAATCGACGAGGCGCTGGATGCCGGCGGTGAAGTCGGTCGTGGCCGTGGGCAGGTATTCCTCGTGGACGATCTTGGCCTTCTTCAGTGCTTCCTTGTAGGCCTTCACGGCGTCACGGCCGAAGGCGTAGTCCTGCGCCAGCACGCCGATGTTCAGGCCGGCGATGTCCGATGCGACGGCGTTGCCAATCGCGTCTTGCGACGAGTTGCGGCCGGTGCGGAAGATGTACTTGTTCCACTTGTCGCCGGTGATGGAGTCGGCGACGGCGGGCTCCACCAGCAGGATCTTCTTGTACTCCTCCGCCACGGGCAGCATGGCCAGCGCCACGCCGCTGGAAGAGGGGCCGACGGCGATGTCGGCCTTGTCGTCGCCATAGGCGGCGGCCAGCAGGCTCTTGCCCACGTCGGGCTTGCCCTGGTCGTCCTTCTCGATGATGACGAGCTTCTTGCCGGCGACGGTCATGGTGCCGCCGGTGGCGTAGTCCAAACCCATCATCAGCCCGATCTGGGTCTGCTTGCCGTAGGCCTCCAGCGGGCCGGTCTTGCTGTAGACGTGGGCGATGCGGATCTCGTTGCCGGCGGCCAGCGTCAGGCCGGGCAGGGCAGCCGCCGTGAGGGCGGCGGCGAGGGCAAGGCGGCGCGTCAAAACGGACGTGGGGCGCATGAGGCGTGTCTCCTGAAGTTCGTCGGGTCTGCTCTGTCGGCAGACGGTGTCTTCCCTTTTTGCAAGGGCCGTGCCCGGCGGGGAAGGGGGCGCCGGGACGGTTTTCGTGCGGGTTGTCCCGTGGTTTTGGGGCCGGTCAGGCCCCCGCGAGACGGTGCGAGTGTCTGAAATTCAGGCGTTGTCCGGAAGCTGGACTTCCAGGTCCGGCCAACGTGCCAGCCGTTCGTACAACGACGCCCGCGAGATCTGCAGCAACCGGGCGGCGGCCATGCGGTTGCCGCCCGTGGCTTGCAGTGCGCGGCGGATGGCGTCGCGCTCCAGGGCTTCGATCAGCTCGGGCAGCGGGGCCACGGCTTGGGCGGTGGTCACGGCTGGGGGCGTGGGGGTGGGGGCCGGAGCGGCGTCGGGTGGCGTGTCCGCCGCCACGGGCAAGGCCGCTTCGCCCTGGAAATGTGCCGCCGTCAGCTGCATGTCGTCGCTCATCAGGCTGACCTGCTCCAGCGTGTTGCGCAGTTCGCGGATGTTGCCGGGCCAGGGCTGGCGCATCAGCCACTCGATGGCGTCGGGGCTGAGCAGCTTTTGCGGCATGCCGCTGCGGCGGGCGATGTCTTCGCCCAGGGCCTCGGCCAGGGCCTCGATGTCGTCCAGCCGCTCCTTCAAGGCCGGCACGCGGATGGGCAGCACGTTGAGGCGGTAGTACAGGTCAGCGCGGAAGCTGCCGGCGGCCACCATGGCGGCCAGGTCGCGGCTGGTGGCGGCAATCACGCGCACGTCCACGCGCATGACCGTGTTGCTGCCCAGCGGCTCCACCTCCTGCTCCTGCAGCACGCGCAGCAGCTTGGATTGAAGGGCGAGCGGCATGTCGCCGATTTCGTCCAGGAACAGCGTGCCGCCGTCGGCCAGCTTGAACTTGCCGTCGCGGCCCTTGCGCTCGGCGCCCGTGTAGGCGCCCGGTGCAACGCCAAAGAACTCGGCCTCCAGCAGCGTCTCCGGCACGGCGGCGATGTTGACGCTGACCAGGGGCCGGTGCGCGCGCTTGGACGCCGAGTGGATGGCATGGGCCAGCAGCTCCTTGCCGGTGCCGGTCTCGCCCAGCAGCAGCACGGTGGAGTCGGTCTGGGCGACGCGGCGGGCCTGGCGCTTCACCTCCAGCGCCGCGGGGCTGGCGCCGATGAAGCTGGCGATCGTGTACTTGGGCCGGCGCTGGGCGGCGAGCTGGCGCCGCGTGTCTTCCAGCTCCTGCTGCAGCCGGCCGAACTTCTGGATCAGCGGCTGCATGGTGGTTTCGGGGTGGTCCAGCAGCACCAGGCCCAGCGCGCCGATCACCTCGCCAGCGTCGTTGCGCAGCGGCAGGCGGCTCACCAGAAAGGTGCCGGCCTTGTTGGTGAGCAGGTCCACCAGCACGGGCTTACCGGTTTCCAGCACCTGCAGCATCTGCGTGTTGGGCACCACGTCTTCCACGCGCTTGCCGACGAACTCGTGCTCGTCGTTGAAGCCCAGCGCCGGCAGGAAGCGCTTGTAGCCATCGCTGATCCACACCACGCGGTGGTGGCGGTCCACCACCATCATCCCTTCGCTCGAGCGGGCCAGCACGTCGAACATCGACTGCGCGGCCAGGCGCAGCAGACCGTCGACGTCCTGCGGGATGTCGAGGGCGGGCGGTGTCTGGTTTTTGGACAGCGGCATGGCCGGCGCAATGTACCGCGCACCGAGCCGGTCCTGAAGAGGAAAAGGGCGTCCCGCCGGGTCGCCCTGGAACGCCGCAGCGGTCACGTCAGAACTTCAAGGTGCCGCCCACCGTGAACGTGCGTGGCGGGCCGTAGAAGGCGTCCAGCACGCCGAGCGCGGCGATGTTGTAGCCGTCCGTCTTGTAGGCCTTGTTGGTGAGGTTGCTGCCTTGCAGGAAGAAGCTCAGCTTGGCGTCCTTCTCCCAAATCACGCCGGCGTTCACCAGCGTGTAGCCGTCTTGCGCGAGGGCCTCCGACAGGTCGGTCGTGGGGTAGACCTTGCTGCGGTGCGTGAGGCCCAGGCGCGAGCGCAGCGTGCCCACCGACAGCTTGGTGTTGTGCTCCAGGTTCAGGCTGGCCTGGAACTTGGGCGTGTTGGTGAACTTCTTCTGGTCGGCCACGTTGACGTTGCGGTCGATGTACTCGTCGTACTTGGCGTCCAGCGTGGCGAGGTTGCCGCTGATGCGCCAGGCCGGCGTGGGCGTCCACAGGAACTCCACCTCGGCGCCGTTCACCGTGGCCTTGCCAGCGTTGGTGAAGTCGCCGAAGAAGCCGGGCTGGCCGGTGGCCGTGGTGTAGCTCGTGAACACCGACAGCTGCACGTTCTTGTACTTGTTGTGGAACACGGCGGTGTTCAGCTCCAGCCGGCCGCCGTCCAGAATCATCTTGGCGCCCAGTTCCAGCGAGTCGAGCTTTTCGTCCTCGAAGGGCTTGCTGGACGACGGGAACGACACCGTGTTGGCGCGGATGTTGTAGCCGCCGCTCTTGAAGCCGCGCGAGGCGGTGGTGTAGAGCTTCACCTCCTTGCTGGCCTTGTATTCCAGGGACAGGCGCGGCGAGGTGTTGGTGACCGAGCGGCTCTTGTCGAAGTTGGCCGGCACGGCAATCGGCGTGCCGCTGAACTGGTCGTTCGAGTAGGCCTGGTTCAACACCACGGCGCGCTTGGTTTCGTCGGTGTAGCGCAGGCCGGTGCTGACGCTGAACTGCGGCGTCAGGCGCCAGCTCCAGTCGCCGAACAGCGCCTTGCCTTCGGTGTAGACCTGCCCGTTGGTGGTGCCGAAGCTCAGGTTGAAGAAGTTGTTGCGCACGGTGCCGCCGGCGCGGCCGTCGAAGTAGTAGGCGCCGATCACGCCGGAGCTGTTCGTGCCCTCGTAGGCGGCCTGCAGCTCGTGGCTGGTCGAGCTGTCGTGGTACTCGGCGCGCACGTCGGCGATCTTGTTGGGCAGGCCGTCGAAGTCGATGGCGGTGTTGGTGTCCGAAGCCCGGTGGGCCAGGATGTACTTCAGGCTCCAGTCGCTGCTGACGCCCCAGTTCAGCGTCAGCGATTCGCCTTCGCTGCTCGTCTTGTTGGCGTTGGGCATGCCGCTGGCAATGTCGTAACGGCCGGTGGTGGCGGGGGTCTTGGCGGGGTCGAACGGGCTCACGTTCAGGCGCTGGAAGCCGCGCATGTGCGAGGCGTCTTGCGTGCGGTCCACCGACACCTGGGCGTTGAAGCTGGAGCCCGTGGGGAACCAGCCCATGGAGACGCGGCCGCTGGTGGTGTTCTGGTCGCTCACCGCGCTGCCGTCCGTCAGGTTCTTGCCGTAGCCGTCGCGGTTCAGGCTGGCGCCGGCGATGCGAAAGCGCAGCTGGCCATCCGCCACCGCCGTGCCCACGCCGCCCTTGGCCGTGACCTGGCCGTAGTTGCCCACCGCCAGCGTCACCTGGCCTTCGGTCTGCGTGGGCAGCGGCTTGGAGACGTACTTCACCGCGCCGCCAATCGTGTTCTTGCCGTACAGCGTGCCCTGCGGGCCGCGCAGCACTTCCACGCGCTGCACGTCGTACACGTCCAGCAGCGCGCCCTGCGGGCGGGCGATGTAGACGTCGTCAAAGTAGATGCCCACGCCCGGGTCCACACCCCACAACGGGTCGGCCTGACCCACGCCGCGGATGAAGGTGGTGATGGTGGTGTTGCTGCCGCGGGCGGCGTAGATGGTCAGGTTGGGCACCTGGCCTTGCAGGTCGCCCAGGTCCTTGATGGCCAGCTTGTCCAGCTGCTCGGCGGTCAGCGCCGTCACGGCCACCGGCACGTCCTGCAGCGACTCCTCCCGCTTGCGGGCCGTGACCTTCACGGTTTCCAGCGTGGCCACCGTGGGCTCGGCGGCCGGCGCGGTTTGCGCGGCGGCGGGCAGCGCCGCGGCGCTCAGCAGGGCGAGAACGGCAAAGTGCAGGCGCGAAGGCGCCGGTTGGCGTCGGGGCATGGCTTGTCTCCTGGTTGGATGTATTTGGGGTGCCAGCGCCCTTCAGCGCAAAAGCCATGCCCGCGCCAACTCGGGGCAAGTTACAGACAAACCCTTGCGAGCAAACCCGCGTTTTCGCGTGGGCGCAGCCCCGGGCTGTCTGGATTCCATGCGATGCGGCCGTCACGCGTCGTCTGCTTTTCAGACAGCGCCCTGGCTCGTGCAAGGCCAAGGCGGCAGGGCTATCCTGCGCCGCGGCCCCGATTGGGCCGGCACTTCACCCCTTCAGGAGACCTCGATGCGCCCTTCCTTGATCGCCCTGACCCTGGCTGCCGCCTGCGCCGCACCCGCCTGGGCCGCCGGCCCGCAGCTCAAGGGCCAGGCGCCCGGCTGGTACCGCCTGCAACTGGGCGGCTTCGAGATCACCGCGCTGTCGGACGGCACCATCAACCTGCCCGTCGACAAGCTCCTGCAGCAGCCGGCCGCCAACACGCTGCGTGCGTTGCAGCACGCCTACCTCGGCGTGCCGCTGGAAACCTCGGTGAACGCCTACCTCGTCAACACCGGCAGCAAAGTCGTGCTGGTGGATACCGGCACTGCCGGCCTCTTCGGCCCCACGGCCGGCCGCGTGCTGGCCAACCTGCAGGCCTCGGGCTACAAGCCCGAGCAGGTGGACGAGATCGTCATCACCCACATGCACGGCGACCACATTGGCGGCGCCTCCAGCGCGGCCTTCCCCAACGCCACGCTGCGCATCGACCAGCGCGACAGCGACTTCTGGCTCAGCGCCGAGCAACTCGCCAAGGGCGGTGACAACGCCAAGGCCATCGCCGCGCTGGTCAAGGGCTTTGCCGACGCCGGCCGCTTCAAGCCCTTCGAGGGCCGCAAGGACGGCGTGGAGATCGTGCCCGGCGTCAAGGCCTTCCCGGCCTACGGTCACACCCCGGGCCACAGCAACTTCGTGGCCGAAAGCCAGGGCCAGAAGATGATGTTCTGGGGCGACCTGATGCACGTGGCCGCGGTGCAGTTCCCGGACCCGGCGGTGACCGTGCAGTTCGACAGCGACCCCAATGTCGCCCGCCCCGCCCGCGAAGCCGCCTACGCCGCGGCGGCGAAGGACGGCTACTACGTGGCCGTGACCCACGTGTCCTTCCCCGGCATCGGCCGCCTGCGGGTGGACGGCAAGGGCTACGACTGGCTGCCGGTGAACTACTCCACCAACCGCTGACCGGTCGCCGGGCCCACGGCCCGTTCAGGGCCCGATGGGAATGAACACCGTGGCCGGATCGCCGGTTTGCACCACGGCCATCAGGCCGTCGGGCGACAGCGCCATGCGACCGTTCTTGGCGCCGTTGCTGTAGTTCGTGGAGCTGAAGGTCAGGGTCTTGAGCAGCGTGCCGTCCACGGCGTGGATTTCCACGTAGTTCTTGTCGTCCGTGTAGTTGGTGCCCAGGCACACCACCCGGCCGTCGCTGGCGACCTTGATGTTGTTCACGTACAGGTTCTGGTTGCCCGGCAGGCCGCCGATGTAGCGCATCGTGGTCGGGTCCACCGAGGTGCACTCGTACGGCGGGCCGTCACCCAGGTAGAGGCGGCTGCCGTCCGGGCTCACCGCCACGTCGCGGTCGTACACGTTGGTGGAGCCGGTGGCGCGCCGGGTGACCATGAACGCGCCACCCGACATGTCGGTGTAGTCCACCTCGAAGGCGTAGGTGGTGGACGGCGCGCCGCCCACGCCCTGCGTGAACACGCGCGTGCCGTCGGCGCTAGCGGCCATCAGGCCCGAGATGCCGGTGTTGCCGCCCACGCTGCGGCCGTTGGCATAGGCCGTGCCGTCGCCCACAAGCACCACGTCCACGCCGTTGGGCCGAATGGCCAGCACCGTGCTGAAACTGGTGACGGGGTAGGTGAGTGGCCAGCTGGCCACCTTGCTGTTGTTGCTGAGCTGGATCACCGACATCGACTTGTTCGCCGTGTCCAGCGCGTACAGCCAGTTGCCATCGGCCGACACGGTCATGGCGCCAAGCGCCGCCCCCATGCCGCTGAGGGTGGCAACCTTTTGCGCGGTGTGCAGGTGGTACACGTCCAGGGTCGAGCCGCCGTTGTGCAGGTAGACGTAGGGCCGGATCGGGTCGCCGACCAGGTGGCTGTAGTTCAGCGGCAGCTTCTGGATGGCGCTCACGCTGCTGCCCTTCCACAGCCCCACCCGCACCGTGGCGGACGCCACGCCGGCGGTGCCGGTGGCAATCGTCACGGTGGCGTAGCTCATGGTGTTGGCAGGCAGGGAGGCGGCGTCGGCACTCAGCGTGAGGCTGCTGGGCGCACCGGTGGCCGCCGTGGTGCCGTTGGGCGTCACCGCCAGCCAGCGTTGGTCGGAGGTCGCCGTCCAGGCCAGGGCTGCGCCGTAGTTGTCGGTCACGGTGAGCGTGCGGCTCAGCACGTTGCCCGCCGTCGATGCCGTGAGCCCCACGCCCCATTGCGAGGGCAGCAGGCGGCGCTGGTCGGCGTTGAGGTTGACGGTCAGGGGCCAGGTGGCGCGGTCGCCATTCACGGTGGCGGTCACGTTGACCGTGGTGGACACCGAGCCGGGCGTGACGGCACCGATCACCGGGGCCAGCGTGACCGTGGCTCCGCTGCCGCTCACCGTGCCGATGGCCGTGGGGCTGCGCAGCCAGGCCGGCAGGCTCGACAGCGCAAACGGCCAGCTGTTGGTGCCCGTGTTGAGCGTGAGGGTGGTGGACTGGCCGCTCACCATGTCGCGGCCCTTGGCGCCACCCAGCGTCAGCGCAGTCGCGGGCGCCGACAGCAAAGGCGCTGTGAGCGTGAGGTTGGTGGTGACGGTTTTGTCCGCCAAGCCGGCCGACGACAGCACCACGTTGGCGCTGTAGCGGCCGCTGGCCAGGGCGCCCACGCTGGGGTTGGGCTGCAGCGTCAGGGTGGACGGCGTGGTGCCGCTCAACGGCGTAGCCACAAGCCAGGGCTGCGAGACGGCGGCCGTCCAGGGCGTGGGCACGTCGTTGTCGATGGCAAATCCCAGCGGTTGCGCCGCAATGGGTGCGCCGTTCACGGCTGCAAAGCTGGGCACGCCCGAGGTGAGCGTGAAAGCGGCTGGCAACACCGCCAGGCTGAAAGGCACCGAGGCGGTCTGGCCGTCGCTGGATGTGACCAGCACGCTGCCGGTGTAGCTGCCTTGCGCCAGCGCCGGTGTGGTGTAGCCCACGCTGAAGCTGCCGTTGCCCGTGCCGCTGCCGCTGGTGATCTTGAGCCACGGCGTGGTGGTGGTGGCCGTCCAGGTGGCGCCGCCGCCCTTCACGTTGATGGACACCGTGGTGTTGAGCTGGCCGCCACGGTGCACCGTGCTGGTGGTGGTCGTGGCGGGGCTGGCGCTCAGCGGGCCGGGCGTGACGTTGATGTCATACGGCAGCGGCACGGGCGAGCCCGGAATCTGCACGGCGCAGCCCGAGTCCTTGCACAGCTGAACCTGGAAGGTGCCCTGGTAGCGCCCCTGGCTCAGGGACGGCGAGGTGTGCAGGGTGACTGACTGCGTGTTGGCGTTGACCGCGGTGAGCGACACGGCGGGCGTCAGCACCTGCTGTGGGTCCACGATGAAGGCGTAGATCGCGCCCGTGAACTGGGACGGGTCGGTGGCCGTGGCGCGCAGTGTGAGCGTGGCCGACGCGCCCGCGGCCACGTTGGCCGTGGCGGTGGTGGGCGAAAACGTCAGCGCGCTGGCCGCGCCGCCGCCCGACCCGCCCCCTCCGGTGGAGCCACCGCCCCCGCCGCCACAGCCGCTCAGCAGTGCCGTCAGCGCCAGGGCGCCCAGCATGGCCAAGATGGAACGCATCCGCTTCTCCCGCTTCATCTGGTTTTGAAAAAACCGCGGATGCTATCGGGGCGCGGGGCCGGTGGTGGATGGGCGCTGCTGGCGCCGTGCCCCCGTTTCAAGGGGCCAGACGGCTGGCGGTCAGCTTCAGGGCTTCACGCGCACCACCTTGCCGTGCGCTTCCAGCACCAGGTACAGCAGGCCGTCCGGCCCTTCGCGCACATCGCGCATGCGGCCGGCGTCGGGGAACAGGCGCTCTTGCTCCACCGGGCGGTTGCTGGCGTCCAGCTTCACGCGCTCCAGGTGGCCGAACTTCAGTGAGCCGATGAAGAAGCTGCCCTGCCAGGCCGCGCCGTACTTGTCGCTCTTCAGGCGCGCCAGCCCGGCCGGGGCGATGGACGGCACCCACTTCACTACCGGCTGCTCCATGCCCGCCTTGGCGGCGATGCCGTCGCCGATCTTGCCGCCACCGTAGTTCTCGCCGTAGGTGATGACGGGCCAGCCGTAGTTCAGCTTCGGGCTGATGAGGTTGAGCTCGTCGCCGCCCTGCGGGCCGTGTTCGTGCTCCCACAGGCGCCCTTGCGCGTCCACGATCAAGCCCTGCGAGTTGCGGTGGCCGTAGCTCCAGATCTCGGGCAGGGCGCCGGGCGTGCTCACGAACGGGTTGTCGCTCGGCACGCTGCCGTCCTTGTTCACGCGCACGACCTTGCCCAGGTGGTTGTCCAGCGTCTGCGCCTGCTGCATGCCCTTGTAGCGCTCGCCCAGGCTCAGGAAGAGCTTGCCGTCCGGCGCCTCGGCGATGCGGCAGCCAAAGTGGTGCTTGCTGTCCATCTTCGGAACCTGGCTGAAGATCACCTTCACGTCAGTCAGCCGCTTGGTGTCGGCGCTCAGCTTGGCGCTGGCCAGCGCGGTGCTGTTGGTCTTCTTGTCGGCGCTGGGCTCGGCAAAGCAGAAGTAGATCGTGCGGTTGCGGGCGAAGTCGCTGTCCAGCTGCACATCCAGCAGCCCGCCCTGGCCCTCGGCCACGACAGCGGGCACGCCGGCAATCGGCGCGCTGGGCTTGCCGCCCGGTTTGGCCGTTCGCAGCGTGCCGTCACGCTCGGTGATCAGCAGTTCGCCGCCGGGCAGAAAAGCCACGGCCCACGGCGTTTTGAGTCCGTCGACGACGGTTTCCAGTTCGGGGGCGGCCTGGGCCGCAGCGGTGGTCAGGGCCGCGACGGCAGCCACGGCGACGCGAGCGGCTTGCGTGGCCAATGGGGAGCGGAGGTGCTTGGGCATGGGTGAAGCGGGTGGGTGAAGCAGCGGGGAGTGGCGGCAGGGAATGGGGGGGCGTGTGACGCGCCAAGCGCGAGATCATCGCAGCGGCCCTGAATCCGCGCCTGCGCGCCGATGCGAAACCAGTTGCAACCCAGGGCTGCTTTGGGCGGGGGAACCTGCTGCAATCGGGGCCCCTTTTCACTCCCCTGTTGCGCCATGTCCCGTTGTGCCTTGCGGTTTCGTCCGGTGGTTGCCCTCGCCAGCCTGTTCGCGTTCGCTCACGTGGGGGCGGCGCCGGTCATTGAGGTCAAGCCCGGCCTGTGGGCGACCGACACCGAGATCTGGATCAACGGCCAGTCCATGCGGGCCAGCCTGCAGGCGCTGAAGGCCCGCGTGCGCGATCGCTTGAGCGAGGCCCAGCGGGCCGAGCTGGACCGGGTGCAGTCGGGCGAGCAGCAAAGTTGCCTCGCCCCGGCGCAGTCGCGCATCGACCTGGCCCGCTACCTGGAGTCGTCCCTGGGCCACACCGGGCCGTGGACCTGTGAGGTCACGCCCAGCCAACTCGACGCCGGCCAAGCCGCGGGCCGCTACGCCTGCCGCACCAGCGGCGGTGGGCGCACGCAGGGCACGTTCTCGGCCACCTACGGCCCCACGCGCTACACGCTGGAACTGAACGGGCGCGGCAACGCGGTGGACGGCCGCAACGGCCAGGCCATCGGCGGCGGGCTGGAGGTGGAGCAGCGCCTGCTGTCCAACGGCCGCTGGGTGGGCGAGCGCTGCTGAGCGCGCTCCGCCGCTGCCCCGCAGCCGGCGAGGCGAAAAAAAACCGGCCTGGGGCCGGTTGGCGCTCATGCGCGGAGGGTCAGCGGGCGCGGCGGTTGCGGCGCAGGGCCAGCAGGGCCAGGCCTGCGGCACCCACCAGCGCGATGCTGGACGGCTCCGGCACGGCGTTGTTGACGTTCAGCGAGATGTTGTCGATGGCGAACTGGGCGGGGCCGGTGTAGTTGCCGGGAATGACTTCCGTGAACTGCAGGCGGTAGTTGCCGGCGCCCAGTGCGTTGAGCTTGGCGGCGACGTCCAGGCTGATGTCGTGCAGCGTCCAGGTGGTGGAGCTTTGGGGCAGCACGAAGGCATACAGGTTGGCCAGGGCCGCACTGCCAGCGGCGTTCATCACGTCCACGCTGAACGTGCGGTTGGTGCCGCTGTAAGTGGCTTGCGTGCCGAACGTGAAACCCAGCAGGGCGCTGCTGAGGTTGCCCGTCAGCGAGAAGCCCTGCGACAACGTGAAGTTGCCGCCGCTGCCGTCAAAGCCGTTGAAGGCGCTGTAGCCGGCGATGGGCGTCGCGGGCGTGCCGAAGTAGTTGGCAGCCTGGTTGCGCACATACCAGGCAGGTTGGCCGCTGGTGGAGTTGGCGATGGCGGCGTTGCGGCCGTCGCCGAATGAGGCCTGGAAGGGAGAGGTTTGGGTAGACGACGCCGTCCAGCCCGAGAAGTTGCCGGTTTCGAAGTTGCCGTTGACCAGCACTTCGTGGGCCGAGGCGGAGGCCAGCAGGCCCACCGACAGAGACATTGCGAGGCCGAGGCGGCCGAGGGTCGTTTGCATTGTTTTGTTGGGGATGGAGTGGAAGCGAGGCGCATGCTAGGTGCGCGCCAAAGCAGGACCGAGCCCCAAAGGCCCCACACCCGAGGGTGTCCCACGAACCGTTCGTGACGGAATGCCTGCCCTGTGGCCCCCGGCAACACCGGGGGGCGGGCGCACTCTGACGGCAGCGGTGGGGCGTCAGCCTTCCATCCGCTGCTGGAAGACCAGGCCCGCGTGCTCGCGCAGCGCGTGGAACTTGATGCGGGGCCCGTGCTCCGGCACGGCGCGCAGTGCGCCGGCGTACTCCAGCAGCACGGTGGGCGAGTGACGTCTGGACGGAGGCGTCCTGGATGCCTCGCCCCCGACCCAGTTTGTCTCTAGCCTGGCGAGCGCGGCGCTGCTGGAGGCGAGGTCGGTGGCCGTCGCTGCACCAGCAGGCAGGGCGGTGCCATCTTCGTGGCCTTGACGCCGGTTGCTCCCATCTGCGTGGTCAGCCCCCGGCACGGGCCCGGAAAATCAGTTGAATCTCAGTCCGCGGGGCCGAAGTCGCGCATGCGCACCAGGCCGCCGCTGCTGCTCATGGCCAGGTAGCCGCCGGTGACGGCGCGCACCGGGGCGTACATCACATAGGCCACGGGGTTGCCCGCCGTGAGCTGCATCACGCTGCGCTTGTCACTGGAGAGGAACCAGCGGTCCCCGCGGTCCACCTCGCCACTGCCGAAGTCGTAGGTGATGCGGCCGTCGGCGTGCAGGATCTGCGGGTAGCTGTTGTAGCGCGCCCCGGCGGGGTCGGCGCTGCCGATGCCCGTCTGGTAGCTGGTGACCCACCGGCGTGCCGCCCCGGCGGTGGTGAAGGTCGGCACGGGGCCGCCCTTGGCCACCAGGCGCAGGTTGGCGCGCGTGGGCGTACCGCTCTCCAGATATTCGGTCAGCCAGTACTCCATGCCCGGCTCGGGGCCGTTGCCCAGCCGGGTGTAGCGGAAGGTGGTCTCGGTGCCGGACAGCACCCAGCGGCCGTCGGTGAGCTGGCCCTTGTAGCCGGGCAGGTTGGGCGTGCCGTCGGTGACCACCGCCTGCAGGCTGCACATGCACTGCGCCACGCCGGCGCTCGACGCCAGGTCGATGCCGGCCCAGGTCGTGCCGACTGCGAAGTCTTCCAGGCGCAGCGGCTGTCGGTCGCGCTCCACGTCGTAGCTGACGACCGGCGCCCAAACCGTGTAGCCCGCAACGGGGCAGAAGGCGGTGGTGGCCGGGCAGTCGGCCAGCCAGCGGGTCATCAGCTGGCGGCTGGCTTGGCCATCGATACCGCGCACCTGCTTGTACTGCTGCGCGTACACCCGGTACTGGCCGTCCATCAGCACGGGGCTGGCCAAGGTGATGGTGAGCGTATTGCCCGCCGTGGCCCAGCTGGCGTTGATGGCCGTGTTGGTGGAGAAGGTCCAGACGATGCCGGTGGCACTGCCGTCGGCGCGCAGGTCGAATACCGAGCCCGTGGGCATCACGACGTTGCTGCTGCCCTCGTACAGGGCGGCCAGCCTGCTGCCGGTCGCGGCGACCGTGGGCGCCGCAGCCGCGGCGACCTGGGCCAGCGTCTTCTCGACGAGGGCGGGGTAGGTGACGGAGCCGCCGACCCACTGCTGGTTGAAGGCCGCCAGGGCGGCGGGGCTGGCTGCCAGCTCGGTGGCTGTGGTCGCGCCCGAGGGCAAGGTCGCACTGTCCTCGTACGCATGCCGCAGCAGCGTCGTGATGTCCAGCAGGTCGTTGGGGTCCTGTGCGGCGGCAGCGGCCTTCAGCTCGCTCGTGGTCGCGGGCTGCAGGCCGCGTTGCTTGAGCAGGCCGTGGCGGGCGGTGCTCAGCGCGTCGAGCACAAGGGCCGGCCACTGCGTGGCGTTGATGCGTGTGCCAGCTTGGGCGTAGAGGCTGCCCGCATCGCCCACGAGGCTGGTGCGCGTGTACGCGGCGCGCACGCCGGATTCCTTGGCGGTCAGCGTGATCAAGGCGCCCGGTTTGCCCGTCTTGACCGAGAGCTTGTAGGCCCCGGCGTCGTCCGCGTTGACCTTGACGGTGGCGTCACCCACCTGGGCGGTGACTTCGGTCAGCGAGTTGATGCCCGGCACGGTGCCGCTGAGCTCGATCTCGGCCTCGACGTTCACCTTGACGGTGGCGGTGCTGTTGGCGGCGCCCACATCGGCCCGGTAGGTGAACTGATCGTCGCCGAAGAAGCCGACGTCGGGCGTGTATTGCAGGCTGCTGCCCTGCACGACGACCTTGCCGTGCGCCGGCGCCGTGGCCACGCTGAGGGTGGCGGTGCCGCCCGTCACGGTGTCATTGCCGCTCACGGCCAGTACGGCGGCGGCGCCTGCCGGCACGGTGTACTGGTCGTCCAGCGCCGTCACCGTCGGCGCCGGTGGCGCAGGGGGCGGTGCAGACCCGCCGGATCCGCCGCCGCAACCCGCCACCAATGCGAGGGCGAGCGAGGCGAGCCCCTGTCGATGATCCGTCTTCATGGGTTTCATTCGTTGGAATCTGTGCTGCCTCAGTTGATCGGCCCGAGGTCACGCAGGCGGACCAGATACGTCGTCCCGTCGCTATAGGTACTGGGCGATACCAGCGCCAGGTAGCTGCCGGATGGCGCAGCGACCAGTCGGTAGCGATAGATGAAGCCATCTTCTGTAAGCCTTGTGACCTCGCGGCCGTCGCCCGACAGCGTCCAGGTGGAGGTGGCATAGGGCTTGCCGTTGTAGTGGTCGATCGAGATGACTTTGCCATCGGCCTGCCACCATGATTCGTTCCCTGACCAATGCAGAGGATCGTGCTGCTGGGGCAGGTTAGGCGCGAACCAGCGCCGGGTGGCCGAGGTCGCGTTCAGCGTCACGTCGGCCGCCTTCACAACCGGTATGAGCTTCGCCTTCACGCGCGTGCCGTTCTGTTCCAGCTCCACCAGCCAGAGCTCGAGCCCGTCGGCATCCTGGCGCAAGCGGGTGTAGCGATGGGTCAGGTTGCCCGCCCGCAGCAGCAATTGGCCCTCAACAAGTTGCCCTGTGAAGCCGGGCAGCTCCAGCGCCGCGCCGAAGCTCACTTCGCGCGCGCGGCACAAGCACAGGGCCGTGCTCGCGTCAGCCTCTGCGATCAAGCCGGCCCAACGTTGCGAGGCAGCAAAGTCCTCAGCCCGCAGCGGCAGCCGGTCGCGCTCGAGATCGAAACTCGTGTACGGCCTCCAGCCCAACGTGTAGCCCACGCAGGCGGGGGACATGCGCGCGCAGTTGGGGTCAACGTCCGCGTCCAGCATCAACTGCGCGCTGGGCTGGTCGTCCGTGCCGCGGACGCTCCGCAGCCGGTACTCCGGGTACCAGATGACGGAGCCCGCCGGCGGGCGCGGGCCATCCAGCTTCACGCGCAGGGTGTCGCCGTCCCGGGTCCATCGGCCTGGATAGACCGTGGCCGAGTCGTAGGCCTGCACGGTGGCCTGGCCATCGGGCGCCAAGCTGAAAAGACGCTGCGCAATGATCAGTCGCCGCCCGGTGGACGCCACGGTCGGTGCCTCGGCGGCAGCAAAGGCATCGGCGGTGGGGGAGAGATAGACCTTGGAACCAGCCTGCCAAAGGTAAGGCGTGCCGGCCAGGGCTGTTGCGCTGCGCAGGTAATCCAGCGTCGTGCCCATGCCCGCCGGCAGGGCGCCGTTTTCCTCGAAGAGGTGCCGCAACTGCATGACGAGGTTGAACAGGTCGTCCGGATCCTGCCTGCGCAGGGCCGCGCGCAGACCCGTGCCGTTGGTGGGCATGCCGGTCTGCAGCAGCAGGCCGTAGCGGGCGGTGGTCAAGACGTCGAGCCGCAGGCTGGGCCATTGTGTGTCGTCCAGGCGCGGGCTGTTCCGTGCGAACAGGGTGCCGAAGTCGCTCACGGCACTGGCCATGGCCAAGCGAGCCTCGGCGGCCGTGCCCTGGCTGGTCAGCGTGACGAGGCTGTCGGCGCGTGCGCTCTTGATCTGGACGAGATAGCGGCCGCCGGCATCGACGCTGGCCTTGAACTGACGGTCGCCGACCTGGGCGATGACGTCGGTCGGCGTCGTCGGCGCCGGCTTGAGGCTGCCGCTCAAGGTCAGCTCGGCCTCGACGGTCAGCTTGACGGTGGCGGTGCTGCTCGCCGCACCCACGTCCACGCGGTAGCTGAACTGGTCGGTGCCATAGAAGCCAGCATCCGGCGCGTAGCGCAGCGTGGTGCCCTGCACCGTCACCTGGCCGTGCGCCGGGTTCGTGGCAACGCTGACCGTCGCGGTGCCGCCCGTGACCGAATCATTCACCAGCACCGCCAGGTCGGACGGCGTTCCGGCCGGCAGCGTGAAGGGGTCGTCCACAGCTTGCACGGTGGGCGCCGGCGGCGGCGCGGGCGCCGGGGCGCTGCTGCCGCCACCACCGCAGGCGGTCACGAACGCCGCCAGGCACATCGCGGCCACTGTGGCGGCACGGGGCACGCCCGCGGGCGTTGACGAATGAAACTGCACGTGGCTCTCCCTGAACCTGGACCTAACGCCCCGCTTGGGTGGCGGGCGGACTGTATCGAAGGTTCAGGGCGGCGACGGAGGTTGGAGGCCTCAGCCTTCCATCCGCTGCTGGAAGACCAGGCCTGCGTGCTCGCGCAGCGCGTGGAACTTGATGCGGGGCCAGTTCTCTTGCATGGCGCGCAGTTCGCCGGCGTACTCCAGCAGCACGGTGGGCGCGTTCACGGCGTCCCAGGCCACGCGGTGGGCGTTGTGGTCGATGAAGCGGCGCAGCTCCTTCTCGCCGCTGCCGGGCTGGCCTTCGGCGTCGTCGCAGGTCACCCAGCGGGCGACGTTGTAGCGGGCCGCGGTGATGCGGGCCTTCACGCCGTACTCGTGCTCCAGGCGGTGGGCCACCACTTCAAACTGCAGCTGGCCCACAGCGCCCAGCAGCAGCACGCTGCCGGCCTCGGGGCGGAAGACCTGGATCGCGCCTTCCTCGCCCAGCTGGCGCAGGCCCTCGCGCAGCTGCTTGGTCTTGAGCGGGTCGGCCACTTCCACGCTGCGGAACATTTCCGGCGCGAAGAAGGGCAGGCCGGTGTACTGCAGGGCTTCGCCTTCGGTGATGGTGTCGCCCAGCTGCAGCACGCCGTGGTTGGGAATGCCGATGATGTCGCCGGCAAAGGCTTCGTCCAGCAGCTCGCGCTTCTGGCTCATGAAGGTCACCACCGTGTTGGGCCGCAGGCCCTTGCCCGAGCGCACCACCTTCAGGTTCATGCCGCGCTCGAAGCGGCCCGAGGCCACGCGCACGAAGGCGATGCGGTCGCGGTGGGCCGGGTCCATGTTGGCCTGGATCTTGAACACCACACCGGTGAACTTGGGCTCTTCGGGCTTGACGGTGCGCTGCATGGATTCGCGCACGTCGGGCGGGGGCGCCAGTTCCACCAGCGCGTCCAGCACTTCCTGCACGCCGAAGTTGTTCACGGCGGAGCCGAAGAACATGGGCGTTTGCTTGCCGCTCAGGAAGGCGTCGTGCTCAAAGGCGGGCGCGGCTTCCTTGACGAGTTCGATCTCGCCCTGCGCGTTGTCGTACTGCATGCCGAAGCGTTCGGCGTAGATCGGGTTGTCCAGCCCTTCCAGCACTTCCTCGGTGCCGGCCACGCGGTCCTCGCCGGGGGCGAACACGCGCATGCGCTCCTGGCGCAGGTCCATCACGCCGTGGAACTGTTTGCCCATGCCCACCGGCCAGGTGAAGGGCACGACGGTCATGCCCAGTTCCTGCTCGATCTCGTCCATCAGCGCGAGCGGGTCTTTCACCTCGCGGTCCATCTTGTTGACGAAGGTCAGGATGGGCGTGTTGCGCGCGCGGCAAACCTGCAGCAGGCGGCGGGTTTGCGGCTCCACGCCGTTGGCCGCGTCGATCACCATCAGCGCCGCGTCCACGGCGGTCAGCACGCGGTAGGTGTCTTCCGAGAAGTCCTGGTGGCCCGGCGTGTCCAGCAGGTTGATCACGCAGTCGCGGTATTCCATCTGCATGACGGACGACGCCACCGAGATGCCGCGCTGCTTTTCAATTTCCATCCAGTCGGAGGTGGCGTGGCGCGTGGCCTTGCGGGCCTTCACGGAGCCGGCGATCTGGATGGCGCCCGAGAACAGCAGCAGCTTTTCCGTCAGCGTGGTCTTGCCGGCGTCGGGGTGGCTGATGATGGCGAAGGTGCGGCGGCGGCGAACTTCCGTCTCGATGCGGCTGGCGATGGGTTCTGACATGCGGTGGCTCTCGGGCTAACCCGCAATTATCCCCGGCACCGCCCAGGCAGGTGCGGCCTCAGTGGGGGCGGAAGGCGCCGTCGCGGTAGCGCTGCAGCCGAATGGATTCCAGGTGCGCCGTCCACGCGGCGGCGTGGGTCGGGTCGGCGGGCCAGGGCATGGGCTGCAACGCGATCACGAAGCTGTTGCCCACCTCGCCGGTGCACATCGCCGGAATCAGGCTGCATTGCCGCAGCAGGTACAGCTCCAGCAGCAGGATCTGCAGCGACTCGGGCGTGAACACGTGGTAGTGCAGGTAGCTGAGGTCGCGCGCCTGCCCGGTCATGGACCGCTGCAGGTGCTCGAACGCGGCGTGCAGGTCGCCCACGCTCAGCGGGTCTTGCGGGCCGAATCGGTGCGGTGCGCCGGCCGGCGGCGACGCCGAGTGGCTGTCGGTGTCGAACGCCAGTTTTGCGGCAGGCGCAGCGTGCGGCCAGTGGTGGCGCATCAGCACGTCGCTGGTGGTGGTGAGCTGGCGGAAGAGGTCGAAGGTTTGCGTCTTCAGCGGCACCACCATCACCGCCGTTCCGCCGGGCTTGAGCAGCGTTTCTACGCTGCGCAGGTGCATCAGCAGATCGGGCTGGTGCTCGATGTTGTGGCAGCTGTAGATCAGGTCGAAGCGTTGTTCTGCGGGCACGCAGTCGGCCAGGCGGCCGTCGGCGCAGACGTAGTCGATGTCGTCGAACAGATCGAACGGGCCGTCCGGCAGCCGGTACACCTCGCGCATCTGCCGCTGCAGGGTGGCGGTGTCGCAGTAGTCGGACACCTTGAGGTTGGGGTAGTCGCGGCGACGGAAGGCCGGGCTGGCGCCAGGCCCGATTTCCAGGATGTGCGCGTCGGGCGCTATCGCGGCCTTCAGCACCTCGGGCACGCTGCTGCCCGGCTGCAGGCCGGCCATGAGGCGTTCGATGAAAGGCGGAATGGACATGCGCAGCCCGAGAAAACGGAAGTTCGCCGATTGTGGGCGGCCCCAGCGCAAGGGATCGCGCCCAATGCGCCGGGATTCACCGTCATTCCACCTGTATCGCCGGCCCTATCGCTGGCCCGCCGCGCGGGCCGAAGCTCACTCTTCCAGCAGGCTGCGCAACATCCAAGCCGTCTGCTCGTGCACCGTGATGCGCTGGGTCAGCAGGTCGGCGCTGGGCTCGTCGCTGGCTTTGTCCACGGCCGGGAACAGCTGGCGTGCGGTGCGGGCCACGGCCTCGTGGCCTTCTTTCAGGATGCGCACCATCTCCAGCGCCTTGGGCGGGGTGGCGGGGGCGTCGGGCAGGCTGCTGAGCTTGGCGAACTGCGCGTAGCTGCCCGGCGCGGCGTGGCCCAGGGAGCGGATGCGCTCGGCGATCGGGTCCACCGCGTTCCACAGCTCGGTGTACTGGGCCATGAACATCGCGTGCAGGCTGTTGAACATCGGGCCCGTCACGTTCCAGTGGAAGTTGTGGGTGGTCAGGTACAGCGTGTAGGTCTCGGCCAGCAGCTGAGACAGGCCGGCCGCGACGGTGGCGCGGTCCTTGTCGCTGATGCCGATGTGGATTGCCGGCGCGGCGGCGGTGCGTTTCTTGGCCATGGGTGCTCCTGTGAAAACGACGGGGCGAGCCTACCGGAAGCGGCTCGCCCCTGGGGTGGGTGCGGGTGTGAACCCGTCAGCCGTTCAGGCCGTGCACCAGCAGGGCGATGCCGGCGAGGTTGCCGCTGGCAAAAACCAGCCAGCCCAGGCCGCGTTGGGCGGTGCGTGCTGCGTGTTGCATGTCAGGGTCTCCTTCAGGCGTGCAGGTCGAAGCGGTCCAGTTCCATCACGTGCGTCCAGGCGGCCACGAAGTCGTGAACGAACTTGGGCTGGGCGTCTCGGCCGCCGTACACCTCGGCAATGGCGCGCAGCTGGGCGTTGGAGCCGAACACCAGATCGGCCACCGTGGCGGTCCACCGGCGGGCACCGGTGGCGCGGTCCACGCCTTCGATCACGTCGCCCGCCTGCTGCCACTTCGTGCCCATGTCCAGCAGGTTCACGAAGAAGTCGTGGCTCAGCACGCCCGGGCGGTGGGTGAACACGCCGTGCGGGCTGCCGCCGGTGTTGGCGCCCAGCACGCGCAGGCCGGCCACCAGCACCGCCATCTGCGGGGCCGAGAGCGTGAGCAGCTGGGCCTTGTCCACCAGCAACTCGGCCGCGGCGGCTGCGGGCAGGCCCGGGGCCAGGTGGTTGCGGAAGCCGTCCGCACGGGGCTCCAGCGGGGCGAAGGAGGCCACGTCGGTTTGGTCCTGCGTGGCATCCATGCGGCCGGGGCGGAAGGGCACCGTCACCGGCACGCCGGCTGCCTTCGCCGCGGCTTCGACCGCCGCATTGCCGGCCAGCACGATCAGGTCGGCCAGCGACACCTGCCGGCCGCCGGTGGCGGTCGCGTTGAACTGCTGCTGAATGGCTTCCAGCGTGGCCAGCACCGCGGCGAGTGGCTCGGGCTGGTTCACGGCCCAGTCCTTCTGCGGTGCCAGGCGGATGCGTGCGCCGTTGGCGCCGCCGCGCTTGTCGCTGCCGCGGAAGGTGCTGGTCGAGGCCCAGGCGGTGCTCACCAGCTGCGCGGTCGTCAGGCCCGAGGCCAGCACCTGCGCCTTCAGCGTGGCGATGTCGGCCGCGTTGATCAGCGGGTGGTTCACGGCCGGGATGGGGTCTTGCCACAGCAGCGGTTCCTTCGGCACCAGCGGCCCCAGGTAGCGCGTGACCGGGCCCATGTCGCGGTGGGTCAGCTTGAACCAGGCGCGGGCGAAGGCGTCGGCAAAAGCGGCCGGGTCGGCATGGAAGCGGCGCGAGATTTTTTCGTAGGCCGGGTCGAAGCGCAGGGCCAGGTCGGCGGTGCTCATCATGGGCGCGTGGAACTTCCTGGGGTCGTGCGCGTCCACCACCGTGTCGGCCCCGGCGCCGCCGGTCGGCACCCACTGGTGGGCTCCGGCCGGGCTCTTCGTCAGCGTCCAGTCGTACTTGAAGAGGGTGTCGAAGTAGCCGTTGTCCCACGTGGTGGGGTTGGGCTTCCAGGCGCCTTCCAGGCCGCTGGTGATGGTGTGCCCGGCCATGCCGGAGGCGTAGCTGCTCTTCCAGCCCAGGCCCTGGTCCAGCAGGTCGGCGCCCTCGGGCTCCTTGCCCATGTGGCTGGCGTCGCCCGCGCCGTGCGCCTTGCCGAAGGTGTGGCCGCCGGCAATGAGGGCCACGGTTTCTTCGTCGTCCATGGCCATGCGGGCGAAGGTCTCGCGGATGTCGCGGGCCGACAGCAGCGGGTCGGGGTTGCCGTTGGGGCCTTCCGGGTTCACGTAGATCAGGCCCATCTGCACGGCGGCCAGCGGGTTCGCCAGCTCGCGGTCACCGTGGTAGCGCTCGTCGCCCAGCCAGGTGGCCTCGGGGCCCCAGTCGATGTCGATCTCGGGTTCGTAGATGTCTTCCCGCCCGCCGCCGAAGCCGAAGGTCTTGAAGCCCATGGATTCCAGCGCGACGTTGCCGGTCAGGATGAAGAGGTCGGCCCAGGACAGCTTCTCGCCGTACTTCTGCTTGATGGGCCACAGCAGGCGGCGGGCCTTGTCGAGGTTGCCGTTGTCGGGCCAGCTGTTCAGCGGGGCGAAGCGCTGGTTGCCGGTGCCGCCACCACCTCGGCCGTCTTGCACGCGGTAGGTGCCGGCGGCGTGCCAGGCCATGCGAATGAAGAAGGGGCCGTAGTGACCGTAGTCGGCCGGCCACCAGGGCTGCGAGTCGGTCATCAGGGCCTTCAGGTCAGCGATGACGGCGTGCAGGTCCAGGCTCTGGAAGGCGGCGGCGTAGTCGAAGGCCTCGCCCATGGGGTTGGCGGCCGGGGCGCGCTGGTGCAGCACCGCCAGGTTCAGCTGGTTGGGCCACCAGCGCTGGTTGGCCGTGGCGGCGCGGCTGGCGTTAGCGCCGTGGTGGAAGGGGCACTGGGCGGCGGCCGGGGTGGCAGCCGGGTTGGTGGCCGGGTTGGTGGCCGGGTTGGTGGCTTGGGTCATGTCAGCTCCTGCGGTGAGATGGCAGAAGCTTATTGAAAACTATCGACTTTGTTGGTTGAATAGATTCAATCTAACGATAGCCAAAATTGTGGGCGGCTCCAGCGCCCCCGGGCCGGGACGGCCCGGTCGGTTCAGCTCAGCCGGGTCACGCCGTCCAGCTGGCAGGCGTAGATCGCGTTGCGCAGCGCCGCAATCGCCTCGTAGCGGGTGAAGCTGCGCCGCCAGGCCAGCACCACGCGGCGGGTGGGAATCGGGGCGCTGAAGGGCACGAAGGCCAGGTGGGGCGAGGCGTCGCGCGGCACCGAGAGCGCCGGCACCACCGTCACGCCCATGCCCGAGGCCACCATGTGCTTGATGGTTTCCAGCGACGAGCCCTCGAAGCTGCGGCGAATGCCTTCGGCGTTGCTGGAGAAGCGGGCGAACTCCGGGCACACCTCCAGCACGTGGTCGCGGAAGCAGTGGCCGTTGCCCAGCAGCAGCATGGTTTCGCGCTTGAGCTCTTCGGCGCTGATGGTTTCGCGCGCGGCCAGCGGGTGCGAGGCCGGCACGGCCACCACGAAGGGCTCGTCGTACAGCGCGGCGGTGGCCAGCCCGGTGTCGGGGAAGGGCTCGGCCATGATGGCGCAGTCCAGCTCGCCGGTGCGCAGCATCTCCAGCAGCTTCACCGTGAAGTTCTCCTGCAGCATCAGCGGCATCTGCGGGTACTGCGCGATGGTGTGCTTCACCAGTTCGGGCAGCAGGTAGGGGCCGATGGTGTAGATGATGCCCAGGCGCAGCGCGCCGGCCAGCGGGTCTTTGCCGCGCTTGGCGATTTCGCGGATGGCGCCGGCCTGGTCCAGCACCGACTGCGCCTGCCGCACGATGTCTTCGCCCAGCGGCGTCACGCTCACCTCGTTGCCGCCGCGCTCGAAGATCTTGACGTCCAGCTCCTCCTCCAGCTTCTTGATGGCCACCGACAGGGTGGGCTGGGAGACGAAGCAGGCCTCGGCCGCGCGGCCGAAGTGGCGCTCGCGGGCCACGGCAACGATGTAGCGCAACTCGGTCAGGGTCATGGCAGGCGGCAAGCTCAAGGGGCAGGGGTCGAACGCTACACTGCCGCCGCCCTTCCAGGGTGACAAGGGTTTACACCGAGGTGCCTATGACCGCTGACCGAAAGCCGATGACCCTGCCGCGCCTCGCGCAGATGCACGCCAGCGGCGAAAAGATCGCCATGCTGACCTGCTACGACGCCGCCTTCGCCGGGCTGCTGGACGAAGCGGGCGTGGACATGCTGCTGATTGGCGATTCCCTGGGCAATGTGCTGCAGGGCCGCGGCTCCACCGCCCCGGTGAACCTGGACGACATGCTGTACCACACCACCTGCGTGCGCCGCGGGGTGAAGTACGCCTTCGTCGTGGCCGACCTGCCGTTCGACAGCTACCACGTCAGCAAGGAAGAAGCCTGGAAAAGCGCGGCCGCCCTGGTGAAGGCCGGCGCGCACATGGTGAAGCTCGAAGGCGGCGGCTGGACGGCCGAGACCGTGCGCTTCATCAGCGAGCGCGGCATTCCGGTGTGCGCGCACCTGGGCTTCACGCCGCAGACCGTGACGGCGCTGGGCGGCTTCAAGGTGCAGGGGCGCGACGAGGAAAGTGCGGCCCGCATCAAGCGCGAGTCGCAAGAGCTGGTGGAGGCCGGTGCGGCCATGCTGCTGTATGAAATGGTGCCCGCCGCGCTGGCTGCCGAGATCACCGCCGCGTCGCCCGTGCCCGTCATCGGCATCGGCGCGGGCGTGGGCACCTCGGGCCAGGTGCTGGTGCTGCACGACGCGCTGGACATCACCCGCGGCAAGAAGCCCCGCTTCGTCAAGAACTTCATGGCCGGGCAGGGTTCCATCCTCGGCGGCGTGAAAGCCTATGTGGACGAGGTGAAGGCCAAGACCTTCCCCATCAACGAGATTCACGGGTTCTGACCATGCAGGTGATTCACACCATCGCAGCGCTGCGCGAGGCGCTCGCCCCCCACGCCGCGCGCGGCTTCGTGCCCACCATGGGCAACCTGCACGACGGCCACCTGGCCCTGGTGAAGCAGGCCCGTGAACTGGTCGGCCCGCAAGGCGCCGTGGTGGCCAGCATCTTCGTGAACCGGCTGCAGTTCGCGCCGCATGAAGACTTCGACACCTACCCCCGCACGCTGGAACGCGACTGCGAACTGCTGGCCGCGGCTGGCTGTGATGTGGTGTTCGCGCCCAGCGAGAAAGAGCTCTACCCCGAGCCCCAGGGCTACAAGGTGCAGCCGCCCACCGAGCTGGCCGACATCCTGGAAGGGCACTTCCGCCCCGGCTTCTTCACGGGCGTGTGCACCGTGGTGCACAAGCTCTTCAACATCGTGCAGCCCACGCTGGCGGTGTTCGGCAAGAAGGACTACCAGCAGCTGATGGTGCTGCGCCGCATGACGGCGCAGATGGCGCTGCCCATCGCCATCCACGGCGGCGAAACGCGCCGCAGCGCGGAGGGCTTGGCGCTGTCCTCGCGCAACGGCTACCTGAGCGAGGCGGAGAAGGTGGAAGCGCTGCGCCTGTCGCGCACGCTCAAAGCCTTGATCGCCCGCTGGCAAGCCGGCGAGCGCGACCTGGCCGCGATGGAAGCCGACGCGATGCAGGCCTTGCGTGAGGCGGGTTGGGCGCCGGATTACGTCACGCTGCGCCGCCAGCACGACCTGGGCGCGGCCGTGGAGGGCCAGCCCCTGGTGGCACTGGCCGCCGCGCGGCTGGGCACCACACGGCTGATCGACAACCTCGAGGTCAGTTGACCGCGGTCAGCTCGACGTCGAACACCAAGGCGGCACCGCCCGGGATGGTGCCGTAGCCGCTGGCGCCGTAGCCCAGGCTGGCGGGGATGACGATGGTGCGCTTGCCGCCCACCTTCATGCCAGTGACGCCTTGGTCGAAGCCCGTGATGACCTGCAGCGGCGTCGTGCCCAGCGTGAACTGGAACGAGCCCGCGTCGAACTTGGTGCCGCGCGTGTCGGCCACGCGCACGTCGTACAGGTAGCCGCTGTAGGTGACCGTGGCCTTGCTGCCCGCAGCGGCCGTGGCGCCCGTGCCCAGCACGTTGTCGGTCACCTTCAGCGCCGTCACGCTGCTCCAGCCGTAGCCGTCACCCGTGGACGGCGTGCCCGAGTTGCTGCCGCCACCCCCGCAGGCGGTGACACCGAGCGTCGCGGCGAGGGCGCTGGCAGCCAGCAAAAGGGCGGAACGGCGAGAAGCGAACAGGGACATGGTGAACAACAAGGTGGGTGGAGAGGGTTCCGCGGGTCGCGGGCGGCGCGGACTATAGCCATCGCACGTAAACGCTTGTAAGCGGTGTCAACACCCGGCGAAGGCTCGCGTTAAACAGTGCAAATCGTTCGTCCATGGAGAAGCACATGCGCCTGCCGTCCCGTGTTTTGAGTCTGTTGGTGGCCCTGGGCTCGGCCGTGGCGCTGACCGCCTGCGGCGGCGGCGTCGAGGTGGACATCGGCGGCGGTGGTGGCGGCGGTGGCAACGGCGGCGGGGGCACGGCCTACCCGCGGCCCAACCCGAATCCCACGCCGCCCACGCTGTCGTGCAGCCCGGCGGGCCTGGCCGCCTCGGCTGCCAGCAAGTGGGGCACGGTGTGCATGCTCACCAGCAGCGGTGAGATGGTGGTGGAGCTGTACGACAGCTACGCCCCGCAGACCGTGGCCAACTTCTACAAGTACGTGTCGGCCGGCTTCTACAGCAACACCCTCATCCACCGCGTGGACCGCGACTTCGTCATCCAGGGCGGCGGCTACACCAGCGGCATGGTGGTCAAGCCCGCGCTGTACGCGCCGATCAAGCTGGAGGCCAACAACGGCCTGTCCAACCTGCGCGGCACCCTCGCCATGGCCCGCCGCAGCGACGCCGACTCGGCCACCAGCCAGTTCTTCTTCAACGTGGTGGACAACACCAGCCTGGACTACCAGAGCCCCGCCAATCCGGGCTACACCGTGTTCGGCCGCATCATCTCGGGCCTGCCCACGCTGGACGCCATCAACGTGGTGCCCACCTACACCTACAGTGCCACGGATATCGAGCCCCGCACCGAGGTGCTGGTGTACTGGATGCAGCGCCTGAAGTGACCCGCTGACGGCTCCTACACTGCGCGCAGACAGCGCGTCAGGAGTGGTGGAGCATGAACCGGTTCAACAGCGTGTTTGCGCGGCGTGGCGCCACCGTGGCGAGCCTGGCGGCCGCGTGGCTGGTGGTGGCTTGCGGTGGTGGTGCAGGTGGTGGGGGTGCAGGCGGCAGCACACCCGGCCCCGCGCCGGCCACCCCGCTGCCCGACAGCCTGGCCATCACCGCCCCGGCCGCCGGCGAGGCGGGCGCGGCGCTGGCGTTTGCCAGCAGCACGGCGCTGGCGGCCGGCCTCACCGCCCAGTGGCGCTTTGGCGATGGCGCCACCAGTGCCGAAGCCAGCCCGCAGCACCGGTTCGACCGGGCGGGCAGCTTCGACGTGGTGCTGCGCGTCACCAACGAAGCCGGCCAGAGCCGCGAGGCCAGCGCCACCGTGCGCGTCACCAGCGCCGGCAACGTGCTGGGCTTGATCTGCAGCGGCGGCGCCGGCCAGGGCTGGTGCTGGCAACAGCAGCGCCCCACCTCGCACCTGGTGCGCGACGTGTTCGCGTGGAGCCCGCAGCAGGCCTGGGCCGTGGGCCAGTACGGCGAGATCCTGAAAACCGACGACGGGGGCGCGCACTGGGTGCTGCAACGCCCGGCCACCGAGCCCGGCATGCTCACCAGCGTCAGCTTCTGGGACGCCCGCAACGGCTGGGCCGTGGGCAGCGCGGGGGTGTTTCGCACCACCGACGGCGGGGCGAGCTGGCAGCGGCGGGAGCTGACCGGCGTGGACCTGGCTGGCCAGGCGCCCGACACCGTGCGGGCGCTGGGCGCCCAGACCGCGCTCGTCACCAGCGGGTACCAGGGTGCGGCCACGCGCGACGGCGGCGCCACCTGGCGGGCGGTGAGCCCGGTGGAGGTGGTGTCGCCCGCGGGCCGGTTGTACGACAGCCAGTTCATGCGCCTGAACCGGGCCGACCTGGACGGCCAGAACCGCGTGGCGGTGCTGAACCTGGACGCGCCCGATCAGTGCAGCCTGAGCACCTCGCTCACCTTCGCCAGCGAAACCCGGCTGCTGTTGAACGCCCTGTCGGCCGGCTGCCGGGCGGGGCCGGGCGCGCCGCTGCCGTTCCAGCGCCAAACGCTGTGGAAGAGCGCGGATGCCGGCGCCACCTGGACGGCGTTGGACCTCAGCGCCACGCCGGGCCTGTTCGCCCAGCTGCTGTGGGCGTCGGACGATGGCGACACGCTGCTGACGGCGTCGCAGGGCTTTCTGTACCGCAGCAGCGACGGCGGCCGCACCTGGGGCGCGCTGCTGAACGGGCCGAGCGTGGCCGGCCCCACGGTGCAGGCGCTGGACGGCCGCACGCTGGTGCTCTTCACCGGGGCGCAGGTGTACCGCAGCGTGGATGCCGGCCTCACCTGGGCGCCCAGCACCCGGCCGGCCGAGCGGCGTTTGGGCAGCGAGGTGAACGCCCCGCGGCGGGTGGACGCGCTCACGCTGACCGCGCGCAACGGCGGGGGCGACTTCTGGATCTCGCGCGACGGTGGCGCGAGCTTTCAGAGCCTGATCGGGCATGACCCGATCGAGGCCAACCTGCAGTACTCGGTGGCGGTGCTGGGCGCCAAGACCCTGCGCATGCTGGCCTTCGACCGCACCTCGCTGGAAAGCCGCGACGGCGGCCAGACCTGGACCGTGGTGGAGCGCGCGGTGCCGGGCGGCAACGGCCCCGGCATCCAGCAGCTGCAGTACCTGACCGACACCCAGGGCTGGCGGCTGCTGACCGACGGCGTTGTCTACCGCACCGAAGACGCGGGCAAGACCTGGCAGTCCACGCCGGTGTACGACGGCGTGCAGATGCACTTCAGCGACGCCAGCCGCGGCTGGGTGCGCTCGCTGCAGCAAGGCCCGCTGCTGACCGACGATGGCGGCCGCAGCTGGCGCAAACCGGCGGAGCTGCCGCCGGGCATCACCGTGCTGCGGCACCTGCCCGGCGGGCGCCTGGTGGGGGTGGGGGCGTCGGCCGTGACGGTGGTGTCCACCGACAACGGCCAGAGCTGGGTGCGGCGCCCGCGCCCGGGCGACCCGAACGCCGTCCTCACGGCCCTGACCCTGCACCCCGACGGCAGCGTCTGGGCCGTGGGCCGCGGTGGCCTGCTGCTGAAGTCCAGCGACGGGGGCGACAGCTGGCAGCGCATCGACCCCGCGGGTGACGCCACCGACTTCAACGACCTGGCCTTTGGCGACGCCCAACGCGGCTGGATCGTGGGGCAGGGCGGCCGGGTGCTGACCACCCGCGACGGCGGCAGCACCTGGACGCGCCAGGCCAGCGGCACCTTCCTGGACCTGCACACCGTGCGCCCTTCGGACGCTCGCACCGCCTGGATCACCGGCGCCCAGAGCCTGCTGCTGGCCACCAGCACCGGGGGCGATTGACGCGGCGCAGCGCCCGCCACCGGTCGGCTGCCATCGCCATCCGTCAGCGCAAGTCGCCATTGGGCGCATGCCTGGCCGGCGAGCGGTCGGAATGCGGGCAACATCCGCCCCCTTGAAACTTTGAAGGACACAAACATGTGGATTCGCACCCGTTCCTGGGCTGGCCTGTGCGCCGCGGCGGCGGTCATGGTCACGGCGGTGGTACCGGGCCTCAGCCGTGCCGCGCCGGTGGAGTTCCGCGACCTGCGCGTGGAGGTGGTGGGCCAAGGCCGCCCGGTGCTGATGATTCCGGGCCTGAACAGCGCCGCTGCGACCTGGACGGAAACCTGCGCCGCCCTGCAACCGCAGGTGCAGTGCCACATCGTGCAGCTGCCGGGTTTCGCCGGCGCGCCGGCCATCCAGACCGACCCGTTTCTGGACGGCATGCGCGACCGCCTGCTGGCTTACCTGGACGACCGCCAACTCAAGCAGCCCGTCGTCATGGGGCACAGCCTGGGCGGCGCGCTTGCGCTGAAGATGGCTGCCGCGCAGCCCGCGCGCATCGACCGCCTGGTGATCGTGGACTCGCTGCCCTTCTTTGCCGGCATTCGCGGCATGACGGCTGAGGCTGCCAAGGGCGCGGCCGCCGCCATGCGCCAGCAGATGCTGAACGCCACGCCGGCGCAATGGGAGGCCGGCGCACGCCAGGGCGCGATGGGCATGAGCCGCACGCCGGCCAACAACGAGCGCGTGGCCGGCTGGTCGCTGGCCAGCGACCGCGCGACCTCCGCGCAGGCCATGTCGGAGCTGTGGGGGGCTGACCTGCGCCCCTTGCTGCCCCAGATCACCACGCCGACCTTGGTGCTGGGGGCCTGGGCGGCCTACGCGCCCATGGGCTCCACGCTGGACAGCACCCGCCGCATCTTTGAAGGCCAGTACGCTGGCCTGAGCGGCGTGAAGGTGAGCATGAGCGCGCAGGGCTACCACTTCCTGATGTGGGACGACCCGGAGTGGCTGGTGGGCGAGGTCAAGGCCTTCCTGGCCGCCGCGCCGAAATAAGGCCGCGCAGCGGCGGGCGGCTGCGGCAGACTGCGGCGTCATGAGTGCCGACGCCCACCCCTCCCGCCCCGTTCACCCCGCCCGCCCGCTTCGCCGCATCGCCATCACCACCGGCGGCGGTGACGCGCCGGGCTTGAACGCGGTGATCCAGGCCGTGACGCGGGCCGCCCTGCTGCGGGGCTGGACCTGCGTCGGCATCCGCGACGGCTACGACGGCCTGCTGCGGCCCGACCGGTACCGCGCTGGCGACGGCTGCATCGAGCTGACCGCTGAACGCGTGGAGGGCCTGGCCGCCCTGGGCGGCACGCTGCTGGGCTCCACCAGCAAGGGCAACCCGTTTGCCTACCCCATGCCGCAGCCGGACGGCCGCACCGCGCTGGTGGACCGTTCGCAAGACCTGCTCGACGCGCTGGCGCGAGAAGGCATCGACGCCCTGGTGGCCGTGGGCGGCGACGGGTCGCTCGCGATTGCGCACCAGCTGGCCCAGCGCGGGCTGCCGGTGGTGGGCGTGCCCAAGACCATCGACAACGACCTGGACGGCACGGTGATGACCTTTGGTTTCGACACCGCGGTGGCCTTTGCCAGCGAGTGCCTGGACCGCCTGCACACCACCGCCGCCAGCCACCACCGTGTGCTGACGGTGGAGGTGATGGGCCGCTACGCCGGCTGGATTGCGCTGCACGCTGGTCTGGCGGGTGGGGCGCACGCCATCCTGCTGCCCGAGATTCCGTTCGATCTGGCCCCGGTGGCCGAGCTCATCGCCCGCCGCGAGGCCCAGGGGCTGGGCTACTCGCTCGTCGTGGTGGCCGAAGGCGCGCATCCCCGCGACGGTGAGCGTGCGCTGTGCGGCCCGGCCGAGGCGGGCCATGCCGAGCGCCTGGGCGGCATGGGCGAGCAGGTCAGCCAGGCGCTGGCACGCCTGACCGGCAAGGACGCGCGCTGCGTGGTGCTGGGCCATTTGCTGCGCGGCGGCAGCCCCAGCGCCTTCGACCGGGTGGCGGCGCTGCGCTTCGGGGCGGCTGCCGTGCGCGCGCTGGCGGCCGGCCAGAGCGGTGTGATGGTGGCGCTGGACGGCCGCGACGTGCGCCCTGTGCCGCTGGCCGAGGTGGCCGGCCGCATGAAGGCCGTGCCGCTGGACGGTGACACCCTGGCCACCGCGCGTGACCTGGGCGTGTGCCTGGGCCTCCCGCAGGCGGCGGACCCGGGCGCTGGCGGGCGCCATTCATGACACGTCGGCTGCAGCTGACCCCCCGCGTCGTGCAGCCCGTCGCACCGGGTGCGACAGGCGCACGCCCTCGCCCTAACGTGCAGGCCTTCACAACACTTTTTGAGGGACCCCGCATGACCCGCTTCACCGCCCTTCCCACCGCACTCGCCGCACTCGCCGCACTCGCTGCTGCTGCCCTGCTCAGCGCCTGCGTGTTCGCGCCGCCGGTTCACACCACGACCGACTCGGCCTCCATCAGCCGCATGAGCGAGCAAGCCACGGCCACCTGCGGCGCCGGCAATGTGAAGGAAGTGAACGCCAAGAGCTTCACCTGCAAGTGAGGCGTGCGGCCCGGCCGATGAGGCGCGGGCCACATGCGTCGCGCAGCCGGTGACCCAAGCGAAGCCCTCGGCGGCGTGCCCCGAGGGCTTCAGGCTTTCAGGAACTCCGCCTTGGTGCCCAGCCAGCGCGTGACTTGCCGGTGCGCCGCATCCGGCGCGCGGTCCAGCAGTTGCGGGGCCAGGGCGCGGGCGGCCACCAGCAGGGGGGCGTCTTCCTGCAGGTCGGCAAAGCGCAGCAGCTCGGCGCCGCTCTGGCGCGAGCCCATGAATTCGCCCGGGCCGCGGATGTCCAGGTCTCGCCGCGCGATCTCGAAACCGTCGGTCGTCTCGGCCATGGCCTTCAGGCGTGACTTGCCGGTGTCGCTCAGCGGCGGCGTGTAGATCAGCACGCACACGCTGGCCTTCGCGCCCCGGCCCACGCGGCCGCGCAGCTGGTGCAGCTGCGCCAGGCCAAAGCGCTCGGCGTGCTCGATCACCATCAGGCTGGCGTTGGGCACATCCACGCCCACTTCGATCACGGTGGTGGCCACCAGCACGCTCATCTGCCCGCTGGAGAACTGCGCCATCACCGCCGCCTTGTCGGCCGGCGACATGCGGCCGTGGAGCAGCCCCACGCTCGTGCCGGCCAGCGTGGCGCTCAGCTCCTCGTGCGTCTCGGTGGCGTTGCGCAGGTCGATGGCCTCGCTTTCTTCCACCAACGGGCACACCCAGTACACCTGCGCGCCGTCGGCCACCGCCATGCGGATCTTGTCGATCACGTCGTCGCGCTTGCTGTCGGTGAACACCTTGGTGACGATGGGGCTGCGGCCCGGGGGCAGCTCGTCGATGGTAGACACGTCCAGGTCGGCGAAGTAGGTCATGGCCAGCGTGCGCGGGATGGGCGTGGCGCTCATCATCAGCATGTGCGGCTCCAGATCCATGGCCTTCAACTTCTGGCGCAAGGCCAGCCGCTGCGCCACGCCGAAGCGGTGCTGCTCGTCGATGATGGCCAGGCCCAGCTTGGCAAAGCGCACCTTGTCTTCGATCACGGCGTGCGTGCCCACCACCAGCTGCGCCTCGCCCGAGGCGGCCGCGTCCAGCATGGCCTGGCGGGCCTTGCCTTTCACGCTGCCGGTGATCCAGGCGATCTTGAGGCCCAGCGGCTCCAGCCAGCCGATGAGCTTGCGGAAGTGCTGCTCGGCCAGGATCTCGGTGGGCGCCATCAGCGCGCACTGCCAGCCCGCGCCGATGGCCACGGCCGCCGCGAGTGCGGCCACCACCGTCTTGCCCGAGCCCACGTCGCCCTGCAGCAGGCGGTGCATGGGCTGCGGGCGGGCCAGGTCTTGCGCAATTTCCTCGCACACCCGCTGCTGCGCGGCGGTCAGCTGAAAGGGCAGCACGCCCAACAGGCGTTCGTGCAGGCCGCCGGGCTGGCCGCGCAGGGCCGGCGCCACCAGCAGCGCGCGTTCCCGCTGGGCCCGCAGCTGCGACAGCTGCTGGGCCAGCAGCTCCTCGAACTTCAGGCGCTGCCAGGCCGGGTGGCTGTGGTCCTCCAGCGCCGCCAGCTGCGCGCTGGGCGGCGGGTGGTGCAGGTAGTTCAGTGCGTCTTTCAGGCTGGGCAGGCCGGGCGGCACCACGCCGTGGGGCAGGATCTCCCGCAGGTCGGCCCGCGCCAGGCCCGAGGCCACGGCCTTGCGCAGGTAGGCCTGCGGCAGCTGGGCCGACGCCGGGTAGACCGGCGTGAGCGATTGCGCCAGCGGGGTGGTGTCGTCCACCACCTTCACCACCGGGTGCACCATCTCGCGGCCGAAGAAGCCGATGCGCGCCTCCCCCCGCACCCGCAGCCGCGTGGCGGCCGACATCTGCTTTTGCTGCGAGGGGTAGAAGTGCAGGAAGCGCAACAGCAACGAGCCGGACTCGTCCTTCAGGCGCACCAGCAACTGGCGCCGGCCGCGCATCTCCACCTGGCAGTCCACCACCACACCTTCCACCTGGGCGGGCTCGTTGTCGCGCAGCGCGCCGATGGGCGTGATGCGGGTTTCGTCTTCGTAGCGGTGCGGCAGGTGCAGGGCCAGGTCGATGTCGCGCACCAGGCCGAGCTTTTCCATCGCCTTCTGGGGGGCGGATTTGGCCTTGGCGGCGGTGGAGGCAGCGGCCGGGGCGGGCGCTGGAGCGGGCGCGGTCATGGCCGGCATTCTGGCGGCATGGAATAGTCCGGGGGGCTCGCGTGTTCACCGTCTTGTCCCCACCTTTTTTGAGAGACCCGACATGAACTTCCGCCTCCTGGCGTGTGCCGCCGTCCTGGCCGTCACCGGCTGTGCCTCCGTTCCGCCCGCGCCCGCCTCGGCGGCCGACGGCGTGCTGGTGGGGGCCAACGGCATGACGCTCTACACCTTCGACAAAGACACCGCCGGCAGCGGCAAGAGCGTGTGCAATGGCCCCTGCGCCACCAATTGGCCGCCGCTGGCCGCCGCCGCCGGCGACGCCGCCCGGGGCGACTGGACCGTCATCACCCGCGACGACGGCAAGGCCCAGTGGGCCTACAAGGGCAAGCCGCTGTACTTCTGGGTGAAAGACCAGAAGCCCGGCGACCGCACCGGCGACGGCTTCAACAAGGTCTGGCAGCTGGCCCGTCCGTGATCGAGGCCCGGCATGCCCGTTGAACAGCTGCTCACCCACATGCCGGCCCTGCGCCGGTATGCGCGGCTGTTGACGGGCGACGCCACCCGGGCCGACGACCTGGTGCAAGACACGCTGGAGCGTGCCTGCCGCAAATGGAGCCTGTGGCGCCCGGGCACGGCGCTGCGGCCCTGGCTGCTGTCCATCATGCACAACCTGCACCTGAACCAGCTGCGCGACTGGCGGCTGGACGACGGTGCGGCCGCCCTGGACGACGTGCCCGACCGGCCCGACCCGGCCGACGCGCCGGCCGGCCTGCGCCTGGACCTGGAGCGTGCGCTGGCCGCACTGCCCGACGGCCAGCGCGCGGTGATGCTGCTGGTGGTGGTGGAGGAGTACACCTACGCCGAGGCGGCGGACATCCTGGGCGTGCCGCTGGGCACGGTCATGTCGCGCTTGCACCGCGGGCGGGAAACCTTGCGGAGCTGGCTCAGCACCCCGGCCAGCCCGCTGCCCCCGCCCGAGGCCGAAACGGGCGCTGCCGCCCCGCCGCCCACCGCCGCGGGCGGTGCCCGCATCCTGAACCTGTCGCGTGTGAAGCGATGACGTCTGAGCGCCCCACCCCCTCCCCCGACCCGGGCCTCTCGCCCGACGACGCGCGGCTGCACGCCTTCGTGGACAGCCAACTGCCCAGTGACGAGCGGCCGGAGGTGCTGGCCCGGCTGAATGCCGACCCGCTGGCCGCCGAACAGGTGCGGGCCTGGCAGGCCCAGCGCCAGGCCCTGCGCGGCCTGGCCCGCGACTGGCCGCTGGGCGAAACCCCGCGTGAGCTCAGCGGCATCGTGCTGCGCGAGGCCGCCGCTCGGCGCTGGCGGCGGGCGCTGCCGCAGGCGCTGGCGGCGGGCCTGTTGGTGGCGCTGGGCGTGTTCGGTGGCTACCGCTGGGGCCAGCACGACGCCGGCGCGCCCACCGCGGGCTTGCTGGCCCAGGGGCCGGCGGCGGTGCCGGAGTTCGCCCGCCAGGCCGGCGTGGCGTTTGCTGTCTACAGCGCCGAAAAGCGCCACCCGGTGGAGGTGACCGCCGCCGAGCAGGCCCACCTGGTGCAGTGGCTCAGCAAGCGGCTGGGCCGCCCCTTGACCGTGCCGGTGCTGACCGACCGGGGCTACACCCTGCTGGGCGGCCGCCTGCTGCCGGGCGAGGCCACCCAGCCGGGCAGCCCGCGCGCCCAGTTCATGTACGAAAACGCCACGGGCGACCGGCTGACGCTGTACGTGGCGGTGCTGGCGCCCGGTGCGGCTCCGGCGGCGCCCGAGTTCCGGCTGCTGCAGCAGGACGCCCGCACCACGCTGTACTGGGCCGACGGCGAGTTCGGCTACGCCTTGAGCGCCCAGCCCTCGGTGGCGCTGCAGCCGATTGCGCAGCGGGTGCACGAGCAGTTGACGGGTTGAGCGCCCCGCGGGGGCGTGCCCTCGGGGACGTGCGATGTCGCGTCAGCGGAAGTAGCGCTGGCGCAGCTTGTCGTAGCGGCCGTCGCGGCGCAGCGTGTCCAACGCGGCTTGCAGGCGCCGCACCAAGGCCGGGTCGGCGTCGGGCCGCAGGCCGAAGTAGTAGGCGCGGGAGGCGTCCTGCTCCATCACCGCTTGCAGCGTGCCGTAGGGCAGCTGCAGCTGGCGCAGGTTCCAGGCAGCGGCCCAGTCCAGCAGGGCCACGTAGTCCATGCGGCCGGCCAGCAGCTTGCGCACGTTGGTGGCGTCGTCCAGGCCTTGTTCCAGCTGCAGGCCGGGCTTGAGGCCCGCGGCTTGCAGCTGCTTGTCGGCGGCCGACTCGCGCACCACGCCGATGCGGGCGCTGCCCAGCTCGCTGAGTTGCGTGAGGGTCAGCTCGGTGCGCGACGCGAGCTTGTAGATCAGGATGCGGCGCTGCGCGATCGGGCCCACCCACTGGAACTGCGCCTCGCGCTCGGGCGTGCGGGTCAGCGAGAACAGCACGCTGTTCGCGCTGCCTTCGGCCACCTGCATGGCGCGCTGCCAGGGCAGCACCTGCAGCTCCAGCCGCAGGCCGGCCTGCGCGGTCATCAGCCGCAGCAACTCCACGCTGAAGCCCTGCGCCAGGCCGTCTTCCAGGTAGTTCAGCGGGGCCAGGTTTTCCGTCACGCCCAGCAGCACGGGCTCATCGGCTGCGGCGACCGAGGGTCGCGCAGCGAGCAGGGCGGGCAGGGCGAGGCAGAGGCGGCGTTTCACAAGGAGCGGGGCGCAGACTCTGGCGAGTCTAGGGGCCCCGCATGACCGTTCCGGTCACGCCACCCGCGCGGGTGTGCGATATCGCCGCTCGGTCGGTTTTCAGGTCGGCGTGGGCACGCCGGCCATGCGGTCGTGGGCCACGAAGAACTGGCGCGCCATGGCCAGCATCTGGCCCTGGCTCAGCGCGGCCGAGGCGCGGTAGTCGGCAATCTGCGTGGCCAGCTTGGGGCAGTGCGCTTCCACGTAGTGCTTGAACTGGTGGATGACGACATGCGAGCCGGTGATCAGCACCTCGGGCGTGTCCTTCAGGGCCTGGCACAGCTGCTCGTACAGCGCCTGCTCGGTGCGCTCGTGGTGGCCGTGGCTGTGGCGCTCGTGGGCGTCGATGCGGGCGGCGTGCACCTGGTGGGCATCGAAATGCAGCACTTGCGCGTGGTGGTGGTCGAGGTGAACAACAGCGTGGAACATGCGAGGTTTCTCCTTCAGATCAAGGGTCAGTGAGCGGCTTCGGCCGCGGTCTGGCAATCGATGCAGCGCAGCGCTTGCGGCTGGTGGTGCAGTCGGTCGAACGGGATGGCCGCGCCGCAGTCGGTGCACAGGCCGTAGTCGGCGGTGTTCAGGCGCGCCAGTGCGTCGTCCAGCGCCTGCAACTCGGCCAGCAGGTGGTGGTCTCGGGCCTGGTCAAGGGCGCGGTCGGCTTCGTGCTCGCGCTGGTCGTGCGGGTCGTCGGCCAGCAGCGCGGCGGCATGCGCCACGCGGGTGGCGCCTTCGCGCTGGGCCTGCAGCGCGGCCTGCACGCGTTGGCGGGCGACCTGCAACTCCGCTTCCAGCAGCGCGTGTTGTCCGGGGGTGAGGGCAGTGCTCATGGGAACCTCCTGGAACCCATGCTGGCACCGGGCGCGGCGCGCCGCCTTGCGCTGCATCAAGACGGTGCGATGGGAGAATCCGGCTCCCTTTTTTGGTACGGGTCTGTCCGGCCCTCAAGCGCAATGCCTGCCTTCACGCCTGCGGCCTTCACGGTCGCCGACTTCGATTTCGACCTCCCCCCCGAACTGATCGCCCAGCACCCCGCCGCCGAGCGCAGCGCCTCCCGGCTGCTGGACGGCACCGGCCCCGTGCCGGTGGACCGCGTGTTCCGCGAGCTGCCCGACCTGCTGGCACCGGGCGACCTGCTGGTGTTCAACAACACCCGCGTCATCAAAGCCCGGCTGTACGGCATCAAGGCCACCGGCGGCAATGTGGAGGCCCTGGTGGAGCGCGTGCTGCCCGGCAAGTTCACGAGCCCCCACGCGGATGCTTCGCATCCGCTGCCCCCCGAGGGGGCTCTGCCGGCTCGGGGCGGCCCAGCGCCGGCAGGCGAGGTGTGGATGCACCTGCGCGCCAGCAAAAGCCCCAAGCCCGGCAGCTGGGTGCGGTTTGCCGATGCGTTCAACGCCCAGGTGCTGGGCCGCTGCGGGCCCGACAACGGCCTCTTTCACCTGCGCTTTGAAGGCGACCCCTTCGCGCTGCTGGACGCCCACGGCCACGTGCCACTGCCGCCCTACATCGCGCACGGCGACAGCGCCGACGACGAGCGCCGCTACCAGACCGTGTTCGCCAAGGAGCCGGGTGCCGTGGCCGCGCCCACCGCTGCGCTGCACTTCGACGAGGGCGTGTTGGCCGCGCTGACCGCCCGCGGCGTGCAGCAGGCGCACGTCACGCTGCACGTGGGCGCCGGCACCTTCCAGCCGGTGCGCGTGGAGCAGTTGGCCGACCACAAGATGCACAGCGAATGGTTCGAGGTGCCGCAGGCCACGGTGGAAGCGATTGCCGCCTGCCGCGCGCGTGGCGGCCGGGTGGTGGCGGTGGGCACCACCACGCTGCGCGCGCTGGAGTCCGCCGCGCGGGGTGGCACCTTGGAAGCCGGCGCGCGCGAGACCGACATCTTCATCACCCCGGGCTTCGAGTTCCGCGTGGTGGACCGCCTCGTCACCAACTTCCACCTGCCCAAGAGCACGCTGATGATGCTGGTGAGCGCCCTGGCCGGCCACGCCCACGTGATGGCGCTGTACCGCCACGCGATTGCGCAGCGCTACCGCTTCTTCAGCTACGGCGACGCGATGCTGCTGGACCGCGCCCAGGCCACGCGGCCCTGAGCCGCGTCATCCACCGCCGCGGTGAAGGCGCTGCGCGCGGTGACCGGCAGCTGCCAGCGCATGTGCACCCGGGCGCTGTGGGTCACGTCCACCAGCGCCGCGCCGTGCTGTTCGGCCAGGCGGCGCAGCCGGCCTTCCAGGTCGTAGGGCAGCTCGCAGGCCAGCTCCACCTGCGCCACGCGCTCGATCTTCTCGGCCGTCAGCAGCGCCTGGGCGATGCAGTCGGTGTAGGCCCGCACCAGGCCGCCCGCGCCCAGCTTCACGCCGCCCCAGTAGCGCACGGCCGTGGCCAGCACGCCGTCCAGCCCCTGGTGGCGCAGCACGTCCAGCATGGGGCGGCCCGCGGTGCCGCCAGGCTCGCCGTCGTCGTTGGCGGCCGAGTGGCCGCCGGCCAGCAGCGCCCAGCACACGTGCACGGCGCCGGGGTGCTCGGCGCGCAGCTGTTCCACACGGGTCAGGGCGGCGGCGCGGTCGGCGCAGGGCTCCACGCAGCCGAGGAAGCGGCTCTTCTTGACGACGAGTTCATGCCGCGCCGGGGCGGCCAGGGTCAGGGACATGGCCGCATTGTCGGCGGCGGGGTCAGGGCTCGTCGGCGAACGTGACCGCGCGCGTGGCGGCCTCGCTGAGGTGGCGGCGGGTGATGGCGCGCACCGTGCCATCGGCCAGCATGGACTGCATCGCCCGGCGCAGCCGCTGCCGGTCGGCGTCAGGCAGGCGCAGCGACAGGGCCAGCCCCGCGAGCACCCGGTCTTGCGGGGCCACGTCCACCGGCGTCCAGGCCTCGCCGTCGTCAAAGGCGGCGTCCACCTCGGCCCACGAGGCCGGCAGCGCCAACAAGCCGTGGCCGCGGCCGGCGCGGGCCATGCGCAGCACGGCGGGGAAGTCCGACACCTCGTGCACCCGGCCCTGCGTGCGCAGGCGCTGCACCAGCCGGTCCAGCGTGGGGCCGTGGGTGTAGCCCTTGACGGTCAACAGTCGCAGGCGCGAGTCGGCCTCGAAGGCGGCCAGCGAGCGCACCTGCGGCGCCAGCTCGCGGTGCAGCATGAGGTGGTAGCGGCCCTGGGCGTAGGGCACGAACTCGGCAAAGGTCTGGCGCTCGGGCGTGGGAATGGCCGACATCGTCAGGCCCGCCACGCCGCTGCGCATCTGCTCCCAGATCCGCACGCGGGACTCCACCACCAGCCGCAGGTCGCAGCCCGAGCGGCGGGCCAGCTCGTCGAACATGTCTTTGTCGATGCCTTGCCAACCCTGGCCCGGCACATCACGAAAGAACGGCGGGTAGGCGTACAGCGCGGCCACGTGCGGGCCGCAGGGGGGCTCCGCCGCGGGAGCCGCACTGGCCGTGCTGGCCGCACTGACCAGCGTGAGCCCGGCCCAGCGGGTCCATCGGGCCCACCCGCGCGCCGTGTCACGCGCCGTACCACGCGGTGGGGTGGAGGCGAGGCGGGGCGGCGTCATGGTGGCTTCAGCCTAGCGCCGGTGCCGGGCCGCAGATATCGATTGCAACCCGCTTGACACGAGGCTGAGACAATCGCGGTCCCATGCTGAAGTTCGACCTCCTCAAGACCGAAGGCCGCGCCCGCCGCGGCACGCTCACGCTCAACCACGGTGTCGTGCAGACGCCCATCTTCATGCCGGTGGGCACCTACGGCACGGTCAAGGGCGTCACGCCGCGCTCGCTGAACGAGATGGGCGCGCAGATCATCCTGGGCAACACCTTCCACCTCTGGATGCGTCCGGGCCTGGACGTGGTGAAGCAGTTCGGCGGCCTGCACCGCTTCGAGAGCTGGAACAAGCCCATCCTGACCGACAGCGGCGGCTTTCAGGTGTGGAGCCTGGGCGCGATGCGCAAGATCAGTGAAGAGGGCGTCAAGTTCGCCTCGCCCGTGAACGGCGACAAGCTCTTCCTGACGCCCGAGGTCAGCATGCAGATCCAGACGGTGCTGAACTCCGACATCGTCATGCAGTTCGACGAGTGCACGCCGTACGAGACCAAGGGCGTGCTCACCACCGAGCGCGAGGCCAAGCAGTCGATGGAACTCAGCCTGCGCTGGGCCAAGCGCTGCATCACCGAGTTCAACCGGCTGGAGAACCCCAATGCGCTGTTCGGCATCGTGCAGGGCGGGATGTTCACCCCGCTGCGCGATGCGTCCCTCGCCGGCCTGGTGGAGCTGGACCTGCCGGGCTACGCCATCGGCGGCCTGTCGGTCGGCGAGCCCAAGGCCGAGATGCAGCGCATCCTCGAGCACACCGGCCACCAGCTGCCGGCGAACAAGCCGCGCTACCTGATGGGCGTGGGCACGCCGGAGGACCTGGTGGAAGGCGTGAGCCAGGGCATCGACATGTTCGACTGCGTCATGCCCACCCGCAACGCGCGCAACGGCCACCTCTTCACCCGCTTTGGCGACCTGCGCGTGCGCAACGCCCGCTACAAGGCCGACGAAACCCCGGTGGACCCGACCTGCAGCTGCGAGTGCTGCACCGGCTTCAGCCGCGCCTACCTGCACCACCTGGACCGCTGCGGCGAGATGCTGGGCCCCATGCTCACCAGCGTGCACAACCTGCACTACTACCTGAACCTGATGCAGGAGATCCGCGACGCGCTGGATGCCGGCCGCTTCGAGGCCTGGCGCGCCCAGTTCCACGCCGACCGCGCGCGCGGGGTGTGACCTCTTGGTGAGGCGGGCGGCAGCCCCAACATAGCGGCATGCTGAAACTGCTGCTCGCCCCGCTGCGCTGGGTTTTCCGCGTCGTTCTGGCGCTGCTCATCCTCTTCGAGGAATGGGGTTGGGAGCCGCTGCGGCGGGCGTTTGCGCTGTTCGCGCGGCTGCCGGTCATCCGGCAGATCGAAACCCTGCTGCGCCGCCTGCCGCCGCGCTGGGCCTTTGTGGTGCTGGTGCTGCCCAGCCTGTTGATCCTGCCGGTGAAGCTGGCCGCGCTGTGGCTGGTGGCCCAGGGCCGCGTGGTGCTGGGCATCAGCGTGGTGGTGCTGGCCAAGCTGGCGGGCACGGCATTGTTGGCCTGGTTGTTCCAGCTCATTCAGCCGGCTTTGATGCAGCTGCCGTGGTTTGCGCGCCTGCACGCCCGCTGGACGCGCTGGAAGACCGAGCTGCTGGCCTGGGTGCGCGCCAGCGCGGTGTGGCGCACGGCCCGGGCCATGAAGGCTTCGATGCGGCGGGCCTGGCGGCGGCTGCGCGGGCGGCCCGACGCCTGAGCGTTCAACGGGCCCGGGCGGGGGTCAGGGCGCCACGATGGTGGGCAGCCGCACCGTGACGCAGGTGCCCCGCTGCGGCTCGCTGTTGAGCTGCAGGGTGCCGCCCATCAGCGTGACGATCTCTTTCACGATGGCCATGCCCAGGCCGGTGCCGGGAATCGCGCCGGACTTGTCCGCCCGGTAGAAGCGTTCGGTCACGCGGGCCAGCTCCTCGGCCGTCATGCCGATGCCTTCGTCCTGCACGCGAATCTCGGCATGGCCGCTGGTGGCGGCGTGCACGCTCACCATCACGCGGCCGCCGCCGGGCGAGTATTTGTAGGCGTTGGACAGCAGGTTGCGCAGGGCCTGGCCCAGCTTGCTGGCGTCCACCTGCACCCATTGCGGGCTGTCGCACATCGTCAGCTCCACCGCGCTGCGGCCCTCGGGCGTGCCGAAGTCGCCCACGGTCTGGCGAACCAGGTCGCGCAGGCACACCGGCGCGAACTCGAAGTCCAGTGCGCGGCGCGATTCGATGCGGGCCAGGTCCAGCAGCTCGTTGAGGATGTCCACCATCGCCTTGCTTTGGCGGTGGATGCGGCTGAGCAGGTCCGCCTGCACCTCGGGCTTCATCTGCCGGTGCAGCAGCAACTCCGAGAAACCGAAGATGCTGGTCATGGGCGTGCGCAGCTCGTGGGCAGCGGTGGTCAGGAACTCGCTCTTCAGGCGGTCCAGCTCGAACTGCTGCGTCACGTCGCGGATGTGCAGCATCTGCGAGGTCTCGGCGCCGCCGCCGTCATGCAGCGCAAAGCTCAGGATGCGCGGCATCGGGCGGGCCATCTGCACGGTGCGGGGCTCGTCGCGCAGGTCGTGCAGGCGCAGCGGGCGCCGGGCGTCGGCCTGCTCCATGCGGCCCAGCAGCAGTGCTTCCAGGCCGGCTTCGTCCTGCCCCAGCACCTGCCGGTCGGGCAGCGCAATCAGCAGCGCGCAGGCCGGGCTCACGTACTGCACGCGGCGTTCGGCGTCGAACGAGATGAAGCCGTCAGGGCTGAGGTTGAAGATGGCGCGCAGTTGGTCGGCCTGCAGGCGCAGGCGCACCACCAGATCGCCCACCTGGCGCGACAGCGCCTCCACCGCGTTCACCTGCTGCGCGTCGGCCGGTGCGCCGGCCGAGCCCAGCAGTTCGCTCATGGTTTGCATGGCGTGGGCGCGGGCGTCCAGCTCGGCCCGCAGGCGGTCTTCCAGCGCCTGTTGTTCGGTCACGTTGCGCAGCACCAGCACCGCGCCGGCGGCGCCGCCTTGTTCGTCGCGCACCGGGGCGAGGCTGGCTTCCAGCATCTGGCCGTTGCGCTCGAAGCGGCGCCCGCGCCAGCCCTCGCTGCCGGCGCCCAGCGCGTCCAGTGCCTGCAAGGCCTGCGGCAACTCGGTCAGCTCGGGCAACAGCGACACCACCCGGGCGCCCAGCAGCTGCGGGCGCGGCAGGCCCAGCAGGTCGCCCAGCACCGGGTTGGCCAGCACCACCTCGCCGGCCCGGTTCAGTGCGGCCACGCCCTCGGCAATCGAGGCCAGCGTGACGGCTGCCTGGGCCCGCTCGGCCTGCAGCGAGGCCGCCACCTGGTTCAGCACGGCAAACGTGCGCTGGAACTCCAGCGGCGCCTCACGCGTGTCCATCGGCGCGAGGTGGGTGCCGCCCTGGCGCAGCTGGTCGCCCAGGGCCTGGACCTGATCGAGGTGCCCCAGCCAGCGCCGCAGCGGCCACCACACCAGGGCGGCGCCGGCCAGCAGGCCGAAGCTGGCCAGCATCACGCCGATGCGCATCACCTGCCAGATGTCGGCCGCGATGCGCTCGCTCCACACGTGCAGCCGGGTGATGCCGTAGTCGCGCCCGCCCACCACGATGGGCGCATTGATCGGGTCCAGCTCGCGGGCCACGCGGGCCACCAGCCAGGCCGGCGGCGTGGGGCTGGGCCGGTCTTGCCGCGCCACTTCGATGCGGCCGGCCTTCAGGTCGATGAAGGCGGCGCGCTCGAACAGCGGGTGGGCAATGGCGCGGTCCAGCGTGCGCTTGATGGTGTCGTAGTCGCCAATCACCGCGGCCTCCGACACCGCCGGCGCCAGCAGGGCGGACATGGCCTGCGAGCCGGCCTCGGCGTCGTCCAGCGTGGAACGGACCTCATAGGCCAGGAAGGCGCCGAACCCCAGCGTCAGCAGCAGCACCAACGCCGCCAGGTACAGCATCAGCACCCGGCTCAGCAGCGAGCGCGGCAGCAGGGCGGCGAGGCGGCTCATCGGCGCGGCCCGGCAGGCGTCAGCGCAGGGCGGCCGGGGCCGAGAGGTAGAAGCGCCGGTACGAGGCGTATTCCTGCCCGTCCGACGCGATGAACACCGCGTCCGCCGGCAGGCCGATGAGCTTGTTCACGCTGGCCAGAATTTCGCGGCCTTGGGGGTCGCTGGCCATGCCGACGAAGGCGCGCGCCACGGCTTGCGCGTCGCGCTCGGGCACCTTGGGCGCCACCATCAGCGCGAGGTCGTGGTAGGGCTCGGAGCTCCACAGCACGCGGAACTGCTTGCCCTCGCGCTTGGTGTAGCCCTCGGCCAGCTGCGAGTTCGCGCCCACGGCCGCCACCTTGCCGCTGAAGAGCTGGGCGAAGGCGCCGTCCATGTTGCCGCCGAACACGGTGCGCACATTGATCTTTTGCTGCAGCAGCTGCGCGTAGGTGGTTTTGTAGGCCACAAACGCCTCGGGCCCGGGGAAGCCCACCTCCTTGCCTTCCAGCTGCGAGAGCTTGGTGATGGGCGAATCGGCGGCCACCACGATCTGGCCATGCACGGGCGGCGTGCTGCGGCGCCCCACCACCTTCCAGCCCAGCTGTTCGCGCTCGGGGCTGAAGAGGTGGTTGGTGAAGGCGAAGTCCACCTCCTGGGCCAGCACATAGGCGGTGGTGTCCGCCGAGGTGCGGCCGAGCTTGAGCAGCAACTTCACCCCGCTCTTCTCGGACACGTAGGCCACGATGGGGTTCCAGTACGACGCCGCCGTGGCGATGTTGGCCTGGTTGACCGGGGAGAAGCGGTACTCCGTCTGCGCAGCAGCGGGCAGGGTCACGCACAAGGCGGTGAGCAAGGAGATCAGGGCCTTCATCCATCCTCCGTCGGCACCAAGGCGCGGCGCCGCTCCCGGATTCTGGGCGGATTGCCCCCCGGCTGTGCCCGCCGCGGCGGGCAAGTCGCCCTTCGTGACGTGGCGCGGTGGGCGGGTTCGTGAACTCCTTCGCGCCCCGGCGGGGTCAGCCCACGGGGTGGATGGGCACCGTGAGCCCAGGCCGGTCGGTGCGGCGCGCCTGCTGCGCGGTGCGCAAGGCGGCCCGAATGGCCGCCAGGCCCTGGGCGCGTTCGTCCCGGTAAAACAGGTTGTAGGCCTCGAACGGGATCATGCGGCCGTCCGGCCGGGCCATGTGCACGCAGCTCTTTTTCAGCGCCCGGATGTCCAGCGACTGCGCATCCATGAACTGCACGATGAGCACGCGGAACACATCGCGGTAGCCCAGTGCCGGCGCGTCGATGCGCGGCAGGCAGCACAGCAGTTCCGACAGGCAGCTGGCGCCGCTCTCGGGCGAATGGTTGGTGGAGAACAGCTTGAACAACTGCTGCTTGAAGTTCGCATCGCCCTCGAAGGCAATGGTGCTGCGCTCGCCGGCCAGCAGGGTTTGGGCGTCCACGAACCGGGTCAGCGGCGCCAGCCCTTCGGGCGTGCGCAGCGCGTAGGCCATGGCCAGGGTGTCCGGGTTGCACGGCACGGGCAGCACGTCCGCCAGCGTGAAGCTGCCGCTTTGCGTGGCAATGCGCCGGCGCAGCTCGCTCACCGTCAGGCGGTGCTTGGCGGGGTCGTAGCCCTGCACGCGGCCGGCGTCTTGAATGGGCTGCAGCGTCACGCCGCGCACGCAGTCGTGGGCCACGCCGTGGCGGATCACATCGCCAATCTCGTCGTCGTTGACGCCGCGTTTGACGGTCATGACGAGCGTGGTGGAAAGGTCCAGCGCGTCCAGCCGGGCCAGCGCCGCCTCGTGCGGGCCGCGCAGGTCGGCGCCGCGCAAGTCCATCAGCGCCTCGCGCCGCAGCGAGTCGAACTGCAGGTAGACCTCCAGCCCCGGGGCGTAGGTGGCCAGGCGCTCGGCAAACGCCGCGTCTTGCGCGATGCGCAGCCCGTTGGTGTTCACCATCAGGTGCTTGATGGGCCGGGCGCGGGCGGCGTCCAGGATCTCGAAGAACTGCGGGTGCAGCGTGGGCTCGCCGCCGGAGATCTGCACCACATCCGCCTCGCCCTCGCTGGCCACCACGGCGTCCAGCATGGCGATGACCTCTTCGAGCGAGCGGTGCGTCAGCCGCTCGGGGCCCGAGGCCGCGTAGCAGGTGGGGCAGCGCAGGTTGCAGTGGTCGGTGATCTCGACGATGGACAGGCAGCTGTGCTGCATGTGGTCGGAGCACAGGCCGCAGTCGTAGGGGCAGCCGTACTGCATGGCGGTCGCAAAGCGCGCGGGCATCTCCGGCGGCTTCACGTACACCTCGCGGCACAGGCGGTAGTAGTCGGCGTCGTCGCTCACCAGCACGCGCTCGGTGCCGTGGGCGGGGCACCATTTGTCCATGAACACCTGGCCGTCCTTGATCAGGATCTTGGCCTCCACCGGGTGCAGGCAGGTGGTGCAGACCGAGCTGGTCGTGTCGTAGAACTGGTAGGGGCGAACTTTGCGGGTCATGCAGGCCTGCGCAGCGCGCGCAGCGTGAGGGGCAGATAGACAGCCAGGGCCACGAGGCAGGTCCACTGGATGCCCGACAGGCCCAGCGGCCAGGCCACGGGCACAGGCTTCAAGCATTCGATGGCCAATCGCCAGGCGAGGTAGCTGCTCAAGAACACCTTGAACGCCGCGCCCGGCGTGGCGAAGCGCGCGCGGTGCAAGGCCCGGCCGAGCGGCAGCACGACGGCGATCTCGTACAGCTGCGTGGGGTGGCGCGGCAGGCCGTCGCCAAAGTCCACGCCCCACGGGGCAGAGGTCGGCAGGCCGTAGGTGTCGTCATGCAGGCCGGCGAGGAAGCAGCCGACGCGGCCGATGGAAAGGCCCACCGCGATGGGCCACACCATCGCGTCGCCGGTGCTGCGGGTCTGGCCCGTGAGGGCCTTGGCGATCTCCACGCCGATCAGCCCGCCCAGCAGGCCGCCGACGATGCTCTGGCCGGGCCACACGGGCTGGCCTTGCCACATCGCCAGGGCCACGTCGGGCCGCTCGATCAGGAAGACCGCCTTGTTGCCCAGTGCCGCGCCCAGCAGCAGGCCCACGAGCACCGCGAAGTTGCCGGGTGCGAGCGCGCCGCCTGTGGGTTGGCGCTTGAGTGTGGCGCGCCACAGGGCTGCACCCAGCGCCATGCCGGCCCAGGCAAAAAACGAGTGCACCCAGGCTGCGGTGTCTGGGTCAAGCGTCATCGGTGCTCGAGTGGGAGGCAGGTTCGGCCACGAGCCAGAGCTTGCGCAGGCGAATCACGACGCCATACAGCCCGCCCAGCGCGAGCAGCAAGCCGATGGCGAAGAAAACCAGGAAGACGGCGGGCGCGTCTTTCATGGATTGAAGCCCACGGAAGGCACACAGGCCCAGTGAACCACTGCCCAGCGCCAGCAGGACAAGCCAAAGGGTCAGCAGCCCCTTGTAGGCCGTGCGCAGAAATGCCATGTCGGGTTCAAACCTTGTCGTCTTCAGGCCGCCGGTGTGCGCTGCGCCAGAACGCCCGCCCACAGATCCAAGCCAGCCCACCGCCGATCAACAGGCTGGGCACGGCGATGACGAGGGCCGCACCGGCGTAGTTCTCGGGGCGGTGGGAAAACGCGTCGGGCAGCGACATCACGGTGAACGCTGCGCCGCACAGGCCGGCAGCGCCGAAGCCCAGCGTGGCCACCGCCAGGAGCACCGCGGCGAGGAGGCGCCAAGCTTGGCGGCGTGTCGTGGGGGTCATGGCGCGTCGCCGTGCGCTGGGCCTCGGCGGAGCAGCGTGTTGATTTGCTTTGCGCACAGCCGGACCATCAAAAATCCGCCCAGCCCGCAGGGCACCGACAGCACGAGGAGCGAGGCGATGCCGGCATTGCCCTCCGTCAGTAAACCAACCACGGCCATCAAGGTGTAGCCACCGCCGCAAAGCCCGATCGCCCCAAAGCCCAGGACGCCGATCAACAGCGCAATCACGAGCAGAGCGCGAACCAGGGTGTTCACGGGGCGCGTGCGTCGAGCAGCCCGGCCACGTGCGTGCGCAGCCCGTCCGGCGTCACCTCGGCCGCCTTCATCGGCGCGCCCACCGTCAGGCTCACCGGGCTCCACACGCCGCGCCGCAGCGGCTTCACCATCGCCTGGCCGCCTTCCACGCGCGAGAAAAAGCTGCCCCACAGATTGCCCAGCGCCATCGGGATGACGGGCAGATCCGGCCGGCCTTCCACCAGCTTCATCACGCCGCCCTTGAAGGGCTGCAGCGTGCCGTCCCGGGTGAGGCCGCCTTCGGGGAAGATGCAGATCAGCTCGCCGTCGTCCAGCACCGCACGCGCGGCGGTGAAGGCGGCCTCATACGTGGCTGGGTCGGTCTTGGCCGGGGCAATGGGAATCGCCTTGGCCAGCTTGAACATCCAGCCCAGCACCGGGATCTTGAAGATCTGGTGGTCCATCAGGAAGCGGATGGGCCGGGGGCTGGCGGCCATCAGCAGCACGGCGTCGACAAAGCTCACGTGGTTGCACACCAGCACGGCGGCACCCGTGGTCGGAATGCGCTCGTCATTCACGATCTTGAAGCGGTACACCAGGCGCGTCAGCACGAAGGCCACGAAGCGCAGCAGGTACTCCGGCACGATGAGGAAGATGTAGAACGCCACCACCGCGTTGGCAATGCCCACCGCCAGGAACACCTGCGGAATGGTCAGGCCCGCGCCCAGCAGCGCGCCGGCGATCACCGAGCTGGCGATCATGAACACCGCGTTCAGGATGTTGTTGGCCGCGATGATGCGGGCGCGGTGGCTGGGCTGGGCACGCAGCTGGATGAGGGCGTACATGGGCACGCTGTACAGGCCCGCGAACAGCGCCAGCAGCGTCAGGTCGGCCAGCACGCGCCAGTGGGCGGTCACGGCCAGGAAGGCGCTCACGCTGTAGGGCTCGGCCGCGGGCAGGCCGGTGGACGCGAAGTAGAGGTCGATGGCGAACACGCTCATGCCAATCGCACCCAGCGGCACCAGGCCGATTTCCACATGGCGCTTGGACAGCATCTCGCAAAGCAGCGAGCCGATGCCGATGCCGATGGAGAACACCGCCAGCAGCAGCGAGGCCACCTGCGGGCTGCCGTGCAGCACCTCCTTGGCGAACGCCGGGAAGTTGCTGAGGAACACCGCGCCGAAGAACCACATCCACGAGATGCCCAGCAGCGAGCGGAACACCGCCAGGCCCTCATGCGCGAGCTTGAGGTTGCGCCAGGTTTCGGTGATGGGGTTCCAGTTGATGACGAGGTTGGGGTCGGTGGACGGGCTGGCGGGAATCGCCTGCGCCGTGACGCGGCCCAGCACCGCCAGCACCCCGCAGGCGATGGCCACGTGCTGCGGGCCCACGCCAGGTTGGTCCACCAGCACGCCGCCCAGCAGCTGGCCCAGCAGGATGGCGACGAACGTGCCCATTTCCACCATGCCATTGCCGCCGGTCAGCTCGCGCTCGCTGAGCTGCTGCGGCATGTAGGCGTACTTCACCGGGCCGAACAGCGTGGAGTGCAAGCCCATCAGGAACACGCAGCCCAGCAGGGCCGGCACGTTCGTCGTCCAGAAGCCCCAGCCGGCGATGGCCATGATGGCGATCTCCAGGCTTTTCACCAGCTGCATCAGCCGGGCCTTGTCGTGCTTGTCGGCCAGCTGGCCGCTGGTGGCCGAGAACAGCACGTAGGGCAGGATGAACAGCGCCCCGATCACCAGGCCCGCCATCTTGGGGTCCAGCCAGCTCAGCTGCAGCTGGTAGGTGACCATCAGCGTGAAGGCGAACTTGAAGACGTTGTCGTTCGCCGCGCCGAGGAACTGCGTCCAGAAGAAGGGCGCGAAGCGGCGTTGCTTGAGCAGGGCGAACTGGTTGGGATGCTCGTGGCTCATCGAGGGTTCAGGGCTGGACGGTTTGAGGAGGCTGCGCCAAACCTCGGCGCTGCAGCCAGTGGAACATGGAGTCGACGGTGACCGTGTCGATGTGACTGCTGAATCGACGCGCGCTCGGATGATCGTCGAAAGCGATGTTGGCGCGGGTGATGCGCCCACCCAAGCGGGTGAGCGTGGACAGGTGCAGGTCGGTCGGCTGGTAGCCCTCGGCTTGCAGCCAGTCTTGCGCCGCGCGGCGGCTCACCACGCCGGGTGCCGCCGCCCCCACCAGGGTTTCCAGCGCCCACTGGTTGCTTTGCTGGTACTTCGTGCCGAAGGCGTAGGCCACCATGCTGTAGCGCCGCTCGTTGAAGCGGGCCACGCGGGTGTTGTCGGTCAGCACCGGCAGCAGTGCCTGCTGCAGCTCCGGCTGGAGCACCACGAACGCGGCTTCGTAGCGGAACGGGTTGTCCAGAAAGAACTCGCCCAGCCCCTGGCGGAACAGCGCGGCGTGGTCGGTGCCGCATTGGTTGAGCTTGTGCATCACGCGCCACACGTTGCCGTCGCGGTACGCAAAGCCAAGGTGCGACCAGCGCAGCCCGTACTTGGAGAGGTCTTGCCCTGCGCGGGTCAGCAGCACCACGTCGGCGCCGCTGGCGTCCAGCGCCCGGGCGGTGGCCTGGGCCAGGTTCAGGCCCTGCTCCACCTGCTGCGTGGTGGGCGGGGTTTCCTCGCAGGTGCGGCCGGCGTGGGCTTGGCGGGCCACCGCCAACATCAGCGCCAGCACCAGCATGGGCAGTGCGGCCCTCAACGCGTCACCTGCTCGTGGTGCAACAGCGCGCGGCCGACCTCGGTGGGGATGACGGCCACCACCCGGCCGGCGGCCGACAGCACCGTGCCCGCGCCGATGACCGACACCGTCACGGCCGTGCCGGCCGACACCAGCAGGCCCTCGGCCATCTTGCCGGCCACGCGCAGGCTCAGGCGTGCGCCGTCTGACACCCGCTCCAGCACCCACACGGTGGCGCTGCCCACGGCCGTCACGCTCACGACCACCAGGCCCGCGCCGGCCGACAGCAGGCCCACGGGCACGGTGCTGAGCGCCACGCCGGTGGCACTGACGGCGCCCACCGACAGCACCAGCGGCGCGGCCGACAGCGCCACGCTGGTCTCCGACAGGTTGCCGTGCGCCTGGGCCGGCGTGTGCAGGGCGGCCGCCAGGGTCAGGCTCGCGAGGGCCGGCGTGAGGGCCTGCGCCAGGGACCGGACGTGGCGGGTGCGGAATGCAAGAGGTGTCATGGTGAGGTGTGAACCTGCAGTGAAGACGGCGGCGATGTTGCGGGAACCCGCGCGGCCGTGGCGTGCCGAGTGGCCCAGGCGCGCACCAAGCCCCGGCCGGTAGCGCGGCATGACACCGGCGCGCTGGTTAGGATGCCGCTCCGGCCGCCCCCATGGCCCTGTTGTCTCCACCTTGCGCCCCGCCCGTGGCGCCTCTGAACACCCCTGAACGCGCCTTGCATGTCCGCTCCTGACCCCGACACCCCCTCGCGCCTGGTGGTGGGTTCCCAGCCGGTGAACCGCCGCACCCGGCCGGTGCTGCCTGCGGGTGCGCAGCCACCGTCGGCCGCGGTGCAACAGCGCCAGCAGCAGCTGCGCGCGCGGGTGGAATTGGGGCGTCCCCTGGCCGATGGGGCCACGCCAGCCGTGCCGCGCGCGCCGCTGCCGCTGGCCGCGCGGGTGCAGGCGGGCGTGGGCGTGGTGTCGTTGTCGGGGGCGCTGTTCGTGGGCCAGCCGGTGGCGGTGGGCGTGCTGGTGCTGGTGGGCTCGGTGAGCCTCGGCTGGGTGGCGCGCAGCCTGTGGCGCCGGCCCGCAGGCGGTGTTGCGGGGGCGTTGGCCCCGGCGGTGCCGGCGCAAGACCTGGCGGCGCTGGATGCGCTGCTCGCGCGCGCCGCGCCCGCCCTGCCGGACGAAGCGGCCTCCTCGGTGCAGGCGCTGAAGCAAGACCTGGCTCGGCTGCACCACCGCGAGACGGTGGCGCGGCTGGCCATGGCCGACCAGGCCTACCTGCACCAGTGCGTGGTGCGCTACCTGCCCGACACGCTGGAGGCCTACCTGGCCATTCCGGCGGCGCGGCGTGGCGAAGCGCTGGCGCCGGGTGAACCCACCGCGCATGCCGCGCTGGTGCAACAGCTGGCCGCGCTGCGCGATGGCGTGCAGCGTCGCCTGGCGCCGGCTGAAGCGGATGCGGCCGAGGCGCTGCTGCGGCAGCAGCGCTTTCTGGACCAGAAATCGCGCGAGTGACGCGCGGGTGAGTGGCGACTGAGCGCGACTGAACGTGAAGGGGCGAATCACCTCGCCCCGCCCGCCCGGCTGCTGCGTCAGGCCGTCGCGTCGCCCGTGCGGTTGCTGCTTTGTTCCAGCAGGTCGGCTTCGTGGCGGTCGCGCAGCGTCTTGGCCAGCGTGAACGTGGTGGACACCAGGAACAGCCAGGACACCGCCAGGTAGCGCTTGATCCAGGCGTCCATCTCCATGCGCCACAGCCCCCAGGCCGTGAGCGCCAGGGCGGCGGCCAGCGCGATCCAGACCATCATCACCCAGCCTTGTGTGTCGACCTGACCGTCGCGGTTGTCGCGCTGCGTCTTGGCCACGGCAAAGCACGAGAACACCGAAAAGATCAGGCCGATGGCCAGGAAGGCGCGGTCCAGGTCTTGCCCCGGTGCGCCGAACACACCCCAGGCGCAGGCCAGCAGGGCCAGGACGAAGGCGCTCCAGACCTGGATGCGCCAAGCGTGGGTGTCGCGTTGCATGACAAAGCGGGTGGACATGGACTGAACTCTCTCTGGGGTTGAAGGAATGGCCGCGATGGTGCGGCAAGTGGCGGCGGGCTGCATCGGGAATGGTGCCCAGGCCCACCGCAAGCGCCCAAGGGTAGCGTGTCATGCCACCGAGGCCCGCTCGAAGTGCGGCCGGGTGGCGAACACCGTGGGCGAAAAGGTCGCGCCGCGCCAGCGCGCCACGCGTTTGAGGGCGAGGTCGAACAGCAATGGGTTGCGGGCACGCAGTGCATCCAGCGGCGCCACATCGGCCGCATCCAGCAAGCCGGCACGCACCAGCGTGGGCAGCCGCACAGCGGCCGCAATGCCGGGCAGCGGGTAGTCAGAGCCGTGCAGCAGCCGGGGGTGCCAGTCGTCCCGGGTGAGCAGGGTGCGGCCCACGTCCGGGTGGCGGTTGGTTTGCAGCACCACCGAGAGGTCACCCATCAACTGATCGCCCCAGCCCTCGTCCATGAGCCGGGCGAACAGCGAGAACGCAGGCACGTGGCGCGGCCGGGGGCGGTCCAGGTCCAGCGCCGTGCCGAGGGACGCGCAATGCGCCACCACCAGCCGAACGCCCTGTTCCAGCGGCGCCCGCACCAGCAGCGGGTTGCCCAGGTCTTCGCGCCGCGCCCCGGGCACGGCCCGTTCCTCGCCGCAGTGCACGATGACGGGCAAGCGGGCCTCGGCCAGCCGGGCGTAGAACGGCCGCAGCCGCGGGTCGCGCAGGTCGATCGCCATGCTGGAGGGCAGCCATTTCAGCGCCACGGCACCGCCGGCCAGGGCGGCGTCCAGGCGTGCCAGTGCGTCAGGCCGGTGGGGGTGGATGGAGGCCACCCAGGCGAATCGTTGCGGTGCCTGGGCCGCCACGTGGGCGGCGTAGCGGTCGGGCACGTGGAAGGTGGTGTGCGCTGGCACGGGCTGGCCTTGCGCGTCACAGGCGTGGTCGAACGCGAACAGCATCCAGCGTGCGCCGGTGGGGAACGCTTCGGCCAGGGCGCGCAGCCGGGCCACGTAGGCGAGGTCCACGCTGGGCGCATCGGGCGCCACGTGCGCAGCCTTCAGGATGAAGCGCTTGCGCAGCATTTCCACGGGGTGCCACCACTGGTCCAGCGTGGCGTTCACGGTGCAGCCGGAGCCCGAGTCGCCGGTGCCGAGCAGGTGGGTGTGCACGTCCCACAGCTGGGTGGCGTCCAGGTCGGCCCAGCAGCGGTCGAGCAGGGCTTGCACCTCGGGCGGCCAGGGGGCATGGCGGGTGGCGCGCCCGGGCGAGAGGGCGGAGAGCGAGGGGGAAGCGGAGGCCGTCAGCGCGGTGAACAGCCCGGCAGCAGCGCCGCAGCACAGCAGGTGGCGTCGGTTGAGCATGGGGGTAGCGGAGGGTCAGGAACGGCCGCGACTGTGTCCAGCCCCGTGCCGGGCGGCGTGGTTTTTCCCCGGCCGCCGCAGCGCTTGCGCCGGCGGGTAGCGCCATGCGCTACCGTCGCGCCTCATGTCGAGCACGCAATCTCTCGTGGCCCTGATCAAGGCCGAGCTGAAAACCCAGGGCCTGAGCTATGCCGAGCTGGCCGAGGCGCTGGCGCTGTCGGAGAGCAGCGTCAAGCGCATGCTGGCGCCGGGTGGTGAGATGCCGCTGTCCCGCGTGGATGAAATCTGCCGGGTGCTGAAGCTGGAGTTCGCCGAGCTGGCCGGCCGGCTGGTGGCGCAGGCGCCCACGCTGCGCGAGCTGAGCCTGGAGCAGGAGCGGGCGGTGGTGGCGTCGCCGGTGCTGCTGCTGGTGGCCATTTGCTGCCTGAGCCACTGGGCGATTGAAGACGTGCTGGCGCGCTACCGCATCAGCGAAGCGGACGCTGTCGCGGCGCTGGCGCAGTTGGACCGGCTGGGCGTGATCGAGCTGCGGCCGCACAACCGCTACAAGCTCAAGGTGGCCAAGACGCTGCGCTGGCGCCCGCAGGGCCCGGTGATGCAGTTCTTCCGCGAGCGGGTGATGGCCGACTTCTTTGCCGGTGGCTTTGACGGAGATGGCGAACTGCTGACGCTGGTGCACGGCGAGTTCGGCACGGCCCATGCGCGTGAACTGGCCGAGCGGCTGCAGCGTGCGGCGGACGACTTCGCCCGCCAGCACCTGCTGGACCAAAAGCTGCCGCCGTCCGAGAAGCGGCCCTACAGCGTGGTGATCGGCCTGCGCTCGTGGATCTTCGAGGCCTTCCGCGACCTGGAGCGGCCCGGCCTGGGTCAGCGCCGAGGCGGCGCCCACGCCGCGCCCGCGGCGGTCACCAAAACTCCCACCGCCCCGTTGCCGTGACCCACACGCCCAGCAGGCCGTTGGTGACGGCGTGCGCGATGACGGCCGTCCAGAGCTTGCCGCTGCGCCGGTACAGCAGCGCGTAGGCCAGCCCGGCGATCACCGCGGCCAGCCACAAGGTGTGGGCCAGCGTGAACACGAAGGTGGATGCCACCAGCGCCCGCAGCCCCACGCGCTGCGGGTCCACGCGCTCGAAGCCCGGGTGCTGCACCCAGCGCATCAAAAAGCTGCGCCAGAACAGTTCTTCCATCACCGGCACCACCAGGGCCGCGCCCGCGATGCGCAGCGCGATCAGCGGCCAGATCAGCCGGCCGTCGGCGTCCAGCGGCACGAAGCTGGCGGTGGGGCTGCCCAGCTGCATCCACGGGGCGTCCAGGTGCACCCACAGCGCGAACACCGCAATGCCCACCAGCACGGCCTCGCCGGCCTCGCGGGCCTCGGGCCAGTTCTGACGCGTGAGTTCGCCGTAGTCACGCCAGTACCGGGCCAGCAGGCCGGCGACGATGAGCGTCTGTGCGCCGTACACCCAGCGGGCGTCCAGCCCCCACGCGGCCGGCAGATAGCCGCGCAGCGCCAAGAGGGCCATGAACACGGCAAATGGAATGCAGCGCGCCAGCGCGGCGGGGCTGAAGACGGGGGCGGGGGCAGCGGCAGGCATGGCGCCGCCAGCTTAGCCCCGGCCTCGCTGCTGCCGCGGCGCGCCGGCCCCCAAACCTCAGGGGGCTTGGCCTTGCGGCTGGCCGTCGCTCCGTGGCGCTGGCCCGGCCGGGCCGGTGCCGCGACAATCCAGCGCATGAGCACCCAAGACCTGACCGACGCCGAGTTCGCCGAACTCGATGAACTCCTCGCCGCCACGCCCGCGCCGCTGCAACCGCTGGACGCGTCCATGCTGGACGGCTACCTGTGCGGTGTCATCGTGCAGCCCCGCCTGATCGAGGTGGACGAATGGCTGCCCAACATCTTTGACTACGACGGCGGCCTGCTGCCTGAAACCGTGGACGCCGCCTGGCTGGACCAGCTGACCCAGCTGGTGGAACGCCGCCACGCCGCGCTGAACCGCAGCCTCGCAGAAGACGGCTGGTTCGACCCCGTCATCCTGGACGTCGACGAAGAGCAAGCCCCCGAGCCGCTGCCCGAAGACGCGTCGGACGACGAGCGTGCCGCCCGCGCCAGCTACGACGCGCTGGGCCCGATCTCGCGTGCCCTGATGCCCTGGGTGGCGGGCTTCCAGCACGCCGCGCTGTGCTTCCCCGAGTTGGCCGACATGCCCAACGACGACGTGGCCAAGGCCATGGCCCGCCTGTACCGCCATCTGCCCGCCGAGACTCCGGACGAGAAGGAAGTCGTCGAGACGCTGAACCGTGAGCACCCGCTCAAGGACCTGGACGACGCCATCGAGGAGCTGGTGGTGACGGTGGCCGACCTGGCTGACCTGACGCAGGCCGAGCGCTACCGCGTGGAAACCATCCGGCGCGACACGCCCAAGGTCGGCCGCAACGACCCCTGCCCCTGCGGCAGCGGCCGCAAGTACAAGCAGTGCCACGGCAGCAATTGAGTCCGGCTGCACCGGCCCGGCCGGCGTCACGGCCCCCGGTGCGTTCATCGTGAAGCTGCAACTGCTGTCCGACCTCCATCTGGAGACCGAGTCCTACGTCCCGGTACCGGCGCCCGGGGCGGAGGTGCTCGTGCTCGCAGGCGACATCGACACCACCTGGCGCAGCTTCGCGCTGTTCCGTGACTGGCCGGTGCCGGTGCTGGTGGTGCCGGGCAATCACGAGTTCGACCGCCGGGATGTGGACGAGGCGCGCGAGGCGCTGCGGGCCCATGTGTCGGCCCTGGGCCTGCGGCTGCTGGACGACGAATCGCTGGTGCTGACCGGCGCTGACGGCCGGCGCGTGCGCTTCGTGGGCTGCACCCGCTGGTGCGATTTCGAGGCCTTCGGCGCGAGCGGCCGCGAGCGGGCGATGCGCGCCGGCGGGTATTTCCAGAAGGTCATGCAGTCCACCCGCCACGGCGAGGTGTTCGGCGTGGACGCGGTGCGTGCGCTGGCGCTGGAACAGCGCGCCTGGCTGGCCGGTGAACTGGCCCGCACCGGCGAGTGGGAGGCCACGGTGGCCATCACCCACTTCGCCCCCAGCCTCAAGAGTGCCGACCCGCGCTACGGCCGCCAGCCCGGCACGGCCAGCTTCTGCAACAACGACGAAGACCTGCTGCCCCACGCCCAGCTGTGGTTGCACGGCCACCTGCACTGCCGGCACGACTACCGGCTGGGCGACACCCGCATCGTCAGCCACGCCCGTGGCCATGTGCGCAAGGGCGAGGCCGACGGCTTTGACGGCCAGCGGGTGATCAGTGTGTTCGCACCGGCTTGATCCGCAGCGCCCACACCACCCCGGCCAGCAACAAGCCCACCCCCAGCACCGTCGCCAGCGGCGGGGTGCGGTGGTTCCACGCAAACGCATAGGCCAGCGCCGCCAGCGTCTCGAACACGATGAGCTGGCCGGACAAAGACGTGGGCAGCCGCTGGCTGGCCTCGTTCCAGCACAGCGTGCCCAGCCAGGACGCGAACAGGCCCACCGCCGCCATCAGGCCCACATAGGCCCCCGGCGTGTCGCCCAGCGGCCGCGTGAAGCCGGTCGGGATGAGGGTGCCCGGTGCGGCCAGGTCCAGCAGCCCCAGCCCCGCCGCGCCGATCACGGCCATGGGCAGCGTCACCAGCCCTTGTGCCGTGGCCCAGGCCCGTGGCGACTTGGCCGCGCCGTCCGCGCCGCAGTGCGCGCGCAGCCAGTCGGCGTTCTTGATGGGGTACCAGGTCCAGCAGGCCACGGCGGCCACGGCCAGCGCGGCCCCCTCGGCGTAGCGGCGCGGGTCGCCGGCGGTGGCGCGCAGCAGGGCCAGCTCGTCCCGGTTCACCAGCGCCAGGCCGGTGGCGATCAAGCCCAGCGACGGCAGCAGCTTCAGCCAGGGCAGGTGGCCGTCGCGCACCCGGTTGCGGTGGTTGGCGCACACCGCAATCACCACCGGCAACGTGCCGATGATCATGGTGGGCAGCGGGGCGCCGGCGCGCTGGATGGCGGCCGACAGGCACAGGTAGTAGGCAAAGTTGCCGATCGCGCTCAGCCGCGCGGCTTCCCACCAGTCGGCGGCCTGCAACTCGCGCAGCGCCCGGCGGTCCAGCAACAGCGCCAGGGGCAACGCAATCAGGCCGAAGGCCAAGTAACGGCCCACCGTCAGCAACGCGGGCGCATAGCCCGGCAACATGACTGGCGCCACGAACACCAACCCCCACATCAAGCCCGCGGCCAGGGCAAACAGCACACCGATCAGCATGGCCGTCATCATCTCCCAGGCGATTCGTCATCCGCAGCGGCTAGGCTTGCCGACTGTGATGCCTCGCCTTCGTGACCCCCTGCTGATGGCCCTGACAGGCTGGGTGGCTGTGGCCGCGCAGGCGGGCCGTCCGCTGCAAACCGAGGACGCTGGTGTCATTGAAGTGCGCCACTGCGAGGTGGAAGGCGTGCGCAGCCGTTGGCAGCAGGCGGAGGGCGGGCTCAGCCAGAGCAGCCTTCAGCTGGGTTGTGGGCTGGTCGTGGGCACCGAGGTGGCGTTTCAGGCGATCGATCCCAGCGAGTTCGCGCTGGTGGGCAAGACCCAGCTGGTGGCTGTGGGCGACGCCCAACTCACGCTGGCCTGGACGCTGGCCCACCGCCACGTGGCGGCCGGTTGGCGCCGCAGCGGGGCGGGCCTGACCTTGGCCTGGACGGCCCCGCTCGCACCGCATTGGGACCTGCACGCCAATCTGGGCCACCAGCGTGATGAGATGCGCCGCAGCGGCAGCACGGTCTGGGCCCTGGCCGCGGAGCACCATGGCCTGGGCGAGGACGGGCGCTGGCAGCCCATGGCCGAGGTGTTCGGCGACGACCGGGGCCAGCCCTGGGTGAACGCGGCCCTGCGCTTCGCGGCCGTGCCGCAGCGTGCGTTCCTGGATGGCTCGCTGGGCCAGCGCCTGGGCGCCGGCCGGGCCCGGCTCGTGACGCTGGGCTTCAAGCTGGCGTGGTGAACCCGCTCAGCCGGCCTGAAACCACCCGGCCACGGCCGCCTGCTGCGCGGCCGTGAAGTGCAGGCCCAGCTTGCTGCGGCGCCACAGCACGTCGTCGGCGCTGCGGGCCCATTCGTGGTCCACCAAGTGGCGCAGTTCGGACTCATGCAGGCCCGGGGCCACCTCGGCGCCGGGCGGCGCGGCCAGCAGGTCTGCCGCGCGGCTGCCGTAGGCACGCGCCAGGCGGCGCACGGTGGTGGCCGGCCGGTCGGGGTGGCGGGCTTGCAAGGCGGCGGTGAAAGCGTCGATGTCCACCCCATGCGGGCCCAGGTCGCCGCCGGGCAGGAGCGCGCTGGCCGTCCACGGCCGGCGGGCCTCGCCCAGCAGCTGGCCCACCTGGCTGGCGCCGTCTTCGGCCAGCTTGCGGTAGGTGGTGAGCTTGCCGCCCCACACGTTCAGCAGCGGCGCGCCGCCGGCGGTGTCGGTCTCCAGCAGGTAGTCGCGCGTCACGGACGAGGCCGAGCCGCCTTCGTCCAGCAGCGGGCGCACGCCGGCGTAGGTCCAGCGCACGTCGGCCGGCGTCACCGGGCGGGCCAGGTAGCGGCTGGCCTGATCGCACAGGTAGGCGATCTCGGCCGCGTCGATCAGCGCCCGGGCCGGCGGCAGCTCGTGCTCGGGCAGTTCCACGTCGGTGGTGCCGATCAGCGTGAACCGCTCCTGGTAGGGGATGGCGAAGACGATGCGGCCGTCGGGGTTCTGGAAGATGTAGGCGTGGTCGTGCGTGAAGCGCTGGTCCACCACGATGTGGCTGCCCTTCACCAGCCGCAGCCCGCGCGCCGGCAGCGCCTGGCCGCCCTGGCCTTGCGTGCGGTCTCGCAGAAAGCGCTCGGCCCAGGGCCCGGCGGCGTTGACGAGGGCGCGGGCCTGCACCGTGCGGCCGGTTTGCAGCGTCACCGTCCAGTGGTGGGCGCTGCGCGTGGCCTGGGTCACGGCGCAGCGCGTCAGCACTGCGGCGCCGTGGGCCTGCGCGCATTGCGCGTTGGCCACCACCAGCCGGGCGTCGTCCACCCAGCCGTCGGAGTACACGAAGCCGCGCGTGAACTCCGGCCGCAGCGGCTCGCCGTAGATGCTGCCGGCCAGGCGCAGGCCGTGCGAGCCGGGCAGCAACTCGCGGCGGGCGAGGTGGTCGTACAGGAACAGACCCAGCCGGATCATCCAGGCCGGGCGCAGGTGCGGCGCGTGGGGCAGCACGAAGCGCAGCGGCTGGATCAGGTGGGGTGCGCTGCGCAGCAGCACCTCGCGCTCGCGCAGCGCCTTGGCCACCAGCGAGAACTCGTAGGTTTCCAGGTAGCGCAGCCCGCCGTGCACGAGCTTGGTGGAGCTGGACGAGGTATGTTGGGCCAGGTCTTGCGCCTCGGCCAGAAGCACGCGCCAGCCGCGCCCGGCGAGGTCTCGCGCCAGGCCCGTGCCATTGATGCCGCCCCCTACCACCACGACGTCAAAATCGTCCATAGATCGACTCTAAGGGATGGCGATGACGGCCTTGCTAGCTCTGGACCAGGGCACCTCCAGTTCACGCGCGCTGGTGTTCGACCGCACCGGCCGCCTGCTGGCCGTGGCGCAGCGTGAGCTGCCGCAGCACTTTCCGCAGCCGGGGTGGGTGGAGCACGACGCCCAGCAGATCTGGGAGCACCAGGTGGCCTGCGCGCGTGAGGCGCTGGCGAAGGCGGGCGTGAAGCCGGCGGCCATTGGCATCACGAACCAGCGCGAAACCGTGGTGCTGTGGGACCGCCGCACCGGCGAGCCGCTGCACCGCGCGCTGGTGTGGCAAGACCGCCGCACCGCGCCGCTGTGCGAGCAGATGAAGGCCCAGGGCCTGGAGCCGCGCATCCGCGAGTTGACCGGCCTGGTGCTGGACCCGTACTTCTCGGCCACCAAGCTGCGCTGGCTGCTGGACCACCTGCCCGGCGCCCGCGAGCGGGCCGTGCGGGGCGAGCTGGCGTTCGGCACCATCGACAGCTGGCTGCTGTGGAAACTGACCGACGGCCGCGTGCACGCCACCGACCCCAGCAACGCTTCGCGCACGCTGCTGTTCGACATCCACCGCGGCGACTGGAGCGACGAGCTGCTGGCCGCGTTCGACATCCCGCGCGCCCTGATGCCCGAGGTGCGCCCGTCGGCCGGCGTGTTCGGGCAGGCCGCCGAGTTCGGCATCCCGATTGCCGGCATCGCGGGCGACCAGCAAGCCGCGCTGTTCGGCCAGGCGGCCCTGGCGCCCGGCCAGGCCAAGAACACCTACGGCACCGGCTGCTTTTTGCTGATGCACACCGGCGACCAGCCGCAGGCGTCCACGCAGGGGCTGCTGACCACGCGGGCTGCGCAGGTGGGCGCCACGCCGCAGTACGCGCTGGAGGGCAGCGTGTTCGTGGGCGGGGCGGTGGTGCAGTGGCTGCGCGACGGGCTGCACGCCATCGGCGCCAGCCACGAGGTGCAGGCGCTGGCGGCCAGCGTGCCCGATGCGGGTGGCGTGATGTTCGTGCCGGCGTTTGCCGGACTGGGCGCGCCTTACTGGCGGCCCGATGCGCGCGGCGCGCTGCTGGGGCTGACGCGGGGCACCTCGCAGGCCCACATCGCGCGGGCGGCGTTGGAAAGCATCGCCTTCCAGAGCGCGGCAGTGCTGGCGGCCATGAACGCCGATGTGGCCGCCGCCGCGGCGCGCGGTGCGGGCGTGGCGCAGTTGCAGGAGCTGCGCGTGGACGGTGGCGCCTGCGCCAACGATTTGCTGATGCAGTTTCAGGCCGACCTGTTGGGCCTGCCGGTGCTGCGCCCGCGCGTCATTGAAACCACGGCGCTCGGCGCGGCGCTGCTGGCCGGCCTGGGCGCGGGGCTGTGGGCCTCGACCGGCGAGGTGGCGTCGATCTGGCAGCTGGACCGGGCCTTTGAGCCGCGCATGTCGCGCGACGAAGCGGGGGCCCGCATGGCGCAGTGGGAGCGCGCCGTTCGGCAGGTGTTAGCCGAGTAGCTGTCCGCCGGCCACCAGCGTCAGCACGCCCAGCACCGCGAAGATCACCGCGGCCACGGTGTGCACCAGCTTCACCGGCAGCTTCTGCGCCAGCTTGCCGCCCACCAGCACGGCGGGCACGTTGGCCAGCATCATGCCGAAGGTGGTGCCGGCCACCACGCCGACAAAGTCCGCCGGGAAGCGGGCGGCCAGGGCCACGGTGGCGATCTGCGTCTTGTCGCCCATCTCGGCCAGGAAGAACGCGATCACCGTGGTCACGAACACGCCGTGGCCGGGCTTGGGCGTGTCGTCGTCGTCGAGCTTGTCGGGAATCAGCATCCAGCCGGCCATGGCGATGAAGCTCACGCCCAGGCCCCAGCGCAGCGCGTCGGGGCCGATGAAGCTGGTCAGCCAGGTGCCCAGCGCGCCGGCGGCCGCATGGTTGAACACCGTGGCCACAAAAATGCCCAGGATGATGGGCACCGGTCGCTGAAAACGCGCCGCGAGCATGAAGGCCAGAAGTTGGGTCTTGTCGCCAATTTCGGCGAGGGCCACCAGACCGGTGGCAATGAGAAACGCTTGCATGCCGTGATTGTCTCCAGCCCTGCTGACAGGCTCTGACAGGCGACCCGGCGCAGCATGCGGGCTTTCCTTCCGGGAGCCCCCCATGCGCTTTGCCTACACCCTCGTCTACGTGGCCGATGTGGCTGCGTCGCTTGCGTTCTTCGATCGCGCCTTCGGCCTGAAAACCCGCTTCCTGGCCGAAGGCGGCGCCTACGGTGAGCTGGACACCGGCGCCGGCACCACCACGCTGGCCTTTGTGGACCACACCACCGCCCGCGACAGCGTGCAGCACGACTACGTGCCCGCCGACGCCAGCCCCCAGCCACTGGGCATGGAGATCGGCTTCACCGTGGCGGACGTGCCGGCCGCCTTCGAGCGTGCGGTGGCCGCAGGCGCCCGACCGCTGGCCGCCCCGCTCACCAAGCCCTGGGGCCAGACCGTGGCCTACGTGCGCTGCCCCGACGGCACGCTGGTGGAGTTGTGCACGGCGATGGGCTGAGGCCCGCGCCGGCATCAGGCGGCGCAGGTCGGCCCAGGTCCGCCTCAGTCGGCCGTGGCCTCCGCCATGCGCCGCGCAATGCTGCCGTCGGCCCGCAATGATTGCAGCGCCTGAGCGATCCGTTCCCGGCACGGGTGCTGGGCCAAGGCCGGCGTGAGCCACAGCCGCACGTCGCGGCTGCCCAGCACCAGCGGCGGTGCGAAGTGATCGGGCCCCAGCCGCAACGCGCGGGCGGCCACCTGGAAGTTCTGCTCCACGCCCAGCGCAGCGTCCACCCGGCCGGTGCGCAGCATCTCGAGTTGCTGGCGCGGCGAGCTCACCGGGTACTTCTGGATGCGGGTGTCGTTCTGCACGCCCTCGTGGTAGGTCGGGCCGCGCAGCACCGCCACCGTGCGACCGCGCAGCTGTTCCAGCTGCCGCACCGTCGAGCCGGCCGGCAGCCACAGCTGCACCGGCAGCTGCGTGACCGTGCCGATCAGCAGGCCCGCGTCGTTCATGTCCTTGCGGTCCAGCATCATCGTGAGCTGGCTGTCGTTGTGCCCCACGTCCACGATGGAGCGCAGGATGGGCACCACCCGCAGCTGCATCGCGCAGTGGCTGCGCTCGGCCAGCAGGCGCATCAGGTCGGCGTACACGCCCGCTGGGGCGCCGTCCGGCCCGCGTCGGCCCCAGGGCGGGATGTCGATCACATCGGCCGTCAGCACCCCCGGCGTTTCGGTTTGGGCGGGGGCGGCCGGCCACCACACGCCGGTCACGCCAGCCACCCCGGCGGCCAGACTCTGGCGGCGGGTGAGGCAGGGCGGGGCGGTGCGGCGCATGCCGCGGTTTTAACTCAACGTCTGCGCGGCGGCCAGCGTCAGGGCTGGTGCACGCCGGCCCCAGCCTGGGGCGCGGTGGCGCGGCGCTTGTGCAAGCGGTCGTGGCGTTCGGCCGCGGGCCGGGCCGAGCAGGCCACGCCCACCCCCCAGCCGCCGCCCAGCAGGCCGTGGCGGGGCGCCTGCACGGGGCCCAGGGTGACGAGATCGGTGACGGTGGTGCCGCTGGAGCGCGATGCGATGAGGGCCATGACGTGAAACTGCAAGGTCAGACGCTTCAGGCATCGCAAGCCGCGTGCCAGGGCCGCCACAATGCGCGCATGCGCCGCGCCGACCGCCTGTTCCAGATCGTCCAACTCATCCGCGGCCGCCGCCTGACCACGGCCGACTACCTCGCCCAGCGGCTGGAGGTGTCGATGCGCACCGTGTACCGCGACATCGCCGCCCTGGCCCAGCAAGGCGTGCCCATCGAGGGCGAAGCCGGCGTGGGCTACCGCATGCGCATGGGGTTCGACCTACCGCCGCTGATGTTCAGCAAGCAGGAAGCGCAGGCCCTGGTGGCCGCGGTCCGGCTGGCCGAGTCACGGCTGGACGCCGCGCTGGCGCGCGAGGCTGAAAACGCGCTGTCCAAGATCCTGGCCGTGCTGCCGCTGGATGCCCGGGCGGCCGCCGAGAGCCTGGCGCTCTACGCGCCCCTGCCCGCGCTCGACGCGGCCACCAGCGCCCACCTCACCGCCATGCGCGAGGCCACCGAGGCCCGCCGCAAGCTGCGTGTGGGCTACCTGGACCTGGGCGGCGTGAAGAGCGAGCGCACCGTGCGCCCGCTGGCCTGCCTGTTCTGGGGCCCGGTCTGGACGCTGGCCGCCTGGTGCGAACTGCGCGGCGACTTCCGCAGCTTCCGCGTGGACCGGGTGGAGACGCTGCAGGTGCTGGACGACACCTTCCGCGACGAACCCGGCAAGACGCTGGCGGACATGAAGCGCATGCACGAATCGCAGTCGCAGGAGCGCGGTGCGGCGTGATGCGGGGCCGCCGGCGCCCCAGCGTCAGCGCCGTCCCAACACCCGGATCACCTCGTCCTCCGCCACCGGCTTCGCGATGAAGCCGTTCATGCCGGCGGCCAGTGCGGCCTGGCGTTCCTGGTCGAGCACCGCGGCGGTGAAGGCGTGGATGGGGAGGTGGGCGGTGGTGGCCTCGGCGCGCAGCAGCTGGGTGGCCTGCAGGCCGTCGATCTTGGGCATGTGCAGGTCCATCAGCACGCCGTCCAGGCGGTCGGCTTGCTCGCGGGCCAGGCTGACGGCCTGTTCGCCGTCTTCGGCTTCCAGCACTTCGGCGCCCAGGCGTTGCAGCAGCGCGGTGATGATGAGGCGGTTGACCGGGTTGTCTTCGGCCACCAGCAGGCGCTGGCCGGCCAGCGGGTAGCGCGGGGCCAGCGGGATGCGGCGGCGGGCGGCGGTGTCGTCGGCCGTGAGCCCGGTGGGCAGGGCCAGTTCGGCCCAGAAGCTGGAGCCGCTGTGGCCGTCGCTGTGCACGCCCACGCGGCCTTGCATGCGGCTGGCCAGTTCGCGGCAGATGGACAAGCCCAGCCCCGTGCCGCCGAAGCGGCGGGTGGTGGAGTCGTCGGCCTGGGCAAAGGGCAGGAACAGGCGCGATTGCTGGTCCACCGGCACGCCGATGCCGCTGTCTTGCACCACGATGCGCACGCGGCCGGGCTCGGCCGGGCTGAGCTTGAGCCGGATGTGGCCGCGCTCGGTGAACTTGAGCGCGTTGACCAGGAAGTTGGCCATGATCTGCCGCACCCGCAGCGGGTCGCCCATCACGAGGCGGGGCAGGTCGGGCGCGATCTCCAGCTGCATGTCCAGCCCGCGCTCGCGGCCCAGCGCGGCGCAGCCCTCGAAGCTGGCCTGGGCGAGGGCGTGCAGGTCGAACTCGATCTGCTCCAGCTCCAGGTGGCCGGCCTCGATCTTGGAGAGGTCCAGCACGTTGGAGACGATCTCGTTGAGCGACTCGGCCGCGCTGACGAGGTGGGCCAGGTACTTGGTGCGGTGGGTGTCGTGCGGGTCGGACTGTTGCAGCAGCCGCGCCAGGCCCAGCACGCCGTTCAGCGGCGTGCGGATCTCGTGGCTCATGGTGGCCAGGAAGGCGCTCTTGGCGTGGCTGGCGCTTTCGGCTTGCAGCTTGGCGGCCTGGAGTTCGCGCTCCTGGCGGCGGCGTTCGGTCACGTCCTCGGCCAGCCACAGCGTGGCAGCGTCGTGGGCGCCGGCCAGCGTGGCGGGCAGGCCGCGTGCGTTGAATTGCACGGTCAGGCGCTGGCCGTCGGGGCGCATGAAATCGCGCTCGAAGGCCTGGGCCGCCTCGGCCACTTCGCTGGCGCTGGGCAGGCGCGGCTGCCCGGGCGCCAGCTGCGGCTGCGTGCCGCCGAAGATGTCTTGCCAGTGGCGGTTGCTGCGCTCGAAGCGGTCGCCCCGGGTCATGGCCAGGCCCACGCTGGCGTGGTCGAGGATGGCTTCGGCCTCGATGCGGTCGCGCTCGCGGTCGGTGATGTCGCGGCCGATCAGCATCACGGCGGGCTCGCCGTCCCAGTCCATCAAGGCGGCGGACAGCAGCAGTTCGCGCCACTGCCCGTGCACGAGGATGGAGGTGCGGAAGTCGCGCACCAGGCCTGATTGGCTGAGCGCCTCGCGCAGGCGGCGGGGCTCGGTGTCGTCGGGCCACAGGCCCAGCTCCAGGCCCGAGCGGCCCAGCAGTTCCTCGCGCGGGCGGGCCACCAGGTCACAGAAGCCGGAGTTGGCAAAGCGCACGCGGTCGTCGCCGGTGTGGGCCACGCAGATGGCGTCGGGGCTGGCGCGCAGCACGCGGTCCAGCAGCGAGGCGGTGCGCTGGTGCTGCTGCAGGGCCAACCGTTCGCCGGTGATGTTGTGGCTCACGCCGCGCCAGCCGGTGTGCCGGCCCTGGGCGTCGAACACCGGCTCGCCCGAGCTCAGCGTCCACAGCAGCCGGCCATCCGGGACACGAAAGCCGTTGACACGGTCCCGGTAGGGGCGCAGCGCGCGGATGTCGTCCATCAACGCCTGGTATTCCGCGTCTTTCACCAGCAGGGCGCCGCCGGGCTGGCCCATGCGCAGGAAGTCTTCGCGCTTGTGGCCGGAGAGGGCCTCGAATTCATCCGACAGCGACACGGCCTGGAACTGCGCATTGCACTCCCAGGCCCAGTTGTGCGACACGCGCACCAGCCGGGCCAGCCGGGCTTCTTCGCCAATCGCGCGGCGCAGCGCGGTGCCCAGGATGCGGTTGAGCAGCAGGGCCGAGGCCAGGCCGCCCACGGTCAGCAGCAGGTGGGCGCTGAGCCGGCCTTCCAGTGTGGGTTGCAGCGCCGCGGTCTGGCCCGGGATGACGCCGTGCACCTCCAGCACCCCCATGCCGAACACGGCCAGCAGGTGCAGCACGGCCAGCGCGCAGGCAGCCACGTTGCCCGCCACACCGCCGGCCACGGCCACCAGCAGCGGCCCGGCCGCCAGAGCCAGCGTGTGCACACCCAGGCCGCTTTGCGCGGCGTTGGCCACCACCACCATCAAACTGCCGGCCAGCACCACGGTGGCGGCGGAGCGCTGGAACTGCCGGCGGCGCAGCAGTTCGGCCACCAGGCCCAGCCCCAGCAGGGCCACGCCTGAAGTGACCCGCTGGCTGTCCCAGGGCGCCACGCCCACGCGGTGGGCCATCAGCAGGCCCACCAGCAGCGTGAAGGCACCCATGCCGGTGCTGATCCAGACGAGGATGCGAGAGGCTTTGTCTTGCAGCGTCTCGGGCGTGTCGGGGGCGAAAGAAGACAGGGGGCTCATCGGGCGGGTGGGGCGCCCGGGTCAGTGGCAACAGCGCGGGCGGCGCGCGACCTTAGCACGCAGTGTGGGCGGGGCCGCCCCGGCGGCCTCAGGCCGTGCGCAGGCGCGGCAGCCAGGCCAGCGGGTCCCAGCGAGCGGCGGGGGCTTCCACCCAGCGGTGGAAGGGGCGGGCCAGCACATTGGCCAGGGCCCAGGTGGCCAGCAAGGCCACGGCACCGGCGGTGGCCGTGGGCGCCCAGCCCTGCGACTGGCCGTGGGCCAGCAGCCCGTTGGTGATCAACAGCACCGGGAAGTGCAGCAGGAACAAGGCGTACGACGGCGTCGCCGCGCGGGCCAGGCGCTCGGCCCAGCGGGCCGACACCAGCGGCAGGCCCGCGCTGTGGCGCTGCTGCGCCCAGGCCAGCGCCAGCGCGGTGAGCAGCGCCAGCGCCAGGCGGTCGCGCCAGTCCAGCGCCAGCGCCGTGCCCATGGCCAGCGCGAGGGCCACGAGGCCCAGGCGGCGGTGCGTCCACAGGCCCAGCCAGTGCACCAGGGCGCCCAGGCCGTACGAGACGAAGAAGTACAGGCCCCAGGCGTCCAGCGACGGCTGGCGGTTGAACACGAAGGCCGAGGCCAGCACACCGCCAGCCACCAGCACCGGGCCCACGACCAGGCGGCTGGGGTGCCGCCAGCCGCTGCGGGCCACCCACAGCAGGCCCACCAGTAGCGCGAACAGTTGCAGGTCGATGGCCACGTACCAGGCGCCCACGGTCAGGGCCTCGAAGCCCAGCACATCGTGCAGCAGCAGCGCGTGGGCCAGCAGCTGGCCGGCCGTCACCTCGCCGGGCACCAGCTCGGGCCAGCTGGCGGCCACCAGGCTGCTGGCGCCCAGCGTCAGGCCCACAGCGGCCAGGAAGGGCAGCGTCAGCCGCAGGTAGCGGCGCCACAGCAGCTCGGGCACGCCCACTTGCAGCGCCTTGCCGCGCGGTGACAGGCCGCGCGCGCTCAGGTAGCCGCCCACCACCAGGAACACCTGCACCGCCATGCGGCCGTACTGGTGCAGCGCGCCGGCGAGCCACGGCATCACCTCGTGCGCGGCACGGGCGATGGGGCCGTAGCTGACGAGGTGGTGCAGCACGATGACCTGAGCGGCGATGGCCTTCAAGGCGTCAATGTGCGGCAGGCGGCGAACGGGGGTGGACATGGGCAAAAAAAGAACGGGCCTGCAAGCGCAGGCCCGTTGTTTCGGACTGATGACAATTCTAGCGGGCCTCCTTCGGGGAAACCCCATCCGTTTCAGGTGGTTGCCGGCGCTTCACACGACTTTGCAAGCCGGCCGACAGGCACGCGGGCGGCGCGCGCGGGCCGCGCTATCGTGGCCGCCATGCAAGACGCCGTGTTGGACTTCTGGTTTCGAGAACTGCAGCCCGCCCAGTGGTGGAAGGTGGACCCGGCGCTGGACGCCGCCATCCACACCCGCTTCGGCCCGCTGCACGCGCAGGCCTGCCGCTGCGAACTGCTGGCCTGGCGCGCGACGCCCGCCGGCCGGCTGGCCGAGGTGATCGTGCTGGACCAGTTCTCTCGCAACATCCACCGCGGCACGCCGGCGGCGTTTGCGGCCGACCCGCTCGCCCTGGCCCTGGCCCAGGAGGCCGTGGCCGCCGGGGCCGACCTGGCGCTGCCGGAAGCCCAGCGCGCCTTCTTCTATCTGCCCTACATGCACAGCGAGTCGGCCGCCATCCACGCGCTGGGCGCGCCGTTGATGGCCGAGCGGGCCAGCGCCGCCACGCAGAAGTCCGGGCGGCAGCACCGCGCCATCGTCGAACGCTTCGGCCGCTATCCGCACCGCAACGCCATCCTGGGGCGCGCCTCCACGGACGAGGAACGGGTCTTCCTGACCCAGCCCGGCTCCAGCTTCTGAAGGCCGGCCGCCGGACTAACCCGGGGCCGCCAAATCGCTCAGGCGTGATCCAATCCGCGAATTGGAACCGATTCCAATTTAAGTTGCCAAACGATGCGCTGCCTTGGGCGGCCCTCAAGAGCGGCCCCAAGAACGAAGCAAGAACGAGACAAGGACGAGACATGCGAAGCCCTGCAGCAAGCCCGCGCCGGCCCGGTGCCGGGCGGCGCCTTCCCACCCTGGCCGCCGGGGTGGCTCTGGCCGCGCTGAGCGGCACCGGCGCCCAGGCTGCGCCCGCCGCCCCGGCGCCCGATTTCGGGCCCCACGTGCACGTGGTGGACCCCGCCACGCCCGGCCTGCAGCAGCGCATCGACGCCATCTACGAGGCCCAGCAGCCCAACCACTTCGGGCCGCGGCGCGACGCCATCCTGCTCAAGCCCGGCACCTACCGCGACTTGCGCCTTCCAGTGGGCTTCTTCACCCAGGTGCTGGGCCTGGGCGCGCACCCGGACGACGTGCACGTGATCGGCGACCTGCGCTCCACCGCGCTGCTGGACAACGACAACGCCACGCAGAACTTCTGGCGCGGCGCCGAGAACTTCTCGGTCACACCCACGCTGGGCATCGGCAACAACACGCTGCAGTGGGCGGTGTCGCAGGCCATTCCGTTCCGGCGCATGCACGTGCGCGGCAACATCCGGCTCAACCAGAACAACGGCTGGGCCAGCGGTGGCTGGTTCTCGGATGTGCTGGTGGACGGGCAGGTCAACTCCGCCACGCAGCAGCAATGGCTGTCGCGCAACAGCGCCTGGGGCAGCTGGACGGGCTCCAACTGGAACATGGTGTTCGTGGGCGTGCCCCGCCCGCCCGAGGGCGAGTTCCCCACGCCGGGGGCGCGCTACACCAAGGTCGCCACCACGCCGCTGGTGCGTGAGAAGCCCTTCCTCTTCATCGACGCCCAAGGCCGCTACGCCGTGCAGGTGCCTGGCCTGCGGCGCGACAGCGTGGGCGTGTCCTGGGCGGCCGGTGCGCCGGGCACCCAGTCAGCCCAAGCGGGCGCCGGGCGCGGCCGCACGGTGCCGATCTCGCGCTTTCACATCGCCCGGCCGGGCGACACCGCGGCGTCCATGAACGCGCAGCTGGCCGCGGGCAAGCACCTGCTGCTCACGCCGGGGGAATACCTGCTGACCGACACCCTGCGCATCACCCGCCCGGGCACTGTGGTGCTGGGCCTGGGCTTCCCCACGCTGCGCTCGGACACCGGCGTGCCGCTGGTGAAAACAGCCGATGTGGACGGCCTCACCGTGGCGGGCCTCTTTCTGGACGCCGGCCAACAAGACTCCGGCGTGCTGATGGAAGTGGGCCCGCCGGGCAGCCGCCAGCGCCACCGGGCCGACCCGACCGTGCTGCACGACGTGTTCTTCCGCGTCGGCGGTGCCGCGCCCGGCCGGGTGCACACGGCGCTGCGCATCCATGCGCACGACACCGTGGTGGACCACACCTGGATCTGGCGCGCCGACCACGGCGAAGGCGTGGGCTGGGACAGCAACCCGTCCGACCACGGCCTGTGGGTGGAGGGCGAAGACGTGACGATGTACGGCCTGTTCGTCGAGCACTTCCAGAAGGCCCAGGTGGTGTGGCGCGGCAATGGCGGCCGGGTTTACTTCTTCCAGTCCGAGATTCCGTACGACCCGCCCACGCAGGCCCAGTGGCGCAGCGCCACCGGGCGCGGCCACCCGGCGTACTGGGTGGACCCTGCCGTGACGCGCCACCAGGCCTGGGGCCTGGGCATGTACAGCGTGTTCCTGAAGCCCGAGGTGGTGCTGGACCGCGCCATCGAGGCGCCGACCGCAGCGGGTGTGCGCTTCCAGCACATGATCACCGTGTGCCTGGTGGACAAGGGCAGCATCGAGCACGTCATCAACGACGCGGGCGACGCCGCGCGCTGCCAGGGCGGCAGCAACACGGCCACGCTCAAGGCTTATCCCTGACGCGGCGGCACTGACGGGAGGGGCGCCGTCGGCCCCGTCTGACAGCCGGGTGCGCGCTTGTGCACCGGGCGCGTGCGGCGGCCGTCCGTAACCTGGGGGCCTCTCAAGTCACGGAGGTTGCCATGGGTGCCACCAAAGTCATTGCCATCCTGCTGCTCGTCGGGGGTGCGGTCAGTCTGGCCTTGGGCGGGTTCAGCTACACGAAGGACACCACGGTCCTGAAGGTGGGCTCGCTGGAGGTCTCGGCGCAAGAGCGCGAGCATGTGAACCTGCCGGTCTGGCTGGGGCTGGGTGCCTTGGCGGTGGGCGGGCTGCTGCTGGTGTTCAGCCGCCGCTGACGGCGCGCAGCCGTCGGCGCAAAGGACGGTGCAAAAAAAGCGGGCGCCCGAAGGCGCCCGAAAGTTGTTGCACTTGAAACGTCAGAGGGAACTCGGGGCTCAGGCGGCCGGCGTGTCGAGGCCAGCCAGGCGCTGTTCGATGCGCGCCTTCACGGCCGGCAAGGCGGCCGGCAGGTGGTGGGCGAGCTGCGCGAACAGCTCGTCATGCAGCTTCAGTTCGGCCTGCCATTCGGCCGCGTCGATGCGGGTCACCGCGTCGAACTGGGCGGGCGTGAAGGCCAGGCCGTCCCAGTTCAGGTCGTTGTAGCCGGGCGTCACGCCGAACACGTGCTCTTCGCCGCCGCCGGTGCCTTCCAGGCGGTCCAGCATCCACTTCAGCACGCGCATGTTTTCGCCGTAGCCGGGCCACACGAACTTGCCGTCGGCTCCCTTGCGGAACCAGTTCACGCAGTAGATGGCCGGCAGCTTGGCGCCCGAGGCCGAGAGCTTGGCGCCCAGGTCCAGCCAGTGCTGGAAGTAGTCGCTCATGTTGTAGCCCATGAAGGGCAGCATCGCGAACGGGTCGCGGCGCACCACGCCCTGCTGGCCGGCGGCTGCGGCGGTGGTCTCGCTGCCCATGGTGGCGGCCATGTAGACGCCTTCGGTCCAGTCGCGCGCCTCGGTCACCAGCGGCACGGTGGTGGAGCGGCGGCCGCCGAAGATGAAGGCGTCAATCGCCACGCCGGCCGGGTTGTCCCAGGCCGGGTCCAGCGCCGGGTTGTTGGTGGCGGCCACGGTGAAGCGGGCGTTCGGGTGCGCGGCCTTGGCGCCGGTCGCCTTGGCGATCTCTGGCGTCCAGTCCTTGCCTTGCCAGTCGATGCAGTGCGCGGGCGGCGTGTCGGTCATGCCCTCCCACCACACATCGCCGTCGTCGGTCAGCGCCACGTTGGTGAAGATCACGTCGCGCTGCAGGCTGGCCATGCAGTTCGGGTTGGTCAGCGTGTTGGTGCCGGGGGCCACGCCGAAGTAACCCGCCTCGGGGTTGATGGCGTAGAGCTTGCCGTCGGCATGCGGCTTGATCCAGGCGATGTCGTCACCGATGGTGGTGATCTTCCAGCCGGCAAAGGTCTGGGGCGGGATCAGCATCGCGAAGTTCGTCTTGCCACAGGCGCTCGGGAAGGCGGCGGCCACGTGGTACTTCTTGCCTTCAGGGTTCTCGACGCCCAGCACCAGCATGTGCTCGGCCAGCCAGCCCTGGTCGCGGCCCATGGTGGAGGCGATGCGCAGCGCGAAGCACTTCTTGCCCAGCAGCGCATTGCCGCCGTAGCCCGAGCCGTAGCTCCAGATTTCGCGCGTTTCGGGGTAGTGAACGATGTACTTGGTCGGGTTGCACGGCCAGGCCACATCGGCTTGGCCTTCGGCCAGCGGCGCGCCCACGGTGTGCACGCAGGGCACAAAGTCGCCGTCGGTGCCCAGCAGCTCGATCACGGCGCGGCCCATGCGGGTCATGGTGCGCATGTTCACGGCCACGTAGGGGCTGTCGCTCAGCTCCACGCCGATGTGGGCGATGGGCGAGCCCAGCGGGCCCATGCTGAACGGCACCACGTACAGCGTGCGGCCGCGCATGCAGCCCTTGAACAGGGCGTTGTCGCCGGTCTGCAGCAGCTCGCGCATGGCGGCCGGGGCCATCCAGTTGTTGGTGGGGCCGGCGTCGTCCTTGTTCTGGGAGCAGATGAAGGTGCGGTCTTCCACCCGGGCCACGTCGCTCGGGTCGGAGTTGGCGAGGAAGCTGCCCGGGCGCAGGGTGGGGTTGAGCTTCTTGAAGGTGCCGGCGGCCACGAGCTGGTCGCACAGGCGCTGGTATTCGTCGGTGCTGCCATCGCACCAGTACACGTCCGCCGCTTCAGTCAGCGCGGCAATCTCGGCCACCCAGGCAATCAGCCGGGCGTGTTTCACGTAGCTGGGCAGACTCAGGCGCAGGCCCTGCATCACGGGTTGGTTCATGGTGGAAGCTCCGATCATGGGGATGTGTTTGGGTCAGCTGTTGCGAGCTGGCCGAAGCACACCGGGCCGAGACGTGGATTGTCCGATTCAATGTAATCATGCTGTAACCACCGAGGTCGGTGGGGTCATGCAAAACCGGAATAACGCCATGCGACGCCCGGGAAATTGCTGACGCGGCTCGCGAAGGCGGGCTCGGCGGGTGGCGAAAGCGGGTGTAACCCGTGGTGGCTGTCGAAGTTCTTTGATTTCTGAACTTTGTTCGCTGAATCCTGAACTTTGGCTGCGAACCGGATTGGGCCTCACCGCGACCCACCCCCGCCTAGTTCCAGCGCCACTTGCCGGGCGAGTCAGGCCAGCGGCAGCCTCGCTGTTACATTTCCGGAGGAGCCCTCGCAGAAAGGGCCACACGCACACGAGACAGAGGAATAGTCGTGTCACGCCCCCTCCGCAAGAACACGCTTGACGGCATTCCCTATTGCCGGCGCGATGTAGTCGAAGCAGAACTCGCTGACCTAGCCGCCATCAGCCCCCAAGAGCTGGAAGCGCGCGCGGCCGCACGGAAAAGTAGCGCGCCAGGCTTTGTGTCGCCAGAGGCGCTGCTGTACTTCATCCGCAACGCGCCTGCTGGCACTCACCGCGACAAGCTCACACAGGCGCTCCTTGACCGCGTTGTTCGACTGGCGAGGTCGACCTCCAGGTCGAGCGGTGCCGTCAGCTCTCTGACCGAGAAGAACATCCAGGAGGAAGTTGTCGACCACTTCGTCGACCTGCTGCTCAGCGATCGGGGGCAGTACGACGAGCGGCTCGACTACTACGAAGTCAACTTCAACTCGGCCGTCGCGAGTGATCGTTACGACGCAAGCGACCGCCATTGGAAGCACGAAAATCGGTCCGAGGAGCTTGGCACCAACGATGATGAGGTGCCCGAGCATGTGCACGAAGCCATGGGCGACTACGACCCATTCAACGCCGACGCGCTCGACGAAAAAGATTACTGGTTGCTCCTCGATGACGCGATTGACAACCTGCCTGAGTTCCAAAGGAGGATTGTCGTGATGCTGCGCCAGGAAGTTCCCATCGAGTCGAGCGACCCCTCAGTTAGCTCTATCAGCGAAGTGTTGTGCAAGACCCCGAAGACCATTGCTACGCATCGGGATAAGGCTTTCGCATCGCTGCGGCGTCGCCTCGAGCGCAAGGGGAGGTTGTGATGACCAGAAATCACGCAACCCCGGCAGAAGACGTCCTCAGGGCTTTCGCCATGGACTTTGAGCCTGGCGCAGGCGTCCTCCAGCGCTACCTCGCTAAGTACCCAGAGCACGCAATCGCGTTGGTCGATCTTTCCAGGGAACTGTCCCGTGAGATTGACGACGACGATCCGCCAAGTGCCGCGGAAGTAGCCCTCATTTCGTCACGTATGGAGCGACTTCGCGAGAGCACTGTGTCCCTTCAAGCCCTTCAGGTTGCACCAGCTAGGACCTTCACGGCGGCGTTCGATTTACTTGCCCTGCCTCTGCAAGTTGGTGTTGCGTTCCGCGAACGTCGAATAGACGTAGCGACCTTGCCTCGACGTGTGGCCGCGACGGTGGCGGAGGCACTGAAGACATCGACAGAGACACTTCTTTCGTATCTCATGCTTCCTCCGATGGTCTCAGCGGTCCGAGCAAAGAAGTCGACCGTCAAGCCAACAGCACCTGAGAAGGTGTCGTTTGAGAAGGTCTTGCGAGACGCCGGCCTCGACGACCAAAGCATTTCGAAACTGCTCCGCGAGGAGTAGCTGTGGACCCGATAGAGCTGGGTCGGCAGCACGCTCGGCGACTGCACGATGAGGCAGTTCAACGTGGGCGCAATCCATGGGAGCCGTACGCGTTCGCTGTCGGGATAGCCAATGATCTCGGCATCAGGGTCGAAAAGTGCGCTCCAGATAGTGAACTACTCGATGGGGGCCGAGCCTGTTTTGACCCGGACATTCCCCTCATCCTCCACGAGACCAAAGGGTCACCTTTCGACCAGGCGTTCCTGGTAGCGCACGAAGTCGGGCACGCGGAGCTGGGTGATGGCGAAGAGGAGGCTGAGCCCTCAACAAGCATCGACCCGGCGCGAACCTCGGAGGCAGCACCTGTCGGGATGGACCGCGTCGTCGACTACAGCCGGCGTCAGCGGCGGGAAGTCCAGATGGACCTTTTCGCGCGGGAGCTACTACTTCCAAGACACTTGGTGATCGACCAGCATGTAGCCCAAAGCCAGACCTGCTCCGCCATCGCCGCGCGACTCGGGGCTCGGTTTGAGGTTGTCGCGCAGCAGATGCTGGACGCCCTGTTGCTGCCTGCCTTTCCGAACGTCGCCGCGGCAGAACCGGTCGAAATCCCGCTGAACGACAAGCAGAGAACCGCCGCCGAGCACCGCGGCGCTGCTTTCTTGCTCCAGGCCGGTCCAGGTACGGGGAAGACGCGCACGCTGGTGGCCCGCGTCGAGGGACTCCTCGACGATGGCGTTGACCCCAGGCGCATCCTCCTCCTCACCTTCTCAAACAAGGCCGCCGGAGAGATGGCGGATCGGCTCGCGCAGGAGCGCCCAAAGCAAGCGGCCGCGTTGTGCATTGGCACGTTCCACAGCTTCGGCCTGGACATCCTCAGGCGCTTCAACGACCGGTGTGGGCTACCCGAAAACCCTCGGCTGATGGACCGCACCGAGGCCGTTGAGTTGCTCGAAAACGAGTTCCCTCGGCTCGGTCTGAAGCACTACCGAAATCTGTACGACCCCTCGCAGACCGTGGCCGATATCCTCACCGCGGTCTCTCGTGCCAAGGACGAAGTCAGTGACCCCCAGGCTTATCTTGCCCTGGCTAAGGGCATGCGCTCGGCGGCGACCGACCCGGCCGACCTCGAAGCAGCTGAGAAGGCAGAAGAGGTTGCCAAGGTCTATGCGCTCTACGAGGAACTCAAGGCCACGGCAGGATGCGTCGATTTCGGCGACTTGGTTATGCAGTCGGTGCTCCTGCTAGAGCGCGACGAAGCAGTCAGGACCCAGCTTCAGGGCGACTACGACCACATCCTGGTCGACGAGTATCAGGACGTGAACCGAAGCAGCGTGCGGCTGCTTACGGCCCTTAAGCCCACAGGGGAGAACCTGTGGGTCGTTGGGGATGCCAAGCAATCCATCTATCGCTTCCGAGGAGCCTCGTCGTTCAACATGGCGCGATTCGGCCACCAGGACTTCCCAGGAGGGGTCCGAGACAGCCTAGACATTAACTACCGCTCCACCTCGGAAATCGTCGACGCCTTCTCGACCTTTGCGACCACCATGAGCGCAGCGGACGGGCCTACGGCGCTCAAAGCCGACCGCGGCGCAGGTGGCGCAAGGCCTGAAGTCATCACGGTCGATGGTGGCGCGCTGGTGACGCCGGCGCTCGTCGACAGCATCGAGCGCTTCCGGACAGCAGGCTTCCGCTATTGCGACCAGGCGGTTCTCTGCAGAGGCAATGACAGGCTGTCCGACACCGGCCAAGAGCTTGAGCGTGCCGGCGTGCCCGTACTGTTCCTGGGCAGCCTTTTCGAGCGCACCGAGATAAAGGACCTGGTTGCGGTGCTGACGCTCCTCGTGGACCGGCGCGCAATGGGCCTGATTCGCACCGCTTGCTGGCCCGAGTTCGCGATGGCGCTTGAAGACGCAGCGTGCGTGTTTGAGCGCTTGCGCAGTGCAGAAGTTGAGCCTGGAGCATGGCGGCAAGGAGCACCCGACGTCACGCCCGACGGGCAGGCCGCCCTAGCTGCACTTGGGGCCGCGCTGGACGGCTTCACCGCCACTTCCCAGCCTTGGACGGTGCTGGCGACTCTCTTGCTCGACCGAACCAGACGGGCGGCGCGCATTGCCTCGTCGTCCAGCGTTCCCGACAAGGCACAAGGCATTGCCATCTGGCAGTTCATGAACTTCGTGCGGGTCCAACCCAACGGCCAAGGTCTCCCGATTCAGCGCCTGGCGGACCGCGTCCGGAGGCTCCTGCGCCTGCGCGACGACAGGGACCTAAGGCAACTTCCTGTCGCGGCACAAGGCATCGACGCGGTGCGCCTGATGACTATCCATGGGTCAAAGGGCCTGGAGTTCCCTGTCGTCCACATGGTGGGTGTGAATCAGGACTCAATCCCGGGCGCCATCCGGCCCTCCAAGTGTCCGCCGCCGAACGGCATGGTCACAGGCGGGCAGGGTAGCCCAGACGAAATTGCCCGAGCCGCGCACAACGAGGAGCAGGAGTGCCTCTTCTACGTGGCAATGTCGCGGGCCAGGGACCATCTAGGGTTCTACGCCGCCACGACGAAGTCCAACGGCGCGTCCAGACCATTGTCCAAGTTCCTTGAACGAATCGGCGGCATCAAGCCAGAGCTGGTCATGCCATCGACGGTGTTGCCGCCGGCCCCAGATGTTGCGCACATACCGGTGAAGTTCTCAGGTACGCCGCGCTTTAGCGCCGAGGCAATTGCCCTCTATGAGGGGTGCGGGCGGCGGTTCCTTTACACGCATCTGCTGCAGGTTGGCGGCCGCCGACGAGTGAGCGCCTTCATGTTGATGCATGAGGCCATCCGTTACGTCTATAGAGCGGTCATTGCCGAGGGCGCCATCTCGGCAGGTCAGTGCGACACACTGCTTGCAGAGGCGTTTGTCGCCCATGGACTTCATGACCACGGCTACGTTGAGGAATTCCGTGCCATGGCGTCGTCGATGCTTGGCTACTTCCTCGAGTCACGGGCCGGCGCTCTGGTGGAAGCTCCAACTGCGTTGCGAATCACCTTTGACAACCATGAGGTTGAGGTCAGGCCTGACGAGGTTTTGGTGCGCAACGGGGTTCGAACACTGCGTCGGGTCAAGACCGGGCACGCCGCCGCCAGCGAAGGCAAGGACGTCGGGGCCGCAGCGTTCGTCCTCGCGGCTCGCGCCGCATTCCCGGATGCGGTCGTGGAGTTGGTCTATCTGGCCGACGCTGAAGCCAAGCCGCTGGTGCTGACGCCCAAGGAATTGACCAATCGCCAGGCCAAGTTGAGCGGCATCCTGGGCGACATCCGTGCTGGCAACTTCCGGGCAGTGGCGTCAGACATGACGTGCCCCAACTGCCCGGCATTCTTCGTGTGTGGCGCCGTGCCGCTGGGGACGTTGTTGAAGGCCTTCTAGAAAAAGTTTACCGGCGGCGTCAGGTCGGTCCGATTGATGGGGTGTAGGGCAGCAATGGAGCTTCCTACAGACCTCACAAGGACTATATGAACTACGACGACGTTGGTGATGCGATCCGCGAGGGTCGTGCTTTGAGGGAGGCTTCCGCCTATCGCTTCCGGTTTGCCCTAGAGGGGCTGACCTTCCGCAACATTGATGTGCCGGACCCGGTTCCCACCGGTAGGCAAATCCTGGCCAGCGCAGGCCTGGACCACCGCGCTGATTACATCCTGTTCGCCTACCTGGACACGGGTGACTTCGAGGATGTCCGCCTGGACGAGACCTTCGACCTGCGCGGCAAGGGCGCTGAGCGCTTCATCGCGTTCAAGTCCGACCGCGACTTCAAGTTCTGGATGAACGACCGTCAGCTGGCCTGGGGCCGCGCCGAAATCCTGGGCAGCGTCCTGTATGACCTCGCCGACGCCGCGCCGGACGAGGCCGTCTTCCTGGAGGTTCGCGGCGGTGAAGACCGCCTGATCGACCCGGATGAGCGCATCAACCTCGACGCCCCCGGCATCGAGCGCTTCATCACCGCGCCCAAGCCGAACACGGGCTACGTCATCTTGGTCAACTCTGAAGAAAAGATCGTGCCGGACAAACACGTCACCTTCGAGCAGGTGGTCAAGCTGTACTACCCGAACGCGGGCAGCGAGACGAACGTCAAGTTCTCGATGACCTACCGCAATGCGGCCTCGCTCCCCCACGCCGGCGAGCTCGGCGAGGGCGGCTCCGTCGAAGTCAAGAAGCAAGGGACGATCTTCAATGTCACCCGCACTGTTCAGTCTTAATCCCGACCTCGCCCGCCTTCGTTCGGAGGGCTACTTCGTGCGCATCCAGGGCAGCCTCCTGGTGATGCTGGAAGTGCCCTACGTCAACGCGCAGCGCGAGGTGCGCTTCGGCACGCTATCGTCGGCCCTTGACCTGGCCGGCGACCGCACCCGCAAGCCCGAGACGCATGTCATCAACTGGGACGGCGACTTCCCCTGCAACGCTGATGGAACGCCCCTGCCGGGCATCTCGCACCAGGAGCCGAACACGGACCTTGGCCAAGGGCTCAAGGCGCGGTTCACGTTCTCCAGCAAGCCGAGCGACCTGGGCTACCCGGACTACTACGCCAAGATGTCGACCTACGCGACCATCTTGTCCGGTCCGGCAGCGGTGCTGCAGGCAGGCTTCAGCCCGCGCGTGTTCCGTGGCGGCGACGAGGAAGAGGAGGCCAGCGTCTTCAACTACCTCGACACGGCTTCCAGCCGCGTCGGGATCGGCGCGCTGGCCGCCAAGCTGGAGCAGGAGGTCGTGGCCATCATCGGCCTCGGCGGCACCGGCGGCTACATCCTCGACTTCGTCGCGAAGACGCCGGTGAAGCAGATTCGCCTGTTCGACCCCGACGTCTTCCTGTCGCACAACGCCTTCCGTGCGCCCGGCGCGCCGACGCTGGAGGAACTGCGCGATGCTCCGAAGAAGGTGCACTATCTGAAAGGCATCTACGAGCGCATGCACCGCTTCATTGAGGCGCACCCCGTGGAGATGAAGGCGGAGGCGCTGGGGCTGCTCGACGGCATCACCTTCGCCTTCCTCAGCATGGATGCCGGCGAGGAGAAGCGCGCCGTCGTGGCCAAGCTTGAGGCCCTGGGCGTGCCCTTCATAGACGTCGGTATGGGCCTGGAACTCACGGACGGCAGCCTCGGCGGCATCCTGCGCGTCACCACGAGCACGCCAGAGAAGCGCGAACACGTCCACCAGGGCCGCATCTCCTTCGCCGGCGGTGGTGGCCAGGACCTGTATGCGTCCAACATCCAGGTCGCCGACCTTAATGCGCTGAACGCCTGCCTGGCGGTGGTGAAGTGGAAGAAGCTTCGCGGCTTCTACCGTGACCTTGAGCGGGAGCACCACTGCACCTACACCACGGACGGCGGGATGTTGCTGAACGGAGACCAGTCATGATGCGGCACCGCACTCTCGAGCACCGGTTTGTCCGGAACGTTCCGCGAGAGCTGGAGCCCGGCGTCCTGTACATCTCGATGGAGTACGCGACCGCGGTGCACTCGTGCTGCTGCGGTTGCGGCGAGCGCGTGGTCACACCCTTCACACCGACGGACTGGAGCATGGAGTTCGATGGGGAATCGGTAACGCTTGAACCGTCGGTAGGCAATTGGAACCAGGCATGCCGCTCGCACTACCTCATCAGGCGAAACCAGGTCATCGAGGCTGGCCCCTGGTCTGCCGCTCGTATCGAAGCGGAACGGCGGCGGGACAAGAAGGTGAAGGCGGCGTACTACGGCACCAAAGTGCCGCCGGCACATGCACAGCCAGACGCGTCGTCGACCTCGTCTGCCGGAGGTAAGGCGCCAACCAGCGGTCCGTTGTCCCGCCTCTTAGGGTGGCTTTCGAAGTAGCCAAGCGCTGTTTTGCCAGCAATTTGAAGACGGCAGCCGATGGAGGCCGGCTCACCTGCAATTGGCATCACTAGTCCGGCATGCGAGGCATGTCCGGAGCCGTCTTTGACGTTTCACAGGAGTGACTATGGGCATCAGGAACTTCCACGCGCCGAAGCCCCCAAAGCCAATTGACCGAATGCAGAACATGAGGACTCTTCAGCCACTCCGCAAGACCAAGTGGGTCAAGGCTCACTGGCGCTTCGACTACAGCACGCATAGGTGGGAATGGGTGCTCGGCCACTGGAGCGCCTAGTCCCAAAACGGCTCACACTTAACGAGCTTTGCGGTACGCACTCAACGCAGGGTGGAATACGCCCACACCACCGAGGTGATCCTCCTCCATCAGGCGATCAAAGTCCGGGCTTCCGAACTCACGGCCCACAGCGGGCGTTCGATCCCACGCCTCTATTTCCAAGCGAGCGCGCTGCTGGCGCCGCAGGGTTTGTGCTCGGCAGCTCTGCCGCCGTCGCTGTCGCATCGAATGCATGGCCCTTCCTCGCTCCTAGCTACTCTTCAGCCAGTCGGCTGGGAATCAAACCCTCGCGGTCGAGCGTCCTTAAGCTCTTCAGCGGCAAATTTGCACCTGTTGGACTGAGTCGAAAGCCGCCGTGATACAGGGCTGCAAGGACCGCACGCCCGTTCGCGTAGTGCATTTGCACTTGCGGTGAGTCGTGCGCGAGGCTGGTGCCTATGGGTGCTGCTCGTGAGTCGGACAAGGCGTGACCGCAGACAGCGCACTCACTCAGCTCAGCGATTCCACTCCCTTTTGGGCCTGCGGTCACCAATGAGACCGGTAGTCGAACGAAGCGATCGCATGCCGGGCAGGTGTCTCTCATCTGGCACGAATGGTCGGGGCAGTAGAGCCAGCAAGCGAAGCGCCAATGGATCCGAAAGTAGGGACTTGGGTCTGTCGCCAAGCATCGGGGGCAATAGCGATACCGACACTTGCGCCCATCAAACAGCAGTAGCCGTTCACTGGCCAGGCCGGATGCCTTGAACGCTTTCATCACGCGGAGTGCCACCTGCAGACGCCGCAACTCAGGCACGTCGCTAGGTACGCCATCTGCGTAGAAGTCAGCGAACCACTGATCGAGGTCCCGGCTCATCCAGCCCAGATACCTGACCATGCGCAAGACCGTGGTTCCCTGGCGCAGCGTTGCACGTGTCAGCCACGAGGCGGGCGACTCCAGCGGCATCGCAAAGCTCAGCCCTACCAGTGCGTTCAAGCGATCGGCAATCACGCCCAGCCCTCGAACAGATCACCCTGCCGATGAAGCACGTGCTTGGCATTCCGCCACCTCGAGGGCAGGCGAAGCCGCATGCGCAGCCCGGAGGCTGCGTTGCGGTCCTCCAGCGTGATGCCACGCACAGCTTGCTCGGCGAGTGAGTCGCCGCAGCCCATACCCAGCGCGATGTGTAGCGGCCGGCCCGCATCCACGTCTCGCAGGGCCTCCAGCCCCTGACGCAGGATCTCATGCACAGCGGCGGTGTCGAGCCAGGGGCATGCCGCATTGAGGTGCGCCCCGCGCAGCGCCCGCACACCGCCGCCCAGGCAGATGCACAGGCGGTACCAGCCGTCGATGCTCAACCCGTCGAAGCTCGCCAGTAGCGGCTCCGGCCGCGTTTGCCCCTCTATGGCGCCCATAACGGCCTTGGACAGCCATTGGCACCAGGCCAACATGCCGGCATCAGCGTCCTGACCTGGAGTGTCAGGCCGGCTCAGAAAGGCTCCGCACCGGCAGACGTCCACCGCAGGCCGATTCGGCTGCAGCGCACGGCCGCAGTCCGCGCAGCGGTCAACGAGCAGCTTGCGATGTACGGGACACGCGGTGTAGCCCATCAAGTCCCACTCCACCCTGGCGACGGCGGACCGCTCCAGGCATTCGGGGCACACCTGGGTGTATTGACCGCGCAGCGTCCAGTCATCACGCCACCGGGTGCCGAACAGCTCGATCTCAGGCCAATGGTCGCCCTGCCTGACGTGTGCGATGCGGCGCACGAACCACTCGGCAGGCGTGCCAGTGAGTTGCTCGTAGAGCGGGGCGTCTTCCGGCAGGATCTGGCGCCTGGTACTCCCCCGGGTCAGGGACAACAGCTCTCGCACGTTGGCACCATTGGCTGACAGCGCACGCAGCAGGAAGCCGCCGGTCGATTCGTTTGCCGTCGGTGTGACCGGGTTGAGCAGCGCAGCCATCAGATGCTCCAGGGGTTGCTGGCCTGTGAGCCCGCGCCGTAGACACGCTCGTAGGCCAGCGCCATGGTGGGCGCGTCGATCTCCGTCTTGCCGGCATCGACACCGACGAGCACAACCTCGGTCACCAGGGTTTTCAGGTCGCGCAGATTGCCCTTTGTCGCCTCGTGCAACGGACGTCGCTGGTCATCGCGCGCGAGGAACGACAGATCGAAGGTCGTGCAGAGCTTGACCATCGCACGCACCAATCCAAGCCACGGACCCGACAGATCAAAGTTGCGCAGTTCCAAGCGCGTCTGGCATCGACTGGTCAGGTAGGGGTCTGTGTCACCGAGCTTCTCCAGCTGCGGGCCGCCACATAGACACAGGCCGACCCCGGTCTCATCCATCAACTGCATCAACAAAGTCGTGAGCGGTGTGCCAGCACCCTGGGCCCGTGACAGGCTGGACGAGCTCAGACACAGGTGGTGTGCCTCGTCGATGAAGATCAAGCGAGTGCCCCTGCGCTTCACCGCCTTGGCGACCTGAGGTGCCTTCATGCCCACGGTGTTGTTGGACACCTTTGGGAAGGCGTACTCCAGGCCAGCCAACATGGCCTCCACCACCGGGCCAAGCGCTTGGGACTTGGTCAGGCGGATGAACAGCGTTTCCGCGCCAGGCGTGATCGAAGCGGACGGGGGCAATGTGTCGACAAACGTCTTGATGAGCGTCGACTTGCCACTGCCAGGAGGCCCGAAGGCCAACAGTCCTTTAGGCACGCTGAACTCCGGCCCGAGTTGGTAGATCCGATCCAGGCTCTTGAGGCCTCGCTCGAACTCGGCGTGGCGGACGATGATCCGATCCACGATACGGGCCGCAGCGAGCGCTTTGGTCGAATACATCTCCAGCCGGCGCGCAGCCAACTTCAGGCCTGCCTCGTCGACGTCTGCGTCGGGCATGACAAATTCTGGTGAGGATGGCATGCCGACCTCACACCGCCACGTACGCGTCGAAGTCCGGAACCTCGATCTCGGGCACCTTCAGGTCCTCCGGCGTAAGCAGGCGCTTTGGTATTGGCGCAGAGGGTGGCGGCGAAGCGCCGGTGGCCGCCGCGGTGGCACCACGAAGTGCATGGCTCGAAGTCAGGCCGGACAGCGCGCGCAACTGAGCCGCTTTAAGCCGCTTGCCGATGGCAGCGCTGGAGTTCCACAACTCCGTCAACTCGGTCTTGGCCTTCAGCAGTCGGTCAGCAATGTCCTTGCGAGCAACTTTGCCTTGGAGCCGCGCGCGGATCGCCTTGTGCTGAACGATGGACAGGCCGTCGGTGTATTCAGGCATACAGCTTGGAACAGGCAGCCACCCCTTGGTTCGTGGATCCTGGATGTGGACCACGTTCAAGTCTTCCGGGTTGAACTTGATCAACGTGCGGAAGTTCGTGCCCACGGCCTTGAGCAGAGCCTGCAGCTCATCGCTGTTGAATCGCAGGGAGTTCGGCACCACACCCTCTCCGCTGACCGTGTACTCCTCGGTCACAGCCACGATGAGGTCCAGTTCGGCAGTGCTCGTGGGCAGCGAGGGCGGCAGCAGCTTCTCCATGCCCTCGCTGAACCGGTCGAACGGAAGCCAGAGCTTGCGCTCGTTGACCTCGAATGGATGGATTTCCACGAAGGCCTTGAGCAGACCAGTACAGAGCGAGCCGAAGGTGATCGTGGCGCTTTTCTCCGGCTTAGGAGGCAGGTAGTTGTTGAGACGCTTTTCAACGCGTCCCTGGTGGGGCAGGTAGCGATGCAACTCGCCCAGGGTCCGTTCGACGAAGGGCTTCAGCCAAGGCTGGCGGACAGCGCAGAAGCGCAGGTCCATGTTCAGGTGCATCGCGATGTCGTGGAACTGGGGGGAATGGAACTCCAACCCGTTATCCACGACCATGAGCCCGGGAATGCCGTACGGTAGCCAGTTCGCTGCCAGGTTGTTGCGCGTGACGTACTCGTCCTTGGGAGAGATCGCCACCTTCAGTGCCGACAGGGTGGCCGCAAGCCCGGTACCCCAGAACGAAATGAAGAATCCAGCCACCAAGCCGCTGAAAGCATCGACGACGATCGTGATGGTGGGTCGTCCGAGCGGCATGCCAGTCCGGTCGCAGATCACAACGATGTCCAGCACGGTGTGATCGATCTCGTACCGCTGCATGGGCCTGTCGGCGCCGATGCCCTTTAACGAGTAGCGCCATCTGTGGCGCGCATAGGCAGCCCCGAAGCGAGCCACGTCTCGCTCGTACGGACTGATCTCTTCGATCAGGCGCCGAACGGTGCTGATGCTGATCGTCTTGCTGTCGAGGCTTTTGTCTGCAGTGAGCACCCTCTCGATCTGTTCCTTCGCGTCCTTGATCGTGGGTCTGCGCTTCGTGCAGTAGAACGTGCGAACTTGTGCTCGACCGATCTTCAGCACGCGCGGGTCCAACCGCTTCGGCGTGACGCGGACCGCGTGCCGGGTCAGCAGGCTCATCAGATTGCCGCCGCTGGTTTCCCAGCGTCTCATCCATTCCATGACGGTGGACGCGCGTGGTGGGCGGGGCTCCTTCTCAGCAGCGTCCATGGCCTCACCCATGGGTACTTCGCCTTTCAGTTCCGCGAGGGCGTGGGAAATGCGACCACGCATACCGTGCCTCAGGCCCTTGCGCTTCATGTAGATCACGTAGCGATAGCGCCTGCGAACCTCTTTGGCCTGGTGCTCCGGCAGGTCATTCAAGGTCTTGACGAGCGGCGCCGACACGCCGGTCGACGCCTCCGATGCGGGGTCACCGCTGACGATCTCCAGATCCCCTGCAAGCACGAGTCGCTGCAGCACGGCGGGCGTCATGGTGTGGGGGGTGCCAGAGACCTCGTCGATGAAGACCAGTTGCCCATCTTCCAAGTGACGCTCAAGGCGTCGGGTTCGGTCGCCGCGCCTGACGACCAAACCAACGTTCAGTGAGTACGTTCTCATTGGCGCCCCCCGACGCATGAGGTTGCCGACCTCACCGCCGAAGCGACAGATTCCGCCGCAGCGCGTGGCATCACTGGATACGTCAGCGGCAGGCCGAACGGACGACGTGTTGTCGCCTCTGGACTCGGACGCATGCCGGCGTCGAAGCGCCTGGGCCGAAGGGCTTTAGCGAGAGCCGACTTAAGACTCGGTCTTGCCGGTTGTGCCGGGTGGCCAAGGCATGCAGCCAAGCCACGATGCAAGAGATAGAAGCTCATCAGCGGTGTCCTGCGTGGTGAGCCAACTTCCGGGATTCAGTTCGAGCGACGGGTCAGTCAGCAACTGTCGGCGGCCGACGGCGTGCTGCAGCAGTGGCTCACTGAAGCCTGCCCCCAGCACATCAGCCACTGAGGCGCTTCGGCGCTCACGCACCCAATCGACGAGTGCGGTCAGTCCATCCGCTGGGGCGGAGCGCTTGGCCATGTCGTAGATCGTCTGCGCATACCAAGCGCGCTTGGGCCCCACCTGCTCGTCCGTGACGACGAAGTAGTCGACGTCCTTCTTGCGAAGCAGTGCAGCGCAAGCGTTGAACTTCACCAGGTGTTCCGGCACGAACTTCTTGGGCTTCACCTCAACGTAGGCGGTGGTGCCGTCGGCAAGGGTCAGGCCCAGGTCGGGAATGTGCCTTCTTTCCTTGTCCCCATTTATATAAGTCAGCGTGACGGGCTGATGCTGAATTTTCCTGACAGCATGCGCCATCAGCAGCACCTTGATCACATTGGCTTCAAGATCTGACTCATGATGAATGGGCGTGTCCTGGAACCAGTTCGCGTGAACTGCTCCCACCGTGCGTGCCGGTGACCTCGAAATGACTTGTCGCGCTGGTTTCATGCCCGGAGTCGGCAATATGAATCCACCCCGATCGAAACCGGGGGCTTGACGACGGGCACAGGGAGGTGGAAACTTCAGGTGCTACCCTTGATCGTTTCAACGATCCCTGAGCGCCGACTGTCGTGAGATTGGTCGGCGTTCTTGTTTACATGATGCGCTCCTTGACCTGCTCTGCGGAGATCACGCTGGGCTGCGCTTTGAGGCCGAGCGCTACTGCGATCTGGTGTGAACGCCCGCGTCGCGCTTGGCAGTGGCCGTTCAAGACTTGATAAACCGCGTTCACCGGGAACGCGTGGTTGCGCGCCCAATCGGCAACGGATTCGCCGCGCAAGAAGAAGTCTTCTCGAACTCGGCTTAGGTCGCTTGGTTGAATTTGCATTGTTGCAAAGGTATTTCGCGCTTGCTGATGAAATTTATCATCGTGTCGAAAAATACTCAAGCATGCGTCCGTTGGGATATTTTCTTATCGATACTAATATGCGAACGTATTCGCAAGCATTCTTTGAATGAGCTGCCGTTTGGCAGCGGCTAGCTGTTCAAGCTTTGGTCGTTTAAACCAATAATTCTGCTGTTTGTTGACGAGTGCGGCGCTGCGTCAGCAGGGGGTTTCAACCCGAGACTGAATCCGTGCAGCCTGAGAAGTGCGTACTACCCTTCTGTGCGTGCAACGAGAACGTGGCATGGCTCACGCCATGAGCCAGTTGAACATGAGACTTCCCCAACCGTTGACCTCTTGTCTAAACGGTTGGAGAGGCGAAATGCAAGACAACTCCGAATTCCATGCCCGGCTGACGTCCATCTTCTCGGACCTGACAACGAATTGCGCTGACTATCAAACGTGGGCCTTCGTTCGGCGCAAATTCGCCGCCGTGCTGGATCCTGGCTTGCCCATCGAGGAGCGGCGGCAGAGCTTGCTCGAGGCTGTGAGGGTCTTCCAGGACTCCGAAAAACTGGAACTGGCAAATGCCCTAGAGCACCACTTGTTGCTCAAGCTCAGCGAGACGACGCGTTGCCCCGCGGTGCAGTACCAACTCGCGCAGCTGCTGTTACGCCTGGACCATGTCCCACTGAAGCCCATCTCTCTGGGTGGCCGCGTTCTGTCGTATGAACTTGGCACCATTTCCACGACAGACGCCGAGCGTTACAGCCGACTCCCGCGAAAGGACGTGCTGCGCGGCGCCGGTGAGTCGTCGCCGATCTCATGCTGGATTCGCGGCCTGGCGTTTGCTGAGGGCTTGGCCGTCGATCGATCCGGTGCCATGGACGCGCAGCAGGCGATCGCAGGGCTGAGTTGCTTGGCGCAGGTGATCCTGAACCTGCACTGCATTGCCGACCGCGCTGAGGCCGACCAATTGGCAGAGCACATCTCCCGCACTGGTCCTGAGCTTTGGCACCGGTTGCAACGGAAACTTGTACAGGCACAGCAGGCGCGAGCGGAATTCCGGACGCGGGTGCACTCGTTTTCTGACGACATGTACGACATGCTCAAGCTGCGTCTTCGCTCGGAGTTGTACGAAGCCCAAGCCCGGCGTACGGCACGTGTTCCGGAGGTGCTTCCCCCAAAGGAGCCTGACCCCCAACCGGCTACTTCGAAGGGGATGTCAGCGCGGGTGGTTACTGAGCCCATTCCACCGGCGGCGTACAAGGAAGATCGTGAACAGCTCAAGCTGTATGAGGCGCTCACGACTCCGTTGGAGTTACGTTGCCTGCTTGGTGTGGATGACCTGTCACAGCGATTGGATCGTTTGCACGCAGAGTTCCCATGGGCACATCAGGCCATCGCGGAAGTGCGAACCGTGCTGGAGCCGCGCGCGCTGCTGGGTCGGCTCGACGTCAAGCTACCCCACCTGTTGCTGGCTGGGCCCCCAGGCGCTGGCAAATCGCGATTGGCGAGAAGGTTGGCAGCGCTGCTCAACCTGCCTTTCATCCCGATCAACGTGGGCGGATCAGCGGATGTGAAGATGATCGTTGGGACAGCTCGTGGCTGGGCCAGCGCCGCACCGTCGCCTTTGCTGGCGTCCATGCTCACGCATAAAACACCATCTGGGCTGGTGTTGCTGGACGAGCTGGACAAAGGTGCAAGCTCGTTCGATGGTGCGCGAATTGTCTCGGCTGTATTGGCCTTCCTTGAACCTGAGACCGCCCGGCAGTACCGTGACGGCTACCTTAATGCTGCGTGTGACCTGTCATGGCTGAGCTTTGTTGGCACGGTCAACGCCCTAAAGCTGCCTGAGGCGTTGCTGTCGAGATTCAGGATCGTGTACGTACCCTCGCCTGGGCCCGAGCACCGGCCCATCCTGGCCAAGACCATGGCTGCTGAACTCGCCGAGCAATGGGGCGTGTCACCCGACGTGTTCCCGCCTTTACCCGCTGAGCTTCTGGCGCGGGCTGGGACATCTGCGCGTGACATGCGACGTGCCATTGAGGACTACTTGGCCGATTGGCTGCGAGACACATTGCGGCCAAGTGCGCTTCATTGAAGAAGTGAACGGCCTAGATCGCAAGCGCAGAATCAGAGTCAAAGATCCGCGAGGTCCCGCCATGAAGGTAAGCGGTCGGCAGTTCACGACATCGCTCAAGCGAAGGCAAGACGGCACCCAGGAGGTGGTTCTGCCAGCGGCGGCGTGCGGGTGGCGGTTGGGCCAGCGCGTGTGGTTTCAGTTGGTCGCTGGCCGCATCGAAATAACGCCGGAGCCGCGAGGGCGTCGAGGTTCCAGCCGTTGCAGCCGTCGCATACGCAGGGGAAAGTTGAGCTCAGTGTGTTGCTAACCGGCTGACCAGTATCCTCCTGCGAGCAATTCCATGCGCAGGGATGCGAAGGTACTGTCTTGTAACGCGATGGATTTCGCAGCGACCCTCAAACTGTCACCCTGCTTTTGGCCAACTGGCGCCGTTCATAGACTCGTTAGCCGTTCAGCTACACATTCCACGGATCGCTGGCGCTGGGCGAAGAAGACGGCTGCAAGCCGACCGACTGCGGACGCAGTTCGAACGGCTGTCATTCCTTATTCGAAGACAGGCGTTCTTCGAGTGCATCACGCTCGGCTGCTAGCAATTCGCATTGCCAATTCAGCTTAGCGTGCTCAAAGCCAAGGAAGCCGGACGAAATCGCGTAGTTGCGAGAGAGTGAGTCGCGATTGAAGAGTGCCCCGTAGCGCATCGTGGCTCGTTTCGCCACCGTCGCCGAGTTGGAGAGCCCCGGAGCCGAGCCCCTTGACTCTGCGGCCGGGCGCTGGTGTAGGGGTTCGCTTGGATGGTGTGGTACCCGACCTGCGAGGGTCTGGCTACGAGTGGGATGGCAGCAAAAGTGCGATATGCCAACGCTTTTGGCATCGTGGACAGGTTCCTGCATGGCACGTCGTAGGCGCATCGGGCACGATGGCCTCGCCTTCGCAACGGGTTCCTGCCATGAAAACGCTCACCGTCAAATCCAAGCTCATTGGAACTTTTGCCTTGTTGATCGCCTTGGTCGCTTGCATCGCAGTGGTGGCAAGTCACCAATTGAGTGCTGAAAACGAGCGGTTTTCAGATTTCGTCAACGGAGTAGCCGCTCGATCCGAGCAGGTGCATCACATCCACGAAGCGGTCGGCGCTCGTGCCGTCGCGGCGCGGAACTTGGTGCTGACAACGACGCCCGCAGATGTCGCGCGAGAGAAGGAGGCCGTTGCTCAAGCTCAGAAAGAAGTTGACGAGCACTTGGCTAAGTTGCAACAACTCGCAGCTGCAAACGGCGTGTCATCTGATGTCCGTCAGAAGGTGAGCGAGATCGCCAAAATTGAGCGCAGCTATGCGCCCGTCGCTGCCGAGATCGTCAGATTGGCACTGGCAAATGAGGGCGCGGCTGCAATCGAAAAGATCAATCGGGAATGCAGGCCTCTGCTGGCCGCCTTGGTTCGCGCCACGCAGGACTACGCAGACTTCACTTCGAAGCGTTCCGCCAGATTGATCGAAGACGCCGAGGCTTCGCATGCGTCGCGGCGAATGTGGCTGATTGGCGTTTCAATGGCTGTCGTCCTGTGCATCGTGGCTGCAGCGCTGGCAATCACCAAAGCCATCACGGCCCCCTTGGAGTCTGCGATTCAGGTGGTCGAGCGTGTTGCCGCAGGCGACCTTTCCAGGGCGATTCCGTCAAACGCTTCGGACGAATTCGGCCAATTGCTCAAGTCGCTTGAATCGATGCAGGCGAATTTGGTGAAAGTAGTTGGAGAAGTCCGCCAAGGCGCGGAGATGGTGTCGACTGCAAGCTCAGAAATTGCGCAAGGCAACCAAGATCTGAGCTCCAGAACGGAAAACCAAGCCAGTGCGCTGGAGGAAACTGCCTCGTCGATGGAGCAGTTGGGGGCCACAGTTCGGCAGAATTCCGACAACGCCCAGCAAGCCAATCAACTCGCTCGCAATGCGAGCGGTATCGCTTCGCAGGGCCGGGAGGTGGTGGTGCAAGTGGTTGAGACCATGCAGGGCATCACCGACAGCTCACGGAAGATCGCCGACATCATCGGAGTGATCGACAGCATCGCTTTCCAGACCAACATTCTGGCCCTCAATGCTGCCGTCGAAGCTGCTCGCGCGGGGGAGCAGGGCCGTGGCTTTGCTGTTGTCGCGAGCGAAGTTCGCACGCTGGCCAGTCGGAGTGCCGCTGCGGCCAAGGAGATCAAGGAACTGATCTCTGAAAGCGTGGACCGCGTGGAACGCGGGAGTCAACTGGTCACCCAGGCCGGTGCAACGATGGGCGACGTGGTGACCAGCGTGGTTCGCGTCACTGACATCATGGGGGAGATCAGCACTGCAAGCGTTGAGCAAAGTTCAGGCGTCGGCCAAGTCGGTGCAGCCGTGATGCAGATGGACCAGGTCACTCAGCAGAATGCAGCCTTGGTGGAGCAAATGGCAGCAGCTGCATCGAGCCTGAGCAGCCAAGCGCGTAAATTGGTTGAGACCGTCAGTGTTTTCAAGCTCTGAGCCGACGCAGACTTCCTGGGCCATTCACGGCTGATTCAGGAGGCGCAGGCTGGAGCGCGCGCGTGGCGGACTCCCACCTGTCCACCACAGGAGAGTCTTCCCTGCAATACCCAAGGACCGGCGGGATGTGCGTGAATCGGCCGTTGCCGGTTGCCAACTAGGGCGACCTGAGTTGGCATATGCGATGGGGAAAGCAGAAAAAACTATTTCGTTGCGTTAGATTGCTGAATTTGCTTTTGCACTGGATCGGCCCTTGGCATCTTTTTTTGAAGCACATGCTGAATCCATAGTTTTTCAAGTTGGCCGGTTTTCTCTAAATTCGAAACACCAGAATTTATCAACTCGAGAAGATCTCCGCCACTGCTTAAATTGCGCGAAATCAGCATATGAAATTCAAGTGGCGCAACTCCTGGCACCGGATCGTGCCGAATATCACCCCCTGCGGGCGCGATCATGCCTAACCGGTCAATGCCAGCCATGACTTCAATTTGTTCGATGAACAAATCACACCGCCCCATGCGCAGCCTCTTAATGAGATTCGCATGACTCCCGCTTGCCTGGTCTACATCATCGTGGCCTAACCCGTACGGTTCGTAATTGAACCCGAATAGTCCACATACTCTGTAGTTTTTCAGGTCTGACAATCGATGGATCGGCATTCCATCGGGAAAGCGCTGCCTCAAATAAAAAATGTGACTGGATGTACGATAATATGACCTGCTGACTAGGTACTTCGATGTCCGATCCTGATTGAGGCTGGCTTGGAGTGCCATCTGATAGTTTTTCCCTCGCTCGACCTCTTGAAGGCACCGCCTCCACGGCAGGAGGTCAATTTTGTAAGGAATATCAGCGGTTTTGAGAATGTTTTTCAACACCTCGACAGAAAAGCCAGCGACATCTGTTTCGGCGTCGGCTTTTGAATGATCTTTTGTGACATAAATAAATGGAGGCCACCCGGGAGCGCCGTCACAGATCGCCAGCGAATCCTGGGAATACTTGGCGGGCGCGCTCCTGACATTCGCTAGGCGGGGGACGTGCTTGAGGTCATCGCTCGCCGCAACTTGTCCATGCTGGATGGGTGGCAATGCAGCAACGACGAACACTATCGCCGAGCGCAAACGCGAAGCGCTATCGAAACGGCTCGCGTGGAGGAGTCTCATGTGACGAGTGTGTCCGGAGGTCAACCGCCACACATTAAGCCCGCAACGCAATCCGGGTCATTTGTGCCAACACGAAGTCATCTCTTCACCAACACTTGTGAACTTGGTCACAAATCAATCGTTGGATGCAATTTGACTATCGGCATGATTGAGGAAATTGTCGGCGACAGATGGTCGGTAGCACGCAGCCCACATCTGTTGAGGCTTGCAGCGAACTGACCCGGCACGCTCGTTCAATACTGAACCACCTGGGAAGGCCACCTGAGGCTAGGTACTCAAATCGTAGTTGTCGCGCGCTAGTCAATCCAAATCGGGATTCCATCAAAGGGATGCGGCCCACGTGACTACCCGGCGCAGACAAAAAGAAAAGTCCCTGTGGCCACAGCCACAGGGACACAACCGGCGATGCCGGCCTGCTCAGGGAGGAAAAAGCAGGGGCTACACGAAAAGCCGAACGCAGTTTGCACTTGACGGCTTAATGCTTCCTGAAGGCCCACACTGACTCACTTCATGGACGTGCAACGCTCACCGCCAAACGACACGCGCCATGCTTGGCCGCTAACGGCAACGCGCGAAACGTCGCAGCGCGCAGGGCCTGGCAGCGTGAATACAGCCGCTACAGACATCCAGCCCCCAGTCAGTTAACCCACTCGGAGCGGAACCCTCTCCGTGGCGTTTGTCGGCACTGCTGCAAACCAGACTTCCACCAAAAAGCCCAGCTGATCGTGCACGGGTGCGGGAAGGATCAGACACCCGCCATGCGCCTGAGCCACCATGGAGGCAAGCCGCAGTCCCAGCCCCACGTCAGCGCTGGATTCAGGCAACTGAAGTGCGCGAGTGACCGCTATCCAGCGCTCCTGCGTGATTCCATGACCATCGTCCTGAACGCGAATGCACACCCGACTGGAATCTCTCCCGCCGTGGACACGAACATGGCGAGCACCGAACCGCACAGCGTTGTCTAGCAAGTTGACCAACGCGATGGTGGTGAGATCTGGGTCAGCCAGAAATTCCACATCGTCTTCGACGGTCACCGTCAGCCCTTCGACGGGAATCTCAGCCAGCAGTTCGGTGAGACGGCAAGGACGCAAATCCAAGGCCCAGTGCTCGCCTGCTCTAAACAGCGCCAGCAGGGACTGCACCACGCGGGTCAAGCGCGTGAGAGCGGCGCGCACCCGCTCGAGACGCCCCGGTTGCGCTTCCGGCGGTTCACGTTGCGCCAACGCCAGTTGCGCGTCCATGCCTGCCAACGGGGTTCTGAGTGAATGCGCGGCGCACGCGGAAAAGGCCCGTTCAGCCCTGACCTTTTGCGCAAGACTTCGACCCAGCGTGCGCACGGCTTCAGAGATGGCTTCCGTCTCCGCACGATCTCCCGGCTCCGGCTCGGTGGACGCCTCCAATGGGTCGTAGGACTCGATTTGTCGCGCGAGCTGCGCAAGTGGTCGCAAGCCACGATCCACTCGCTGGCGAAGCAGCAGAACCCACAAGAGGCTGACAGTCAGCGCTGCCAAGAGTACGGTGCCAACGGCCTCGTAGCGTGCCTCGTTTCGCTCCCGAGCCACTTGGGCGACGTAAAGCATCCTAGGCAGTGGTCCAGTCATGGGAATGCCATACACGCGCCACTGGCCGCTCTGGTCAAACAAGCCGCGGCGCGTCACGTCGCTCAGCGCTTGCGGAGGCGCCTTGTGCGACCGGCGAACCACCTGTCCCCGTCCATCAACGATCTGCCAAACAAACTTCTCTTCATGCGCCGGGGCCGGCAAGACCTCGGGAAGCGCGGCGCTGTTCTCCGCCAACTCAGGCGCGGTGGTCAACACCCCATACATCACCTCCGCCGCTTCCCGCAGCGCTTCGTCCAGCAGGTCATCCACCTCGTGGCGAACAGCCCAGGTCACGGTAAAGCCCAGCACCACCAGCCAGCAAAAAGCCACGACCGTGGTGAGCCGCACCAGTTCACGGCGCAGCGAAGGCAGGCGGTTCGGGCTCATCACTTCGGCACCCGGTAGCCCAGGCCACGGACGGTTTCGATGAGGTCGCGCCCCAGCTTGCGGCGCAGGTTGGACACGTGAACTTCCAGCACATTGCTGATGGCGTCGCCGTCAAACCCTTGCGACAGTGACTCCAGTTCAGTACGGGTCACCACCCGACCGGCACGCGAGGCCAGGGCTTCCAGCAGGCTCCATTCACGCGCTGTCAGCTCCACCGGCTGCTCGTTGCGCCAGACCGCACGGCCTGGCAAATCGACACTGATGCCACCTGGCAACGGCAACCGCGGTGCGCCGTGAGCCAACTGCCGGCGACGCACCGCGCGCAGCCGTGCCACCAATTCCTCCGGCGGGAACGGCTTCACAAGGTAGTCATCGGCGCCGCTGTCCAGTCCGTGGATGCGGTCCTGCAACTGGTCACGTGCGGTGAGAACGAAGATGGGCTGCGTCCGGCCCTGGGCGCGCAGCTGCCGCACCCAGTCCACTCCCGATCCGTCAGGCAGCTGCCAGTCCACCAGCAGCACGTCAAACGGCTCGCCAATCACGGCTCGTGCATCAGCCAAGCGCTGGAACCAATCCACCACGTGACCTTCCAGGCGTAAGAAGCCGGCCAGCGCATCGCCCAGCGTGATGTCATCTTCAAGAAGCAGCAGCCTCATACGGTCTCTCAGGGAGAAGGGCTCACGCTACCACCAGGGGCTCCTGGCATGGCGGCTACCTGGCGCAAGTCCAGGTCGGCCAACACGCGCGCCTCCGCGGCTCGCTGGCGAAAGCCAACACCCTCGTCCAAAGTCCACGCGAAGTCGAGATTCCAGAACGAGAGCCTGCCTGCAACCTCCGCGAACTGCACCCGGCCGGCGGCCAAGCTCAAGGGCTGGCGGATCTGGCCCGACCCCCAGCTGACGCTCATCTCATGGGCGCCCGGATTCAGGCGCAATCGCACCAAGCCACCGGGCACCAGCTGCGCAACAGGCTGGCCGTCCACCCGCAACTCCAAAGGCCGGGTGGCACCTGCGCGTTCCCGCCAATGCACGATCACCACGCCGCTGTCCCGCTCGGGTAGGAACTGCTGCACCTGTTGGGCCAGTGCCGGCGACACCGCAGGCTGCGCTGCACAGATGCGGTTGGGCTGATGCGTCTTGCGAAAGGTCAAACACGGCAGGCCTTCGACGTCGCGCACCGGCGGCAAGGTGCTGCCGCACGCCGCCACGCCCATCAGGCAAGCCAACACCAGCAAAAGGCGCTGGAGTCCGGATCGAACGCTAAGGTCAGTCATGTTCAAGGTCCCAAATTTGGTGGGCGTCGATCAGCAGCCGGGCTGCCCACCGCAGGGCCTCGGACTGGGCCTCCAGCGCCGCCTGGCTGTTCAGGCCTGACTGGCGCCGCGCCATCAACAGTGATTGCAAATCCGCCTCGCCCAACGTGTAGGCGCGCTGCACCAGCCGCGCGTTCTCGGCGGCAAGCGCAGCGGTCTGGCGCGCCAGCTGCCAGCGCTCGCGGCTGCCGGTGGCATCTGCCCAGGTTTCGCGCGCCTGCTGCTCCACCTCACGCCGCATCTGATCCAGCGCTGCATCGGCCATGTCAGCCTCCCGGGCCAGTTGAAGCGACCGCTGCTCCCGGTGCGTGCCGCCGATCGGCAGGGTCAGGCTCAAGCCCACCAGCCGCTCCTGCCCCCGCGCCTCGCTGGCGGTGAACACACCCACCACCGGGTCGGCCACCCGGTCGGCACGCGACCGGCTGGCCGCCAGGCGCACCCGCTCCGCTTCCGCCTGGCGCAGCTTGATCGCGTCTGCCTCCTCCAGCACACGGGCCAACCACGCCGCCTGCGTCCAGCCCGGCTCATCCACGTCGCCCAGCCGTGCATCGGCATTGGCCTCGGCCGCAAAACGCGTGCGAAGCCCAGCCTGCGCTTTGGTCAGCACCGTGCGCGATGCCACCAGCTCGCGCTGCGACTCGCCCACATCAGCGCGGGCCTGCTGTTCGTCCAGCACGGCCGCGTCACCCGCACGGCGTCGCTTCTGCACGGCGGCCAGGTTGGCCTCGGCCAGCGCAACCTGGCTGACCGCCAACGCCTCGCGCTGTCGAGCCGCCAGCACGCCCACCCACAGGTCGGCCAACGCGCGTGCGGACTCATGCCGCGCCTCGCCCAACTGAGCCCGGGCCACGTCTTGCTCAGCGCGGCCCAACTGGGCGTCCAGCGCCGCCTTGCCGGCGCTGCGCCACGGCCGCTCGACATGGGCCTGCCATTCGCGCGACGCTGCCGGCCCGTCCTGGAACTGGCGCCGCTGCGCCTGCAGGCGCAGGCTCCACTCCTGCGACCCCGCCGCCAGGGCCTGGGCCGCGTGACCTGCCGCGGCCGTGCCGTGGCGCGCCAGGGCCACGGTGGCGTCCTGCTCGATCCATTCGCCCGCCTGCACGGCCGGTGGCAACCAGCCCGGAAGTGGGGCGTGCTGTGCCAACGCGGCCCAAGGCTGCACCGCCAACACCAGCGCACTCACCCAACGCTTCATGCGAACTCTCCGTGATGCACCACCAAGGTCACCCAATGGCGTACGCCACCGCCGCGCAACGCCTGCTGCAGCTCTGCCATCAACCCCGGCAACTGGGCCTGCGGCAGCACCAACTGGATCAGGCAGGCCTCGCTGCAGCCGCTGACCTGCTCAGCCGCACTCAACCGGCCATGGGCAAACCCGTGGGCCTGGCCGGGCGCGCTCGTGAACACGCCCGCCTCAGCGCGGGCCAGGAGCAAGTCGATGGTTCGCTCCTCCAAGGCCCGCGGGCACAGCAGATGCAGACAACAGTCATTCATGGGCAATCTCCGGAGTGGCCAGGCCCGCAGGCGTAGGCCGGCCGTAGCGCAGGTACAGCGCCGGCAACAAGATCAGGGTCAAGGCTGTGGCCGTGATGAGCCCACCGATGACGACGATGGCCAGCGGGCGTTGGATTTCCGAACCGGGGCCCGTGGCCATAAGCAAGGGAATCAGCCCGAAAGCGGTGATGAAGGCCGTCATGAGCACCGGCCGCAGGCGGCGCTGGCACCCCTGCACCACGCACTGCACCAGGCTCAGTCCTTCGGCGTGCAGCTGGTTGAAGTAGCTGACCAGCACCACGCCGTTCAACACCGCAATGCCCAGCAGCGCGATGAAGCCCACCGACGCCGGCACCGACAGGTATTCCCCCGTGACCCACAGGCCCACGATGCCGCCCACCAGGGCGAACGGAATGTTGCTCAGCACCAGCAGGGACTGGCGCACGGACCCGAAGGTGGAGAACAGGATGATGAAGATGATGCCCAGCGCCAGCGGCACCACCAGGCCCAGACGGGCCGCTGCGCGCTGCTGGTTCTCGAACTGGCCACCCCAGCTGAGCCGGTAGCCGGTCGGCAACTTCACTTCGTCGCTCACCTTGCGGCGCGCGTCTTCCACAAAGCCCACCAGGTCGCGTCCTTCAACGTTGGCGATGACTACGCTGTAGCGGCTGCCCAGTTCGCGGTTGACTTGCACCGGGCCGCCGGTGCGCGACAAGGTGGCCACGCTGCGCAGCGGCACCGTGCGCCCGTCCGGCGTTGCAATCTGCAAGGCTTCGAACTCGGCCGGCGACAGCCGCACCGACTCCGGCCCGCGCAGCACGATGGGTGTGCGCCGCACGCCTTCGATCAACTGCCCGGCGCGCTGCCCCTCGACCTGCGCACGCAACGCGTCCTGCACCTCCTCCACGGTCAAGCCATGCTGGCCGGCGGCCAGCCGGTCAATGGCCACGCGCAGGTACTGCACCCCGTCGTTGCGCACGGTGTAGACGTCCTGGCTGCCAGGCACGGTCTTGACCACCGCTTCAATGCGCGCCGCCAGGTCGCTCAGCACCGTCAAGTCGGGGCCGAACACCTTCACGGCCAGGTCGCCCCGCACGCCCAGGATCATCTCGGACACGCGCATGTCGATGGGCTGCGTGAACGCATACCGGATGCCCGGCAGGCCGTCCAGCACCTCGCGGATTCGGGCGATGAGGGCGTCCTTGTCGGCCACCTGCCACTCCTTGCGGGGCTTCAGCACCAGGAAGGTGTCCGTCTGGTTCAAGCCCATCGGGTCCAGGCCGATTTCGTCGGCGCCCGCGCGTGCCACCATGCCCTGGATGTCCGGGATCTGGCTCAGCAGGGCCTGCTGAACTTTCAGGTCCAGCGCCGCGGATTCCTCCAGGCTGATGGACGGCAGCTTCTCGATGCCGACGATGAGGTCGCCCTCGTCCATGGTGGGCATGAAGGTCTTGCCGACCTGCAAGTACACAGCCCCCGCCAACACCAGCAGGCCTGCGGCAAAGGCGTACACCGCCTTTTCGCGCCGCAGCGCAAGCTGCAACAGCGGCGCGTACACGCGCTGCAGCTGGCGCACCAGCCACGGTTCCTCGTGCGACGGGTTGTGGATCAGGAAGCTGGCCACCACCGGGATCACCGTCAGCGACAGCACCAGCGAACCCGCCAGCGCGAACACGATGGTGAGCGCCACCGGCACGAAGAACTTGCCTTCCAGGTTTTGCAGCGTCAGCAGCGGCAGGAACACCGTCACGATGATGAGCACGCCCGCCGCCACGGGAGACGCCACCTCGCGCACGGCACGCAGCAGCACATGCAGGCGCGGCAGTCGGCCGGTACCCTGCGCGTGCGCCAGGTGCTGCACCACGTTTTCGACCACCACCACCGCCGCATCCACCAGCATGCCCAGCGCGATGGCCAGCCCCCCCAGGCTCATCAGGTTGGCCGACATGCCCCACAAGCGCATCGCGATGAAGGTCCACAAAGCCGCCAGCGGCAGCACGAGCGCCACAGTGACGGCCGCGCGCAAGTTGCCCAGGAAAGCCCCAAGCAACACCAGCACCAGCACCGTGGCCTCCAACAGAGCCTTGGACACCGTGCCGACCGCCTGGTCCACCAGCCGCGCGCGGTTGTAGAACGGCTTGATCGTGACGCCCTGCGGCAGCGTGGCCTGTAGCTCGCTGATCTTGCGCTCCACGCCTTCCACCACCTTGCGCGCATTCGCGCCGGCCAGCCCCAGCACCAGGCCCTCCACGGCTTCGCCCTTGCCGTCCTGAGTCACCACGCCGTAGCGCGTGAGGCTGCCCAGCCGCACTTGCGCCACATCACTGACGCGCACCGGCACACCTTGGCGCCGCAGCACCACGGTGGCGGCCACGTCCTCCGCCGAGCGCAGGTTGCCCTCGGCGCGCACCAGCAGCACTTCGTCGCCATCGCCCAGGCGGCCGGCGCCGTCGTTGCGGTTGTTCTGCTCGATGGCAGCCTTCAAAGCCGAGGTGGACAGCCCCAGGGCCGCCAGCCGGGCAAGATCTGGCACCACCTCGAAGGCTCGCACCTTGCCGCCCAGCGCGTTTACATCGGCCACGCCGGGCACGGTGCGCAAAGCCGGCCGGATCACCCAGTCCAGCAACGCGCGCCGCTCCTCCAACGTCATTGCCGGCGCTTCGACGGTGAACTGGAACATCTCGCCCAGCGGCGTCGTGATGGGCGCCATGCCCCCGCTCAATCCCGGCGGCAGGTCGGCCTGGATGCCCGCCAGTCGCTCCGCGACTTGCTGGCGGGCCCAGTAGATGTCCACGCCGTCTTCGAAGTCCACCGTCACGTCGACGATGCCGTACTTGGACACCGAGCGCAGCATCTTCTGCCGCGGAATGCCCAGCATCTCGACCTCGATCGGCGACGCAATGCGGGTCTCGACCTCTTCGGGTGTCATCCCCGGCGCTTTCAAGATGACCTTGACCTGGGTGCTGGACACATCGGGGAAGGCGTCAATGGGCAGATCCCGGAACGACCACCAGCCAAACCCGGCCAGCAAGACCGCACCGAGCAGGACAAACAGGCGCTGCGACAGCGCGAATTGCACAAGCCGCCCCAGCATCACTCGCCCCCGCCGTGGCCCAGCCACGCGGACTTGATCGCCACCACCGAGCGAACCGCCACCTCCTGCCCCGCCTGCAGGTTGCCGGAGACCTGCATCACACCTGCCGCTCCAGCACTCACCACCACCGGCACAGCGCTGAAGCCGCGGGCGGTGCGCACGAACACATGGGCCCGGCCCTCGTGGTGCACCACGGCCGCCTGCGGCAACGCCCAGCTGTTGCCGGCCGCGCGCGGCACGGCCACCTGCAGCACCTCACCCGGCCGCAGCAGGGCCGCGCCCCGCGTCACGCGCACGCGCAGCGTCTGGGTCTGGCCTTCGCTCACGAGCGGCCCCAGGGCTTGCGCCACGGCGGTCACGTCACGCCCCAACACGGTCACGGCCTGGCCGGGCGTCACAGGGCTTCCCACGGGCAGCTGCACCTCGAGCCACACCTCACGCGGGTTGGCGATCCGCACCAACGCGTCAGCCTCGCGAACGCGCTGCCCGGGCCGCACCTCCAGGGCCGTCACCCAACCCGCCATGCGTGCGGACACGGTCACACCGTCTTGCATACGCCCGCCGGCGGCCACGCGCTGGACGGCGTCATCCCCCAACCCGGCCAGGCGCAGCGCAGCCTCAGCCTGCCGCTGCCCCGCCAGGGCCGACCGATGGGCCGCATCGGCTTCCTGCACGCGACGCGCAGGCACGATGCCCTCGTCCAGCAAGCGGCGCTCGCGCTCCAGCGTTTGCTGCGCCAGTTGCAGCCGGCTGCCAGCCTCCATCAGGCGCAACTGCATTTCGCCCAGCGCCGGGCTGGCCAACCGCAACAGCGGCTGGCCGGGCTTCACGGTGTCTTGCGGGTTGACCAGCACCTGCGTCACCACACCGTCCACCGGAGCGCTGACCCAGGTGTCCAGCTCGGGCGGCAGCACCACCTTGGCCGGAGCCGGCGCCGCGACGGCGGGCACCGCTGCCACCAGCTTCTGCACACCAACACCCAACGCCTGCAGCTGGGCCGGCGCCATCACGAAATCCGCCGCGGGCGCGGCTGCGCCCACCACGCTGGCCCAGCCACTGAGCAATAGAGCGGGCCACAGGCGGCGCCGACGAGAAGACAACACAGGCGTACTCCCGGAGAGGTTGGTTCTGTCGCCCTGGGTTGCACCCCGGAGGCGGTGCACGGCGACAGGTGTTGCCAACAGTCTGGAAGCGCCCCCTTAAGCACGCCTGAAGTCAGAGAGGATTTCCACCCACGTGGGCGTTATGAACAGGGGGTTGGAAGCAGCTCACAGCCGGTCGGGGCATGCCCCCAGGCTCAACGTTCAGCGCCGGGGACGCAACGCGTAGCCGAACCCGCGAACTGCACAGATGCCAGCATCGGGCAACTTGCGGCGCAGTCGATGCACGTGCACATCGAGTGTGTTGCTCTCGAACTCTTGCCCCCAGGCGTGCACCGCAGCCTCCAGGGTCTCGCGAGAGACGGCCTGACCGGTGCGGTCCAACAGCGCCTGCAGGATGCGGCACTCCTTGGGCGTCAGGTGCACATCCTGTCCGCGGTAGCGCACGGTGCGGGAGACGGCATCCAGGCGCAAGGCCGGCGCGGCCATCAGCTGCGCCAGTCGCGACGCCAGCAGGTCCGCTTCGCCGGGCCACGCCAGCCGCACGGCATCGGCCGCGGCAGCGGTCGCCCCTGAACACGCATCGAGCAGCAGCAGCCCGCGCGGCGCGGGCGCTTCGGCCGCGACGCACACAGCCGCCCAGCATGCCGCCGTCGCCACCACCACGTCGCCCGCACGCACGGCGGGCGTGGTGCGCTCATCCCGTTGAACCGCCCAGCCGTTCGCCCGCGCAACCGCCAGCACGGCAGCAGCGGCATCGGGCGGCATTTCGTGCACAGCCAGCGTCAAACAGTTCCTTGAGCTCATCGGCATAGGGCGGCGAGCTTGGGGGCCGAGGCTGAAGCCCAGGTGAACTTGCGTGGCAACGCTTCGCCGACTGGAAACCCTGCCTCTGCGCTGACCCCGACTTCAGGCGCCCTTCAGGCTGGGGCGCCATCGTTCACATGAAACCAACCCATCAGCAACATTCCCTTACGTGCTTCATGTGGCCATTTCTGGTTCCTGAGAGTCTGTGGACATGCCGGAAATGATCACCACGCCCTCCACTGCCTCCCTCGGTCGCACCACCCGGCGAAGCCTGCGCGCGAGGGGCGAAGCCTGGATCAGCGCCGCCATCGGGATGACCGTGGCCGCGGCCTGGGTCGTGGTGCAGGTTGCGGGCCTGCAGGCGACCGACGACCTGGGCTATGCGCTCGGCATCGCTGGCGGTGTGGCCATGTTGTTACTGTTCGCGTACCCGCTTCGCAAGCGCGTGCGCGCGCTGCAACAGCTCGGGTCCGCCAAACCCTGGTTCGTCGTGCACATGGTGCTGGGCGTGGCCGGGCCGGTGCTGATCCTGCTGCATTCGGGCTTTCGCATCGGCTCACTGAACGCCGGGGTGGCCTTGTGGAGCATGCTCATCGTGGCCGGCAGCGGGGTGGTGGGCCGGTTCCTCTACCTGCTGACGCACCGCGGCCTGCATGGGGAGCGTGAAGAACTCGGCCGCCTGCTCCAAGGCCTGGGCCTGGCCGAAGCGCGGGGCGACTCGGTCTGGGGAGACACACCCACGGTGACCGCGCCCCTGCATCGGTTCGTGACCGACGCGCGTGACCTGGCCGCCCGTCCGGGCCACGACCTGCGGGGACATTTCACGGCATTTGTGGTGCTGCCCTGGCGCCAGCACCGGGAACTGCGCGAGGTGCGCAAGGCCCTGCGCGCCCTCACGCGCGCAGGCGACCGCACCCACACGCTGGCGGACCTGCGCGACGCCTACGCCGGCGCCCTGCGGGTGGCGCAGTTCGGCCGCGCCACGCGGCTGTTCGAGCTGTGGCATGTGCTGCACGTGCCCTTCGTGTACCTGATGGTGGTCTGCGCCGTGGTGCACATCGTGGCGGTCCACGTCTATTGAGGCCATGGACCGTGCAGCACGAACACCTCCCCGCGAATGCCGCCCATGACGCGCCCGCCTCATCCTCCGTGTCGGGTGACGCGCCTGTGCGCGTGGTGCCTGTGGCTGGTGGCCCTGCTGCTGGGCTGGGCGCCCACGGTCTGGGCGGCGGGCTCTATGGAGTCGGCCTTGTCACCGGGGGTGCTGACACAGGCCCACGCCAAATGGGACGACGCCTGCCGCAGCTGCCACACGCCGTTCGACCGCAAGGATCAAGACCGGCTGTGCGCCGACTGCCACAAGGACATCGGGCGCGACCTGGCGGGCCACACCGGCCTGCACGGGCGCATGAAGCCGGGGCAGAGCTGCCGCTCGTGCCACACCGAACACAAGGGGCGTGACATGAAGATCGCCCCGCTGGACACCAAAACGTTCGACCACGCGCAGACCGACTACGTGCTGCGCGGCAAGCACCGCGACACCGACTGCGCCAAGTGCCATGCTCCCGGCCGCAAATACAGCGCGGCCGCCCACGACTGCAACAGTTGTCACCGCAAGGATGACGTACACAAGGCGTCCCTCGGCGCCAAGTGCGACAGCTGCCACGATGAGCGCAGCTGGCGGGACACGCGGTTCGACCACAGCACCACCCGGTTCGCCTTGCTCGGCGCGCATGACGCGGTCAAGTGCGACAGCTGCCACCGCACCCGCGAATACAAGGACACGCCGCGCGACTGCATCGGCTGCCACCGCAAGGACGACAAGCACAAGGCGCAATTCGGCGAGAAGTGCGAGAGCTGCCACAGCGAGAAGCGCTGGCGCGACATCAGCTTCCGCCACGACGTGGACACCCGCTACCCCTTGCGCGACAAGCACCGCGAGGTGAAGTGCAGCAGCTGCCACACCGGCCACCTGTACCGCGACAAGCTGGAGACCGCCTGCGTCAGCTGCCACCGCAAGGACGACAAGCACAAGACCACCCTGGGCAGCGAGTGCAGCAGCTGCCACACCGAGCGTGGCTGGCGCGAGGTGCGGCGCTTTGATCACGACCGCACGGCCTTCCCGCTGCTGGGGCGGCACACCCGCGCGGTGTGCAAGGACTGTCACCAGAGCCTCGTCTACCGCGAGGCGCCCAGCACCTGCATCGGCTGCCACAAGAAGGATGACAAGCATCAGGCAACCCTGGGTGAACGCTGCGCCGACTGCCACATCGAGACCGACTGGAGCGCCCGTCGGTTCGACCATGCGCAAACCAAATTCCCGCTGCGGGGCGCGCACGCGCTGGCCACGCTCAAGTGCGACAGCTGCCACCGCGATCTGCGGAGTTACCGCGGCACTCCGACCGCCTGCATGGACTGCCATCGCAAGGACGACAAGCACGACGCGCAGCTGGGCGAGCGGTGCCAGTCGTGCCACGGCGAGGCGAGTTGGAAGGTGCCGCGCTACGACCACGGCCGCGCCCGCTTTGCGCTGACCGGCGCGCACCAAACCACCGCGTGCAAGGCCTGCCACGCCACGCCGCGCTTCCGCGATGCGCCTCGCACCTGCATCGGCTGCCACGCCAAAGACGACCAGCACAAGGCTCGGCTGGGCACGGCCTGCGAGTCTTGCCACGGCACCCGAACCTGGAAGGCCTGGCGCTTCGACCACGACCGCGAAACCCGCTACCCGCTGGTCGGGCGCCACATGGGCGCCCGCTGCGAAAGCTGCCACACCCAGCCCGCGCCGACGGGCAAGCGCGCTGCGCCCCTGACGACCGATTGCGTCAGCTGCCACGCCCGCGACGACGTGCATGAGCGGAGCTTCGGCCTTCGCTGTGATCAATGCCACCAGCCCAGCGGCTGGCGTGACCTCGACGCGCGGCGCAACCCGCGCCCTGCAGGAGCTCCGTCATGACGCGACACCCTGGACGTCTCCTGCGGGTCTGCTTGACCGCGTTGCTGCTGCTGGCCGCGCTGGTGGTGGGTCTGCGAATCGCCAGCCCGGCGCGGGCCGCCACCGGCGGCGTGGAGTTCGACCACCTGAAGACGGGCTTCGCCCTGACCGGCTCGCACCAGAACCAGCGCTGCGAAACCTGCCACCAGGCGGGCGTGTTCAAAGGCACGCCGCGGGATTGCGAGTCGTGCCACACCTCAGGCGCCCGCCTGGCCAAGACCAACGTCGTCAAGCCCGCCACCCACATCCCAACCACCCAGACCTGCGACAGCTGCCACGGCACCCGCAGCTTCGCCGGTGCGCGCATGGACCACAAGGGCATTGCTGCCGGCAGTTGCGCCACCTGCCACAACGGCGTCGTGAGCACCGGCAAACCAGCCGACCACCTGCCCACCACGGCCGCCTGCGACAGCTGCCACCGCACCTCCGCCTGGAAACCGGCCACCGGCTTCAACCACGCGGGCGTGGCCCCCGGCAGCTGCGCCAGCTGCCACAACGGCGTGAAGGCCACTGGCAAGTCCGCCAACCACACGCCGTTCACGGGGGTGGCTTCGCTGGCCAACCTGACCTGCGACAGCTGCCACAAAGCCGGCTTCACCGCCTGGACACCGGCCAAGCTGCATGCCAGCGCCACGGTGACCGACAGCTGCGCCACCTGCCACGCCGCCAACAAACCCAACACGGCCGTTCACGCGGGCCAAACCACCTGCGAGACCTGCCACAAGAGCACCACGGCCTGGTCCGGGGCCAAGGTCGATCACAGCAGCTTCACGGCCGCCACCAACTGCACCAGTTGCCACAACGGCAGCAGCGCCACGGGCAAGCCCTCGGCCCACATCCCCGTCGCCGCAACGAACTGCGTCACTTGCCACGCCACCACCGGCTGGAAGCCCACCAAGTGGAACCACACGCAGCTGCCCGTGACCGGGCAATGCGCCAGCTGTCACAGTGGTGCCTTCCCGCCAGCGGACGGCAAACCTGCGAACCACACGCCCTACACCAGTGTTTCGGCCCTCGCATCGCTTGGCTGCGACAGCTGCCACAAGGCCGGCTTCACCGCCTGGGCGCCGGCCAAGCTGCACGCCAGCGTCAACGTCACGGGCAGCTGCGCCACGTGCCACGCCGGCGCCAAGCCCAACACGACCGTCCACGCGGGCCAAACCGTCTGCGAAAGCTGCCACAAGAGCACCACCGCCTGGGCCGGCGCCAAGGTGGATCACAGCAGCTTCACCGCCGCCACCAACTGCACCAGCTGCCACAACGGCAGCGCCGCCACCGGCAAGCCGGCCGCGCACATTCCGGTGGCCGCCGCCAACTGCATCAGCTGCCACGCCACCACCGGCTGGAAGCCCACCAAGTGGAACCACACGCAACTGCCCGTGACCGGGCAATGCTCCAGCTGCCACAGTGGTGCCTTCCCGCCAGCGGACGGCAAGTCGGGCAACCACACGCCGTATCAGCTAGTGAGCACGCTGGCCAGCGCCAACTGCGACAGCTGCCACAAGGCCGGCTTCACGGCCTGGGCCCCTGCCAAGCTGCACGCCAGCGTGAATGTCACCGGCAGCTGTGCCACCTGTCACGCGGCCATCAAGCCCAACACGGCGGTCCATGCGGGCCAAACCGTCTGCGAAAACTGCCACAAGAGCACCTCCAGCTGGAACGCCGCCAAGGTGGATCACTCCGGCTTCACTGCGGCCACCAACTGCAGCAGCTGCCACAACGGCAGCGCCGCGACCGGCAAGCCGGCCGCGCACATTCCGGTGGGCGCCACCAACTGCATCAGCTGCCACGCCACCACCGGCTGGAAGCCCACCAAGTGGAACCACACGCAACTGCCGGTGACGGGCCAATGCGCCTCCTGCCACAGCGGCGCCTTCCCGCCGGCCGACGGCAAGTCAGCCAATCACACGCCGTATCAGCTGGTGAGCACGCTGGCCACCGCCAACTGCGACAGCTGCCACAAGGCGGGCTTCACCTCGTGGACGCCGGCCAAGCTGCACGCCAGCGTCACGGTGGTCAACAGCTGCGCCAGCTGCCATGCGGCCATCAAGCCCAATACGGCCGTTCACGCCGGCCAGACCACCTGCGAAAACTGCCACAAGAGCACCACCGCCTGGACGGGGGCCAAGGTGGACCACAGTGCCTTCACCGTGGCCACCAACTGCAGCAGCTGCCACAACGGCAGCGCCGCGACCGGCAAGCCGGCCGCGCACATTCCGGTGGGCGCCACCAACTGCATCAGCTGCCACGCCACCACCGGCTGGAAGCCCACCAAGTGGAACCACACGCAACTGCCGGTGACGGGCCAATGCGCCTCCTGCCACAGCGGCGCCTTCCCGCCGGCCGACGGCAAGTCAGCCAATCACACGCCGTATCAGCTGGTGAGCACGCTGGCCACCGCCAACTGCGACAGCTGCCACAAGGCGGGCTTCACCTCGTGGACGCCGGCCAAGCTGCACGCCAGTGTCACGGTGGTCAACAGCTGTGCCAGCTGCCATGCGGCCACCAAGCCCAACACGGCCGTTCACGCGGGCCAAACGGTCTGCGAGAACTGCCACCGCAGCACCACCACCTGGACGGGCGCCAAGGTGGACCACAGCACCTTCACCGTGGCCACCAACTGCAGCAGCTGTCATAACGGCAGCGCTGCCACCGGCAAGCCGGCGGCCCACATCCCCGTGGGCGCCACCAACTGCATCAGCTGCCACGTCACAACGGGCTGGAAGCCCACCAAGTGGAACCACACCCAGCTGCCCGTGGCCAACCAATGCGCCAGCTGCCACAACGGCGCTTACCCGCCGGCGGATGGCAAGTCGGCCAGCCACACGCCCTACCAATTGGTGCCCACGCTGGCCGCCGCCAACTGCGACAGCTGCCACAAGGCCGGCTACGCGGCCTGGACCCCCGCCAAGCTGCACGCCAGCGTGACGGTCACCACCAGTTGCTCGTCCTGCCACCTGGCCGTGCGGCCAACCAACGCGCTGCACATTGGGCAAACGGTCTGCGAAAGCTGCCACAAGAGCACCGCCACCTGGACCGGCGCGAAGGTGGACCACAGCACCTTCACCGTGGCCACCAACTGCGCCAGCTGCCACAACGGCAGCACCGCCACCGGCAAGCCGGCTGCGCACATGCCGGTGGGCACCACCAACTGCATCAGCTGCCACAACACCACCGGATGGAAACCTACCAAGTGGAACCACACGCAGTTGCCCGTGGTGGGTCAGTGCGGCACGTGCCACAGCGGCGCCTACCCACCGGCTGACGGACGCCCCGCGGGTCACATCCCGTACCAAACGCTCACGGGCGTCGTCATCGCCAACTGCGACAGCTGCCACAAGGCCGGATATGCCTCCTGGGCCGGCGGTCGCTTCCACGCCAACGTCACCGTCACGGGGCAATGCAAGACCTGCCACAACGGCAGCTTCACCTCGCAGGGCGCCACCGCCAAGCCGGCGAATCACATTCCTGAGGCGCAGCTGCTCAATGGCGCGGCGATGGAGTGCAACGCCTGCCACACGAGCGTGACCAGCTGGGTTCAAAAGATGAACCACAACGGCAGCCAGGGCAGTGGCGCCGGCTGGTGCAAGGCCTGCCACGCCTCGGGCACCAACTACCTCGGGTCCATGGAGCGCATGTCGCTGACCCACCGCACCAAGACCCCGGTGCCCACCGATTGCTCGACCTCCGGCTGCCACCGGCCGCTGGGCAACAAGGGCACGCCGTACACGAAATGGGACTGACCAGCATGCATCTTCATCGCCCGGGGCCAGGGGCCCCCACGCGCCGCCAAAACCGGGCACTGCCTGCGTTCACACTGGCTGTCCTTCTTGGCGTGGCCCAGGCTCCAGCCCACGCCCAGGTGCTCGACGACGTGGAAGCCCGCCGCGAAGGCGCCAACGCGGTGGTGACCGTGCGCTTTGCGGCGCCGGTGCAACTGGTGCGCACCGTCTCGGCCCGCAGCGGCGATCTCGCCCAGGTGTACTACGACGTGCTGGCCACAGGCGACGCCCCCAACCTCGTCACGAGCGAGCGCCGCGTGCCGCTGGCGCAGGGGGGCTTCCTGGTGCTGCTGACCGACGAAGCCGCGGGCACCACGGAGCGCAGCCGCAAGCTGGTGTTGCGGTTTGGCGCGGCCACCCAATTCACCGCCCGACCGGGTCAGAACAACCGCAGCATCGAACTGGTGCTGGCCAACCAGGCCGCGGCCTTGACCCCGGCGGCACCGAACCCATTGCCAGCACCGGTGGCCGCCGAGCCCGCGGCCCGCCCCTTGACCGACGCCGAGCGGGAGCGCTCACGCACCGCACTGGCGGCCGCCCGCCAACTCATCGACCAAGGCGAACACGGCCAGGCGCTGGAGCGGCTGGACGAGGTGCTGGCCCTGCCGCCCCACGAAGGTCGCATCGACGCGCTGGAGCTGCGCGCGACAGCCCGCTGGCGCCAGGGCGACCCCGACGGGGCCCGGGCCGACTACGAACGCTACCTGGTGCTCTACCCCCAAGGCCCCGGCGCCGCCCGCGCCCGCGAGGCCCTGCTGACCCTGGCGCCGCCCGCACCCTCGGTGGTGGAGGCAGCCATCCAGGCCGGCCGCGACCCAGCCCGGGCGGCGGCCACCACCACGTTGGCCGGCTCGTTGGCCGTCATGTACTACGGCGGTCAGTCCAAGGTGCGCACGCAAGAGTTCCAGGACTCGCCACTGGGCGGCCTGCCGCAGCTCGTCAACGACGCCACGCTCTCCGGCACCGACCAGCGCCAGCTGCTGAGCAGCGTGGACGTGAACTGGCGCCGCCGTGATGCCGACAGCGACCTGCGCCTCGTGCTGCGCGACACCAAGACCAACGACCTGATGCGGCCCGAAAAAAACCGCAACAAGCTCACCGCGCTGTACGTGGACTACAAGCTCACCGCCCCCGGCGCGCAACTGCGGCTGGGGCGGCAATCGCCCACCGGTGGCGGCGTGATGGGCCGCTTCGACGGCGTGCAGGCGGGCTACCGCTTCGCGCCCCGCTGGCGCGTGAACGCCGTGGCCGGCGCCCCGACCGACCCCTTGCTGGACACCAAACGCCGGTTCTGGGGCGTGTCGCTCGATGCCGATGAAATCGCCAAGGGCTTCGGCGGCAGCCTGTACTGGATCCAGCAGACCGTGGACGGCCAGTCCGACCGCCGTGGCGTGGGCGCTGAGCTGCGCATGCTCGCCGGCCCGTTCACCGCCCTGGGCTCGCTGGACTACGACCCCCAGCTCAAAGGCTGGAACATCGTCTCCACGCAGTCGACCTGGCAGGGCGCGGACAACACCATCGTCAACGTCCTGTACGACCGGCGCGCCACGCCCATGCTGATGCTGGGCAACGCCCTGTTCTTCCAGAACCCGGTGGCCCAGGTGCAGGCCCGCACGCTGTACGAGCTGCTGCTGACCCAAAGCCTGCCGATGCTGCGCCAGCAGGTGCGCGGCACCACCGCCTTCAGCACACAAGCCATGGTGAGCGTGAGCCGGCCGATCACGCCGCACTGGCAAGCCGGTGCCGATGTGCGCCTGACCAATGTGGGCGCCTTGCCCCCGGTGGCCGACATCCTGCCCAACGGTCAACCCGGCACCGGAAACGTCTGGAGCATGGGAGCGCAGCTGATCGGCACCAACCTCTACTCGGCCCGCGACACCCACGTCGTGCTGCTGACGCTGCTGCGCGGGCCGACCTACCACGGCGAACTGCTCTCCTACAACAACGCCTCCGCCGTGGGTGAGGGCTGGCTGCTGGAGCCTTCGCTGCGCCTGTACCAGCAAACGGAAGACAGCGGGCTGCGCACGCGGCGCTGGGCGCCGGGCCTGCGCGCCAGCAAGCGACTCATGACGCGCTGGGTGGCCGAGTCCGAATTGAGCATGGAGTTCAGCAACGCCAAGAGCGCCACGCGCAACGAAAGTTCGCACCGCACCTTCTACTACGCCGGGCTGCGCTATGACCTCTGATCGCGACTGCCTGATCCAGGCCCACAGCCTCAGCTGTGACCGTGGCGGGCGCCGCGTGCTGACGCTGCCGCAGCTGTCGCTGGCGCGCGGCGCGGGGCTGTGGCTGCGCGGGCGCAACGGCTCGGGCAAAACCACCCTGCTGCGCACGCTGGCTGGCTTGAGTGCACCCGCGGGCGGCACGCTGACACGGCATGACCGCGCCCAGTGGCTGTACGTGGGCCACACGCTGGCAATCAAAGACGAGCTGAGCGTGGCGGAAAACCTCGAATGCCTGGCCGAGCTGGGCGCACTGGACACCCGCCCGCGCGGCGTGCAGGGCGCCCTGGTGCGCTGGCAGCTGTGGGAGCGCCGCGACCAACCCGCCCGCCGGCTCTCCCAAGGCCTGCGCCGCCGCGTGAGCCTGGCACGCCTGGACCTCGCCGCAGGCCGCCATCTGTGGCTGCTGGATGAACCGTTCGATGCATTGGACGACGAGGGCCAGGCGCTGCTGACCGTGGCGTTGATGCGCCACCAGGTGCGGCGTGGAGGCTGGATTCTGAGCAGCCACCAGGGCCTGCCCGGCGAACTCCAGGGCGTGCAAACGCTGTGGCTGGATGCCAAGGGCACGGCATGAGCCACGTGATGACCGACACCCCCGCGCCGCCGGCGGCACCGCCAGTGAGCGGTGTTCTGCGCGCCACGCGAGCGGTTTGGCGCCGCGACTGGAGAACTGCGCAACGCCGCAAAGGCGAGGCCCTGTTGCCGCTGGGCTTCTTTCTGGTCAGTGGTGCCCTGCAGCCCTTGGGGCTGAACCCCGACCCGGGCCTGATGCGCCAGGTCGCCCCAGGCCTGATCTGGTCGGCAGCGCTGTTGGCAGCGCTGTTGCCCTTGCCCGGGCTGTTCGCCCAAGACCAGTCCGACGGCAGCCTGGACCAGATGTGCCTCGGGGCTGCGCCACTGTGGTTACTGGGGCTGGTGAAAGTGGCGGGCCACTGGTGCTGGGCCGGAGCCCCCCTGGTGCTGGCCGCCCCCCTGCTGGGGGTGCTGTACGGGCTGGACGGCGACGCCCTGCTGAGCCTGCTCGCCAGCTTGTTGCTGGGCACGCCCGTGCTCAGCCTGCTCGGGGCCGTGGGCGCCGCGCTCACCGTCGGGCTGCGCCAGGCCGCGGCACTGATTCTTCTGATCGTGCTGCCACTGGCGGTCCCCGTGCTGGTGTTCGGCACCAGCGCCGTGCAGGCCACGATGGCCGGCCAATCACCGTGGGCGCCACTCGGGCTCATTGCCGCCCAATTGCTGGTGATGGCCTGGCTCGCCCCTTTCCTGATTGCCAAGGCGCTGCGCCTGGCGTGTGAGTGACCATGCCTTCCACCTCCAGCCTTCCCCTCCCGGCCTCCCGTTGGCGCGCGTTCTCGCTGGCCTCGCCGGCGCTGTTCTGCCGCGTCATGTCGCCCGCCGTGCCCGCCTTGTGGACGCTCAGCGCGCTGCTGGCGGTGGCTGCGCTCTATGTCGGGTTCGTCGTGGCACCGACAGACGCCACCCAGGGCGAGGCCTACCGCATCATCTACATCCATGTGCCAGCGGCCTGGCTGTCCATGGTGCTGTACGTCGCCATGGCCTTCTGGGCAGTGCTCGGCTGGGCGTGGAAGGTGCGCATGGCCTCGGTGCTGGCGCAAGCCATTGCCCCCACGGGTGCCCTGTTCACGGCGCTGGCCTTGTGGACGGGGGCCTGCTGGGGCAAGCCCACCTGGGGCACCTGGTGGGTGTGGGACGCGCGGCTGACGAGCGAACTCATCCTGCTGTTTCTGTACGGCGGCTTCATGGCCCTATCGGCCAGCCTTGAAGACCCCCGTCGCGCGGATGCGGCCTCGGCCCTGCTGGCGCTGGTGGGCGTGGTCAACGTGCCCATCATTTATTTCTCCGTGAAGTGGTGGAACACGCTGCACCAGGGCGCCTCCGTCAGCCTGACCGCCGCGCCCAAGATGGCCTCCACGATGTTGACGGCCATGCTGCTGATGACGCTGGCCTGCTGGGCCTATGCCTTTGCCACGGTGTTTGCGCGGGCCATAGCGGCCGCGATCGAACGTGACGCCGACCACCAATGGGTGGCTGAGTTCCTGGATTCGGAGACCATTCGATGAGCTTCACTGCGCTGAGCGAGGCGCTGGCCCTTCAGGGTTACGGCATTTACGTGTGGCCCGCCTACGCCGTGATGGCGGCGGCGCTGCTGTTCGAACCTTGGTGGGTGTGCCGCCGCAAAGCCCGCGCGCGCCGCGACGCCCGCCACCAGTGGCGTGCCACGCAGTGGGGTGCCGATGGCGCCAGCGCCTGGGGCGACACGCGCCCGCCGGGAGACCTGCCATGAAGCCGCGCCACTGGAAGCTGGCGGCCGCCGCTGGCGCACTCGTCACGCTGGGCGTGGTGACCGCCCTCGTGCTGCGGGCCTTCAACAGCAACCTGGTGTTCTTCTACACGCCCACCCAGGTGAGCGCAGGCGAAGCCCCGTCGGGCCGCGTGTTCCGCGTAGGGGGCATGGTGGAAGCTGGCAGCGTGCAGCGAGACGGCGTGAAGGTGAGCTTCCGGGTCACCGACACCGCCCGCACGATGACCGTGGCCTACGAAGGCATGCTGCCCGACCTGTTCAAGGAGGGCAAAGGTGTCGTGGCCCAGGGTCGCCTCGTCAACGGCGAGTTCATCGCCCAGGAGGTGCTCGCCAAGCACGATGAGAACTACATGCCGCCCGAAGCAGCGGCCGCCATGAAGGCCGCTTCGGCCGCGCGCGGAGGCCGCACATGACGGCAGAACTCGGACACCTGGCCCTGTGGCTGGCGCTGGGCACCTGCCTCGTGCAGTCGGTCATGCCGCTGTGGGCCCTGCATGGGCAGCGCGACGCTTGGCTGGCCCTCACCCGCCCCACCGCCCACGCCACTGCGGCGCTGGTGGTGGTGGCCTTCGCATGCCTGACCCTGTGCTTCGTGCAGGACGACTTTTCGGTGCTGTACGTGGCCGACCACAGCAACACCGCCCTCCCGTTGGCCTACAAGGTGGCGGGCGTGTGGGGCGGGCATGAGGGCTCGCTGCTGCTGTGGCTGCTGATGCTGCAGGTCTGGACGGTGGCCGTCTCGCAGGCCAGCGGCCGGCTGCCCGAGCCGCTGGTGGTGCGGCTGTTGACGGTACTGGCCTGGGTGGCGCTGGGCTTCCTGCTTTTCATGCTGCTGACGTCCAACCCCTTTGAACGCCTGTGGCCGGTGCCGCCGGATGGGCGGGACTTGAACCCGCTGCTGCAAGACCCCGGCATGGTCATCCACCCGCCCATGCTGTACATGGGCTACGTCGGCTTCTCGGTGGCGTTCGCGTTCGCCATCGCCGCCCTGCTCAGCGGCGAGCTGGACGCGCAATGGGCCCGCTGGACCCGCCCCTGGACCACCGCCGCCTGGGTGTTTCTGACGCTGGGCATCGCCTTGGGCAGCGGCTGGGCGTATTACGAGCTGGGCTGGGGCGGCTGGTGGTTCTGGGACCCGGTGGAGAACGCGTCGTTCATGCCCTGGCTGGTGGGCACGGCGCTCATGCACTCGCTCGCCGTGACGGAAAAGCGCGGCGCCTTCAAGTCGTGGACGGTGCTCATGGCCATCCTCGCGTTCTCGCTGTCGCTGCTGGGCACCTTCCTGGTTCGCTCGGGCGTGTTGAGTTCCGTGCACGCGTTCGCGTCCGACCCCAAGCGCGGCCTGTTCATCCTGGCGCTGCTGGGCATCACCGTGGGCGGTGCGCTCGGGTTGTACGCCTGGCGGGCCGGCAAGGTGGGCCTGGGGGCGCGCTTCGCGATGCTCTCGCGCGAGACCCTGCTGCTGGTGAACAACGTGGTGCTGCTCGCAGCGGCGGGCGCTGTGCTGCTGGGCACGCTGTACCCGCTGGTGCTTGACGCGCTGGGACTGGGCAAGATCTCGGTGGGCGTGCCGTACTTCGAGGCGGTGTTCGCGCCGCTCATGGCCCCCATCCTGTTCCTGATGGCGCTGGGGCCGCTGGCCCGCTGGAAGCAGACCGATGCAGCTCCGCTGCTTCGGCGCCTGCGCTGGGCCTCGGTTGTGGCGGTGGCTGCCGGCCTGCTGGCCAGTGGCGCCGCCGGCCGCATCGGCTGGGCCAGCGCGGCCGGCTTGGCCGTGGCCTTCTGGATCCTGCTCAACCTGGGGGCCGACCTCTGGCCTGCGCACGGCGGCCTGGCGCGCCTGACCACGCACCTGCGCCAGCTCGGGCGCGCCCGCTGGGGCATGTCGCTGGCCCATGCCGGGGTGGCGGTATTCGTCATCGGCGTGACGCTGGTGAAGGGCTACGAAGTGGAGAAGGACGTACGCATGCACGCTGGCGAGACGGTCACGTTGGCCGGCTACCAGTTCCGCTTTGACGGCACCCGCGACGTGACCGGCCCGAACTACCAAGCCGTGCAGGCCGGCGTCAGCGTGACCCGAGGTGGCGACCCGGTCGCCTTCCTGACGCCCGAAAAACGCGTGTACCGCGTGCAGCAAAACCCGATGACGGAGGCAGCCATCGACACCGGCCTGACGCGGGACCTGTACGTGGCCCTGGGTGAGCCCATGCCCGATGGCGGCTGGACGCTGCGCGCCTACGTTAAGCCGTTTGTCGACTGGATCTGGGGCGGCTGCCTGCTGATGGCCCTGGGCGGCGCCTTGGCTGCCAGCGACGTGCGGTACCGCCGCCAAAGGACGGCGCCGCAAGCCGCGCCCGCCCCATCTCACCTTCAGGAGGGCCTCGCATGAGCGCCACCCCTCGACGCCTGTGGCCCGTGCTACTGCCGCTGGCCGCGTTCGGGAGCCTGGTCGCCGTGCTGGCCGTGGGCCTGAACCGCGATCCCCGCGAGGTGCCCAGCCCGCTCATCGGCAAGCCCGCGCCGCCTTTGATGCTCCCGCAACTGGACAACCCCGGCGCGCAGGTGTCGGGTGAAGCGCTCAAGGGCCGGGTGTGGCTGCTGAACGTGTGGGCCAGCTGGTGCGGCGCCTGCCGCGAAGAGCACCCGGAACTGGTCGCGTTCGCTCGTCGGCAGTCGGTTCCGGTGTACGGGCTCGACTACAAGGACACCCGCCCGCAGGGGCAGGACTGGCTGCGGCGCCTGGGCAACCCCTACGTGGCCTCGGCGTTTGACGAACTGGGCCGCGCCGGACTGGACTGGGGCGTGTACGGCGTACCCGAGACTTTCGTGATCGACGCCCGCGGCGTGGTGCGCCACAAGCACATCGGGCCGCTCACCGCGCAGGTGCTCAAGGAGCGGATCGAGCCGCTGCTGGCGCGCCTGGCCACCGAAGCGACAGGAGCCGCACCATGAGCAAGCCCGCGTTCGAGCGCTTGCCCGCGTGGCTGCGCACCGTGGCCATCGGGCTGGTGGCCCTGACGTGCCTGGTGCTGCAAGCCGACGCCCAAGGCACCGCTCCAGTGCGGGAGGCGCAACCCACCGCCGACGATCCGGCCCTTGAAGCGCGCGTGCTGGCGCTGAGCGCCGAGTTGCGCTGCCTTGTCTGCCAGAACCAGACCGTGGCGGACTCTCACGCCGCGCTGGCCGTGGACCTGCGCAACCAGGTGCGCGACATGCTGCGCCAGGGCGCCCGCGAGGACGAGGTGCTGCGCTACATGACCGACCGCTACGGCGACTTCGTGCGCTACCGCCCGCCACTGCAAGCACGCACCGTGCTGCTATGGGCTGCGCCCGGCGTGCTGCTGGTGGGCGGCCTTGCGGCCTTGGGCCTGCATCTGCGCCGTCGCCAGCGCTGGGGCGACGACGCGTTCGAGCCGGACCCTGACACCCCTGACTTTGCCGAGAACCGCCATGTCCGCTGAACTGCAACGCGTGCTCGCTCAAATCGAGCACATCGAACTTGCCCGCGCCCAGGGTGGCCTGCCGTCGGACCTGTACGCCGAGGCGCGCCGTCGCTTGGACGCGGCTCTGATGTTGGCTCTGGCGACCGACGCCCCGGGCGCAGCGCCGGGCCCGGCTGCCGCCCCCCGTGCGCGCTGGGCCACACGCCAGGCCGCCGCCGTGGCTGCCTTGGCCGTGATGGTGGGCGGTACCGGCTATGCCTGGAAAGGCAGCCCGCGCCAGGGCGCCGCGGCACCGGCCGGGTGGGCCGCCACTTCGGGTGGCCTCACGCCCCCCTCGCCCGCCGCCGGCGCCTCGGCCCCGCATGCGCTGGGCAACGACGCCATGGTGGGCATGGTGCAGGCGCTGGCAGAGCGGCTCAAGGCCAAGCCCGACGATGGCGAGGGCTGGGCGATGCTGGCGCGCTCGTACACCACGCTGGGGCAGGTCGATGCCTCGCTTCCGGCGTACGCCCAGGCACTCAAACTCGCCCCAAAGGACGCCGAGCTGATGGCCGACTACGCCGACGCGTTGGCGCTCAAGCAAGGCCGACAGCTGACGGGGGAGCCCCTGACCTGGGTGAAGAAGGCGCTGGCCCTGGACCCGCGCCAGCCCAAGGCCTTGCTGTTGGCCGGCACCGAGGCCTACAACCGGCAGGACATGCCAGCGGCAATCCGCTACTGGGAACAGGTGGTGGCCGCCGGCCCCGCAGGCAGCGGCCTCGTGGAGCAAGCCCGCAGTGGGCTGGCCGATGCGCGGCAGGCCTCGGGCGCCAGCCCGGCGCCGGTTGCCGCCCCCGCAGCGCCGAGCGTGCCCCAAGCCAAGGTGGGCGGCATGGTGCGCCTGGCGCCCGAGTTGGTGCGCGAGGCCAAGCCGGACGACACCGTGTTCGTGTTCGCCCGCGCCGCCGAGGGGCCGCGCATGCCGCTGGCCTTGATACAACGCCGCGTGCGCGACCTGCCGTTGCGGTTCGAACTGGACGACAGCCAGGCCATGAATCCGGCCGCGAAACTGTCCAGCGCCCAGCAGGTGGTGGTGACGGCTCGGGTCAGCCGGTCAGGCCAAGCGCAACCGCAGCCCGGCGACTTGGAAGGCGCCAGCGCTGCCGTGGCCCTGGGCCGCAGTGACCTGGACGTGGTGATCGGTGCGCGGGTGCGGTGACGCTGTGAGGCCCTGAGCCCGCCGCACTGCGGCCGCTCAGGCCGTGCCGTGTTTGGTGTCGAACGCGATGCCCATGGCCTGCAGCAAGGGCGTGGGCAGGACGCCCCCGGCGCAGACGATGACGTCGTCATTGGGCACCGTGTCGAGGTGCCCCTCGCTGCTCAACGTGACCTGGGCAAGCTCGATGCTTGCCACTTCGGTGCTCAAGTGCAACTGGATGCGCCCGGCAGCCACCGCCGCCTCCAGCGCCTGCCGGTTCTTGCCCTTCACCCGATTGAACGCCGCGCTGCGATAGGCCAGGCGCACCGGCGTGCCCGGCTGTTCGGACAGCTGAACCGCGGCCTCCAGCGCGCTGTCGCCCCCGCCCACCACCAACACGCGGCGGCCCCGGTACTGTTCGGCGTCGATCAGCCGGTACACCACATTGGGCAGTTCCTCACCCGGGCACCCGAGCTTGCGGGGGCTGCCCCGCCGGCCGATGGCCAACAGCACCGACTGCGCGCGGTAGGTGCCTCGCGTGGCATGCACCACGAAGCCCGTGCCCTCCGGCTCGACGCGTTGCATCGCATCCTTGAAGCTCAGCTGCAGACCGTGCTGCTGCACCACGTCTTGCCAGAACGCCAGCAGCTTTTCCTTGGACACCTCGGACATGCGCACCTGGCCCACGAGCGGCAAGGTGACTGGCGCGGTCATGGCGATCTTGGCCCGCGGGTAGTGGTACACCGAGCCGCCCAACGAATCTTCCTGCTCCAGCACGAGGTAACGCAGCCCATGCGCCTGGGCTGACAACGCCGCCCCCAAGCCCGCCGGCCCGGCGCCGACGATGATCACGTCGTACACACCAGCCGGCGCCCGCCCGCGCCGCCGAATGCTGTCCATGGCTTGAACGCCCTGACTTGCCGCCTTGCGGATCAAACCCATGCCACCCAGTTCCCCGGCAATGAACAGGCCGGGCACGTTGGATTCGAAATGCGGGTCGACCCGCGGTATGTCTACGCCACGCCGAGCCGTGCCGAAAACCAGCTGAATGGCCTCCACAGGGCAAGCCGCAGCACACGCTCCGTGCCCGATGCAGGCCGCCGCGTTGATCAATTCGGCCTTGCCTCCGACGATACCCAGCGCTCCCTCCGGACAGGTTTGGGCGCAACTGCCGGATCCGATGCAGCGGACCGGGTCTACGAACGGGTGAAGGGATGCCGGCTCGTTGAGTCCAGCCGCCAACACTTCTGCCTTTACGGCAGCGCCCTTGCGCTCCCGGCGACGCCTGAAAACAAGATGCAGCGCAATCGCCAACACAGCGAGCGCCAGATAGGGCAGCAGGTTTGACATCGACCAAGCGTGCGGACAGCGGTTACGCAGTCTGCAAGGTCAGGCTGAAGCAAACCTGAACGCGCTCAAGATCAGTGGCTGCCGACCGGCGTGCCGTTTCAAAGGCTTTTCGGCAATTCCCGAAATCGAACGCCACCAAGAAAGGCCCCGGCGCGAGGCCGGGGCTGAACGCTCTCGCTGTCACGAGATCGCCTGCTCAGGGAGGAAGAAGCAGGGGTCCCTAGGAGAACCGATTTGACTGTGCAACGGAAGGCTGAATGCAAGCTGAACGACGACCTTCGCTAGATCCACCGAACCCAGCATTCCGTTTGCCCGTCTCGTTCATCCACTGTTCAGGTCGATTGCTTATCCTGATGCGAGTCAACCAGCCGACCTGCTTGTGTGAAAACCACTCCACTGCCAGAAGAGGACTCTGAAGCCTCGGACCACTCGGCCGCAGAACGGGCCGCTGCGGCCTCCCGCAGCACCTGGGTCAGCGTCATCGTCAATTTGACGTTGACGACGCTTCAGATCGTGGCTGGCGTGCTGACCAAATCCCAGGGCCTGATTGCCGACGGCGTGCATTCCCTGTCCGACCTGGTGGCTGACTTCGTCGTGCTGTTCGCAAGCCATCACAGTCAGAAAGACGCCGACGAAGACCATCCATATGGCCACCATCGCTACGAAACGGCTGCTTCGTTGGTACTTGGCCTGCTGCTGTTGAGCGTGGGGCTTGGCATGCTGTGGTCCGCTGCTCTCAAACTGGAACAACCCGAGGTCATTCCTCAGGTCCACCTGGCCGCCCTCTGGGTAGCCCTTAGCGCTCTGGCTGCCAAGGAACTGCTATTTCGCTACATGCTGACCGTGGCCAAGCGGGTGAAGTCCAGCATGCTGGTCGCCAATGCGTGGCATGCGCGTTCCGACGCCGCATCCTCTCTCGTTGTGGGTCTGGGCATCGTCGGCAACCTCGCGGGCTATCCCATCCTCGACCCCATCGCTGCGGCTATCGTCGGCTTCATGGTCACCAAGATGGGCTGGGAGTTCGGCTGGGACGCACTGCACGACCTGATGGACCGCGCGATTGACGAGGAAGAAGTTGCAGCAATCCGTCAGACGCTGGCGGAGACCCCCGGCATCCAGGGTGTGCATGACATCCGAACCCGCAAGATGGGCGACATGGTGGTGGTCGATGCTCACATCGAAGTGGATGCCACACTCACCGTCGAAGCTGGTCACGACATCGCGGTGGAGGCGAGGCGTCGAGTCATGCAGCGACATCGCGTGCTGAACCTGATGACTCATGTAGACCCGTGGCAACGACCCGATGCTGACCATCACAAGACTGCCGCCTCCACTGACTCCGGGATTGAGATGCAGCCGAATGCGGTTCGACGCGTGTAGCTGATCTGAACGCCCAGCAGTTGCGCCCTGGCGAGCAGATCCTCCGCACCGCTTCTTGTTCAGGCTGCCTTGAGGGGCAAACGGACATGCTTTGTCGAGACGTCTCCCGCTGCGCCTGCTGTACCTGATGGCAATGCGGTCACGCGGCCAATCACGTTGAACGGCACGCCCGCTCCGTAGAGTGCGCGCGCTGCGACGTCCGCACTCAACTCGCCACTTGCCAACTGCTCAATAGTCACCTGGACCAGTCGTCTCATTGCGATTCGCTGCCTTGCATCCATTCGCGCCTCCTGGGGGGGTGTCGGCATCCTGCGCCTCCCGCCTGAAGCGGAGATGAACACTGTCGGGACCGCAGCCGAATTGAGCCGCTTTTGGGTCTTGTGCCGACGATCTAGTGAGTCACGTTGGCTTTCCTCCGACCTCCATGCCTGCTGGTCACTGGGACTGAACAAGCGGCGCAGTCGAAGGTCGGCGCGGTGGCTCACTTTGGCGTCGTCGGCAACAGTCATGCGCTTCTGACGCTTGATCTCAACGGTCAGCTCGGACGGTTAAGAAAAGTTCAGAACTCAATGAACGCAAACCTGAAAAGTTCAGAACTCAGCGAGCAGGCCGTCCAGAATCGCCGGAGCCGAGATGCGGCAACCCATTGAATTCCCACGCCGGCCGGTTCAGGATTCAGAGAACTTCGACAGTGGCTCGGGGTGGGATGGGCGCGCTCCCGGACAATCCCGCCCCATGCAAGTCCACAGCGTCAACACCGCCTGCGTCGAGCAGTTCGTGGCCACCGATGGCCAGACCGTCACCTCGGCCATCCGCAAGCGGCCGCGCACCGGCCCCGTGGCGGTGAAGCCGCTGGGCCTGGAAGGCGACGAGCAGGCCGACCTCACCGTGCACGGCGGGCTGGCCAAGGCGGTGTACGCCTACCCGCAGGAGCACTACGCCGTGTGGCAGACCATGCGCGCCCAGGCCAAGGTGAACCTGCCCCTGCAGCCGGGCGACTTCGGCGAGAACCTCACCCTGACCGGCCTGCTGGAAACCCAGCTCTGGATCGGCGATGTGCTGCGCTTTCCGGACTGCGAGCTGGTGGTGTCAGAGCCCCGCTACCCCTGCTTCAAGTTCAACGCCCACATGGGCTTCAACCAGGCGGCCAAGCTGATGGCGCAAAGCGGCTACTGCGGCGTGTACCTGGCGGTGAAGCGCGAGGGCAGCATCGCGGCGGGCCAGACTTTCGAGCTGGTGCCGGGCCCGCGCGAGGTGGGCATCGTGGAGCTGTTCAAAGCCAAGATGAAGGCCAAGGCGTGACCCTGCGCCGCGCGCTGCTGGCCGCGGCCGTGGGGCTGCCGCTGGGGGGCGTGGCGCAGCCGGCTGCACCGCGCCCGCGCCCCGTGCTGGCCGTGGGCCCCACGCGGGCCGTCAAGACGCTGGCGGCCGCCGCGCGCCAGGCCCAACCGGGCACCGTGGTGGCCGTGGACGCGGGCGACTACGTGGCCGACGTGGCCGTGTGGCCCCAGGCCGATCTCACCCTGCGTGCCGTGGGCGGCCGGGTGCGGCTGCTGGCGGCGGGCGCGCACGCGCAGGGCAAGGGGCTGTTCGTGATGCGCGGCGCGCGCCAGCGCATCGAGGGGTTCGACTTCATCGGCTGCACCGTGCCCGACCGCAACGGCGCTGGCGTGCGGCTGGAGGCGGGCTCGCTGACCCTGGTGGACTGCGGGTTCCGCGACAACGAAAACGGCGTGCTCACCGCCAACGACGCCAGCATCGAGCTGGACGTGGTGGACTGCGACTTCGGCCCCATCGCCCCCCGCGAGGGCAAGACGCACAACCTCTACGTGGGCGCCATCGCACGCCTGGCGGTGTCGGGCAGCTACTTTCACCACGGCCTGCACGGCCACCTGCTGAAAAGCCGCGCGGCGCTGAACCACATCCTCTACAACCGGCTGACCGACGAAATCGGCGGCCGGGCGAGTTACGAGCTGGAGTTTCCGAACGGTGGCGTGGCGGTGGTGATGGGCAACCTCATCGGCCAAAGCTCCACCAGCGAGAACCCGCACCTCATTTCGTTCGGCGCGGAAGGCGCCACCTGGGCGCAGCAGGCGCTGTACCTCGTGCACAACACGCTGGTGGACGCGCTGCCCAGCGGCGGCATCTGGCTGCGCGTGGCGCCGCCGCAGACCGAGGTGGTGCTGGCCAACAACCTGTGCGTGGGCACGCCCAAGCTGGCGGCCGAGGGCCACTGGACGCGGCGCGGCAACCAGAGTGCCGACTGGAGCGAGTTCGTGCGCGCCGCGCGCGACGACTACCGCCTGCGGCCCGACTCGGCCCTGCGCGGGCAGGCGCAGCCGCTCGGCGACGGGCAGCGGACGGGCGGTGGCCTGGCGCTCAGCCCCACGCGGGAGTACCGCCACCCGCGCGGCACGGTGGCCTTGCCGGCCGCCGGGGCACGCAGCCCCGGGGCGTTCCAGGCCTGATCAGCCCGCCGAGCGCAGGCTGGGGTAGTCGGTGTAGCCCGCAGCCCCCCCGCCGTAGAACGTTTCCTTCTGGGGCGCGGCCCAGGCCAGGTTGTCGCGGATGCGTTCCAGCAGGTCGGGGTTGCTGATGAACGGCCGGCCGATGGCCACCGCGTCGGCCCAACCGCGGGCGATGGCGTCCAGCGCCATGGTGCGGTCGTAGCCGTTGTTCACCAGGAACGGGCCGCCAAAACGGCGGCGCAGCTCGGCGTAGTCGAACGCGGCGTTGTCGCGCGGGCCGCCGGTGGCGCCTTCCACCACCTCCAGGAAGGCCAGCTTCAGCGGGTTCAGGCGGTCGGCCACGTGGTTGAACAGGGCTTGCGGGTCGCTGTCCTGACCGATGTCGTTGGCCGGCGTGACCGGGCTCAGGCGCAGCCCGGTGCGGCCCGGGCCGATGGCCTCGGCCACCGCCGTCATCACCTCGATCAGCAGGCGCGCGCGGTTCTCGATGGAGCCGCCGTAGGCATCGGTGCGGTCATTCGTGCTGTCGCGCAGGAACTGCTCCAGCAGGTAGCCGTTGGCGCTGTGCACCTCCACGCCATCAAAGCCCGCCTCGATGGCGTTGCGCGCGGCCTGGGCGTAGTCGGCCACCAGCTGCGGGATTTCGTCGGTGCGCAGCGCGCGGGGCGTGTCGGTGGGCACCAGCTCGCCGTGGGCGGCGTAGGTGCGCGTCTTGGCGGCACGCGCGGTGGACGACACCGGCGGCTGCCCGCCCGGCTGCAGCCGGTTCACCGAGATGCGGCCCACGTGCCACAGCTGGATGACGATCTTGCCGCCCTCGGCGTGCACCGCGTCGGTCACGCGCTTCCAGGCCGCAATCTGCTCGGGCGTGTGGATGCCCGGCGTGTCGAAGTAGCCCTGGCCGTCGGGGCGGATCTGCGCGGCTTCGGTGATCAGCAGGCCGGCGCTGGCGCGCTGGCGGTAGTACTCCACCTGCAGGTCGGTGGGCGTCTGGTTCGGCGCGCGGTTGCGCGTGAGCGGGGCCATGACGAGGCGGTTGGCGAGCGTGATGTCGCCAAGGCGAACGGGGTCGAACAAGGTAGGCATGGCGGGCAAATGGGGCCAAAAACGAAGGCCGCAAGGCTAGCCGCTGCAGGCTGCCCCCGGCCACCCGGGGTTGATGGCGGGTGTGTTAGCGACAATCCCCCCATGCTCGCCTACCGCCACGCCTTCCATGCCGGCAACCATGCCGATGTCCTCAAGCACCTGGTGCTGACCCGCGTGCTGCGCTACATGGGCGAGAAGGACAAGCCCTACACCCTCATCGACACCCACGCCGGTGCCGGCGGCTACTCGGTGGAGGGCCGCTACGCGCAGAAGAACGCCGAGTACGCCACCGGCATTGCCAAGCTGTACGACGAGGTCGACACGCTGCCCGCGCCGCTGGCCGACTACGTGCAGCTGGTGCGTGACTTCAACCCCGACGGCCAGCTGCGCCAGTACCCGGGTTCTCCGGCGATCGCCAACTTTGTGCTGCGCGACACCGACCGGCTGCGCGTGTACGAGCTGCACCCCACCGACCACCGCATCCTGGCCAGCTACCTGGAAGCCCGGCCCAACACCCAGGTCAGCGACCGCGACGGCTTTGCCGCCATCAAGGCCGAGCTGCCGTCGTCCACGCGCCGCGCCGCGCTGCTGATGGACCCGCCCTACGAGATCAAGACCGACTACGCCAAGGTGCTGACTGCCGTGCGCGAAGCCCTGGAGCGCGCGCCCGACACGGTCGTCATGGTCTGGTACCCGCAGCTGCAGCTGCTGGAAAGCACCCAGCTCGCCCAGCGCCTGAAGGCCAGCGCCGACGCGGCCGCCAAGAAAGGCTGGCTGCACGCCCGCCTGACCGTGGCGCAGGCCGACGAGCGTGGCTTCGGCATGATGGGCAGCGGCATGTTCATCGCCAACCCGCCCTTCACGCTGCACGACGAACTGGCCGAATGCCTGCCGCTGCTGGTGGAGCAGCTGGGGCAGTACGACGGCGCGAACTTCGTGCTGGAACAAAAGGCGTCGTGACGCCTTTGGCGGGGGAACCCGTCTCCGCGCTTACTTCGAGAACCAGCCCACCACGCGCTGGCGCAGGCGCTCGAAGAAGCCGGCGCGTTCCACGTCGGCCAGGGCCACCACCGGCGCTTCGCCCAGCGGCTTGCCGTTGGCCGTGGCCACGATCTTGCCGATGACGGCGCCCTTGGCGATGGGTGCTTCGAGCGCGGGGTTCAGCGTGACGGCGGTTTGCACCCCGGCGGCCTGGCCCTTGGGCACCACCAGCGTCCAGGGCTGGGCGATGCCGGCGTTCACCGTGGGCACCACGCCGTAGGTGACCTTGGCGCTGCCCAGCGTGGCGCCGGCCTGGGCGGGCGTGGCTTCCTCGAAGTTGGCGTAGCCCCAGTTGAAGAGCACGCGGGTCTGGTCGGCGCGGGCCTGCTTGCTGTCGGCGTTCATGATCACCGAGATCAGCCGCATGCCGTTGCGCTTGGCGGAGGCGGTCAGGCAGTAGCCGGCTTCGTCGGTGTGGCCGGTCTTGAGGCCGTCCACCGTGGGGTCGGTGTACAGCAGGGCGTTGCGGTTGCCTTGCTTGATGCCGTTGTAGGTGAACTCGCGCTCGGCGTAGATGGGGTAGTACTCGGCGCTGTTGCGGATGATGGCGGCGGCCAGCACGGCCAGGTCGCGGGCGGAGGCCTTGTTGTTCGGGTCGGGCAGGCCGGCCGCGTTGGCGAACTGGGTCTTGCTCATGCCCAGCTTCTTGGCCTCGGCGTTCATCATCGCCACGAAGCCGGCCTCCGAGCCGCCCAGGTGCTCGGCCAGCGCCTTGGAGGCGTCGTTGCCGCTGGCAATCACCACGCCGCGCAGCATGTCCATCACCGAGGCTTGCGCGTTCAGCGGCACGAACATGCAGCTGTCACCGCCCTTGCCGCCCCGGCACCAGGCGCTCTCGCTCATGGTGACGGGGTCGGTGGGCTTGACCTTGCCGTTCTTGAGCCCCTGCTCGACCAGGTAGCTGGTCATCATCTTGGTGAGCGACGCGGGCGGCAGCGGCTCGTCCGCGTTGGACGCGGCCAGCACCTGGCCAGTGTTGTAGTTCATCAGCACCCAGGCCTTGTTGGCCAGCACCGGCACCGACTGGCCGTTGGCATCGGTCGTCATCGCTTGCTCGGCCGGGGCGGCGGCCTTGGCCGGCTTGTGCGCGGCGGCGCGCGCCTTGCCGTGCGGGGCGCTGAGGGCGGCGGTGGGGGCCGCGGTGATCAAGGCGCCGGCAAGCGCGGCGGACAGCAGGGAGGCGGTGGGGAGGCGGGACATCATCAGCGGGAGGTGCGGTTTCAACAGGGCGGCAGCGAGGCGCGCAATGGGGGAGCCGGGCGGCGGGCGACCCACCAGAGAGGGTCGTCACAACGCCGGGTCGGCGTCATGCCCGTGGCGTCACAGGCGCGATTGTCGGGGTGTGAGGGCACAGAGGCCCGAAGCTGTGGGTGACAACAGCGAAAAGATGTCAGGGCGTGTGGGGCGCGGAATTGCCGCTCCAGGGCATCCACGTGGCAAGCGTTTGTGGCCGTGGGTGGCCCGCCGCTGGGGGGCGATTCTGGTCGCCAGCTGATCCGAACTTGGCGTTTGGAGGCTGCCGCTCATGGTTCGATGTTGCGGGCGGCTCGTGGAGTGGCTGAGCCGCGCTAAAACGATGTAAGCCTACGAGGCAACCACGCGCGCAGCGATTGCCAATAGAGCCGACACGACCACCAGGGTGACGATCATTTGCCATTGCAGTCGGCGCTGCTTCGCTTTTGCAAGGCCGACTGCGGCACAAATCAGAGCGCTTGGAGTTGCGAGTAAGACGGTTGCAAAAGACGAAAGCCAAAGCCAGTCAGGTAGGTGCCAGCGCTTCGCCTGCATCTCTGGGGAGGGGAATTTCGAGACGAACGGCCCGGCATTCCAAAGAAGAAAGAGTGCAATCACGGTCAGCCCAAAAAATAGCAAAGAGGCTGCGAACCAGCGCCCGTTGCCTCGCTGCTTTTCTTCAGCCGGGGGTCTTTCTTTATGGTGCATTGCTCAGTGAGATCGTGCGCGGCTTAACGCCCTAGTTAACCGGCGCCGGAGCACGGAGTGCGCAAGGTACCAATGCAGGCCATAAAAATGGCGAAGCCACGGCCTGCATGGGCGTCCGCGTTGAACGAATACGAAGGGACTTCCCACCTTCTGGCCAACGGCGTCGAGGCGCCAAGATTGATGGTGCGAAACGTCAATCTGCAGCTATGTGAAAGGGGAAGCCCATGAACGAGATTACCCGAGTCGGGGTCGATTTGGCCAAGGGCGTGATCCAGGTCCACGCGGTTGATGCCACCGGCCGCGTGGTGGCCGCCAAGGCCCTGCCCGCCGACAGGTTCGCCGCCTGGTGCGTGCAACTGCCCGCCGGCTGCCTCGTCGCCATGGAGGCCTGCGGCGGCGCCCACCACTGGGCGCGCAAGCTGCGCGGCTACGGCCTGGATGCGCGCTTGGTTGCCGGCCACTTCGTCACGCCCTACCGCATGGCTGGCAAAGGCGGCAAGAACGACGCCAACGATGCCGCCGCCATCTGCGAGGCCGCGGGCCGCCCGCACATGCGCTTCGTGCCGGTGAAGACACCCGCGCAGCAAGCGCTGCTCGCCATCCACCGCTTGCGCGAGGGCTACAAAGAAGACCGCACTACCTGCATCAACCGCATCTGCGGCCTGCTCACCGAGTTCGTCATCGTCTTCGCGCAAAGCCCCGAGGCGCTGCGCCTGGGCCTGGCCGACGTGCTGGAAGACGCCAGCAACGAACTGCCCGGCATCGCCCGCCTGGCACTGCAGGAGGGCCGGTTGCACTGGATCGAGCTGGAATGCCACATCGCCAGTTGCGACGAGCGCATCACGGCGCACGTCCGTTCGGACGAGCAAGCCAAGGCTGCAGCCCAACTCGCCGGCATCGGTCCGATGACGGCGTCGGCGCTGGTGGCCACCGTGGGTGACTTCAAGCAGTTCAAGAACGGCGCGCAGTTCGGTTCGTGGCTGGGGCTGGCGCCGCGGCAGAACTCCAGCGGCGGCAAGACAGTGCTGGGGCGCACCACCAAACGCGGCGACGACTACCTGCGCACGCTGCTGATCCAGGGCGCCAAGTCCGCCGTCATGACCGCGCACAAACGCAGCGACAAGATCTCGCAGTGGCTCGTGCAGTTGCTGGCGCGAGTGGGTTGGCAGAAGGCCGTGGTGGCGCTGGCCAACAAGAACGCGCGCATCGTTTGGGCGCTACTGGCCAAGGGGCGCGTGTTCGACCCGAAGCACGTGTCGGTCAAGCCGGGCGACGTGGCGGCGATACCGGCCGTGATGCCGGCCTGAAACCCATCCACAACCCAACAAGTTCTTGCTCGTAGACGTGCGTTCGAAGATGCAATTCACAGGTCAGACCGGCGGCAGGCCAGCTCGACTAACCCTGTGCCGCGCCCAGGATGGCGACGGCGGCGAACGAATGGAGCCCTGCTGAGCGGTTGGTATCTGGGCCCGCACCGAAACCCGAGTGCAACAAGGTCGCCTGTCGATGTGCAGTCTGTTCTCTGTGGTGCTGCATCGAACCCGAACTCAGGTCTTGAGGAAAACAGCAAAGGCGACTATCGAAAGCAGCCAATACTGAACAGGTTGATTTACTGGGAAGTCCCTGTAGAAGGGTTAGGCAGACTTGGCGAATTACTTGGGGGCATGCTTTTTCTCAAGCTTGTATATGCCGGAGGCGTGCACGCCGTTTCCGAACCACCAACAATTGCTCAGCTGAGTAACCTTGATGGCGCGCCGAGTCAGGCTGGAAAATCGCAAGACGCATATGCCAAGTTCAGGAGCTTGAGGGCCTTCGCTCGGACCCGCGCTTTTGTATAGCCCAGTGTTCCCCGAGATTTCCATCGTGGCGCCTTCGACACTTCCAACGTTTGCCATAGGCGAGTCCGTTTCACAGTCACGACGACATCTTGCGATGGCTATGCTGAAAGTTGCGGTCTTCGCGTCTAGCGCATGAATAGTGAGAGTTCCTTGATCCCATTTTTCGCCCGAAAGCGCATAGGTGCCAGTTTGCCAAGGTGATTTGGCTTCAAGTGCCGGAGTTGGAAGTGCTAGTAGGGCCCCGATGGAGGCCATAGATAGAACCCGCATGTTCTCGCTGCCTAACTTGTTATGGAGAGAGGATCTGCTGCACAACATCGGTGCTGCCTCCCTAATGTCGTAGAACGACACGCACTCAAAGTGCTTGTTGAGGCTTCAATTTTTGGAATTTGGCGGTCAACTCGTGCCGCATTAATTTGCAGGCGCTTTCCGGGCTTTGTTGCATGTCGCTGGGGTGGTCTTCTCGGTCCCAAAAGGGCGCATGCTGCCATCGCTTCACCGCGCCTTGGCACTCCGCAGAACCCTGCGTCCAACGTCCACCGTGCAGTCGTTTGGCGCGGGTCGTGACCTGCCCTACAGCTTCCGCTGCATCGAGCCGCTGTACGACGGCTTTGTGGCTGCGACGCTGATGGCGTGGCAGCAGGGGTTGCTGCCCGCCTGAGGCGACCGCCCCGCATCCCTCGCACGGCAGCATCGCCCCAAGCCAGGCCCCCTCAGTCCAGCACCACCTCCGTCCGCACCACGCCCGCCCGCTCCGCGCTGGCGCTGAGGGCCAGGCGTGTGCCCACTGGGGCGCGCACCACCCATTCGGCCACGGCGCGGTCGCCGGTGGGGTGTTTGTTGAACAGGAAGGCCAGCTGGCTTTGCTTGGGCGCGTGGCCTTCCAGTTGCGGGCCTTCGATGCGTTCCTTGCCGTTGACGAGGCTGATGGCCGGGTCGTTCACGGGCATGTGGATCTCGAACATCACGCCGCGCACGGTTTTGCGTTCCAGCGCGCGTTGCGTGACGTAGGCGGGCAGGTAGCCGGCGTTGCCCACGGCCATGCGCACGCGCCACATGTCGGGGCCCAGCGCGCGCACTTCGGTGCGGATGAGTTCCAGTTGGGGCAGGCTCATCGCAATCTGCGTGAGCCAGGCCGGGAAGCGCGCGGCCTCGCGCTCGCGCAGGTGCGGTGGCGGGTTGCGCCAGTAGTTCATCTTGTCCCAGCCGCCAATTTCCACGGCGCCGAGTTGCGGGTGCTGGAAGGGCTTCCAGTCCACATGGGCCTGGCCGCCGCAGTGCTCGTCGCTCCACTTCAGCAGCTTGAGGTCGTCTTCCACCGGGTGCTGGCGGTACCAGTCGATCCACTTCGTGGTTTCAACGCCGGCCTCCTTGTTGGGCGACCACAGCTCCACCACCCAGAACAGCGCGCCCAGGTGCTCGTACACCCAGTCTTGCGTGCCGGTGATGACTTCCTTGGGGTGGTAGCGGAAGTCTTCGTAGATGCTGACCGCGGGGTAGCCGGTGTGCTTTTCGCCCAGGGCCGAGAAGGTCTGGAAGAGCCACAGGTCTTCCGGTGTCATGTCCTTGTCGCTGCGGGTGCCGCAGGGCCGCAGGATGACGCCGCTGTGGGTGTGGAAGCTCACCGCCGCGCCGATGTTGGGGTGCTGCACGATGAAGTCCACCATGGCGCGCACCTCGGGCTCGCTGGTGGGGTAGGGGCCGGCACCCAGCTGCTGGTACTCCTGGCGCCATTCGCCGGGGAAGTTGCGGTTCAGGTCCAGCCCTTCACGGTCGGGGTTGACCTTCACGGTCAGGCCGTCGTGGTTCTTGATGAAACCCTCGGGGATGAGGCGGTAGTACTCGCCGCCGAATTCGCCGGGCTCGCGCGGCACCATCAGGCGCGGGTCGCCGGCGTGCTTTTTGTAGCCGCCGTGCGGGTCGGGCACGCGCATGGTCAGGATGCGGCCGTCGCCGTCGATGTCTTCTGCCGTCAGGCCGTCCACCGGCTCTTCGGTGTAGGGGTAGGGGCGGGTGGAGCTGCGGATGTGGCGCGGCCGGTCGGCCAGGGCCAGCTCGGCGCCGTCGGGGTTCAGGCGCGGCACCAGGTAGAGGGTGCGGGTGTCCAGCAGGCGGTTGATCTGGGCGCTCTCGGGTGCGGTGCCGCCATGCGCGCTGAGCAGCTGGTGCAGGAAGTACAGGCAGGTGGTGCTGGCGGTCAGCTCGGCGGCGTGGATGTTGCCGTCCACCCAGAGGGCCGGCTTGTCGATGTCCATGCCGCTGGCCAGGTTGGTGACCACCACCACCCAGATGTCGCGGCCTTCGTAGCTCTTGCCGATGGAGCGCACCGACACCAGGTTGGGCCGCGCCTCGGCGTAGGCGAACAGCAGGGCGGTGAGTTCGTCGTGGCGGTAGAAGTGGTCGAAGCGCGGCGTGGGCAGGGCGGTGGGCATGGCAGCGAAACCTTCAGGGCGCCTCCCCAACATTAGGGAGGACAGGCAGCCGGCCATTGTGAAAGGCCGCCGGGCGCAGGTTCGGCTTCACCCCCGAATCGCGGGCCGGGTTTGTCCGAGGGCTGAAGGCGAACGGAAGGCGGGCTGAAGGCGAGCGGCCCGGGTCACTGCCCCTTGAACAGTGCCTGGAACTGGCGCGACACGGGCAGCCGCTCGTCGCGCCCGCGCAGGGTCACCACCATCGTGCCCTCGTCCACCCGCACGGCCTTGGCGATGCAGCGGCTGTTCACCAGCACGCTGCGGTGGATTTGCCAGAACTGGTCGGGGTCCAGTTGGGCCAGCAGCTCGCGCAGCGGGGTGCGGATGAGGGCATCGCCGCCGTGGTGCACCACGCGGGTGTAGCGCTGGTCGGCCTCGAAGAACACGATGTCGTCGGGCTGGATGAGCTGCACCTCGCGCCCCACGCTGGCCTGGATGGGGCGGGGCGTGGGCTTGGCCTGAGGCAGGCTGGCCAGCAGGCGTTGCAGGGCGGCCATGTCAGGCGCAGCCGGGGTGGCCTGCGACGTGGCGGGTTGGTTGCGGGCCTGGAGCTGGGCCTTCAGGCGCGTCAGCGTCTGCGCCAGGCGCTCGTCGTCCACGGGCTTGAGCACGTAGTCCACGGCGCCGGCGTCGAAGGCGGCCAGGGCGTGGTCGTTGTACGCCGTGACGAACACGATCAGCGGGGGCGCCGCCAGGGCCGACAGGCGCCGGGCCACGTCCAGCCCGGTCAGGCCCGGCATGCGGATGTCCAGGAAGGCGATGGCCGGCTCATGGGCCAGGCAGTCGTCCCAGGCTTCGACGCCGTTGGTGCTGGCGGCCACGATGTGCAGTTCGGGCCACAGCCGGGCCAGAGCAGCGCGCAGTTGTTCGCGGGGGGCTTCTTCGTCGTCGGCCAGCAGGGCGGTGATGGGGGTGGGGGCGGTGGAGGAGGTCATACGGTCAACGTGGCCCGGCAGCCGGGCGCGGTGTCGGTGAGAGTGAGGGTGGCCAGGGGCAGGGCGGCGCGCAGGCGGCGGCGGGTGTTGGACAGGCCCACGCCGTCCGTCCAGCCGGGGGCGAGACCGGGGCCGTCGTCGCCCACGGTGATGACGGCGTGCTCACCGTCGCGGCGGGCGGTCACGGTCACCTGGCCGCCGCGCAGCTGGGGTTCGATGCCATGTTCGATCGCGTTCTCCACCAGCGTCAGCACCAGGCCGGGCGGCAGCAGGGGGTCGACGTCGGCCGGGGCGTCGATGTGGAACGTCAGCCGCGCGCCCAGCCGGGCCTGCATGATGGCCAGGTAGCGCTGCACCATGGCCAGTTCGTCGCTGAGGGACTGCATCTCGCGCTCGAACATGGGCAGCGTGGCCCGCAGGTAGGCCGTGAACTCGCGCAGCAGCGGTGCGGCCCGGGCGTCGCCGGTGTCCACCCAGTGCTGCAGCGAGGCCAGGGTGTTGAACAGGAAATGCGGCTGGATCTGCGCCGCCGCCAGCCGGGTGGACAGGCGCAGCGCGGCGTCCTGGTCGGCCAGTTCACGCAGGCGGCCTTCGATCTGCTGCACGCGGAAGATGGTCACCATCCACCAGGCACTCAGCACGCCGGTCATGCCGGCAATCAGCCCGGCCTGCTTGTCCAGCACCCAGGCCACCGGCACCAGCTTGAGCTTGACCATCAACCCCAGCACCAGACCCAGCACGAACATGGCGCCGTAGCAGTACTGGTTCAGCCGTTGGCGCGTGGGCTGGCGCCACAGCAGGCGCGCACCCAGCAGGGCGAACGCCGCCAGGCCGCACCACACCAGCCACCAGCCGGCTTGGTCCAGCCAGGCGCGGCCGTGGCGCGTGTAGGCCATGGCGGGCAGCAGGGCCACCAGGTTGATGGCCACGTAGCTGTCCACTGCCACGGGCCAGGGTTGCTGGCCGGCGCGGGACATTTCTTCGGGGCTGAAAACCCGCTTGGGGCCGGGGTAGAACCACTGGCGCCAGTGCAGGCGGTCAAGGAGGGAAGCCATGGCGGCGAAGTCTAGGGGCCGCCACAGGCATGCCGGGCGGGCTTGCGGCGAACGGTCGGCTGGCCTGCGCGAATGGCAGAAACCGCGGCCATTGGGTTGTTCGACCGATCGGTCGGGAAAATGCAAAATGCCCGGATGCCTGACTGGACCGCCCTTGAACTCGACCGCCGCGCCGACGGCGTGGCCGTGCTCACCATGAACCGGCCGGCGGTGTTCAACGCCTTTGACGAGGTGTTGATCGCCGAGCTGGACGACGCCTTCGCCACGCTGGGGGCCGACGCCACGGTGCGCGCCATCGTGCTGGCCGGCGCCGGCAAACACTTCAGCGCGGGCGCCGACCTGCAGTGGATGCAGCGCGCCGCGGCCGCGTCGCAAGAGGCCAACCGGGACGACGCCCGCCGCTTCTCGGCCATGCTGGCCCGCATTGCCGAGTGCCCGAAGCCCACGCTGGCCCGCGTGCAAGGCGCGGCGCTGGGCGGCGGTGTGGGCCTGGCCTGCGCCTGCGACCTGGCCGTGGCGGCCGACGTGGCGACGTTCTCGGTCAGCGAGGCCCGCATGGGCATCCTGCCGGCGGTCATCGGCCCGCACCTGGTGAACGCGGTGGGCCTGCGTGAGGCGCGGCGCCTGGCGCTGACGGCCAGCCGCATCGATGCCGCCGAGGCGCTGCGCGTGGGCCTGGTGCAGCGCGTGGTGCCGGGGGCCGAGCTGGACGCGGCGGTGGACGCACTGCTGGCCGACCTGCTGGCGTGCGGCCCGCAAGCGCAAGCGGAGATCAAGCAGCTGTACGCCCGCCTCGCGCCGGGGCCCGTGACGCCCGAGGTGCGCGAACTCACCGCCCACACCATTGCCCGCGTGCGCAGCACGCCCGAGGCACGCGAAGGCTTTGCCGCCTTCCTGGGCAAACGCAAGCCGAACTGGAACGCTTCCGAATGAACCTCGACAACGCCCGCATCCTCGTCGTCGGCGCCGGCCTGATGGGCGCCGGCATTGCCCAAGTGGCCGCCCAAGCCGGCCACAACGTGCTGCTGTTCGACACCCGCGCCGGTGCTGCCGACGCCGCCAAGGCCAAGCTGGCCACCACGCTGGAAGGCCTGGCCGCCAAGGGCAAGCTCACGCCCGAGGCCGTGGCGGCCACGCTGGCGCGCATCACCCCGGTGGCCGCGTTGCAGCCGGCCGACCTCGTGATCGAGGCCATCGTCGAGAACCTGGACATCAAGCGCGCGCTGTTCGCGGAACTGGAAGCGCTGCTGCCGGACGAGGCCATCATTGCCACCAACACCTCGTCCATCTCGGTCACGGCGCTGGCCCGTGGCATGAAGCAGCCGGAGCGCCTGGTGGGCATGCACTTCTTCAACCCCGTGCCGCTGATGAAGCTGGTGGAGGTGGTGTCGGGCCTGGGCACCGACCCGCACGTGGCCCAGGCCATCGAGGCGCTGGCCGCCCGCTGGGGCAAGACGCCGGTGCACACCCGCTCCACGCCCGGCTTCATCGTCAACCGCATCGCCCGGCCGTATTACGCCGAGGCGCTGATGCTGCTGCAAGACCACGCCGCCACGCCCGAGCGCATCGACGCCTGCTTGCGCGCCGCGGGCTTCCGCATGGGCCCGTGCGAGCTGATGGACCTGATCGGCCACGACACCAACTTTGCGGTCACGAACTCGGTGTTCGCGGCCAACTTCTTCGACCGCCGCTTCACGCCCTCGCTCGTGCAGCAGGAGCTGGTGGACGCGGGCTATCTGGGCCGCAAGACGGGGCGCGGCTTCTACCGCTATCCCGAGGGCGCGCCGGCGGTGCCGGTGAGCGGCGGCTCGGCACCCACCGCGCAGCGCCTGGTGGTGCACGGTCAGGGCTTCGTGGCGGAGCGCTTGACCGCCGCCTTCCCGCAGGCTGCGCGTGACACGGCCAGCGACTGGGTGGGCCTGGAAGCTGACCGCGCGCAAATACGACTGACCGACGGCCGCACGGCCCGCGAGATCGCGGCCGAGCGCGAGCTGCAGGCGCCGGTGGTGGTGTTCGACCTGCCGCTGGGCGAGGGCGGCCACTTGGCGTATGCGACGTCGGGCGACTTCGCCGCCCCGGTCGGCTGGCTCGCCGCCGCCGGCTTCCAGCCGGTGGAGATGGTGGACGTGCCTGGCCTCATCGTCGCCCGCACCATTGCCATGCTGGTGAACGAAGCCAACGACGCCGTTCAGCAAGGCGTGTGCAGCGAGGCAGGGGCTGACGCCGCGATGAAGCTGGGCGTGAACTACCCCGCTGGCCCGTTCGAGTGGCAAGGCCGCTGGGGCGCGGCGGCCATCGTGGCGCTGCTGGACCGCCTGGACACCTACTACCGCGGCGAGCGCTATCGCGTGAGCCCCTACCTCCGCCTCACCACGCTGTGAACCGCCCCATGACCCACGCCTACATCTGCGACGCCATCCGCACCCCCTTCGGCCGCTACGGCGGCGCGCTGTCCAGCATCCGCACCGACGACCTCGGCGCCCTGCCGCTCAAGGCCTTGATGGCCCGCAACGCCAAGGTCGACTGGGCGCAGGTGACAGACGTGCTCTACGGCTGCGCCAACCAGGCCGGTGAAGACAACCGCAACGTGGCCCGCATGGCCGCGCTGCTGGCGGGCCTGCCCCTCGAAGTGCCGGGCGCCACCCTCAACCGCCTGTGCGGCTCGGGCCTGGACGCCGTGGGCAGCGCCGCCCGCGCCATCCGCGCCGGCGAGGCGGGGCTGATGATTGCCGGCGGCGTGGAGAGCATGAGCCGCGCGCCCTTTGTCATGCCCAAGGCCGAATCGGCCTTCAGCCGCAGCAACGCGGTGTACGACACCACCATCGGCTGGCGCTTCGTCAACAAGTTGATGAAGGCGCAGTACGGCGTGGACTCCATGCCCGAGACGGCCGAGAACGTGGCGCGCGACTTCGGCATCGAGCGCGAGGCGCAAGACCGCATGGCGCTGGCCTCGCAAACCAAGGCCATTGCCGCCCAGCAGCGCGGCTTCTTCGAGCGCGAGATCGTGCCTGTCGAGGTGCCGCAGAAGAAGGGCGACCCGCTGCGCGTGACGCTGGACGAGCACCCGCGCGCCACCAGCCTGGAAGCACTCGCCAAGCTCAAGGGCGTGGTGACGCCGGACGGCAGCGTGACCGCCGGCAACGCCAGCGGCGTGAACGACGGCGCCTGTGCGCTGCTGTTGGCCAGCGAGGCTGAAGCTGCCCGCCACGGCCTCACGCCGCGCGCCCGCGTGGTGGGCATGGCCACGGCCGGCGTGGCACCGCGCATCATGGGCATCGGCCCGGCCCCGGCCACGCGCAAGGTGCTGGCACTCACGGGCCTGACGCTGGCGCAGATGGACGTGATTGAGCTGAACGAGGCCTTCGCGGCCCAAGGCCTGGCCGTGCTGCGCGACCTGGGCCTGGCGGACGACGACGCCCGCGTGAACCCCAACGGCGGCGCCATCGCCCTGGGCCACCCGCTGGGCGCCAGCGGCGCGCGCTTGGTGACGACGGCCGTCAACCAGCTGGAAGTGACCGGCGGCCGCTACGCGCTGTGCACCATGTGCATCGGCGTGGGGCAGGGCATCGCGCTCATCATCGAGCGGGTCTGACGGGCCCCTCGCCCAGGCGGGCCGCGCTGAATGCGGGCCAGCCTGGTCGGTCTTGCAGACCGCGCAGCGGCCAAGTCCGCTGCCCTTCGGCAGGCACGCCGAACCCACAGGGCTCGCCGTGTCCGGCCTCAGCCCCCGAGGGGACGGTGATGCTCGCGGCATGGAGCCGCAAGCACATCACCTCAGGCGGGCTGGCTTGGGAGCGGCCCGGCGCTCGGCCCGCGAAACTCGGCTACTCGAAGAACAGCCGTGAGATGCCCTTGAGGCTCACCAGGTTCCCCGGGTTGCTCGTCTCGTTCAGCACCCCGCTCATGCGCTTCAACAGGCGCGGGCTTTTCTTGGCGCGCCAGATCAGCAGGTCGGCCAGCCAGGGGTGGGCGTTCACGCGGTTGGCGCGTTCGTAGAGGTCGAACTTGGGCTTGAGCGCGGTCAGCGCGGCCTCGTACTGTGCGCGCACGGCCGCGTCGCTCTCGGGCGCGTCGCGGTGGGCCAGGATGGCGTCGGCCGCGAGCATGCCGGTCTCCATGGCCTTGCCAATGCCTTCGCCGGTGAAGCTGTAGGTGCTGCCGGCCGCCTCGCCGGTGACGAGCAGGCCGGGCCGCGTCCACTTGGCGCCGGTCAGCGTGCAGCGCAGCGGCGCGCCTTTGAGCTCGCCCACCAGCTCGCCCGCGCGCATCAGCTCGGCGGCGGGCGGGTACTTGGCCACGAAGGCGTCGAAGATGGCACGCAGGTTCACGTCCTTCTTCTGGCCCTTGCCGCCGCCGAGGTCCTTGTGCGAGTCGGTCACGCCGACGCCGATGTTGAAGTGGCCGTCGGGCGCCGGGAAGATCCAGCCGTAGCCGGGCTGCACGGCTTTGTCCCACACCACTTCCAGCGCGGTGATCTTGCCGACCATCTGGGGCGCCTTCACGTAGCCCCGCAGGGCCACGCCGCTGGGCGTGTGGCGCTCGCACATGCCGGCGGCGGTCAGTGCCTTGGGCACGGCGCCGGTGGCCAGCACCACCCAGCGGGCGCGCACTTCCGTGATGTCGTCGCCGCGCTTCAGGCGGGCGCCCACCACGCGGCCACCGTCTTCCAGCGGGGCCTCGAAACGCGCTTGCTCGAACCGCGCGCCGGCGTCTTGCGCGCCTTGCAGCAGCAGCGCGTCCAGCTGTTGGCGGGGCAGCACGGCCAGGGTGCCGGGCACGTCCACCCGGCCGCCGCGCGGGCCGATGCAGCCCACGTGGCCCACCGGCTGCGCGCGTTGCATCACGGCGTCCAGCAGACCGAGGCGCGCCAGGGCCTTGTGGGCGTCCGGAATCAAGCCGTCGCCGCAGGTCTTGTCGCGCCCGGCGGGGTGTTGGTCCACCAACAACACGGCCTGGCCGGCCTGGGCCAGCACGCGCGCGCAGGCGCTGCCGGCGGGGCCGGCGCCGATGATCAGAACGTCAACATGCATCGGGAAGAACGTGTTCAAAGGCTGGGGTGAGGGGCTTGGGACGGAGGGCGCGCATTGTCGGCCACGGTCGGCGCGCCCATGAAAAAAGGCCCGCCGAAGCGGGCCTTCCGTGGCACGGGCCGAGGGCTTAGAAGCCGTAGGCAGCGCGCACGAAGTACGCACGACCGGCCGGGTCGGTGTAGCGCGGGTCGAAGCCGCGCTGCGAACGGGCCGATTGGTTGGAGAACGGCGGGTTGGTGTCGAACAGGTTCTTCACGCCCAGCGTCAGCGAGGTCATCTTGTTGAACTTGTACGTGCCGGACAGGTCCACCAGCGTGTACGAGCTGACATCGCCGTAGAACGAGGCACCACCCACCACGGTGGACGGATCGTTCTGGTCGCGGTAGCCGCTCTGGTTGCGCAGGCCCATGCGAGCACCCCAAGCGTCCTTGTTCCAGGCGGCGCTGACGTTGTGCTTCCACTTGAACACGACCGAGCCGTCCACGAACGCGCTGACGTTTTGCTTGAACGGGTCCAGCGGGCTGATCTGGTACAGGTAGCTGCTGACGTAGGTGCCGTCGTAGCTCAGAGCCAGTTGGCCGAAGGCGCCCAGCTTGGTGTTGTAGCCAGCGCTCAGGTCAAAGCCCTTGGCCTTGATCGAGCCCACGTTCTCCAGCGGCGTTTCGATGTAGCCGATGGCGGGGCTGTTGTTGTCCAGGCCGGCGCAACGGTTCAGCGTGTTTTGCACGGACACCGACAGCGTGTTGCAGCGGATGAACTTGGCCTTGTAGACGTTGTAGTTGGAGATCAGCGAGTCGACCGGGATCGAGTTGATCTGGTCGCGGATGTTGATGTTCCAGTAGTCCACAGCGAACGTCAGGTCCTTGATCGGCTCGAACGCGGCGCCCACGGTCCAGGTCTTGGACTTCTCGGGCTTCAGGTTCGGGTTGCCGGCGTTCTGGACTTGAGGCTGCAGGCCGCAGTCACGGCCTTGCACGCCGCCCAGCGAGGCAATCGCCTTGCCGTTGGCATCGCACAGCAGCGGGTCGTTCTTGGCGCCAGCGGTGAACGTGACGGCCTTCGGGGCGTACAGGTCGTCCAGACCCGGCGCACGGAAGCCCGTGTTGTACGAACCGCGCACCAGCACTTCCTTCATGGGTTGGAAGCGGATGCCGATCTTCGGGTTGGTGGTGCGGCCGGCGTCGGAGTAGTCGTCCGAACGCAGGGCCAGCTGCACTTCCACCGTCTTCAGCACGGGCAGCAGCAGTTCCACGCCCAGGGCCTTGACCGTGCGGTCGCCGCCCACGTGGTTGGGCGAGCGGCCGGCCGACGGGATGGCCACTACGACGTCGTCGTTCGTGTCGCTGCGGTAGGTTTCCTTGCGGGCTTCGGCAGCCAGCGCGATGGCGGCGTTGCCACCCGGCAGGGCGAACAGGTCGCGCGAGGCGCGAACGTCGATGCCCTTGGTCTCGCCCACGGCGTAGGCAAAGATGCCGCGGCGCTTGGCTTGCTCGATGATGGCCAGCTGAGCGGCGGTGGCGGGCTCGAACGGGTTCAGGTTGCCCAGGCCGACTTGCGTGCGGATGAAGGGGGCGTTGACGTAGCCGTCCACCGCGCCGTCATTGGCGGTGCTGCGCGAGTAGATCAGGCCGGACTTGTAGTCCCACTCGCCGATGGTGCCGCTCAGGTCGATGACGGCGCGCTTGGCCGAGGCGTTGGACTCGTTCGTGCGGTTGCCGGCCGGCACCATGCGCCAGCCCACGCTCACGGGCAGCGAGGTGTTCAGGCCCGGGTAGCTCTTCGGGTAGAACGGGTTGCTCGGCTGCATCGTGATGCCGGTCACCGGGTCCGGTGCCACGCGCGAGGTGTTCTTGTTGTCGGTGGCCAGGCCTTCGACGGTCAGCACGTGGTTGTCGGCCAGCTTCAGGGCCGCACGGGCCGTGACGGTGTTCTGGCGAACGTCCGGAATGATGTCGATCGTGGAGCTGAAGTCGAACACGCATGCCTTGTTGTTCGACGGGTTCACCACCGACAGCGGGGGCACGCAACCCGGCGCGGTCAGGTTGGCCGTGCCGATGGTGCTGTTCTGGGCGAAGTTGCCGGGGAAGGTGGTGCCCGAGTTGCCGTTCACACCGCGGCTCGGGATGATGCCGGTCTTGGAGAACTCACGGTCCAGGGCGCGGATGCGCTGGGTGCGACGGGAGTCGATCGAGCCCCAGAAGTTGAACTTGTCCTTTTCCAGGTCACCGAAGCCGAAGGTGACGGAGGCGCCTTCCTTCTTGCCGCCGTCGGCGCTGGGCTTGGTCATCTCGCCAACGATCTGGCCACCTTGGAAGTTGGACTTCGTGATGAAGTTGATCACGCCGCCGATGGCGTCGGTGCCGTACACGGCGGAGGCGCCGTCACGCAGCACTTCCACGCGCTCGATGGCGGCGAACGGGATGCTGTTCAGGTCCACGGCGTTGGCGCCGAAGGCGAAGGCGGTCATGCGACGGCCGTTCAGCAGCACCAGGGTCTTGTTGGCGCCCAGGGCGCGCAGGTTGGCGTACGAGGCGCCACCGGTGCCGGAGCCGATGGAGTTGCTGGCAGGGGCGCTGGACTGGCTGGCCGACAGCAGTTCGATGATGCCTTCGACGCTGTTCACGCCCGATTGACGCAGATCGTCCACCTTGACGACGGTGATGGGCAGGGCGCCTTCGTCGTTGATCGAGCGACGGATGGCGGAGCCGGTGATCTCGACGCGCTCCAGGGTCTGCTGGGCGAAAGCCGGGACGGCGGCAAGGCAGGTCAGCGCGGCAACGCTGATCGCACGACGTTTGAACATGGAAAAACTCCTGATTCCGGACAAAAGAGACCGGCCTCGATAGAGGCCGGTGAGCTAGCGACCGGAGCGTGATAAGCCCCGGCGGGCGCGTCGAAGTGTGAGGAAACTTTGCTCGCTGACCTTACGGGTTCCCACCAATTGAGCCTGTGGACCTTGACCCAGGGGCGCCCTCTGCGTTCAACGTGCAGCTTTTCCCGACCATCTGGTCGAATTTCCATCTCAACATCGCCAAGCTTGTGGTGAAAAAGCTGCAATGACCCTGTCATCAACCGGTGCGAAGGGACGCTGACGCCACAACCGCCGCCACCCATTCAAGGGGCGGTCGTTTCGGCGCGCCCGCGCGAGGCCTGGGCTGCCTTGGATGTCACGCGTTGCGTGCGCGCATCAGGGCTGCACTCGGGGTTTGCCAGAGGCTCGCCGGCCGGTCCGCGCACCCCGCGCCAGCCGTGCACCACCCACGAACCTTTCGCGAAGCCTTCAAAAACAAGGGTTTGCGCCGGATACCTGCCCCGGCTTGGGGCGCCGAATCGGCGCTGCGCGACTTTGGGGCGGGCACCCGGTGCGGGGGCGGCAAGGGCTTTCCCCGCCGCGCGCCAAGACAGGGGCCACCACACTCGCGCCGCCACAGGCACGGGCGCCCACGAGGCGCCACCCTTCGATTCCCTCATCCCATAAAGGACTGTCTCGATGTCAATGTCGTTGCGCACCCCCGCCCGGCGCTCCCACGCGCTTTCATCCACGGCGCTGGCCGTGGGCCTGCTGATGTTCTCGGCCGCTCATGCCCAGCAAACCAGCGGTTCTCTCAACGCGGTTGCAGCCAAGGGAGACAAGGTCACCGTGGTCAGCAAGGCCATCGGTATCAGCCGGGAGCAGGTGGCCGACAAGGACGGCGCGGTGGCCTTCAACCAGCTGCCGGCCGGCGACTACGTGGTGACCATCCTGCGTGCCGACGGTTCCACCGTGACGCGCAACATCAGCGTGCAGCCCGGGCAGAACGCCAGCGTGAACGTCGCGCAACTGGAGCAGGTCATCGTGACCGGCCTGGCGACCAAGGCCATCGACGTGAAGTCGGCCGAGTCGGTGCAGATCTTGTCCAAGTCGGAAATCGACCGCATTCCCGTGGCCCGCAACACCACCGCGATCGCCTTGCTCGCGCCGGGTGCGACGTTGGGTGACGGCCGCATTGGCTCCACCAGCTCTCGGGCAGGCAACGTGCCGTCGCTCGGCGGCGCGTCTCCGGCCGAGAACGCGTACTACATCAACGGCTTCAACGTCACGAACATCGTGAACGGCGTGGCCTTCAACTCGGTGCCGTTCGAGGCCGTGGGGTCGCAGCAGGTCAAGACCGGCGGCTACGGCGCGGAGTTCGGCCGCTCGCTGGGGGGCGTGATCTCGGTGACCACCAAGCGCGGCACCGACGAGTGGCACGGCGGGGCCAACGTGACCTGGGAGCCGGACTCGATGCGCGGCTCGGCCGTCTTCTCCAAGAAGGACGACCCGAACAGCACCAACCCGAACGACTGGTACCTGGCCAAGGGGCCCGGCTACAACGAGACGCTGCGCACCAACGTCTGGGCCGGCGGCCCGCTGATTGCGGACACGCTGTACGGCTTTGCCCTGGTGCAGGCCGGCGGCCAGAAGATCCGCTCCTACGGCACCAGCCAGCAGTCGGAAACCAAGAACGACACGCCCCAGTACCTGCTGAAGCTGGACTGGAACATCAACAAGAACCACACGCTGGAGTTCACATCCTTCAGCGACAAGTCCACCGACAAGATCCAGAACTGGAAGCAAGTCACGGCCAACGGCACCGCCAAGGGCGACTCGCTCGGCACCGACGAATACACCAGCGGCGGTGACACCAACATCCTGAAGTGGACCGGCTGGCTGACGGACGACCTGACCGTGTCGGCCCTGTACGGCGTGGGCAAGTACAAGCGCACCTCGGCTGTGGAGTCGGCCGGCTGCCCGTACGTGCAAGACCGCCGCACCGCGCCGACCAAGATCCTGGGCTGCGCCACCACCATTCCCATCAGCGACCCCAAGGCTAACGACAAGCGCACGGCCTACCGCGTGGATGCCGAGTACTCGATCAACCCGCAGCACACCCTGCGCGCGGGTCTGGACTCGGAGGTCTACGACACGGTGGACGGCTCGGTGTACCCCGGCCCCGACCGCAAGCTGTACCAGATCCGTCGCCTCGGCGCGGGTTCGCGCCTGTCCAACGGCTACGTCAATGGCGCCACGCCGATGGACTACGTGCAGGTGCGCGAGTACTTCAACGGCGGCACTTTCAAGACCGAGAACGCCGCTTGGTACGTGGAAGACAACTGGCAGGTGACGAAGAACCTGCTGGTGAACATCGGCCTGCGCAACGAGTCGTTCACCAACAAGAACGCCGACGGCATTCCGTTCGTGAAGGTCAACAACACCTACGCCCCGCGCCTGGCCGCGGCGTGGGACGTGATGGGCAACGCCGACCTGAAGGTCTACTCCAACGTCGGCCGCTACTACATCCCGGTGTACGCCAACACCAACGTGCGCCTGTCGGGCCAGCAGCTCGACAAGACCAACTTCTACGCCTACACGGGCAGCAACAGCGCCGACAAGTTCCAGGTGCCGGGCCTGGGCGCCAAGCTGGGCGGTGAGGTCGTGAACTCGCCGGGTGCCGCGCCCGATCCGCGCACCATCGTCGACCCCAACCTGAAGCCGATGTTCCAGGACGAGTTCATCGCTGGTTTCCAGAAGGCGCTGACGGACCGCTGGTCGGTGGGCTTCAAGTACACGCACCGCGTGCTGAAGAGCTCGATGGACGACATCTGCTTTGGCGCCGGTGCGGCCGCGTGGGCGGCCAAGAACGGCTACACGGCCGACCAGGCCGCCGCCATCGGCGACACCGTGGACCACTGCTTCCTGGGCAACCCGGGCCGCGACCTGACCGCCAACGTCGACCTCAACGGCGACGGCAAGCTGGTGGCGGTGACGATTCCGAACTCGGCGCTGATGTTCCCGGAAAAGCCCAAGCGCACCTACGACGCGCTGGAGTTCACCTTCGAGCGCGCCTGGGACAAGAAGTGGAGCTTCCAGGGCTCGTACGTGCTGGCCTTCAGCAAGGGCAACACCGAGGGCTACGTGAAGTCGGACATCGGCCAGGACGACGCCGGCATCAGCCAGGACTGGGACTACCCCGGCCTGATGGAAGGTGCCAACGGCTACCTGCCCAACGACCGCCGTCACACCTTCAAGTTCTGGGGCAGCTATGCCGCCACCGATGAGGTGCGGCTGGGCGCCAACGTGATGATCCAGAGCGGCCGGCCAAAGAACTGCCTGGGCTACTACGGCGGCACGCTGGACGACGTGTCCATCGCCTACGGCTCGTCGGCCTTCTACTGCGGCGGCAAGCTGGTGCCGCGTGGCAGCGTCGGCCGTCTGAAGTGGTTCAAGGAAGTGAACCTGCAAGCCACCTACACGCCCACCTGGCTCAAGGGTGCCACCGTGTCGGTCGACCTGCTGAACATCTTCAACACCCGCACCGTCCGCGCGATCAACGAAGCCGGCGAAGAGGCGCTGGGCACGCCGTCGCCCACCTATGGCCAGCCGGGTGCGTCCAGCATCCAGGGCCCGCGCCGCGTGCGCATCCTGGCGCAGTACGAGTTCTGATCGAACTAGGCGTCGGGCCCCGGCTCGACTGCCAGCCTGACTGCCTGCCGGCCCGTGTGCGGCAGCGGTTGGGCAGCCCCAAGCAAAAGGCCCGCTCAGTGAGCGGGCCTTTTTCATGCGCCACGGTGGCGCAATCGGGAGGTGTGATCGGGAGGCGTGATCAGGCCGCCTTCACCTTCAACCGCCACGCATGCAGCAGCGGCTCGGTGTAGCCGCTCGGCTGTGCCTCGCCCTTGAAGACGAGATCCAGCGCCGCCTGCATGGCCGCGCCTTGCGGGTGGGCGGCGAGGGACTTGTAGGCCGCGTCGCCTGCGTTCTGGCCGTCCACCACGGCGGCCATGCGGGTGAAGGTGTCGCGCACCTGTTCGGCGCTGACCACGCCGTGGCGCAGCCAATTGGCGATGTGCTGGCTGCTGATGCGCAGCGTGGCGCGGTCTTCCATCAGGCCCACGCCGTTGATGTCGGGCACCTTGGAGCAGCCCACGCCCTGGTCGATCCAGCGCACCACGTAGCCCAGGATGCCCTGCACGTTGTTGTCCAGCTCCTGCTGGCGCTGCTCGGGCGTCCAGTCGGCGCTGGGCGCCACAGGGATGGTCAGCAGCGCGTTCAGGATGGCGTCACGCTCGGCGGCCACGTCCACCTTCTCCAGCTCCTGCTGCACGGCGGCCACGCTGACCTGGTGGTAGTGCAGCGCATGCAGCGTGGCGGCGGTGGGCGAGGGCACCCAGGCGGTGTTGGCACCGGCCTTGGGGTGGCCGATCTTCTGCTTGAGCATCTCGGCCATCAGGTCGGGCATGGCCCACATGCCCTTGCCGATCTGGGCGCGGCCTCTCAAACCGCAGCTCAACCCGGTCAGCACATTGCTGCGCTCGTAGGCGGTGATCCAGCTGGACGTCTTCATGTCGCCCTTGCGCAGCATGGGGCCGGCGCGCATGGCGGTGTGCATCTCGTCGCCGGTGCGGTCCAGGAAGCCGGTGTTGATGAAGGCCACGCGGCTGGCGGCGGCGGCGATGCAGGCCTTGAGGTTGACCGAGGTGCGGCGCTCCTCGTCCATGATGCCCAGCTTGACGGTGCTGTCGGGCAGGCCCAGCAGCTTCTCGACGCGGCTGAACAGCTCCGACGCAAAGGCCACCTCGGCCGGGCCGTGCATCTTGGGCTTCACGATGTAGACCGAGCCCGTGCGGCTGTTGCCGCGGCGCTTCAGGTCATGCATGGCGATGGTCGTGGTGACGACCGCGTCCATGATGCCTTCGGGGATCTCGCTGCCGTCGGCCAGCAGGATGGCCGGGTTGGTCATCAGGTGGCCCACGTTGCGCACGAACATGAGGGACCGGCCGTGCAGCGTCACGCTGCCACTGCCGTTGGGCGCCGTGTAGACGCGGTCGGCGTTCAGGCGGCGCGTGAAGGTGGTGCCGCCCTTGGCGACTTCTTCGGTCAGCGTGCCCAGCTGAATGCCCAGCCAGTTGCGGTAGGCCAGCACCTTGTCTTCGGCGTCAACGGCGGCGACCGAGTCTTCCAGGTCCAGGATGGTGGACAGCGCCGCTTCCAGCACCACGTCGGCCACACCGGCGGGGTCGGTCTTGCCGATGGCGGTGCTGCGGTCGATGCGCACATCCAGGTGCAGGCCGTGGTGCACCAGCAGCACGCTGCTGGGCGCGGCGGCATCACCCTGGTAGCCGGCGAATGCGGCCGGGTTCTGCAGGCCGGTGGTGGCGCCCGAGGCCAGCGTCACGACGAGCTGGCCGCCCTCCACGCGGTAGCCGGTCGAGTCGGCATGCGAGCCGCTGGCCAGTGGGGCGGCCTGGTCCAGCACCTGGCGGGCGTAGGCAATGACCTTGGCGCCGCGCACCGGGTTGTAGGCGCCGGCACGGGTGGCGCCGTCGGCTTCAGGAATGGCGTCGGTGCCGTACAGCGCGTCGTACAGCGAGCCCCAGCGGGCGTTGGCGGCGTTCAGTGCGTAGCGGGCGTTCAGGATGGGCACCACCAGCTGCGGGCCGGCCTGCACCGCCAGCTCGGCGTCGACGTTGGCGGTGGTGGCCTGCACCTGCGCGGGCGGCTCCACCAGGTAGCCGATGCGCTTCAGGAAGGCCTGGTAGGCCGGCATGTCGGTGATGGGGCCGGGGTGGGCCTCGTGCCAGGCGTCCAGCTCGGACTGCAGGCGGTCGCGCTCGGCCAGCAGCGCGCGGTTCATGGGGGCCAGTTCATGCGCCAGCTGGCTGAATCCGGCCCAGAAGGTGTCGGGCGCCACGCCGGTGCCGGGCAGCACTTCGGTGTCGATGAAGCGGGCGAGGTTGGCATCAACCTGCAGGCGGTGGAGCGTGGTGCGGGACATGGGGCCTCCAAGAGGGCAGTTGACAGGATTGGGGTCTATCTTGCCGCCGTGCGCGTGTCGATTCACACCGTGCAACGCAGGGAATCTGTGACTAAAACGCAAAGATGAGTCGCTGATTGGGCAACTTTGCGTTGCTGGTTCAGCACAATCGGGGCATGGACAAGCTGAAGCAGATCGAGTCCTTCGTGCTGGTGGCGGGCAAGGGCAGCCTCACCGCTGCGGCGCAGGCCGAAGGCGTGGCGCCGGCCGTGATGGGCCGCCGGCTCGACGCGCTGGAGGCGCGGTTGGGCGTGAAGCTGATGCTGCGCACCACGCGCCGGCTCACGCTCACGCCCGAGGGGCAGTCCTTCCTGGAAGACTGCCAGCGCCTGATCGCCTCGCTGGCCGACGCCGAAGCCGCCGTCAGCGCCGGCGGCCTCAAAGCCAGCGGCCACCTGCGCATCACCGCCCCGGCCGGCTTCGGGCGCCGCCATGTGGCGCCGCTCGTGCCCAGTTTCTTGGCCGAGCACGCGGAACTCAGCCTGTCGCTGAACCTCAGCGACCGCATCGTGGACATCGTGCACGAGGGCTTCGACTGCGCGGTGCGCGTGGGCGACCTGCCGGATTCCAGCCTCGTCAGCACCCGCCTGGCCGACAACCGGCGGCTGTGCGTGGCCTCGCCCGGTTACCTCCGGCGCGCCGGCGTGCCCCGGCACCCGGACGAACTCGGCCGCCATGCCTGCCTCACGCTCAGCTCCGAGGCGAGCCAGACCCGCGGCTGGGCGTTCCAGATCGACGGCGTGGTGCAGCACCTGCGGCCCGAAACCCGCGCCCAAGGCCGGCTCGATTGCAGCGACGGCCAGGTGCTGCACGACTGGTGCGTGGAGGGCCTGGGGCTGGCCTGGCGCAGCACCTGGGAGGTGGAGGCCGACCTGGCGGCAGGGCGGCTGGTCAGCGTGCTGGATGAATTTGCGGCTCCGCCCAACGGCATCTACGCCGTGTTCCCGCAGTCACGCCACCTGCCGCTGAGGACGCGACTGTGGGTGGAGCACCTGCGGGCGCACTACGGGCGGGCGGAGTACTGGCGGGGTTGAGGGCTGCTGGAACATCGCGGTGCAGCAGCGGAGGGTTTTCTGGCTGAGCCTGGACTCGTTGACGCCCAGTGCCGGCGATGGCCGGGTGAGCCTGGAAGCGGCCATTTGTTTGCCATCCAGAGCAAGGTGCCGAGCACTCAACCTCGCTTCGCTTTGCGATATGCGTCCAACACGAAGGGCTCTGGAGCGCTGTATTTGTCGCATCCGCCCACCTTGCCTCCGAAAGCAGTGACAAGCGCTTCTTCACCAACCGTGAACCTGACCACGTTGCAATATTCAGAGCTGGCGGGGACCTTCACTTCAACACCTTGAGGCGGCCCTTTGAATGACTCAATGACCAGCAAGGTGCCCTCCCCATTGGATGAGACAGCAATGACCCGTGCGTGGACAACGAACGTGGCCTCTCGTAGGAATCGCTGAGCCGATTCGGCCCGCAGCTTGGGCGAAAAGCATGTGCAGGCTTCGGCTGATTGCGCCCCCAGTGCGACGCCAGCGGCCAACGCGAGTGTTCGTAGCATGCTCGAGCTCCTGAAAATCAGTGCAACGCCTGCGGCAGCTAACACCGAGGGCGCTGTGACTATAGGCCGTTGATCCACACCCGGCTGACCGCTTCCGCTGTTGAGCGGCCGCTAACCACACATCGACACCGCTGCCGTGGTCCCTGAAGGCCAGCACTGACGGTTGAGTGCGAACCACCGCCCACCTTCCTGCGGTCAACAAGCTCTCAGCCAGCCACCCCGCTCAAAGCTTCCCGCTGGCCCGCATGCCTTCCAGCCGCAAGGCCAATGCCTGCTCCAGGGCGGCCAGCCGCTCCCGCAGCCCCTGCTTCTCGCCCTCGTCCACAGCGGCGTCGAGTTGGCGGCGCAATGCCGCCCGCTCCTGGAACACCGCCAGTTCCGGCGGCGGCACGCCGGCGTTCTTGAGTACCTTGAACGCCATGCGGAACTCCACCGGCGTCTCGTCCCAGCCATCGGCTTCGCTCAGCGGCTTGCCGAAGCTCGCCGCGCTTTGCAGCTCGCCCGAGCGCATCGACTCGGCGAGGTCGCGGGCGATGCGCTCATCCTGCTCGCGCAGCAGCGTGTTGCGATGGGTGTCGGGGTCAGCAGCCATGCGGACGATTGTGCAGGTGCAGGCCCTTCATGCCATCCGCCCTGCATGGCGGCAGTCCTTCGTGAGCCGTCAGACAGGCCGCAGGGCCTGTCCTCGGTGCGCACTCATGCCATCCGCCTTGCAGGGCGTCTGTCCTTCGTGAGCCGTCGGACAGGCCGCAGGGCCTGTCCTCGGTGCTCACTCAGTCCCCGAACTGGACCTTGCTCTTCTTGCCCACCCAGCCCTCGAAGCTGCCGGAGTAGACCTCTTCGATGCGGTTGCGCTTGACCTTGAAGGTGGGCGTGATGAAGCCGTTGTCCACCGTCCAAGGGGTCTTGATGAGCACCAGGGTGTCGAGCTGTTCGTGCGGGTCCAGGCGGGCGTTGACGTCGTCCAGGTGCTTGGACAGCTCGGCCATCAGCGCGGTGCGCTCGGCTTCGCTGCTGGCGCGCTCGATGCCCTGCGGCGACAGCATCGCGATGCCCAGCGGCTGGCCCATGTTGGCGCCGGCCACGCAGCAGGCCTCCACGTTGGGGTTCATGCCCAGGCGGTCTTCGATCGGGGCCGGGGCCACGTACTTGCCCTTGCTGGTCTTGAACAGGTCCTTCACGCGGCCGGTGATGCGCACGCAGCCTTGGGCGTCCTGGCTGGCCTTGTCGCCGGTGCGCAGCCAGCCGTCTTCGGTGAAGCTGTCGCGGGTTTGCTCGGGCGCCTTGTAGTAGCCCAGCATCACGGCGGGGCTGCGCATTTGCAGCTCGCCCGTGGAGGCGTCGATGCGCACCTGCACGCCTTCGTAGGCCGGGCCCACGGTGCCGCGTTGGTTCTTGCCCGGCAGCGTCAGGTGCGACAGCGCCAGGTTTTCGGTCATGCCGTAGCCCTCGTTGATGTGCAGGCCCAGCGCGGCGTACCACTCCAGCAAGGCCACCGGCATGGGCGCGGCGCCACCGGCGGCGAACTTGCATTCGTTCAGGCCCAGGGCCTTGCGCACCTTCTTGCGCACCAGGCCGCCGATGATGGGCAGGCGCAGCAGCTTGTTGAGCTTTTGCTGCGGCATCTTGGCCTGGATGCCCTGCTGGAACTTCACCCACAGGCGCGGCACCGAGAAGAAGATGGTGGGCAGGGCGCGCTGCAGGTCGGCGGTGAAGGTGTCCAGCGATTCGGCGAAGAAGATCTTGATGCCGCGCGCCAGCCAGCCGTGTTCCACCAGCGTGCGCTCCACCACGTGGGCCAGCGGCAGGTAGGACAGCATGCGGTCGTCGCTGCCCATGGGAATGCGCTTCAGGCCGGCGTCCACCGCCCAGGCGAAGGCGCCGAAGGTGTGCATCACGCCCTTGGGCAGGCCGGTCGTGCCGGAGGTGTAGATGAGGGTGCAGAGCTCGTCCGCGCCGCGCACCGGCGACTCCTTCATGGGCTGGGTGCGGGCGCAAATGGCGTCCCAGCCTTCGTAGGCCTTCTTGGCGTCGTCGGGCGAGAGCGCATAGCTGGCACCGGGCAGGGTCTTGGGCACGCCGGGCTTCATGCCTTCCCAGCCGTCGAGCTTGCCGATGAAGATGAAGCGCGACTCGCTGTGCTCCAGGATCTGCGTGATCGTCTCGGGTGCGAGCGTGGGGTACAGCGGCACGCTGACGTAGCCGGCCATCCAGATGGCCAGGTCGGTCATCAGCCACCAGGCGCAGTTCTTGGACAGGATGGCCACCTTGGCGTCCGCCGGCCAGCCTTCGGCCGCGCCCTTGGCCTTCAGGAAGGCGGCCATGCGGCGCACCTGGTCGCCCACCTGGGCCCAGGTGAAGTCTTTGACGTCCGCACCGCCCATGGGTTGGGTCAACGTCACGGTCGAACCCGCCGTGCGCTCCCAGTGGTAGAGGCGTTGCAGGGCAAGGTGGTCGGCGGCGATGGTGGCCATGTCGGTCTCCTGGGGTCTACTTTTCGGAATCCGAAAGTTAACCGGGTGTAAACACTGAGGTGCTACGGGAAAACACCTCTGACCGTGACCAGATGCCCGAAAGGCCTAGAGGAAGGGCTCTAGAACTGGCCCGCCCAGGGCGCGCTGCTGCTGCCTCGGCCCAACGCGGCCCGCAGCGCGTCCATGGGGTGGCCGGGCGGCAGCCAGTCGGGTCGCAGGGCGTCGGCCCGGGCCAGGGCTTGGTGGGCGTCTGGCGCCTGGGTGGCCACCAGGCTGGCGGCCAGGCTCAATTGGGCGCGCCAGTGCAGCACGCCCTGGGGTGGGGGCAAGCCATCCAGGTGTGCCAGGCGTTCCCGCAGGGCGGGCAGGCCGCGGGCGGCGTCGCCGCGTGCCCGGTCCAGCTCAGCGCTCATCTGCCCGACGCGGGTGCGCCAGCTGGCGTAGCCCGCCATCCAGCCCTGGCCTTGCATGGCCTGCAGCGGGGCGAGCAGCCGTGCGGCCAGGCCCAGATCGTTCAGGGCCAGGGCGGCGCGCGCCGTGGTGGCCACGGCTTCGGCCCAGGGCGGGCCGGCTGGCAGTTGGCCCGACAGCAGCTCGTCGCTCAAGCGCTTGGCACGGGCGCGCAAGTCGGCGGGGTGTTGCGGATGGGCCAGCGTGTCGGCCAGCAGGGCCACGGCCTCGCGGGGCAGGCGCAGCGCGAGGTTGAGTGCGGCGCTCTCGGGCAGGCGACGGGCCAGCAGCGCCTGCACCTCGGCGGCGCGGCGGTAGTCGCCCCGGTCCAGCAACATGCGGGTCAGGTCGTTGAGCTGGCGCTGGCTGCTGGAGTTGCCGGGGCCCAGCAGGGCGTCCATGGCGTCGGCGCGCTCCAGCGCCTGCTCGGCCGTGATGCCGGGCTGGCCCAGGCGGGTCTGCACCACCCACAGCATTTGCTCGGCGCGGTGCGCAAAGCGCGCGAACTTCACGTCCGCGTGCTGGCCGGCGGCCACCAGCGGCAGCAGTTCGGCCTCGGCGTCGTGCCAGCGCTCCTGGTTGTGGCGCAGCGTGAACACGTACATGCGGAAGAACTGGTACTCGTAGTCGCTGGGTTGGTAGCGCTCTTGCACCAGCGCCCAGGCCTTCTCGCGCATGGCCTCCGCTTCGGCAAAGCGGCCCACGTTGCCGTAGGCCACCAGCAGTTGGTACAGCAGGTTCTCGTAGTCGCCCGGGGCGGCGGCCGGGTCCAGGCGGGGCAGCACCTGCTCGCCGATGGCGATCACCTCCATGGGCGAGCCCAGCGCCGTGTAGGTGCGGGCCAGGCGCAGCTGGGCGCGCAGCGTGCGCAGGTCGTCGTCGCCCCAGAGGCGGCGGCGGGCTTCCACGAACTCGCGGGCCAGCGGGATGGAGATGTCCTGCCGGTTCATCTCGTCGTAGGTGGCGGCCATCACCTCCAGCACGCGGGCGTAGGTGAGGTCGTCGTGCGCGAATCGTTCGCGCAGCGTGCCGCGGCTGGTTTCCAGCACCTCGAAGATGCTGGGGATGTGGCCACCGTGCTTCTCCGGGCTGGCCGACGCCAGCAGCTCGGTCAGGTATTGGGTCACTTCTTCCGACTGGCGGGCCGCGAGCTGGGCCTGCTCGCGCTGCCACAGGCTCACGGCCAGGCCGGCGCTCAGGGCCACGAACACCAGCGTGCCGGCCGCCGCCACCACCGCATTGCGCCGCACCCACAGGTGCACGCGGTGCCGCCAGTCTTCGGCCCGCACGCTGACCGGCCGCTGCGTCAGCCAGCGCTCCAGGTCGTCGATGAAGCCGCCCACGCTGGCGTAGCGCTCGGCCGGCGCGCGGCGCAGGGCCTTGGCAGCCACGGCTTCCAGGTCGCCCCGGGCGCGTGCGGCGTCCAGCGGGCGGCCCGGGCCGCTGGCGCGGGCGGCTGGCCCGCCGGTGCCGGTCAGCGGCGCGTCGGTGTCTTCGGTGCGCACGGTGCGGGAAATGCGCTTGGCTTCGCCGTGCAGCACCGCGTGCTCCAGCGCCGTGCGGCTGCCGCTGCGGGTGCCGAAAGGCAACTCGCCACTGGCCAGTTCGTACAGCATCACGCCCAGCGAGTAGATGTCGCTGGCCACGCCCATGGTGTCGCCGGTGATCTGCTCCGGCGCGGCATAGGCCGGCGTCAGGCGCCGCCCGGCCAGCAGGGTGAGCTGGTGGTCGGCCTGCTGGCCGGAGTCGTCCAGCAGCCCGGCGATGCCGAAGTCCAGCAGCTTGGTGCCGCCATGGGCGTCCACCATCACGTTGCTGGGCTTGAGGTCGCGGTGCACGATGAGTTGGGCGTGGGCGTGCTCCACCGCCCGGGCCACCTGCACCATCAGCCGCACCCGGGCGTCCAGGGTCAGGTCGTGCTCGCGGGTGTAGTCGGCCAGCGTCTGGCCCGGCACGTACTCCAGCACCAGGTAGGCGCGGCCGTCTTGTTCGCCGGCGTCCAGCAGCCGGGCAATGCCGGGGTGGGTCAGCCGGCCGAGCAGGTTGCGCTCGCGGGCAAAGCGTGCGGCCAGGCCGGCCGAGGCCAGGTCACCGCGCAGCAGCTTGATGGCCGCTTCGCCGTCGTACAGCCCGTCGGCCCGCCGTGCGCGCCAGACCTGGCCCATGCCGCCTTCGCCCAGCAGCGCCTCCAGCCGCCAGGGGCCGAATCGGTCGCCGGGCTGGGGCGGCGCGGGGGCGGCGGGCGGTGCACCCAGCGCACGCGACAGCGGAGACTTGAAGCCCGGCAGGTCCAGCCGCGCGGTGGCGGCGTCGTCGGCCGGCAGGCTGGCCAGCATGCGCTGCAGCCGCTCGGCCAGGGCCGGCGGCTGCACCGTGGCCAGGCGGTCGGCGCGCGCCTCGGGCGGCAGGGCGGCGAGTTCGTCGAACAGCGCCGACAGGCGGGGCCAGTCGGCCGCGCTCAGGCCGGGCGCGCGGTCAGGGCCGGGGCCAGGGCCGGGGCCGGGGCCAGGGGTAGGCTCGGGCGTCATGGCTGACTCCGGGCCGAGCCGTCCGAGCCGGTCAGGGCGGCCCCGCGGCGCATCAGTACACCGTGTCGGGCGTGTCGCCCAGCAGTTCCTGCAGCAGCGCGCGGGCCTTGAGCAGCTCGCGGTTGATGCTGCGGGTGGACACGCCGCGCACCTCGGCCACCTCGGCCAGCGTCAAGCCGGCAAAGCCCACCATCTCGATCAACTCGTACAAGCCGGCGTCCAGCGTTTGCATGCGGGCCAGGGCGCGGTCCAGGTGGACGATGTCCATCGCTGGGCTGCCGCCATCGGCCACATCGGCCGCGGCCGACAGCGTGACCATCACCGCGTCGCCGCCGCGCTTGTCGCGACCCTCGGTGCGCAGGTGGTCGATCACCACCGACCGCAGCACCCGGCCGATGTAGGCGAAGAACTGGCCGCGCGACTCGCCCTGCACGCCTTGCTGGTCGGCCATGCGCAGAAAGCCCTCGTGCACCAGCGCCGTGGTGTCCAGCCCGGCGGGGCGGCCGTGGCTGCCGCTGCGCGCCAGACGCAGCCGCGCGATGCGCTTGATCTCGGGGTACAGCAGCGCGTAGAGCGCTTGCAGCGCCGCCGGGTCGCCGCGGGCCGTGCCTTGCAGCAGTTCGGTCACCTGCGCCATGTCAACGGGCCCGTGTCACGTGGACCATCACGCCGGCTCAGGCCTCCTGGAAGGCCGCCAGCGCCGCGGCCACGTCGGCCTCGGAGGCCTCGCGCTGCACCGGGGCATCCGCCACCCAGCCCTCGCGCTTCAGGCGCGCCACCCACTGGCCCGCGTCGCGGCCTTGCTCGAAGGCGTGGCTTTGCAGCAGCAGCGTGCCGTCGGCCGACAGCAGCTTGAAATAGAACTTGCCGTCCGCCTCGCGGTACTGCTTGAACACCGGCTGGGCCACCTTCTCGGCCTTGGCTGCCGCGGTGCTGGCGGTGGCGGTGTACGGGCGCAGGCCGCAGGCCTCGCGCAGCGTCTTCAGGAACGGCACGGCGATGGCCCGCGCCTTGACGGCACCGGCCTGCAGGATGGCCTCCAGTTGCTCCGGGTGCGCCATCAGCTCGGCGTAGCGCGCGCGCATCGGGCCGATCTGGCCGTCGATCAGTGCCACCAGCTGTTGCTTGGCCTCGCCCCAGCCCAGGCCGGCGCGCAGCGCTGCGCGGAACGCGGCGCGCTGCTCGGGCGTGGCGAAGGCGTCGTACAGCGTGACCAGCGTCTGGCCTTCCGGGTCCTTGGGCTCGCCCGGCAGCTTGCTGTCGGTGACGACGCGGGCGATGGCGTCCTTCAGCGCCTGCGCGCCGCCCTCGAAGAGCGGAATGACGTTGTCATAGCTCTTGCTCATCTTGCGGCCGTCCAGGCCGGGCAGCAGCTCCATTTCGGCGTCCACCACCGCCTCGGGCAGCACGAACAGCTCCTGGCCGCGGCCGAAGAGGTGGTTGAAGCGCTGGGCCACGTCGCGTGCCATCTCGATGTGCTGCACCTGGTCCTTGCCCACCGGCACTTTGTGCGCGTTGAACATCAGGATGTCGGCCGCCATCAGCACCGGGTAGCTGAACAGGCCCATGCTGACGTGGGCGTCCGGCTCCTCGCCGGCGGCCGTGGCGGCATCCACCGCGGCCTTGTAGGCGTGGGCGCGGTTCATCTGGCCCTTGGCGGTGACGCAGGTCAGCAGCCAGGTCAGTTCCGGGATCTCGGGGATGTCGCTCTGGCGGTAGAGCGTCACGCGGTCGGTGTCCAGGCCGGCGGCGATCCAGGTGGCGGCGATGGAGCGGCTGGAGTGGGCCAGGCGGTCCGGGTCGTCGCACTTGATCAGGGCGTGAAAGTCCGCCATGAAGAAGAAGCTCTCCACGCCGCTGGCGCGGCTGGCCGCGATGGCGGGGCGGATGGCGCCGACGTAGTTGCCGAGGTGCAGGGTGCCGGTCGTGGTGATGCCGGTCAGGACGCGATGGGACATGGGAGAGGCGGCGGAGAGGGGCTGCTCGGAGGTCGAGCCCCGGATTGTGGCCGCTGGCGGCTTCAGCGGCGTTGACGAGATGGGGGGGCGGCCACCGAGGCGCGCCAGGTCACGCCGATCTCGAACTGGCGCGACACGGGCAGGTCCAGCCCGTAGCAGCGGTTGAGCAGCCAGTGCAGGCCCGCCAGCGTCACCTCGTGGCTGGGCACGTGCACCGAGGTCAGGCGCGGGGCGGCGAACTCGGCGCTGGGCGAGTCGTCGTAGCCCAGCACCGACACCTGGTGCGGCACCGACACGCCGCGCTCCTGGAAGTGCGCGAGCAGGCCGATGGCCATTTCATCGTTGGCGCAGAACACCGCGGTGGGCAGTTTCTTCAGCTTCAGCAGCACGTCGGCCGCGTCCCAGCCGGCCTGGTTGGAGAAGTCGCCCGGCACGGTCAGCACCTTGGAGACGTCATGCCCGCGCAGCGCGAGCTCGCCCATGAAGCCGGACAGGCGCGCCACGTTGTCGGGCGAGGTGGTGGGGCCAGACACCACGGCGATGTCTTTGTGCTTGTGCTGCAGCAGCGCCCGCGCGGCCTGCACGCCGCCTTGCACGTGGTCGGCGGTGAAGCACTGCTCTTTGATGCGGTCGAAGTGGCGGTTCAGCACCACCACCTGGCGGGCGGCGGGGCCCAGGGCCTTGAGGTCTTCGTCTTGCAGGGCGTTGGACAGCACCACCAGGCCGTCGCAGTCGCGGTCCAGCAGGAAGCGCATGCCGTCGTTGGTTTCGACGCGCTCGTCCTCGATGCCCTCGCCGAACGCCACCACCATGTGCAGGCCCTTGGCGCGCAGCACCAGGTCGATGGCGCGCAGGATGGGCGTGTAGTAGGTGCCGCGCAGGAAGGGGATGTAGACGCCGATCAGCTTGGACGTGCCGGCCCCCAGCGAGCGTGCGGTCTGCGAGGGGCGGAACTTCAGCTGGGCGATGACCTGGCGCACCCGCTCGGCGGTGGCCGGGGCCACGGAACCGTTTCCGCTGATGACGCGTGAAGCGGTGCCCACGCCCACACCGGCCAGCCGTGCCACGTCCTTGATCGTTGCCATGCGTCCCCTATCTCGACGAGCCGGATTGGATCACAGGGGTCTTCACAGCGGGCAGATGGGCTGCGGGTCGGCCGGCTCGGGCAGGCGCGCGGTGCGGGCCGTGGTTTCCTTGCCGCTGAGGCCGCCGCCCACCGGCCACCAGGGCTTGGCTTCATGCGTGCTGAACTGGCAGGGCGCGGCCGGCCACGGGAACGACAGGCGGCCGGTGAAGCCGGGCCAGGGTTGGCCTGCGGCCGGGGCGATGAGCACGTCGGTCAGGCCCGCGCCCTCGCTGCCCGGCTGCCAGGCGGCGATGAAGGCGTCGCTCAGGTTGGCCAGGTCGTTCACGTACAGCGGGCGGCCGGAGTACAGCAGCGTCACCACCGGCGTGCCGCGGCCGGCCACGCGCTGCAGCAGCTGGGCGTCTTGCGGGTGGCGGCGGCTGTGGCGCAGGTTCTCGGTGATGCGCACGTCGCCCTCGCCCTCGGCGTAGGGCGTTTCGGCCAGCACGGCGATCACGGCGTCGAACTGTTTCGGGTCGCTGTGGCGGCCGTCGGCATCGAAGGTCACCTGCGCGGCGCCCAGGCGCTGGCGCAGGGCGGCCAGCAGGCTGGTGGCCTGCGGGTAGTCGGCATTGGTGGTGTCGCGCCCTTGCCAGGTGATGCTCCAGCCGCCGGCCTGGTGGGGCAGGCTGTCGGCGGCGGCGCCCACCACCAGCACGCGGGCGCTGGCCTTCAGGGGCAGCAGGCCGGGCGTGTGTTTCAGCAGCACCAGCGACTCGCGCACCGCGCGCCGCGCCAGCTCGGGCGCCTGCATCGCCTCCACCGTGGCGGGCACGGCCGAGGGCACGGCCAGGCTGAACTTCACGCGCAGGATGCGGCGCACCGCGTCGTCCAGCCGCGCCATCGGGATGCGGCCGTCCTCCACCGCCTTCACGGTGTTGTGAAAGAAGGTCTTCCAGTGGAAGGGCACCATCACGATGTCGATGCCCGCGTTGATGGCAGCGGGGCAGTCGTCGTTTTTGCAGCCGGGCAGCTGGCCGATGCCGTCCCAGTCGCTGACCACCAGGCCGTCGAACGCCAGGCGCTGCTTGAGCAGGTCGTCCAGCAAGGTTGCGTTGCCGTGCATCTTGCCGTGCTCGACGTAGCCGGCCGTGTCGGTCCAGCTGCTGAACGAGGCCATGACCGTGAGCACGCCGGCGTCCAGCGCGCCCAGGTAGCCGGCACCGTGCACGCGTGCCAGGTCGGTCGGGGTGGCCTGGGTCACGCCCTGGTCGATGCCGCGGCGGGTGCCGCCGTCGCCGATGTAGTGCTTGGCCGTGGCCAGCACGCCGCGGCCGTCCTTCAGGCCGTCTTGCAGGCCTTCCACCGCGGCCTGGCCCAGGCGGCGCACCAGCGCGGGGTCGGTGCCGAAGCTCTCGTAGGTGCGGCCCCAGCGCACGTCCTGCACCACGGCGAGCGTGGGGGCGAAGGCCCAGTGCAGGCCCGAGGCGCGCACCGCGCGGGCGGTGGCGCGGCCGATGTCGCGCACCAGGTCGGCGTCGCCCGTGGCGCCGAGCGCGATGTTGTGCGGGAAGAGCGTGGCCCCGCGCACGTTGTTGTGGCCGTGCACGGCGTCGGTGCCCCAGATCAACGGGATGCCCGGCGTGGCCTGCAGCGCAGCGGCCTGGAACTTCTCCGACAGCTCGCGCCATTGCGCCGGCGTGGCCGCGCGGTTCTGGCCGGGCCAGCCGCCGCCGCCATTCAGCACGGTGCCGATGGCGTACTCGCGCACTTCGTCAGGCGTGATCGCGCGGATCTCCGGTTGCGTGATCTGGCCCACCTTCTGGCGCAGGTTCAAGCCCTTCAGCGCTGCCTCCACACGGGCTTCCAGCGCCGGGTCTCGCACCGGCTTGCGGGCCGGCCAGGCCTGCAGGATGGAACCGGTTTCCACGGGCGGCGCCGTGGGTGCGGCCGGGGCGGCCCAGGCGGCCAGCGTGGCACAGGTCAGGAGCAGAAGGGCAGGGCGACGGAGCATCGGGAAACCTCGGGTCAGGGGGCGCGACGGTAGTGGGTGAAGCAAAAAAACGTCAACCCTCGGGCCGACCAGATTGACAGCTTCGGTGGCGGCACATTAGATTTGCGTCGCGTTTGGAACCGGTTCCATTTTGCGGTGTGAAGACCTTGCCGGCAAGCAAGGGCTCGCACGCCGCGGACCTCCCCAAGCAGCGAACAAGATCGAACCAGGAGACAACTCAATGTCAGTCCAGAAGCTGCGCGCCGCAGAGCGCGCCGTCACGTCCCTCACTTCCTTTGCCGCCCGCCAACGCCTGACCCCTGTGGCCGCGGTGTGCGCCGGCCTCGTGTGCCTGCCGCTGCTGGCCCAGGCGCAAACCGCGCCGGCGGCCGAGCAAAAGCTGGAAACCGTCAACGTCACCGGCTTCCGCGCGAGCCTGGAAAACGCGATTGCCACCAAGCGCAACGCCGACGCCATCGTCGAAGCCATCTCGGCCGAAGACATCGGCAAGCTGCCCGACGTGTCCATCGCCGACGCCATCTCCCGCCTGCCGGGCCTGACCGCGCAGCGCGTGGCCGGCCGCTCGTCGGTGATCAGCATCCGCGGCATGGCGCCGCGCTTTGGCGTGACGCTGCTCAACGGCCGCGAGATCGTGTCCACGGGCGACAACCGCTCGGTGGAGTACGACCAGTTCCCCAGCGAGCTGATCAACGCCGCCACCGTCTACAAGACGCCGGACGCCAGCCTGTCGGCCCAGGGCCTGTCGGGCACCATCAACATGAAAACGCTGCGTCCGCTGGACTTCGGCAAGACGCAGGCCGTGGTGGGCGCGCGCCTGGAGCGCAACTCCAACGGCTCGCTCAACCCCGAGATCTCCGGCACCGGCAACCGCCTGTCGGCCTCGTACGTGACGCAATCGGCCGACCGCACCTGGGGCGCGGCCGTGGGCTTTGCGCACCTGGATTCGCCCAACCAGGAAAAGCACTACAAGAGCTGGTGGTGGGCCAACACCAACAACTGGGGCTCGCCGCTGGCCGGCGTGCCGACTGACTCAGTCGCTCTGCAGGGCTTCGAGCTGGGCGCGGCGTCGTCCCGCCAGAAGCGTGACGGCCTGATGGGCGTGCTGGAGTACAAGCCCAGCGCCGAGTTCCACAGCACGCTGGACCTGTATTACTCCAAGTTCGACCAGACCGAGGCCCGCCGCACGGTCATGTCCGACATGTCGACCTGGTCCGGCGCGGTCTGGACGAACGCCCAGACCAGCGTGGTCAACGGCGACAAGATCGTCACCAGCGCCGTGGTCACCAACGCCACGCCGGTGGCGCTCACCACCTTCAACAAGCGCAAGGACGACGTCAGCGCGATCGGCTGGAACAACGAGCTGAAGCTGGGCGACTGGAAGTTGATGGGCGACGTCAGCTGGTCCAAGGCCAAGCGCGAAGAGCAAAACGCCGAAGTGGAAGCCGGGGCCAAGACGCGCGTGAGCCTGGGCCAGGCCAACTTCGTCACCGGCGACGGCCGCTCGACCTTCCAGCCGGCGTTTGATTTCTCCGACCCCAAGAACGTCTACCTGACCGACCCGTCCAACTGGGGTCGCGACGGCCGCAGCCAGTTCCCGAAGGTGAAGGACGAGATCAAGGCCTTGAAGCTGAGCGCCGGCCGCACCTTTGACAGCTGGATGAACAGCATCGAAGGGGGCCTGGACTACTCCGAGCGCGACAAGTCCATGAACCGCACCGAGGTGTACTACAACCTCAAGAACAACCGCGCGCCCGTGCTCATCCCCAGCAACCTGCTGCGTGAGCCCACCGACCTGAGCTTTGCGGGCAGCAACATCCGCATGGTCAATTTCGACCTGCCCAGCGTGCTGAGCCTGTACGACGTGGCGCCGGCCTCGGCCGATCAGGCTCCGGGCCGCATCTGGTCGGTGCATGAGAAGGTCACGGCCGCCCACGCCAAGCTGGGCCTGGAGTTCGACTGGGGCGTGCCGGTGCACGGCACGCTGGGCCTGCGCGTGGTGCACGCCCAGCAGTCCAGCAACGGCCTGCTGTGGAACTCCAAGACCAACGCGAGCGACCCCACCACGGGCGGCACCAGCTACACCGACACGCTGCCCAGCCTGAACCTGTCGGCCGACCTGACGGCCAACACCATCCTGCGCTTCGGCGTGGCCAAGGTGCTGGCGCGTCCGAACATGGAAGACATGCGCGCCGGCTTCTCGGGCATCAACGTCAGCAGCACCGACCGCACCTGGTCGGCCAGCGGCGGCAACGCCAAGCTGGAGCCGTGGCGCGCCGATGCGGTGGACCTCTCGGTGGAGCACTACTTCAGCAAGCGCAGCTACTTGGCCGCCGCCGCGTTCCACAAGAACATCAAGAACTTCGTTTACTCGCAGTCCATCCCGTTCGACTTCACCGGCTTCCCCAACCCGACGACCTACACGCCCATCAGCAACATCGGCCTGCTGAGCACCAAGGCCAACGGCCACGGCGGCATGGTGGCAGGCACCGAGTTGAGCGGCACCTTGGACGCGGGCCTGGTGACGCCGTCGCTGGACGGCATCGGCGTGACCTTCAGCTACTCCAACACCCGCAGCTCGCTGCACGAGGACAACAACCTCAACAACCCGTTGGATGGCCTGTCGGGCGTGGCGACGAACTTCGTCGTGTACTACGAGCGTGATGGCTTCTCGGCCCGCCTGGGCAGCCGCCACCGTTCGGCCTTCGTGACGACGGTGCGTGGCACCTTCGGCGAGAACGTGCCCAGCATGATCTCGGCCGAAACCATCATGGACGCGCAGCTGGGCTACGCCTTCGACAGCGGCACCTTCAAGGGCCTGAGCCTGACGCTGCAGGTGAACAACCTGCGCGACCGGCCGTACCGCACCCGTGTGGGCATTTCCACCGGCGCCAAGGACCCCAATGCCACACTGCCGGAGCGCTACACGTCCTACGGACGCCAGTTCCTGCTGGGCGGCACCTACAAGTTCTGATCTGACTTTTCGTTCCTGAAATCGCGCCGGCCCGCGTGGCCGGCGCCCTCACATCCGACCCATGAGCTCCCACAACGCCCCGACCCGCAAAGACTTCCCCGCTGACTTCCGTTGGGGCGTGTCCACTTCCTCGTTCCAGATCGAAGGCGCCGGCCGTGAAGACGGCAAGGGCGAATCCATCTGGGACCGGTTCTGCAGCGAACCCGGCCGCATCCGCGACGGTGCCAACGGCCTGGTCGCGTGCGACCACTACCACCTCTACCCGCAAGACCTGGACATGGCCAAGGGGCTGGGCGTCAACGCCTACCGCTTCTCCATCGCCTGGCCGCGCATCCTGCCCACTGGGCGCGGTGCCGTGAACGAAGCCGGCCTGGCCTTCTATGACCGGCTGGTGGACGCCATGCTCGAGCGCGGCCTGGACCCCTGGTGCACGCTCTACCACTGGGACCTGCCCCAGGCCCTGCAAGAGCAGGGCGGCTGGACCTCGCGCGACACCGTCACGGCCTTCCTGGAGTACACCGACGTCGTCACCCGCCGCCTGGGCGACCGCGTCAAGCACTGGATCACGCACAACGAACCCTGGTGCTCCAGCATGATGAGCTACTGGGAAGGCGTGCACGCCCCGGGCGGCAAGAGCCTGCCGGACGCCATCCAGGCCTGCCACCACATCCTGCTGTCGCACGGCCAGGCGATTCCCGTCATCCGCAAGAACGTGCCCGGCGCCGACATCGGCATCACGCTCAGCCTGCACCCCATCACCGCCGCGAGCGACAGCGCCGAAGACCTCGCCGCGCTGAAGCGCCACGATGGCCTGCGCAACCGCTGGTTCCTGGACCCGCTGCACGGCCGCGGCTACCCCGCCGACACGCTCGAACTGTTGGGCGATGCCGCCCCGCGCATGGAGCCGGGCGACCTGGAGGCCATCGCCACCGCGACGGACTTCCTGGGCGTGAACTACTACTTCCCCGAGATGGTGGCCAACGACCCGACCGCCAGCCACGGCCCCATGCGTGCCAAGCTGGTGGAGCGCGAAGGCGTGGAGCGCACCGGCTTCGGCTGGGAGGTGTCGCCCCAAGGCCTGGTGGACCTGCTGACCCGCGTGCAGCGCGACTACAACCCGCCGGTCATTCAGCTCACCGAGAACGGCTCCACCTTCGAAGACGTGCTGACGCCCGAGGGCCGCGTGCACGACGTGCAGCGCCTGTCGTATCTGCAGCGCCACCTGGCGGCTTTGAAGCAGGCCGTGGACGCCGGCGTGCCGGTGAAGGGCTACTTCGCCTGGAGCCTGCTAGACAACTTCGAGTGGGCCGAGGGCTACCTGCGCCGCTTCGGCCTGGCCTATGTGGACTACCCCACCCAGCGCCGCATCCTGAAGGATTCGGGCCTCTGGTACGGCCAGTTCCTGAACGAATGATTAACGGCTCTGCCCCACAAATTGGTGGGGTACGGGCGGTTTCTAAATGAAATATTACAGGGTCAGCCCTCAGGCGCAATGCGCCTGAGCGGGCGACACTGCGCCTCGCCGCACCACAAAGATCCGGAGACACGATGAAGTTCCCCCGCTGCGTTCTGGCCGCTGCCGCCCTGGTGGCCGCCTCCCTGCCTGCTGCCGCCCAATCGGGCGCCCCGTTGAAGGCCGAGGTCATCCACTGGTGGACCTCGGGCGGTGAATCCGCCGCCGCCAAGACCCTGGCCGAGGCCTACAAGGCGCAGGGCGGCCTGTGGGTGGACACCGCCGTGGCGCTGGGCGAACAGGCCCGCTCGGTGGCCATCAACCGCATCGCGGGCGGCAACCCGCCCACCGCCGCGCAGTTCAACACCACCCAGCAGTTCCGCGACATCGTGGAGCAGGGCTACCTGAACAACGTGGACGCGGTCGCCCAGCGCGACGGTTGGGACAAGTTCCTGCCCGAGGCGGTGCTGCAGGCCATCAAGGTCAAGGGCCACTACTACGCCGCGCCGGTCAACATCCACAACATGAGCTGGTTCTGGTTCTCCAAGGCCGCCTTCAAGAAGGCCGGCATCGCGGAGGAGCCCAAGAACTTCGACGAACTCTTTGCCGCGCTGGACAAGCTCAAGGCCGCTGGCCTCGTGCCCCTGGCCCACGGCGGCCAGCCCTGGCAGGACGGCATCGTCTTCACCGCCACGCTGGCCCATTACGGCGGCCGTGACCTGTACCTCAAGGTCTTCCGCGACCGCGACACCAAGGCCATCCTGGGCGAAGACTTCAAGAAGGTGCTGCTCGCCTTCAAGAAGCTGCAGAGCTACACCGACAAGGGCTCGCCGGGCCGCAACTGGAACGACGCCACCGCCATGCTGATCAACGGCCGCGCGGGCGTGCAGATCATGGGCGACTGGGCCAAGGGCGAATTCGCCCAGGCCAAGCAGGAAGCCGGCAAAGACTACGGCTGCGCCCCGGGCTTTGGCGCCAACGCCCCGTACATCATCCAGGGCGACGTGATGGTCTTCCCCAAGACCGACAAGCCCGACCAGATCAAGGCCCAGCAGCTGCTGGCCAGCGTCATCACCCAGCCGGCCACGCAGGTGGCGTTCAGCATCAAGAAGGGCTCTATCCCCATCCGCACCGATGTGGACGTGAGCAAGATGGACGTGTGCGGCCAGATGGGCGTGGCCGCGATGAAGGACAAGTCGCGCCACCTGGCCAACGGCGAGATCTACATCACCCCCGACCAGAACGGCGCCCTGCAAGACGTGCTGACCGGCTACTGGAACCGCAACATTCCGGTGGAGAAGGTCCAGAAGGACATCGTCTCCGCATTGAAGTAGCCCACCCCCTACGGCCTGACGGCCGCCCCCTCAAGGGGGCACTGCCAGCGGCCCGGCGGAGCCGGTTCCGCGGCAGTCGCTGGAAGGGCGGCGCGGCTTCGCCGGCGCCTGGTCAACCTGCACACGTTGGACTCATGAAATCCAAGTTCTTCAATCGATGGTCGGCTTGGGCAGCTTTGCTGCCGCTGGCCGTCATCGTCGGTGTCGGCTACGTCGGCACCGTGCTGTGGACGCTGCGCACCTCGGTGTCCAGCTCCCGCACGTTCCCGAGCAGCGACTTCGTCGGCCTGCAGCAGTTCGAGCGGCTGCTGGACAACGACCGCTGGCAGCTCGCCATCCACAACCTCGCCATCTACGGCGTGCTCTACATCGTGGCGGCCATGCTGCTGGGCTTCCTGCTGGCGGTGTTCATCGACCAGAAGGTGCGCGGCGAGGGCGTGTTGCGCACGGCCTTCCTGTACCCGTACGCCATGTCCTTCGTGGCCACCGGCCTGGTGTGGCAATGGGTGCTCAACCCCGACAGCGGCCTGCAGAACGCGGTGCAGCAATGGGGCTGGACGAACTTCACGTTCGACTGGATCGTGGACCAGGACATGGTCATCTACACCGTCGTCATCGCCGGCACCTGGCAAGGCGCGGGCCTGGTGATGGCGCTGATGCTGGCCGGCCTGCGCGGCATTGATGAAGAAATCTGGAAGGCCGCACGGCTGGACGGCATCCCCACTTGGCGCGTGTACCTGTCCGTCGTGCTGCCCATGATGGGCCCCACGCTGGCCACCGTGTTCACGCTGCTGGCCACCGGCGTGGTGAAGGTGTTCGACACCGTCGTCGCCATGACCCAGGGCGGCCCCGGCACCGCCAGCGACGTGCCCGCCAAATTCATCATGGACCACCTCTTCGGCCGCGCCAACCTGGCGCTGGCCTCGGCAGGCGCGGTGATGCTGCTGCTGACCGTGCTGGCGCTGGTGGCGCCGCTCGCCTACGTGCGCAGCCGCAAGCAAGTTCAAGGAGGCCACTGATGGCCAAGCGCAAATCCACCGCCCTGTGGGCGCGGGTCGGCGTCTATGCCTTCCTGCTGTTCGCGGCCGCGTTCTTCCTGCTGCCGCTGTACGTGATGCTCACGACCTCGTTCAAGAGCATGGAGGAGATCCGCCTCGGGCAGATCTTCGCGCTGCCGTCCAGCATCACCTTCGACGCCTGGCGCGCCGCCTGGAGCGAGGCCTGCACCGGCGTCAGCTGCGAAGGCGTGCGCGGCGGGTTCTGGAACTCCGTCACCATCGCCGTGCCGTCGGTCGTGCTGCCCATCCTGCTGGGCGCGCTCAACGGCTACGCGCTGAGCTGGTGGAAGCCCAAGGGCAGCCAGTGGCTGTTCGGCATCCTGATGATGGGCGCCTTCATCCCCATCCAGGTGATGATCTATCCGCTCGTCAAGCTGGAAGCCGCCATCGGCATCTACAGCAGCCTGCCCGGCATCGTGGTCGTGCACCTGGTGTTCGCCATGCCCATCATGACGCTGCTGTTCCGCAACTACTACGCCAGCCTGCCGGCCGAGCTGTTCAAGGCGGCGCGGGTGGACGGCGGCGGCTTCTGGCGCATCTTCGTGCAGCTGGTGCTGCCCATGAGCACGCCCATGCTCATCGTCGCGGCCATCATGCAGATCACCGGGGTGTGGAACGACTACATCCTGGGCCTGACCTTCGCCGGCCGCGAGAACCAGCCCATGACGGTGCAGCTCAACAACGTCATCAACACGACGACGGGCGAGCGCCTCTACAACCTCAACATGGCCGCCACCATCCTCACGTCGGCGGTGCCCTTGTTGGTCTATCTGATTTCCGGCCGCTGGTTCGTCCGCGGCATTGCAGCGGGAGCCGTCAAGTGAGCGGTGTGAACATCCAGGGCCTGAGCATCAAGTTCGGCGCCAACGAAGTCATCAAGGGCCTGAACCTGCAGGTGCAGGAAGGCGAATTCCTCGTGCTGCTGGGCCCCTCGGGCTGCGGCAAGTCCACGCTGCTGCACAGCATCGCGGGCCTCATCGACGTCTCTGGCGGCAGCATCCACATCGGTGGGCAAGACATGACCGACGCCGAGCCGTCGGAGCGCGGCATCGGCATGGTGTTCCAGAGCTACGCCCTCTACCCGACCATGACGGTGGAGCGCAACATGAGCTTCGGCCCGCGGGTGGCCGGGGTGCCCAAGGCCGAGATCGAAAAGCGCGTGGCCCGTGCGGCCGAGATGCTGCAGCTCACGCCGCTGCTGAACCGCAAGCCCGCGCAACTGTCGGGCGGCCAGCGCCAGCGCGTGGCCATCGGCCGGGCGCTGGTGCGCGAGGCCGGCGTGTTCCTGTTCGACGAGCCCCTCTCCAACCTCGACGCCAAGCTGCGCGCCGAGCTGCGCCGCGAGCTCAAGCTGCTGCACCAGAACCTGGGCAACACCATGATCTACGTGACGCACGATCAGGTGGAGGCCATGACGCTGGCCTCGCGCATCGTCGTCATGAAGGGGGGCGTCATCCAGCAGATCGGCACGCCCTCCGAGGTGTACGAGACGCCCGCCAACCTGTTCGTGGCCGGCTTCCTGGGCGCGCCCGCCATCAACCTCGTGCCGGCCACGGTGGGGGCGGACGGCTGCTCGCTGCAAGGCGCGCTGGCCCTGCAATTGGCCGCCGGCCGCGCCAAGGCCGGCCAGCAACTGGTGCTGGGCGTGCGCCCCGAGCATGTGCGCCTGCACGACGGCGGCCGCTGGCGCGCCACGGTGGAGCTGGTGGAGCCCATGGGCAACCACCAGGTGCTGTGGATGAAGCTGGGCGACCAGGGCTTCTCCGCCCTGGTGCACGACGGCCGCCGCGTGACGGCGGGCGACGTGCTCGCGTTCGACGTGGACGAGTCGGCACTCAGCGTGTTCGACGCGACGACCGAACAGCGCCTGGCCTGATGAACGCCTTGCGCCGCATCGTCATCGTGGGCGGCGGCAGCGCCGGCTGGATGTGCGCGGCGGCGCTGGCGGCGCGGCTGCAGCCGGGCGAGGGCGGCTACGAGCTCACGCTGGTGGAGTCCGACGAGATCGGCATCGTCGGCGTCGGTGAGGCCACCATCCCGCCCATCCGCGGCTTCAATGCCCGCATCGGGCTGGACGAAGACGAGTTCCTGCGCGAGACCGGTGGCACGTTCAAGCTGGGCATCGAGTTCGTGAACTGGGGCGCCGTGGGCGAGCGCTACATGCACGCCTTCGGCGACATCGGCCGGCCGCTGGACGACCTGCCGTTCCACCAGCACTGGCTGCGCGCCGGGGTGCCGCGGCCGCTGGCCGAGTATTCGCTGGCCAACCAGGCCGCACGGGCCGGCCGCTTCCTGCGGCCCCGGCCCGACATGGCCGGCTCGCCGCTGGCTGACATCGCTTACGCCTTCCACTTCGACGCCGCCCGCTACGCCGCGCTGCTGCGCCGCAAGGCCGAGGCGGCCGGCGTGCGCCGCGTGGAAGGCCGCATCGCCCGCGTGGAGCGCGACGACGCCGGCATCCGCCGCCTGCACCTGCACGGCGGCGCGGTGGTGGAGGGCGACTTCTTCATCGACTGCACCGGCCTGCACGCACTGCTGATCGGCCAGACCCTGGGCGTGCCCTTCGAGGACTGGAGCAACTGGCTGCCCTGCGACCGCGCCTGGGCCGTGCCCACCGCCTCGCACGGCCCGCTGTTGCCCTACACCCGCGCCACGGCGCGTGAGGCCGGCTGGCAGTGGCGCATCCCGCTGCAGCACCGCACGGGCAACGGGCATGTGTTCGCCAGCGCCTTCACCAGCGAGGCCACTGCACGCGAAACCCTGCTGCAGCACCTGGACGCTGAAGCCCTGGCCGAGCCGCGCCTGATCCAGTTCCGCACCGGCCGCCGCCAGCGCGCCTGGGTGGGCAACTGCGTGGCCATCGGCCTGTCCAGCGGCTTCCTGGAACCGCTGGAGTCCACCAGCCTGCACCTCATCCAGAGCGCCGTGCTGCGACTGATCGACTGCTTCCCGGCCGACGGCTTGGCGGCCCCCGACATCGCCGAATTCAACCGCCAGACCGAGGCCGAGTGGGTGTCGGTGCGCGACTTCATCGTGCTGCACTACAAGCTCACCCGGCGCGACGACACGCCCTTCTGGCGCCACTGCCGCGCCATGGCCGTGCCCGACTCGCTGCAGGCGCGCATCGACCTCTTCGCCAGCCACGGCCGGCTGTTCCGCCACGGGCAGGAGCTGTTCTCCGAGCCCAGCTGGCTGCAGGTGCTGCTGGGCCAGGGCGGGCAGCCGCGCGGCCACCACCCGCTGGCCGCCACGCGCCCGCTGGCGCAAGCCCAGGCTTTTGTGGACGACGTGCACCGCGTCGTCCAGCGCTGCGTGGCGGTCATGCCGCCGCACGCCGAGTTCATTTCCGCTCACTGCGCGGCCCCGGCCGCCTGACCATGAAGACCCTGCTCCTGACCCTGACGGCCGCGCTCGCCGGACTGGCTAACGCCGCACCTGTGCGGGCTTTCCTCACCACGGCCGACCAGCAGCACCTGCTGGCCCCCAGCACCGTGGACAAGGCCGCGGCGGCGGGCGATGTGATCCGCATCGACCCCACACGCCAGCACCAGCGCATGGCCGGCTTTGGCGCCGCCATCACCGAGGGCTCGGCCTGGCTGATCCGCCACGGCATGACCCAAGCACAGCGCGACGCGCTGATGAAGGAGCTGTTCACGCGTGAAGGCAACGGCGTCGGTTTCGAGCTCACGCGCCTGACCATCGGCGCGTCCGACTTCTCGCGCAGCCACTACAGCCTCGACGACATGCCCCCGGGCCAGACGGACCCGGAGCTCAAGAATTTCTCGCTCGCCAAGGAGCGCGAGGACGTCATCCCCGCAGTGAAGCAGGCCCTGGCGCTGAACCCGCAGCTGCAGGTCATGGCCTCGCCCTGGAGTGCGCCGGGCTGGATGAAAACCACCGACAGCCTGGTGCAGGGCCAGCTCAAGCCCGAGCACTACGGCAGCTTCGCCAAGTACATGGTGCGCTACGTGCAGGAGATGAAGGCCGAGGGCGTGCCCATCTTTGCGCTCACGCTGCAGAACGAGCCGCATTTCGAACCCGGCGACTACCCCGGCATGCGCATGACGCCGCGCACCCGCGCGGAAGTCGTGGGCCGGCACCTGGGCCCCTTGCTGCAGGCCCAGGGCCTGAAGACGCAGATCCTGGAGTGGGACCACAACTGGGACGAGCCCTGGAGCCCGCTGTCCATGCTGTCCGACGCCACGGCGCGCAAGTACGTCTCGGGCGTGGCCTGGCACTGCTACGCGGGCGATGTGTCGGCCCAGTCGCAGGTGGCGCAGCAGTTCCCCGAGCTGGACGTGTGGTTCACCGAATGCTCCGGCGGTGAATGGAAGCCCCAGTGGGCCGAAACCCTGCCCTGGATCACCCGCAACCTCATCATCGGCAGCACCCGCCACGGCGCGCGGGGCGTGCTGATGTGGAACCTGGCGCTGGACCCGAACTACGGCCCGCACCTGGGCGGCTGCAAAGACTGCCGCGGTGTCGTCACCATCGACCCCAAGGACGGCAAAGTCACCCGCAACATCGAGTACTACGCCTTCGGCCACGCCAGCCGCTTCGTGAAGCGCGACGCCCGCCGGGTGGACTCGGACGGCGGCGCCAAAACGCTGGACCACGTGGCCTTCACCAACCCCGACGGCAGCACCGTGCTCATCGTCAGCAACTCGGGCAAGGCCGCCCAGCGCTTCACCGTGCAGGCCCCCGGCCAGCGCTTCAGCTACGAGCTGCCCGCCAGCGGCATCGCCACGTTCACTTGGTGACCGACATGCGCCCCCTGCTGCTCTCCGCCCTCATCGCCGCTTGCGGCTCGGCCCAGGCCCAGGCCCTGGAACTGGCCGGCGTGTTTGCCGACCACATGGTGCTGCAGCGCGAAGCGCCGCTGCGCGTGTGGGGCCAGGCGCAGCCCGGGCAGCGGGTGCGCGTGGAACTCGCCGGTCGGTCTGCCCAAGCCAAGACCGGCCGGGACGGCCGCTGGCAGGCCACGCTCGCGCCGCTGAAGGCCGGTGGCCCGCACCGCCTGCAGGTGCGCGCCGGGGCGGAGGAACGCACGCTGGACGACGTGCTCATCGGCGATGTGTGGGTGGCCTCGGGCCAGTCCAACATGGAGTGGCGCCTGGCCGATGCGAACAGCGCGGCGGCCGAGGTGGCGGCTGCGGGTGAGCACCCGCAGATCCGCCACGTGAAGATGCCGCACCGCGTGAGCCTCACGCCGTTGAAAGACACGCCGCCGCTGCGCTGGGAGGTGCCCAGCCCGCAAACGGTGGGCGATTTCAGCGCCGTGGCCTGGCACTTTGCGCGCCGGGTGCAGGCCGATGTGCGCGTGCCCATCGGCATCGTCAACACCAGCTGGGGTGGCACCCATGCCGAAACCTGGACCAGCCCGCGCGCCAACGCCGTCGACCCCGACATTGCCGCCGTGATGCGCGCCATGCCGCCTGACACCGCGGCCTTCGTGCAGCAACGCCAGGCCGTCATGCTGGACCGCGTGCAGGCCTTCCAGCACGCCGCACCGCAGGCGGTGGACGGGGCCGACCCTGCGTTGGACGACCACGCCTGGCCCACGCTGGACACCCCGGGCGTGTGGGAGCGCCAGGGCCTGCCCGGCCTGGACGGCGAGGTGTGGATGCGCCGGCGCGTCACGCTCACCGCCGCCCAGGCCCAGGGCCCGGCCGCCCTGCACCTGGGGCCGGTGGATGACTGCGACGCCACCTTCATCAACGGCCAGCCAGTGGGCAACACCTGCGGCTGGGAGACGCCGCGCGTCTACGCGCTGCCGCCGGGCGTGCTGCGCGAGGGCGACAACCTCATCGCCGTGCGCGTGACCGACACCGGCGGCGACGGCGGCATCCACGGCCCGGCCGACAACCTGCGCCTGGAAACCTCGGCCGGCGCCGTGCCCCTGGCCGGCCCCTGGCGTGCCCAGGTGGCCTCTCTGCAACCCGTGACCGAACCCGGCCCCAACGACCTGCCCAGCCTGCTGTTCAACGGCATGGTGCGGCCGTTCACGCCGTTGGCCGTGAAGGGCGTGATTTGGTACCAAGGCGAAAGCAATGCGCCGCGCGCGGCCCGCTATGCCCAGGCCTTCCCGCGCCTGATTCAGGACTGGCGTGCCCGGTGGCGCGAGCAAGGGCTGAAGGCGCCACTGCCGTTCTACTTCGTTCAGTTGTCGTCTTACGGCCCGCGCCCGCCGCTGCCTGAGGGCAGCGCGTTTGCCGAACTGCGTGACGCCCAGCGGCAGACCCTCTCGCTGCCCGCCACCGGCATGGCGGTGAGCATCGACGTGGGTGACGCCAACGACATCCACCCCCGCGACAAGCGCACCGTGGGCGAACGGCTGGCCCGCATCGCGCTGGCGCAGACCTACCACCAGCCGGTGCCCTTCAAGGGCCCCACCTGGAAAGCCAGCCGCACGCTGCCTGACGGCAGCATCGAGCTGACCCTGGCCGACGTGGCCGGCGGCCTGGCCACGCGCGGCGGGGGGCCGCTGCTGGGGTTTGCCGTGGCCGGCAGTGACCAGCGCTTCGCCCCGGCCCGGGCCGAGATCGTGGCGCCGGACCGGGTGCGGGTGTGGGGTGCAGCCGGCACGCCGCCGGTGGCCGTGCGCTACGCCTGGGCCGACTCGCCCCTGGAGGCCAACCTCACCGACGGCGCCGGCCTGCCGGCCACGCCCTGGCGCACCGACCGCTGGCCGTTGGCCACTCGTGACATCCGGCCGGAGTTCTGAGCTGCCGAGCCTTCATTTGCCCGGAAGGCCTCGGCGCGCTGGCTAGCATCCCGTGGATGACGGGCTTCGTGCTGATCAGTTCCGCTTTGATCGCCTTGCTTGGGGTGGCACTGCTGGTGCTGGCCCGGCTGGAGCCTGACCATCGCCACACGCAGGACTGGGGCTGGAGCCATGTGCTGCTGTCCATCGGCCTGGCGCTGGGCGTGGCCTGGGTGCCAGCCGGCGAAGGTTCGTTCGGCGGCCAACTGCAGATGGCGGCGGCGGCTTCCGCCATCGTGGCCAGCCTGGCCTTGCAGCTGGCGGGCACCGCCCGCTACCGCGGCATGGTGTGGAGCTGGCGGCAGCAGTGGCCGCGCTGGGCGCTGCTGACGCTGGTCATCCTGGGCCTGGCCCGGGTGGATTACCCCATGGGGGTGGCCGCCGGGGCCATGGTGCTGGCTGCCAGTGCGGCCTGGGCCGCGCGCTGGCTCTGGCAGGGTGGGGGACGCGGCGAACGCGTGGTGGCGGGTTGTTTCGCGGTCTATGCGGTCGTGCATGGCACCGCCCCGATCCTGGATCCGCTGGCCCGCTCCTTCATCACCCATCTGGTCGGCAACTTCGTGCAAATGGTGCTGGCCATGGCGCTCATCCTGCTGTCGGTGCGGCGCGCGCACCACGAGGCCGAGCGCGTCAACACCCGCCTGCGTGACCTGTACGAGCAGTCCATGCAGGGGCTGGTGGTGGTGCGCGGGGGGCAGGTGGCCTACATCAACCCGGCGGCGCTGGCCATGTTCGGCTTCGAGCGGCGAGAGCAGGTGGGGGGCGTGGAGCGCTTCATCGCGCCGGAGGATGTGGAAGGTTCTCGCGCTCGATACCGCCGCTTGCTGGAACAGCGCAGCGGCCGCATCAGCTGGGAAGGCGAGCGTTACCGCCGCGATGGCAGCCCGCTCTACCTGCGCGGCACCTCCAGTTATGTGGAATGGGAAGGCCAGCCCGCGCTGCTGGTGCTGATGCTGGACGAAACCGAGCGCCAGCGGGCCACCGAGGCCCTGCGCCGCCAGGCGCTGCACGACGAACTGACGGACCTGCCCAACCGCCACGCCGCGCTGGCCCGCTTGGCCGAATTGACGGTGCCGGGCAGCTCGGGCTTCGTGCTGCTGTCGGCCGATGTGGACCGCTTTCAGCTGGTGAACGAAAGCCTGGGCCATGAAACCGGCGACGCGCTTTTGCAGGCCATGGCCACCCGCTTGCGCACCGCCCTGCCGCCCGACGTGATGCTGGCGCGCCTGGGCGAAGACCAGTTCCTGCTGCTGCATCCCGGTGTGGACGACGAGGCCTCCGCCGTGCTGGCCGGCCAGGGGCTGCTGGCCTTGATGCACGCCCCCTTGACCGTGGAGCACCGGGCGCTGTACGTGCACCTGTCGGTGGGCCTGGCGCGGTTCCCGGCCCATGGGCAGGACGGCGCCTCGCTGCTGCGCGCGGCCGACATCGCCATGCACCAGGCCAAGCAGCAGCCGGGCGCGGCCGTGGTGGCCTACGAGCCCGGCATGGCCGCCTCGGCCGGCGGCTTGCTGGAGCTGGAGCAGGCCCTGGCCACCGCCATCGTGCGCGAGGAATTTCTGCTGGACTACCAGCCCAAGTACTCGGCCGGCAGCCGCGAGGTGACGGGCTTCGAGGCGCTGGTGCGCTGGCTGCGCCCGGGGCAGGGCCGCGTCAGCCCGGCCGACTTCATTCCGGCCGCCGAGCGCACCGGGCAAATCGTGCCGCTGGGCGCCTTCGTGCTGCGGGAAACCGCCCGCCAGCTGCGCGCCTGGCAGCAGGCCGGCCTGCAACCGCTGCCGGTGGCGGTGAACGTGTCACCGCTGCAGTTCGAAGACCCGACCTTTGCCGACGGGCTGCTGGCGCTGCTGCAGACGCACCAGGTGCCGCCGACGCTGGTGGAAGTGGAAATCACGGAAACCGCCGCCATGACCCACATGGACCGCGTGCTGCCGCAGCTGGCGCGGCTGCGCGACGCCGGGGTGGGCGTGGCGTTTGATGACTTCGGCACCGGACAAAGCTCGCTCACGCTGCTGCGCCGCCTGCCCATCACCACCCTCAAGCTGGACCGCAGCATGATCGACCCGCTGCCCGAGTCGTCGGCGGGCGCGGTGGTGCGCGCGGCCTGCGTGCTGGCCAATGCGCTGGGCCTGGCCATCGTGGCCGAAGGCGTGGAAACCGCCGATCAAGCCGCCGAGGTGGAGCGCCTGGGCTGCACCCACCTGCAAGGCTGGCTGCTGTCGCACCCCATGGCGGCGGCTGACGCTGAACGCTTGCTGAAGCCGGCCGCCGTCAGCGCGCCATGACCTCGCCCATGCGCACCGCGCCGCCCGGCTGCCAGGCGGGGTTGAACTGCAGGTTGTTCTTGGGGAACAGCATCACCACGGTGGAGCCCAGCAGGAACCGGCCCATCTCGTCGCCCTGCGCCAGCGTCACCTCGCCCGGCGCGTAGGTCCAGTCCCGCACCGGGCCGCTGCGCGAAATCAGCCCGTGCCAGGGCGTGGCCATGCTGCCCACGATGGTGGCGCCCACCAGCACCAGCACGTAACGGCCCAGGGCCTCGTCGTCGAACACGCACACCACGCGCTCGTTGCGGGCGAACAGCCCCGGCACGCCCCGGGCGGTGGTGGGGTTCACCGAGAACAGCGCGCCCGGCACATGCGTCATGCGCACCAGCCGGCCCGCGGCAGGCATGTGGATGCGGTGGTAGTCCCGCGGGCTCAGGTACAGGTTGGCGAACAGGCCGTCCTGAAAGCCGGCGGCCAGTTCGGCATCGCCGCCCACGAGCGCCGTGGTGGAGAACGTCTGGCCTTTGGCCTGGTAAACCTGATCGCCCAGGATGCGGCCCACCTGGCTGATCGCGCCGTCCACCGGGCAGATCAACGGCGCGGCGCTCAGCGGCCGTGCGCCGGGCTTGAGTGCGCGGGTGAAGAAGTCGTTGAACGTGGCGTAGGCGCCGATGTCGGGCTCGGCCGCCTCGGCCATGTTCACGCCGTAGCGCGCCACAAAGCGGCGGATGGCCGCCGTGGTGAGGCTGCCCATGGGTTTGGACGCGTAATGCCCGGCCAGGCGCGTGAGCGCCAGCTTGGGCATCAGGTATTGGGGCAGAACTTTGAGGCGGTCGGACATGGTGTTGAGGCCCGATGCACAGCCGGGCTCCCGTGTTTTTTGGCGGGCAGTGTACGGGGCCGACAATTCGGCCCCATGGCCCTGCTGCACAGCTCTTTCTACCGTTTTACCCCGATGGCGGACCCCACCGCCTTTGCCGAATGGCTGCGCGCACGCGGCGCGGCGCTGACCCTGGGCGGCGTGGTGCTGGTGGCGCCCGAGGGCCTGAGTGCGGCCATCGCCGGCGAGGCCGACGACGTGCGCGCGCTCGAATCCGAGCTGCAAGCCCTGCCCGGGCTGGCCGACCTGCACGTGAAGCACAACGCCTGCGAGCGCCGGCCGTTCAGCCGCTTCAAGGTCAGCGTCAAGCGCGAAATCGTGGCCTTTGGTGTGCCGGGCGTGAGTGGCGACGCCACCGACACCCACGTCAGCCCCCAGCGCTGGCGCGAACTGCTGGACGACCCCGACACCGTGGTCCTCGACAACCGCAACAGCTTCGAGTTCCAGCTCGGACGCTTTCGCGGCGCCATCGACCCCGGCGTGGCCCACTTCCGCGACTTCCCCGCCTACGTGGAGGCCCACCGCAGCGAGTGGCAGGGCAAAACGGTCGCCATGTACTGCACCGGCGGCATCCGCTGCGAGAAGACCGCCGCGTGGATGCAGGCGCAGGGCCTGAAGGTCGCGCAGCTGGATGGCGGCATCCTGAACTTCCTGGAGGCTTTCCCCGACGCGGCACGCGACTGGGAAGGCGAGTGTTACGTCTTCGACAAGCGCATCGCCATCGACGCCCAGGCCCGCGAGACGGGCACCACGGCCGAGCAGGTGTTCACCGACCCGGCAGACGCCTGGCGGCTGGCGCGGGCGAAGCGGTTGGATCCGGGCGAGCCCTGATCAGGCAGGAACGGCCGCCGGCTCGACCGCAGGCCGGTGCGCCGGCGGCATGACGCGAGCCACGTCAATGACCTGGCCGTTCGCGACCTGAACCGCGCGCTGCGCGCCCGCAATGGTCTCGGGGCGGTGCGCGATGACAAGACGCGTCAGTTGAAGGCCAACTTGCCGCCGATATTGATCAATTGGTCTAGAGTGATTCCGCCTCTGGCGCCATGAATTTTTCTAAGGTCTCTGAGATCAAGGTGGGTGCCATATGACGCGGCGCCTTCTAATAAGCATGCGAGACCGTATTCAGCGCGTTCTGATGGAATGGGCATCAAGGCTACCGGTGGCCTGTTGCGTGCTGAAGCCCGCACACCTTTGCATGCAACGCGTCGGTATCGTTGATCCGGTTCAAGTAGTCACAGAAAGGGGGAAGCCCCAGCTTCGACCTGCGCGAGTCCAGGTTAGCTGGATCCTCAACCCGCCAAAATTCCACTGCGTCCTCGACGGACTTGAATCCTGAGTTTGGTCGATAGATCGGTATTTGTGTGCCGTAACGCTGCGGCTGATCTTCTGCAATCAGTGTTCGGTCGATGTAGACCGCCCACCACTCGGCGGACAGTTGCCCGCTGGCCGCCGCAGCTTCAATTGCGGGAAGATATCTTGCCCTTTTTTCTGGATTGGCATGGTGAATGACAAGAACAGCGGACTCCAAGGTGGAGGTCGGCAGGTTGGCGAAGGCGGCCCAGCCACATCTCGAAATGATTCCTTCGACAATGGCGAGGCTCAAATCGTCTGCTGCCCGCAAGTATCGAGACTCGGCGTCGTTTAATTGATCTGAAAGTCCGGCGTTTGCGATTTGATGTGAGATCGCATTGGTGATTTTGCGGGCTTGTCTACCGCTTTGATCGATGTTTTTCGCAAAGCTAAGCGATTGATTGACCATTTCTCGCGAACAGTCGGATGCGAACGTTGAGGCGTGAAAAAAATCACCAGGGCAAATGAGAGGACTTTTAGGGTTTGACGTCGCATTCTTAATATCCGGAGGCTGGCGTTATCCTTTGTTGGATGGTTCCGGCGGTCATTGGTGTGCCAATTCATGGCGGTGCATCGGTTAAGGAAGGTCTGCAAAACCCAGTTCATGGCGCGTGAGTCCGTGCCGAGCGGGAGTTTTGTTTCGTGAGGAGGTCGCGCGCGCTTGAATCGAACGTTCTGAGCGCTGCGCCGACCCGTTTACAGGCCCTTGCGCTCCCAGGATCTGCCTGCGCGCCATCCACAGATTTCCCAGCGCAAACAGCATCGTCAGCCGCGCCGTGTTCTTCGCCAGCCTGCGATAGCGCACCTTGGCGTAGCCGAACTGTTGCTTGATCAGGCGGAACGGGTGCTCGACCTTGGCGCGGATGCTCGCCTTGAGCTTCTCGGCACTCTCCAGCAGTTGATCCAGCTCACGCTCGGGATCGAGCGCTCGGCGCTTGCCCGGTCGCATGGCCACTTCCCAGCGCACCTTGCTGTCCTCGAGTTCCTCGCGCTTGTCCACGCTCAGGTACCCCGCGTCGCCCAAGGCATCGGTCTCTTCGCGATGCAGCAGGCCCGCGGCCTGCGTCACGTCGTTGACGTTGGCCGCCGTGCCGACGACGCTGTGCACCAGGCCCGAGTCCGCGTCCACGCCGATGTGCGCCCTCATGCCGAAGCGCCACTGGTTGCCCTTCTTGGTCTGGTGCATCTCGGGGTCGCGCTCGCCGCCCTTGTTCTTGGTCGAGCTCGGCGCTGCAATGATGGTGGCGTCCACCACCGTGCCGGTTTTGAGCATCAGCCCCTGCTGGGCCAGGCCGGCGTTGATCGTGGCCAGCACCTGCGGTGCGAGCTGCTGCTTCTCCAGCAGGTGTCGAAAGCGCAGGATCGTCGTCTCGTCGGGCATGCGTGCCGCGCCTTCCAGGCCGACGAAGCGTCGGTACAGCGGACGCGCATGCAGTTTCTCCTCCATGGCCGGATCGCTCAGGTTCCACCACAGCTGCAGGCGGTGGATGGGCAGCATGGTCTCGATGGGGAACGGCGGACGGGCGCCCAGCACTTGATGCGCACCGCGTGCGTGCGGCTGGATCAACGCCACAAGCGCGGCCCAGGGCACAACCTGGTTCATCTCATCGAGGAATACTTCCTTGCGGGTCTTCTTGGGCAGCGGGTCAAGGCCAAGCGTGATCTGATCCATGCTTTGCATCGTCCCCTGCCATCAGCCCCTGCGCCAGTCGGAGTGACGAGGGGCTTTGCAGAGCCTCCTTGGCGGCTGCGGGTGTGGGCGTGGGTGGTACATGACGGGTGGCGGGGCGCGGGCCGCCGCATGATGCCCCGCCCCGGAACAAAGCTTCCGCCCCGCCGGCCGTGACGGTGCTGCCGCAGGCCCGACAATCGGCCCCGCGCGCCGCTTGCGCGCCCCGAACTCCCTCATTCGATGTCTCACCTGATCGTTCACGGCGGCACGCCTCTCTCCGGCCGCATCGTTCCCTCGGCGAACAAGAACGCCGTTCTGCCCATCTTGTGCGCCACGCTGCTGACGAAGCAGCCGGTGCGCCTGCGCGGCGTGCCCGAGATCACCGACGTCAAGAAGATCGTCGAGGTCTTCCGCAAGCTCGGGTCCAAGGTGGAGTTGGATTTCAAGACCGGCATCCTGGACGTGCATCACCAGGACACGCACTTTGACCCGGCCACCGACCGCCTGCCGGAGGAAATGCGCTCGTCCATCATGCTGGTGCCGGGCCTGATGGCGCGCTTCGGCGCGGCGCGCATCGAAGATGACGTCAAGGGCTGCACGCTGGGCGCCCGCGAGATCGACCCGCACGTGGAGGTGTTCCAGCGCTTCGGCGCCGAGGTGGAGCGCCTGCCCGACGGCCTGGTGCTGAAGGTGGACCGCCCGCTCAAAGGCAACGACCACTGGACGGACTACGCCTCCGTCACCACCACCGAGAACTTCGTGCTGTGCGCCGCGCTGGCGCAGGGCACGTCCACGCTGACCAATGCCGCCAGCGAGCCGCATGTGCAGGAGTTCTGCAACTTCATGTCGCTGCTGGGCGCCAAGATCGACGGCCACGGCACCTCCAAGCTGAAGATCACCGGGGTCGACGCCCTCGGCGGCGCGGACTACACCTTCACCGAAGACTTCCACGAGATCGTCACCTTCCTGGCGCTGGGCGCCATCACCGGCGGCGACGTGCGCGTGAAGAACGGCGCGCCGGAGATGTTCCCGCTGCTGGACCGCACGTTCGCAAAGTTTGGCGTGGAGATCGTGCACGAGGACGGCTGGAGCCGCTGCGTGACGAACGGCCCGTTGAAGGTGAAGGAGCCCTTCACCCGCAACATCCTGCAGAAGGTGGAAGCCGCGCCCTGGCCTTACGTGCCGGTGGACCTGCTGCCCATCTTCGTGGCCTTGGGCGTCAAGGCCGAGGGCAGCGTGATGTTCTGGAACAAGGTGTATGACGGCGCCATGGGCTGGACGAGCGAGCTGGCCAAGTTCGGCGGCCACGCCTTCCTGAGCGACCCGCACCGCATGATCACTTTCGGCGGCAAGCCGTTGAGCCCGGCCGAGGTGGAGAGCCCCTACATCATCCGCGTGGCGATTGCGCTGCTGATGGTGGCCGCCAGCGTGCACGGCAAGAGCGTGATCCGCAACGCCACGCCCATCCGCCGCGCGCACCCGAACTTCGTGGAGCACATCTGCGAGCTGGGCGCCCGCATCGAGTGGGTGGAAGGCGACTGACATGGAGCCCTTCGTCGGGTCTCTCGCCGCTGAACGCGGGCGAGCCCAGCCGGTTCCCCAAGGGAACGGCGATGCTTGCGGCGTTGAGCCGCAAGCACATCGCCATGGCGGGCCGGCTTGGGAGCGGCCCGGCGCTCGGCCCGGAATGCAAGGCCGCTGATGCGGTGGCTCCAGGTGCTGGTCGTCGGCGTGGCGGCTTCGGCCGCCCAGGCCGCGCCGCCTGTCGACACCATCCGCTGGGTGGCGCAAGACGTGCCGCCGCACTTCAGCTTCTTTCAAGGGCACCCGCCGCGCAACGTGACCGAGCTGGGGCATGGCGAGGTGGACGGCTTCATGCGTCAGTTGCTGGCGCGCATGCCCGAGGTGCGGCACGAGTTCGTCGAGGCCAGCACCGCCCGCTATGAAACGGAGAGCCGGCGCGGCCAGACGCTGTGCTCCACGCTGCACGTGCGTACGCCGGAGCGGCTGCAGTGGGCGTATTTCTCGCACCTGTACCCGCCGCTGGTGTCGCGCGAGATCCATGTGATCGTGCGCCGTGAGGCCTTGGTGCAGTGGGCGCAGACGCCAGCCGGTGGCGGGCGCCTGCAACTGGCTGAATTGCTCAAGCGGCCGGAACTGCACCTGCTGGTGGCCAAAGACCGCTCGTATGGGGCGCAGATCGACAACCTGCTGGCCCAGCACACGGTGCCCCGCCAGGCGGTGAGTGCCCAGCCCAGCGTGCAGGTGCTGGACATGCTGCGCGCCGGCCGCATGGACTACACCTTGGACTACCCCGCCGTGGTGAAGGACTACCTGGCCCGTGCTGGCGACCCGGGCGCGCTGGTGGCGCTGCCGCTGGCCGAGGGCTTGACCACCATGCTGGCCACCGTGTCGTGCAGCCGCACGCCGGAAGGGCGCCGGGCCATCGAGCGGGTGGATGCCGCCGTGCGCGAGCTGGCCCGCGACCCGCAGCGCGACGCCTGGGTGCGGGAGTGGCGGGGCGACCGCGCCGAGCCGCAGGACATGAAGCGGCTGAACGCCTACATGGACGAGCGGGCCCGAGGCGGCCCGCGCATCGAGTAAGGCGGCGCGTGGCCCGGCCGCCCAAGCCTGCATTGCCGCTGCGCGAGGGCGTGGCTGCCAGCGCGGTGCACTGCCCGCCGGGGGCGTGGCCGTCGCTCACGGCCTTCCTGAACGAGCGGCTGCCCCGGGTGGACGACTGGGCCGAGCGCCTGGCCCGGGGCGACGTGGTGGGCGACGACGGCGCCCCGCTGCAGGACCGGCCCTACGTGGGCAACCGCCGCGTCTACTACTGGCGCCAGCTGCCGCAGGAGCCGGCGGTGCCGGGGGGCGAGCGCATCCTGTTTCAGGACGAGCACCTGCTGGTAGCGGACAAGCCGCACTTCCTGCCCGTCACGCCCAGCGGCCTGTACGCCCGCGAGACCCTGATGGCCCGGCTGCGCCACGCCACCGGGCTGGTGGACCTGAACCCGGTGCACCGGCTGGACCGCGAAACCGCCGGCCTGGTGGTGTTCAATCTGCGCCGGCAAGACCGCGACGCCTACCACCGCCTGTTTCGCGAGCGCAGCGTGAGCAAGGTGTACGAAGCCGTGGCGCCGTGGTCGGATGGCCCCTGGCCGCGCGTGCTGCGCCACCGGTTGCAAGAGCCGCCGGGCGACGATTTCATGCAGATGCAGGTGGTGCCCGGTGAGCCCAATGCCGAGACCTGGGTGAACCTGATCGAGCCCCTGCAGGGCGCCTGGCAGGGCTGGGCGCGCTACGAGTTGCGGCCGGTGACGGGCCAGCGCCACCAGCTGCGCGCGCAGATGAACGCCATCGGCCTGCCGCTGTGGGGTGACCGCATCTACCCCGTGCTGCAACCGCACGAAAACCCGCCCAGCTTCGACCGCCCGTTGCAGCTGGTGGCACGCGCCATCGCGTTCACCGACCCCGTCACCGGCGAGTCACGTTCGTTCACCCGCGGCGCCCTCACAATGGCGCCGTGATGAATCCGTCCGACCCCCACGCCCAGGTGCAGGAGCTGCGCCGCCAGCTCCAGTCCCTGCTGGAGGCGGCCAAGGCCAACGAGCGCAAGCTCGACCGGTTCGACGCGCTGGAGCGTCGCCTGGTGGCGGTCAGTTCCATGGAGGAGTTGGTCAACCTGCTGCTGGTGGACTGCCGGGAGGACTTCCAGCTGGATGCCGCCGAGCTGTGGCTGCTGGACCAGGACGAGGAACTGCGCCGCGCCTTGCCGGCGCTGCCCATGATCAAGGCGCCCAAGCTGCTCGACAGCCACGCCGGGCTGAAGGACTTGTTCGGCACCGTGCGCACCACGCGCCTGGTGGGCCCGGGCCACAGTGAGGCGCTGCTGGCGCAGGCCTTCGACCCCCAGGCCGGGGTGCGCTCGGCGGCGCTGCTGCCCTTGATTCGTCAGGGCTTGCTGATCGGCAGCCTGCATTTCGGCTCGCGCGACCCGCAGCGCTACGACGCGGCCTCGGGCACCAAGTTTCTGGACCGGTTGGCTGCGATTGCGGCCATCGCCATCGAGAGCATGCTCAACCGTGAGCGCCTGCGCCGCGCCGGCATGACCGACGGCCTGACCGGCGTGCACAACCGCCGCTATTTCGACCACCGCAGCCTGATCGAATTCAGCCAGGCCGTGCGCCACCGCTACCCGCTGGCCTGTTTGTTCCTGGACATCGACCACTTCAAGTCCATCAACGACCGCCACGGCCACCCGGCGGGTGACGAGGTGCTGCGCCAGGTGGGCGGGCTGATCCTGCGTTCGCTGCGCACCGGCGACCTGGCCGCCCGCTACGGCGGCGAAGAGTTTGTGGTGCTGCTGCCCCGCACCGACCTGGCCGGCGCCCGCGAGGTGGCCGAGCGCATCCGCCTCATGGTGCAGGAGGCGCCGTTCATCACCCCCGACGGCGGCACCGTGAGTGCCACGGTGTCGGTGGGGCTGGCCATGCTGCCGGCCGAGGCCACCAGCTTCGGCGAGTTGCTGCAGGCCGCCGACCGGGCGGTGTACCAGGCCAAGCGCAGTGGGCGCAATCGCACCGTCACCCACGAAGACGCGCCGGCCTGAGCTTGCTTGCAAGCTGTTGCGCAGCGGCACCGCGAAGTGCCAACTCCTGCAGCCCCTGCAGGCAAGGCCTGACCCACAATGGCCGGCATGAAACGCCTGATCAGCCTTTGCCTCGCCCTGGGTGCCGCGTGGTCGGCGCATGCCGGCCCCGTGCTGGACCGCATCCAGTCCAGCGGCCACATCGTCCTGGCGCACCGCGAGTCGTCCGTGCCATTCAGCTATGTGCTGCCTGACGGCAAGCCGGTCGGGTATGCGGTGGACCTGTGCCTGAAGCTGACCGACGCGCTGCGCCAGCGGCTCAAGCTCAAAAGCCTCACGCCGCAGTTCCTGCTGGTGACGCCGGCCAACCGCATCCAGATGGTGGCCGAAGGCAAGGCCGACCTGGAATGCGGCTCCACCACCAACAACGCCGAGCGCCGCGAGAAGGTGGCCTTCACGGTGCCGCACTACATCACCGGGGCCCGCTACCTGGTGCGGGCGGACAGCGGCATCACCGAGCTGTCGCAGTTCGACGGCAAGACGCTGGTGTCCACCAAGGGCACCACGCCGCTGAAGTCCATCACGCAGGCGAACAACGAGCGCGCTCTGCACATCCGTGTGGTGGAGGCGCCCGACCATGCCAAGGCCATGGAGATGCTGGCCGCGGGGCAGGCGGACGGTTTCGTCATGGACGACGTGCTGCTGTACGGCCTGGTGTCGGCCCGGCCGGATGCCGCCAAGTTCCAGGTGGTGGGCAAGTTCCTGACCATCGAGCCCCTGTCCATCGTGCTGCCCAAGGGCGACCCGGAGTTCAAGTCGCTGGTGGACGAGGAAATGAAGCGCCTGGTGACCAGCCATGAGGCCCATGCGCTGTACGAGCGCTGGTTCCTGAAGCCGATTCCCCCGAAAGGCACGGCGCTGAACCTGCCGATGAGCTACCTGCTCAAGGATTTCTGGAAATATCCCTCGGATCAAGTGCCCTACTGACCCCGGGCCCCTGACAAACCCCGAGGTTCCCACACTGCACGGCGGCGGGGGGCGCGCTCACAATTTGTGACTCGCACGAGCCCCGCCATGAGCACCGAGTCCCTCGCCGATCCCCTGAGCCCCGTCGCGGCGCGACCGGTCGGATCGCTGCGGCTCCAACTGGCCCTGGGCTTGCCGCTGGTGACAGCCGGGGTGCTGCTGGCCATCGAATGGACGCTGGACAGCCTGGACACCTCGCCCGAGGGGTTGGTGCGGCTGGCGGGCCTGGTGGTGGTGATCAGCGCCGCGCAGTGGCTGCTGCTGGAGGCGCTGCTGCTGCGCCCGCTGCGCCAGCTGGCCCAGGGCTGCGAGGCCATGGTGGCCGGCGCGCACACGGTGGGCTGGTCTGAGCCGGGCGAGGCGGGGGCGGTGTTGTCGGCCGAGCTGGGCCGCATCGGCCACGCCGTGGAGCAGACCCGCACGCGGCTCTCGCAGCAAGACCACGAAGTGCGCGAACTGCGCCGCGAACTGGGCCAGCAGCGCCAGTTGCTGCAGGAGGCCCACGGTGCGCTGGAAGCCCAGAAGCGCGAGTTGGCCAGCCTGGCCCGCACCGACAGCCTCACGGGCATTGCCAACCAGCGGGCGTTCGACGAAGCCCTGCGCCGGGAATTCAAGCGCGCCCAGCGGCTGCGCGGGCCGCTCGCCGTGGCGGTGCTGGACCTCGATCAATTCAAGGAATTCAACCTCGTGCACGGCACGGACGAGGGCGACGCGGCCTTGCAGCGCGTGGCCGGCCTGCTGAGCGACCGGTTCAAGCGCGACACCGACGTGGTCGCCCGCCTGGGGGGCGAAGAGTTCGTGGCCTTGCTGCCTGGCGTGGGCGTGAGTGAGGCGCAGGGCGTGCTGGAACTGCTGCGCGACGAACTGCGTGCATTGCGCTTGCCCGACGGCCGCGGTGACCTGACGTTGAGCGTGGGTTTGGCGGCGTTCAGCCCGACCCACCCCTACCTCAGCGCCCAAGCCCTGCTGCAGGCGGCCGATGAGGCGCTGTACATCGCCAAGCACGCCGGGCGCGACCGCATGAGCCTGGCGGCTTGAGCCGGTTCACCCGCCGGGGGCGGGTGTGTCGTGAAAGCGTGGGAGGTGTTGCGAACGTGGCCGGCGTGCCGGCCGGGCGGGGCGTCAGCGGCCGTGCTCTTGCGCGGCTTGCAATTGCTCGCTCACTCGGCGGGCGGCGCGCAGCACCAGGGTCTCGTCCAGCTGCGCTTGCGGCGCAATCTGGGTGGCGATGTCGTCCAGTTGATCCGCGTGGTTGAGCAGCGCCCAGGCGACCGTGGAGATGGCGGCCACGCTGCGGCGGGCCAGGCTCTCGGGCATGGTCAAGGTGGTTTGGATTTCCACGTGGTGGCGCACGCTGGCCACGGCCGCCGGGGCCAGGCCCCAGCTTTCGCACAGGGCGGCCCCCAGGGCATCGTGGCTCACGCCGAAGGCGGTTTTCTCCAGCTCCACCAGCTCTGCGTCGCGAGTGGCGGCGCGCAGCATGGCGGGGTAGTGCGTCGGGGCGTGGCGGTACAGCACCGCCTTGCCGCATTCTTCGAACAGGCCGGCCGAGTGCGCGGCCCAGGGGTCCACGCCCAGCATCTGGCCCATGCGGCCCATCAAGAGGCCACGCTGCGAGGCGCGGGACCACACGGTTTCCAGCTCCGCCGCGGCTGGGAATGCGGCGCGCAGGCCCATCTCGAAGGTGATGGCGGCCACTTCACGCATGCCCAGGTAGGTCAGGGCCTGGTGCACCGTCTGCACCCGGCCGCGCAGGCCGTACAGCGACGAGTTCACCGCCTTCATCACCGCAGCCGCCAGGGCCATGTCAGTTTCCACGAGGGAGGACATGGCTTGCAGGTCGATGTCTTCGGCCGCCATCAGCAATGACAGCTTGACCAGGACCTCGGGCTGGGTCGGGATCTCGATGTCCAGATTGCGCAGTTGAGGATCGACAGACATGGTGGGCAGACAGAAGGCTCAGGACGGACGCTGATGGTAGTTCAGCGGAAGAAGGCGTCCCAGGCAGTTTTGACAATCAGCGCCCCCACGACCGTGATGAACACCCCTCGCACGAAGCCCGCGCCGTGCTTCAGCGCCAGCCGCGTGCCGGCCAGGCTGCCGATCACGTTGGTCACCGCCATCACAGCGGCCACATGCCACCAGATGTGGCCCTTGCTGACGAACAGCGCAATTGCGAAGCCGTTGGTCACCAGGTTCATCAGCTTGGCTGTGGCCGAGGCGTGCAGGAAGTCGTAACCGAGCACGCGCACGAACAGGAACACGAAGAAGCTGCCGGTGCCCGGGCCGAAGAAGCCGTCGTAAAAGCCGACCGCCAGCGCGATCGTGCTGGCCACCAGGGCTTCGGCCCGGCCCTGGAAGCGCGGCGCGTGGTCGCGGCCCAGGTCTTTCTTGGCCAGGGTGTACAGGAACACGGCCAGCAGCACGAGCGGCAGCGCCTTGCGCAGGCCGTCCGGGCTCACCAGCGTCAGCGCCCAGGCGCCGGTGAAGCTGCCGGCCCCGGCCAACACGGCCGCCGGCAGCAGCCGCCGCCAGGGCAGCGACACGCGCCGCACATACTGCGCCGTGGCCCAGGCCGTGCCCCAGATAGCCGCGCCCTTGTTCGAGCCCATCAGCGTGGCCGGGGCCGCCGCAGGGAAGGTGCTGAACAGGGCCGGCGTGAGGATCAGGCCGCCCCCGCCGGCCACGGCGTCGATGAAGCCGGCGAGCAAGGAGGCGAGGGCAACGGTTGCGAGTTCAAGCATGGGTTCGGTGATGGCCGCAAGGCCGCAGTGCCGTCTTCGGGCCGAGCCCCGGGCCGCCCCAGACGGGCTTGTCTGGCAATGCGGATCAGACTCGATGCCCGGTCCATCGCCATTCCTTTGAGGGCCTGACCCCGTACAGCGCCGTGCGCTGGGCGAGGGCACAAAGAAAACGGCCACCAAGGGGTGCCTTGGTGGCCGGTGTGATTGTCTTCGGGGTTACGAAGCAACCTGGTGCGTTTAGCGCTTGTCTTGTCTCCTCACAACCCGCCCGGCGGTCCTGGACCGGAGCCCGGAACCGCGTCGAGTGACGAAAATGTATTGCCCTGCTGCGGTGCACAACACTGGGGTAACCCCGGGTTCGTTGGCCGCGAACGGTGCACGAATGCACCGAATGTGTGCAATTTTGGGGCGGGGAGGTGGGTTTTGTCGCCTGCGAGACAAGTAGGGTCGAGCCGCTTGCGAGTGCATTTCTCCCATGAAGCGGGGTGCTTTTCGAGCTGCCGGGCGGGGCTGGCAGCCCTTCGCGCCTGCAGCGCCGCCCCGCGATTGCCGGGGTTCTGCGCTGTTGCACAAAGCCAACGTGCGGTGGCGGCGGCGCTGTCGCGCGCGGCGGGCGGCGCGCGGTGGGGCGGGCCTGAGAATGCGGGGCGGTCAAATCCCGATTGCCGCGGGCCGTTCGCCGTTGAACAGTCGCGCTCCCGCAGTACCCCCCTTTGCCATGTTCCTGTCCCACCGCGCCCGCGGCTTCACGCTGCTTGAACTCCTGGTTGTCATGGTCATCATCGGCCTGCTGGCCGGGTATGTCGGCCCCAAGTTCTTCGGGCAAATCGGCAAGAGTGAGGTGAAGGCGGCGCGCGCGCAGATCGATGCGCTGACCAAATCGCTGGATCAATACCGCCTGGACGTGGGCCGCTACCCGAGCACCGACCAAGGCCTGGCCGTGCTCGTCACCAAGCCGGCAGACGAGCCCAAGTGGGCCGGCCCCTACCTGTCCAAGGCCGTGCCCAAGGACCCCTGGGGCAACGACTACCAGTACCGCAGCCCCGGCGAGCATGGCGAGTACGACCTGCTGAGCTTGGGCAAGGACGGCCGCCCCGGCGGCGAGGGTGAGGACGCCGACCTCACCAGTTGGTGATGGCCGTGTTCCAGGCCCGCGTGCTGCGCGGGGGCGCGGTGAGTGCCGAGCGGGTGGACGCCCCCGACCGCGCGGCCGTCGCGGCGGTGCTCGGGGTGCCGCCCCAGCACGTGCTGGAGGTTCGCGAACTGGTGGCGGCCGCGCCCGGGCGGTCCCGGCGCGCGCGCTTCCCGCTGCAACTCTTCAGCCAGGAGCTGGCCGTGCTGCTGGACGCCGGCATCGCCTTGCTCGAAGCCCTGAGCACCCTGCGCGAGAAGGAAGCCCAGCCCGGCGTGCGTGCGGCGCTGGACGCGGTGATTGGCCAGATCGAACAAGGCCAGCCCCTGTCGGTGGCATTGCGCCAGCAGCCGCAAGCGTTCGACGAGCTGATGTGCGCCATCGTGGCCGCGAACGAAAAGACCGGCCAGCTCTCGGTGGCGCTGGCCCAGCACGCGCGCTACCTGGCCTGGGTGGATGCGCTGCGCTCGCGCCTGGTGGCTGCCTTGGTCTACCCGTTGATGCTGCTGGGCGTGGGCGGGGCGGTCATCCTGTTTTTGTTGCTGTATGTGCTGCCGCGCTTTGCGGGCATCCTGGAACAGACGCAGGGCGAGCTGCCCTGGGCCTCGCGGGTGCTGATTGAGTTCGGCCAGGCCGCCGGCGCGCATCCGGGGTGGGTCATCGGGGGCATCGCTGCCGTGGCCTTCGCCGTTTACGCGCTGGTGCAGCAACCCGCCGTGCGCCAGCGCGCGCTGGCCGCGCTGTGGACGCTGCCGGGCTTGGGCCCGCGCTTGCGCGTGCTGGCGCTGGCGCGGCTGTACCGGTCGCTGGCCATGCTGCTGGCGTCGGGCGTGCCGGCGTTGGCGGCGTTGAAGATCGTGGTCGACGTGGTGGCCGCACCCTGGCGTGTTGCCGTGCAGGCTGCAGCGGCGCAGATCGAGCGGGGTGAGCGGCTGTCGGCCGCCTTCGAGGCGCAGGATTTGGCCACGCCGGTGGCGCGCCGCATGTTGCGCGTGGGTGAGCGCAGCGGCGAGGTGGCCGCCATGCTGGAGCGCGCCGCCGCCTTCCACGACGAAGAGGCCGCCCGGCTGACGGACTTGCTGTCGCGCCTCGTGAACCCGGCGCTGATGCTCATCATGGGCGTGCTGATCGGCGGGATCATCGTGCTGATGTATTTGCCGATCTTTCAGTTGGTGGAGCAGGTGCAGTGATGGGTGGCTTGCTGTTTCGGTACGCTGGCTTGCCGCGTCGGCCCATGCCGGGAGTTCGCCCCGGCGGGCGACCTACTTTCTTGTGCGGACAAGAAAGTAGGCAAAGAAGCCGCCCCTGCAAAACCGGCCCTGCGGGCTGCCTTGCGATGCTCGGAACCCAGGGCCGCGGCGAACTCGCGCCGCTACGCTCTGCTCAAACAGGCGCCGCGAGTCAGTTCTTGAAGTGCGCTTCGCGCACGCCCTGGGCTTCTGCGCTTCTCAGCGGTTTTGAAGGGGAATGCCCAGCAGCCCAACGACCAACCGCCAAGCCCGAAAGCCGGCTGGTGCCGGCTGTTCGTGTTGGCCCCTTGAGCACCGCCGAGGAACGGAAGGCCTTGAAGCCGTGCGCGCAGCGCACTTCAAGAACTGACTCCGCGCAACTGTTTGACCGAAGCGTAGCGAAGGGAGTTTTGTGCGGAGCTTCAAGGCCTGAGTACCGCAGGGAACCCGCAGCTGTGCTGCGGGCGGGGCGAGGTTTTTGCCTACTTTTTGGCGGCCCCAAAAGTAGGTCGCCCGCTGGGGCGAACTCCCGGCATCACGGCGGCCCAACACCCCAAGGTGCCAAGCCATGACCACCTCCCTCCACGACTGCCTCCCCGCCGACCAAGGCCCCTGGCACTTGGACTTCGAGCAATGGCCCCAGGCTCAGGCCCAGCGCTGGCGCGCCGTGCTGGCTGTGGGCGCCAACGGCCGCCGCGTGCTGCTGGCCGAGCGCGACGAAGACGCGATGCTGCTGCAAAGCATCGAAGCGCGGCTGAACGCGCCGGTGGGCTGGCAGCGTGCGTCGGCCGAGGCCGTCACGCATTTCCTCGGCGCGGGCGAGGCGGACTTTCGCGCGCTGTCGGACGTGGAGGATGCGCTGGGCGCCGTCGAAGACCACACCGAGGAGCTGTCGGCCCTGGCCCTGTCCGAACAGGCCAGCCCGGTGGTGCGCCTGCTCAACGCCACGCTGTACGACGCGCTGCAGGACACCGCCTCTGACATCCACATCGAGTGCACAGCCCGCGGCGCGGTGATCCGCTTCCGGGTGGACGGCGTGATGGCCGTGGTGCGCCAGGTCGAGAGCCCGCAGGTGGCCGAGCAGTTGGTGTCGCGGCTGAAGGTCATGGCTGAGCTCGACATCGGCGAGCGCCGGCTGCCGCAGGACGGCCGCTTCAAGCTGCGCGTGCAGGGCCGCGAGATCGACTTCCGCCTGTCCATCATGCCCAGCGTGTTCGGTGAGGACGCGGTCATCCGCATCCTGGATCGCGCCGCCATCGCCCGTGCCGGCACGCTGACGCTGGACGCTCTGGGGTTCGACGACGACGAGCGGGCCGCCATCCGCCACCAGGCCCGGCAGCCGCACGGCATGTTGCTGGTGACCGGGCCGACCGGCTCGGGCAAAACCACCACGCTGTACGCCACGCTTGCCGAGATCCACACTGGCGCCGACAAGATCATCACCATCGAAGACCCGGTGGAGTACCAGCTCAGCGGCGTGGTGCAGATTCCGGTCAACGAGAAGAAGGGGCTGACCTTCTCGCGCGGTCTGCGGTCCATCCTGCGCCACGACCCCGACCGCGTGATGGTGGGCGAGATCCGCGACGCCGAGACGGCCCAGATCGCCGTGCAGGCCGCGCTGACCGGCCACCTCGTGTTCAGCACCGTGCACGCGAACAACGCGTTCGATGTGATCGGCCGCTTCATGCACATGGGGCTGGACCTGTACAACGTGGTGTCGGCCCTGAACGCCGTGCTGGCCCAGCGTTTGGTGCGCCTCACGTGCAAGCACTGCGCGCAGCCGTTCACGCCCGACGCGGCCACGCTGGCGCGGCATGGCTTGAATGTCAGCCCCGGCCCGGCGGGTGGCGGGAGCAATGGCAACTTCATGAAGGGCGAGGGCTGCGGCCACTGCCGGGGCACCGGCTACAAGGGCCGCCGCGCGGTGGCGGAGCTGCTGAAGCTGGACGACGGCCTGCGCGACCTGATCGCGGCGCGGGCGCCGATGTCCGAGATCAAGGCTGCGGCGCGCGCACGCGGCATGAAGTCGCTGCGGGAGATGGCGCTGGCCGCCGTGTGCCGGGGCGACACGACGTTTGAGGAGCTGGAACGTGTCACGCTCGATGAGTGATTCGTGGATTCAGCGCCTGCGCCAGCGGCTGAGCGCACGGCTGGCGGCGCCGCAACGCGTGTTCGTCACGCCCGGCGGCGAGGAATTCGGGGCCTGGTGCCGCGCGCACCCCGGCACGGCGGTGGAGCTGGTGGTGTCGGCCTGCGCCTTGCACGAACTGGTGTGCGAGCCGGGCCTGCCCTTGGCCGACCTGGACGCCGTGCAGGCCTACGCGCAACAGCAGTTCGTGCACTACTTCGGCGCGGCCGCCCAGCGATTTGCCATCGCCCCCTGGCAGGCTGGCGGGGCGCGGGGCGCCTCTGCCCTGCACGGGCTGGAGCTCGCGTCGCTGCTGTCGCAAGCCGAGGCTGCAGGCGTGCGCCTGGCCGCGGTGCGACCGGCCTGGGCCGTGTGGCTGGCCTCGCTGCCGGCCGCCACGCGCGCCGGCTCGGGCCGGGTGGTCTGGCACGAGGGCGCCGTGGCGGTGGTGGTGCAACTGGAGCGGGGCCAGGTGAGCGGCCTGCAAGTGCGCCGCGTGAACACCCTGGCCGACCTGGACGGACCCGCGCAGGCCGCACCGTTGGCCGTGGGCAGCCCCGCCGATGTGGGCGCGCCCCAGCCCGGCCCGGCCACGCCGCAACCGGATTTCCTGCCCCGCGGCGCGCGTTCGCCCCTGGCCTGGCCGCTGGCCGCGACCGGGGCGCTGGTGCTGGCCACGGCCGCGTGGGGCGCGGTGCAGAGCCACCAACTGCGCGACGTGGCGCAGGCGGCGCGCGACCGCGTGGCCGCGGTGCGCCCGACCTTGGCGCCCACATCCGCGCCCACATCCGCGCCCACATCGGCCCCAGCCCGCAGCACCCGCACCGCACCGACTGAGAACCGGGCTGCTGCGGAAGCCCGCGGCTTGTTGGCCATGCCGTGGGAGCCGGTGTTCACGCGCGTCGAGACCACCGGTGCTGAGGCCCGGTCCATCGCCTGGCTGGGGCTGGAGGCCAACGCCGCGCGCGGCGAATTGCGGCTGGAGGGGCTGACGCCAGACAAGCTGCTGGCGCTGCAACTGGCCGAGCAGCTCGGCACCACGCCGGGCTGGCGCCAGGTGGTGCTGTCGCGCTTCTCGGCGGCCGAGACGGGGCTGGTGGGCCAGCGCTTCGAGATTCAAGCCCGCGTGGCCACCGGAGGCGGCTCATGACGTCAGTCCGTGAAGTGCTCAGGGCCGGAGCCCGGCTGGGTGGGCCGGGTCTGGTGGGCGTGGGGGCGCTTGTGGCGGCTGCGGTGTTGGCCGGGCTGGGCCAGCGCTGGGACGCGCAGACCCAGCGCCTGCAAGACGAAGCCCGGGCCTTGCGCGCCCAGGCCCGGCCGCAGGCCACGGCCGAGGCGCCCTTGAGCGTGCAGCAGTGGCAGGCGAGCTTGCCGGCACCGGCCGACCGCCAGCAGCGCCTGGCGGACTTGCTGGAACTGGCGATTCGCCTGGACCTGAACCCCGCGCGCACCGAGCACCGCCTGAGCACCAGCGAGGGCCTGGAGCGCTTGCGTGTGACGCTGCCGGTGACCGGCCGCTACGCGCAGGTGCGGCGGTTCATTGCCGCCGCGCTGGCGCATGACCCCGCGCTGAGCCTGGATGCGATCAAACTGCGCCGCGTGAGCCCCCAGGCGGCGGAGGTGGAGGCGGAGATGCAGTGGTCCTTGCACGGGCGGGCGGCGCCATGAGCGTGACGCCGCGTCAATATGTGCTGGCCGGCGCACTGGGCCTGACCGTGGCCGCCACCGTGTGGCTGGCCACGCAGCCGGACGACGAGGCCCCGGTGGCGGCCGCCCGGCCGCTGCGCGCGGCCGACCGGGTGGGGGCGCGCGCCGCCTTGGCGGCATCGGCACCATCGACCGCCGCTGCCACAGGCGCGGCCGCCTCGGCCCCGGCGCGCCCCGCGTGGGCCGAGGTGTCGGACGCGCAGCTCGCCGCTTGGCAGCCCCCGCCGCCTCCGCCCGCGCAGGCCGTGCCTGCCCAGGCCAGCGTGCAGCCCCCGCCGCCGCCGCCCGTGGCGCCGCCCGCGCCTTACCAGATGATCGGCCGTTTGATCGAAGGCGAGGGCGCGCGCGCGGTGCAGGTGGCCTTGCTCAGCGGCCCGAACAAGGCGCTCAGCGTCAAGGCCGGCGACGTGCTCGACGGCCAGTGGCGTGTCGAACAGGTGTCGGACGCCGGTGTGCGCCTGACTTGGCTGCCCGGCCCGCTCCCTCAGACGATTGTTTTCAAGGCTGTGCCATGAACGACCACCCCCAACGGCCTTGGGCCGCCCCCTGCGAGGGGGCACCGCTGGCGGCCCGGCAGAGCCGGTGTCGCGGCGGTCGCTCGATCGGGACCGTCTGGCGCGGAGACCTCGCATGAAGAAGCTGATTCCGTTGCTGCTTGTCGCCCTGCTGACGGCCTGCGCCAACCCGGCGCTGCGCCAGGCCGAAGACCTGGGCCGCGCCAACCAGTGGCCCGCGGCCTTGCGCGTGCTCAACGACGCCGTGGCGCAAGACCCGGCCAACCCGCAGCTGCGCGCTGCGCAGGTGCGCGCCCGCGAGCAGGCCACGGCCCGGCTCATCCTGCAGATCGAGGCGCTGCGCGGCGCCGGGCGTTGGGATGAGGCGGCCGCGCTGCTGAGCCAGCTGGCCCTGGCCGACGCCAAGCACCCGCGCCTGGCCGCGCTGACGACCGAAGTCGAACGCAGCCGCCGCCAGGACGTGCAGTTGGCCGCAGGCCGCGTCGCGTTGAAAGAAGGCCGCATCGACCGGGCCGACGCCACCGCCCGCGAGGTGCTGGCCGAGTCGCCCCAACACCCCGGCGCCCGCCTGCTGGCCAGCCAGGTGGCCCAGGCGCGGCCGCTGGAGTCGGCGGTGGGCGAACTGGGCGCGGCTTTTCAGAAGCCGGTCACGCTGGAGTTCCGCGACGCGCCGCTGCGCCAGGTGTTCGAGTCCCTCGCCCGTTCCAGCGGCGTGAACTTCGTGTTCGACAAAGAGGTGCGCGGTGATGCCCGCGTGACGCTGTTCCTGCGCAACGTGACGCTGGACGAAGCGATGCGCATCCTGCTGAACACCCAGCAGCTGGACCGCAAGCTGCTGAACGACACCTCGGTGCTGATCTTTCCCAACACCTCGGCCAAGCAGCGCGAGCACCAGGAGCTCATCACCCGCACGCTCTACCTCACCAATGCCGATGTGAAGCAGGTGCAAGCCCTGGTGCGCACGATTGCCAAGGTGCGCGACATCCACATCGACGAGCGGCTCAACCTGCTGGTGGTGCGCGACACGCCGGAGGTGCTGCGCCTGGTGGAGAAGCTCATCGCCTCGGTGGACCTGCCCGAGCCCGAGGTGATGCTGGAGGTGGAGGTGATGGAGCTGGCCACCGACCAGGTCGAGACGCTGGGCCTGCAGTGGCCCGAGACCGCCAGCCTGGGCATCAGCGACGCGACCGGCAACATCCCGGCGCAAGTGTTCGTGGGCGGACGCAACCCGATCAACTTCCGCGCCAGCATTGCCAACCCGGCGGTGGTCGCCACGCTGCGTGGGTCGGCCGGCAACACCAACACCTTGGCCAACCCCAAGATCCGGGTGCGCAACCGCGACAAGGCCAACGTTCACATCGGCCAGAAGCTGCCGGTGTTCACCACCACCACCAACTTCACCGGCGCCACGTCCGTGGCCGCGTCGGTGAATTACCTGGACATCGGCCTCAAGCTCGATGTCGAGCCCACCATCCAGCTCGACAACGACGTGGTCATCAAGGTGGGCCTGGAGGTCAGCAACCTGATCCGCCAGGTGGCCGGCCCTGGCGGCACCACGGCTTACGAGATCGGCACGCGCAAGACGGCCACCACGCTGCGCCTGGCCGATGGCGAAACCCAGGTGCTGGCCGGACTCATCAACGACGAGGACCGCAAGAGTGCGTCCGGCATTCCGGGCTTGTCGCGCATTCCGCTGCTGGGGCGGCTGTTCGGCACGCACAGCGACACCCGCAACAAGACCGAAGTGGTGCTGCTGATCACGCCGCGCGTGGTGCGCAACCTGGCCGTGCCCGATGCCTCGCTCACGCGCTTGCCCAGCGGCGTGGACGGCAGCCCCGGCGCCTTCAGCAGCCTGTTGCGCCGCGATGCCCGCGTGGGCGGCGCGCCGGGCACGGCTGGCAGTGCAGTGCCGGCGGTGAGCCCCGCTGTCAGTGCGACCGCGCCTGCGGCAGCACCCACGCCGCCCGCCGCGCCCACCGAAGCCGGCCTGAAGCTGGACGTCACACCCCAGGTGCCCGCGGGCGGCACGGTGTCGGTGGCGCTGAAGAACGATAGCGGCCTGACCATCAAGGGCGAGGTGGAGTACGACGCCACCCGGCTGGCCCCTGCCCAACCCCTGCCCGGCAGCACGCCGGGCCGCTACCCGGTGGAGCTGTCGCCGCGCGGCGACCGGGTGGTGGTGCTGCGCGCGCTGCCGGCTGCCGCGGGCCAGGTGCTCAACATCAGCCTGGGCGCGCTGCAGGCGAGCGGGCTCAATGGCGAGACCGCAAGCGTGCGGGTCGATGGCTCGGGCCTGCTGACCGTGGACGCGGCCCGTTGATGGACGCAGGCCGGCTCCTCGCACACGGCGCCCCGCCGGGGCGCGCGGTGCGCGGCTTCACGCTGATCGAGATGCTGGTGGTGCTGGCCATGCTCGGCGTGCTGGCGTCGGCGGCGCGGCCGCTGCTGGAGTTGTCGGTGCAGCGCAGCCGTGAACATGAGTTGCGCCAGGGCCTGCGAACCCTGCGCGAAGCGCTGGACGCCTACCGCCGCGCGACCGAAATCGGCGCCATCGCCCGCAGCCCCGAAGACAGCGGCTACCCCGCCCGGCTGGACCTGCTGGTGGACGGCGTGCCCGACGCGCGCTCAGCCGAGGGCCGCAAGCTGTACTTCCTGCGCCGCCTGCCGCGCGACCCCTTCGCACCGGCCGACCTGCGTCCCGCCGAGACCTGGGGCCTGCGCGCCTACGACAGTCCGCCCGACAACCCCCGCGCCGGCAAAGACGTGTTCGACGTGTTCTCCCGCTCCGAGCGCCTCGCGCTGGACGGCACACGGCTGAAGGACTGGTGATGCGCCCCGCGATGCCACTGCTTCCCGCCGCGCGCCGCACCCGACGCGGCTTCACGCTGATCGAGCTCATCGTGGTGATGGCCATCGTGGCGCTGCTGGCGTCCATTGCCGCGCCGCGCTACTTCGCGTCCCTGCACAAAAGCAAGGAAGCGGCCTTGCTGCAGTCGCTGACGACCCTGCGCGACGCGCTGGACCAATACGCCGCGGACAAGGGCCGCTACCCCGAGTCGCTGCAGGAACTGGCCGCCGCCCGCTACGTGCGGGCCATTCCGGAAGACCCGTTCACCGCCCGCCACGACACCTGGGTGGAACTGCCCCCGCCGAGCGAGATGCAGACCAGCGGCCGGGTGTGGGACGTGCGCAGCGGCGCGGCCGGGCGCTCGGCCGACGGCAGGCTGTATGCCGACTGGTGAGCCTGCGGCACGGTGCCGTGGGCAGCGCGGCTACAGCTACCTCGCCGTGCTGCTGCTGGTGGCCCTCACGGCCGCGGGCCTGGCGGCGCTGGGCCAGGCCTGGCACACCGCCGCACAACGGGAGCGCGAGCGCGAGTTGATGTTCCGCGGCGCCGAGATTGCCCGCGCGCTGGCGGCCTACGCCGAAGCCACGCCCACGCCGCCGCAGCAATACCCGCGCAGTCTGGAGGAGTTGTTGGTCGACGACCGCGGCCCCCAGGTGCGGCATCACCTGCGCCGCCGGTACGTTGACCCGTTCACCGGCGAGGCCGACTGGGAGTTGGTGCCCGAGGCGGGCCAGCCCGGCCGCTTCAGCGCGGTGCGCAGCCGGTCCACGCAGCCGCTGCTGCGCGCTTTCGCCCCCAACGGCGACCCGGTGCGACAGGCGCGCGATCTGGTGTTTGCGGCCCGCGACCATGGGCGCGAGGCCCTGACCTCGCCCAGCGTGGACCCGGCCCAGGCGGCCGCCAGCGCCGCGAGTGCGGCCAGCGCGGCCTCCGCCGCGACCCGCTGACCTGGCGCTCTGCAGGAAAAACCCTGAGCCCAAGCGCGACAAGCATCCAGAAAAACCCTAGACCCCCCTGCTTGGGTGCCGGGGAATTTGGGATAGGCGTGAATTTTGCCGCGCCCAGAATCGGCACCCCAGTCAGTCCCAACTTCTAGGGACTGTCGGCAGGGCATCCAGCGATGGGTCGATCAGGCTGTCAGAGATGTCGCAGCGCCAACAGCGCTGCTCGCCTGCACGGAGTTGATTCAACTTGCACAGAAAGAGAGAAGTTTGATGAAGAAGGCTTTGACCACGCTCGCCTTGGCGATGGCTGCTGCCGCCGCCTCGATGAGCGCGCAGGCAGGCGTGCTGCGCACCACGATCAATTTCGAGGCGCCGATCGATGCGTCCCCGTTCCTGAGCTACCCCGGCTCGAATCTGCTGGGCAGTGGTGACGAGTTCTACCAGGCCGGCCTGGCAGGCCGCACCATGTACTTCAGCCCGTTCTCCAACTCGGCCTCGGCCGTGGCGGGCGATCTGGTGGGCTTCATGGGCAACGGCTCCGACGCCAGCACCTGCTGGAGCATCACCTGCCCCAGCAACAACCCGAGCACCTACCTCGGCCTGCTGGACGACGCCGTGATGGTGATGGGCTCGACCGATGGCTTCCGCTTCTCGGTCAAGAACTTCAAGGCCAGCTTCATCAGCAACGGTGATCCGATCGCGGCCATCCCGGGTTACGTGCGCCTGCAAGGCATCCGCAACGGCGCGTCCACCATCGCCACCTTCGCGCTGACCGGTCTGGACGCCAACGGCGCCCTGAACTTCGGCACGATCAACACGGGCACCTTCGGCAACATCGAGTTCGACTACGTGTACGCCTACGGCTTCGCCTGCCCGACGCCGGGCGTGGCGGGCAGCTGCTCGGCCTTCTCGACCGACCGCGCCCAGTTCGCGTTGGATGACATCACCATCGAGCACGTGCCCGAGCCGGCCAGCCTGGCGCTGGTCAGCCTCGCCGGTCTGGCTGCTGCAGGCGCACGCCGCCGCCGCGCCGCCTGATCCCCGCACACGCCGACAAGGATTCTGAGATGAACATGAAGATGAAGCCCGCCGCACTGGCGACGCTGGTTCTGCTCTCCGGCCTGGCCACGAGCTCCTTTGCGCAGGACCGCAAGACCTACATCGTCCAACTGAAGGACGAACCCGCTGCCTCCTACCAAGGCACCGTGCCTGGCTACGCCGCCACGCAACCCACCGCCGGCGAACCGTTCCGCTACAGCAGCGCTGCGGTGCAGGCCTATGTGAACTACCTGAGTCAGCAGCAAAGCAACGTGCTGTCGCTGGTGGGCAACGCCCCCGTGCTGGCCACCTACAACACGGTGTTCAACGGTTTTGCGGCCAGCCTGACGGATGACGAGGCCCGTGCGCTGAGCGCCAATGCCCAGGTGGCCGGCCTCTGGCAAGACGAAGCCCGCAAGGTCGACACCATCTCCACCAGCAAGTTCCTGGGCCTGACGGCTGCGGGCGGCCTGTGGTCGCAGTCCATCGGTGGTTCGGCCATCAAGGGCGAGAACATGGTGGTCGGCATCGTTGACGGCGGCATCTGGCCTGAGAACCCCGCGTTCTTCGACCGCGTGGATGCCAACGGCGTGCCCAGCAACAACCCCGCCGACGCCCTGGCCTACGGCCCAGCACCGGCCTCGTTCAGCGGCACCTGCGTGGCAGGCCCCGGCATCGACCCGGCCAAGCACTGCAACAACAAGCTGATCGGCATCCGCCACTTCAACGCCGGCTTCAAGCAGTCCGGTCAGACCCTGCACTGGACCGACTTCCCCGATTCCGGTCGTGACTCCGTGGGTGGCGCCACCGGCCACGGTGGCCACGGTGACCACACCGCCTCGACGGCGGCCGGCAACGCCAACGTGACGGCCATCGTCAACGGCCTGGCCCTGGGCCAAGCCTCCGGCGTTGCCCCGCGCGCTCGCGTGGCCTCGTACAAGGTCTGCTGGACCTACGACAACCCGGCTGCCACCGACGGCACCGGCAGCCAAAACAGCTGCTACACGTCCGACTCGGTCTCGGCCATCGACCGTGCCGTGGCCGATGGCGTCAACGTCATCAACTTCTCCATCAGCGGCTCGCAGACCTCGGTCAACGACCCGGTGGAACAAGCCTTCTACCGTGCCGCGCTGGCGGGCGTGTTCGTGGCCGCTTCGGCCGGCAACAGCGGCCCGGGCACGGCTGTGGCGCACGTCAGCCCCTGGCTGACCACCGTGGGTGCTTCCACCCACGACCGCGCCTTCTCGGGCGATGCAACGCTGGGCAACGGCGCCAAGTACACCGGCTCCTCGCTGACCCAAGGTTCCGTGGCTGCTGGCACGCCCATGATCCGCGCCGAAGACGCGGGTCTGGGTGGCAACGCCAGCCTGTGCTTCAGCGATGCGGCCGCCGCGGCAGCCGCTTCGCAAGTGACGCTGGATCCCGCCAAGGTCACCGGCAAGATCGTGGTCTGCACCCGCGGCACCAATGCCCGCGTGGACAAGAGCCTGGCCGTGAAGAACGCCGGCGGCGTCGGCATGGTGCTGGTGGACAACGGCGCGGGTCCCGTGGCCGAAGCCCACTCGGTGCCGACCGTGCACGTGTCGGCCGCTGACGGCGCGCTGATCAAGACCTATGCCCAGACCGCCGGTGCGACTGGCGCGGTGAGCAATTTCTACATCGGCACGACGGCAGCGCCGTTCATGGCCAACTTCTCGTCGCGTGGCCCCAACCAGGGCGACAGCAACGTGATGAAGCCGGACCTGACCGCACCGGGCGTGGACATCATTGCGCAGGTGACGCCGGCCCTGAACCAGGCCGACCGTGACGCCGTGGCCAACGGCACGCTGGTGCCGGGCGCTGCCTGGGCCTCGTACCAGGGCACGTCGATGTCCAGCCCGCACGTGGCGGGCCTGGCACTGCTGCTCAAGCAAGCCCACCCGACCTGGGGTCCGGGCGCCATCAAGTCGGCGCTGATGACCACGGCGTACTCCACGCTGAACGACGGCGTGGCCGGCCTGTCCAACGGCCTGCTGCCCTGGTCGCAAGGCGCGGGCCATGTGCAGCCCAACGTCGCGACCGATCCGGGTCTGGTCTACAACGCCGGCAAGAACGACTGGGTCAAGTACCAGTGCAAGGTGAACCGCGCTGCGGTGTCGCCGGCCTCGGACTGCACGACCATCGGCACCCTGGGTGAAACCTACGAACTGAACCTGCCGTCCATCACGGTGGGCACGGTGGTGGGCAGCGTGAACGTGCCGCGCACGGTCACGAACGTGGGCGCCACGACGGCCACCTACACCCCCGCCATCAGCCTGCCGGGCTTCACCACCACGGTGACGCCGGCATCGCTGACCCTGGCACCGGGCGCTTCGGCCAGCTTCACGGTCAAGATCACGCCGACCACGGCGGCTGAAGGCGTGTGGAGCTACGGCCAACTGGTGTGGACCGATGGCTCGCACAACGTGCGCATCCCGGTGCAGGCCAAGGTGGGCAAGTCCATCACGGCTCCGGCTGAACTGACGGCCAACACGGCTTCGGGCACCCGTTTGATGACCGTGCGCACCGGCTTCAACGGTCGCATGGGCTCCAAGGTGGGTGGCTTCAAGGACGTGACGATGAGCCCGGCGGCCACCCTGACGCCGCAAGCCATCAGCAGCACGGGTCTGAAGGCCGTCTGCCAGGCCGGCGTGGACACGGCCAGCGTGAAGGTCTACAGCTTCACGGTGCCGGCCGGTGCCATGGTGGCGCGCTTCGCGCTGCGTGATGCCGACGTGGGCGCTGCCGGTGACGACAACGACCTGATGGTCCTGTACCCGAACAACACCACCAGCGTGTACTCGGGCAACGACGGCTCCAACGAGGCGGTGCAAATCACCGCCCCGACCGCCGGCACCTACAAGGTGTGCGTGGCCGCCTACGGTGGCGATGGCCCGACGATGACCCACCAGCTGTCCAGCTGGATCGTCAGTCCGGGTGAAGGCACGGGCATCCGTGTCGCGCTGCCGAGCCAGGTCTACGCGGGCAGCACGGCCACCGTCGGCCTGACTTGGTCGGGCCTGCCCACGGGCAAGCGCGTGCTGGGTGGCTTCCAGTTGACCGACCTGTCGGGCAACGCACAAACCACCACGGTGCTGCGTGTCGTGACCGACGGCAGCGTGCCGGTTCTGAACGAGCCGGCCACGGTGTCGTCCAAGGTGTCCGAAGTCGCCAAGGCGCAATAAGCGGTCCCGTCACCGGTCGCCCGCGGGCGGCCGGTTGCACCGCCAGCCGCAGGTCGCAAGGCCTGCGGCTTTTTTATGCCTGTCGCGCGGGTTGGGGCGGGTCAGCGTGCGGCGTCAGCTGCGCTGCGCAGCTGGCAGCGCCCTGCGGTGCAGACGGCGCCGGGGTCGGGGGTCACCGCGCAGTTGGAGCGCAGGCCGCGGGCGTCGTTTTCCTGGCGTTGCGCTTCGGCCAGGCGCTGGGCTGTGGCGCGCACGCGTTCGGCGTGGGCCGACTGCGGTGCCCAGGCCCAGTAGCCGGCAGGCCCGCCGCAGGCTTTGGCGCCAACGGGCAAGGTGGCGCATTGGGCGTCGGCCGTGCAGGCGGCAGGCTCCACCAACGCGCGCAGTTCGCGCGTGAGGCGCAAGGACTCGGGTTCGCTCGCGGCGGCAGCCGGTGGCGCCGGGGCAGGCGTCACGGGAGGGTGGGCGCAGGCGTGCAGGGCGACGCACAAGGCGGGGAGGGTGATGCCGGTGATCCAGGGGCGGAGCTTCATGGCCGGATCTTGCGGCGCGCCGTGCCCCTTTGGCAACTACGATGCGGTGATGCGCAAGGTGATGCTTGGGATGCTGGCGTGGTGGGGTGTGGTGGCGGTGCAGGCTCAACCGGCCTGCTCCATCGATTTGCTGCCAGCCCTGGACAAGATCAACGCCTTGCGGGCGCAGGGCGCGATGTGCGGCAACCGCCGCATGGCGAACGCGGGCCCGGTGCGGGCGCATCCGGCGCTCGATGCCAGTGCGCGGAGTTTTGCGCAGGACCTGGCGACCCAAGACCGGCTGTCTCACCTCAACACCGCAGGCCAGGCCCTGCGTGCGCGCCTGCGCGAGAGTGGCTATGCCATGCGGACCGCTGCCGAGAACGTGGCCGGCGGTGCCGAGACGCTCGACGAGGTGCTGGAGCAGTGGATGGCGAGCCCCCTGCACTGCGAGAACCTGATGGCCCCCGAATTTCAGGAATTCGGACTGGCCTGTGCGACCGGTTCCGGGGCGCTGGAGCGCTTTTGGGTGCTGCAGCTGGCGCAGCCGGCGCGGGCGCCCTGACCCGGCGCCGCTCGAGGGCTCAGATCCAGCCCAGGTCGATCGCGCGCAACACCGCCTGCGTGCGGTCGCGCACGCCCATCTTGGAGAAGATGGCCGAGCAGTGGTTCTTGATCACGCCTTCGCTGTTGCCCAGCAGGGCCGCGATCTCGGTGTTGGAGCGGCCGCTGGCCACCAGGCGCAGCACCTGCAGTTCCTTCGGTGAAAGCGGGTCCGGGTGATCGGCCGCCGTGAACGCGCGCTCGCCCCCTTTGGCTTCCATGCGGGTGGTGAGCGACGGGCGCAGCGCGGTGCCGCCGGCGTGCACGTCGCGCAGCGCCTGGGCCAGCGTCTCGGGGCTGATGGCCTTGAGCAGGAAGCCGCGGGCGCCAGCGCGCACGGCTTCGTCAAAGGCGGTGGTGTCGTCGAAGGTGGTGAGCAGCACCACGGGCAGGCGCAGCGCGCGCGCGGCCAGCGCGCGGATCAATCCGATGCCGTCCAGCCGCGGCATGCGCATGTCCGACAGGATCAGGTCGGGCATGTCCTCGGCGGCCGTGGTGTTCAGCCATTCCAGCGCTTCGGCGCCGTCGCTGGCCTCGCCCACCACGCGCAGCTCGTCGTGCAGCGCCAGCAGCCCCTTCAGGCCCTCGCGCACCAGTTGCTGGTCTTCAACCAGCAGGATCTTGATCACATCCATCGCGGACATCTCAATTCGATTCGGAAACCCGGGCTGGTGCGCGTCACACGCATCTGCCCGCCCAGTTCGGTCATGCGCTCGGTCATGCCGGACAGGCCATTGCCAGCCCGGCCGGTGTGCCAGTGCGGCGCACCCCGCCCATCATCGTCGATGCTGACGCTCACCTCGTCGCCTTCACCGCGCAGTTCCACCTGCACCCGCCGCGCGCCGGCGTGGCGAACGCTGTTGGTCACGCCTTCCTGCACGCTGCGCAGCAGTGCGTGCGCGGTGCGGGGGCCGAGGTCGCGCGCGGCGTCGTCCAGCGTCAGCTCGATGCGGGTGCTGGCAATGCCCTCGGCCAGCGCCTGCAGCGCCGCCGACAGGTTGATGCGCCGCGAGCTGCGCTGCTGCGACACCGCCTCGCGCACATCGGCCAGCAGCTGCGCAGCCACGCCCTCGGCGCGGCTCATGGCCTGGCCGGCGCCGCCCGTGTCATTGCGGGCCAGCAGCGCGCCGCCCAGCTGCAGTTGCAGGTTCAGCGCCGTGAGGTGGTGGCCCATCAGGTCGTGCAGCTCACGGGCGATGGTCATGCGCTCGCTGTAGCGCATCTGCTCGGCCAGCAGCTGCTCGCCGGCGGTCTGCTCGGCCAGCACGGCCTGCAGCCAGCGGCGCTTTTCGCTCTCGGCCGCGGCCATGCGGCCCAGGCCGAAGGCCAGGCCGTGCAGGGCCAGCATGGATGACAGCAGGCCGAACTGGTCCCACCAGGCCGCGGCCTGCGGCGCAGCGTAGATGCCGGTGTTCAGCAGCACCTGGGCGAAGCCGAAGCCCAGCGCCAGCCGCGCCGGCAGCAGCACGGCGGCCAGTGCCGTGACGAGGAAGGGCAGGCCGGGCGTGACGCTGTAGGCCAGCAGGTCCACCAGCAGCAGCCAGGCCAGCCGGCGGTTCACGGCCACCACGCTGCCGCCCTGGCTGGCCAGGCGCCACATCAGCGCCACGAACACCAGCAGCAGGGCCACGCACAGCAGCAGCAGGCCGCGGTCATTCACGCCGCCGCCGGCCGCGCTCCACAGCCGGGCCAGCAGCCCGTCGTAGGGCTCGGTGCGCGCGCCAGCCAGCGCGGCGCCGGCGCTCACCAGCTCCATCACGCACACCACCAGCGCCGCCAGCCGCAGCACCACGCCGGGCTCGGCCAGGCGCGCCAGCAGGCGATCGAAACGGGTCATGCCAGGGCGGCCGAGATGACGCCACCGCCCAGGCACACCTCGCCGTCGTACAGCACGGCGCTTTGCCCCGGCGTCACGGCCCATTGCGGCTCGGGGAAGCGCAGCAGCAACTGGCCGTTGGTAGCGAACCCCACGCTGCAAGGCGCGTCGGCCTGGCGGTAGCGGGTCTTGGCCGCGGCGGGGCCGGCGGCGGGCGGCTGGCCGGAGATCCAGCTCAGGTCGTCGGCCGCCAGGGCGGGGCTGAGCAGCAGCGGGTGGTCGTGCCCCTGCACGGCGATCAGCGTGTTGTTCGGAATGTCTTTGGCGGCCACGAACCACGGCTCGTGCTCGCCGCCGCCGCGCTGCGCGCCCTTGTCCTTGAGCCCCCCGATGCCCAGGCCCTGGCGCTGGCCCAGCGTGTAGAAGCTCAGGCCCACGTGCTGGCCGAGCTTGCGACCGCGCTCGTCCTTGATGGGGCCGGGCTGGTGCGACAGGTACTTGTTCAGGAACTCGCGGAACGGCCGCTCGCCGATGAAGCAGATGCCGGTCGAGTCTTTCTTCTTGGCGTTGGGCAGGCCGATCTCGGCGGCGATGCGACGCACTTCCGTCTTGGGCAGATGGCCGACCGGGAACATCGCCTTGCTGATCTGCGCCTGGCTCAGGCGGTGCAGGAAGTAGCTCTGGTCCTTCAGCGGGTCCAGCCCCTTGAGCAGTTGGAACTCGCCGTCCACCTCGCGCACGCGGGCGTAATGGCCCGTGGCGATCTTTTCCGCGCCCAGGCGCATCGCGTGGTCCAGGAAGGCCTTGAACTTGATCTCGGCGTTGCACAGCACGTCGGGGTTGGGCGTGCGGCCGGCCTGGTACTCGTGCAGAAAGCTCTCGAAGACGCGGTCCTTGTACTCGGCGGCAAAGTTGACGTGCTCGATCTCGATGCCCAGCACGTCGGCCACTGAGGCGGCGTCCAGGAAGTCCTGACGCGTCGAGCAGTACTCGTCGTCGTCATCGTCTTCCCAGTTTTTCATGAAGATGCCGACGACCTCGTGCCCCGCCTGCTTGAGCAGGTGGGCGGTCACGGCGGAGTCCACGCCGCCGGACAGGCCGACCACGACGCGGTGCTTCTTTTCTGCGGAACTCATGGTTCCGGATTGTCCCAAATGGGCTGCTCAGCCGGCGGCAAACAGGGTTTCGGCGCGCTGGTACAGCACCCAGCTGGTGGCGATGTACTTGTCGCCGCCGCGCGGGCGGTTGCCGCGGTGGGTGTGGGTGAAGCCGCCCGGCGCGATCAGCAGGCTGCCGGTGCGCGGTTCGATCTTGCGGCCCTGGTAGAGGAACTCCGTCTCGCCCTCGGCAAAGTCGTCGTTCAGATAGACCGTCCAGAGCACCGCACGGTGCAGGGCCTCGCCCTGGTCCAGCCGCGGGTACTGCTCGCAGTGCCAGTAGGGGTAGCCGCCCTCGTCGGCGCGGTAGCGCTGCAGGTTGATGGCGCCCGGGCGGAACACCTTGGCGATCAGCCCCATCAGGTGGGCGTCGGGCAGCGCGGCCACGCCGTCTGCATCCAGCAGCGCCATTGAGCCGTCGGGCTGCTGCATCTGCAGCTTCAGTGGCGCGAGCGCCAGGTGCGCGTAGCGGCGCAGGTAGTGCTTGAGCCCGGCAATCACCGCGTCGTTCAGCAGCGCGCAGGCATCGGCCCATTCGGGGTGGCGGCTGATGGCGAGGTCCCAGCTGTCCTTGAGCGTCACATCGACGCCGCTGCCGGTTTCGCCGCGCTGCAGGTGCGGGCTGGCCTCGAAACGCGCGATCAACGCGCGGCAGGCATCAGGGCTCAGAGCCTGGTCATAGACCTCGATGAAATCGGCGGGCGCAGTCATGGGGGCCGGATTCTCAGCCCTTGCGTTGCGGGGCTTGCAGCGAGGCGTGCGCGAAGACGGTCTCCAGCGGCAGGCGCCGGCCGGCGGCGTGGTCTTGCACGCACTGCAGCACCAGCGGGCTGCGGTGGCGCTCGGGGCAGGCGGCCAGCTCGGCCTCGGTCATCCACAGCGTGCGGCGAATGCCGGTGTCCAGCGCCCGCCCGGCGATGGCTTCACCAACCGCGCCCGAAAAAGCCAGCCGAACGTAGGTGACATCCTCTAAACGGGCCGGGCGCACGAAGCGCGCGAGGTACACGCCCAGGAAATGTTCGGGCACGAAATGCCGCGCGGTTTCCTCCAGCGCTTCGCGCACGACCGCGTCCAGCGGGCTTTCTCCCTGCTCCAGGTGGCCGGCGGGGTTGTTCAGCATCACGCCTTCAGGCGTGTCCTCTTCCACCAGCAGGTAGCGGCCCGCGTTCGCAATCACGGCAGCCACGGTCACGCTGGGACGAAATCGGTCTGTGGCGCTCATGAAACCTCTTGTGGGATTCCCGCAGTGGGACGACACGTGCATTGTGTAAGCTGAACCGCACCTGTCCCGAGGAGGAGACCTCATGCAGATCGGAGTTCCGCGCGAACGCGCGGCCGCAGAGACACGGGTGGCCGTTACGCCCGAGACGGCCAAGAAGCTCAAGGCCCAAGGCCATGTGCTGCGCATCGAAACCGGTGCCGGCGTGGCCGCCAGCGTGCCCGATGCCGCCTACGAGGCGGTGGGGTGCGAGATCGTCGACCAGGCCACGGCGCTGGCGAGCGAGCTGGTGCTGAAGGTGCGCGCCCCCGGGGCCGATGAACTCGCGCTGATGAAGCCGGGCACCGCACTGGTGGGCATGCTCAACCCCTTCGACCGTGACGGCCTTGCCGCCATGGCCGCTGCCGGCCTCACCAGCTTCGCGCTCGAAGCCGCGCCGCGCACGACGCGCGCGCAGAGCATGGACGTGCTGTCCAGCCAGGCCAACATCGCGGGCTACAAGGCCGTGATGATCGCGGCCGACAAGTACCAGCGCTTCTTCCCGATGCTGATGACGGCCGCCGGCACCGTGAAGGCTGCGCGCGTGGTCATCCTCGGCGTGGGCGTGGCGGGCCTGCAGGCGATTGCCACGGCCAAGCGGCTGGGGGCGGTCATCGAGGCGTCGGACGTGCGCCCGAGCGTGAAGGAGCAGGTCGAGTCGCTGGGCGCCAAGTTCATCGACGTGCCCTACGAAACCGCCGAGGAAAAGGAAGCGGCCGAGGGCGTGGGCGGCTATGCCCGCCCGATGCCGCAAAGCTGGCTGGACCGCCAGAAGGCGGAAGTGGCCAAGCGCGTGGCGCAGGCCGATGTGGTCATCACCACGGCCCTGATCCCCGGGCGCGCCGCGCCGGTGCTGGTGACCGAGGACATGGTCAAGGCCATGAAGCCGGGCTCGGTGATCGTGGACATCGCGGCACCGGCCGGCGGCAATTGCCCGCTGACCGAGGCCGGCAAGACGGTGGTGAAGCACGGCGTGACGCTGGTGGGCGAAACCAACCTGCCGGCGCTGGTGGCGGCTGATGCGTCGGCACTCTATGCGCGCAATGTGCTGGACTTCCTCAAGCTCGTCATCACCAAGGAAGGCACGTTCGCCGTGCCGCTGGATGACGACATCGTCGCGGCCTGCCGCGTGACGCAAGACGGACAAGTGACGAGGGCCTGACCATGGAACTGGTTGACCACACCATCATCAATCTCATCATCTTCGTGCTGGCCATCTACGTGGGCTACCACGTCGTCTGGACGGTGACGCCCGCGCTGCACACGCCGCTGATGGCCGTGACCAACGCGATCTCGGCCATCGTCATCGTCGGCGCCATGCTGGCCGCCGCCATGACCGAAACGCCTTTTGCCAAGGGCATGGGCGTGCTGGCCGTGGCGCTCGCGGCGGTGAACATCTTCGGCGGCTTCCTCGTGACGCGGCGGATGCTGGAGATGTTCAAGAAGAAGGACAAGAAGCCCGCGGCCGCGAAGGAGGGCAAGTGATGAGCATGAACCTGGTCACGCTGCTGTACCTCATCGCCAGCGTCTGCTTCATCCAGTCGCTCAAGGGGCTGTCGCACCCGACGACCTCCATCCGCGGCAACCTGTTCGGCATGGTGGGCATGGCGATCGCCGCGTTCACCACGGCCGCGCTCATCGTCAAGCTCGCCGGCCACGGCATGGGCCTGGTGTGGGTGCTGCTGGGGCTGGTGCTGGGTGGCGGCTTCGGCGCCTGGAAGGCCAAGACGGTCGAGATGACCAAGATGCCTGAGCTGGTCGCGTTCTTTCACAGCATGATCGGCCTGGCGGCCGTGGCGATTGCGGTGGCTGCCGTGTACGAGCCGGCGGCCTTCGGCATCACGCCGCCGCTGGATGCTGCGCTGGCAGGCATTGCACCGGAGGACGGCATCGCCGCGCGTGCGCTCGCCCCCATCCCCATGGGCAACCGGCTGGAGTTGGCGTTGGGCGCCTTCATTGGCGCCATCACCTTCACCGGCTCCGTCATCGCCTGGGGCAAGCTCTCGGGTGGCAGCAAGTTCCGCCTGTTCCAGGGCGCGCCGGTGGTGTTCAAGGGCCAGCACTGGCTGAACCTGCTGCTGGGTCTGCTGGCCTTGTGGGGCTGCGCGGTGTTCTGCCTGGCCGGCTACGCGCATGCGTTCTGGATCGTGGTGGTGCTGGGCTTCGTGCTGGGCGTGACGCTCATCATCCCCATCGGCGGCGCTGACATGCCGGTGGTGGTGAGCATGCTCAACAGCTACTCCGGCTGGGCGGCGGCGGGCATCGGCTTCTCGCTGAACAACCCGATGCTGATCATTGCCGGCAGCTTGGTGGGCAGCTCGGGCGCGATCCTGAGCTACATCATGTGCAAGGCGATGAACCGCTCGTTCTTCAACGTGATCCTGGGTGGCTTCGGCGGTGACGCCACGGCCGCGGCGGCTGGGGCCACGCAGCAGCGCAACGTCAAGAGCGGCAGCGCCGACGACGCGGCCTTCGTGCTGGGCAATGCAGAGAGCGTGGTCATCGTGCCGGGCTACGGCCTGGCCGTGGCGCGCGCCCAGCATGCGGTGAAGGAACTGGCTGCCAAGCTCACCGAGAAGGGCATCAGCGTCAAATACGCCATCCACCCGGTGGCGGGCCGCATGCCCGGTCACATGAACGTGCTGCTGGCCGAGGCCGAAGTGCCGTACGACCAGGTCTTCGAGATGGAAGACATCAATGGCGAATTCGGCCAGGTGGACGTGGCCATCATCCTCGGGGCCAACGACGTGGTGAACCCCGCCGCCCACGTGAAGGGCAGCCCGATCTACGGCATGCCCATCCTGGAGGCCTACAAGGCCAAGACCATCATCGTGAACAAGCGCTCCATGGCCGCCGGCTACGCGGGCCTGGACAACGAACTCTTCTACATGGACAAGACCATGATGGTGTTCGGCGACGCGAAAAAGGTGGTTGAGGACATGCTCAAGGCCGTGGAGTGATCCACGCATCGCGGCGCTATCGAATCCCCTGACCGGAGGGCTGTCAGCCTTCGGTCAGAATCGCCGCCAGTGAAGAACTAGGAGACAAGTCCATGGAGCCGATCTGGCTGAAGCACTACCCGGCCGCGGTGCCGCGCGACATCAATGTGTCGCTCTACCCCAGCCTCGTAGATTTGCTGGACACCTCGTTCAAGAAGAACGCGGACAAGCCGGCCTATCTGATGATGGGCAAGAGCCTGCGCTTTGCGCAGGTGGATGAGGCCTCGCGCGCGGTGGCGGCCTACCTGCAGAGCCTGGGCCTGGAAAAGGGCGACCGCGTCGCGGTGATGATGCCCAACCTGTTCCAGTACCCGGTGGCGGTGGCGGCCATCCTGCGGGCGGGCTTCGTCGTCGTGAACGTGAACCCGCTGTACACGCCGCGCGAGCTGGAGCACCAGCTGAAGGACTCCGGCGCCAAGGCCATCTTCATCATCGAGAACTTCGCCTCGGTGCTGCAGCAGGTCATCCAGCACGTGCCCACCAAGCACATCATCCTGGCCGCCATGGGCGACATGCTGGGCCTCATCAAGGGCAGCATCGTCAACTACGTGGTGCGCAAGGTGAAGAAGATGGTGCCGGCCTACGAGCTGCCGGGCGCCGTGCGCTTCAACGACGCGATCGCCAAGGGCCGCAGCCTCAGCTACAAGGCGCCCAAGCTCAGCCCGGACGACATCGCCGTGCTGCAGTACACCGGCGGCACCACGGGTGTGTCCAAGGGCGCGGTGCTGCTGCACCGCAACCTCGTGGCCAACATCCTGCAAAGCGAGGCCTGGTACCAGCCCGCGCTGAAGAAGATCCCGGCGGGCGAGCAGGTCGTCACCGTGTGCGCGTTGCCGCTGTATCACATCTTCGGCTTCAACACGAACATGATGCTGTCCATGCACATGGGCGGCGCCAACGTGCTGATTCCGAATCCGCGCGATCTGCCGGCCGTGTTCAAGGAACTGGCCCAGCACCGCTTCCACAGCTTCCCGGCGGTGAACACCTTGTTCATGGCCATGGCCAACCACCCGGAGTTCAGCACGGTGGACTGGAGCCGCCTCGTCATCTCGGTGGGCGGCGGCATGGCCGTGCAGCAGGCCACGGCCAAGCTGTGGCTGGAGAAAACCGGCTGCCCCATCGTGGAGGGCTACGGCCTGTCGGAAACCTCACCGACCGCCAGCTGCAACCCGACCGACAGCGACGCCTACAGCGGCACCATCGGCCTGCCCATGCCCAAGACCGAGCTGCAGCTGCTGGACGACGACGGCCACGAAGTGCCCCTGGGCCAGGCGGGTGAGATCGCCATCCGTGGCCCGCAGGTCATGGCCGGCTACTGGCAGCGCCCGGACGAAACCGCCAAGGTCATGACGCCCGACGGCTTCTTCCGCACCGGCGACATCGGCACCGTGGACGAACGCGGTTACTTCAAGATCGTGGATCGCAAGAAGGACATGATCCTGGTCAGTGGCTTCAACGTCTACCCGAACGAGGTGGAAGACGTGTTGACCCAGATGCCCGGCGTGCTGGAGTGCGCCGCCGTGGGCGTGCCGGACGCCAAGGCGGGCGAGGCGGTCAAGGTGGTCATCGTGAAGAAAGACCCGAATGTCAGTGAGGCCGACGTGCGGGCCTATTGCGAAGCCAACCTGACCGGCTACAAACGACCCAAGATCGTCGAATTCCGCACCGAACTGCCCAAGACGCCCGTGGGCAAGATTCTGCGCAGGGAGCTGCGGGACAAGAGCTGATACAGCCGGCCCGACCAGCCCGCAGGCGGTGACACCGTACGCGGGCGAGGCACGACACCGTGTTCAACCTGTACGCCAAGACTGAAGCCGGCCGCGCCGAGATTCGCGCCCGCGCACTGCCGCTGTCGCGCACCGCGCGCAACCTGCTGCTCGTGCTGGACGCCACCAAACCCGCGGCCGAGTGGGTGAGCCTGGTGGCGGGCGCCACCGACGCCGATTTCCAGACCCTGTGGCAGCACGGGCTGGTGGCCTTGGCAGGCGGCCCGGCCGCGGCCCATGCCGCACACGCCGCACACGCCGCATCTCACCCGGCCCCGGCCGCCCCGCCGGCCGTGCCCGCAGCACCCGCAGCGCCGGCGGCGGCCCCGTCCTCCGCCGCGCCGGCCGCGTCGGCTTCTGCGGGCCACTCGCCGCTGCTGGACCGCGCGGCGCTCTACACCTACCTCAGTGGCCAGGCCACCAAGCTGCTGGGCCCGTTCAAGGGCTACGCGTTTGCGCTGGAGGTGGAGCGGGCCGACAGCCTGCCGGCCTTGCAGGCGCTGGCCTTGCAACTGGTGGAGCGGGTGCAGAAGGCCAAGGGCGAGGACGCTGCCGCCGCCGTGCGCGAGGCCCTGGGGCTTCGCTGAGGGACACTTGCGGCTCGCCCTGTTTGCCGAGCCCTGCCTTGCCCCGCTTCTACGTTGATGTTCCGCTGACGCCCGCCGAGGGCGACTTTGCGCTGCCGCCCGGCGCGGCCCGCCATGTGCAGGTGCTGCGCATGCAGCCGGGCGATGCGATCACCCTGTTCGATGGCACCGGCCCCGAGTGGCAGGCCGAGGTCACGGCCATGGGGCGCAGCGAGGTGCGGGTGCGCCTGGGAACCTCGACTCAGCCGGCGCGGGAATTGATCCGCGCCGTCACCTTGGCGGTGGTGATGCCGGCCAACGACCGCATGGACTTCATCGTCGAGAAGGCCACCGAGCTGGGTGCCGCGCGCCTGGTGCCGCTGATGAGCGAACGCTCGGTGCTGCGCCTGAACGGCGACCGCGCCGAGAAGAAGCGCGCGCACTGGGAAGGCGTGGCGATTGCTGCGGCCGAGCAGTGCGGCCGCACCGTGCCGATGCGTGTGGACCCGGTGCAGCCGCTGGCAACGTGGCTGGCCACGCTGCCGCCGGACCCGGACGAATGGCGCGGTGTGCTCAGCCCGCGTGCCGCGCAGCCCCTGGCCCCGTTCGCACAGGCGCGGGCGCTGTTCCTGAGCGGGCCGGAAGGCGGCCTGAGCGACGCCGAAGTGGCGGCCGCGCACGGCTATGGCCTCGCGGCGGTGAGCCTGGGCCCCCGGGTGCTGCGGGCCGACACGGCACCGCTGGCGGTGATGTCCTGGCTGGCGCTGTCATGAACCGCCGCCTGGCCCTGCTGGTGCTGGTGCAGGGCCTGTTTCTCACCAACAACATTTGCTTCATGGCCATCAACGGCCTGGTGGGCCTGGCCCTGGCGCCGCGGCCGTGGATGGCCACGCTGCCCATCTGCGCCTACGTGGCCGGCGGCGCCTTGATGGCGCGCTGGGTGGGCCGCCACCAGCTGCGCTTCGGCCGCCAGCGGGCCTTCCTGATCGGCCTGGCGGTGGCGTTCGTCAGCTGCGGCGTGGCGCTGTGGAGCGTGCTGAACCAGCAGTTCTGGGGTGTCGTGGGGGCCACCTTGATGGCCGGTTACTACAACGCCGGCGCGGCGCTGTACCGGTTCGCCGCCACCGAGCTGGTGCCGCCGTCGCAGCGGGAGTCGGCGATCTCGTGGGTGCTGGGCGGCGGCTGCCTGGGCGCGGTGCTGGGCCCGTGGCTGGCCGGCGCCAGCAAGCAGTGGCTGGTGGCGCCGTTTGCCGGGGCCTACCTGATGCTGATGGGCGTGGCGGTGGCCGGGGCGCTGCTGATGTCGCGCATCGAGTTCCCGCCGCTGGTGCAGCCGGCGCCGGGGGCGGGTGGCCGCCCCAGCGGCGAGTTGCTGCGCCAGCCGGTGTTCCTCGTGGCGCTGGCGGCCAGTGCGCTCGGGTACGGCGTCATGAACCTCTTGATGGCCGCCACCCCGATAGCCATGGGCCAGTGCGGCCTGCCGTTCGCCGACGCGGGCCTGGTGCTGCAGTGGCACGTGCTGGGCATGTTCGTGCCCAGCTTTTTCACGGGCGGGCTGATCCGCCGGATGGGTGTGCTGCGCGTGATGGCGCTGGGTGTCGCGTTGAACCTGGGCTGCGTGGTGTTCGCGCTGTCAGGCCAGGACCTGCCGCACTTCCTGGGCGCCTTGCTGCTGCTCGGCGTGGGCTGGAATTTCCTCTACATCGGCGGCACCACGCTGTTCACGCAGGCCTACCGCCCCGAGGAGAAAACCCGTGCCCAGGGCCTGCTGGACACCGGCGTCTACGCCACCATGACGCTGACCTCGTTCTCCTCCGGCGCGCTGGTGACGACCGGCGGCTGGCAGTGGATGAACTGGGCGAGCCTGGTGCCGCTGTCGCTGTGTGCGCTGGCCCTGGCAGCGCTGGCGTGGGGGCCGTCGCGCGGTTCTCGCGCCCGTTGACGCGAGTCAGCGGGGGGGACGGCGGCGCAAGGCCGGCAGCAGGGCGAGCCCGCCCAGGGCCCACAACGTGACCGCGCCAGGCTCGGGCACGGCGCTGACCTGGACTTTGTCGATGGCGATCCAGTTCGCGCTGGTCTTCCCGTTGGCGATGGTCAAGTCAAAGCTGGCGCCCAGGGTGCTGACCGGCAGGTTCACTTGGGTCCAATTGGTGAAGCGGGTTCCAAACGGCGTGCCGTGGGCCAGGCCGTTGATCACGAGGGGCGTGTTGCCGTTGATTTGGATGCTGGTGAGGTAGCTGGACTCAGGCCGGCTGTAGGTGTCATCTGCCGCCAGCCACACGCTGAGCAAGTAGGAACCAGGCGCCATCGTGGCGGGTAGGTTGAGCGTCCAAGTGTGCTGCTCGCGCTCGTACAGGATGCTTGAGCTGCCATCTCGGCCGTAGTTGCCATAGCCGCCGAACTCCCAGGTGGCCGTGGCGGGCGCCGCGGGGCTGACCACCGGGGTGGGTTGGTTCACGAATTTGGCGTGCGCCGGTAGGGCTGCGGCCAGCAGCGCAGCGCGGATCCAGAGTTGCATCTTCATCGGGAGGGCTCCGTTGTCGCGCCACGTGGCGCCGGCCGCAGTGTTCGCGTGTGCGCACCTGCCCACATCCGCAACTTTGACGGGGACGCTCAGCGCCGGTCGTGCTGCAAGTACTCGGCCGCCAACTGCTGGCCGGTGGCGTCCAGCTTCAGGCGCAGCAGGGCCTTCAACGCGAACTCGCGCTGGGTGATGAACACCGGCGCGCCGATGCGCAGGCCGGTGAGGGTGCCGCCCGGGCCCAGGGTGGGCAGCAGGGGGTAGACGCGCAGGCGCAGCACCAGGGTGTCTTGTTCGTCGGCGAACACATTGGTCTCGGCCAGCGTGGCGCAGCCCAGGCGGTCGGCTTCGCGCAGCAGTGCGAGTGCAGCGGCCTCGGGGTCGGCTTGCACGCTGTCCGCCGTCAGGGGCATGACGCGGCGGCCGGCGGCGTCCAGCGCCTGGCTGATGGCGGCATTGAACTGTTGATTGAGCGTGTCCCAGTCGGGGCCGCCCTTCAGCGTGGGGTTGCGGCCCTGGCCGAACACCAGGGTGCAAGGCGTGGCGCTGGCCAGGCCGCAGGCGGCCGCCAGCACCGCTGCCGTGATCGCGTCACGCCACCGCATCGCCTTCGGCCGGCTTGCGCGCCGAGCCCTTGATGAGGTCGAAGCGGAACAGCCGGCATTCGATGGGGCCGTTCCACATCGGCACGCGGCGGGTTTCCTTCAGCCGCATCTTGCTGGGCAGCTTCATGTCGGGCGTCAGCATCCAGGCGGTCCAACCGGCCGGGTTCTCGGTGTACTGGCGCTTCCAGTGCGCCGCCAGGCGCGGGAAGAAGTCGTCGCCCGCGTCCAGCTCCTCGGAGCCGCGGGCATCGCGCGTCATCGCGGCCTTGCCGCGCACCTCGATGCGCTCGCCGTACGGCGGGTTCATGACGATGGCGCCGGGCAGGCCGTCGGGCAGTTTGGGGGCCGGGCGCTCCAGCGCGTCGCCGCCGTTGAACTGGATGTACTGCGCCACGCCCGCGCGCTCGGCGTTGCGGCGCGCGAAGTCGACCATGCGGAAGGCCACGTCACTCGCGTAGATGGGCACGGCCGGCGGGTGGATGCGGGCGCGGGCGGCCTGCGTCATCTCGCCCCACGCGGTTTTCATGGCCGGCGTGGCGAAGGGCAGTTGCCGCTCGAAGGCGAAGCGGCGCTGCAGGCCGGGTGCCGAGTCGCAGGCGATGAGGGCCGCCTCGATGGGGATGGTGCCGGAGCCGCAGCAGGGGTCGTGCAGTGCGCCGCCCTGCTCGGGCGTGCCGCGCCAGTCGGCGGCGGCCAGCATGGCGGCAGCCAGGGTTTCCTTCAGCGGGGCGTCGCCCTTGTCGATGCGCCAGCCGCGCTTGAAGAGCGGCTCGCCCGAGGTGTCCACGTACAGCGCGGCGCGCTCGGGGCCCACGTGCAGCACCACGGGCAGGTCGGGCGAATGCGTGTCCACGCTGGGGCGCTCGCCGGTGTGCTCGCGCAGCTGGTCGCAGATCGCGTCCTTGATGCGCAGGGCCGCAAAGTTCAGGCTCTTCAGCGGCGAGCGCTGGGCGGTCACGTCGATGCGAAGCGTGTGCTTGGGCGTGAGCCAGTCGCGCCAGTCCACGCGGCGGGCCAGCGAGTACAGGTCGTCTTCGTGGCGGTAGGGGCCTTCGATGATTTCCACCAGCACGCGCTGGGCGAGGCGGCTCTCGAGGTTGATGCGCATCACATCGTCAGCGCCGCCGACGAGGCCGCAGCCGCCGCGCAGGGCTTCCACTTTGCTGCGCACGCCCGGGGGCAGGAAGCGTTTGAGTTCGGCCTCCAGCAGCGGCTCGACACCGGCGGGGCAGGGAACGAAGAGGAACAGTTTGTTGGGCAGGCTCACCGGCCGGATTGTCGCCGCGCCTACACTGGACAGCGTTGTCCAACCTGCGTCTGCATGCGATGAAGCGACTGGTTTCGACCCTGGCCTTGATGTGGACCGCCTGGCAGGCCCAGGCTGCCGACCCGGTGCGGGTGGACCCGCCGCACCGCCTGCCCGACACGGTGCTGCGCGTGTTGCCGCCCACCGCCCAAGGCCGCAGCTATCAGTTGCACGTGCACCTGCCCGCGTCGTTTGCGTCGCAGCCCCAGCGGCGCTACCCGGTGCTGTACGTGACCGACGCCTATTGGGACTTCGCAACGCTGGTGGCCTCGTACGGCAATCTCGTCTACGACCGCGTGGTGCCTGAATTCATCATCGTCGGCCTGGGCTATGCCGGCGACGGGCTCGACTACGACGCGCTGCGGCTGTGGGATTTGTCACCCGTGCGCCTGCCGAACGAGAAGGCCGAGTCGGGCCATGCCAACCAGTTTCTGGCCACCTTGGAACAGGTGGTGCTGCCGCTGGTGGAGCGTGACTACCGCGCCGACCCCGCCCAGCGCTTTCTGGCCGGCAGTTCCTTGGGCGGCCTGTTTGCGCTGCATGCGATGTACGCCAAGCCCGGGCTGTTCCAGGGCTACATCGCCGCCAGCCCGGCCGTGGTGGCGGGCGGTGACTGGATCATCGGCCAGGCCCAGGCCTACGCCGCCACCGGCAAGCCCCTCCACGCGCGGCTGTACGTGACGGGCGCCGAGTACGAATGGCCCGGCTTCCTGGCCGGCATCCAGCGCTACCAGGCGCTGTTGCCCACGTTGAAGCACCCGGGCCTGGTGTTCCAGAACCGCACCATCGACGGCGAGCGCCATGCCGGCACCAAGGCCGAGAGCTACACGCGCGGCATGCGCTTCGTGTTCGAGCCGCTGGCGCCGGAGACTGGCCCATCGAAGGACTGAGCCCCTCGCCCAGTCGCGCCTCGCTGAACGCGGGCGCACCTGGTCGGTCTTGCAGACCGCGCCGCAGCTCCCGCTGCGCCCCTTCGGCAGGCACATGCCGCCCACCGGGCGCCATGTGTCCGGCCTCAGCCCCCCGAGGGGGCGGCGATGCTTGCGGCGTCGAGCCGCAAGCACATCGCCAGAGGCGGGCCGGCGTGGGGCGGCCCGGCGCTCGTCCCGCAATCGGCCCGGCCTCCGAGGATCACTTGCTGATGAAGTCCAGCAGGTCCTGGTTCAGGCGGTCCTTGTGCGTGTCGGTGATGCCGTGCGAGCCGCCGGCGTACTCGATCAGGCGGGCGCCCTTCACCAGCTGGGCCGTGGCGCGGCCGGTGGTGTCGATGGGCACGACCTGGTCGTCCGTGCCGTGGATCACCAGCGTCGGCACGTTGACCTTCTTCAGGTCCTCACGGAAGTCGGAGTGGAAGAAGGCTTCGATGCTTTCGTACGTGGCCTTGGCGCCGGCCTGCATGCCCTGCACATAGAAGCTGTCCACCAGTCCGCTGGACGTCTTGGCGCCCGGGCGGTTGAAGCCGAAGAACGGGCCGCTGGCGATGTCTTTGTAGAGCTGGGCGCGGTTGTCGAGCGACGCCTGGCGCAGCGTGTTGAACACCGCCTCGGGCACGCCGTTCGGGTTGGTGGGGCTGGCGCCCATGATGGGCGTGACCGCGCTCACGAACGCCACCTTGGCCACACGTGCCGTGCCATGGCGGCCGATGTAGCGGGCCACCTCGCCGCCGCCGGTGGAAAAGCCCACCAGCGTGGCGCGCGTCACGCCCTTGGCGCGCAGCACGGCGTCCAGGTCGTCGGCGTATTGGTCCATCGTGTTGTTCGCCCAGGGCTGGCCCGAGCGGCCGTGGCCGCGGCGGTCGTGCGCGATGACGCGGTAGCCGCGCTCGGCCAGGAACTGCATCTGCGACTCCCAGCTGTCGGCGTTCAACGGCCAGCCGTGGCTGAACACCACGACCGGGCCGTCCTTGGGGCCCCAGTCCTTCACGTACAGCGGCGTGCCGTCGTTGGCCGCCACGAAGGGGCTGGCGATGGCGGCCTGGGGGGCAGCCGGTGCGGCCACGGCAATGGTCTGGGCGGCTGCGCCACCGAGGGCGATGGTGGCGGCGAGGGCGAGGCGGGTGAAAGCGTTCATGTGGATCTCCAGGGGGGTGACTGAACCGTCTTGCGACAGGACGAACTGTGCGCGCCCATGCGGAACTGAAGATGCCTTAAAGTTCGTTCGACTTTGCATTTGGTACGGGGTGGCTGACCATGGCCGATCGACTTGCCGCGCTCTTCCGCCACTTCGCCGTGCGGGCAGAGGCCTTCCAGGCCGGGCCACTGTGTGGGGTGAACAGCCTGGAGCCCCAGGCCGGGCGGGGGCAGTTGCACCTGGTGCGCGAGGGCGGGGTGGCCGTCTACAACGCCGGCGCGGCCGAGCCGCTGCGGCTGACCGAGCCCAGCCTGCTGCTGTACCCACGCCCGCTGCCGCACCGCTTCGTGACCGACCCGCACTGCGGCGCGCAGTTCCTGTGCGCGCACATGGCGTTCGAGGGCGAGGCCAGCCACCCGATCGCTGCCGCGCTGCCCGACTGCGTCTGCCTGCCGCTGGCTGCCGTGCCGCAATGCCAGCCGGTGCTGGCGCAGCTGTTTGCCGAGGCTGAGGCCAGCCATTGCGGCCGGCAGCTGATGCTGGACCGGCTGTTCGAGGTGCTGTTGATCTGGGTGCTGCGCGAGTTGATGACGCTGGGGCGCCTGCAGTCGGGGCTGCTCGCGGGCCTGTCGCACCCGCGGCTGCGCGGGGCCTTGGTGGCGATGCACGAAGCCCCGCAGCGCGACTGGCCGCTGGAGGCGTTGGCCGAGGCGGCGGGCTTGTCACGCACGGTGTTTGCCAACACCTTTCGGGACGTGGTGGGCTGCACGCCCGGCGCCTACCTGCAGCGCTGGCGGATCGGCCTGGTGCAGAAGGGCTTGCGCGAGGGCCGCGCGCTCAAGCACCTGGCGGCCGAGGTGGGCTACGGCGGCGAGGCGGCGCTGTCACGCGCCTTCCGGGCGCACACGGGCGAGTCGCCCCGGGCGTGGCGCAAGGCGGCGCTGGGGTCCAGCGCTGACGCGGCTTGACCCGCCACCGGCCGGCCTCCGGGCGAGACCCCGCCCGCCTCCCGCCGGCTCAGGCGTTGCGCAGGCGGAAGATGCCCACCGTGCCCACCAGCCGTTCGGCCTGCTGGCTGAGGCTGCCTGACGCCGCGGCGCTTTCTTCCACCAGCGCGGCGTTCTGCTGGGTCATCTGGTCCAGCTGCGTGACGGCCTCGTTGATCTGAGCCAGCCCGCGGGTCTGCTCCACCGTGGCCTGGCTGATCTCGTCGATCAGCCGGCTGACCTTCTGCACCTGCCCCACGATGTCCGTCATGGTGCTGCCGGCATCGGCCACCAGCGTGCTGCCGTTCTCGACGTTCTCCATGCTGGCGCCGATCAGCGACTTGATCTCGCGGGCGGCCTCGGCCGAGCGTTGCGCCAGGCTGCGCACCTCGCCGGCCACCACCGCGAAGCCGCGCCCCTGCTCGCCGGCCCGCGCGGCTTCCACCGCGGCGTTGAGCGCCAGGATGTTGGTCTGGAACGCAATGCCGTCGATGACGCCAATGATGTCGGTGATCTTGCGCGAGCTCTGCGAAATCGCCTGCATGGTGTCCACCACCCGGCTCACCACCTGGCCGCCGCGGTCGGCCGCGGTGCTGGCGTTGCGGGCCAGGTCGGACGCGCTCTGCGCCGTGTCGGCCGTGTTGCGCACCGTGGCGGTCAGCTCTTCCATGGACGAGGCGGTCTCCTCCAGGTTGGCAGCCTGCTGCTCGGTGCGCTGGCTCAGGTCGGTGTTGCCGGCGGCGATTTCCAGCGTGGCCGTCTGCATGGTGTCGGCCGCCGTGCGCACCTCCAGCATGATGCGGCTCAGGTCGGTGTTCACGGCGGCCAGCGCCTGCATGAGCCGCCCCACCTCGTCGCCCGACTGCATGCGGATCTCGCGCGACAAATCGCCCTCGGCGATGGACTGCGCCACCGACACCGCCTCCGCCAGCGGCCGCGTGATGCTGAGCTGGATGCGCCAGGCCACCACCGCGCCCACGGCCAGCGCCGCCAGGGACAGGCCGATGATCAACGCCACCGACGTGCGGTAGGCCGACGTGGCCGCAAGGTCGCGTTCGTGGGACGCGGCCTGGATGGTTTCGATCACCGCATCCAGCGCCTGCACGTGGGCCTGCTGGGCGGGGCGCAACTGGTCGCGCACCATGGCCGAGGCGCCGGCCATGTCGTCGTTCATGGTCAGGTCCACGATCTTCTCGATCAGGCCCTTCGTGCCGGCCAGCGCAGTCGCGGCGCGGGCCAGGGCAGCGCGGGCGGGCTCGTCCTGCACCATGCCGGCCAGCGTTTGCGCGGTCTTGTCGTAGTCCTGCCGCGCGGCCTTCATCAGGTCGAACTCCTTCTTCTTGAAGGCCATGTCGTCCTGCATGATGACGTCGCGGATCGTCACGCTCTGGTAGCGCGCCAGGTCACGCAACTTGCTGGCCAGGCGCTCGGGCGCCTCGCCGGTCACGGCGGCCAAGTCGGCCTTCAACGCGGCCAGGCGGCTCAGGGCCAACATGCTGTCAATGCCCAGCAGCGCCAGCACCAGGGCAAAGCCCAGCACTAGGCGTGGGCCCACTTTCAACGAGGTGAGCATCACGGCATCCTTTCCTCGGGAGGAATCTGTGCCGGCCACGCGAGCGGGCCGGATGGGGTCAGGGTCGGGCCGCGGCGCGGCCGGGGCGCCTTACTTGGCCGTCACGGCGCTGTGCAGCACGCCGATGGGCTTGCCGCCGTCCAGCACCGGGGCCGACAGCTGCACGCTGGGCACCTGGGTGGACGGGTCCGGCTTGACCTCTTCGGCCGCCCAGGCCTGGCCCTTGATGGCCTGTGCGAACACCGGGCGGGCCACGTTGTTCCAGATCAGCGGGCGCACGCTGGCCGCGACCAGATTGCCCTTGTGATCCCGCAGCACCAGCTTGTTGATGGTGTCGTCCTTGGCCTCCCAGTCGGCAATCTGCCGGCTGGTCTTGGTTTTGAGCAGCGTCTGGATGAAGGGATCGGTGTCTGGCAGGTCCACCCACTTGCCATTGCTCATGCCGGGGTCGCCCTTGGCATTGGCTTCCTTCACGGCGGCCACCATGGCCGGGTCGGCCGCCAGGGCCACGAGCTTGGCTTTGCTCTTGTCCACCTTGGCTTGCAGCTCGGCAGGCAGCGAGGCGGACGCCTGGATGCAGGTGAACAGGCCAGCGGCGGCGGCCAGCGCCAGCCAGGAGCGACGTGCGAGAACGGGCATCTTCAAACTCCCTGAATGATGGGTGCCAGAACGGGGTCGACGCCTCGGCTCGGACTTCACGCCGGACTGCTGGGGTTCCGAGGCGGTCTGCGAACGGTTCCGTCACAGGGACTAACCGCATCGCGAAGCGGAGTCTCCGCGCCTGCTCGGGTCAGCGCAAGCGCGGCGTTTGGCGCGCAACGGCGGGGTTCGGGAGTTTTTCTCGTTTGGGCCGCAGCCCGAGGCGGCTTACAGCGCCTTGCGCAGGTTCGCCGGGGCGATCTTCATGCCTTCGCGGTACTTGGCCACCGTGCGCCGCGCGCACTGGATGCCTTGTTCCTCCAGCATGGCGGCCAGCGCGCTGTCAGACAGCGGCTTCTTGGTGTCTTCCGCGGCCACGAACTGCTTGATCAACGCCCGCACGGCAGTGCTGGACGCCTCGCCGCCGGCTTCCGTGCTCAGGCCCGAACCGAAGAAGTACTTCAGCTCGAAGGTGCCCCAGGGCGTGGCCATGTACTTGGCGGTGGTGACGCGGGAGATCGTGCTTTCGTGCAGGCCGAGTTCGTCGGCAATCTCGCGCAGCACCAGCGGCTTCATGGCCAGCTCGCCGTGGGTGAAGAAGCCGCGCTGGCGCTCCACGATGGCGGTGCTGACGCGCAGGATGGTGTCGAAGCGCTGCTGGATGTTCTTGATGAACCAGCGCGCCTCCTGCAGCTGCCCGCCCAGCGGCGAGTTGCTGATGCCGCCGCGCGTGGCGCGCAGCGCGTTGGCGTAGAGCTCGTTGATGCGCAGCTTGGGCGCCACCTCGGGGTTGAGCATCACGCGGAACTCGCGCCCCACCTTGCGCACGATGACGTCCGGCACGATGGCCGCGGCCGCGCCTTGTGCAAAGCGCCGCCCGGGTTTGGGCTCGAGTTGCGTGATCAGCGCCTGCGCCTCGCGCAGCAGCGCTTCGTCGGCGCCGGTCTCGGCCATCAGCCGGCGCATGTCGCGCTTGGCCAGCAGTTCGAGATGACCCTTGCAGATCAGGATGGCAATCACCTGCGCCGGGCTCTTGGGCAGCGCGCGCAGCTGCAGCACCAGGCACTCGGACAAGTTGGCCGCGCCGATGCCCGCAGGCTCCAGGCTTTGCAGCAGCCGCAGCGCAAAGCGCAGGCGGTCCAGCAACTCCTCGCGCTCTTCCTCGTCCTCGGCAAAGCCGGCCGCGATGTCTTCCAGCGGGTCTTCGAGGTAGCCGTCTTCGTTGAGCGACTCGATCAGCAACTGCAGCACCGCGCGGTCTTCGGCCGACAGGTGGTGGCCGGCCAGTTGTTGCGCCAGGTGCTGGGCCAGCGTGAGTTCGGCCGACTCCTGGCTCTCGCGCTCGCCGTCGTCGTCGCCGCTGGCACTGCCGCTGCTGGAGGGCAGCTCGCGGATGCCGTCGAAGTCGTCGCGCTCGGTGCCGTTTTCCCAGTCGTCGCGCTCGGTGCCGCCGAAGTCGTCACCGCTGAGCTCGGCGGCTTCCGGCTCGCCGCCTTCGGGCGTGTTGTCGCTGCCGGTGCTGTCGGCCGGGGCGTTGGTGGCGAGTTCCGGCGTGCTGACGCTGAATTCCTCCTCCGTCTCCAGCAACGGGTTGCTGGCTAGCATCTGCTCCACTTCCTGGTGCAACTCCAGCGTGGACAGCTGCAGCAGCCGGATGGACTGTTGCAGCTGGGGGGTCAGCGCCAGGTGCTGACTGAGGCGGACCTGGAGGGTCTGCTTCATGGTGCAACGTCGCGATGAAGGTTTCGCGGGCCGAGCGCCGGGCCGCGCCCAAGCCGGCCCGCCAGGGCGATGTGCTTGCGGCTCCATGCCGCAAGCATCGCCGTCCCCTCGGGGGCTGAGGCTGGACACATGGCGCCCGGGGGGCGGCATGTGCCTGCCGAAGGGCCGCGACCCAGGGCGCGGCGCGGTCTGCAAGACCGGTCAGACTGGCCCGCGTTCAGCGGGGCAAGGCTGGACGAGGGGCTCATGGCGTCACATCTTGAAGTTTTCGCCGAGGTAGACCTTGCGCACGTCGGCGTTGGCCACGATCTCGTCGGGCATGCCTTCGGCCAGCACGGCCCCTTCGCTGATGATGTAGGCCCGGTCACAGATGCCCAGCGTCTCGCGGACGTTGTGGTCGGTGATCAGCACGCCGATGCCGCGCGCCTTCAGGAAGCCGATGATGCGCTGGATCTCCAGCACCGCGATCGGGTCCACGCCGGCGAAAGGCTCGTCCAGCAGGATGAAGCGCGGCTGGGTGGCCAGGGCGCGGGCGATTTCCACCCGTCGGCGCTCGCCGCCGGACAGGGCCGGGGCCGGGCTGTCGCGCAGGCTGTCGATGGACAGGTCGTGCAGCAGGCCATTCAGCAGTTCGTCGATGCGCGCCTTGGACAGCGGGCGGCCGGCGTCGTCTTGCTGCAACTCCAGCACCGCGCGGATGTTTTGCTCCACCGTGAGCTTGCGGAAGATGGACGCTTCCTGCGGCAGGTAGGACAGGCCCAGGCGCGCGCGTTGGTGGATGGGCAGGCGCTGCACTTCGGCGCCGTCGATGCGAATGACGCCGGCGTCCGAGCGCACCAGGCCCACGATCATGTAGAAGCTGGTCGTCTTGCCGGCGCCGTTGGGGCCGAGCAGGCCCACCACCTCGCCGCAGTCCACGCGCACGTGCACGTCTTTCACCACGCGGCGCACGCCGTAGCTCTTGGCCAGGCCTTCGGCCTCCAGGCGGCTGCCGCAGGCCGCGGCGGTGTTCGCGGGGCTGACCGCTGCCGCGCTCATCACGAGGGCTTGCCCGGTTGCAGCGTGGTGGACGGCTTCAGCGGCAGGCTGGCCGGCGGGGCCGACGCGGCGTCGTCGCCCGGCTGCACGCGCGGCATCATGACGATGCGGGTGCGGCCGTTCGGGTTGGGCGAGGTGCTGCCGCCTTCCAGCGTGAACACTTCGGTGCGGCTGTCGTACACGATGACCGCGCCGGTCACTTCTTCCGCCACGGCCGCGCCGCGCAGGCGCCGCACGGTGGCGTTGCCGATGAAGCGCACGGTCTCGGTGCGGGTGTCGTACTCCAGCTGATTGGCCACGCCTTCGATGGACTCCCCCGGCACGTCGCGCGCCTGGCGGAAGCTCACCGGCTGGCCCGGAGCCCCGGTGGCGAACGCCTGGTGGTAGCCCTCGCGGGTCTCCTGCATGTCGACCTTTTCGGCCTTGAGCAGCAGGCTGCCCTTGGTGATGACCACGTTGCCCAGCAGCTCGGTGCGCTGGTTCACGGCGTCGACGCGCCCCAGCTTTTCCTGCGTGAAGATGAAGGGCTTGAGCCGGTCGGCCTTCTCGGCCTGGGCGGCCGGCAGCGCCAGCGCCAGGGCAAGCACGGGAACGAAGGAGATCAGGTGGCGGGACATGGCGGCACGGAAGTTGCAGGCCATTCTAGGGGCCTGCCGTGCCGCTCAGGCTTTCCCTCGCGGCAAGCCTGTCAGGAATCGTTCAAGCCCGCGCCAGCTTCAGCAGCTGGCTGGCCACGGCCAGGGCCTGCTGGCCTTGCGTGGCTTCGCTCTGGCCTGGTGTGCCGGCCAGGCTGGGGCTGGTGCGCCAGCGGCCGCCTACCACCAGGGCCGGCACTTCCTGGGCGCCGGCCAGCTCGGCCAGCTTGCTGCCCTGCTGCACCTTGGCCTGGATGCCGAAGGAGTTGAAGGCCTGCTTGAACTTGGCGGTGTCCACGCCCAGCTGGCCCACCAGGGCCGTCACGGCGGCTTCATCCGTGGCTTGCACGCCCCCGCGGTGGAAGGCGTTGAAGATGCCGCTGTGCACCTGGGGTGTCATGGCGCCCATCGCCTCCAGCGCGTAGAACATGCGCTGGTGCAGCTTCAACATCAGCTGCTGGCCCACCGGCACGCGTCGGAAGCTCACATCCGCCGGCAGCTGGTGCACCCAGGCTTCCAGCAACGGATCGAACGCGTTGCAGTGCGGGCACATGTAGAAGAAGAACTCGATGACCTCGATCTTGCCCGGCGTGCTGGGCAGGGGCTGACCGAGGCGCACGTAGTGCTTGCCTTCCACCGGGGTGCCTTGGGCCCAGGCGGCCGGACCGAAACCCGCCGCGATCAGTGCGGCGGTGGCGTGGCGGCGAGTCACGACGGCACCCTTCGGCCTGACGGCCGGAGCCGTCAGGTGGGAGGGCGCGTGCTTGGGGCGGCCCGGCGCGGCGCTCATGCCTTGTTCCGCGCGCGCTGGATGAGGAAGTCGGTGATCTGCAGCGCGCGGGCGCCCAGTTCATGCTCGGGCAGGCGCTGGCCCAGGCCCACACCGGCCTGGCCGGGCGAGGTCAGGAAGCGGCCGGCCACGCCCAGCATGGGCACGCCGTCGATGCGGTAGGCCTCGGACAGCTTTTCGGCCTGCGAGCACTTGGTGGCCACGCCGAAGGAGTTGTAGGCCTCCTGGTACTTCACCGGGTCGATGCCCAGCGGGCTCAGGAACTTGGCTTGCTCCTTGGCGTCATCCAGCCCCAGGCCTTGCTGGTGCATGGCGTTGAAGATGGCGGGGCGGGCGGCGGCTTCTTTGCCCAGGGCTTCCAGCGCGTAGAACATGCGCTGGTGGATCTTGACGTTGGCGCGGAAGGCCACGTGCACCTTGCGGAAGGCCACATCGGCGGGCAGCTGCTTGGCCCAGGCTTCCACGGCGGGCTCGAAGGCGTAGCAGTGCGGGCAGCCGTACCAGAAGAACTCCACAACCTCGATCTTGCCGGGCGTGGTGCTCAGCGGCGGGTTGATGACCTGGTAGTTGCGGCCTTCGACCGGGCCGCCTTGGGCCAGGGCCGAACCGGTGGCGCCCAGGGCCGGGGCCGAGGCGAGCAGGGCAGAGAAATCACGGCGCTTCATGGCGGCAGTCATCCTTCAGTACGGGGTGCGGTCAGCGTTGTACACGAACGAGGTTGGCCTCGAAGCCAGCCCCCTCAATCTTGCGTTGCAGGTCTTCGGCGGCTTCCCGGGTGTCCGACGGGCCCAGGCGCACGCGGTACACGGTGCGGCCGTTCTGCTCCCGCTCCATGACCTTGGCGGTGAAACCCTGGATGGCCAGCTTGGCCTTCTGGGATTCCGCGTCTTCGGGGCGGGTGAAGGCGCCGGCCTGCACGAAGTACACGTAGCCATCGGCGCCCGCTGCTGCAGCCTGCGGCGCGGTGGCGGCTGGGGCAGAGGCCGCCGGGGCGTCCGCCTTGGCGGCAGCCGGTTTGGCCGCAGGCGCCGGGGCGGGCGCGGCCGTGCTGGCCGACGGGGCCGGAGCGGGTGCGGTGGTGGCGGCGGTCGGGGCCGGCGTGGCCGGGGCCGTGCCGGTGGCGGCAGGCGGGTTCACCACGCCGCTGGCGCTGCGGGCGGCCTTGCCGGCCAGCGGGGCGTTCGGGTCCCAGTTCTTGTTGCGCTCGGCCTCGGCGGCGTCCTGCTCAGCGGTGCGCTGGGGCACCTTGTTCACAAAGGGAATGGGCACCTTGGTGATGTACAGCGCCACACCCAGGGCAATGGCCAGGCCGACCAGCAGGCCGACGATCAGCCCCAGAACGAAGCCGCCCTTCTGGTTCTTCTGGCCGGCAGGTTTGGACGCAGCAGTCATTCGCTCTCCGAGGTTTCCGTGGTGTCCGCAGTGTCGCGGCTCATTTGTTCAGGGGCGCTCACGCCCAGCATGCCCAGCGCATTGGCCAGCACCTGGCGGGTGGCCTGCAGCAGGGCGACGCGGGCACGGCTCAGCTCGGGGGTCTGGTCCAGCACGCGTTCGGCCGCGTAGTAGGAGTGGTAGGCGCCGGCCAGGTCGCGGGCGTAGAAGGCCACGTCGTGCGGGGCGATGCCAGCGGCCGCGCCGGTGAGCATGTCCGGGTAGGCAGCGAGCTTGAGCATCAGCGCCTCCTCGGTCGGCGCGGTCAGCAGGCTCAGGTCGGCCGGGCTGGACAGGTCGCCGCCCCACTTGCGGATGACGGAGCAGATGCGGGCATGCGCGTACTGCACATAGAACACCGGGTTCTCGTCGTTCTGCTTGAGTGCGAGGTCGACGTCGAACACGAACTCGGTGTCGGCCTTGCGGCTGATCAGGAAGAAGCGCACCGCGTCGCGGCTGGTCCAGTCGATCAGGTCGCGCAGCGTCACGTAGGAGCCGGCGCGCTTGGAGATCTTGACCTCCTCGCCGTTCTTCATGACGGTGACCATCTTGTGCAGCACGTAGTCGGGAAAGCCCTGCGGGATGCCCAGGTCCACCGCTTGCAGGCCGGCGCGCACGCGGGCGATGGTGCCGTGGTGGTCCGTGCCCTGGATGTTGATGCACTGCGTGTAGCCGCGCTCGAACTTGTTGATGTGATACGCCACGTCGGGCACGAAGTAGGTGAAGCCCCCTTCCTTCTTGCGCATCACGCGGTCTTTGTCGTCACCGTAGTCGGTGGTGCGCAGCCACAGCGCGCCGCCGTCTTCGTAGGTCTTGCCGCTGGCGACCAGGCGCTCGACCGTCTTCTCCAGCTGGCCGCCCTTGTAGACGCTGGTTTCGAGGAAATAGCTGTCGAACTTGAGGCCGAAGGCCTGCAGGTCCAGGTCCTGCTCGTGGCGCAGATAGGCCACGGCGAACTGGCGGATGCTGTCGAGGTCGTCCACGTCGCCCGAGGCGGTGAACTCGCGGTCGTCGGCCTTGACGGTTTCGCGCTGAAGGAAGGCGTCGGCGATGTCCTGGATGTAGTCGCCGTTGTAGGCGGCCTCGGGCCACTCAGCGTCACCGGGCTTGAAGCCCTTCAGGCGCATCTGCGTGGAGTTGGCCAGCGTCGCGATCTGCACGCCCGCGTCGTTGTAATAGAACTCGCGCGTGACCTGGTGGCCCTGGCTCTGGAAGACGGAGCACAGCGAGTCGCCGAGTGCGGCCTGGCGGGCGTGGCCCACGTGCAGCGGGCCGGTCGGGTTGGCCGACACGAACTCGATCATCACGTGTTTGTCGGTCGGAGCGCGGTGGCCGAACTTCTCGCCGGCGGCCAGCACCTCGGCCACCACGGCCTGCTTGGCGGCGGGCTTCAGGCGGATGTTGATGAAGCCCGGGCCGGCAATCTCCAGCGACTGCACCCAGGTCTGGAAGGCCGGCTTGGCCTCCAGCGCGGCGATCAGGCGCGTGGCCAGTTCGCGCGGGTTGGCCTTGAGCGGCTTGGCCAACTGCATGGCCGCCGTGCAGGCGAAGTCGCCGTGCGCGGCCTGCTTGGGGGATTCAAAGGCCGCCGGGGCGTTGGAGCCGGGGGCGATTTCCTGAAGAGAGTCGGCGAGTGCGGCGAGCAGCGCCTGCTTGGCTTGGATCATGGGCGGGATTTTAGGAGGCGGGCCCCGTCCAGCCAGAACGCATGGGCGGGCGGGTCGGTGGACTCAGTCGGCCGGGGCGGTGTGGCAGGCCAGGCCCAGTTTGTTGCCGTCGGGGTCGCGCACATAGGCACCGTAGTAGTGCGCGTGGTAGTGCGGGCGCGGGCCCGGCGGGCCGTCGCAGCGGCCGCCCAGGCTCAGGGCCAGCGCGTGGGCCTGGTCGACGAGGGCGCGGTGCGAGGCCAGCAGCGCCACCATCTGGCCATTGCCCGGCGCGTGCTCGCCCTCGAAGGGCCGGCCCAGCACCAGCAGCGGCCGTGGCCCGGGCGTGCTTTCCCAGCCCGCCCAGCCCTGGGCGGGGTCGCAAAAGCGCTCGGTCACGCCCAGCAGCGCCAACAGGGGGCGGTAGAAGGCCAGGGCGCGCTCGAAGTCGCGCGTGCCGATGTAGATGTGGGAGAACATGGGCCGAAGCTCCGTCAGGCGGCCCGTATCATGCCCCGCGTGAGTGCCCCCGCAGAAGACCTGCCCTCCCACATCGGCCGCTACCAGGTGATCCGTCGCCTGGGCGAAGGCGCGACCAGTGATGTCTTTCTGGCCCGCGACCCGTTCCAGGGTCAGGAGGTCGCCATCAAGCGGCTGCGCGCCTGGGCGCCCCCGCCGGACGCCCCCAGCAGCGACTTCAGCAACCGCTTCTTCAGTGCCGAGGCGGCGCTGGCCGGTCGGCTGCACCACCCCAACGTCGTGTCCATCCTGGACGCCGTGTCCGAAGAGGCCGCGCCCTACCTGGTGATGGAGTACGTGCCGGGCGTCACGCTCAAGCACTTCTGCCGCAGCGACCGCCTGCTGCCGCTGGACCAGATCGTGGAACTGGCCTTCAAGTGCGCGATGGCGCTGGGCTACGTCTACCGGCAGGGCGTCATCCACCGCGATGTGAAGCCCGCCAACCTGCTGGCCGTGCTGGATGCAGCCGGCCAGGTGGTGGATGTGAAGGTGAGTGACTTCGGCTCGGCGCTGAACCTGCATGCCGACTCCACCCAGATTCACCGCGTGGGGTCGCTCGCCTACATGCCGCCGGAGCAGATCGAGGGCGGCGACGTGGACTGCCGGGCCGACATTTACGCGCTGGGCGCCGTGCTGTACCACCTGATCTGCGGCCGCCCGCCTTTCGATGCGCCGCACCAGATGGCGCTGATGCACCAGATCTACCACCAGCCGCCGTTGCCGTTGCTGGGTCAGCGCGGCGGCGTGACCGAAGCCTTGAACACCGTGGTGCTGCGCGCGCTGGCCAAGAGCCCGCACGAGCGCTACCCCGACTGGGAGGCCTTCGGCCAGGCGTTGTCCAGCCTGGTGGCCAGCCAGCAGGTGCCGCTGAACCGCCTCGGCGAGGTGCGCGACTCCGAGCGCTTCAACCTGCTGCGCTCGTTGGAGTTCTTTGCCGAGTTCGGCGATGTGCAGTTGTGGGAAGTCGTGCGGCGTGCGCGCTGGAAACGCTATCCGCAGGGCTATGCCTTGTTCAAGCGCGGCCAGGAGGGCAACACCTTCCACATCATTGCCCAGGGCGAGGTGGAGGTGTTCCGCGAGGGGCAGCATGTGGCCACGCTCGGGCGCGGCACCTCGGTGGGCGAGATGGCGTACCTCGCGCCCAACCCCGACCTGCGCCGCCACAGCACCGACATCCGTGTTAGCCGCGAGTGCACCACCATCTCGTTCACACCCGAGTCCATCGGGCAGCTGAGCCCGGAATGCCAGCACCGCTTCGACCGCGGCTTCATCCGCGTGCTGGTGCGCCGGCTGCACGCGGCGCACGAAGCCTTGCACCACCCGCGTCGCATCCTGTAGCGGGCATCGGTGATGCGGCCGTGACGCGCTTGAAACAGCCCATAACACCGCTTGGCAGCCCGCACGCGCCATGCTTGAATCGATTGAACTCCACCACCCCTCAGGAAGGACCTGCGATGAAGCGTTTGGCTCTGTTGATCACCTGTGCTGCCCTGGCCGTGGGCGCGCACGCCACGCCCCAGCAAGACAAGATGAAGGCCTGCAACGCCGAGGCCAAGGACAAGAAGGGCGACGAGCGCAAGGCCTTCATGAAGGAATGCCTGGCCGCCAAGCCCGCGGGTGACGCTGCCGCCCCCGGCGGCGCCGCGTGCGAGCAGTCCGCCAAGGACAAGAAGCTGCACGGCGCCGCGGCCAAGAGCCACATCAAGAAGTGCATGGCCGACGCGGCATCGGCTCCCAAGTGAGCCCGCGCGGCGCCGCGCCCCAGTGACGCGGCCTGCCCAACCGCAGCCACCTTCGGGTGGCTTTTTTGCGGCCGCATGTCAGACCCGGCTGACAGCCGCTTGCGCGCGAGGCCGGCACGCGGCGCCGGGCGGTCGCGCCACAGTGAAGGCACCCGATTGACGGAGACCTTCCATGTCCACGCTGACCTTCATCACCAGCCCCAGCCACTCCTATTGGCGCTGGACCCTGCTGTCGTTGGCCGCCGCGGCCACCTTGGCCCTGACCGGCTGTGCCGGCATGTCGTCCCGTGAAACCAGCACCGTGGTGGGCGCCACCGCCGGCGCGGTGGTGGGCGGAGTGATGACCGGCACCACGGCCGGTGCCGCCGTGGGCGCGGCGGCGGGCGGCGTCATCGCCAACGAAGTGACCAAGAAGCGCTGAGCGCTTGTTGCTCCGCCGCGCTGAACCGGGCGCGAGCCACGCCGTCCCGGCGCGGCTCAGACCTCGTGGCAGGCCACCTGCCGACCGTCCACCGGGCGCAGTGCGGGCACCTCGTCCGCGCAGCGCGCCGTGGCCCGCGGGCAGCGCTTGTGAAACGCGCAGCCTGTGGGCGGGTTCAAGGGACTGGGCAGCTCGCCGTGGATCACGATGCGCTCGCGCCGCTCGGCGCGCCGCAGTGACGGCGTGGCACTCATCAGCGCCTGCGTGTACGGGTGCAGCGGGGTGCTGAAGAGGCGGGCCTTGTCGCCCACCTCCACCGCCGCGCCGAGGTACATCACCATCACCTCGTCGGCCACGTGCTGCACCACTGACAGGTTGTGCGAGATGAACACGTAGCCCGTGCCGAACTCGTCCTGCAGGTCCATGAACAGGTTCAGGATCTGGGCCTGGATGGACACGTCCAACGCGCTCACCGGCTCGTCGGCCACCACGATGCCCGGATTCAGGATCATGGCCCGCGCAATCGCGATGCGTTGGCGCTGGCCGCCCGAGAACATGTGCGGGTAGCGGCGCAGGTGCTCGGGCCGCAGGCCCACCTTGGTGGCCAGCGCCGCCACGCGCTCCTGCCGCTCGGCTGCCGAGAGCGGCGTGTTGATGAGCAGCGGCTCGGCCAGCGTGGTGGCTATCGTCTTGCGCGGGTTCAGCGAGGCGAACGGGTTCTGGAACACCATCTGCACGTCGCGGCGCAGGGCCTTCAGCGTGGCCGCGTCGGCGGTTGCCGCATCGGTGCCGCGGATCTTCAGCGCGCCGCGCGTGGGCGGCTCGATCAGCGTGAGCTGCCGGGCCAACGTGCTCTTGCCGCAGCCCGATTCGCCCACCACGGCCAGCGTCTGACGCGGCTTGAGCGTGAAGCTCACGCCGTTGAGCGCCTTCACGGTCGCCTTCGGTTTGAACAGGCCTCGGCTGACGCTGTAGTGCCTGGCCAGGTCGTGCGCCTCCAGCAGCAACTCAGACATGGGCTGCCTCCTCGACGGGGAAGAAGCAGCGCACGCCGTTCTCCAGTGGGGGGCGCTCGGCGTGGCAGCGGGCCTGCACGCGCGGGCAGCGGGGGCTCAGCAGGCAGCCCGCCGGGCGGTCCAGCGCGCCGGGCACGATGCCCGGCAGCGCCGACAGGCGCCGCGCGCCCTGGTTGTGTTCGGGAATGGCCGCCAGCAGCGCGTTCGTGTACGGGTGGCGCGGCGCCTCGAAGAGATCGGGCACGGGGCCGGTCTCGACGATCTGGCCGGCGTACATCACCGCCACGCGCTGGGCCATTTCTGCGACGACGGCCAGGTCGTGCGTGATCATGATGAGTCCCATGCCCTGCTCGCGCTGCAGCTTGAGCAGCAGGGCCATGATCTGGGCCTGGATGGTCACGTCCAGTGCCGTCGTCGGCTCGTCGGCGATCAGCAGCTTGGGGTTGCAGGCGATGGCCATCGCAATCATCACGCGCTGGTTCATGCCGCCCGACAGCTGGTGCGGGTAGGCGTTCGCGCGGTTGGCGGCGTCGGGAATCTCCACGAGTTCCAGCAGTTCGATCACCCGCTGCTTCGCCGCCGCGCCGCGCAGGCCGAGGTGGGCTTTCAGCACCTCGGCGATCTGCGCGCCCACGGTGTAACTCGGGTTGAGGCTGGTCAGCGCGTCCTGGAACACCATGGCCACGTCGCGGCCGATCAGGCGGCGGCGTTCCTTCGGCGTCAGTGCGAGCAGGTTCTGGCCTTGGAATTCGATGGCGTCGGCGGTGACCTGACCCGGGGCGTCGATGAGGCCCATCAGGGCCAGCATGGTGACGGACTTGCCGGAGCCGGATTCACCGACGATGCCGAGCAGTTCGCCCTTGTCCAGGGCGAGGTCGACGCCGTCGACGGCGGGGAAGGTGCCGAACTGGACCTTGAGGTTGCGGAGGGTGAGGAGGCTCATCGCTGCTGTTGTTTAGTGGCGTGTGCCGTGCCGGGATTTCGCCCCGGCGGGCGACCTACTTTGGCTTCGCCGAAACCTTCGGTTTTCTGGGCCGCCAGAAAGTAGGCAAAGAGCTCCCCCCGACCGCACCGCCCTTCGCTGCGCTGCGGGTGCCCTGCGGTACTCAGACCTTGAAGGCCCGCACGGAACTCGCGCCGCTACGCTCTGCTCAAACAATCGTGCGGAGTCAGAAGTGGAAGTGCGCTGCGCGCACGCCTTCAAGGTCTTCCGTTCCTCGGCGGTGCTAAAGGGGGCATACCCAACAGCCGGCGCGAGCCGGCTTTCGGGTTGAGCAATTGGCTGTTGCGGCTGTTCCGGGGTTCCCCTTTGGAGGAGCCGAGAAGCGCAGTGACCCAAGGCGCGCGCGCAGCGCGCATCAAGAACTGACTTCGCGCGGCTGTCTGAACGGAGCGTAGCGAAGTGAGTTCCGCGCGAGCCTTGGGGCACGAGCATCGCAGGGGACCCCTTCGCGCAGCGAAGGGGCGACGGAACAGGGGCGCCTTCTTTGCTTACTTTCTTGCGCGCGCAAGAAAGTGAGTCGGCCGCCGGGACGAAATCCCGGCTGGGCCTGGGCGCCAAGCTGAAGCTGCAAGCAATCCGGCAGCTCACGTCACGCCACCTTCTTCAACTTCGGATCCAGCGCATCCCGCAGTCCATCCCCCATCAGGTTGATGGACAACACCGTCACCAGAATCGTCAGCCCCGGCAGCGTCACCACCCACGGCGCCCGCGTGATGTAGTCCCGCGCGGCCGACAGCATCGTGCCCCATTCCGGCGTGGGCGCCTGCACGCCCAAGCCCAGGAAGCCCAGGCCCGCGGTTTCCAAAATGGCGGACGAAAACGACAGCGTCGCATTCACGATCAACGGCGCCATGCAGTTGGGCAGCACGGTGATGAACATCAGCCGCCACACGCCGGCACCGGCCACGCGGCTGGCCGTCACGTAGTCGCGTCCGATCTCGCCCAGCGCGGCCGCGCGTGTCAGCCGCACATAGCCCGGCAGCGCGCCGATGGCGATCGCAATCACCGTGTTCACCAGGCCCGGGCCCAGCACCGTGATCACGCAGATGGCCAGCAGCAGCGCCGGCAGCGCCAGCACGATGTCCATCACCCGCATGATGGCCGGCGACAGCCAGCGCTCGAAGAACGCCGCCAGCAGCCCCAGCAGCACGCCGGGCAGCAGGGACATCGCCACGGCCGACAGGCCAATGCCCAGCGATACCCGGCCGCCGTACAGCAGCCGGCTCAGCATGTCGCGGCCCAGTTCGTCCGTGCCCAGCAGGAAGCGCGTGCTGCCGCCCTCGGCCCAGACGGGCGGCGTCAGCATGAAGTCGCGGTATTGCTCGATGGGGTCGTGGGGGGCGATCAGCGGCGCGAACAGGGAGGCCAGTGCGATGAGGGCGAACACCACCAGCGCGATGAACGCGCCGCGGTTGGCGGTGAAGCCCTGCCAGAACTCGCGCAGGGGCCCCGGGGGGTCGATGGGTTTTTCCAGCACGGCGCTCATCAGTGCCCCCCGCCCCGAATCCGCGGATTCACCACGCCATACAGCACGTCCACGATCAGGTTCACGCCGATGAAGGTCAGCGCCGAGATCAGGATGCCGGCTTGCACCACGGGGTAGTCACGCCGCGCGATGGAGTCGATCAGCCACTTGCCGATGCCGGGCCAGCTGAAGATGGTTTCGGTCAGCACCGCGCCGGCCAGCAGGCTGCCGGTCTGCAGGCCCACGACCGTCAGCACCGGAATCAGCGCATTGCGCAGCGCGTGCACCACCACCACGCGCGTGGGCGACAGGCCCTTGGCGCGGGCGGTGCGCACGTAGTCTTCACGCAGCACTTCCAGCATGGACGAGCGCGTCATGCGCGCCACCACGGCGAGCGTGCTGGTGCCCAGCACCAGGGCGGGCAGGATCAGGTGCATGACGGCCGACTTGAACGCACCTTCTTCGCCGCTCAGCCAGGCGTCGATCAGCATGAAGCCGGTCACGCGCTCGGGGTCGTATTCGATGCCGATGCGGCCGCTCACCGGGGTCCAGCCCAGGTTCACCGAGAAGAACATGATGAGGATCAGCCCCCACCAGAACACCGGCATGGAGTAGCCCACGGTGGCCGTGCCCATCACGCCCTGGTCCAGCAGCGAGCCGCGCTTCAGGCCCGCGCTCACACCCAGCAGCAGGCCGAATCCCACGGCGAACAGCAGCGCAGCCGCAGCCAACTCCACCGTGGCCGGGAAGAGGGCGGCGAACTCCTTGCTCACCGGCTCGCGGCTCACCAGGCTCTGGCCCAGGTCGCCGTGCAACAGCTTGCCCACGTAGTCGGCGTACTGCACCGGCAGGGGCTGGTCCAGCCCCATGCGCTTGACGAGCGCAGCGTGGGTTTCGGGGTCCAACCGGCGCTCGCCCATCATCACTTCGATGGGGTCGCCCGGCACGAGGCGGATGAGGCCGAACGCCACCAGCGTGATGCCGATCAGGGTCGGCACCAGGGTGGCCAGGCGCTTGAGCAGAAAACCCAGCATCACCAGCGCGAGGTGTAGGGGCGGGTCTCGCCCTCGGCGCTGCCGGCCACGCGCATGGTGGCGGGCGTGGACGCCACCTCAATCAGCGCGGCGGTTTCAGCGTCCACCGTGCCGGAGATGTCGCGCGGGCGGTACTTCATCTGGAAGGTGCTGACCACGTCTTTCGTCAGGGCATCCATCTGGCCCGAGCGTGACACGTTGTAGCCGATGCGCGCGAGCCGGTCTTGCAGCCAGGCCACATCGCGCGGGGCCACCTCGTGCTCCAGCGTCTTCACCACCACCGAGGGGCCGTCCGGCCAGGGAATCAGCCCGGCATCGGCCAGTTGCTTCCACGGGAAGTTGGGGCCGGGGTCTTGCTTGCGGCCGGGGGCGATGTCGGCGTGGCCGATGATGCGCTCAGGCCGCACGTTGTGACGCTTCTGGATGTCGCGCACCAGCGCCACCACCTCGTCCACCTGGGCCTGCGGGAAGGGCGCGTAGACGCGGCCGGCCGGGCCGTCCACGTAGCCGGCGTTCACGATCTCGATGCCAATGGAGGCCGAGTTCAGGTTGGTGTTGCCAGCCCAGAAGCTCGCGCCCGCGTGCCAAGCGCGGCGGTTCTCGTCCACCAGCGCGTAGCTGGCGGCGGGGTTGTCGCGCACCAGGTAGTGCGCCGACACCTGGCCGCCGGTGGTCAGCACCTTGAGCGACTTCTCCCAGTCGAGCACCGTGTAGTGCAGCACGATGTACAGCGCGCGGCTGTCCTGGTTCTGCGAGGTGTAGCTGCGGTCGATGCGCGGCGGGCGCACGGTCAGGTCCGGCGCGGTGGCGGCCGGCGTGCCGGCGGTCACGGGCTGGGGCCGAGAGGCGGCTGCAGCGTCTGGCGCGGGGCCACCGGGGGGCGGCGCCACGCCGGCACAGGCGCTCAGCAGCAGGGCCAGGGCGGCGGTGAGGAGGGGGGTGAACTTCATGCGAGGGGCGGGGGCGGAGGCGGGGCGGCCGCTGCGGCCAGGGTTGGATTGTTGCAGCGCGCTCGCCCGGCCCGACCCCGTGCCAGCCCGCAGCGCGCATGTCAGACCACCATGCGGGTATGAGCCCAGGTGATGCCCCGGCCCGGCGCGCCAGAATCGGCCGCATGCGCTCTGTTTGCCTGCTGGCCGCCTGGGGTTTGGCCTTCACCGTGGCGGCGTCTGCCAAAACGCTCACTGTCTGCACCGAGGCCAGCCCGGATGGCTTCGACTACGCGCTCTTTCACGCCAACTCCACGGCGGATGCGTCGTCCGAGGCGCTGTACAACCGGCTGGTGGAGTTCGAGCCCGGTGGCACCCGGCTGGTGCCAGGCCTGGCCGAGCGCTGGGAGCTGAGCGCCGACGGCAAGACCTACACCTTCCACCTGCGCGCCGGCGTGGCCTTCCACACCACGCCGTGGTTCAAGCCCACGCGGCCGCTGGCGGCGCAGGACGTGGTGTTCAGCGTCATGCGCCAGATCGACCCGCAGCACCCGTGGTTCCATCAGCCGCGCCAGGGTTGGTACTACGCCGGCGCCATGCAGCTGGCCGGCCTGGTGCGCTCGGTCACGGCCGTGGATGCACGCACGGTGAAGTTCGAACTCACCCGCCCGGAGGCGCCCTTCCTGGCCAATCTGGCCATGGGGTTCCTGAGCGTCGTGTCGGCCGAGTACGCGCAGCAACTGCAGGCCGCCGGCCGCATGGACGACCTGAACCTCAAGCCCGTGGGCACGGGGCCCTTCCAGCTGCGCAGCTACGTGAAGGATGCGGTGGTGCGCTACGACGCCCACCCCGGCTACTTCCGCGGCAAGGTGGCGCTGGACAAGCTCTTGTTCTCCATCTCGCCCGACCCCGCCACGCGGCTGCAGCGGCTCAAGGCCGGCGAGTGCGACATCGGCCTGTACCCCATGCCGCAAACCTGGGACGAGATTCGGCGCGACACCCGGCTGCGCCTGCTGATGGGCCCCGGGCTGGTGACCAGCTTCGTGGGCCTGAACGTGGAGCACAAGCCGCTGGATGACCGCCGCGTGCGCCAGGCCCTGGTGCTGGCCACTGACCGCGCCACCATCGCCCGCGCGGTGTACGGCGGTGCGGCCGAGCCGGCGGGCAACCCGTTCCCGCCGTCGCAATGGGGCTACGACACCAAGGCGCCGCCGACACTGCCCAACCTGGCCCGGGCGCGCGAACTCTTGAAGGCGGCCGGCGTGCCCGAGGGCTTCCCCCTCAAGCTCTGGATTCGTGCCGGCGCCGGGGCCACCAACCCCAACCCCCGCGCCACGGCGGAACTGCTGCAGGCCGACTGGGCCCGCATTGGCGTGAAGGTGGAGATCGTGACGCTGGAGTTCGGTGAGTTGCTGAAGCGCACCCGGGCGGGCGAGCACGACGCCACGCTGCTGGCCTGGGCGTCGGACAACGGCGACCCCGACAACTTCCTCACCCCCAACTTCGCCTGCGCGGCCGTGGCCGGCGGCAGCAACGTGGCGCGCTGGTGCCGCAAAGACTTCGACGCCCTGCTGGCCGAGGCCCGCGAGGTGGCCGACGGCCCCAAGCGCGAGGCCCTGTACCGCCGCGCCCAAGCGCTCTACCGCGACGACGCCCCTTGGGTGCCGCTGACCTACCCCACCCTGGCCGTGGCCACGCGCGCCAACGTCGTCGGCATGAAGGTCAGCCCCTTCGGCCTGAACCACTACGCTGGGGTGGACTTGAAATGACACCCGCCCGCCGCCCGGGCCCCACACAGACCCCGCCATGAAGATTGCCGACATGAACTGGATGCAGGTGGAGGACTACCTGCAGCACGACGACCGCTGCCTGCTGCCCATCGGCTGCACCGAGCAGCACGCCTACCTGAGCCTGGCGGTGGACGCCATCCTGGCCGAGCGCGTGGCCGTGGAGGCCGCCGAGCCGCTGGGCGTGCCGGTGTTCCCGGTGCTGCCCTTCGGCATCACGCCCAGCTTCATGAGCTACCCCGGCACCGTCACGCTCAAGGTGGACACGATGCTGCGCGTGGTGACCGACCTGCTGGACAGCCTGGACTACCAGGGCTTTCGCCGCGTCCTGATCGTCAACGGCCACGGCGGCAACCAGCCGGTGGCGGCGCTGGCGGCCGAGTGGATGGCCGCACACCCGCGCACCCGGGTGCGCCTGCACAACTGGTGGAACGCCCCGCAGACGCTGGCCTACGTGAAGGGCGTGGACCCGCAGTCGTCTCACGCCTCCTGGATGGAAAACCTGCCCTGGACCCGCCTGCCCGGCGTGACGCTGCCCGAAGGCCGCAAGCCCCCCGTGGACTACCGCCGTTATGCCGTGCTGCCGCCGGACGGCGCGCGTGAGCTGGCCGGCGACGGCAACTTCGGCGGCGCTTACGAGCGGCCCGATGACGAGGTGCTGGCCATGTGGCGCATCGCGGTCGAGGAAACCCGCGCCTTGATCGAGGGGCCGTGGGCTTGAGCGTTGCGCGCTCGGTCGTGATCGGGCTGGCGCTGGCTGCTGTCCAAACGGCCGCTGGTGCGGCCTGTCTGTTGACGGCGCCGCCGGCACACGGCACGCGTGAGCGCGACCGGGATGCCCACGGGCTGCCCTGGCATGCCCGACCGGTATGCTTTCGTGCCGACTTCGGCGACCACGGGTTGACCTTGCCGGCCGAAGAGCGTCAAAGCCTGACCCACCGCCTGGAGGGTGCGCGTCGGCTGTACCGCACGGATTGCGTGGCCGTCGAGTACGGGCCCGAGTGGCCGGACCTCGCGGAAGCCCGCCTGGCTTATCTGCAACGCTGGTTGTCGCTGCAAGGCGTAGAGCTGCGAGCCCGGCCGCGAACCGGAGGGCCGTGGAGCTTCATCGACGGGGGCTCCGAGGTGGAGCTGCAGGTCGTGGCGTGCCGGTTTCGCTAGCCGCAGTAGGCCTGAGGGCCTGAACCTCAGCGCTTGCGCGGGGCGGCCTTGCGGGTGCCGCTGCGGGCGGGCTTGTCGCCCTCCGCCACGGGCTGCAGTGGCGCCAGGGCGGCCAGCGTGTCCAGCTGGGTCAGCAAGCGCTGCAGGTAGTCGGGCGACAGGTGCTTGAGCTCTTGCAGCGCGCGGGCCACCAGCACCTGGCTGTTGAGTGGGCCCAGGTGTTCGGGCACCGGGGCGCTGACCTCGGCCATGCGGCGGGTCAGGCGCAGGGCGCTCCAGGTGCGGCGGTGGGCCTGCACCTGGCGCAACTCTGGCCCGGCGGGCGGCAGGGCCGCCAGCAGCATGGCCAAGGCGCTCGGGGCTTGCGCGCCGCGAGGTGAGGGCGCGAGACGGTGGCGCTCGGCCCCCGTGTCGCCGGCCTCGGCGCGCTGCACCATCCGGGCCACCAGGCGCTCGCGCAGCGGCCCGGCCTGGGTGGCGGCGCGCCGTGCCAGGCCTTCCAGCACGCGCTGGCGAACCGGGTCGGCCAGCGGGCGGGCCTGCACCCAGCCGAGCGGGTCGTGCAGCGCGTCGGGGTGCAGGTTCAGGTCCATCACGGGGCGGACGCGGCGGCGCGCCGGGGGCGCGGCGTGGGGGCGATTTCCACACGGCGGTTCAGTGCGCGGCCGGCGGCGTCATCGTTGGAGGCCACCGGCTGCTGCGGGCCGAAGGCGGCGGCGAACACCGCGTCGGGCGGCAGACCCTCGGCCATCAATGCACGGGCCACGGTGAGCGCGCGCTGGGCGGAGAGCTCCCAGTTGTCGGCGAACTTCGGCGCGTTCGGGCCGGTGATGAGGCCCCGGTCGTCGGTGAAGCCGCTGACCATCAGGATCTCGTCGCGCTGCGCGAGGTAGGTGCGCAGCGGCGTGGCCAGGCTCTTGATCAGCGCGCGGCCATCGGCATGCAGTTGGTCGGAACCCACGGCGAACAGCACCGCGCCGCTGATGCCGATGCGCCCCTCCACCAGCGTGATGCGGCCGTCCGCCAGCGGGCCGGCCAGCGCGCGCTCCAGCGCCTCGCGCCGGGCTTGCTCGGCCTGGCGCTGGGCCACTTCGGCCTCCAGCTTGCCGGCCAGGTCCAGCTGGCCCACCAGCGCCGCCGCCAGCACCAGCACGAAGGCGCCCAGCACACCGGCCATCAGGTCGCCGAAGGCGGCCCAGGCGGGTGTGCTGAGGTCGTCCGCCCCGCCGTCAGGGTCCATGTCCAGCGGCTCAGCCATGCGACGCGGCTCCCTGCAGCGCGTCCAGCACGGCCTTCTGCGAGCCCAGGCACAGGTCGATCACCTCTCGGGCCTGGGCCACGTAGTAGCCCAGCTGCTCGTCGCTGCGCGTCATGGCGCTGCCCAGGCGTTCTTCCAGCGCGCTCAGGTGCTGCACCAGTTGTGCGTTGGCGCCCTGGAACTGCTCCACGGCCGCGCCAAAGCCTTCGCTCAGGCTGCCCATTTCGGCGGCGCTGGCGGCGATGGTGGTGGCGGCGTCCGACAGCGCCTGGCCGGTGGCGCCGGCTTGTTCGGTGAAGCGCTGCCCCAGGGTTTCGAGCTGGGTGGCCGAGCTGCCCATCAGCGTGCTGACCTGCGAGGCCGTGCCGGCCAGCAGCGTCTCGACCTGTGTGGCTGCACCGCCCAGCAGCGTGGCCACGTGGGCCGACGTGCTGTGCAGCAGTTCGTCGACCTTGCTCGACGCCCCACCCAGCAGCGCGTCCACCTGCGACGAGGTGCCACCCACCAGCGCATCCACGCGGCCGGCGGCGCCGGCCAGCAGGGTGTCCAGCGCTGCGCGCTGCTCGCCCGCGGCTTGTTGCAGCGAGGCCAGCAGCGTGGAGACGGTTTGCATCAGCTCGGCGCGTTCGGCCAGCGCGGCGCGGTCCTGGGCCTGGCTCTGGGCCAGTTGCTCGCGCAGGGCGGCCACCACCTCCACGGCCGCGCGCGGGGCTTCGCCGGCGGCCTGCAGCAGGGCGCCGGCTTCGTGCAGCGTGGTGCGGGCCTGGGCTTCGGTCTGGGCCACCAGGTCGCGGGTGTGCTGCAGCAGGCCGTCAGCCAGCAGCTGCTGCTGGGCGCGCTGGTGCTCGCCAGCAGCCTGCAGTTCGGCGCGCCAGGCGGCCAGGCGCTCGGCGTCGTGGCTGGCGTGGGCGGTTTGCAGCTGGCTGTGCGCCGCGGCGATGCTGGCGATGGCGGCCTGCGTCTGGGCGGTGAAGCTGGCGGTCAGCTCGGTCAGGGCGTCTTGTGCGCGCTGGCCGCTGGTGGTCAGCAGCTGTTGGGCCGCGTCGCGCTGGGCCGCCAGCAGGCGCTCGTTGGCCTCGCGTTGCTGGGCCAGGGCTTCGGCTTCGGCACGGGCCTCGGCGCGCGCGGTGGCGTCCAGCTCGGCCTGCAGGGCGGCGTGGCGGGTTTGCGTGTCGGCAATGCGGTCCAGCAGGTCTTGCGTTTGGGCGGCGAAGCCGGTGGTCAGCTCGGTCAGCGCGTTCTGGGCGCGGGCGCCGCTGTCGGCCAGCAAGGCCGCGGCGGCTTCGCGCTGGGCGGCCAGCAGGCGCTCGTTCGCGCTGCGCTCGGCTGCCAGGGCTTCGCGTTCGGCCTGCAGGGCGGCCTGGGTCTGGGCCTCGCGTTCGGCCTGGGCGGCCTGCTGGCGGGCCTGGGTGTCGGCCAGACGGTCGAACAGCTGCTGGGCTTGCTGGGCCAGGCGCTCGGTGGTGTCCGCCAGCGTGCGCTGTGTGGCGTCGCGCTGCTGGGCGAGCGCCTCGGCTTGCTGGCGCAGCACCTCGGCGCGGGCGGCGTCGGCCGTGGCCTGGGCGGCTTGCTGGCGGTTGGCGGCGTCGGTCAGCGCAGCCAGCAGGGCTTGGGCCTCGGCGGCCTGGCGTTCGGCCAGGCGGTCCAGCGCTTGTTGGGTGGCGGTGTGGGTGTCGGCCAGCTGCTGCTGGGCGGCGTCGCGCTGGGCGGTCAGCAACTGGGTGTGGGTGTCGCGCTGCTGGCTCAGGGCCTCGGCCTGCGCTTGGGCCGCGGCGTGGCTGTGCTGCGCGATGCGCTCGGCCCCGGCCTCGAAGCGTTGGGCCAGGCCGTCCAGCTGCTGGCCCACTTGCGTGCCCACGCGCTCGTGCAGAGCGGCGGCTTCGCGGGCGATGCCGGCCATCACGGCTTCGGCGGCGGGCTGGATGGCCTCGCCCGCCAGGCGGGCGCTGTCGGTGAGGCTCTGGCGCAGGGTGCTGTCCACGCTGGCGGCCAGGGCGGTGTAGGACTGGCGGGCGGCGTCGTGGAAGCGGTCGTTCTGTGCCGCCAGTTGGTCGGCCAGCTGGGTGGCATGCGCCTGCAGTTGGGCCACCAGGGCCAGTTGGCGTTGATGTGCGGCTTCGGCGGCCGCGGCTTCGGCGGCGGCCTGGGCTTGTTCGCGGCGGTGGGCGGCGGTCAGCGGGCGCAGGCGGCCCAGCAGGGCGGCGTCCAGACGGCCGGCGGCGGCCATGCGCTCGCGGCGCGCCAGCGCCACCATCAGGCCCAGCATGGCCGAGCCGGTCACGCCCGCCACGCTGGCGCTGAAGGCCAGGCCCAGGCCCTGCACCGGGGCGCCCAGCGCGTTGCGCAGCGCGGCGAGGTCGGCGGTTTGGCCCAGCGCCGAGGCGGTGCTGCTGAGCGTGAGCACCAGGCCGATGAAGGTGCCCAACATGCCCAGCAGCACCAGCAGGCCGGCCAGCGCGGGCGCCAGGCCCAGCCCGGGCAGGGCCACGCGCAGGCCTTCCAGGCGCTGTTGCACGGCGTCGTGCAGCGGCGCGGGCAGGCGGGCGAGCCAGCCGGCGTCGGGCTCGGTGGACAGGGCGGCGTTCAGCGCGCGGGTGTCGCGGCGGAAGGCGCGCAGCTCTTGCACGCCCAGGCCGTAGAACGCCGCGATCAGCAGCGTCATCGCCAGGGCCACGGGGTGGTGGCGGCTGGCCGCCAGCGCGGCGCCGGCGATGCCGGCCAGGCCGGCCAGCAGCGCGAAGGGGTAGAGAGCGTTCAGGAGGCGGTTCATCGGGCAGCGGCGGTCAGGCCGCGTCGGCGTGCAAGGCTTCGATCAGGCCCAGCACCGGTTGAAGTCGGAGGTCGAGCTCGGCGTGCAGCAGGCGCTGCAGGTCGGCCCAGAACGGGGCGCGCCAGCCGCGCGGCTGAGCGGCGTGGTGGGCCTCGGCGCGGCGCGTCAGCAGCACGGGCAGGCCGGCGAGGCGTTCGCGCTCGGTGGTGGCGGTGGCGCGCTCGAACATGGCGTCCAGCTGCGCCAGGCGGGCCAGCGGGCCGGAGGTTTCGGCCAGGTGGGGCCGCAGGCGCTCGCGCAGCGAGGCAATGCGCGCGGCCATCAGGCGTTGCTGCTGTGCGTGGTGCAGGCGAAACGGCGCCAGCAGGTCGGCCAGGGGCACGCCCTCGGGCGCGGGCTCGGCGGCGTCACGGGCCAGCAGGGCGTCGTCGAAGGCGTTGTGCAGGTCGCCGCGCAGGCGCTCCAGCGCGGCCTCGGCCCAGTCGCGGGCGGCGGCGCTGCTTTGGCGGTGTGGGGCGGCCGGCGCGGCCAGCACCTGGGACAGCCCGATCGCATCGGCCCAGCCCAGCCCGGCGCCCAGGCGCTGGGCCACCGGCGCCGGCGGGGCAGGCGGCACGCCCCATTGCAGCAGCAACCGGGCCAAGGGCTCGGGCGCGTGGGGCTGCGAAAGGGCTGCGGACATGGGCTGGCGGGCGTGTCGGGCGCGCGGGGCCGCGCGAGGAAAAAGGGCGAGATTTTAGTGAGGCCCGTCTCCATCGCCCTGCGACCGCCTGTGCAGGCCGCCTCTGCAGGGCGCCCCGGCGCCAAAATCCCAGGCCATGCACAGCCACGACCTCACCCCCTGGCACCACAGCCACGTGTTCGACACCGGCAACGCCGCCGCCGAGCGCAGCACGCGGGTGGTGATGTGGATCACGCTCGCGATGATGGCGGTGGAAATCGCCGCGGGCTGGTTCTTCAACTCGATGGCGCTGCTGGCCGATGGCTTTCACATGAGCAGCCATGCTGTGGCCATCGGGCTCAGCGCTTGGGCCTACGCCACGGCCCGCCGCCATGCCGGCGACCCGCGCTACGCGTTCGGCACCTGGAAGATCGAGGTGCTGGGCGGCTTCGCGAGCGCGGTGTTCCTGCTGGGGGTGGTGGCGTTGATGCTGTACGGGTCGGTGGAGCGGCTGTTCAAGCCCGAGCCCATCCACTACCCCGAGGCGATGGCGATTGCGGTGCTGGGTCTGGGCGTGAACCTGGTGTGCGCGCTGATCCTGGGGCAGGCGCACGACCATGGGCATCACCATCACGGCCATGCGCATCACGGTCATGGCCATGGTCATGACCATGACCACCCGCACGACCACGCCCACGACCTCAACCTGAAATCGGCCTACCTGCACGTGGTGGCCGATGCCGCCACCTCGGTGGCCGCGATTGCCGCGTTGGCGGGCGGCTGGTGGCTGGGGTGGGCCTGGCTGGACCCGGTGATGGGCATCGTCGGTGCGGTGCTGGTGGCGGTGTGGGCCAAGGGGCTGATCGGCGACACCGCCAAGGTGCTGCTGGACCGCGAGATGGACCACCCGGTCGTCGACGAAATTCGCGAAGTGATTGCCGAGCGCGGGGCGGCGGGTGAGACCGTGATCACCGACCTGCACGTGTGGCGCGTGGGGCGGGCCAGTTACGCCTGCGCGCTCAGCGTGGTCACCCACGACGGGGCGCTGACCCCGAAGGCCGTGCGCGAGTGGCTGGCGGTGCACGAGGAGGTCGTGCATGCCACCATCGAGATCCATGTGTGCCCGCTGAACTGACCATGCCTGCTGTCCGACCCGTCCACGCTGAAATCGAACTCCGCAACCGTTGCACCCGCTGGCTGGGCGGACACCGGCCGATGCGCTCCATGCGCGAGTCGCTGCTGGCCCTGGCCGAGTTGCCTGAAGCCACCCTGCCGCTGGACCTGTACGGTGAAGGCGAGGCCCTGCAAGCGCTGGAGGCCGAGGTGGCCGGGCTGCTGAACAAGCCGGCTGCGCGCTTCTTCCACAAGGGTGTGGCGGCGCAGCTGGCGGCCTTGCGCGTGCACTGCGGCGCGGGCGACGGCCCGGTGGCGCTGCATCCGCAAAGCCACATCGCCATCGACGAGGCTGATGCATTCGAGGCGCTGATGGGCTTGCGTGGCCTGCGGGTCGGGGCGCCTGACACGCCCTTCACCGCGGCTGAGCTGGCCGCGCTGCCGGAGAAGCCGGCCGTGGTGGTGGTGGAGTTGCCGCTGCGCCGGGGCGGCTTTGTGCTGCCGACCTGGGAGGCTTTGCAGGCCGTGCGTGATTGGTGCCGGGCGCAGGGCGTGTGGCTGCACTTCGACGGCGCGCGGCTGTGGGAGGCCGCGCCGCACTTCGGCCGCTCGCTGGCCGAGATCGCGGCGCTGGCGGACTCGGTCTACGTGTCCTTCTACAAGGGCCTGGGCGGGCTGGCGGGCAGTGTGCTGGCGGGCTCGCAGGCGTTCCTGGACGCCACGGCTCCGTGGCAGACGCGGCTGGCCGGCAATGTGTATTCGCTGCACCCGCAGGTGCTGGCGGCACTGGACGGGCTGCGGCGGCGCCTGCCGCACATGGCCGCCTGGCGCGACCGCGCCCGCACGCTGGCGGCTGCGCTGGCAGCCGAGCCCGGCTGGCAGGTGACGCCGGAGCCGCCGCACACCAACTCGTTCCAGCTGCACCTGCCGGTGGCACCGGAGGCGTTGCGTGAGGCGCTGCTGGCGCACGCGCGCGAGCACGGCTTCTGGCTGGGCGCCCGGGCCGTGGCGTCCGCCCGTGTCAGCGGCGGGGCGATGGTGGAAATCGTCATCGGCGACGCCGCCGACGACTGGACCGACGCGCAAGGCGTGGCGGCCTGGCGGGCGGCGGTGCAGCGCGCCGGGGCCTGAAAACGGCAACGGCCGCACCGGGCAATGCCGGGGCGGCCGTTGCGACGCGAGCGCCGGTGGGCGATCAGCGGTTGTTCGGGGCCGTGCGCGGTGCGCCGAGGTGGCGGAACGTGATCCGGCCCTTGCTCAGGTCGTAAGGCGACATTTCCAGCGACACGTTGTCGCCGGCCAGGATGCGGATGTGGTGCTTGCGCATCTTGCCGCCGGTGTAGGCGATGACCTTGTGGCCATTCGTCAGCGTCACGCGGAAGCGCGAGTCCGGCAGGATTTCGTCGACGACGCCGTGCATTTCGATCAGTTCTTCTTTGGCCAAGTGTGGGGCTCCGTTTGCAAATGTTGAGACGGCGGCAAGGCACGAGGCCCTGCCGGCACGAGGTGCGGCCGCTGACCGCAGGCGCTGCTCAATGGCAGCGCGCCCAGGCGAGGCCTTCAACCTGGGCGTAGCACAGTGCGGCGCTCGGGCTGATGAACTGGGGCGTGAATCGCATGAGGCGGTCCACGCTGGCCATGCCGCGACCGGAGCGAATCGACACCAGGGCGTCGAAACCGCCGCCTGCGCGGGCCTGGTACATGGGCGAGACGAGAAATCGTCCCACCGTGATGTTCATTTCGTTGTTCTTATTGTTCAAGTTCTTATTCTTCTTGAGGGAATCCGGACGCCGGAAGCGCCTGGGTGCGCGCCTTACAGCGTGCGGATGTTCGAGGCCTGCGGGCCCTTGGCACCTTGGGTGGTTTCGAACGAAACCTTGGCGCCTTCGGCCAGCGAGCGGAAGCCGCCGCCGTTCTTGATTTCGCTGTGGTGGGCGAACAGGTCCTTGCCTCCAGCGTCCGGCGTGATGAAGCCAAAGCCCTTGCCGTCGTCGAACCACTTCACGGTTCCGGTTTGTGTTGTCATGGTGTTTCCTTTGAAAACTGAAATGGACAAGTACCCCGCCAGCGACCTGCTGTGCGGGGACAGAAACACTCAAGAGCACTTGCCGGGGAATTGGCTGAAGCGAGCCGCTCGCGAGAAAGGGCCAGGGGGTGGCCAGCGGGGCTGCAGAGAAGACTTTGAGAAAACGGTCTTGCGCGAATCTATCCCCGTTAATGTACCAGCCGTGTCAAGCCCCGGGTGCTGGCGGGCGGCCCGCGTGGCCTGTGGCCCCTGCATGAAGCGCGATTTGCGTGACGATTGCGCACGGAGTGCGGGGAAGCCTGCAGTTCGGGGAGAGCCTGCGCGCGTGCAAACGTTGTAGATTGGTCTGAACCGGTTGGGACCGGCATCACAGCAAAGCCGGCGCCACGCAGCGACCGGCTCCGGAGACAGACATGATCCCTGCGGCCCTGCCGCCTGACGAAGCCGCTCGCCTGGCTGCCTTGCACCAATTGGGGGTGCTGGACACACCGGCCGAGGCGGCGTTTGACGCGCTGACCGCCGCCGCCGCCGCCCTGTGCGGCGTGCCGATTGCGCTGGTGAGTCTGGTGGACGGCCAGCGCCAGTGGTTCAAGGCGCGCGTGGGGCTGACGGCCGACGAAACCCCGCGGGAGCAGGCGTTTTGCGCCCACACCATCCTGGGGACTGAGGTGTTCGAGGTGGCTGACGCGCTGCTGGACCCGCGCTTTGCGGGCAACCCGCTCGTCACCGGCGAGCCCGGCATCCGCTTTTATGCCGGCGCGCCGGTGCGGCTGGCGGGCGGGGCGGCGGTGGGCACGGTGTGCGTGATCGACCGCGTGCCGCGCCACCTCACGGCCACCCAGCGCGAGGCGCTGGCCCAACTGGCCACGGCCGCGGCCGCGCTGCTGGACCTGCGCCGCGATGCCCACACGCTGGCCAAGAGCGAGGCCCGCTACCGGGCGCTGGCGGAGCTGTCACCCGTGGGCTTGTTCGCCGGCGACGCGCATGGCGACTGCACCTACACCAACCCGTGCTGGCAGGAGATCCATGGCCTGACGCTGGAGCGCAGCCTGGGCCTGGGCTGGATGCAGTCCGTCGAGGCGGCGGAGCTGGCGCGCTTGGGCCGGGCTTGGGAGCAAGCGGTGCAGAGCCGGGGCCTCTTCGACGAGGTGATGACGGTGCGCCGCACCGACGGCACCGTGCGCGCGGTGCGCAGCCGCTCGGCCCCGCAATTCGACGCCCAGGGCCGCATGACCGGCTTTGTGGGCCTGGCCGAAGACGTGACCGAAGCCCGCACACAGCAGGAGCGCCTGCTGGACGAGCGGCAGTACCTGGCGTCGGTGATTGAGAGCACCGGCGTGGGCACCTGGGAGTGGCATGTGCCCAGCGGCGCCATGCGCATCAACGAACGCTGGGCGGACATCCTGGGCTACCGGCTGGAGGAGCTGGAGCCGCTGTCCCTGCAGACCTGGCAGCGCCTGGTGGACCCCGACGATCTGCCCCAAGCCCAGGCGGCCGTGCAGCGCCACCTGAGTGGCGAGACGCCGCAGTACCGCTGCGAGTTCCGCATGCGCCACAAGGCGGGGCACTGGGTGTCGGTGCTGGCCGTGGGCCGGGTGCTGACCCGCAGTGCTGACGGCGCCCCGGAGTGGGCGTTCGGCACGCACCTGGATTTTTCCGAGCAGGTGCGCGACCGCGAGGCGGCCTTGCAGGCCCATCGCCGCATGGAACTTGCGCTGGAGGGCGGCGCCGTGGGCCTGTGGGAGTACGACCTGGCGCGCAACACGCTGAGCTGGCAGCGCGGTCTGTTCGGCCTGTACGGCTTGCCGGAGGACACGGCCCGGCTGGAATACACCGAGTGGCTGGCCCTGCTGCACCCGGACGACCGCCCGCGCGTGCAGGCCGAGTTGCAGGAGGTGCTGGCCGGCCACCGGGGCTACGACATGCATTTCCGCGTGCTGCGTCAGGACGGCTCGGTGCGCCACATGCACTCCATGGCGCGGGCGCGGCTGGATGCGCGCGGCCGGATCGCCGGGCTGCTGGGCGCCACCTGGGACAACACCGAACTGCAGGAACTGGGCGCGGAGCTGGCCGAGCAGCATGAGCTGATGCGGGTGACGCTCAAGTCGATTGCCGACGGCGTGATCACCACCGACGCCGCCGGCTGCGTCACCTGGCTCAACCCCGCCGCCGAGCGCAAGACCGGCTGGACCGCCGCCGAGGCCTTGGGCCGGCCGTTGTCTGAGGTGTTCGTGCTGCGCAGCGAAGAGACGCACGCGTTGGTGGCCTCGCCGGTGGAGGCCTGCCTGGCGGGCGCCGAGGCTGGGCCGTCGCACCCGTTGGCGGTGCTGCACGGCCGGCAGGGCGAACGCTTCGGCATCGAAGACTCGGCCGCCCCCATCCGCAACGCGCAGGGGCGCCTGCTGGGGGCGGTGCTGGTGTTCCATGACGTGACCGAGCAGCGCCGGCTCAGCTCGGAGATGACCTACCGCGCCAAGCACGACGCGCTCACCGGCCTCGTGAACCGGCAGGAGTTCGAAGCCCGGCTGCGCCGCGCGCTGGAGCAGACCCGCCACGAGCCGGTGTGCCACACGCTGCTGTTCATCGACCTGGACCAGTTCAAGCTCGTCAACGACGCCTGCGGCCACCCGGTGGGCGACCTGCTGCTCAAGCAGGTGGCACAGCTGATCGGCGGCGTGGTGCGCTCGCGTGACACGCTGGCGCGGCTGGGTGGCGATGAGTTCGCCGCCCTGATGGAGCAGTGCACCCGCGAGCAGGCGCTGCGCGTGGCACAGCAGATTTGCGACCGCATGGACGCCTTCCGCTTCGTGCACGACGGCCGGCGCTTTCGCATCGGCGCCAGCATCGGCCTGGTGCAGGTGGACGCGCGCTGGCCGGACCTGTCGGACCTGCTGAAGGCGGCCGATGCCGCCTGCTACGCCGCCAAGGAGGCGGGCCGCAACCGCGTGCACACCTGGTACGAGTCCGACCGCATGATCCTGGAGCGCAGCGGCGACATGCAGTGGGCCACGCGGCTGGCCCAGGCGCTGGACGAAGACCGCATGGTGCTGTTCGGGCAGCGGCTGCAGCCGCTCGGCGCGCAACCCGAGGGCCTGCACCTCGAAGCCCTGGTGCGCATGCGCCAGCCCGACGGCAGCCTCACGCTGCCCGGCAGCTTCATGCCGGCCACCGAGCGCTTCGGCCTGGCGCCGCGCCTGGACCGCTGGGTGGTGCGCGAGGCGCTGGCCTGGCTGGACGCCCACGGCACCGGCTGCGGGCTGGCCAGCCTGCACGTGAACCTGTCGGCGCAGTCGCTGGCCGACGCCACGTTCCGGGCCGACATCGTGCGCCTGCTGGAGCAGGCCGGCGAGGCCACCTGCGAGGCGCTGTGCTTCGAGATCACCGAAACCGTGGCGCTGGCCAACCTCGGCGAGCTGGCCTTGTTCGTGGACCGCGTGCGCGAATGCGGCGCCCGCGTGGCGGTGGACGACTTCGGCGCGGGCGCCTCGCACTTCGGCTACCTGCGCTCGCTGAAGGTGGACCTCATCAAGGTGGACGGCCAGTTCATCAAGGGCATGCTGCGCGACCCGCTGGATGACGCCTCGGTGCGGGGCTTCCTGGAGGTGGCGCGCGTGCTGGGCGTGCAGACGGTGGCCGAGTTCGTGGACGAGCCCGCAGTGCTGAACCGCGTGCGCGACCTGGGCTTTGACTACGCGCAGGGCTTCCACATCGCGCGGCCCGAACCGCTCACCCCCTGCATGGCGTCATGATGGCGGCCTGACCGTCGCCGCCCCCCCCCCGCTGGGGCGCCCTGTTCATGTGCAGCAACTACAAGCCCGTCACCCTGCAAGACCGCTTGCTGGCCCACTTCGGTGTGGCCCGGCCGGATGACGCCGAGCCGCCGGAGCTGACCTACGCCGGGCGTGCCGCGCCCTTCATCGTGCGGGCCGACCAGCGCGACGCCGTGGCCTGCCATGTGGGGCGCTATGGCCTGCTGCCCGAGTGGGCGCCCAACCTGGCCTTCGGCCGGCGCACCTACAACTGCCGCAGCGAAACCATGCGCAGCAAACCGAGCTTTCGGCAGGCGTGGTTCGAGGCGCGGCGTTGCGTGATTCCGGTGGAGGTGCTGTTCGAGAACTGCTGGGAAACCGGCGACCCGGTGCGCTGGGCCATCGTGCGCAGCAACGGCGACCCGCTGGCCGTGGCAGGCCTGTGGGGCGTGTGGCATGACCGGGACGGGCAGGAGGTGCTGTCCTTCACCATGCTCACGGTGAATGCCGACGGCCATGGCGTGTTCGGCCGCATGCACCCGCCCAATGATGAAAAACGCATGCCGGTCATCCTGCAACCGGCCGAGCAGGACGTGTGGCTGCACGGCAGTGCGGCCCAGGCGCTGGCGCTGATTCGCCCGCTGCCGGCCGAGCTGCTGCGGGCCGAGCCTGACCCCGCGGCCTGGAAACCGCTGGCCGAGCCGGCCAGCTGGGCGGCGTCCAGCGACCTGTTCGCCGACGACTGGCAGGCCGCGGCCCGCGACCCCAAGGCCCGGGCGTTGAAGGCCCGCCGCACACGCAGCGCGCCGCCCCCCGCCCCGCCCCAAGACGAGCCGCCGGCCGACACCACCGGCGACCTCTTCGGCTGAGGCTCAGTCCAGCGGCTGGGTCTGCGGCGTGCGGCGGAAGGCCGCCTTGTCAAAGCCCAGCGCGGCGGCGCGGTCCAGCAGCGCTTGCAGTGCGGCCTCGTCCATCTGGGGCGTTCGCGACAGCACCCAGGCGTACTGCCGGCTGGGCGCGCCCACCAGCACCTGGCGGTAGTCCGGGTCCAGCGCCAGCACCCAGTAGTCGCCGTAGAACGGCCAGAAGAAGGTCACGCGCAGCTTGGCGTTGCCGCTGCCTTCCACCACCTTGGCGTGGCCCTTGATGTCGTCCACCGAGCCATCGGCCTTGCGGCAGCGGTTCAGCACCTCGACACGGGCGCCGTCCTGCCGGTAGCGGGCCTGGGTGTCGGCCACGCATTGCTTCTGGAAGCGGTTGGGCAGCAGCGCGATTTCGTACCAGGCGCCGGCGTAGCGGGCCAGGTCCACGCTGGCCACGGTGGGCAGCGGCGCGGGCTCGGCGGCGTGCGCGGCCGGCGGGGCGGCGAGCGTCAGGCCCAGGACCAGGCTGGCGGTGGCGGCTGCAGTGGTGAGCAGGGTGGGGCGCATGGTGTCAGACGTAGGCGTAGAAGAGGGCGGCGAAGAAATGGCACACGCTGCCACCCAGCACGAACAGGTGCCACACGAAGTGGGCGTAGCGCACCCGGTTGTCCAGCAGGAACACCACGGCGCCCACGGTGTAGCTCAGGCCGCCGGCCACCAGCAGCGCCAGGCCCGCCGCCGGCATGCGCTCGACCAACGGGCCGATGGCGAACACCACCACCCAGCCCATGGCCAGGTACAGCAGGGTGGACACCACCGGGTGCCGCAGCCGGTTCAGCAGCTTGATGGTCACGCCGAAGGCCGCCGCGGCCCACACCGCCACCAGCAGCGTCAGGCCCGGGCCGGTGTGCAGCACGCCCAGCGTGAAGGGTGTGTAGCTGCCGGCAATGAACACGTAGATGGCGGCATGGTCCAGCCGCATCAGCCAGGCTTTGACGCGGCCTTGGGCCAGCGAGGCTGGCAGCGCGTGATAGAGCGTGGAGATGCCGTACAGCAGGATGGCGCTGGCCGCGAAGATGGCGGCCGCCGCCACGTCGGCCGCGCCGCCATGGCCCAGCGCCCGCACCACCAGGATGGGCAGCGCTGCGATGGCCAGCGCGGCGCCCAGCCCGTGGCTGAGGGCGTTGGCGAGTTCTTCACCGAAGGTTTGCGGGCGGTCGGGTGTGGGGGCGTGGCGCGGCATGGCGGACTGCATGGGGAACGGCTTGCGGAGGGCTTGCGGAGGGCAGGGCCGGGTCAGGTGCAAAACCTCAAGCATGCCAGCCCGCGCAAGACCCCCGGGCTTGCTCGATTGCCAAGCGCGCACCGCGCTTGAGACACTGGCCCGCTTACAACAAGTCACTTCTTGACCAATCACGCATGCTGGGGTTCTGGACGGTGGGATTTCGAACAGCCGTCCGGTGCGGCGGCGCCTGGCTGGGCGGGTGGGTGCTGGGGGTGGGGGCCATGGTGGGCCTGGCCGGGGCCTTGGCCGCCGCACAGGCCCAGGCGCCGGTGCCGCGCAGCGTCACGCTGGCTGCCAGCGAGCGCGTGCCCTACCTGGGCGAGGCCTTGGTCAACCAGGGCTATGTGGCAGACCTCGTGGCCGAGGCCTTCCGCTTGCAGGGCTACACGGTGCGCTTGCAGTTCTACCCGGCGGCGCGGGGCGGGGCGGTGCTGCGCCAGGGCGACGTGGATGGCCTGCTGCCGGCCTCGGAAGCGGACGCTGCGCCGGCCGAGGGCCTGGTGGCGTCCGACCCCTTCCCCGGCGACACGCTGGGCCTGCTGAAGAAATCGGCCACCGTGCTGCCCGGCGGAGCTTTGCCGGCCGCGCCGGACCTGATCGGCCTGCTGCAGGCGCTGCGCCAGCGCGGCGCCACGGTGGGCGTGGTGCGCGGCGGGCTGGGCGAGCCGCTGGCCCCGGCCGCCGACAGCGCCACCGACGACCTGCAAAACCTCGACAAGCTGGACCGCGACCGCGTGCAGCTGGTGCTGATCGACAAATACACCGCCGCTGATCTCGTCACCGGCCGCCGGCCGCACCTCATCGGCAAGCTGGAGTTCGTGCCCGGCGCCCAGCTGGCGCGGCCGCTGCACGTGCTGTTCAACACCCGCAAGCCGCAGGGGCGCCAACAGTTGGCGGCCTTCAACGCGGGCCTGGCCCAGTTGCGCGCGAATGGGGGCCTGGACCGCATCCTGGCGCGCCACGGCCTGCAGCCGCGTCCGGTGGCGGCCAAGGGCGAGAAGTGGCTGACCATCGGCACCGTCAACAACGCCGACATGCTGGTCATGCGCCAGCTGTCGCGCGAGTACGAAGCCCGGCACCCCAAGGTCAAGCTGCAGTGGCGCGTGATGGACGAGGGCACGCTGCGCACCCGGCTGCTGAGCGACCTGGCGATCAACGACGGGCAGTTCGACATCGTCACCCTCGGTGCCTACGAGGTGCCGATCTGGGCCCGCCGCGGCTGGCTGGCGCCGCTGACCGCCCTGCCGGCCAGCTACGAGGTGGATGACCTCTTCCCCAGCGTGCGCGCCGGCCTCACGCACGCCGGGCAGCTGCATGCACTGCCGTTCTACGCCGAGAGTTCGGTCACCTACTACCGGGCCGACCTGTTCGAGGCCGCCGGCCTGAGCCTGCCCGCCCAGCCCACGTGGGACGAGGTGGCCCAGGCCGCGCAGCGCCTGCACCGGCCGGACGACAGCCTGTACGGCATCTGCCTGCGTGGCCGCCCGGGCTGGGGCGAGAACATGACGCTGGTGAGCACCCTGGTCAACGCCCAGGGCGGCCGCTGGTTTGACGAGCGCTGGCGGGCCGAACTCACCTCGCCCGCGTGGGAGGCCGCCGTCACCCAGTACGTGAACCTGCTGGGCCGCTACGGCCCGCCGCAGCCCGAGCTCAACAGCTACAACGAAAACCTGCGCTTGTTCGCGGCTGGCCGCTGCGCCATTTGGGTGGACGCCACCGTGGCGGCGGGCACGCTGTTCGATGCCAAGCGCTCGCAGGTGGCCGGGCGGGTGGCGGTGGCCGCGGCGCCCCGGGCGCGCACGGACCGCGGTGCGGCCTGGTTGTGGAGCTGGTCGTTGGCGGTGCCGCAGTCGTCACCGCACCGCAGCGAGGCGCACGACTTCATCACCTGGGCCACCTCGCGCCCCTACCTGCAGGCCGTGGCCCGGCAACAGGGCTGGGTGGCGGTGCCGCCGGGCACGCGCATGTCCACTTACCGCAGCCCGGAGTACCGCGCCGCCGCCCCCTTCCACGCCGCGGTGCGGGCCGCGCTGGATGCCGCCGACGGCCATGCCAAGGCGCTGCAGCAGGGCCGCAACTACACGGGCATCCAGTACGTGGGCATTCCGGAGTTCCCGGCGATTGGCGGCCAGGTGGCGGCCGAGGTGGCCCGCGCGCTGACCGGCCAGCAAACCGTGAAGCAGGCGCTGCAGCGGTCGCAGGAGGCCGTCACCAGTGCCATGAGCGCGGCGGGCTACGGCCCGGGCGTGAAGGCCGACTGAGGCTCCGACAGGGCGCCGGCCGCGTGCGGCGCGGCGGCCATGAAAAACGCCTGCCGGTTGGGGCAGGCGTGATGCAAGGCGCCGGGCACCGGCCCCGGCGCGGGAGCTGCGGTCAGGTGCGGCGCTTGCGCGATGCGGCCGCCAGGCCCAACAGGGCACCGCCCACCAGGGCCAGGGAGGCCGGCTCGGGCACGTGGCTGGTCAGCGTCACGTTGTCCAGCGCGAAGAACTCGGTATTGGAGTCGGTGCCGCGCGAGTAGCCGTAGCCGATCCAGCGCATCGAGTAGGTGCCGGCGCCCAGCTGGGTGTTGCCCAGGTCCAGGGCCAGCGTGGTGCCGCTGGTGGCGTTGGAGGCGATCAGGTCCGACACCAGATTCACCCAGTTGTTGCCGCTGTACAGCTGCACCGCGTACTTGTATTGCCTGTACGTCGGGTAGCCCGGGTTGTGGTTGTGCACCTGCGCGAACGACAGGGTCAGGTGGTCCACCGTGTTGGCCAGGGTGAACGACAGCGACGGCGTGGTGGTGGTGCTGAAGAAGCGCGTCAGCGAGAGTTTGTTGCCGCCCCAGTCTTCCACGCCGTTGTTGCCGGTGGAGAAGGTGGCGTTGGACACGCCCGCGCCCAGGGTGGACGCCGCAATGCCGTTGACCTGGCCGGCGGTTGCGTTCTGGAAATCCCAGGCCACCACCACGCCGGCCTGGGCGGCGGTGGAGGTCAGGGCGGCTGCGGCTGCGGCCAGGGCGATCGTCTTGAAGCTGTGCATGTCAGTCGTGCAGTGAAGCGAGCAGGCCGTGAACCGGGGTGACGGCCAGACTCGCGGTTAGGTGGCGAGATTCCACCTTGGAAGCACAGCCCGTGCCAGGTCTTGCCTTCGCCTTGCAGATCAAGCACTTGCCAGCGCGGCGCCGCGCCGCAGCCGGGTCGGTGTCAGCCCAGCCGACACCGGCCTCATGCCTCAATTCCCCACGCGCACCATGCCGAACTTGGCGGCTTGGTCGTTGTAGACGACCTTGCCCGTCATGCGGTCGTAGATCTTGACGGTCAGGATCAGCGAGTCTGACGAGTTCTGCGCCGCGATGCTGAAGCGCTCGCGCAGGTCGATGTGCAGGCCGTCGCGCTCTTCCTTGCCGGCGTTGCGCAGGTTGTAGACCTTGTACATCTGGCTGTCGTTGCCGTTCTTCACCTTCAGCTCGGTGTCCACGCCATTGCTGCGGCTGAAGCAGGCCAGGATGTTGATGTGGTTGGGCATGCCGCACGAGATGACGGCGTAGAACGGGTACTCCTTGGCGTGCGCGGCGCGCTGGGCCTTCTCCGCTTCTTCGGCGGCGCGGCGGTCGGCGGCTGCCTTGCGGTCGCGGGCGTCGCGCACCTGCACGGCGGTTTGTTTGGCGGCCTGGCCTTCCTTTTCATCGGCCAGGTAGGCCAGCACGTTGTCGGTGGTGCGCTCGGTGGCGTACTTGCTCTTGGTCATGCGCTCCACGACGGCATTGAACTCCGCCAGGCTGCTCACGCCCAGGGCTTCCAGCCGCTCCAGGCCGCGGGCCGTGACGGTGGCGTTGGGCACCAGTTGCTGGGCCAGTTCGTACTTCTCGTGGGAGGGGTAGCCCTTGCTTTCGGCGTAGCTGTTGAGCAGGTCTGGCTTGGGGATGATGATGTGGACGCTGAACGCGATCTTGTCGCGCTGCATGGCCGCGGCCAGCTTGGCGGCGTCGTCGTTGCTGGTGATCAAGACCTGGCACTTGCCGGTCTGCACCTGCCCGTACAGCTCGTCCAGGTCCTTGGCCAGTTCGTCGAAGCGGCTGTCGCGCTTGGTGTTCAGGCCCTTGTTGAGCTTGTCGAGGTAACGAAAACCGGTGCTCCATGCGCCCATGTCGCCCGCGGCCTTGATGGTGCAGTAGCGCCGCTCCAGCACCTTGTCGCCGTCCCGCTGCGCGGGCAGCACCAGGGACACCAGCGAGTCGCCGAACGTGGGCAGGCGGGCCAGCAGGTTTTGCGTGCGCTCTTCGCCCTTGCGCTTGAGCTCGGCCACGCGCTGCTTCTCGGCCCGCAGTTCGTTCATGGCGCCGATGGCCGACACCTCGGCCAGCACCAGCAACTCGCCGCGGTCGATCAGCGGCTTGAGCAGGGGCATGTCCACCCGCGGGTGCAGGCCGAACACCACCTGCACGCCCTCGGTGTCGAGCCGGTTGCCCACCACCCGCATGGCCAGCGCCTGGGCGTCCCAGCGCAACTGGCCGATCGGCATGCCGAGCGCGGCGATGCGGCCGGCGGCTTGTTGCCACAGCGTTTCCAGCAGCTCGGGGTCTTGGCTGTTGTAGTACTGCTGTCGCGCACCCGCGGCGGCTTTGCCGTTGAACACGTCATCCACCATGGCCAGCGCAGCCACGCCGCGCTTGTTGTCATTGGCGGGCTTGATCCGGAGTTGCCCATCCAGGGACTTGGTCAAGGCGATCCCGGCCCATTGCGCGCCTTTGACGTTGAGCACCACGATGGCATCCGCCGGGTTGGCCACGGGCGCCGGCGCGGGCGCGGCCGAGGCACCGGTGGCGGCGGCCGGGGCCTGCGGCGCGGGGGCGGCGGGCGGTTGCGCCAGCGCGGTGGTGGCGGCCAGCGCCAGGCCCATCAGCCAGGCGCGCGGGGCGGTGGGCGGTGGGACCTGGCGGGTGGCTGGCTGTGGGGTGCCCGGCAGCAGGGTGGCGGGCGCGGCCAGGCGGGTGAAGGCAGGGGTGTCAGGCACGGGCATCTCCCATCAGTGCGGTTTCAACTGATGGAAATGATAAATACGGCAACAGAATTGGCGCTTTTCTTGCCGCGCGCGCCGTGAAATCCTGCAGCTTTGTGAGCGCGGCGTGCTGGCCCGGCGTCGGCCCCGGCGCCGGGCGGGCCCTCACCGCCGGCGGGTCGCTGCACCCGCGACGACTTATCGACGACTCATGCACGCCTCAGCGGCGCCTCACCCGGGCGCTCTTGTGCGTGGCGACATGGAAGTCGTCGGGCTTGGTTTTCACCCAGTTCACGAAGCTGCGAATGCCCGGGTGCGTCAGCAGCGCGTCCACGCTGGCGTACTGCCGGGCCAGCTCGGCTTCGGTCAGCAGGGCGTGAATTTGCCGGTGGCAAATGCGATGCAGCACGGCCGTTTGCCGGCCGCCGTGGCTTTTGGGCACGAGGTGGTGGGCGTCGCGCTGGCGCGGCGGCACGGGCCGCTCGCACAGCGGGCAGATCACTTCCACCCCGTTTGGCGGTTTCATGGTTGCCCGGCCCGCCATCCGCCGCCGGTGGCGATCCCGCGCGCCTCGCACCCCGGCACCTCGCCGCGCAGCGCAGGGCGTGCCGTGTCGGCGGGCAGGAGGCAAAACCGCGCCGGGCGCGAGCCCACGGCGTGCGGCGCCATGACGCGCAACGGCAGCGCCGTGTGGAGCAGGGCCAGGAGAGTCCGCATCGGTGGATTGGCAGCGTCAACGACGCCATGACGCTATCGCAGCGGCAGCGGACCGATGCGCCGTGGGGCCTTGCGCGCGTTGGGATGCGCTGTGGGCTGGGCTGGGCTGGGCGGGCCTAGGCCGGGTTCTTCTTCAGAATGTTCATGGCCACCACCACCCGCCGTCCGGTGTTGTGCGGCACGGCGTGCTGCAGGGCGCCCGGAAAGATGTACAGCGTGTTGGGCAACGACGGCCGCGCGGCGTTGTGGCCGAACACGATGGGGGCGCTGGTGGCGTCGGCCTCCAGGTACACCACCGCCGCGAAAAACGCCGGGAAGTGGTTGTGGCTCTCGGCGTAGCCGCCCTGGCCGTAGTCCACTGCCCAGCTTTGCCACACGTAAAACTCATCGGCTGCGTGCTCGCCGCCTTGGCCGAAGACGTCGTGCCAGATCTGGCCGCACAGCGTCGTCACCAGCTGGCACAGCGGCTGCAACTTGGGGCTCAGTTCGTGCGCGTTCTTGGGGCTCAGCCACTCGCCGTACACGTTGGAGGTGCGGCGTTCGGGGTGCAGCTGCTGCAACTCCCGCACGGCTTCGCGGGCCAGGTCCAGCGCGGCGCGCTGTGCACTCAGGTCGAAGGCGAACAGCACCGATTGGGTGTCCACCAGCTGTGTTTGGATCTTGTCAACCAGTCTCACGGGGGCCATGGCGTCAGGCGTCATCCGGGGGCGTGGCGCCGAGTATGCGTCGAGGCGGCTGGGCGTTGCCCTGATGCAAGACCTGACCCCCAGCCCGCACGAACCGCGAATATGCACGGCGATTCCGGCCTGGGCCCTGGCACACTCAAACCCACATTGCACGCATGGCAGCCCCCCTGCATGGGGTTGACCCCGCGGCCCGAGGGAGGACCCATGACCGAACACCGCACCCCGCCGGGCGGCGCTTTGCCGCCCCTGGCCCTGCTGGCCCGCAGCCACGAGCTGTGGTGGCAGGAAGACGCACACGGCCACCTGTTGCAGGTGTCGCCGTCCGCCCAGCACCTCTGCGGTTGGCCGGCCGACGCGCTGCGCGGCGCGCCGGTCCGCCAGTTGCTGGACGACGCTGCACGCCAGGCCCTGCACGTCGCCAGCGCGCACGGCCTGGGCACCTGCCGGGCCGCGCTGCTGGGGCTGGACCAGCCGCCCCGCGCGGTGGAACTGACGGCCCAGCCCTTGTTCGATGCCCAAGGTCAGCCCGACGGGCGCTGGGTGTTGGCCCGTGACCTGACCGAGCAGGTGCAGCTGGAGTCGCGCCTGAAGCACAGCGAGCGCCGCTACCTGGAGCAGGGCGAGACCGCCAGCGAGGGCGTGGCCGTGGTGCAGGACTGGCGCTTCAAGTTCGTGAACCGGCACCTTTGCGAATTCGTCGGCATGACCGAGCAGGAGCTGCTGGGCCAGCCCTTCATCGACGTGATCCACGAAGACGACCACGAGCTGCTCAAAACCAACCACCGCAAGCGCCTGTCGGGCGAGCCGGTGCCCACACGTTACGAGTACCGGGTGCGCACCCGCACGCGCGGGCTGCGCTGGCTGGAGATGAGCGGCTCGCTGATCGACTGGCAAGGCCGCCCCGCCACCATCAACTACATCAACGACGTGACGGCCCGCAAGGACATGGAAGCCCAGGTGCACCAGCTGGCCTTTCTGGACGCCCTCACGGGCCTGCCCAACCGCCGCCTGCTGGAAGACCGGCTGCGCATGGCGGTGGCCCAGAGCGGCCGCACCGGGCTGCACGGCGCCGTCCTGTTCCTGGACCTGGACCGCTTCAAGGCCCTGAACGACACCCACGGCCACGCCGCGGGCGACCTGCTGCTGGTGGCCGTGGCACAGCGCCTGCAGGCGCTGGTGCGGGCGTCCGACACCGTGGTGCGGCTGGGCGGCGATGAGTTCGTGGTGATGCTCAGCCCGCTGCCGGCCCAGTCGCAGGACGCCCACCACCAGGCCGAGCGCCTGGCCGACAAGCTGCGCCACGCGCTGGCCGAGCCCTACGAGCTGCTGCTGCCCGAGGACGCTGGCGTGCAGCGGGTGCAGCACCAGGGCGCGGCCAGCGTGGGCGTGACGGTGTTCGGCCCGCAAGACCGCCATGCCGAGGCGGTGCTGCAGCGGGCCGACCAGGCCATGTACCGCGCCAAGGCGGCGCGGGGGCCGGGCGCGGCGGTCAGCGGCTCTCGGTGACCGTGCGGCCGTTCAGCGCCTGCAGCGGGCGGGCGTTGGTGCCGATCAGGCGGCGGAACGCGGCCACCTGCGCCGCGGGCAACTGCATCGGCTGCTTCAGCACCATCCAGTTCACTCCCTCGGAGCACGGCGGCGTGGTGAGCGAGCCGGCCAGGCTGTAGTAGCCCAGCGTCTTGGGCAGCAGGGCGCCCAGGTCCAGCGTCAGCTCGTCGACGGTGATGTGCTCGCCCGCGCGCGGCAGGTGGGCGAACACCGGAGCCAGCGCCGCGTTGGCCGAGCCGGGTTCGATCAGCACCGCCACCACGCCCAGCTGGCCGGCCGCGTTCTTGTGCACCAGGTGCGCCACCATCGGGTAGCGGTGGCCGTGCACGGCCTCCTCGCTGGGCAGGTGGAAGTGGAACTGCAGCAGTTCGTAGGTCTGCCCGCCCACCTCCAGCGTCTGGCCGGCCGGCACGTTCACCTGCACGGTGTGGCCGTTGTTCCAGATCGTGGGCACGACGGTGCCGTAGTGAAAGTTCAGCGCCGGCAGGTCGGCCAGGGTGGTGTGGTCGATGTTGACCGGGCTTTGCTGCTGGCCCATGCCGCACTGCTCGTAGGCCGGGTCCAGCTCGGCCCAGTGCGCGGCGCCATGGTGGCCCTGGTAGGCCCAGTGCGGTGACGCCTGGGTGAGCGAGGACAGAACGGCCAGCGACAGGCCAGACACGAGGGGACGAAGGGCACGAAACAACATGGGTTCAAACCAGAGAACGGCGGCCCGCCAGGGGCCGGTGGAACAACCGGGTGAGCGCGCAGCGCTGCGGCCACAACCGGGGGAAGCGGCACTCTAGGAATCGACCGGGCGGCCCACCTTTCGTCGGCCCGTCGGCGCGCGCAAAGAAGCGCTGCGGGGTGTGGTGCAGTGCAAGGCAAGGTTTCCCGATGTTGCGGTGCGGGCCTGCAAGCTTGGGGGTCGTGCCGAGTTGACACGCGATCCACGCGTCTTGGATACTGGTTTGGAACCGGTTCCAAATTTTTACAACGGAGACAAGACGTGGATCAACGTGGGTGGGTGATGGATGCGGCTGCGCGCCTCGGGCAGCAGGCGCGCGGTGCGATGGTGGGCGGCTTGGTGGTGGGCCTGGTGGGCGCTGCGGCGCTGACGGGTTGCGGTGGTGGCTCCGGCGGCGGGGCCACGCCCAGCACGCCCACGCCCGCCCCGGCCCCCGCGCCGGCACCCGCCCCGGCCCCGGCGCCCGCGCCGGAGGCCCTCACCCAGCTCAAGGCCGACGGCACCAAGTGGGTGGACGCTGCCGGCAAACAAGTGCTGCTCAAGGGCACCAACCTCGGCAACTGGCTGGTGCAGGAGTTCTGGATGATGGGCCAGGGCGGCAAGGGTGTGGTGGACCAGTGCACGCTTGAAGCCAAGCTCACCGAGCGCTTCGGCTACGACGAGAAAGAGCGCCTCATCAAGCTCTACCGCGACAGCTGGATCACCGAGCGTGACTGGGACCAGCTCAAGGCCTTCGGTTTCAACGTGGTGCGCCTGCCCATCCTGTGGAGCGTCATCGAAGACGAGAAGAAGCCCAAGACCCTGCGCGCCGATGCGTGGACGTACCTGGACTGGAGCATTGCCCAGGCCAAGAAGCGCGGCATCTACGTCATCCTGGACCTGCACGGCGCGGCCGGCGGCCAGACGCCCAACGACCACACCGGCTGCTCGGGCCAGAACAAGTACTGGACCGATGCCGACGCGCAGGACCGCACCCGCTGGCTGTGGACGCAGATCGCCACCAAGTACAAGGACGAGCCCGCCGTGGCCGCCTATGACCCGCTGAACGAGCCCTGGGGCTCCACGGCCGAGGCCATGGTCACTCGGGTGGAAGAGCTCTACAAGACCATCCGCGCCGTGGACGGCCAGCACATCGTGCTGCTGCCCAGCCACTACGGCAGCATCGACGCCTACGGCAGCCCGCTGGCCAAGGGCATGACGAATGTCGCGTTCGAGATCCACCCCTACCCCGGCCTCTTCGGCGACCGCCCGGGCGACACCGCCTACGCCATCCACCGCGACTGGCTGCGCTGCGGCCAAAGCGGCACCACCGGCGTGTGTGCCTACAACAAACAGGTCAGCGACCTGAAGGTGCCGCTGCTGGTGGGCGAGTTCCAGCCCTGGCAAAGCGCTGGCCTGGACCTGGGCGGCCAGATCGCCCGCGCCACCTACGACACCTACGCCAGCTACGGCTGGGCGTCCACCTCGTGGGCCTACAAGCTCGTCAGCCCCGCGGGCGGCTCGGGCAAGGGCACCTGGGGTATGGTCACCAACGCGCCCAACAGCAACTTCGACAGCGGCGTGGGCATGGTGGCCAAGGCCAGCACCTGGGACTGCGCGGGCTGGAACTCCAGCTTCGCCGAGGCCTGCGCGGTGAAGGCGCCCACCATCAAGGTCGGCGGCACCGGCCCCAAGACGTATTACTTCGTCATCAAGAGCGGCGCCAACGCGGGCAGCAACCCCGATGTGACGTTCGACAAGATCAGCATCGTCGAAACCACCAGCAAGTCCGAGGTCATCACCAACGGCAACTTCGGCAGCAATGCCGGCTGGACGCCGCTGACCATCAGCGGCAGCGTCAACCTCGACTTCAACGACACCACCGCCGGCAAGGCCCCCACGGGCAGTGACGGCCCCGTGCTGCGCCTGACCCGCCCGGCCGGCGTGACCGGCGAAGTCAACGGCGGCGTGTACCAGGCCATCACGCTGGAAGGCGGCAAGAGCTACACCCTGAGCGGCGTGTTCAAGGACAACGGCAGCAGCAACACCTGGGCCGAGATGTACCTGCTGGACAGCAAGCCCGTGCAGGGCCAGGACGTGATCGACATGACCGGCAAGGTGGACTTCACCACCGCCGCCAAGGCCGACATCGAGAGCTTCTTCAAGGGCTTGGCCACCCAGGCCTATGAAGTGCACTCGGGCCTGGCGCAATGGCTGGTCAGCCCCACCACGCCGGACGTGTTCCAGCTGCCCGAGCGCCCCGCCGGCCTCAAGCTGGCCGAAGGCGCGAGCGGCAATGCGCTCACCTGGAACGCCAGCACCGATGCCAAGGTCACCGGCTACAACGTCTACCGCGCCAGCGGTGCGGCCGGCAACTACACCAAGCTGGCCGAGAAGGTGGCCACGCCGAGCTACAACGACACGACCGCTGTGGCCGGCACCACCTACTTCTACGTGGTGACCGCGCTGACCGCCGCCAACGAGAGCTTCTACAGCGACTCGGCCAGCACCGCGCTCAAGTCGGTGCCGGTGCCCGCGCTCATCCAGGCTGAAGCCTTCACCGCCATGAGCGGCGTGCAGCTGGAGAACTGCAGCGACACCGGCGGTGGCCAGGACGTGGGCTACTTCGACCCGGACGACTACATCGAGTTCAAGATCAGCGTGGCCACGGCCGGCAAGTTCGTCATCGACTACCGCCTGGCCACAGCCAACGGCAGCACGGGCTTCGAGATCTGGGTGGACGGCGTGAAGGCCCTGGACGCGATGGCCGTGCCCAACACCGGCGGCTGGCAGACCTGGGTCACGCAAACCAGCGCGGCTTTCAACATGACGGCCGGCAACCACACGCTGCGCTTCAAGTCCGTCGGCAAGGAGTGGAACCTGAACTGGTTCCAGGTGAAGGCGCAGTAAGGCGCCACGCACGCGGCGAAGCCTTAACGCTGCAGGGTCTGCCAGGGCTGCGACGGGTCACCGCCGCAGCCCTTTTTTGCGTTCGCGTGCGCGCGGGCTTAGCCGCTGCCAAGGTGTTTTTCAACGCCGAATCTGCGGCGGTTTGATGCAGATCAACGCTCGGTTTCCCTAACTTTTTAGCATGGCGCATGCCGCCGCTCGGTGGCCTCGCCCGTCACCCCCAGCGGATCCCATCGATGTTCGGAAACATGACTGTCGCCCGGCGACTGACCTTGGCCTTTGGCTCCATTGCGGCCTTGATCGTGGCGTTTGCTGCGGTGGCGTGGCTGCAGCTGCGCGACGTGCAGTCGGCGGTGTCTCAGGTGGTGGATGACCGCTACCCCAAGATCGACACCTCGCGCGACATCTACGACGCCGTCAACCTGCAGGCGCGCATGCTGCGCAACGCGGTGCTGGCCGGCGTGGCGGGGCAGTCGGCCGATGCGGCGGAATTCCTGTCGCGCATGGATCGGTCGGTGGCCGAGAACACCCAGCGCATGGAAAAGCTCAAGGCCATGCTCAACACGCCCCAGGGCCAGCAGCTGTTCAACGCCATGGCCGCGTCTCGCACGGCCTATGGCACGGCGCGCAACGAAGCGGCCCGGCTGATTCGCGAGGGGCAGTGGGACGCCGCCAACAAATACGTGCTGGGTGAGGTGCGTGCCCAGCAGCAGGTGTTCTTCGGCGCCATCGAGAAGATGGTGCATTTCCAGGAAGGCCTGATGGCCACCAACGCGGAGGCTGCCAAGGCCCAGGTCAGCCGCACCATCGGCGCCACGCTCACCGTGGCAGCGGGGGTGCTGGCGCTGTCGCTGCTGGCGGCGGTGCTGATCACCCGCTCGCTGCTCAACGAACTGGGCGGCGAGCCGGCGCAGGCGCGCGACGAAGCGCAGCGCATCTCGCGCGGCGACCTCACCGGGTCCATTCCGGTGCGCGCGGGCGACGCCCATTCGCTGTTCGCTGCGCTGCAGGCCATGCACCAGTCGTTTGCCGACACGGTGGCCCGGGTGCGTCAGTCCAGCGAATCGGTGGCCACCGCCTCGGCGCAGATCGCGCTGGGCAACCAGGACCTGAGCCAGCGCACCGAGCAGCAAGCCAGCGCGCTGCAGGAAACCGCCGCCACCATGGAGCAGCTCAACACCACCGTGCGCAACAACGCCGAAAACGCCGCGCACGCCAACGAGCTGGCGCAGGGCGCCTCGGCCGTGGCCGCGCAAGGCGGTCAGGTGGTGGGCGAGGTGGTGGCCATGATGCAGAACATCAGCCAAAGCAGCGGCAAGATCAGCGACATCATTGGCGTGATCGACGGCATTGCGTTCCAGACCAACATCCTGGCGCTGAATGCCGCCGTGGAAGCGGCGCGTGCGGGCGAGCAGGGCCGAGGCTTCGCCGTGGTGGCCGGCGAGGTGCGCACGCTGGCGCAGCGCTGCGCCGACGCGGCGAAGGAAATCAAAACCCTCATCAGCCGCAGCGTGGAGCAAGTGGAGCGCGGCTCCACCTTGGTGGACCAGGCCGGCAAGACCATGGGCGACATCGTGCAGGCCATCCAGCAGGTGGGGGCGATCGTGGCCGAGATCTCCACCGCCAGCGCGCAGCAAAGCTCCGGCATTAGCCAGGTGGGCGACGCCGTGGGCCAGATGGACCGCGTGACCCAGCAGAACGCCGCGTTGGTGGAGGAAAGCGCCGCGGCTGCCGAAAGCCTGAAGGGCCAGGTCCAGCAGCTGGTGGAGGCGGTGGCGGTGTTCAAGACCGGCGACGCGGTGGCGTAGGTTGCCGCACCCGGCACGGCCGTGCCTCGGTGCTGTCAGCGCCCCGCGTCGGCGCCGGTCGCCCGGTGCGGCAGCCGCACCGTGAAGCAACTGCCCCCGCCCTCGGCCGGCGTCACACCGATCTCACCGCCGTGCACCTCCGCGATGCGGCGGCACAGGGCCAGGCCCAGGCCGGAGCCGTCGAAGCGGCGGCGCGGGTGCAGGCGCTGGAAGGGCTTGAACAACCGGGCGGCGTCGTCCGGTGCGATGCCGATGCCGTGGTCGCGCACCTGCAACACAAGGGCGCTGCCGTCGCGGTGGGCGCTGAATTCCACCTGCGGCGAGCGCCCGGGCTCCACGAACTTGAGCGCATTGCTCAGCAGGTTTTGCAGCAGCACCTGCAGCATGGCGGGGTGGCCGTCCACCTGGCCCAGCGGGGTGCTCGTGATCTGGGCCCCGGATTGCTGGATCTGTTGCGCCAGCGCTTCGCGGGCCGACTGCAGGGCGAGGTCCAGGTCCACGCGCTGCAGCGCCAGCGGCTGGTCTTGCTGCATGCGGGCGAAGGTGAGCATGTCGTCCAGCAGCGTGCGCATGCGGTCGGTGCCGCGCAGCATCAGCTCCAGGTGGTGGCGGGCCGTGGCGTCCAGCGGCTGGCTTTCATCGCGCAGCAGGCTGCCGAACGCGGCAATGGTGTTCAGCGGCTCGCGCAGGTCGTGCGCCGAGAAGTGCACGAACTGCTCCAGCCCGTCGTTGGCGCGCTTGAGTGCGTCGGACTGCTGCGCCAGGTGCTCGCGGCTGCGGCGCAGCTCGTGCAGCGTGGTGCCCAGCAACTGCCCGGGCAGCAGCGCGGCCGCCATGGCCACGTAGATGAACACCTGCTGCCATGCGGCGCTGAGCGGCGGCGCCGGCAGCAGCCCGGTGCCCAGCGCCGCCGCCAGCGTGATGGACACCGCCAGCGTCAGCAGACACGCCCCGGCCAGCGGCAGCACCACGGCGGCCGCAATCAGCGGCAGCGTGAGGAACACCATGGGGTAGGGCAGCGAGGTGGCCGCCAGCAGCGTGGCGCCGATGGACGCGCACAACAGCGCCCACGCCCCCACATGGCCGGCCAGCACGCGCAGCGGCTGTGGGCCCTCCTGCGCCAGCAGCAGCGCCAGCGGCAGCGTGGACAGCGCGCCGATGGCGCTGCCCTCCAGCCACGGCAGCCACAGCCCGGTGAAGCCCTGCCCGATGACCGGCCCCACCGTCACCAGCGCCACGGTGGCACTCGTCAGCGGTGCAAGCAAAGCCGCCAGCCCCAGCGCGCCGCCCAGCGTGGCGGCCGAGTCAATGCCGCGGCGGTGCAGCCCGGCGCGGCGCAACGCGGCGGCGGCCAGCGCCACCTCAACCAGGTTGGCCGGTGTGAACGACAGGGCCAGCCACCACTGGTCGCCCCACAGGCCGTTGGCGGCGGCAATGGCCATCAGCACGGCCGCCAGCAGCGCGGGCCAGTCGCGCCAGGGGCGGTGGGCCAGGGCGGCCACGGCCAACGCGTTGGCGTACCAGATGGACGCCACGCTGCCGGGCTGGCGCGACAGGTGCAGCGACAACACCGCCGCGCCGGCGTAGGCCAGCCCCAGCCCCAACGCGGTGAGGCCCAGCGGTTGGCGGGCCAGCCACGAGCCTGCGGCCGTGGGCGCGGGGCCAGGGCCCATGCCCGGGCGCGCGTGGCGGGCCGGGGCCGAGAACGGGGGCGCCAGGCTCATGGCGGCGGTGCGGTGTCGTGCGCGTGGGTTGCGGGGCTGGTGCTTCGCTGCGTGTGGCGCCGCCAGGCCAGCACCGCCAGCAGCACGGCGGCCAGCCCCAGCCACGCAGCCGCCCAGCGCAGGCCCTGCCATGTCGAGGACATCAAAGCATTGCCGTCCAGCGGCCCCATCCAGCGCTGTTGAATCGCGGCGCGTTCCTGCAGCGGCAGGGCCGCAATGGCGGCGTCCAGCCGTTGCACGAGGTCAGCCCGCGCCTTGGGCACGGCCAGGCTCAGGGCGTAGTCAAAGCCGATCGGGCCGGCCGCGCGCAGGTCACTCCAGTGCTGGCGCTGGGCAATGAAGGCGGCGCTGGCGGCGTCCACCACCGCGGCGTCAAAGCGGCCGTCGCGCACGCCGCTGAGGGCCTGCACGTCGTCAGGCACGGCGGCCCAGCGCACCTGCGGAAAGCGCTCGCGCGCAAAGCCCTCCACCGCGTAGCCCGCCCCCACCGCCACCGCATGGCCGGCCAGGCGCAGCAGGGCGGCTTGCCCGTCGGTGCTGCGCTCGGCGGTACCGGCCGCGCTGCGCACCACCAGCAGCGCCGGCACGTTCACATACGGCCGCGTGAAGGCCAGGTACTCCGCCCGCTCGGGCGTGGGGCGCAGTGAACTCACCAGGTCCGCCCCGCCCGCGCGCAGCAAGGCCAGTTGCTGCGCCAGCGGTGCCGGCGGCAGGGTTTCCAGCCGCAAGCCGGCGCTGGGGGCCAGGCGGGCCAGCAGGTCCACCGACAAGCCCTGCACCCGGCCGTCGTCGTCGGCAAACACGAAGGGCCCGTAGTCGCGCTCGGGGGCGAAGCGCACGGTCAGCGGGGCGTCGGCCCCGGCCGGCGGGGCCACGCTCAGCACGCCCAGCGCCAGCGCGGCCGCCACGGCCAGCATGAGGCGCCAGGGCCGCGGGGTCATGCCGGGGCCACGCGAGGGTGGGTGGCCAGGCGCTGGGCCTGGTCCAGCGTCAGGGGTTTGACGAGGTAGTCCTTCACCACCCCGTGGGCCAGGGCGCGCTGGCGGTCGCTCTCCAGCGGCGAGCTGCTCATCACCACCACGGCGGTGTCACCGCGCTGGGCGGCAGGTAGGCGGTCGAACGCGTCCAGGAACTCGAAGCCGTCCATGCCCGGCATGTTGATATCCAGCAGGATCAGCGCCGTGCGGCCCGGCGCCTGTGCAATGGATTGCAGCGCTTCTGCGGCCGATTCGCACTCCTGAACGGCCCACGGCAGCCCCGTGCGGCCCAGGATCACGGACGTGTACATGCGATCGAATTCGCTGTCGTCAACGAGCAGGACGGGAAGGGGCTTCACCTGTCGGTCCCAGTGCGCTTACGCGACGATTGAGTGTAGCCAGCGGCGGGCCCGCGGTGCAGGGGATTCGCGCAGGGCGTGCACGCCGGCACCCGCGCCGAGGCGGGCTTGCGCCATCGCAAGGTGGGGGCGACGCCGGCCTGCTACAGGCGGCGGCGCGGGGGTGTGATCAGCGCACTGCGCGGCCGCACAGATCCAGCATGTGAACCTGGCCCTGCAGGCCGGTCGTGCGCAGTCGGCCGTCCGCGTCGTAGCGCGTCGCGAAGGCGGCCTGGCAGCCGTCGGGTGACACGCGGATCGGCTCGTCCTCGAAGCAGCGGGTGTGGTCGCGCAAGGCGTCGTCGGTGGCCCCTCCGGGCTTGGGGCCGCAGAACACCCGCTGCAGACCTTGAGCGGTGTGTCGGTACAGGCCGGCACCGTCGTGGCTGCGGCCGGGCACGGCCAGCAACTGGCCGCCGCGCATCGGCACCGAGAAGACCTGGTGCGTCCAGTCGCGCGACAGCCCTGGGGCCAAAGCGGCGGGGGTGGGCACCTGGGCCGTCCGGCCCTGCTGGTCCATCGTGGTCAGCGGGAGCAGTTCGGTCATCTGGCCTTGTTCCACGCGGTACAGGCCGGGCGTCAGCAGGTAGGCGCTGCGGTAGGGCAGCCAGTCCACCAAAGCCTGGATGCGCTCGGCGGGCACATCCAGCGTGCGGCGCTCGGCGCCACGCATCCACTGCACCGCACCGCGCTGCCCCGTGGCGGGGTCCCAGGTCCAGCGGATCTGGCCGTGCCCTGGCTCCAGCGTGCGCACAGGCGCTGCGCCGGTCATGACCTGGCCGTTGCGGTCGTCCTCCGGGTCAAACGGCCGGCATTGCTGGGGATGCATCGGCGGCCCGGGCGGGGGCGGCTGAGGCACCAGGCGGGTCTGCTGGGCGTCCCAGCGGAACCAGGTCAGCACGGGGGCGGCCGCAGGGCCGCCGCGCAGCAGCTTGCGCAGGTCGCCCACGTAGGCCGCCACCACGCCGGTGTGTGGGTTGGCGCAACTCAGGAATCCGCGCTCCAGCAGCACGGTCTGGGCGCCGGTGCGGGCATCTACGGCCACCAGGCGGCGCAGGCCGGAGTAGGCGTCGTCGTCGCCGGGCGGTGGGGTGGTCACGGCCAGGTGGTGCGCGTCCAGCCAGCCGTAGGTGGTGGCCATGCGGTCGGGCAAGCTCAGGCCCGTGACCAACAGCCGGGTGGGGGCCTCGGTGATCGGGGCGGCGACGGCCGCGCGGCTCAGGCCGGCGGCCATGAGCGCGAGCCCGGCACGCCGGAGCGCCAGCAGGGGTTTCGTCATGCCGCCAGCGTACTGCGGCATCGACGCAGTTCGGCGTGCGTGTGCCCCAGGGGCGCGGGGCTCAGCGCACCCCCAGCGCCGCCACCAAGGCCTTGGCCACCGCTTCGCTTGACTGCGGGTTCTGGCCGGTGATGACGTGGCCGTCCTGCTCGACGTGGCTGAGCATCGGTAGCAGCGCGGAATGGAAGTCCGCCCCGCTGGCCTTCATCTCGTCTTCCAGCAGGAAGGGCACGACGTCTTTCAGGCCCGCGAGGAATTCCTCGGCGTTGGTGAAGCCGGTGGCGCTGCGGCCGCTGAAGAAGGGGTGGCCGTCGGCGCGCAGGGCGTGCACCAGGGCCGCCGGGCCGTGGCAGACGGCAGCGATCACGCGGCCGGCGGCGTCGTGCCGCGCCACGAGGGCGTGCAGGGTGTCGTCGGTGGCCAGGTCCACCATGGGGCCGTGGCCTCCGGGAATGAAGAGGGCGTCAAAGGTTTCGCCCTGCACCGACGCCAGCGTGACGCTGTGCTGCAGCGCCTGCAGGGCGGCCGCCCAGGTGTGGCGCTGGGTGTCGTTGGGCTCCGTCTTCGGGTCCAGCGGCACGGCGCCACCGCGCGGCGAGGCGACCGTGACCTCAATGCCCGCGTCCACGGCCGCGAGATACGGCACGGAGAACTCTTCCAGCCACAGGCCCGTGGGGTGATCGGGTGCGAGGTGGGTGGCACTGGTGGCAACGAACAGGGCGCGCATGAACGGCTTTCAGAGTGGCGAGCTGCCAATCTAGACGTCCGTCTGTGCGCGCCGTGTAGGCCACCAAGCCACCTGGCCGCCAGACCGCGCAGGTCTGGCGTACCTGGCGGGCTTGGCGCGCGCGTGTGCCTTCAGGGTCAGAAGAACACGATCCCGCCCAGCGCCACGCCGCTCATCTTGGCGTCGCTGCCCGAGACCGGCTTGGAGGTGGTGCGGCTCACTTCGCCCACCAGGGTCACGCTTTTGGTGAGGCCGTAGTAGAGGCCGGCGGTGAGGTTGGTGTTGCTGCGCAGGTCGCTCGCCACGCCGTCCTTGAGCTTGCTTTCGCCCCAGTTCAGGCCCAGCTTGGTTTTGGCGGTGGCCTGCCAGGTGGCTTGCAGCAGCAGGTTGGTCTGCTTGCGGTTGCCGCTGTCGCCGTCGGTCAGCACGCCCAGGCCCTTGCCGGTTTGCAGGTTGGCCGACAGGCCCAGCGCGCCGGCCGTCACGCTGGCGCCCAGCTCCACGCCGTTCATGGTGAAGCCGGTGTTGGCGGGGCCTTCGAACTTCTGGCTCTTGGCGCCCAGCCAGGCCTTGCCGCCGCCGAACTCGACGGTGGCCAGGGCTTGCAGCTGGGGCGAGTTGCGGCCCACCAGCGTGCCGGCGTCCACCGGGCTCATCAGGGCCACGGTGGCTCTGAAGCCGCCGCTGGTGGGCAGGCTGTAGGCCAGCTGGCCGTAGGTGCCCAGGTAGGTGTAGCCCGAGCCGATGTGGCCCAGCGTGACGCGGTTGCGCTGCGTGGCGCTGACCGGGGCGCCAGCGCCGATGAGTGTCATGTCGCCCAGGATGGCGGTCTTGCCGAACAGGCCGTAGTCGCGGCCCAGCTTCACGGTGCCCATGTCGGCGTTGCCGAAGGTGAAGAAGCCCTGGCGCACGTCCACGTTGTTGTTGTTGGAGATGGCGTCGCCCGAGGCCACGGCGGCGCCGATCATCAGCGTGGCGCCGATGTCGATGCCGTCCTGCCGGGTCTTGGCCGTGGTGGTGAGGGCATTGGGCAGCAGGCCGTTGCCGATGACGGTGCGGCCGTCGGTGCCGCCGCAGCCCAGGGCCTTGCTGGCCAGGGCCACGCCGCCCACGGTTTGCGAGCCGCTGCAGCGGGTGTGCGTGTAGTAGGCGTTGACGATGCCGCCGATGCCGATGTCCCACTCGCCGGCCTTGAGGTCGGCGGCGTGGGCGGCGAAGCCGGTGGTGGCGAGCGTGGCAGCAATGAGGGTGCGGGTGGTGTTCATGTTTGTCTCCAGTTGTGGTTTGGGTAGCCGGAGCGCCTTGCGCAAGGGCTGTGCCAGTCACGACCTGGAGCGGGTGCGCCGCGTGGGCGTTGCCGCGCGGCGCAATGGGGCATGGTGCGGAGCCGTTCAGCGTGTCGTGGCGGCACGGGCCCGAGGGTGTGCCCTGACCCGGGCTGTTGCGCCGCCCGCACTGCCCGCTGTGCCGTGGCGCAGCGGGGTTGTGACAGTGCGGCGCAGCCGGCGAGGGCTTGTGCCTAGAAGCTGTACTTCACGCCCACGTTCACGCTGCGCGGCGCGCCGGGTGCGAAGAAGGTGCCATGGCGCAGCGGGCGCTGGCCCTGGCTGTTGAGGGGGAAGGGCCGGCTCTGGAAGTTGCCCGCGTCGGTGAAGCCCGTGGGGCCCAACTGGGCGGCGGTGGCGTAGGCGCGGTCGAACAGGTTGTTGACGTGGGCGAACAGCTTCAGGCCCTGGCTGGGCGTCCACGCCGCATTGACGTTGAGCACCGCGTAGCCCGCGCTGCGGCCGGCGCCGAGGTAGTAAACGCCGTCGGGCCGGTGCAGGCCGTTCTCGTTGCCGCGGGCCAGCGCGCCGCCCATGGCCACGGCATCGGCGCCCAGGCTCCAGGCGTCGCCCAGGTCCAGGTCCACGTAAAGCTTCAACATGCGGCGCGGCACCAGCGGGATGCGGTCACCGGGCGTGATGGCGAGGGTGCCGGCCACGCCGGGCAGGCCGGTCTGGGCAGCGTCGTTGCTGCTGTTGGCGGCGCCGTTCACGACCTCGGCACTGCGGTAGGTGGCGTCCAGCAGCGTGAGGTTGGCGCCGGCCGTGAAGCCCTTTGTGGGCTGGCCGCTCAGGCCCAACTCCACGCCCTGGCGGCGCGTCGTGCCGAAGTTCTTGAAGTAGCCGAAGCCTGCGGCGTCATCGGCGACGAAAAGCAGGTCGTCGCGGTTGTCGGCGCGGAACAGGCCCATGTTCCACGCCAGCGCGCTGCCCGCCGCGCTGCGCAGGCCGGCTTCCACGGTGGTGGTGACGACCTGTTTGAGCGGCGGGTCGCCGGCCATGGCGTTGGGCAGCTTGCAGGGGTTGGCCGGGTCGGCGCAACCCAGCTCGATGGACGAGGGCGTGCGGCTGCCCTGGTTCACGCCCAGCCAGGCGTTCACGCCGGCCACGGGCGTGAAGGTCAGGCCCAGCGCGGGGTTGAGGCGGCGGAAGCTGTGGTCGCCGTCCAGTGAGCCCGCGCCACCGCCGGGCGTGATGGCGTCGCGGTTGCGCACGCGCGTGTGGTTGTAGCGGCCGGCCACGGTCAGGTGGGTGCCGGTGGACAGCGTCAGCACGCTGCTGGCAAACGCGCTGAGCGTGCGCGTGCGGCCGGCGAGGTCCACGCGCGTGTCATAGGGCTCGCCGTCGATGTTGCCGCCGGTCACACCGTCACCGAAGGCGCCCACGCCGGTGATGCTGCGGTCGGCGTTCAGGTAGCCCAGCTCCGAGCTTTGCGTGAAGTGGCTGCGGCTCAGGTCCAGCGCGGCGCCGACGAGGCTTTGGCTGGGCAGGCCGAACAGCAGCCCTTCGTAGCTCGCCTGCACATTGAAGCCGGCGTTGTGCTGGGTGGTGCGCGTCTGGTTGATGACGCCGTTGCACTTCTCGGCCGGCTCGTCGTTCAGCAGCGCCTGGGCGATGCAGCGCCATTTGGGGAAGGGCGTGTTGGCTGCGCTCTCGCCAGCGGTCGGGAAGCCGCTGTAGCCAGCCGCCGTGAGGGCGGCACGCTCGGTGGCGTTGGGTTGGTAGAGCGACTGGTCCAGCGAGTCGTCGTTGAGGTCGCCGTTGTAGGTGCGGGTGCGGATGCTGCGGGCGTAGGCGTTGCCGGTCAGCTTCCACTGCTCGCTGAGGTGCTGCGACAGCGCGAGGTTGAGCAGCCCCGCGCGGTTCTTGGTGTTGTCGGGCTTGGTGTAGACGCTGGCGCGGTCGCGGGCCAGGAAGCGGGCGTCTTGCAGGCCGTTGCCGTTGAGGTCGGTGTCGGCGAGGGCGGCGGTGAGCGACAGGTCGGTCTCGCCGCTGCGGCGGCCGAGCTTGGCGAAGAGCTGGGCCGCGTCGGAGGGCGAGTCGTCGCGCCAGCCGCGCTCCTTGAATTTCTGGCCGGTCACGTACCAGTGCGTGCCGTCCGCCGCGTGGCCGCCGTGCTCGAAATCCGTCGTGCGGCGGCCCCAGCTGCCGGCCTGCAACTGCAGCGAGGTGCCCGCGTGCGTGAGGCCGCTCTTGGTCTGCACATGGAGCGCGCCGCCCAGCGTGTTCAGCCCGAACAGCGGGTTGGAGCCGGGGATGAGGGCGATGCTGGCAATGGCGGCTTTGGGCACCAGGTCCCAGCTCACCACGTCGCCGAAGGGCTGGTTCAGGCGCATGCCGTCCAGGTAGAGCGACAGGCCCTGTTGCGAGCCCAGCAGCGGCGAGGCCGTGAAGCCGCGGAAGTTCACGTCGGGCTGCAGCGGGTTGCCCTGCATCTCGTTCAGCGACACGCTGCCCAGCCGGCGGTTCAGGAAGTTGCTGAGGTCCGGCGCCTGGCTGCGGTCGATGTCGGCGGCGCGGGCGGTTTGCACTGGCGCGGCGATGCGGTCGCGCGCCACATCGGCGCCGGCCACCGGCGACACGCCGACGACCTCGACGCGTTCCAGTTGGATCTGCGCCTGCGCGGCTGCCGTGGACAGGAGTGCCAGCGCGGCGAGGGCGAGGCGGTGGTGGGTGGGTTTCAAGGGCTGTCTCCGCTTTTTTGAATCGATGCGTTGCTGCAAGTGATTCTTCGGAGCGAGGGGCCGGCAGGCTCGGGAAAACTTCCCGCCGCGGCCCCCGAGGAACTACCGCCTGCGCTGTGCCGCTGTGCCCGGCTGGAACACTCAGCGGATGACCACGCCCCAGGGCAGCTTGCCCACCGTCACATCGGCCACCTTCTGCTGCGTGTCGGTGTCGATGACCGACACCGCGCCCGAGCGGCCGCAGGCCACGTAGAGTTTCTTGCCGTCGGGCGTGAGCGCCATGTTCCACGGCCGCTGGCCCACTGGGATGGTGGCGATGAAGGCCATGCGCTCCACATCCAGCACCGAGACCGTGCCGTCGCCGCCGTTGGACACGAACACGCGCCGGCCGTCCGGGTGCACGCTGATGCCGTTGCTCTTGGGGCCGGCCATCAGCTTGTCTTGCACCTTGAAAGTTTGGGTGTTGATGACGTAAATCTCGCTGGACATCTCGGCCGCCACGAACGCGCGCAGGCCGTCGGGTGAGAAACCGATGCCGCGCGGCCGCGTGCCCACCGGCACCTGCGCCACCTGCCGGCGCTTGTCCACGTCGATCACGTCCACGGCGCTGCCTTCCTCGGCGCTCACCAGCACCCAGCGGCCGTCGGGGCTGAACACCGCGTGCTCGGGGTTCTTGCCCTTCACCTTCACCGCAAAGCTCTTGGCCAGGGTGCGCGTGTCGACGAACACCACCTCGTTGGTTTCCTCCACCGCGGCCGTCACCCAGCGGCCGTCAGGCGACTGGCCCAGGCCCTCGGGCGACTCGCCCAGCGGGATCTCGCCGGCCTGGCGGCGGGCGGCCAGGTCCAGCACGACGAGGCGGTTGCCGGGCTGGTCGCTCACGTAGGCGCGGCGGCCGTCGGGGCTGATGACCGCGCCGCGCGGCTTTGCGCCGGCGGGCAGTTCGTAGAGCACGGCGTCGGTGGCGGTGTCGATGACGCTCAGCGTGCCCGAGCCCTCGTTGGACACATAGGCCAGCGGGCCGGCGTGGGCCTGCGACAGGGCGGTGGCGAGCAGGGTGAGCGTGGGCAGCAGGCGGGCCATGGCGATCTCCGGCATCAGAAGCGGTAACTCAGGCTGGCCGAGGCCAGCCAGGTGCGTCCCGGGGCGGGCTCGAAGAAGCGGCCGTTGCCGTCGTTCACGATTACCGATCCGGCGTAGCGGCGGCCCGCCAGGTTGTCCACCCGCAGCAGCGCGCCCAGGTCCCAGGCACCCAGGCTCAGCTGGTAGCCCGCGTGGGCGGCGAGCGTGGCGTAGCCGCCGGCGGCGTCGGTGTTCAGGTCGTTCACGAACACCTTGGACAGCGCGCGGCCTTCCACGCCGAGGCGCCAGCCGCCCGCCGGCAGCCAGGTGAGCGCGCCGAACAGTGCGGTGCGGGCGATGCCGGGAATGCGGTTGTCCGGCGCCACCGCCTGGTTGGCCGCCGCGCAGGGCGTGGCGGTGCAGGTGAGGAAGCCGTCGCGGTAGCGCGCGTCCAGCCAGGTGGCGGCCAGCTGCGCCTGCAGCGAGGGGCTGAGCTGGAAGGCGCCCGAGGCTTCCAGCCCGCGGCGGCGCGTGGCGCCGGCGTTCTGGAAGGTGGCGCGGCCGCCCACGTTGGTCTGCGTGACGATCTCGCGGTCGGTGGTGGTGTTGAACACGGCCAGCGTCAGCTCGCTGCCCGCCCAGGGCTTGGCCTTCACGCCGGCTTCCAGGCTGCGGCTGGTGGCGGCCTGCAGCGCGAAGTTCAGGCCCGTGGCGCCGCTGGCGCGGTAAGACAGTTCGTTGAGCGTGGGCGTCTCGAAGCCCTTGCCGGCCGTGGCGTACAGGCGCAGCGTGTCGCTGGCCGCGAAGCTCACGCCCAGCACGGGCAGCGTGGCGGCGTAGCGGGCGCTGCCGCTGTCGTCGGGGTTGGTTTTGGTGATGTAGGCGTCGGTGCTTTGAAAGTCCACCACGCTGCGCCGCACGCCGCCGGTGACGAGCCACGCGGGTGTGGGCTGCCACTGGGCTTGCAGGTAGGGGTCGGCGTTGGAGACGCGGTTGGTTTCGTCGCGCCGCAGGGCGCCGCGCACACCCAGCACCGCGCTGGCCCCGGTGCCGGTGAAGTTCTGCTCGCCCACGCGGTGCTCGCGCAGGCTGTCGGCCGCCACGCCGGCCACGAGGCTGGCGGTCTCGCCTTTCCAGCGCCAGCGCAGGTCGGCGCCTTCGTAGTCGCGGCTCAGGTCGATGACGCCGCCCGGGTGCAACGGGCTGGCCTGTGTGGCCACCGGAATCGACTGGAACTGCGCCGTGCTGCGGTGGCCTTGGTACACCATCACGCGCAGCGTGTTGGCGGCATCGATGCCGTGCTCCAGCACCAGGCCGCCTTGCTCCTGCGTCATGGTCTTGCGGGTGTTGAAGCTCAGCGCCGACGCGTCCACGCCGCGTGGGGCGGCCTGCCACTGCGCGCGCGTCAGGCCCAGCGGGTCTTGCGCTTCGGGCAGCTCCACGCGGTTGGCCACCAGCGTGAGTTGCGTGGCCGCCCCCAGCTTGAAGCTCAGCCGCGCGTTGGCCAGCTGGCGCTCGGTGGCGCTGTGCTGGCGGTAGCCGTCAGTCGTGAAGCGGCTGGCGCCCAGGGTGTAGCCGATGACCTGACCCTCGCCCGTGGTGCCGCTGGCCGAGGCCGCCACGCGGCGCAGGCCGTCGCTGCCTAAACCCACGCTGGTGTCCAGCCGCGCCGGGCCGCTGGGCGATTCGGAATGGATGCTGATGACGCCGCCGGAGGAGTTGCCGTACAGCGCCGAGAACGGCCCGCGCAGCACCTCCACGCGGCCCACGGTGCCCAGCTCGACGTTGGTGATCTGGCCCTGGCCGTCGGGCAGCGTGGCGGGAATGTCGTCCACGTACACCCGCACGCCGCGGATGCCGAAGCTGGCCCGCGCGCCGAAGCCGCGCACCGAGATCTGCACGTCTTGCGCGTAGTTCTGGCGGTCACGCGCCAGCAGCCCGGGTACTGCGCCCAGGCCCTCGGAGATGTTCACTTGCGCGCGGCCGGCGCGCAGGTCGTCGCCCGACAGGCGCTGGATGGACGCGGGCAGGTCAAAGGCTGCGGCCTCGATGCGGGTCGACGTGACGACGACGGGGGCCAGCACCGTGGGTGCGGTGGTTTGAGCCTGAACCTGGGCCAGGGCCGTGGCGGCCAGGGCAAGGGCAGTCCTTCGCGCGACAGGCGCGAAACGTGGGGTCATGGGTGTCTCCGGGGGCGCGGTCTTGGCGGGGTTGAAACCAGGGGGCTGGGTTCAGGCCGGGCGCCAGGCCACTTTGTACTTGGCAAAAATCTCGGCCACGCGGCCTTGGGCGGTCAGCTGGTTCAGCGCGGCCTGCAGGGCCTCGGCCAGGTCGGTGGCGTCTTTTTTCACCGCCATGCCGGCGGCCCAGCCTTCGCGCGGCGCGCGGGGCGAGGGCAGGGGCTCGATGCGGTAGGCTGCATCGCCCGCCAGCACGCTTTCCAGCTCGGAGGCCAGGCCCGCCGCGGCCGACACCTCACCGCGCTGCAGCGCGCGGGCGGCCTCGCAGCCGTCCTTCCACTGCGTGAGCAACTGCTCGCGGTAGGCCCCGCCGTCGGCGCCAATCAGCAGCCAGCCGGCCAGGGTCTGCCCGGGCACGGCCACCTTGGCTGCGCCGAGTTGGGACAGGCTGTCCAGCACCGGCACATCGGCCACGCGGCGGGCCAGCATCACGCGTTCGCGGTAGTAGGGCGCAAAGATGCGAGCCTGCGGCGTGGCCTCGATCAGCGGGCGGTCCACCGGCACGTGCAGCAGCACGTCGGCCGGGCCGTAGCCCAGGTAGTGCCCCTTCCAGACCATGTTGCGCAGGTCGTCGGCCATGTTCTCGTCGGCATTGAAGGGCAGGGGCGCGAACTTCACGCCCAGCGCTTCGGCCAGCGCCTGGCCCAGCTCCATGTCGATGCCGCGGCCCTTCACATGAAAGGGCGGCATGTCTTCGTACAGGCCCACGATGAGCCGACCACGCTCGCGCACCTGCGCCAGCGTGGCCGCGCCGGCGTGGCCGCCGGTGAGGGTGCCCGCTGCGGCCCAGGCCAGCAGCTGGCGGCGGCTCAGCGATCCGGTCGCCGGGCCGCGGCTCACAGCGGCTTCTCCCGGCGGGTTTCCAGGTAGGCCTTGATGGCCCACATCGCTTCCTGCGTGAACACACCCTCGAACGGGGGCATGTACACGGCGCCGTTGCGGCTGCGGCCGTGGCGCACGGTGTTCAGGAAATAGTCGTCGTTTTCCTTCACGCAGGCGGCCTTCTTGGCGGCGTCCTTCAGCGAGGCGCAGTCGTTGTCCAGCTTGCGCAGGTCCGGCGCAATGCCGCCGGAGATGGCTTCCAGCCCGTGGCAGCGGGCGCAGTTCTGGTTGAAGGCCGAGGTGCCGATCTTCACGGCGGCCTCGTTGGTGCGGTAGGGGTTCTCGGGCAGCCAGCCCTCGCCCAGCTGGGGCAGGCTGGAGGTGTCCACGGCCTGGGGTGTGACGTCGCCATGGGCCCAGGCCTGCACGGTCACCACGATGGCGGCGAGGCTCAGGCTGCCGGCGATGACGAGGGGATGCAGTTTCATGAAAGGTGTCTCCGGTGTAATCAAGGGAACGGGGGCCATCGAGGGCTTGCCGCCGGTTCTGCAAGCCACATGCCAGGGTTGCACTGTTCCAAGCTGACACACTGGCGCCCAACGCGGCGTGCCAGCGCGGATGGACAGCCGCCCCGGATTGCGACACGATGCCCTGCGACTTCAAAAAAGCACGTGCAGCACGGCCATCCGCCGCGACTGCGCCCCGGAGACAAGCCTGTTGAGGCAGGCAAGGAAGCCTCTATGTCCATCGACACGTCCGCGGTGCCTGGCGCCGCCCCCCTGGCGCCGCCGCGCCAGGCCTTCATCGAGCGCAGCCACCAGCGCAGCGAGGCCCTGGGCCTGAAGCGCCACGAGAAGTGCGGGCTGGACCCGATGATCCGCAGCGACCTGAACCTCGCCCGCGAGCGCAACCAGCGCCTGTACACGCACGCCGCGCCGGTGATGCAGCTGCTGTACGAGCAGATCGTGAACACCGAAAGCATGATCGTGCTGACCGACGCGCAGGGCACCATCCTGCACGCCGTGGGCGACGACAGCTTCCTGGCCCGCGCCCACCGCGTGGCCCTGGCCCCGGGCGAGAACTGGGCCGAGCACGCCAAGGGCACCAACGCCATCGGCACGGCGCTGTTCGAGGAAGCGCCCACGCTGATCCACGGCGGCGAGCATTTCATGCACGCCAACAACTTCCTGACGTGCTCGGCCTCGCCCATCTTTGACCCGCGCGGCAACATGCTGGGCGTGCTGGACGTGACCGGCGACCACCGCGGCTACCACCAGCACACCATGGGCCTGGTGCGCATGTCGGCCCGCATGATCGAGAACCACTGGCTCTCGGACGACTACAACAACCGCCTGCGCCTGCACTTCCACAGCCGGCCCGAGTTCATCGGCACGCTGCTGGAGGGCATCCTCGTGGTGTCGCCCGACGGCCGGCTGCTGGGCGCCAACCGCGCCGCGCTGGACCAACTCGGCATGAGCGGCGCCGAGCTGCGCATGCGCAGCCTCTCCAGCCTGCTGGGCACCACGCCCGCGGCGGTGTACGACCACTTCCGCATGCCGCTGTCGCCGCCCATGCAGCTGTGCCTGCCCACGGGGCAGAGCCTGTTCGTGAGCGCGCGGTTCGACTGGCCCTCCCGCCCCGTGGTGGCCGGCCTGCACACCGTGGACGCCGAAACCGCCGAGGTGCGGGAGCCCGCGCCCGGGCCGGCGCCCACGTCGGCGCAGGCCGCCGGCACCCCGCCCACGCCGCTGGTGGGTGACGTGCCCCCCATGCCCGGCGTGGACGCCGCCGGCCACACCCGCTTCTCGGGCCTGCAGTACCTGCGCACCGGCGACCCGCAGCTGGAAACCGTGATTCAGAAGGTCAAGCGCGTGCTGGACCGCGGCATTCCGCTGCTCATCCTGGGCGAAACCGGCACCGGCAAGGAGCTGCTGGCCCGCGCCGTGCACCACGACTCCAACCGCGCGCGCCAACCCTTCGTGGCGGTGAACTGCGCGTCCATTCCCGAGAGCCTCATCGAGGCCGAGCTGTTCGGCTACGAAGAGGGCGCCTTCACCGGCGCGCGGCGCAAGGGCGCGCCGGGCCGCCTGGTGCAGGCCAACGGCGGCACGCTGTTCCTGGACGAGATCGGCGACATGCCGCTGCCGCTGCAGGCCCGCCTCTTGCGCGCGCTGCAGGAGCGCAGCGTCACGCCGCTGGGCAGCACCAAGTCCATCGCGGTGGACATCGCCGTCATCGGCGCCACGCACCGCAACCTGCGCGAAATGATCGAGGCGCAGACCTTCCGCGAAGACCTGTACTACCGCCTGAACGGCCTGGCCCTGCGCCTGCCCGCGCTGCGCGAGCGCACCGACATCGAGGCCATCGTGCGTCGCATCCTGCAGGCCGAGCGCCCGCAAGACCCGCCCGAGCTGAGCCCGCAGGTGCTGTCCATGTTCCGCCGCTACCCCTGGCCGGGCAACATCCGCCAGCTGGCCAATGTGCTGCGCACGGCGGCCGTGATGTCGGTGGGCGAACGGGTGGTGACCACCGCCCACCTGTCCGACGACTTCCTGGAAGACATCCAGCGCCTGGCCGGCATGGCAGCGCCCGCGCCGGCCCCGCTGCCCGCTGCGCCCCTGACGGGCATGGCCATGGCCCCGGTGATGCCGCCGGCCGCCGCCGTGATGCCACCTTCGGGCTGGGCGCCTCTGGAGGCCGCGCCGCCCTTGGCCGTGCCGCCGCCGGTGGCGCCGGCCGAGCCGGCCACCGCGCGCACGCTGGAGCAGGCCGAGATCGACATGATCCGCGCCACGCTGGACGCGGTGGGCGGCAACATCTCGCTGGCGTCCAAGCAGCTGGGTATCAGCCGCAACACCATCTACCGCCGCCTGCGCTGGAACACCGGCGCCGACAAGGGCGAGTGACCCGCCGGCCCTGAACCCCTCGCCCTGAACCCCTGACCCGGCGCGGTTGGCCTGCGCGCGGGGCCTTCCGGCGTGGCGCGCCCGCCTCAAACCGTGCCGGGGACTTTCCCGGGGCTCACCCGGGCAGCGGTGTCACCGGCTGGAGCAAAAACCACCCCCGGGCAGGCCTGAAACGCAAGGCACGGGTTTTGCACCAGTGGCGGGCAATGACCCGCTGCAGTTCCCTCTCCCTGATGTTGTTCACGCGCCGCGAGGGCTTCGCATGAAGCTGCTCGTGCTTGGCTCCGGCGCGGGTGGTGGCTTTCCGCAGTGGAACTGCCACTGCCTGCAGTGCAGCGCCTTCCGCCGGGGCGACCTGGACGCCAGCGCCCGCACGCAAAGCGCCATCGCGCTCTCGCAAGACGGCCGGCCCGGCGAGGGCTGGCTGCTCATCAACGCCAGCCCCGATCTGCCGCAGCAGATTCGCAGCACGCCGGCGCTGCAGCCCCACCAGGCGGGCGATGTGCCGATTCGCGCCGTCGTGCTGCTGGACTCGCGCCTGCACCACGTGGCCGGCCTGCTCTCGCTGCGCGAAAGCCGCGAGCTGGAGGTGTGCGCCACGCCGCTGGTGTTCGAGGACCTGACCGCCGACCTGCCGCTGCTCAACGTGCTGGAAAGCTACTGCCGCGTGCGCTGGCGCATGCTGCCCATTGCGGGCGACACGCGCAGCGCCAGCTTTGAGATTCCGGGCTTTCCGGCGCTGCGCTTCACCGCGGTGGCTGTGCCCGCCCGCGCGCCACGCCATGCCCGGCTGCGCAGCGAAGCGGCTGGCGAATGCATCGCCCTGCAGGTGCAGGACCTGCGCACCGGCGGGCGGCTGTTCCTGTCGCCCGCGCTGGCCGAGGTGGGCGAGGACGAACTGGCCTGCATGCAGGCGGCCGACTGCGTGGTGGTGGACGGCAGCTTCTGGACCGAACACGGCCTGCGGGACGCCGGCCTGGGCACGGCCAGCGCCACCGACAAGGGCCACCTGCCGCAGCAAGGCCACGCCGGCCGCGCCGGAATGATCGAGGTGCTGCGTGCCAGCGGTGCCTCCCGCAAGGTGCTCACGCACATCCACCACAGCAACCCCATCCTCGACCGCCAAAGCGGCCCCTGCCGTGAGCTGGCAGCCGAAGGCATCGAGGTGGCGCACGACGGCATGGAGATCGACCTGTGACCTCACGTTCTGTTCACCTCGCCGCCGCTGGGCGCGACGCCGAGCCCCTGTGGCTGGAATGGCTCACGCTGATTGGCGCGTTCGCGTTCTGCACCTGGCTGCTGGGCATCAAAGGCGTGTGGGCACTGCTGCTGGGGGCCGACCCGACGGGGCTCACGCTCGTCATCCTGGTGGTGTTTGTGGCGGCCACGCTGTGGTGCGGCCAGCGCTCGCGCGAGCTGCAACGCCAGCGCCTGCTGCTGCGCAACCCGCAGCAGGCCCGCCCGGGCGAGCGCGTGTGGGCGGCCGAGTACGCCGCCGCCAGCGCGCGCGACGCCGGCACCGCGGCCGACCTGCTGCTGGAACACAGCCACGGCCCGCACGGCACGGCCTGGTGGGTGAATGGCATCCAGCTCAAGCTCGGGCTGCTGGGCAAGGTCATCGGCTTTTCCATGCTCGCGCTGTCGCTGGGCAAGCTGCAGAGCTTTGACCCGGCGCAGTCGCAAGACCTGCTGCGCAGCCTGACCGGCGGCCTGGGCGTAGCGCTGCTCACCACCATGGTGGGCCTGGTGGGCAACATCCTGCTGGGCTTGCAGCTGACGCGCCTCGATCGCTTTGCCGACGCCTTGGTTGCTGACATCCAGCACACCGCGATCACGAAGGACGGGGACTGAGATGGCCCGCACGCGCCGCCGGGGTTCGCGGGAGGCGGAGGTCGACCCCTTCTACGACATGCTGTTCAACCTGCTGATCGGCTTCGTCTTCTGCTTCATCGTGGCTCTGCTGGCCATGAACCCGCGCGCCACCAAGGCCGGCGATGTGCCGTCCAAGGCCGAGTACCTCATCAACGTGGCCTGGCCCGACAACAGCCCCAACGACATCGACACCTGGGTGCAAGACCCCGGCGGCAACCTGGTGTGGTTCCGCCAGCGCGAGGCGGGCCTGATGTACCTGGACCGCGACGACCGCGGCGAGGGCAACGCCTCCACCATCATCAACGGGCAAAAGATCCTCAGCCCCTTCCGGCAGGAGGTGGTGACGATCCGCGGCATCGTGCCCGGCGAGTTCGTCGTCAACGCCCAGTACTACCAGTCGCACGACGGCCAGCCCGTGCCGGTGACCGTGACGGTCATCAAGGTCAACCCGCGTGCCGATGTCGTGTTCTACGGCACCGTCAGCCTCGCCCGCCAGGGCGACGAGGCCACCGCCGTGCGCTTCACGCTGCAGCCCGACGGCAGCGTGGTCAATGTGAACACCCTGCCCAAGAGCCTGATGCAACGACCCTGATCGCAAATGAAACAGCCCCCACACTCGCTTCGCTCATTGCCCCCCGCGGGGGCTCATCAGTGCCTTCGGGCGGCCGGGCGGCACTGACATGACCCTGCCCATCATCCTGAGCTTTGCCGCCCTGCTGCTGCTGTGCCTGCTCGCCCTGCTGCAATCCCGCTGGCCCGCGTGGCTGCGCGGCCTGCTGGTGGTGGGCGTGACAGCGTTCTACTTCTACGGCGAGAGCGCCATCCACACCCTGTGGGGCTGGCCCAGCGGTGACCCGCTGCCCGAGCGCTTCGTGCTGCTGGCCGCGGTCATCGAAGAGCCCGGCCCCAAGCGCGACGGGGCCCTGTACGTTTGGGTGAACGCCGTGGAAGACGGCAAACCCGCCGCCCAGCCCCGCGCCTACGCGCTGCCCTACAGCAAAGACCTGCACGGCCTGCTGAACGAGGGCTTGAAGAAGGTGCGCAACGGCATCAGCCAGCTCGGCACCGCCGAGGCCAAACCGCGCAAGGGCCTGTCGTGGCTGCGGCCGGGCAGCGATGAGCAGCAAGTGAAGCTGCGCGACATGCCACTCCCCCAGTTGCCTGAAAAGTGACCATGCGCCGCTGCCTTTCACTTCTCGTCGTGGTGCTCGCAGGCTGCGGCCGTTCGCCCGAGGCCGGCAACGAAGCCTGGTTCCCGCTCGCCGCCGGCCACCGCTGGACCTACCGCGTCACCACGCAAAGCGGCGCCGAGGCGCCCGAGCGCGAGACGCTCACGCTGCGCACCCAGGGCCGCGACACCCTGGTGCTGGACGACCAGCCCGCGTGGCTGCGCCGCAGCGACAGCGGCATCACCTACTGGCTGCGCAGCGACGAAGCCGGAATCCGCCGCGTGGCGCAGAAGAGCGACATGCAGGTGGACCCGGTGGCCGACCCCGCCGACCGCTTCGTGCTGAAGGCGCCGTTCGTGGCGGGCACGCAGTGGCAGGCCGGCACCACCACCTACCTGCTGATGCGCACGCACGAGTACCCGCGTGAGCTCAAGCACAGCCACCCCAACATCCCCATGACCTACACCATCGAGGCCGTGGCCGACGAGGTGCAGGTGGCGGCGGGCAAGTTCTCGCCCTGCCTGCGCGTGCGCGGCAGCGCCACGGTGCGCGTGTTCGTCGATCCCATCAGCGGCTTCAAAGACCAGCCGCTCACCAGCCTGGAGTGGTACTGCCGCGGCGTAGGCCTGGTGAAGATGGAGCGCAGCGAGCCCTCCAGCTCGCCCATGCTGGTGGGCGGCACGCGCACGCTGGAGCTGGAGCGCTGGGAATGAAGCTCGCCACGCGCCAAGACCTGGCCTGGGTGGCCGCTGCCACGCTGGCTGCCTACGTGCTGGGTGGCCTGGGCCAGTGGCGCGAGCGCATGGCCGCGCTGTTGGAGCGTTATGAAGCCTGGCAGGTGGACGAGCTGCCCCTGGCGCTGACCGTGATGACCGTGGGCCTGGCTGTGCTGCTGTGGCGCCGCCACCGCGAGGCCGCGGCGCTGCTGCGCCACAACCGCGAACTCGCCCGGCAACTGATGACCGTGCAGGAGCGCGAACGCCAGGCCGTGGCCCGCGAGCTGCACGACGAACTGGCCCAGCATTGCACCGCCATCCGCTTCGAGGCCGCCGTGGCCCAGCGCTGCACCAGCCTGCCCCAGGCCGTGGCCGCCGCTCAGCGCGCCGCCGCCAGTGCCGAGCAGTTGCAGCAAGGCGTGCGCCGCCTGCTGCGGCAGCTGCGCCCGGCCGACCTGGACGCGCTCGGACTGGGCGCCGCGCTGCAAGCCCTGTGCGCCCAGCGGCCGTGGCCGGCTTGCCGCTTTCAGGGCAATGCCGAGCTGCGCCTGGGCGACGAAGCCGACATGGCCGTGTACCGCGTGGCGCAGGAGGCGCTGTCCAACACCCTGCGCCACGCCCACGCCACCGCCGTGACGGTGCGCCTCACCGCCGCGGACGGCGGCGTGTGCCTGCAGGTGCAAGACGACGGCCTGGGGTTCGACCCCGAAGCCAGCACCCCCGGCCTGGGCCTGCTGGGCGCTCGCGAGCGCGCCGCCGCCCTGGGCGGCCACCTGCAACTGCACAGCGCGCCTGGCAAGGGCACGTGCGTCAATTTGTGGTTGCCCACCGGAGCCCACCCATGACCCGCCTGCTGCTGGTGGACGACCATCCCATCGTGCGCGCCGGCTACCAGCGCCTGCTGGAAATGGACGGCGCCTGGCGCGTGGTGGCGCAGGCCGGCAGCGTGGACGAAGCGCTGGACCTGCACCGCCAGCACCAGCCCGAACTCACCATCACCGACCTCGGCCTGCCCGGCCGCGGCGGGCTGGAGCTGCTGCGCCAGCTCACCGAGCGCGACGCCAGCGTGCGCGTGCTGGTGTTCAGCATGCACGAGGGCGAGGCCATGGTGCGCCGCGCGCTGGCCATGGGCGCACGCGGCTACGTCAGCAAAAGCAGCCCCCCGCAGGAACTGCTGGACGCCGCCGCCTGCGTGATGACCGGCTGCCGCTACCTCTGCAGCGGCCTGCCCGCCCATTGGCTGCAACCGTTGCCACCGCAAGGCGACCCGGATGGCCTGGAGACCCTGAGCGACCGCGAGTTCGAAGTCTTCCGCCTGCTGGCGCGGGGCCTCACGCCGGCGGACTGCGCGGGCACTTTGAGCCTGAGCTCCAAGACGGTGTCCAACCTGCAGACGCAGATCCGGGACAAGCTGGGGTTGGCGTCAACGGCGGCGATGGCGCATTTGGCGTTGCGGCGGGGGGTGATCGAGGGGGGCTGAGTGGCGGTTTGGCTGCTGGTTTGCTCGGGCTGCGGCGGCGGCGAGCTCGCCAAGGATTTTTTGAGTGGTCGCTGCGCTGACCTGTAGGTTGGGGTGAGCCTGCGAACCCCAACGACTTGTTCGGCTGCGCTGACTTTTGGGGCGTTTGCCAGGAGCCTTTCGACGCGGGGCACCGAGCCGGGAGTTCTGCCTTGCCGCTTGCAAGCGGCAAGGCCTTCGCCAGGCACAAGACAGCCCGCAGTGGGCTGTCTTGTGTCCGGGCTCAGTCCCGGCGGGCGAGTAACTTTTCTCTGTCTTGCCAGAGAAAAGTCACCAAAAGAGAGGCGCTAACCGCAAGTCAGCGGACTGGGGCGTGAGGCTCTCGCGCGAGAACAGCCGCTCGGTTGGTGCGTAGAAGCGAACCGCTGCGCTCTCGCCGCCCACTTGTCACGAGCGCTACAACCCGTGCCGCTCAGTCGCTCAACGCCGGCTGCACGCCGGGCTCATCAGTGAATGCACCGCATGCTGTGACGCGCCGTCGACGGCGCTTGCCTTTCACGCGTGAGTTCGGCGTGCAGCCGACGTTAGGCGCACGAGCGGTGGATGAGTCGGGTTGGGGATAAGGACAGCAGCGAGAGCGCAGCGGCTCGCTTCGTACCCACAACCCACTGCCCGTTCTCGCGCGATGTCCGTCGCAGGCCAGTGGCCGTGTGCGGTTCAGCGCCTCTTCTTTGGTGACTTTCTTCTGGCGCCCAGAAGAAAGTTACCCCGCCGCCGGGCGGGACTCCCGGCTCGGTGCACCGAACGGCAAAGGCTCCAGGCAAAAGCCCGAAAGGTCACTGCCGCTCAACAACGTCGTTGGGGTTCGCAGGCTCATCCCAACCTACACAGCTGCACAGCGGCCCGATGGCTGATCAGCCAGCCATCTTGACCCACGCGTTGCACCACCCGTTTTTGGCGACTTGAGCCTTGCGCCCGAACATCGCGCAGTTGCTCCACGCGTCGGTGGGTTTGGCCTGCCAGAACTGGCAGTTGGCGCAGTGCTGGCTGGCCTGGTGCTTGGGGAACTTGACGGTGTCGACCTTGGTGGTGTCGTGCTTGTAGCCCAGGGCCACGGCGGTTTCGCTGGCTTCGTCGACGGGGGACGTCTGCGCGAGGGCCGGGACGGCCAGGGTGGCCATCGTGGCCTGGAGCATGAAGATACGGCGGGTGGGTTGCATGGGAAATACCTCGGAGAAGAACAAAGCGCCGGCCCGCCTGCGCAGGCCGGCGCCTTCACATCGAAACGAACGGCTTACTTGGGGAGTTTGAACACCCAGACCATGCCGCCCTGTTCGAGGTAATTGACCTTCTTGGCCACATCCCCGCCCCACAGCGGCACCGCACCGCCCCAGCCGGACACGACGCTGATGTACTGCTCGCCGTTTTGCTGCCAGGACACCGGCGGGGCCACCACGCCCGAGCCGGTCTGGAACTGCCAGACGACCTTGCCGGTCTTGGCGTCGGCGGCCTTGAGCCAGCCTTCCGGCGTGCCCCAGAACACGAGGTTGCCGGCGGTGGTGAGCACGCCACCCCACAGCGGGGCGCCGTTCTTCACTTCCCAGACGATCTTGCCGGTCTTGGGGTCCACGGCGCGCATGGCGCCGATGTAGTCGTCGTTCAGCGTCTTGATGGTGAAGCCGGCACCCAGGTAGGCCGCGCCCTTCTTGTAGGCGATGGGCTCGTTCCAGATCTCCATGCCCCATTCATTGGCCGGCACGTAGAACAGCTTGGTGTCGGGGCTGTAGGCCATGGGCATCTGGTTCTTGCCGCCCAGGAACGAGGGCGCCGAGAACACCGAGTTGCCCTTCTTGCCGTCGGCCGCGGCGGTCGGGTCGCCGGGGCGGTTTTCAGGGATGAAGTTGGGGCGGCCGGTCTTGAGGTCGATGCCCGAGGCCCAGGTGATCTTCTTGACGAAGGGGAAGGCGTTGTTCAGCTGGCCGTTGGTGGCGTCCAGCACGTAGAAGTAGCCGTTGCGGTCGGCCTTGGCGCCCATGCGCTTGCCGTCCATGTCGAAGGTGATGAACTCGTTGACGCCGTCAAAGTCCCAGCCGTCGTTGGGCGTGCCTTGGTAGTGCCAGACGATCTTGCCGGTCTTCACGTCAATGGCGACGGTGGAGCAGCTGAACAGGTTGTCGCCCTGGCGCAGGTGGCTGTTCCACGGCGCGGGGTTGCCGGTGCCGAAGTAGGCCAGGCCCGTCTTGGGGTCGTAGGTGCCGCCCAGCCAGGTGGCGGCGCCGCCGGTCTTCCACAGGTCGCCGGGCCAGCTCTTGCCTTGGGTGCCCGAGATGCCGTTCTCGGTCTTCTTGCCGTTCTTGTCCCAGGTGTAGCCCATGTGGCCTTCCACCGTGGGGCGAATCCAGACCATCTTGCCGGTCTTGGGGTCGCGCGCTTCCACGCGGCCCACCACGCCGAACTCACCGCCCGACACGCCGGTCAGCAGCAGGCCGCCCGCGATGATGGGCGCGGCCGTGGCCGAGTAGCCGGCGGCGTAGTCGTCGATCTTTTCCTTCCACACCAGCTCGCCGGTGTTCTGGTCCAGCGCCACGAGTTGGGCGTCCAGCGTGGCGAAGATGACGAGGTTGTCGTAGAGCGCGGCGCCGCGGTTCACCACGTCGCAGCAGGGCATGATGCCGTCGGGCAGGCGGTGCTCGTACTTCCACAGCTTCTGGCCGGTGGCGGCGTCCAGCGCAAAGATGCGCGAGTACGAGGCCGTCACGAACATCTTGCCGTTGTGGATGACCGGCTGCGACTCCTGGCCGCGCTGCTTTTCACCGCCGAACGAGAACGCCCAGGCCGGCACCAGCTTGGCCACGTTGCTGGTGTTGATCTGCTTGAGCGGCGAGTGGCGTTGCCCCTCGGTGCCCAGGCCCCACGACAGCACTTCCTTGCCGGACTTGGCGGAGGCTTCGATCATCTGGTCGGTCACGGCGGCGTGGGCGGTGCCAGCAGCCATCAGCCCGAAGCTGAGGGACAGCAGGGCGGCGAGCGGTTTGCGTTGCATGGGGTTGTCTCCTGATGGATTGGATGTGCACCGCCATGCCAAGGCGGCGAGCGGATCGCCCCCCAAAGCGCAAGCTCCATGCCAGTTGAAATCGGCGCGGGTTGGAGCAATTCCGGGCCCTGCCCGTGGCCGGTTTGCAGGGTTCCACCGGGGCCGGTGTCAACGGCTTGAACAGGCTGCGCCGCGGTGTGACAGCGGCGGCGTGGAGCACTGCCCACCCCCGCGCTGGCACAACGCCGTGCCACGCGGTGTTCCAGTGCTCCAGCCTGCAACAGTTGGCGGGTGCTTTCCCGGGTTTGAAGGCGTTGCCGCCGGGGGTGAACGCGCTTGCAGCGGGCTGGCACGGGTTCTGCGAAAGAGGTCTGTCCCAACCCCCATCGCACAACGCAGGAGACAGACCATGACCGTTTACGCCGCCCCCGGCCAAGCCGGCGCCAAGATTGCCTACAAGCCCCGCTACGACAACTTCATCGGCGGCAAGTTCGTGCCGCCGGTCGAAGGTCAGTACTTCGACGTCATCACGCCCATCAGCGGCAAGGTCTACACGCAAGCCGCCCGCTCGGGTGCGGCGGACATTGAGAAGGCCCTGGACGCCGCCCACGCCGCCGCCGCCGGCTGGGCCGCCACGCCGCCGGCCGTGCGCGCCAACATCCTGCTGCAGATCGCCGACCGCATCGACGCCAACCTCGAACTGCTGGCCTACGCCGAGACCGTCGACAACGGCAAGCCCATCCGCGAAACGTTGAACGCCGACATCCCGCTGAGCAGCGACCACTTCCGCTACTTCGCCGGCTGCGTGCGTGCACAAGAAGGCGCGCTGAGCGAGATCGACCACAACACCATTGCGTACCACTTCCACGAGCCGCTGGGTGTCGTCGGCCAGATCATTCCCTGGAACTTCCCCATCCTGATGGCGGCCTGGAAGCTGGCCCCCGCGCTGGGTGCGGGCAACTGCGTGGTGCTCAAGCCCGCCGAGAGCACGCCCATCAGCCTGCTCATCCTGGTGGAGCTGATCGCCGATCTGCTGCCCCCGGGCGTGCTGAACGTGGTGAACGGTTTCGGCCGCGAAGCCGGCATGCCGCTGGCCAACAGCAAGCGCATCGCCAAGATCGCCTTCACCGGCTCCACCGCCACCGGCAAGGTCATCGCCCAGGCCGCCGCCACCAACCTCATTCCCGCCACGCTGGAGCTGGGCGGCAAGAGCCCGAACATCTTCTTTGAAGACGTGATGGCCGAGGACGACGCCTTCCTGGACAAGGCCATCGAAGGCCTGGTGCTGTTCGCGTTCAACCAGGGCGAGGTGTGCACCTGCCCCAGCCGCGCGCTGATCCAGGAGTCCATCTACGACAAGTTCATCGAGCGCGCGCTCAAGCGCGTGGCCGCCATCAAGCAAGGCGACCCGCTGGACACCGACACCATGATGGGCGCGCAGGCCTCGGCCATCCAGATGGACAAGATCCAGAGCTACCTGGCGCTGGGCAAGGAAGAAGGCGCCAAGGTGCTGATCGGCGGCGACCGCGCGCAACTGGGCGGCGACCTGGCCGGCGGCTACTACATCCAGCCGACGCTGTTCCAGGGCCACAACAACATGCGCATCTTCCGCGAGGAGATCTTCGGCCCCGTGCTGGCCGTGACCACCTTCAAGACCGAAGCCGAAGCGCTGGCGATTGCCAACGACACCGTCTACGGCCTGGGCGCCGGCGTGTGGAGCCGTGACGGCAGCCGCGCCTACCGCATGGGCCGCGCCATCCAGGCCGGCCGCGTGTGGACGAACTGCTACCACGCCTACCCGGCGCACGCTGCCTTCGGCGGCTACAAGGAGTCCGGCATCGGCCGCGAAACCCATAAGGCCATGCTCGACCACTACCAGCAGACCAAGAACCTGCTGGTCAGCTACAGCCCCAACGCCTTGGGCTTCTTCTGATCGCGCGATCCGCGACTCAGCCACGGGGGCGGCTTTCGGGCCGCCCTTTTTTCATGGAGGCTGCCCATGCCCGAGTTCATTCCCCGCGTGCGCGCCACCGCGGCCGCGCAAGCGCTCATCGAGCAACTGCGCCGCCAGCACGGTGAGCTGCTGTTCTACCAATCGCACGGCTGCTGCGCCGGCAGCGCACCCATGTGCTTTGCGGTGCACGAGATGAAGCTCAACGCGGCGGACCGCTGGCTAGGTCAGGTTGGCGAGGGGGCTGGTGTGCCCGTCTACGCCAGCCAGGCCCAGTGCGACTACCTCGCCGGCCTGGAAATGACGCTGGATGTGGCCCCCGGCAACAGCGGCAGCTTCGGCCTGGAAGACGGCTCGGGCCAGCACTTCACGGCGCAGTTCCGGCTGTGGACGGACGAGGAGGTGCCGCGGCTGGCGCCCTTGGTGCCCGCGCCCGTCAGCTGACGCGGCCGGGGCACGGCGCCACGGCCCGGGCGCTCAGCGCGCGGTCACCGCTGGCGGCTTCGGTGAGGCCGCCTGCCAGAAGGCCTGCCAGCGCGGCAGGGCCCAGGTGTCGCCTGCGCTGCGCGCGGCGGCCTCGGCGTCTTCCACCAGCGGCAGCAGCGTGGCGCGGGCGGCGTCCACGCCCTCTCGGGCTTCCAGCAGGCCGCGATAGGCGATCAGAAAGCTCAGGCGCGCCCGCGTGTCGGCCTGCGCCAGCTTGTGCGGGGGCAGTGCCACGGCCCAGTGCCAGGCCTCGTCCAGGTCGCCGTTCTGCACCAACAGGTACATCAGGTCGCCGGCGATCTCGGTGGTTTGGCTGGGGTCGTTGCAGCGCGAGCAGGCCGGGTCGTTCCACTGGGCCTGCAGATAGTGCGTCAGGAAAAACCGGTACAGCGGCACGAAGTTGGGGTCGTGCCCGGCGCTGATCAGCCCGGCCAGGTCTCGCGGCCGGTCTTTGAAGGCCAGCACGCGGGCGCGCGCCCACTTGAAGCGCCGCTCCGACAGGCCGGCCTCGGCATGGGGCCAGGGCGTGTGGGTGTCCAGCCAGTATTCGGCCGCGCCGGCCAACTCGCCTGACGCGCCGGCCGGGTTCATGCCGCGCCAGGGCAGGCGGGCCCACCACCAGGGGCGGGGCACGGCGGCGTCCAACTCGGGCCAGGCCGGCCAGCGGGCTTCCAGGGCGGCGTCGGCGGCGCGGGTGTCGGCGCGGCTCCACGCCGCCGCCTGGCCCACCAGCACCGGTGCGGCCGTGAGCGCAGCCAGCACGCCCAGGCGCCGCCAGCGGCCGGCCCCAGGCCAGGCGAGCAGCAGCACCGCGGCGCCCAAAGCGAGGGCCGGCGCCAGCATGTCGTGTGCGGGGTGGGCCAGCACGAAGGGCTCCTGCGCAGGCAGGGTCAAGGGGTCGTGCAGCACGGTGACGGTGTCGCCCGGCTGCTGTGTGAGGAAGAGCCCCGGGCTGAGCAGCGACAGGCGCTCCACACGGCCGTTGCGGCGTGGGTCGGCCACGTCCACCTCGATGCGCAGCTCCTGCGTGCGCGGGCTGGTGGCCGTGGGCCCGGCCACCGTGCTGTGGCCGCGGGCCACCACGCGCCCGGGCAGGTGCAAGGCGTTTTGCCACAGGGCCAGTCGCTCGTGCACCTGCCACCCTGCCACCAGGGCCAGCACGGTGGCCAGCACCCAGCAGCCGGCGCGCACCAGGCGCAGCGGGTGAAGGGCGGACAGCAGCAGAGGGGGCAAGGGCATGGTGGCGGGCCGCCGGCTGCGAACGCAGGCCACGGCTGGGGCGTGGGCAACAGCCCGCCACTGTAGGGCCTGGCCCTGCGGGGCCAACGCTCAGCCGCGGCTGCGGCGGCGCACCGTCAGCAGGGCGGCCAGGGCGGTGCCGGCCAGGGCCAGCGACGCCGGTTCCGGCAGGCGGCCGTCTTCGGTGGGCTCGGCGTTCAAGCGGACCGCAAACGTGAGGTCACTGGCATTCCACTGCGTATCCTCGATCCGGCGCAGTACCGAACTGTTGCCCCTCCGGTCGGTCACGCCCCACTGCCACGCAGAGACGCTGCTGCGAACCGACAGGTAGTAGTCACCCACGCCGAGCACCAGCGGCTGCGCGAGCGCGGCAACGTAGTCGTAGACCTGGAAGTCGGAGAACAGCCATTGGCCGGTGGCGGAGCGGCTCGCTTGGTCGGTGGTGACTGTGAGCAGCGGTGCAGAGTTGGGAAGGCCCTGGTTGGCGGCATAAACGTCGATGACGAACTCTTCCGTCGGAGCGGCGCCATAGCGGGCGTAGATGCCGCTCCAAGAGACGCTGGTCAACTGCACCGGCTGGGTCATCTGGAACAGCTCGGCGCGGAGCGCGCTGCCGCTGCGGTTTGCGGTGCGCGCATCCACCAGGCCGTTGCCATAGGTGTTCCACACCAAGCCGGCGTGGGCCGACGCGGCGGCCAATGCGCAGGTGAGGGCCAGCAGACCGCGTTGCAGGGGTTTGAAGCGAGCGAGGGGGTGGGAGTGGGACATGGTTGCCTTCCTGAGTCAGCGGTTGTGAGTGGGGCGAGCTCTGCGGCTCGCGTCCAAGAACAGGGCAATGACACATGCCCCGGCTTCTTCAAGAACGACACGGCGCGTGGGGTTGCGCCAGGTTGGGCGCGCAAACGCGCCGTCTCGCCCCTTAAAGGCGGGTGGGGGCGTCCTCAGGGCTGAGCATGCAGGGCGGTGAATCCTCACCGGGCGTGTCGGTGAGGGGGTGCGGCCTGTGCGAGGGGACCTGGGCTGGGCCGCGGGCTCGGTGGCCGGTGCGGCTCCGCCTGCGTTCAGGGCGACGGCGCGCTCAGCAGCTGTGCATGCAACAAGGCCGTCAGGTCGGCGGGCAGCTGGTGCAGGTCCAGCGGCTTGGTCCAGTAGGCCTGGAAGCCGCCGGCCAGGGCGCGGGCGCGTTCGGTGGGCATGGCGTCGGCCGTCACGGCCACGGCGGGCACATCGGCCAGGGCGGGTTGGGCGCGCAAGGCGGCCAGCAGGGCGTGGCCGTCCATGTCGGGCAGGCTCATGTCCAGCAGCAGCAGGTCTGGGCGCAATTCGCGCGCCAGCGCGCAGGCGGTGCGGCCGTCGGAGGCCACGCGCAGGTGCAGGCCGGGGAAGCGGGCGAGGAAGGCCTGCATCAGCAGCGCGTTGACCGGGTCGTCTTCGGCGTACAGCAGCTCCCAGGTGGTGCCGGGCTGCAGGTCGGCGATGCAGGGGGTGGGCGCGGCGCGTGGGGCCGGCTCGGCCACCGGCTCGGCGCGGGGCAGGCTGACCTGGAAGCTGCACCCGGCGCCCACTTCGCTGTCCAGCGTCAGCTGCCCGCCCATGGACTCCACCAGGTGCCGGCTGATCACCAGCCCCAGCCCCGTGCCTTCCACCTGACCGCGCTCGGCGCCCAGGCGGTTGAAGGGCTGGAACAGTTGCGCCCGCTGCGCCGGCGTGAGCCCGGGGCCATCGTCCTGCACGGTGAGGTGCACCCGGTCGCCCTCGGGCTCCGCGCGGACCTCGATGCAGCCCTGGTCGCGCGTGTACTTGATGGCGTTGGACACCAGATTCGTCAGCACCTGGCGCAGCCGCGTGTCGTCGGCCAGCACGGCCAGGGGCTCCGGCAGGTGCCACCGCAGGGTGAGCTGGCGCTTCTGGCTGGCGTGGGCCAGGCTGTCGCGCACCTGCCGCACCAGCGGCTCCACGGCCACCGGCCCCAGTTGCAAGCGCAGCCGGCCGGCCTCAATGCGAGAGATGTCCAGCACGTCGTCGATCAGGTGCAGCAGGTGCTCGCCCGCGTTCTGGATCAGCCCCACGCGGTTGAGCAGCCGGGGCTCAGCGCGGTGCAGGTCTTCGGCCAGCAGGTGCGAGAACCCGATGATGGCGTTCAGCGGCGTGCGCAACTCGTGGCTCATGCGGGCCAGGAATTCGCTCTTGCTGCGGCTGGCCTGCTCGGCGGCGTCGCGTTCCAGAGCGGCCGCTTCCCCGGCCACGGCGTCGGTCACGTCCACGATGGTGCCGTACCACACCAGGCGCCCATCGGGCTCGGCATAGGGCTGGGCCAGCAGCCGGTGCCGGCGCCAGGGGCCGTCGCCCGCCCGCCCGCGGAACTCGGCCCGCCAGATGGACATGGCCGTGGCCGAGATGTCGCGGCTGATCTGCAGGCCGGCGTGGTCGTCTGGGTGGACGTGGGCCAGCCAGGCCGCATCGCTGAAATGCACCGCCTCCGGCGCGATGCCGTACAGCGACACGATGCCCGCGCTGGCGTAGCTCATCCAGGCGCGGCCATCCACGTCGCGCACGCATTCAAACAGCAGCAGGGGTGCGGCGTCGGCCGAACGCTGCACGCGGCTCAACTCCTCCTCGATGCGCAGCCGCTCGCGCATGGGCGACAGCACCAGCTGCGCCACGGCGCCGTCCGGCGTTTGCAGCAACCGGGCCGAGCACAGCACATGCAGCGTGCCCTGCGGCCCGCGCAGCGCCAGGCTGAGTTCCTGAACCCGGCCGTGCAGCCGCAGCGTGGGCAGCAGGTGGGTGTGATACAGCACGCGGCCCGCGCGGCTGAGCAGGGTGTCGATCGACTGCCCCACCAGCGTGCCCGGTGCTGCGGCCAGCCACTCCCGCAAGCAGGCGTTGGCGGCCAGCACCTCGGCCTTCAGGCTGACGTGCAGCACGCCAACCGGCAGGCCTTCCAGTTCAGGGGGCAGCCCGGCCATCGAGCATCTCCCGGATGAGGTCGACGGTCAGCCCCGGGTGGCTCACGTGCGGGCAGTGGCCCGACACGTCCACCTCGCGCAGCACGCTGCCGGGCATGCGGGCCTGCATCCAGCGCCCGATGCCGGGCGGGGCGATGCTGTCTTGCAAGCACTGCACCAGCGTGCACGGCACCTGCACGCGGGGCAGCAGGTCGCGCACATCCACCAGGAAGGCCAGCCGGGCGAAGTGCCGGGCGATGCGCGGCTCCAGCGAACACAGGGCGGTTTCAAACTGCGCGGCCAGGTCGGGCGGGTTGTGCTCGCCCATGGCCATGGGCGCCAGAAAGTGAGCCCAGCCGAAGTGGTTGGCCTCCATCAGGTGGAACATGTCGTCGAGGTCGCTGCGCTCGAAGCCGCCCACATAGTCTGGCGGGTCGTTCATGAAGCGGGGCGAGGGGGCCAGCAGCATCAGCCGGTCGAACAGCTCGGGCCGCTGCTCGGCGGCCAGCAGGGCCACCACGCTGCCAATGGAATGACCCACACACACCACCCGCTCGAAGCCCGACGCCTCAATCACCTCCAGCAGGTCGGCCGCATAACCTCTCAAGCTGGCGTGGCGCTCTTGGTCCCAGGCGGGAATGGCGCGCCCGCAGCCGGCTTGGTCGTACACCAGCACGCGGTGATCCGGCTCGAAAGCCGGGGCCACGAAGCGCCAGATGCTGCGATCGCACCCGAAGCCGTGCACGAACACCAGGGCTGCGCCCCCCGTGCCGCTGATCAGGGCATGGTGGCGGTCCAGAGCCGACGACAGACTCATTCCATCCTCCTTGGCGGGCCGGACGGCGGTCACGGAGGCGTGCCGCGGTTCTCGGGCCTGCAGGCTGGCAGTATGCGTCGGCGGCGGGGGCTGGGGTCAAGACCTGGCATCCTGTAGGTCAAAGCACCTGTTGCGCGACACGGACGTAAACCGGAATCCCGACCAGGATATTCAGCGGGAACGTGAGCCCCAGCGACATGCCGAAGTACAAGGCCGGCCGCGCCTCCGGGATGGCGATGCGCACCACCGCAGGCACGGCGATGTACGACGCGCTGGCCGCCAGCACCATCAGCAGCGCGCCGTTGCCGGCTGACAGCCCTGTCAGCACCGCCAGCCCCAGCGCAAGGCTGGCGTGCACCGGCGGCGCCAGCAGCGCGTAGGCCAGCAGCCGGGGCGACTCGCCCCGCAGCGAGCCCAGGTTGCGCGCGGCCAGCAAGCCCATGTCCAGCAGGAAGAAGGCCAGCATGCCTTTGAACAGGTCGCCGGCAAACGGCTTCATCGCCGCCTCGCCCGACGCACCCGTCAGCAGGCCCACGCCCATGGCACCCAGCAGCAGCAACTGCGCGCCGTCGGTCAGCGATTCATGCATCACCGCCTTGAGGCTGTGGCCTTCACCGGCGCGCCCCTCGCGTTGCCGCGCCAAGTTGGCCAGCAGCACGGCCATGATGATGGCGGGCGACTCCATCAGCGCCATCGCCGCGGCCATGTGCCCGCCAAAGGCCAGGCCGTGGTTGTCCAGGTATTGCGTGGCCGTGATGAACGTGACCGCGCTGACCGAGCCGTAGGTGGCCGACAGCGCCGCCGCATCAAAGCGCGACACCCAGCGCTGCAGCAGCACGTAGCCCAGCGCCGGCACCACCACCGCCATCAGCAGCGCACAGCCCAGGCTCAGCACCACCTCCGGCGTGAGGCCCGACTTGGCCAGCGCAAAGCCCCCCTTCAGGCCCAGCGCCATCAACAGGTACAGCGACAGGAAGCGCGCAATCGGCGCGGGAATCTCCAGGTTGGACTTGAGCGCGCCGGCCAGCAGGCCGAACACGAAGAACAGGATGGCGGGGTCGAGAAAATTTTGCATGGTGGGCCGGCATGGTGCGCAGGCCGGTTCATCTGCACAATTGATTTATGTCGATGCCATTCATTCGGAATGCCAATGCGTGATGCCTTCCCCCCGGGTTTGGAGCGGGCCTGGCGCGCCAGCTGGCCGCAACTGCGCAGCCTGGAAGCCACCGTGCGCCTGGGCGGCGTGGGCCGGGCGGCGCAGGCGCTGCACCTGGCGCAGCCCACGGTGTCCACCCAACTCAAGGAACTGGCCGCCAGCCTGGGGCTGGTGCTGTTCGAGCCGCACGGCCGGGGCCTGGCCCCCACGGCCGTGGCGGAACTGCTGGCCCAAACGGTGCGCGACATGGCGGCCCGCTGGCAGCAGTTCGAGGAAGACGCCGCCGCGCTGCAAGGCCTGCGCCGCGGGCGGCTGCGCATTGCGGCCGTCACCACCACCGAGTACTTCCTGCCCGACCTGCTCGGGCCGTTTGCGCGCGGCTACCCCGGCATTCGCATCGACCTCGCGGTGGAGAACCGCGACGCCGTGGTGGCCCGGCTGGAACGGGGCGACGACGAGTTGGCCGTGATGATGCGCCCGCCCGCCCACCTGCCCCTGGCCCGCTGGCCGTTTCTGGACAACCCCCTGGTGATGATTGCGCCGGCGGACCATGCGCTGGCGTCACGGCGCCGCCTGCGTTTGCAAGACCTGACCGACGAGCCGCTGCTGGTGCGCGAAAAGGGCTCGGGCACGCGGGCTGTGGTGTCGGAGGTGCTGGCCGAGCGCGGCGTGACCTGGGCGCCGCGCATGGCCCTGGGCAGCAACGAGGCCATCAAACACGCCGTGCGCGCCGGCCTGGGCGTGGCCGTGCTGTCCCGCCACACCCTCGCGGCCGATCCTGCCACTGAAGGCCTGGTGGTGCTGCCGGTCACAGGCTTCCCCGTGCGCCGCCAGTGGTTCCTCGTCTGGCGCCAGGACCGGGCCTTGTCACTGCCCGCGCGCACGCTGCTGGACGACTTGCGGCAGCGGCTGGGGGTGCGGGTGCGGCCGGGGTGAGGGGTGAACGCCGTGGTGCGCAGCCGTTGGGTAAGCTGAGAGCGCGCCTGCGTTTTGCACGCACCTCAGGCACCTCACCCTCGGAAGATCGCTGCCATGCCCCGTTCTCGTGTGCTGTTCTTGTCCGTCGCGTTGGCCGGGTTGGCTGGCTGCGCCGGCCAGCCCCTGGTTGCCCTCCCCACGCCTTCGCCCGAGGCGCGCGCGGAAGTGCTGGTGTACCGCGAATCTGCATTCATCGCCGGTGGGGTCTCGCTGGCGGTGGGCAGCCCGGGCGGTGCTTTCGCGGCGTTGTCGAATGCTGATTACGTGGTGGCGGGTATGGCCGCCGGAGTGCGTGAAATCTTCGTTCAGGCCCGCTCGGCCGAGCCTACCCGGGTGACGGTGAACCTGCAGCCCGGCGCGCGTGTGTGCCTGCGCACCAGCGCGTCCCCCAGTACCTTGGCCAAAGTGTTGGTGCCCGTCACCTTGATCGCCACGGGCTACCACTTCTACCTGGACGAAGTGCCGTGCCCTTCGGCTGACGTGCTGGCGAACTACAAGCGCGTGCCGGTCACCTACGCTGCCCCCTAGCGCTGGCTCGCGTCAAGCGTGCAGCCACGCAGGGCGGGTCGCGACGCGCCGCTGCGCTTCGGGCGTTCCACGATGGATGTCTGTTGGTCTCTGGCACGACGCAGGCCGCAACGGCCTCGATCGCTGCGCCCCAACTCGCGGGATTGTGGCCCTGCCCAGAACAATGACCATCTCGCCGCTCATAAGTTCGGGATCAAAGGAGAAACATGATCAAGGAAGGTCGGTCGATCGCTGTCGCTTTGACGGTCACTCTGTCAGCGATTGCGTCAAACGCACAGGTTGTTGCCCGCGGGGATGGGACGTTTGAGGATGTTGTCAACGGTCTGATCTGGACCAACGGCAATATCTCTGCCAGAACCACCAAGACCTACTCTGAGGCGAGTGGTTGGGCGGCAGCTTTGAACCTTGCTGGCATCTCCTCTTGGGAACTCCCGACCAAAGATCAGTTCGCGCTGCTGTATGCGACCCAGGGTAGCAATCAGAGCGGTGGAATGATCAGACCTCCACTGACGATCGGCGGCAACTACTACTGGACCAGGGACGTGGGCGTCTTGGCGGGACCTAACAGTTCCGTACATGCACACTATGCGTTTGCACCAAACGCCTATCCCGCAAGCGCCTCCTTCAAGGTCTTTGCAGACACAACCGCAATGAGCTTCTGGGCAGTTGCCGCTGTACCAGAACCGACCACGTTCACCTTCATGCTTGTCGGAGTTGTCGGACTTATCCTGTTCAAGCGCTATCGGAAGGCTGGTTCGTGAGAGCTTGCTGACGCCTAACTCACGTACAGGGACTTCCCGGTGAATCAACCGGATTGATGTGGGTGGCATCCGATAGTTGCCTTCGCTGTTTTCCTCAAGACCCGAGTTCGGGTTTGATGCAGCGTCACATAGAACAGACTGCACATCTACAGGCTCAGTCCGCCAGCCACTGCAGCGCCTCGGCCGGCAACGCCAGGCTCAAGCGCTCGCCCGGTGCGGGTGCAGTGGCCTCCGGCGGCAGGTTCAGCACCAGCGTTTGGTCGCCCGAGGTTTGCAGTTCCACGCAGGTGTGCGTGCGCCCCGGGTGGGCGGCGCGCACCTGGGCGTCGAGCCGCCAGGCGTTGGCGGGCGTGTGGGCGCTGGCAATTTGCAAGGCGGTGATGGGGGCGATCCAGCAGCCGGTGTCGCGCCGCCAGGGCTCGGGGGCGCTGCGGGCGTCCAGTGGGTTGAAGGCGCCGAGGAACTGAGCCACGCGCAGCGTGCGCGGGCGTTGCCACAGCTCGGCCGGTGGGCTGCATTGCTCGATGCGGCCGTCGAACATCACGGCCACCTGGTCGGCCAGCTCGAACGCTTCGTCGCGGTCGTGGGTGACGAGCACGCAGCTCTGGCCCAGTTCGCGTTGCAACTGCCGGAACGACCGGCGCAGCGGCACGCGGAAGGATTCGTCCAGGGCCGAGAAAGGCTCGTCCAGCAGCAGCAGCGAGGGGTGCGGGGCCAGCGCGCGCGCCAGGGCCACGCGCTGTCGTTGGCCGCCGGAGAGCTGGCCCGGGCGCTTGGTGGCGTGTTCGGCCAGGCCGATGAGTTGCAGCAGCTCGGCCACCCGGGCCTGCTGTTGCGCGGCGGGCGCGTGGCGGGCTTGCAGGCCGAAGGCGATGTTGTCGGCCACGCTGAGGTTGGGGAAGAGGGCGTAGCTCTGGAACACCACGCCGATGCCGCGCTGCGCGGTGGGCAGGGCGGTCACATCACGGCCGGCCAGGGCCACGGTGCCGCCGTCCAGCGGCTGCAGACCGGCAATGGCGCGCAGCAGCGTGGTTTTGCCGCAGCCCGAGCCGCCCAGCAGCGCCAGCACCTGGCCGGGCGGCAGCGCCACGTCGATGCCTTGCAGGATGGGCCGTCCGCCGAGGGCCAGCCGGGCTTGTTGGACTAGGAGCGCGCTGGGGTTCGCCATGAGGTGAGCAAGTGAACGACCAGGCCGAGCCCGGTGGTGATGACGAGGCTGACGACGATGAGCGCCGCCGCGAGGTGGCCGTTGGCGCCGCGCAGGCCGTTGATGAGGGGCTGCAGCAGCTCCAGCGAGCCGGCCAGCAGCAGGTTGGCGATGGCGAACTCCATGGCCGCCGTCGTCCAGGCCAGCAGGCCGGCAGCGGCGAAGGCGGGCAGCAGCAGCGGCAGCAGCACGCGCTTCAGCAGCAGGCTGTCGGGCGCGCCCAGCGTGCGGCTGGCGTCGATCAGCGGGCCGGCGTCCAGCTGCTGCAGCGCGGCCGAGAGCGTTTGGTGCACCAGCGGAAACAGCAGCGCAGCCAGCAGGCCCACGTACACCAGGCGCAGGTCCAGCACATCGCCCCAGCGGCCCACGAAGAGGTCCAGCGCGCCGATGGCCACCACCACCGGCGGGATGGCGTAGGGCAGCAGGGCGAGCGCGTCCAGGAAGGCCTTGAGGCGCGGCGACGCGAGATGCCCCGCCAGGCTGGCGGCGCCGCCCAGCACCACGGCCAGCGCGGCGGCGGCGCCGGAGATCCACACCGAGTTCCACGCCGCGCTGCGCACGCGCGCGTCGGCGGCCAGACCGGCCAGCCAGTGCAGCGTGGCGTCCTGCGGCAGCAGGCTCTGGTCCCACCGTTCGCTGAAGGCATAGGCCGCCACCGCCAGCGGCGGCAGCAGCACCAGCAGCGCGGCGGCCCAGAAGGCGAAGGCGGGCAGGCGCCAGGGGCGGTTGGCGGACTTCATGCCGAACGCCTCCACCGGGCGGCCAGCCACCGGCCGCCCACGATCACGCCCAGCAGCAGCACGGCCATCACCAGCGACAGCGCGGTGGCCAGCTCGGGCTGCGAAAAGATGTCACCACTCACCGCAGCGGCAATGCGCACCGCCAGCACCGGGCTGGCCGTGCCGGCCAGCGCAAACGGCGTGGCGTAGGCCGCAGCGGCGTTGGCGAACAGCAGGCTGGCGGTTTCGATCAGGCTGGGCGCCAGCAGCGGCAGGCCCACGCGGCGCCAGAAGCGCGCCGGCGTGGCGCCCAGCGTGGCGGCAGCGTCCATCAGGGCTGGGTCCAGCAGGCGCACGGGGGCCATCAGCAGCACCAGCGCCAGCGGCACCTGGAAGGCGGTGAAGGCCAGCAGCAGGCCGGCATCGCTGGCCAGGTCCCAGCCCTGCAGCAGCCCCACGCTGCGGGCCAGTGCGGTCAGCACGCCCTGGCTGCCCAGCAGCAGCGTGAGCGCCAGCGCCAGCGGCACGCCGGCGAAGTTCGCACCCAGGCCGGCCAGCACGGCCACGGGCTTCTCCCAGCGCGGGTGGGTGACGAGGTGCAGCGCCGCACCCAGGCCCAACACCAGGCCGAGTGCGGTGGACGCGGCCGACAGCGCCACGGTGCGGGCGATGGCGTCGAGGTAGAAGCGGTCGGCCCACAGCTCGTGCAGCGCGCAGGGGGCGCCGCCGCTGCTGTTCATGCAGGCGTGCAGCAGGTCCAGGCTGCGCCAGCCCAGGGGCAGCACCAACGCGGTGGCCAGCAGCACCAGCAGGGGCGTGGCCACCAGCCAGGCGCGGGTGGGGGTCAGCTGCATCCGAGGTGCTGGGCGATGAAGGGGCGAATGCCCAGCTGCGTGCCGGGCCAGCCGGCCGGGGCATGGCCGCCACCCTGGCGCGGCAGCCACACCAGCGGCACCTCGCGCTCCACCGGCAGCGGGCCGCCGTGCCAGTGGTCGGCGTGCATGCCGTGGTCGCTGGTCAGCAGCAGGTCGTAGCCAGCAGCGTGCCAGCGGGGCAGGGCCTGGGCCAGGATCATGTCCAGCTTGCGCGCGGCCATGCTGTAGCCGCTGGATTCGCCGCCGTGGCGGTGGCCGGCCAGGTCCAGCCCCATGGGGTGCACCAGCAAGAAGTCGGGCGCGTGGGCCTGGCGCAGCGCCTCGGCATCGGCCAGCAGGTGGGAGTCGGGGTAGTCGTCTTCCCAGTACCAGCGGGCGGCATCGATCTTGAGCGCGGGCAGCGCGGCCTCGCGGTGGGCGAGGGGGTCGAACACCTCGCCGGCCAGCAGTTCGTAGAACCAGTGGTAGCCCGCCACGGCGGAGCGGCGGCCGGCGGCGGCGAGGTCGTCGAACACCGTGCTGCCGCAGCGCTGCCCGGCCTGCCCGTTGCCCAGGATGCCGTGCTGCAGCGGCGTGCGGCCGTTGATGACCGTGGCGTACAGCGGGCGCGACAGGCTGGGCAGCTCGCAGCGCAGCGTGCTCCAGTGCGCGCGGCCGGCTTCATGCAGGGCCTGCACGTAGCCCATGTAGTCGCGCGCGGTGTCGGCGCGCAGGCCGTCGACGAGAAGAAGGATGAGCTTGTTCATGCGCCGAGGACATCCCGCTGCCAAGCGCGCGGCAGCTTCTTCACCTCTTCCGTCCACAGCGCGGGCTTGAGCGCGCGGGCGGCGGCGTACTGGGCGGCGGGCAACAGCTTTTTCTTGAGGTCGTCCGGCAGCGCGAGGTGCTCCACGCGGATGGGCCGGGCGTTGCCGCGGGCGAGGTTCAGCTGGCCCGCGTCGCCGAAGATGAACTCGCGCGTCAGGTCGCCCGCGTTGGGGCGCTTGGAGTGCTTGTTCAGCAGCGTGGTGTAGCCGCTGGTGATGCTGCCGTCGCTGGGAATGAGCACCTCGTAGTCGGCCGCGTTGGGCAGCTTGTCGCGGTAGCTCAGCGCGTTGAAGTCCCACATCACAAACACCTCGGCCTCGGCGCGTTCCATCAGCGCGGGCGAGGGGTCGGTGCTGAGCAGCTTGCGCGCCTTGGCGAGCTGCGCGAAGGCCTGCAGCGCGGGTTGCAGTTGCACCTCGCTGCCGCCCAGTGCGTGAGCGGCGGCCAGCACCGTGGCGTTGGCTTGCGCGGCGCGGCCCACGGCGCCGATCAGCACGCGCGGCTGGGCGGCGAACAGCGCCTTCCAGCTGCGCGGCACGTCCTTCAGCAGCCGCTTGTTCACGGCGAAGGCGATGGTGCCGGTGTAGGCGAGCGCCCAGTGGCCGTCGGCGTCTTTGGCCCAGTCGGGCACTTGCGCCCAGGTGCTGGGCTTGTAGGCGCGGGTGAGGCCGCGGGCCTTGGCGATGGCGCCGAACTCGAAGCCCACGTCGCCGAGGTCGATGCTGGCGTTGGCGCGCTCGGCCTCCATCTTGGCGATCTGCTCGGCGCTGCTCATGTCGGTGTCCACATGGGCCAGGCCGTACAGGCGCTGCAGGTCGGCCCAGGTGGCGCGCCAGTTGGCCCAGTCGTCGGGCATGCCCACGCTGGTGACGCGGCCCTCGGCGCGGGCGGCTTTCTCCAGCGCGCCGGGTTGGGCCGTGGCCAGGGGGGCAAAGCCGGTACCGGCCAGGCCGGCGAGGACGTGTCGGCGGTTGAAAGTGCTCATGCCTTGGAGGGGAAGCGCAGTTGGTCCAGGCTCAGCCGGTGCTGCAGGCGGGTGTCGCCCTTCACATCGCGGATGCTGAGTTGCAGCGTGGGCACGGGGGTGGAGAAGTCCAGGTCCACCAGGCCGAAGTTGAGGTCGGCGTACACGCTGCCCACGCGGCGCGCGTTGGGCGTGGGGATGTCCCACACCTCGGTGAGGCCGCTGCTGGTGAGGTCCCACAGCGGGTAGCTGGCGGGCGTGTCCCAGCGGGAGAGGTCGGCGTAGTGCATGTCGCCGCTCACCACCACCACGCCTTCGGCGCGCTTCTCGCGGATCAGGTCCACCAGCCGCTGGCGCTCCAGCGGGAAGTTGTTCCAGCCCTCCCAGCCCGTGCCCTCGGCGGCCAGCTGCACGCTGGAGCACAGGATGCGCACGTCCGCCGGCTCGGCCAGGCGATCGGCCAGCCAGGCCCATTGCGCCTCGCCCAGCAGCGTGGCGGCGGGGTCGAGGTTGGGCACGTACCAGCCCTTCATCGCGCCGCCACCCAGTTTGGCCTTGGCGTACATGGCCGCGTAGCCTTGCTTGAGCGACGGGTCGGCCACCAGGGCGGTGCGGTTGAAGCGCAGGTCCAGCATCAGCAGCTGCACCGTGCGGCCGCCGCGCTCGATGCGGTAGGCCTCATAGATGCCGGGCCGCGTGCGGCGGGGCGAGTCGGCGGGCTCGTTCCACTCGTCGCAGAACAGCTGTTGCGACAGGGCCTTGAACGCGTACTCAGTGCCCACGTCGTCGTCGCCGAAGTCGTGGTCGTCCCAGATCGCGAGGTGGGGCACATCGCGGCGGAAGGCCTGCAGCGCCTCGGCCGTGCGGAACTCGGCGTAGCGCTTGCGCAGGGTGTCGGCGTCCTTCGCGTCGGCGTAGAGGTTGTCGCCCAGGAACAGGAACAAGTCCGGCCGCGCGGCCCGCACCGCGGCCCAGATGGGCTGCGGCTTGGACTGCTTGGCGCAGGACCCGAAGGCGATGCGAAGGTGGTGGCCGTGGGCGGCATCGGCCGGCGCGGGCAGCGCCAGCGGGCGCGAACCGAGGTTCGCACCCGCCTGCGCGCCCACGCCCGCCGCGGCCAGCCCGGCCGCCAGCATCCACTGGCGGCGGTCGAGCCCGGCGGTCGTCGTCATCAGAGCTTGCCCGTGAAGGTGATGAACACCTGGCGCGGCGTGCCCTGCAGCAGGGTCTGGCTGTCACCGCTGTTCACAAAGCCGTTGCTGCCGATGGTGGACACGTACTTCTTGTTGGCCAGGTTGGTCACGCCGACCTGCACGCTGCCTTCGGACAGCACGCCCAGCGACTTGGTGCGCACGCCACCGCTCAGGTTCACCAGCGTGCGGCCGGGCACCGAGGCGTCGTTGAGGTAGCTGAAGTAACGCTTGGACATGTGGTCCACGCCCAGGTTGCCGAAGCACTGGCCGTCGTCGTAGCTCAGGATGCTCTTGACCATCTGGTCCGGCGCGTCCACCACGTGCTTGCCGGCGGTGGCGACGGTGGTGGTCTGGTTGCTGGCGTTCTTGCTGACCACGTCGTCCTGGTAGGTCGAGCGGCTCAGGCTCAGGCTGTTGTACCAGCTCACGCCCGGCATCAGGCGCAGCGACAGCGCGCCTTCCAGACCCTTGGTGCGCACGCCGCCCACGTTGCTCAGCACCGTCGGGTTGCCCTGGATGCCCGAGCCTTGCGTCACGCCCAGCAGGCGGTCCTTGAAGTCCACCACGTAGGCCGTGACGGCGGCTTCGTACAGCTTGCTGGTGGTGCGCCAGCCGCCTTCGAGGTTGGTGGAGGTTTCGGGGCGCAGCGAGCCCTTGATGGCGTCAAAGCCGGCCTGCGTGGTGGCGAACGGCGTGGTGCCGGTGGCCGCGCCCTGGTAGGCGCGCATGTTCTTGGAGACGCTGGCGAACAGCTCGTCCGTGCGGCTGAGCTGGTAGTTCAGGCCCACCTGCGGCAGGAAGCTCTTCTTGGCCGTGATGCTGCCGGCCGGGCCGGTGCCGATCTGGCGGTTGGCATCGATCGTGGCCTTCAGCGACTTGAAGCCCGCACCCAGCGTCAGGCCTTGGGCCAACTCCACCGTGTCGGACAGCGAGAACTGGTCCGTCTTGGTGGTGAAGGCGTACTGCCACTGCGTGAAGAAGGGGTTGCTCGGGAAGTCGTAGGGGCTGGGCACCGCGCTGGGCGAGGTGGCGTAGAAGCGGCGGGCCTGGTCGAAGTCGTTGTTCTCGTGCCAGTACGAGACGCGCAGCTGGTGGCCGGCGAGGTCGTATTCGAGCGTGGTGCTCAGGCCGTTGCGCTTGATGGCGTACTCGGTGGTGCGCAGCGCCACGGGCGTGCCGTCGGGCGAGGCGGTGTAGGGCGTGTACCAGAGGCCACGGCCGTCGTTCTTGTGGTGGTAGACGGTGGTCTTCAGCGTCAGGCTGTCGGCCAGCTTGGCGTCCAGAGTGGCACCGGCCAGCGTGTCCTTGCGCAGGCCGGAGCCGGCGTAGTAAGCGTCATCGCACTGGGCGGTGTAGGGCTTGCCGGCCACGTTGCCGCAGTAGTCCTGCGAGGCCTTCACGGCCGCGCTGAAGTTGGGGAAGAAGTTGTCCCACTGGTAGCCCAAGCGGTTGATCATCTCCAGGGACATGTCCTGGTAGTCGACCTCGCGGCGGTTGGAGGTGTTGAGGAAGGCCGACAGGCGGCTGCCGCCGAAGTCCTTCACGTACTTCAGGTTCACTTGCTCTTGGCGCTGCTGGCCTTCGCCGCGCCACTTGTCGGCCACCTGGCGGGTGTAGCTCAGGTAGACGGCGCCGAGCTCGCTGGCGCCGCTTTCCAGGCGCACGAAGGTGCGGCTGTTCTTCTCGCTGCCCAGCGTTTGCGAGGCTTGCAGGCCAAAGGTCTTGGCCGGGTCGGCCGAGTAGAACTGCAGCGTGCCGCCGAGGTTGCTGGAGGAGGGCGTGTCCAGCGAGCCGGTGCCTTGCGACAGGTCGGCGCGGGCCACGTTCTCGCTGCTGATGGCGCGGCTGATGTGCAGGCCGTTGAGGTTGCCGTAGCTCATGTCGCCCAGGGGCACACCGTCCAGCGTGAAGCCCAGCTGGTTCTGCGAGAAGGCGCGCACCGTGAAGCGGGTGGACCACTCGTAGTTGCCCAGCGGGTCGGCCGACTGGAAGTTCACGCCGGGCAGGCGCGACACGGTGGCCAGCGGGCTTTGGCCGGCGGCGGCTGCGGCCTCGAAGTCGGCCTTGGTGAGGCCTTGCACCGAGCGGATCTGGCCGCGGCCCAGCGTCACCGTGACGCGTTCGAGCTCCTGGGTGTCGGGGGTGCTTTGGGCGAAGGCCGGGGCGGCCGCGAAGGCCAGGCCCAGCAGGGCGGCGGCGGTGGCGACCGGGGTGAAAGCGTGAACAGCAGAACGCATGGTGTGTGGAGGCTTGGAGGTGACGAGGCTGCAGACCGGGCGGGCCCACAGGCGGCGTTGGAACGGGCCGCAATGTCACAAAAGTCCACGACAGTTCGACGACAAAACCGTGTCTTCGGCGCGAATTCCACAAACTTCCACAAGCGCCCCCGGATTCACACAAGCGCCACACGCCACTGCTCCACTCCTCGCGCATTGCTGCTTGCCGAGTGCCTCTCGCCCATGTGGGTTGCCGAACGTCACCGCCTCATCCTTGCGCTGCTGAACACCCACCAGGGCCTGACCACCGAGCGTTTTGCCGAGGCGCTGGGCGTGTCCCGCGAGACCGTGCGGCGCGACCTGATCGAGCTGGAGCGCAGCGGGCAACTGGCCCGCGTGCACGGCGGTGCCGTGGCCGCTGCGGCCGGCAGCCCGCCGGAGCCCGCGTATGCCGAGCGCGCGGCCCTGCAGCAGCAGCAAAAGCGGGACATCGCGCAGCAAGCCGCCGCGCTGCCCGCCCCGGGGCAAACCTGCTTTCTGGATGCCGGCTCCACCACGCTGGCGCTGGCCCAGGCGCTCGCGCCGCGCGAGGGGCTGATCGTCATCACCAACTCGCTGGACGCCGCCATGGTGCTGGCTTGCCACCGCCACCACGAGGTGCGGCTGCTGGGCGGCCGCCTGGAAGACGACGTGCCTGCCACCTACGGTGAGCAGACGGCGGCCGAGATCGCCCGGCTCCACGTGGACTGGGCGTTTGTGTCGCCGGTGGCGCTGGACGCTGTCAACGGCGCGATGGACTACCTCTGGCACGAAGCCACCGTGGCCCGCGCCATGCTGGGCCGCGCGCGCCGCCGCGTGGTGCTGGCGGATGCGAGCAAGCTGGGCCAGGCCAGCCGCGTGCAGATTTGCCCGCCGGTGGAGGTGGACGTGCTGGTGACCGACGCAGGCGCCGACCCGCAGGTGCTGGCCGCGCTGGCGGCGGCCGGCGTGGGCCAGGTGCTGCAGGCGCCGGCCCCGCCGCACGCCGCCGAGGGCCCGCGCGCCGCCGAGATTCAGCGCACGGCCGAGGTTCAGCGCGCAGCGTAGGGGCCGTTGCGCAAGGCGTCGGCCACGCCCTTGCGGTTCTGGGCCAGCGCCACCAGGCTGAAGTGGATGTGCCCGCTGCCGGGGCTGAGACGGCGCACGCTGTCGATCTGGCCCAGGATTTCGTCGGGCATCCAGCTTTGCGGGCTGGCGTCGATGCGGCTGGTGAACAGGCCGGGGTGGATGGGCCGGTCCAGCGGGTTCAGCGCCCGCCAAGCCTGCAGCAGCACATCGAACGCCTGCGCGGTTTGCGCACGCGGCCAGTACAGCTGCGGGGCGAGGTAGTCCAGCCAGCCCTCGCGCAGCCAGAGTTCCACGTCGGCAAACAGCTTGTCGTACTGGCTGAAGCCGCTGATGCCCGCGGGCCGCAGGTCCGGCCGCGGCAGTCCGAAGGGGCTGATGCCCACGCGCGTGCCGGGCCGCACCTCGTGCGCCAGCGCGTACAGCCGCTGCACCAGGCGGTTCACCTGGTAGCGGCGCCAGTCGGCGCGGGCCAGCGCGCCGCCGCTGGCGGTGTACGCCTTCCAGGCCGGGTCGTCCGGAAAGTCCACCTCGGCCTTGGTGGCCGGGTCGGTCACGGGGTAGGGGTAGAAGTAGTCGTCCAGGTGCAGGCCGTCCACCGCGTAGCGGCTCAGCAGGTCGCGCGCCACAGCCAGCGTGTGCTCGGCGGCGCCGGCTTCGCCCGGGTCCATCCAGAGCTGATCGCCATAACGGCGCACCCACTCGGGGTGGGTGCGGCTGACGTGGGTGTCTGCCACGGGCGACTTGGCCGTGCTGTGCCGCGCGCGGTAGGGGTTGATCCAGGCGTGCAGCTCCAGCCCGCGCGCCCGCGCTTCGGTCAGCCACACGGCCAGCGGGTCGTAGCCGGGGTGCTTGCCCTGCGTGCCGGTCAGCACCTCGCTCCAGGGCTCCAGCGCGGATTCGTACAGCGCGTCAGCCGCGGGGCGCACCTGCAGCAGCAGCGCGTTCAGGCCGATGCGCTGCGCCGTGTCGCACAGCCGGCGGATCTCGTCTTGCTGCTGCGCGGCGCTCAGGCCGGGCTTGGACGGCCAATCGATGTTGGCCACCGTGGCCACCCAGGCCGCGCGCCACTCGCGGGGCGGCACGGCGGGCAGGGCCGGGGCCGCTGCACTGGCGGCCGATGCGGCAGCGTCAGCCGCCGATGCCGCCGAGGCGGGGCCATTGCCCGCGCCGGGCAGCGGGGGCGGCGTGCCGCAGCCGGCCAGCCACGGGCCGGCGGCCCCGATCAACAGGTGGCGTCGCTTCATACCTTCACGAACCAGTGTTTGCGGTGCATCACCCAGGCCACCGCGTACATCACGGCCACGAACGCCAGCGCGTGCAGCAGCGAGGCGTTCACCGGCGCCAGGCCGCTGTCGCGCAGCGGGGCGTAGAGGGCGGTGCCCAGCGTGAGGCCGTCGGCCATGTGCACGGTGTACAGCAGCTTGGCCACCAGGCCCGACAGCGCGAACAGGAACAGCGCGTTCATGCCGAACACCACCAGCGGGTGCAACCAGCGGGCCCAGCGCGCGCGGGCCAGCGGCTGGGGCGAGGCGTCCAGCAGCCAGTAGAACACCGCGAACACCAGGCAGGCCCAACCCGCCATGGTGAACACGAAAGGCGGTGTCCAGAGGGACTTGTTGATGGGCATCAGCCAGGCGTCCAGCACCTGGCCCAGCCACAGCGAAGCCAGACCCGCCAGCACCCAGGTCATGGTTTTCTCGGCCGGCTGTCTTGTCGACGCCAGCACATAGCCGGCCAGCACGCCCAGCAGCTGCGAGGCCACCGCCGGCAGCGTGGAGAGCAGCCCTTCCGGGTCCCAGGTCTTGGCCTGGCGCCACAGGTGGCCGTCCATCAGCGTGCGGTCCAGCCAGGCGCCCACATCCTGGCCGGGTTCCAGCAGGCCGGTGTGCACCACGCCCTCGGCGTTCGGCACCGGCACGAGCAATTGCACGGCGGCGTACGCAGCCATCAGCGCCACGGCCCACAGCGCCACGCCGCGTGGCCGGCACCACAGCACGATGGGCGCGGCCAGCAGCGTGCACAGGCCCAGCCGCTGCAGCACGCCGGGGAGGCGCACGGCGCTGAAGTCGAAGCTGGGAATCAGGTTGAGCAGCAGCCCGATGCCGATGATGACGAGCGCCCGCCGCGCGGTGGTCAGCAGCAGCGCGGTTTTGTCGGCGCCGGCCTGGGCGCGGCGGGCGAGGCTGATCGTCATCGCCATGCCGCTGATGAACACGAAGAAGGGGAACACCCAGTCGGTGAAGGTCCAGCCGTGCCAGTGCGCGTGCAGCAGCGGTGCGTACACATGGCCCCAGTCGCCGGGGTTGTTCACCAGCAGCATGGCCGCGATGGCGAAGCCGCGGAAGGCGTCGAGCGACAGCAATCGATCTTTCATTCGTCTGCCTTCTTTCCGAAGCCGTCTGGCACCTGGATGAGCGCCGCCATCGCAAAGCTCGGCACGGTGGCCACCAGCACCCAGATGAAGAAGGGCACGTAGCCGAGGTGGTCTTGCAGCCAGCCGCTCCACATGCCCGGAATCATCATCCCCAGGGCCATGAAGCCGGTACAGATCGCGTAGTGCGCGGTCTTTTGCGGTCCTTCAGCGACATGGATCATGTACATCAGATAAGCCGTGAAGCCGAGGCCATAACCGAACTGCTCCACGGCAAGCGCCGCGCTGATGACCGCCAGGCTGGTGGGATGCGTGAGCGCCAGCAGCAGGAAGGCCACGTTGGGCACATGCATGGCCAGCACCAGCGGCCACAGGGCGTGCTTCAGGCCCACGCGCGAGATGACCCAGCCGCCCACCAGGCCGCCCACGGTCAGCGCCGTCAGGCCCACGGTGCCGTAGGCGATGCCCAGTTCCTTGGTGGTCAGGCCCAGGCCGCCTTGGGCCACCGGGTCCAGCAAGAAGGGCGAGGCCAGCTTCAGCAGCTGTGCTTCAGGGAATCGGTACAGCAGCAGAAAGCCCAGCGTGACTGCGATGCCGGGCTTTCGGAAGAAGCTGGCAAACACCGCAAAGAACTCGCGCGCCAGGCCGCCGGCGGCGTGCCTGCCGGGGCCGGGTTGGTCGGCCACCGGGCGGGGCAGGGCCACGCTGTGCCACAGGGCCAGCACGCCGAACAGCGCGCCCAGCACCCAGAACACGCCCGTCCACGCCTGCACCACGCTGCCGGTGCGCTCGGTCAGTTCACCGGCCAGGTACACCAGCCCGCCTTGCCCGCCAATGTTGGCCAGCCGGTAGAAGGTGGAGCGCACGCCCACGAAGGCGGCCTGCTGGTGCTGCGGCAGCGCGAGCATGTAGAAGCCATCGGCCGCGATGTCGTGCGAGGCCGAGGCGAAGGCCATCAGCCAGAACACCGCCAGCGACATCTGCACCATGTGCTCGGTGGGCAGCGTCAGCGCCACGCTGGCCAGCGCCGCGCCCACGAAGAACTGCAGCACCGCCACCCACTGCCGCTTGGTGCCGAACAGCTCGGCCAGTGGCGACCACAGTGGCTTGATGACCCAGGGCAGGTAGAGCCAGCTGGTGTAGAGCGCGAGGTCGGTGTTGGACAGGCCCAGGTTTTTGTAGAGCACGCCCGACAGCGTCATCACCACGACGTAGGGCAGCCCCTGCGCGAAGTACAGCGAGGGCACCCAGGCCCACGGCGAGCGGCTCATGCCGCCAGCGCCCGGCTCACGCTGCCGTCGGCCGCGTCCAGCAGCGCCCGGGCCTCGGCCACGGCCACGCCGCGCTGGAGCATCACCAGCGCGGTTTTCACGTGGTGGTCGCACTGGGCCAGCGCGGCTTGCGCGTCGGCTTCGCTCGCGCCACTGGCGCGCACGGTCAGCGCCACGGCGCGCTTCACCAGCTTGGCGTTGGTGGCCTTCAGGTCCACCATCAGGTTGCCGTACACCTTGTGCAGCTTCACCATCAGGGCCGACGAGAAGGTGTTCAGCGCGATCTTCTGCGAGGTGCCGGCCTTGAGCCGCGTGCTGCCGGAGATGACCTCGGGGCCCGTGTCCAGCGTGATGCCGATGTCGGCCTGCGCCGTGACCGGTGCGCTGGGGTTGTTGGCGAAGCCGATGGTGAGCGCGCCGGCCGCGCGCGCGGCTTCGATGGCGCCCAGCACATAGGGCGTGCCGCCGGAGGCTGCCAGCAGCAGGGCCACGTCGTTGGGGCCGGGGTTCAGTGCGGCGAGGTCGGCCGCCCCTTGGGCGCGGTCGTCTTCCGCGCCTTCCGCGGCCACGAACATCGCGCCCGCTCCGCCGGCAATCACGGCCACCGCGCGCTCACGCGGCCACGAGAAGGTGGGGTACAGCTCCACGCTGTCAAGCACGCCCAGGCGGCCGGAGGTGCCGGCGCCGGCGTACAGCAGCCGGCCGCCGGCGCGGATGCGGGGCAAGGCGGCGTCCACCGCGGCGGCCAGTTGCGGCAGGGCGGCTTTCACCGCCGCGACGGCCGCGGTCTGGTCGTCCACCAGCGCGTCCAGCAGGGCGGGGGTGGCGTAGGTGTCCAGGTCGGCGTGGCGGGTGCTTGGGGTTTCGGTGTTCAGCATGGGCAGGGCAAAACAGGCTGGCCGCACTCTAGCGGCTGGCACCCGGCCCCTGCGAATGCCAGCCGGCACAGTGCCCATAACGCCAGGCGATTGCAAAGAAGTGTGTCGACCCTGTAAGGCACACGCCCTCGGCCGCGACACACGGTGGCAAGTCGATGCGAGGGCACCTCGGTTCGACCTGTGGTGACCCCGATCTTCATCCCATTCTTTTCACTCTTTTCAGGAGATTCCTCATGAACGCATCCCTCAAGACCGGTCTGGGCATTGCCGCCGCCGCTGCCGCCCTGTTCGCCACCGCCGTGCCCACCACCGCGATGGCGGCCGACGGCATGGTCAAGTGCTCGGGCGTGAACGGCTGCAAGGGCACGTCGGAATGCAAGACGGCCACCAGCGGCTGCAAGGGCCAGAACGGCTGCAAGGGCCAGGGCTGGGTCAGCAAGAAGAGCGCCGACGAGTGCACCAAGGCTGGTGGCAAGGTGGAGAAGTAAGACCCCCCTACCGGCTGACGCCGGCCCCCCAGGGGGGGCGCAGCCGGTGGCCTGGCGGAGCCAGTTCCACGGCTGCCGCTGGAGGGCGCGGGCGCCTGCGGCCCCGCGTCAAATACTTCCGGACGCATGACTCAAATTCAAGGCTTCGGCCTCGGCCTGCGCGTGGAGCATTACGCCGCCTTTGAGGCGGGCGTGGATGCCGCCGTGCGGCCCGACTGGCTGGAGATCATTTCCGAGAACTACCTGGTGCCTGGCGGCCCGCCGCTGGCGCATCTGGAGCGCATCCGGGCGGACTACCCGCTGGTGATGCATGGCGTGTCGCTGTCGGTGGCCGGGCCCGAGCCGCTGGACCGGGCCTATTTGCAGGAGCTCCGCGCCTTGGCCGACCGGTTGCAGCCCGGCTGGGTGTCGGACCACCTCTGCTGGAGCGCCGACGCCCACAGCCAGTTGCACGACCTGTTGCCCGTGCCGCCGACCCGCGAGGCGCTGGCCCATGTGGGCAGCCGCATCGCCCAGGTGCAAGACGCGCTGGGCCGGCCGCTGGTGCTGGAAAACGTGTCCAGCTACGTGCGCTTTGCGGCGGACGAGATGACCGAGTGGGCCTTCATCACCGAACTGCTGAAGGCCACCGGCGCGCAGTTGCTGCTGGATGTGAACAACGTCTACGTGTCCAGCCGCAACCATGGCTTTGACCCGCTGGCGTACCTGAACGGCATCCCGGTGGCGGCTGTGCGGCAGATCCACCTCGCCGGGCACGATGACCAGGGCGATCTTGTCATCGACACCCACGACCACCCGGTGCGCGACGAGGTCTGGGCGCTGTACGCCCAGGCCGTGCAGCGCTTCGGCGCGGTGCCCACCATGATCGAACGCGACGACCACATCCCCCCGCTGCCCGAGCTGCTGGCGGAGCTGGGCCGGGCGCGAGAACTCGCGGCGGCTGCATGAACCTGGCGCAACAACAACGCGCGCTCGCCGCCGCGATTCGTGATGAGCCCGATCCCGGGGGCACCCCCGTGGGCCTGTTGGCGGGCGATTTCACCCGCGGCCTGGAGGCCTACCGGTACGCCTACCGCGCCCGGCTGCTGGAGGCCCTGGCCGACAACTTCACCGTGCTGGCCCGCGCGATGGGTGACGACGCCTTTGCCGCGCTGGGCCACGCCTACCGGGTGGCGCACCCCAGCCGGCATCCGTCCATCCGCTGGTTCGGCCATGCGCTGGCGGACTTCATGGCCACGGCGGGCGAGGCCCTGGTGCCGCACGCCAGCCTGGTGGACATCGCCCGCATGGACTGGGCGCTGCGCAGCGCCTTCGACGCGGCCGATGCGCCGCGTTTGACCGCCGAGTCACTGGCCGCGCTGGCGCCGGACGACTGGCCGACCCTGGTGCTGCACCTGAACCCCAGCGTGCAGCGCGTGGCGCTGGCTTATGCGGTGGAGCCGGCCTGGCGCGTGTTGCGCGAGGGGGCGTCGGACGCCGAGGCCCCCGAGCTGCCCGAACCCCTGCCCCACGCCCATGTGCTGCTGGCCTGGCGCCAGGGGCTGGACACGCGCTGGCGGTCGCTGGAGCCGCTGGAAGCCGCGCTGTTCGACGCCGTGGCCGGCGGGCAGCCCTTTGCCGTGCTGTGCGAGGTGGCGGCCGGTCACGTGGGTGAGGCTGACGCGGCGGGTGCCGTCATCGGGCTGCTGCACGGCTGGCTGGCCCAGGGCGTGTTGCGCGATCCGAGCCCAATGGCATGACATTGCGCCCTGGCTTTCAGGGCCGCAGATACTCGCGCGACTTTCAGCCCCCGGGCGGTATGCGCGCCTGGGGCACATCCCTTGTTGGAGTTGCCATGTCGCTGCATCCCGTTCGCCTGCTCGCCGCCGCTGCCCTGTGCCTGTCTGCCACGCTGCCCGCCCAGGCCGCGCTGAACGTGGGGGCGCCCGCGCCCGACTTCACGGCCGATGCCGCCGTGGGCGGCCAGGCCTTCAAGTTCAAGCTGGCCGAAGCCCTGAAGCAGGGCCCGGTGGTCGTGTACTTCTACCCCAAGGCCTTCACCAGCGGCTGCACCGTGGAGGCGCACCAGTTCGCAGAAGCGACCGACAAATTCAAGGCGCTGAACACCACCGTCATTGGCATGTCCAACGACGACATTGAGACGCTGAAGAAGTTCAGCGTCGAGGCCTGCCGCAACAAGTTCGCGGTGGGGGCCGACGCCGGCGGCAAGGTCATCAAGGACTACGACGTCGCGCTGAAAATGGTGCCCGGCACCATGGCCGACCGGGTGTCCTACCTGATCGGGCCGGACGGCAAGGTGGCCGCCGTGCATGCCAGCATGAACCCCGACGGCCACATCGACGCCATGCTCAAGGCCGCCGCCAAGTTCAAGAAGTGATCGCCGCCCTGGGCACGGCCGAGCTGCTCGCGGCCTACCGCGACGGCCAGCTCTCGCCGGTGGAGGTGATGCAAGCCGTGCTGGCCCAGGCCCAGGCCCGTGAAGGCCAACTGCACGCCCTGTGTGCGGTGGACGCTGACGCCGCCCTGGCCGCTGCGCGAGACAGCGAGGCGCGCTGGCGCGCCGGCACCGCGCGGGCGCTGGACGGCGTGCCCGTCACCCTCAAGGAAAACATCGCCGTGCCGGGCGCGGCCTACCGCCTGGGCACCGCGGCCACGCCGCCGGGCGCGGTGGCTGACTTCGAGGCCCCGCCCGCGGCGCGGCTGCGCGAGGCCGGCGCCATCGCCTGGGCGCGCACCACCATGCCCGACTACGGCATGCTGAGTTCGGGCCTGTCCAGCCTGTACCCCGAGCCCGCCCGCAACCCCTGGAACCCGGCGCTCACGCCGGGCGGCTCCAGCGCCGGGGCAGCGGCAGCGGCCGCTGCCGGCTACGGCCCCCTGCACCTGGGCACCGACATCGGCGGCTCCATCCGTCTGCCGGCCGGCTGGTGCGGCCTGGTGGGTCTGAAACCCAGCCACGGCCGCGTGCCCATCAAGCCGGGTTATGCCGGCCGCGTCGCCGGGCCGTTGACGCGCACCGTGGCCGATGCCGCGCTGATGCTGGCGGTGCTGGCCCAACCCGATGCCCGCGACCCGACCCAGCTGCCGCCGGGCCGCGTGATGCCCCGTGCGCTGGACCTGCGGGGCCTGCGCCTGGGCTTGCTGCTGGACGCCGGCTGGGGTGCGGCGGTGGAGCCCGAGGTGGCGGCCGCCATCACCGCGGCGGCGCAGGCCTTCGAGCGCGCCGGGGCGGTGGTGGAGCCGCTGGCGCCCTTCGCCACGCGCGAGATGGCGGATGGCATCGACCGCTTCTGGCGCATGCGCTCGTGGCTGGACATCTCGGCCCTGCCGCCCGCGCAGCGCGAGCGCGTGCTGCTCTACATCCTGGACTGGGTGGCGCCCGCCGCGGGCTACGACGGCGCCACGGTGTTCCAGGGCTACAGCCAGATGCAGGCGCTGCGCGAGGCGGCCAACGCCGCCATGGACGCCGCACATCCGCTGGACTTCGTGCTCTCGCCCGTGGCCCCCATGCCCGCCTTCCCGGCGCACCAGGCCAGCGCGCTGCACGACCCCCGCCGCCCGTTCGAGCACATCGCGTTCACGCTGCCGGCCAACATGAGCGAGCAGCCGGCGCTGGCGATCAATGCGGGCTACACCGCCGCAGGTCTGCCCATCGGCTTGCAGATCGTGGGCCGTCGCTTCGACGACGCCGGCGTGCTGGCCCTGGGCGCGGCGTGGGAGCAGATGCGACCGGCGCCGCGGCCCTGGCCGGTTTGAGCGAGGGAGCCGCCGGGGCGCCGGTCAGCGTGGCGCGCTGGCCGCTTGCTCGGGCAGGTCGGCATCGCGCAACACGCGGTTGACCTCGGCCCAGGCCGCTGCGGCCTGGGTGCACACCACCACCGGGCGGCTGCACTGGTAGACCTCGGTCATGGTGCGCACCATCGGGTGCTCGTCGTCACCGGGGGCCAACAGCAACACCGTCGCCAGCGGCACGATGCGGCGCTCCACGAAGCCGCCGACGGTCTCCTTGAACTCGCGCAGGCCGTCGTCGTCCATGCCCAACGGCCGCCTGAACTCCATCAGGCTCACGTAGCGCCGGTCGGCGGGCATGCGTTCGGCGGCGATGTTGGTGCAGCGTTTGCCGGCGGCCATCAGGGCAGCATCGAACGGGCCTTGCGCCACGTAATGCATGACACGGCCTTCAAAGCCTGCCGTGACGCGGCCGAAGCCGTGGGTGTCGGGTTGCTCGTGCAGTGGCGTGGAGCCAGGAGAGGGTAGCGACATGGGCGGTGTGATCCAGGCGGTGCCTCGCGGGCACCCCGTGACTCTAGCCCCGCTTGAAAAACCCCATCAACGCGGCCATGGGCAGCACCGAGCGCGGCAGGTAGGGCAGCCGCCACAGACCGCCATGGTTGGCGGTGTGCACCAGCAGCTTGAGCGGGTGCGCGAACTCGCGCGGTGCGGTGCGCAGCTGGTGCACCCACATCGCGGCCATGAGGGCGTTGGTGGTGGCCGGCTCAAACACCTCCACACCAAACGCCTGGGCCCCGCGAAAGCCCGCCGCCAGCAGCGGGTTGGACACGACGGACGCGGTGGTGGTGCTGGGTGCCACGTTGAAGGCCACGCGGTGGCCGTCAGCCCGCGCCACCAGGGCGCGCCACTGCTGCAGGCGCTTGGCCAGGGCGTAGTTGGGGCCTTGCTCCACCACGAGGGCGTCCACCAGGCCCCAGGTGCCGAAGTCGCCGGCGTCGACCCGCTCGGTGATGTGCGGTGCAAAGCCGCGCCCGCGGCTGCCCAGCCGGGCGCCCCACTGCGCCAGCTTCTTGGCCAGCCCGCGGCCGGCGTAGCGCTGCATCACGGCCGTGACCACGGGGTCGGGCACGGCGAAGACGTCGGTGGGCGTGGCCATGTAGGCCAGCTGGGTGCGGGCGTCGGCCGCGCACAGGGTGGCGCTGATGGCGTCCATGGCCAGCGAGACGCGCACATGGCGCTCGCCGTCCAGGTAGGCCAGGTTGGCCACGGCCAGCGGCACGCCCAGCCCGGCCAGCCAGGCGGCAATGTCGGGGGTGTCGGTCAGCAGATCTGCGCCGGCGTGGTTCAGGTCAGCCGGCAGCCCGGGCGCGAGCGGGGCCAGCAGCCGCGCGTTGCCCGCCTGCACCGTCGCGGCGATGCGCTTCCAGGGGGCCGGGCGGGCCACGTCCACCGCCACCAGCTGCGCGCGCCAGCGGGCCAGCCAGCTCAGCGGCCCGGCCTCGCTGCCGGCGCCCAGCAGCACGAGGTGTTGGTCGGACAGGTCGAACCACTCCGGGTGCGCCAGGCAGTCCCGCAGGGCCTGGGCGTGGGCGGGTTCGCAAATGCCCTGGGCCTCCCAGCGGTCGATCTGGCGGGCCAGGCTGTCGCCCTGCAACTGGCGGCCTTGGTGGGGCACGGTCCAGGGCGCGGGTGCGGGGTCGCCCTGGCCTTGCAGGGTGAGGGTTTGCAGCGCCCGCTGGGGCGTGCGCAGGGCGTCGGCCAGGGCCAGCGGTTGACCGGCGCGCACGAAGGGCAGCGTCTGCCACGCCGCGGCCAGGCCGGCCCGGGCCGACGCCACCACGGCGGTGGGGCGGGCCGCGTGGGCTTGCACCAAGGCGCGCCAGTGCTGGGGGTAGCGGTGGCGCCATTGGCGCTCGGCCTGCAGCGCGTCGGCCGCTTCTGCGTCGAGCGGGCGCAGGGCCTCAGCCACGATGCGCTGGCCGGGCGTGCCCGAGGCGCGACGGCCGCGCTCGTCCAAGGGCCATTGCAGGCCGGTGGTGGGGGTCATGGGCGGGGCGGGGGGGCTTGGGTGGGCAGGCCGGCGGCAGCGAGGTCGGCGTTCACCAGGGCCCAGGCGGCGGCAAAGCTGTCGGCCCGGCGCACCGGCCGGCTCTGGCGCCAGATGTCCATCAACGCGGGCAGTCGCTCGATGCCGGGCAGCCCCGGCGGCACCAGGAAGACGGTGGACAGCGCCACGATGCCATGCCGCGCGAAGCTGTCGATGCCGGCACGCAGCTGGGCCAGGGCGTTGGCATCCATTTGCAGGCTGCCGCGAATTTCCACGAGGTCGCCGAAGCGCCGGTCCTGCGGCAGCCGCTTGCCGGCCAGCGAGATGGCACGGCGTGTGGCAGCCATGAGGTCCGCGTCAAACGGCCCCTCGGCCACGGACATCATCACGCGGCCGTACACGCCCACGCTGACGCGGCCAAAGCTCGGCCGCAGCGCCGGGCGCCGGGCGGGCGGAAGGGCAGGGCTGGTGCTCATGGGGTGCGTTGATTTTGCCCGTCATGGCGGGTTGCGTGCAGACCGCGCGCAGCCCGCCGATTCAGCGTTTCAGAACACCGGGTCGGGCAGCTGTTCCTTGGCCACCACGCGCTGCGTGGCCGGGCGTTCCAGCACGCGCTGCAGGTAGGCGCCCAGGGCCGGTCGGGTCTTGGCGGGGCGGGTTTGCATGCGGGTCCAGCGGCACAGCATGAAGGCCAGCGGGTCGACCGCGGTGTAGTGCTCGCCCAGGAACCACGGGCCGCCGTGGCGGGCGAGTTCGGCGTCCATCTGGTCCAGCATGGGGGCGATCTGCGCCTCGGCGCGGGCCTTCACCTCGGCGGCGTCGGTGGCCATGCGGTCGGGGTAGAAGTAGTGAATCAGCATGGCCTGCAGCGTGTTGGTCAGCCACACCATCCACTTGTAGTACTGCGCCCGCTCGGGCGTGCCCGGTGCCGGGGCGAAGCCGGGGTGGCCATCGGCCAGGTGCATCAGGATGGCGGCGGTTTCGTACAGCACCAGGTCACCGTCCACCAGGGTCGGGATCAGGCCGTTGGGGTTGAGCTTCAGGTAGGCGGGCGACTTGTGCTCGTTGTTCGCCCGGTCCACCTGACGCAAGGTGTAGGGAATGCCCAGTTCCTCCAGCAGGATGTGGGGGGCGAAGCTGGCGTTGCTGGGGTAGTAGTGAAGTTCGATCATGGCGAGGGCGCGACAGGTGGGCGACAGACAGAGCGAGCAACTTTACGTGCGCGCAAAGTGCCCGCAGTCCACCCAGGCGACGCTGGGCGCGTTGCTTCATCACCTCGTCGTTTCTGCATTGCTGAACCCATGAAGACCTTGCTTCGATCTGCAACGGCCACCCTGCTGGCCCTGGGCGCCTTGGGCGCGACGGTGGCGGCCCATGCCGAGGTGCGAGCCCGCGTGAACATCGGCATGGTGTTCGACAACCGCTACCACCACGACCACTACTACCCCGCGCCCGGCTACGTGGCGCCGGTGGTGCCGTACGGCGCCGTCATCGTGGGCTCCGGGCCCAGCCGCTACTGGTTCCATGGTGGGGTCTGGTACCAGCCCTACGGCCCGCGCTACCGCGTGGTGCTGCCGCCGGTGGGGGTGGTGATTCCGCTGCTGCCGCCGGCCTACGTGACGGTCACCTTCGGGGGCGTGCCCTACTACTACGCCAATGGCGTGTACTACCGCGCCGTGCCCGAGGGCTACATGGTGGCGACGCCGCCGCCCGACGCAGCCCCCGCGCCCGCGCAGGTGCTGGTGCAGCAGGCCCCGCCGCCGCCTGCGCCCAAGGCCGAGCCCGTCATTTACCCGCGCAACGGTCAGTCGGCCGAGCAGCTGGAAACCGACCGCCGCGAGTGCAACCGCTGGGCCACGACGCAGCCCAGCGCGCAGGCCGATGCCAGCGTGTTCAACCGCGCGGTGGAGGCCTGCATGGACGGCCGCGGCTACACGCTGAAGTGAGCGCCGCGCGGCCGCAGCCGCTTCACAGCGTGCAGCCCGCCTCCGCGGCGGGGCCGGCGGCGCGGTAGCGCACGGCCGTCATCTCCGCCAGGATGCTCAGCGCGATCTCGGGCGGGGTGCGCGCGCCGATGTTCAGCCCCACCGGGCCGTGCAGGCGGTCGAGTTCGGCGTCCGTCAGGCCGAAGTGCTCGCTCAGCCGGGCGCGGCGCTTGGCCTGGTTCACCCGCGAGCCGATGGCGCCCACGTAGAACGCGGGGCTCTTCAAGGCCTCCATCAGGGCCAGGTCGTCCAGCTTGGGGTCGTGCGTGAGCGCGACGATGGCGGTCGCGTCGTCCACCTGAAAGCCCAGCACCACGTCGTCCGGCATCTCGCGGGTCAGCGTCACGCCGGCCAGGGCGAAGCCTTCGGCGTATTCCTCGCGGGGGTCGCACACCGTCACGCCGTAGCCCAGGGCGCCGGCCATCTGGGCGAGGTAGTCGGTCATCTGGCCTGCGCCGATCACCAGCAGGCGCCATTGCGGGCCGTGGTGGCTCACGAGGTGGGTGTCGGTCAAGGTCAGCGTGTCGGCGCCGCGTTCGGCGCTGTCCAGCGTGACGGCGCCGGTCGCCAGGTCCAGCGTGCGGCGCACGCGCTCGCCCCGGGTCAGGTGGCCCAGCAGCGCATCGAGGGCCGAGTGCGGGCCGAGCGGCTCCAGCATCAGCTCCAGCGTGCCGCCGCAGGGCAGGCCGAAGCGCCGCGCCTCTTCCGCCCCCACGCCGTAGCGCAGCAGGTGCGGCTGGCGCAGCGCCAGGCTGCCGGCCCGCAGCTGGGCGATGAGGTCGTCTTCAATGCAGCCGCCCGACACCGAGCCGGCAATCAATCCATCGCCACGCACCGCCACCAGCGAGCCCACCGGCCGGGGGGCGGAGCCCCAGGTGCGGGTGATGGTGCCGAGCACCACCGGGTGCTGGTCGGCGCGCCACTGGGCGGCCGTGCGCAGCACGCCGAGATCGAGGTTGTCCATGCCGTGTCGCCTTGCGTCGTGAGACCCGGCAGCGTAGCGAACGCCGCCCGGCCCTGGCGGCCCTCGGGTATCGGTTTGTGTGCGAACGGCTGGGTCAGCCGACTGGGCGCTCGTTGTCTTGCGCCGCGATCAGCGCCTCGCGCCACAGGCGGGCGGGGATGAAGGTGCGCAGCTGCTCCATCGCCTTGTCGATCAAGGCGGGGTGCAGGCTGTGGTCGATGTGGGGCAGCAGGTCGGCGGTCACGTCAGCGCCCAGGTCGACGAGCGCCTGGGCGGCGTCCACGACGTGGCGGTACGGAAAGCGTTGGTCGGCCAGGCCGTGCAGCAGGTGCACGCACACGTCCTGCGGCGCCACCTGCGGGCGAGCCAGGTAGCCCCCGGCGAAGGCGATCACCCGGCCCACCAGGGCGGGCTCGGCCTGCACGGCCTCCAGCGCCAGCATCGCGCCATCACCCACGCCGGCCAGGGCCACGCGCTGCCAGGGCAAGCCAAGCCGGGCGGCTTCCTGGCGCACCCGCGCGATCAAGGCCACCCGGGCGGCGTCCACACCGAGTTCGCTGGGCGCGTCGTCAGCCCACCAGCGGCAGCGGCCTTCAGCGTCGCGCAGCGGCGGGTGCAGATTCAGCGTGAGCGCCTGCGGGTACTGGCCCACCAGCGCCGCGGCCAGCGGGGCGAGGGTGTCCGGCCCATCGGGCGCGATGCCGCTGTCGGGCAGCAGGGCGAAGAGCAGGTCGGGGGCGGCGGCGACGGACGGGGAACTCATGCCCGGATTGTCCGCCGCACCTGGCCAGTCCCGGATGCCGGGATGTCGAGTCGCGCGATGCGAAATTTTGTTGCTGCACTGCAACGAGTTGCGACCTTGTGGTTTGCCACATGCCCATGTCGAAAGACATGGGATTTGTCATCTCTGTGTCATCTACCGGGCAATTCATCACGGAATTTCGTCGAAAACCCGCTTCTGACGCGCCAGTAAGAAAGTGTTCGCGCTCCCACGTTGTCAAGGGGGGGCATACCTGCCTTCTGAGGGGGCGCCCGTCGCCGCAGACTCGCGGCACGTTTGTTCACCCTGCCCTTACTCCCATGAAAACTTCCGGACACTTTCCGAAGCTTGCGGTGACGCTGACCGCGCTGGCAGCCCAGGCCCTGTGCCTGCAGGCTGTGGCCCAGTCCAGCAACCAGCAGCTCGAGCGCGTCGAGGTCACTGGCTCCAACATCAAGCGCATCTCGAAAGAGACGAGCTCGCCGATCGACGTGATCACGGCCAAGGACATCCAGGCCAGCGGCGCCCGCACCGCGCTGGAAGTGTTGAAGATGGTGCCTTCCATCGGCAACGACGGCTACAACGACACCGCCACCCAAAACGGTTTCTCGCGCGGCGTGTCCACCGTGTCGCTGCGCAACCAGACGGCCACGTCGACCCTGGTGCTGATCAACGGCCGTCGCATGACGCCGTCGGCCTACGCCAACCCCAACAACGGCACGACCACGCTGTACGACCTGAACTCGATTCCGGTCTCGGCCATTGCCCGCATCGAAGTGCTGAAGGACGGCGCCTCGGCCGTGTACGGCTCTGACGCCATGGCCGGCGTGGTGAACTTCATCACCCGCAAGGACTACCAAGGTCTGGAAGTGAAGGCCCTGGCTGGCGGCAACGACGCCGGTGAATACCAGCGCCAAAGCGTCAGCGGCACCTTTGGCTTCGGCGACTTCGCGACCAACGGCTACAACGTCTTCGTCGGCGTTGACTTCAGCCACAAGGGCCGCAGCATGGTCGGCGACAAGACCGACCAGGACATCCAGGCCGCCGACTACCGCGCGATCAACCTGCGTCGCAACCCGTACGGCAGCTTCCTGTACAACAACCAGCCCTGGTTCATCAAGGAAAACGGCGCCGTCGGTTCGCGCAGCTTCCCGCAGACCGCCGCGCTGGCTGCCAACACGGTCAACACCGCCAACTGCCCCGACTCTGAAAAGATCGTGGCCGAAACCGGCCGCTACGGCATCACCAACGCTGCGCTGCTGGGCCGCACGATCTGTAACTACAACCTCGACCAGTTCGCGGAAATGCAGAGCCCGGGCAACGACCTGAATCTGCTGTCGCGTGGCAACCTGAAGCTGACGGACAACATCGAAGGCTTCGCCGAAGTGATGTACAGCCGCAGCAAGCGCCAGTACCTGGCCGCGCCGCGCACCATCAGCGGCCTGAGCCCGACCAACAACTTCAACGTGAACGGCCTGGCTGCCACGTTCCAGCCCATCCTGGAAATCGGCCACCCGGACAACCCGTTCCCGAACGCCCGCGCTGCAGTGCAACTGCGCTTCCCGAACGTCTCGGGCGGCTATGACCTGACCAACACCGGCTCGCGCGCTCTGGTGGGTGTGCGCGGCACGGCTGGCACCGACATCGACTGGGAATCGGCAGTTCTGTGGAACCGTTCGGACCGCGACGAGTACTACTACGGCTTCCTGCGCCTGCCGGTGCTGCGCCAGATGCTCGGCCCGCAGTTCGGTGGCACGAACCGCTCGCTGGCGTCCATCGCCGCCGACCCGGATCTGTCGCGTCCGCTGCTGAATGGCGGCTCGGCTGAAGTGCTGCAGTGGGATGCCAAGGCCAGCACCACCGTCGGCCGTCTGCCCGGTGGCGACATCGGCGTGGCCGGCGGTATCGAACTGCGCCGCGAAGCCATTGATGTGCGTCCGGACCCGGAAAACCTCGCCGGCAACATCCTGGGCCTGGCCAACACCAACGTGAAGGGCTCCCGCGTCGTCAAGTCGGCGTTCGTGGAAGTCGTCGCACCGGTGCTGAAGAACCTGGAACTGAACATCGCTGGTCGCGTCGACAAGTACCCCACGCTCAAGACCAACTTCGTGCCGAAGTTCGGCGTGAAGTGGCAAGTGCTGGACAACCTGGCCTTCCGCGGCAACTACTCCGAAGGCTTCCGTGCCCCGTCGGTGTCGCAGGTGAGCCCGGGCGGTGCGCAGTACTTCCTGAACGGTCTGCGTGACCCCGTGCGTTGCAACATCGAAGCCGTGCCGCCGGTGCCGAAGCCGGGCGCGGAAACCGCGGACTGCAACAAGAGCGTGGCCGGTCTGTCGGGCGGTAACCCCAGCCTGAAGCCGGAAAACTCGTACAACACCTCGGCCGGCATGATCTTCAGCCCGGCCAAGGGTGTGGACCTGCTGGCGGGCTACTGGGCCATCCGCAAGAACAACGAAGTCGCGCTGGGTGATGCTCAGTCCGTGATCGACCACCCCGAGGCCTACCCGCCCGGCTCGCTGATCCGTGACACCAACCCCGCCCTGCTGCTGAACGGCCAGGCCGGTACCGGCCCGCTGCTGACCGTGTCGACCCCCTGGACCAACCAGGGCACGACCTTCACCAGCGGTGTGGACTTCGAAGCCCGTGTGGTGCAGACCGTGATGGACGGCGTGCGTTGGACCAACGCGCTGAACGGCCAGTACACGCTGAAGTACATGCGCATCGAGCACCCTGGCTACGCCGAGAACAACCTCGTGGGCACCCGCGGCGGCTTGGCTGACTGGGCCACCTCGGCGCCGGACGTGCCGCGCACCAAGCTGCGCTTCACTTCCAGCCTGGACGCTGGCGCGCACTCGCTGATGGGTGCGATGAACTACGTCTCCAGCATCTCGTTCATCCGCTACATGGATGGCACGACGCTGCCTGACGCTGGCGTGAAGCCGCAGTACTTCTCGGGCAATACCTGCCACTACGGCGGCGCTCTGAACGATGCGGGCGTGAGCGGCCGCAGCGTGCTGGGTGTGGCCCCGACGGCCACCAACGGTCGCGACCTGTACATCAACCGCTACCCCGGCTGCTCGATGTCCAAGTGGATGACCTTCGACGTGGGCTACACGTACCGCGGCTTCAAGGACCTGACGCTGAGCCTGTCGGTTCAGAACGTGCTGGACGAGAAGGCGCCTTACGACCCCGCCGGTGGCCAGCTGGGCTACAACTCGGGTCTGCACAACCCGTTCGGCCGCTACTTCACCGTGTCGGCGAACTACAAGTTCAAGTGATCGCGCGGCTGCCTGGCAGCCAAGCAAAAGGGCACCCCTCGGGGTGCCCTTTTTTATTGCCTTGGTGGGTGGCGGCCGAGGCCGAAGTGGGGAGCAGCGGGGCTCAACCTCGCGCCCAGCCCAGCCCAGCCCAGCGCAGCGCAGCCCGGCGTTCAACCCGCCGCTTGCGGATGCTCGCTCCTGTGCCGCAACCCTGCAGCCGGGTCTGCCGCGTGAGGCGTTGAAACCTCTCGCGGCGTGGCGGTCGCAGCAGGCGCTGCGCAGCTGGGGGGGCGGCGGCAGGCGTTGGCGAGCGCCATGCGAATGCGTCAGGCGCTCGATGAACGCCCAGCTCAGACCTTCATCGAGAACGGATTGAAGTTGGTGTGGCGGTCATAGAAGTCCACGCCTTCCACGCGCTTCAGGAAGTTCACCACGCGGGCCGTGACCGGGTACATCACGGCCTCCCAGGCCGTCTTGGCGAGGTACTGGGTCAGGATGACGGCCACCAGTTGCTCGTTCGCCCAGATGCCGTAGAACGCGATCAGGAAGAACACGCTGGTGTCCACCAGCTGCCCCACCACGGTGGAGCCCACGATGCGGGCCCAGAGGTGGCGGCCTTGGGTGGCGATCTTCATCTTGGCCAGCACAAAGCTGTTGGCGAAGCTGCCGCAGGCAAACGCGATCATCGAGCCCGCCGCGATGCGCCAGGTGTTGCCGAACACGGCTTCGAGCTGGGGTTGGTACACCGCCATGAACGGCGTGTCGGCCGCCGGCTGGTGCACCACGGCCCAGGCCATGAAGGCCGAGAACAGCAGGGCGGCAAAGCCGGCCCACACCACGCGCCGGTCGCGGCCGTAGCCGTAGACCTCGGTCAGGATGTCGCCGAAGATGTAGCTGATCGGGAAGAAGAACAGGTCCGCGCCGTAGGTGATGGTGCCGATCACCGGCAGCGTCATCTGCGCCTGCTTGGCCGCGCCGATCAGGTTGGAGCACAACAGCACGCACACGAAGGCGGCCATGATCAGGTCGTAGTACTTGAAGCTGCGGGGCGCGTGAGCGTTCATGGGGCGCGGTCTCCTGAAGGAAGCCGGCATTGTGCGGCGAGGCGCCGCGCCCCGTGACTGCGCGGGCACAGCGGCGGTGCCGCCGAGGCACTGCGCCGCGCGATCAGGCGTGGCCCGTCAGCCGCAGCAGGGCCTGGTGCAGCTTCAGCGTGTCGATGGGCTTGGTCAGGAACTCGTTCATGCCGGCCGCGAACGCGTCGTCGCGCTCGGACACCAGGGCGGCCGCGGTCAGCGCCACGATGGGCAGCTGCTGGGCCGAGAACTCCTTGCGCAGCTCGCGGGTGGCGTCGTGACCGCCCATGACGGGCATCTGCACGTCCATCAGCACGATGCCGAAGGGCTTGCCCATGCTGGCCGCAGCGCGCACGGCCTCGATGGCCTGGCGGCCGTCACTGGCCTGTGCCACTTCCATGCCCCATTGCTCCAGCTGCGCCACGGCGATCAGCATGTTCACCGGGTGGTCTTCGGCAATCAGCACGCGCAAGCCGTGCAGGGCCTCGTGGCCGGCGGGGCCGCTGCGGGCCTCGCGGGGCTGGTGGGCCATGGGGGCCGGGGCGGCCGGCAGAGGCAGTTCGGCCCAGAACACCGCACCGGCGCCCAGGCTGCTGTGCACGCCCACGTCGCCGCCCATCAGCGCGGCCAGCTCCCGGCAGATGGACAGGCCCAGCCCCGTGCCGCCAAAGCGTCGGGTGGTGGACTCATCGGCCTGCGTGAAGGGCTGGAACAGGCGGGCCTGCTGGTCCGTTGCGATGCCGGGGCCGGTGTCGCGCACCTCGATGCGCACCCATTCGCCGGCGCTGCCCCGCGTGTTGGAGGTCTGCATTGCCACCCGCACGGTGATGCCCCCTTGCTCGGTGAACTTCAGCGCGTTGGTGAGGTAGTTCGACAGGATTTGCCGCGTGCGCAGCGGGTCGCCGAACACCCACGGCGGCAAGGCCGGGTCGATCTCCACGGCGAAGGTCAGCCCGCGGGCCTGGGCCAGGGTCAGGTAGGCCAGGCGCATGGAGGCCAGCAACTCGCGCAGCGAGAACGGCTGGGTTTCCAGCGTGAGGCGGCCGGCCTCGATCTTGGAGAGGTCCAGGATGTCGGAGATCAGGCCGGACAGGCTCTCCGCGCTGTCCATCATCTGGTTCAGGTAGTCGCGCCGCTGCACATCCGAGATGTCGGGCTGCTGCGCCAGCCGGCCCAGGCCCAGCAGGCCGTTGAGCGGGGTGCGGATTTCATGGCTGGTGTTGGCCAAGAAGGCACTCTTGGCGCGGCTGGCCGCCTGGGCTTCGTCGGTGGCGCGGGCGAGCTGGTCTTCCACGCGCCGCCGTTCGGTGATGTCTTCAATGATCCAGATCGTGCCGCCGCGGCTCGGGTGGGCCGGGTCCACCGCCTTGGCCTGCAGGCGGGCCAGGAAGGTGCTGCCGTCGCGCCGGCGCATGGGGCGCTCGGTTTCCACCTGCTGGCCGGCCGCCAGTTGCGCGCCCAGGTCGCGGCCCACGGCTTGCCACTCTTCCACGCTGGGCCACACCACGCTGCCGTGCTGGCCAATCATGGCGCCGTGGTCCCAGCCGAACATGGCTTCCACGCGCGGGTTGGCCAGCACGAACTGCTGCTCCCGCGTGAGGGCGATGCCGACCGAGGCGTTTTCCAGGATGGCGCCGTGCACCAGGCGCGTACGTTCGCTCTCGGTCACGTCGCGGGCGTACAGCACGAGGTAGTGCTGGCCGTCCATCTCGAACGGCGCCACCGACACCAGCATGGACACGGCGCTGCCGTCCTTGCGGCGGAAGCTGATGGGCACGTTGTTGGCGATGCCGTCGCGGCGGATGGCGTCGCGGATCGCGCCGCGGTCGGTCGCGTTGTGCCAGATGCCGATCTCGTCGGCCGTGCGGCCCAGCACCTCGCTGCTGCTCCAGCCGCTCAGCGTCTCGAAGGCCTTGTTCACCATCGCGTAGCGACCGGTCTCGGCCTCGGTCAGCGTGATGACGTCGGGGCTGGTGGCCACCAGGTGGCTGAGCAGGCCTTCCGAGCGGCGCAGGGCGTCTTGCGCGCGGCTTTGCTCGGTCTGGTCGGTGAAGAAGGTCAGCGTGGCCGGGCCGCTGGCGGTTTCCACGCGCACGCTGGTGGCCTGCACCAGCCGGCGGCGGCGCGACAGCGTGCGCAGCCGGTACTCCGCCATGGGCTGCATCGCGCCCGGGGCCAGGCCCTCCAGGCGTGCGGCCTGCTGGCGGGCGGATTCATCGTCGCCCGGCTCGTAGTGGCTGAACAGGTCTTGCCCCACCATGCTGGAGCGTTGCGCGTAGCCGAACATGGCCATGGCCGCCGGGTTGGCGTCCACCACGCGGCCCCAGCGGTGCAGCACCAGCGGGCTGGGCGAGCGGCGGAACAGCTCGCGGTAGCGCGTCTCGGTGGCGTGCACGGTTTGCTCGGCCGCCACCTCGTGCGTCACGTCACGGCCCACGCCCCAGTAGCCGCGGAAGTTGCCTTGCGCGTCGAAGCGCGGCTCACCGCTGATGGACACCCAGCGCGTGCTGCCGTCGGTGGCCATTCGGCGGGCCACCATGCCGTGGAAGGGCCGGCGCGATTCCAGGTCGGCCCGGTGGGCATCGAGTTCGTCGTCGGTCAGGCCCAGGCCGTCCACCTCCCAGGGCGTCTTGCCCAGGCGGGACTTCAGGTCCAGGCACGAACTGCCCTCGCGCTCTTCGGCGATCTGGGTGAAGCGGTACTCGCGGTCCATCTCCCAGTACCAGTCGGCCGCCATGCCCAGCAGGCCGCGAAAGCGCGCGGTGCGCTCTTCGGCCTCGGCGAGCGATCGCTCCACCATCTTGAGCAGGCCGTAGCCGGCAATCAGCCCCGAGCTCAGCAGCCCGAACTGCACGACCGAGCGCAGCAGCAGGCTGTTCATGCCCATGGGGTGGGTGTTCCACCCCAGCGCCTCAGCCACGGTCATGCCGCCCAGCGCCAGGCCGGTCAGGCCGGTCAGCAGCAGGCCCGCCCGCCAGCCGAGCATGGCCGTGGAGAACGCCACCGTCAGCCCCGACACGCACAGGCCCAGCGCCCACAAGCCCAGGTTGCGCGACACCGCCACGGCCACGGGCAGGGCGATCACCAGCCCCATCATCAACAAGGCCAGGCCCGGCTTGGATTCCTGCCGCGCGCTGCGCTGCACCGAGCGCAGCCGCGAGAACGCCAGCAGCGAGATCAGCAGTGCCAGCGCCGGGGGCAGCCAGCCGCCCAGCCACTCGGTGGGCTGGCGGGTGTGCCACAGCAGGGCGGCAATCGGCAGAAAGATCGGCCCACAGGCCAGCAGGAACACCCGTGCGGCTTGCCAGCGCATGCTGGTGGCCAGGCGCAGGCGCTGCTGCTCGGGGGGCAACACCTGGCCCACCAGGCTGCTGGGTTGATCGCTGTCGCGGCTCATGCGCAGGTCAGGCCGCGGTTCGCCCGGGGTGCCCGCGGTGCCGTGGCGCCACGGGTGCGAGAACGAGGGGCGCGAACGAGGGGCGGGCGCTGCGGCCAGGCGTTCACGGCTCAGGCCAGGCTCGCGCGCGTGGCTTCGGCCACCGCGCGGGCGCGGGCGGCAAAGTCGGCGCCACTGCTGGCGTACAGGATGGCGCGCGAGGAATTGACCACCAGCGGCGCCGTGCGGCCTGCGGCCTGCACCACCGCGGCCGCGTCGCCGCCCTGTGCGCCCACGCCGGGCACCAGCAGCGGCAGCGTGGGGGCGAGTTCCCGCACGCGGGCGATCTCACCGGGGTAGGTGGCGCCCACCACCAGGCCGAGCTGGCCGTTGCGGTTCCATTGCGTCTCGGCCAAGTGGGCCAGGTGCTCGAACAGCCGCGGCTGGCCGGGGACGTCGGCCAGGCGCTGCATCTGCCAGTCGTCGCCGCCCTTGTTGGAGGTGCGGCACAGCAGGATGGCGCCCTTGCCTTCGTAGGCGAGGTAGGGCTCCACGGAATCGAAGCCCATGAAGGGCGACAGCGTCACGGCATCGGCGCGGTAGCGCACGAACGCTTCGCGCGCGTACTGTTCGGCGGTGGAGCCGATGTCGCCCCGCTTGGCGTCCAGGATGACCGGCACGCCGGGCGCGACCGCGTGGATGTGGTCGATCAGCCGCTCCAACTGGTCTTCGGCGCGGTGCGCGGCGAAGTAGGCGATCTGCGGCTTGAACGCGCAGACCAGGTCGTGCGTGGCGTCCACGATCGCGGCGCAGAAGTCGTAGATCTTGCTCGCGTCACCGGCCCAGGCGCCGGGGAACTTGGCGGGCTCAGGGTCCAGGCCCACACACAGGCGCGAGGAGGCAAGGGCTTGGAGCTGGGCGACGAAAGCAGTCATGGATCAGATGGCGTAAGCGGACAGGGGGGCCTGGATGTGGGCCACCACGAATTCTTCAAAAGCAGCGGCGGTGAGCGGGCGGCTGAACAGGTAGCCCTGCACGGCCTGGCAGCCTTGGCGGCGCAGAAAGTCCAGTTGCCCTGGCGTTTCCACACCCTCGGCCAGGGTTTCCAGGCCCAAGGCACCCGCCATGCGGATGACCGCGTCGACGATGGCGCGGTCTTCCGCATCTTCGGTCAGATCGCGCACGAACGACTGGTCGATCTTCAGCTTGCTGACGCGAAATTTCTTCAGGTAGCTCAGCGACGAATGGCCGGTGCCGAAGTCGTCGATGGACAGCCGCACGCCGCGGGCATGCAGTGCATTCATCACCGTGATGGCCACCGTCGGGTTGTGCATCGCGGCGCCCTCGGTGAGCTCCAACTCCAGCCGGCCCGCGGGCAGGCCCACTTCGCCCAGCAGGCGGTCCACCAACTCGGGCAGGTTGTCGTGGCGGAACTGCACGGCCGACAGGTTGACCGCCATGGTCAGGCCCGGCAGCCCCGCGCGGTCCCAGCGCACCAGCTGCGACAGGGCTTCCTTCAGCACCCATTCCCCGATCGGCAGGATCAGGCCGGAGCTTTCCGCCACGGGAATGAACTCCGCGGGCGACACCCAGCCCAGCTCCGGGTGCTGCCAGCGCAGCAGGGCTTCGGCGCCGATGATCTGGCTCTCCAGCGCCTCGTCGTCCTCGGTCAGCGCGAACTGCGGCTGGTAGTGCAGGCTCAATTGGCCGCGCTCCAGGGCCCGGCGCAGCGCGTTTTCCAGCAGCAAGGCGCGGGCCGACTGGGCCTGCATCTCGCTCGTGAAGAAGCGGTAGGCGTTGCGGCCGTCTTTCTTGGCGCGGTACATGGCCGCGTCGGCGCATTGGCACAGGGTGTCGAAGTCGTCGCCGTCGGTCGGGAACATCGCGATGCCCATGGACGGCGTGATGGTCAGCTCCTGCGCCTCCACCTGGAAGGGCGCGCTGGCCAGGCCCATCAGCTTGGTGGCCAGGTGGGCCGCGCCGGCAATGTCGGTCAGCGGCAGCACCAGCACGAACTCGTCACCGCCCATGCGGGCCACGGTGTCTTGCTCGCGCACGGCGCTGCGCAGCCGGTTGGCCAACTGGCTCAGCAGCGCATCGCCCACGCGGTGGCCCAGCGTGTCGTTGATGTTCTTGAAATGGTCCAGGTCCAGGAACAGCACCGCCAGCGGCTCGTCGCTGCGGCGGGCGATGTCGATGGCCTGGCAGGCGCGCTCGGTCAGCAGGTGGCGGTTGGGCAGGCCGGTCAGGCCATCGAACATCGCCAGGCGCTCGGCGCGGGCCTCGGTGGCCTGCTGCTCGGCCACTTTCTGCTCCAGCGCAGCCACGGTCTGGCTCAGCTGCTGCGTTCGTTGCTCGACCAGGGCCTCCAGTTGGGCCTTGGCCTGCACCAGCTCCTGCTCGGCTTGCTTGCGGGCGGAGATGTCTTGCGTGATCCAGATGGAGCCGCGCGACAGGTCGCTGCGGTCGATGGCCTTGCTGCGCACCTCGCACCACACGGGCGTGCCGTCCTTGCGCCCCAGCAGCATCTCGGCATGGAAGGCGTCGCCCCGGGCCAGCGGCGCGTAGCAGAGGTCGCCAGCAGCTTTCCAGTCCTCGTCGTTCAGGTACCAGGCGCGCGAGAGCTGGCCGTCCAGCTCGCCCGGTGCGTAGCCGAACAGCTGCTCGAAGGCCCGGTTGCAGCGCGTGACGCGCCGGCCGCGCAGGAACACGATGCCCACCATCGCGTGGTCGAAGATCAGCTGCTGCTCGGCGTGCAGGTCGGCCAGCGCGGCGTCGGCGAGCTTGCGTTCGTGGATGTCGTCCACGATCCAGATGGACCCTTCGCTCGGGTCGTCCGGGTTGATCAGCCGGCCGGTCAGGTGGCTCCAGAAGAGCTCGCCATTCTGGCGGCGCATCAACTCTTCGCTGCGGAAGGTTTCGCCGGCGGCCAGCTGCGGGTAGGCGCGCCGACCCAGGTCGCGCGCGGCCTGCTGGGTGTCGTACAGCTCCAGGCTGCTGCGGCCCACCGCCGCTTCCGGGCTGGCAAAGCCGTAGATCTCGGCGTAGCGCTGGTTGCAGCGCACCAGCGTGCGTTCCTTGACGTACACCACGCCCACCCCGGCGTTGGCCAGGATGACATCCAGCTCGCGCAGCGCTTGGCTGAGCGAGGGGGCGTCGTGGGAGGCGGGAGCCGGGCTCATGAAAAGGTCAGGCAGGCGTCAGGCAGGTCGGGGCGCAAAGCATGACCGGGTATTGTCTGGTGTCATGCAAATCCTCAGCACCGAACGCCTCTGGCTGCGTGAATTCACACCGCTTGATGCCGCCTTCCTGCTCCGGCTCGTCAACGAGCCGGGTTGGATTCGCCACATCAACGATCCCGGCGTGCGCACGGAGGCGCAGGCGCTGGCCTGGGCCGAAAGCCGCCTGTTCAAGAGCTACCGTGAACAGGGTCACGGGTTCTGGGCCGTGCAGCGGCGCCAGGACGGCGCGCTGCTGGGCATGTGCGGCTTGTTCCGGCGCGTCGGGCTGCCCGAGCCGGACATTGGCTACGCGCTGCTGGCCGAACATGAGGGCCAGGGCTACGCGCTGGAAGCCGCACGCGGCTGCGTGGCGCATGCCCGCGAGGTGCTGGGCTGGCGCACGCTGATGGCCATCACCGCGCTGGACAACGCCCGCAGCGTGGCGCTGCTGGCGAAGCTGGGGTTCGCCGAGCAGGCCATCCAGCACATCGAGGGCTACAGCGAGCCCTCGCGGGTGTTCCGGCTGGCCTTGTAGGCCCGGCCCGGCGTGCCGGACCTGCGGCTGAGGGTCAGACGCGCTTGGCCAGGTCCTGGGCCAGGCCGGTGTAGCTGCCCGGCGTCATCTTGAGCAGACGGGCCTTCTCGGCCTTGGGCAGGTCCAGGCCTTCGATGAAGGCGCGGATGGACTCCTGCGTGATCGCCTTGCCGCGCGTCAGCTCCTTGAGCTGCTCGTAGGGGTTGGGCAGGCCGAAGCGGCGCATCACGGTCTGGATGGGCTCGGCCAGCACTTCCCAGGCGGCGTCCAGGTCGTCGGCCAGCGCGGCCTCGTTGACCTCCAGCTTGCCCAGGCCCTTGGCCAGGGAGTCGTAGCCCAGCAGTGCATAGCCCAGGCCCACGCCCATGTTGCGCAGCACGGTCGAGTCGGTCAGGTCACGCTGCCAGCGGCTCACCGGCAGTTTCTGGCTCAGGTGCGTCAGCACGGCGCTGGCGAGGCCGAAGTTGCCTTCTGCGTTCTCGAAGTCGATGGGGTTGACCTTGTGCGGCATGGTCGAGCTGCCGATCTCGCCAGCCTTGGTCTTCTGCTTGAAGTAGCCCAGCGAGATGTAGCCCCACACATCGCGCGCCCAGTCGATCAGGATGGTGTTGGCGCGCGTGAACGCGTCGAACAGCTCGGCCATGTAGTCGTGCGGTTCGATCTGGATGGTGTACGGGTTGAAGGTCAGCTTCAGCTGCTTCTCGATGACGGCCTTCGAGAAGGCTTCCCAGTCGTGCTTGGGCCAGGCGGACAGGTGGGCGTTGAAGTTGCCCACTGCGCCATTCATCTTGGCCAGCGGCTTGACGGCGGCGATGCGCGCGCGGGCCGTTTGCAGGCGGGCCACGACGTTGGCGATCTCCTTGCCCACCGTCGTCGGGCTGGCCGTCTGGCCGTGCGTGCGGGAGAGCATCGGAATGGCCGCGAACTGGTGGGCCATGCCACGCAGCTTGTCGATGATGCTGTCCAGCGCGGGCAGCATCACTTCGTCGCGCGCGGCCTTGAGCATGAGCGCGTGGCTGGTGTTGTTGATGTCTTCGCTGGTGCAGGCGAAGTGCACGAACTCACCGGCGGCTTCCAGCTCGGGGTGGCCGGCGAAGCTGCGCTTGATCCAGTACTCCACGGCCTTCACGTCGTGGTTGGTGGTGCGCTCGATGGCCTTGATCTCTTCGGCATCGGCCTCGCTGAACTTCTTCACCAGGCGACGCAGGCGGCTGCGCGCGGCGCTGCTCAGCGGCTTGAATTCCTTGAAGCCGGCATCGCTGAGCGCGATGAACCACTCCACCTCCACCTGCACGCGGCGGTGCATCAGGCCGAATTCGGACAGCAGCGGGCGCAGGGCCGCCACCTTGGCGGCGTAGCGGCCGTCCAGCGGCGAGAGGGCGCTGATGGCGGAGTAGTCAGACGAGGTCATGGCAGGCCGGCAGGTCGTGGAAAACCCGCAATTCTAGGTTTTCGCTGCGCCTGCCGGTTTCGCGCCGTTCCGGCTGGCTGAACTCAGTGCAGCCCGACCCAGCGCGCCGAGCGTTGCACCAGCCGCACCAGGCACGACACCGGCGCCTCGCCCTGGCCGCAGGCTGCCGCCCAGGCGTCAAAAGCCGCTGCATCGTCAAACTGCAGCCAGCCGCCCTGGCGCAAGCCCAGCCGGCGGGCGCCGCGGCCGCGCCGGGCCGGCCAGTGCACCTGGCGCAGCGACACGAGGCGGTCGCCGTATTGCAGCCAGCCGTCCTGCAGTCGCACTTCCACCACCACGGCGGTCGCGTTCGGCGCGCTGAACCAGCGGGCCCTCAGCATGGGGGCGTCTCTCATGGCGCGCGCCCCCAGCAACGGCGCGCACACAGGCGGTCAGGCGTGAAGCGGATTTGGACGACAGGCCGCCCGACCCCCTCACGGGGCGGCGGCCGCTGCGCCATGGCCGGAGCGGCCAGGGCGGCGTGAACGGTGTGCATCGAAAACTCCCTGGTACAGCTTGGCCGCCCTCTGCGTGGCGGGCCGGGCAGCACTGTGGCGCAGGCGGCGGGGCGAGGCAATACCTGCTTCCGAGGGGCTGTCGGGCGGCTCCGACAAGACCTTTTCACGGCCGGGCCTCCAGAGGGCGCTGGCTAGAATCGTTTCGACTTTGGAAGCCTTGTGTCCCCTATGACGATGAAGTTGATCGGATCTCTCGCCAGCCCCTACGTGCGCAAGGTGCGCATCGTGATGGCCGAGAAGAAGCTCGATTACCAACTGGTGCTGGAAGACGTCTGGGGCAGCGATGCCATCCTGAAAATGAACCCGCTGGGCAAGGTGCCCTGCCTGGTCATGGAAGGACAAGACTCCATCACCGGCGCCGTGTTCGACTCTCGCGTGATCGTCGAGTACGTCGACACCCTCTCGCCCGTGGGCAAGCTCATTCCCGAGCGGGGCCGCGAGCGGTGTGAGGTGCGCACCTGGGAGGCGCTGGCGGACGGGATCTGCGACGCCGCCATCCTCGTGCGCCTGGAGCGCACCTGGAAGCACCGCCCGGCCGAGCAGCGCAGCCCGGCCTGGATCGACCGCCATCTCGAGAAGGTGACGGCGGCCCTGGCCGCGATGAGCCAGGGGCTGGGCGACAAGGCCTGGTGCTCGGGCAACCACTTCTCGCTGGCGGACATCGCCGTGGGCTGTGCGCTGGGCTGGCTGGAGTTCCGCTTCCCGGAAATCCAATGGCGCGAAACGCACCCCAACCTGGCGCGCCACATGGACAAGCTGTCCCAGCGCCAGAGCTTCCTGGACACCGTGCCGACGGCCTGAAAGGCGTGCTGACGGGGGGCGGTGAACGGTGGCGCCTGAGATGCGCCCCCGGCGCCTCACGCGATCTGCAGTTCCCGCGACCGCACGTGCAGCAGGCGCACCAGGCGCCAGATGCGGCGTTCAATTTCCGCCGCTTCCAGCCGCCACAGCGTGGCGATTTCGGCCAGCAGCAGCCCCTGCGACAGCAGCGTCAGCAGGTGGCGGCTGGCTTGCTCGATCTGCCGGCCGGCGGGGCTCACATCCAGCGGCGCAGCGGGCTGGCGGGCGGTCACCAGCGGGCTGCGCTCGATGCCGAAGGCCGCCAAGGCCTGGCGGGCCAGCTGCGGGTTGAGCATGGCGCGGCGGTCGTGCAGGCGCGTCAGCGCTTCCACCAGCCCGGTGCCGTCGCCATGCTCCACGTGGTACGCGTTGGCGCCGGCGCTCAGCGCGGCGAACAGTTGCAGGTCGTCCGATGTGGGCGTGAGCAGCAGCAGTTGCGGGCGCACCGGCAGGCGGCCCAGTTCGTGGGCCACGCGCATGGCATGGCTGTCGACCAGGAGCAGGTCGGTGGCCACGATGTCGGGCGACAACCGGACGATGGCCGGCAGCGCGTCGTCCAGCGACTGACCGCTGCCCACCAGTTGCACACCCTTGGCCTCGGACAGCAGGCGTTGGGTTCGCTGCAGCGCGGTTTCGCTGAGGCGGAGGAGGAAGACTGAGGGCATGACGGCGCAAAAACGAGACCCGAATTGTGCGGGCTTTGCGCCTCACCCCCCTAGTTCGTGGTCAACATCCCCCGCGACCGGGCGGGGTGGTCGCGCACCCACTTTCAGGGGGTGCGAATGATGTTGCCCTGGGGCGAGAAGCTGTGCGCGCTGGCCAGCGGCCAGTAAATCTTGAAGGTGTTGTGCGTGACCTCGTTGCGCAGGATGGCGCCGGGCTCCACCAGCGGCAGCAGGTTGGCCAGCAAGCGCACCTCGTGCTTGTCCATGCGGTGCACGATGTGCTGGGCCGTCACCTCCTTGGGGTGCTGCAGTCCGGCGGCTTCCACCAGTTCCTTCAGGGCCTTGAGGGTGTTTTGGTGGAAGTTGGCCACGCGCTGGGCCTTGTCGGGCACGACGATGGCGCGTTGGCGTTGGGGGTCTTGCGTGGTCACGCCCGTGGGGCAGTGGCCGGTGTGGCAGGCCTGGGCCTGGATGCAGCCCAGCGCGAACATGAAGCCGCGGCCGGAGTTGCACCAGTCGGCGCCCAGCGCCATGAGGCGCACGATGTCGAAGGCGGTGGTGACCTTGCCGGCGCAGCCGATCTTGATCTTGTCGCGCAGGTTCAGGCCCACCAGCGTGTTGTGGATGAGCAGCAGCCCTTCCTGCAGCGGGGCGCCCACGTAGTTGGTGAACTCCAGCGGCGCGGCGCCGGTGCCACCCTCCGCGCCGTCCACGACGATGAAGTCGGGCGTGATGCCGGTTTCCAGCATGGCCTTGCACAACGCAAACCACTCCCACGGGTGGCCGATGCACAGCTTGAAGCCGGTGGGCTTGCCGCCGGACAGCGTGCGCAGCCGGTCGATGAACTGCATCATCTCGATGGGGGTGGAGAAGGCGCTGTGCCGAGCGGGCGAAATGCAGGCCTGGCCCACCGGCACGCCGCGCGCGGCGGCGATTTCCGGCGTCACCTTGGGGCCGGGCAGCACGCCGCCATGGCCCGGCTTGGCGCCCTGGCTGAGCTTGAGCTCGATCATCTTCACCTGCGGGTCGCAGGCGTTGGCGGCGAACTTTTCGGCGTTGAAGCTGCCGTCGTCGTTGCGGCAGCCGAAGTAGCCGGAGCCGATCTCCCAGATCAGGTCGCCGCCGTGCACGCGGTGGTGCACGCTGATGGAGCCCTCGCCGGTGTCATGCGCAAAGCCGCCCATCTGCGCGCCCTTGTTCAGCGCGAGGATGGCGTTGGCACTCAAGGCGCCGAAACTCATGGCCGAGATGTTGAAGACGCTGGCCGAGTAGGGCTGGGCGCAGCCCGCGCCGATGGTGATGCGGAAGTCGTGCGTGGGCAGGTGGGTGGGCACCAGCGAGTGGTTGATCCACTCATAGCCCCGGGCGCCGGTGTCCAGCTGGGTGCCGAAGGGGCGCTGGTCGGGCGCCCCCTTGGCGCGCTGGTAGACGATGGAGCGCTGCGCGCGCGAGAACGGCGCGGCGTCGTTGTCGCCCTCCAGAAAGTACTGGCGAATCTCGGGGCGGATGAACTCCAGCAGGAAGCGCAGGTGCCCGATGACGGGGTAGTTGCGCAGGATGGAGTGGTGCTCCTGCATGGAGTCGCGCAGGCCCAGCATCGTCAGCGCCAGGAACAGCACCACCAGCAGGCCGTGGGTCAACCCGGCCTGCCAGGTCAGGGCCAGGCCCAGCGCCAAGGCGCCGCACAGCATCCAGGTGGCGTAGCGCAGGGGAAAGTGGTCGTTGAGACGTCTCAACCATTCCGGCCAAGTGTGCATGGGAGTCCCTCCGTGACCATGACGAGCGGAGCTTACGGCCGCTCCCATGAGAATCGCCCGGCATCAACCCTCAAGGCAGTCGTCGATGAAGTCAGTTTTTTCCGCAATCGGCTGGTTTTTTTCCAAGTCATGGCGCGTGCTCGACGGCACCCGCCGTGCCGTGCTCAACCTGATCTTCCTGACCGTGGTGGTGCTGGTGGGGGTGGCCATCGCCACGCGTGGTCCCAAGCCGCTGGCCGACAAGACCACGCTCGTGCTCAAGCTCGAGGGCAACCTCGTCGAGCAGTTCTCGGGCAGTGCGCGTGACCAACTGATGGCGCAGGCCCAGGGTCGTGGCACGCCCAAGCAGACCCGGCTGCGCGATGTGCTGGCCGCGCTGGACCAAGCGGCGCGCGACGACAAGATCAGCGCGGTGTACCTGGACGTGGAAGGCCTGCAAGGCGCCGGCATGTCCAGCCTGCACGAGGTGAGCGCGGCGCTACAGCGCTTCCGCAAGGTCAGCGGCAAGCCGGTGCTGGCCTATGCCGACAGCTACAGCCAGCGCGGCTACTTCCTCGCCGCGCAAGCCGGTGAGGTGTACGTGCACCCCATGGGCATGGTGATGCTGGAGGGGTTTGGGCGCTGGCGCACCTACTACAAGGACGCGCTGGACCGCCTGGGCGTGACGGCCCACGTGATGAAGGTGGGCACCTACAAGAGCTTTGCCGAGCCCTACATCGCCAACGGCCCCAGCCCCGCCAGCGTGGAAGCCGAGACCCTGGTCTACGGGGAACTCTGGAGCGGCTTCACCGGCACCGTGGAAGCCGCGCGCAAGCTGGAGGCGGGCAGCATCGCCCGCAGCATCGACGAAATCCCGCAGCGCCTGGCCGCCGTGAAGGGGGATGCGGCCCAGCTGGCGCTGCAGCTCAAGTGGGTGGACGGCCTCAAGACCCGCGACCAGATGCGCGAGTTGCTGATCGCCAAGGGCGCCAAGGACGACGAGAGCAAAAGCTTCCGTCAGGTGTCGCTGGCGCAATACCTGACCCGCCTGAAGGACGCCACGCCGCCGAGCAAGCAGCAGCCGGGCGTGGGCGTGGTGGTGGCCGAAGGCGAGATCGTGGACGGCGACGTGGGCCCGGGGCGCATTGGGGGCGACTCCACCGCCCGCCTGATCCGCAAGGCGCGCGAGGACGACGCCATCAAGGCCGTGGTGCTGCGCATCAACTCGCCCGGCGGCAGCGCGTTTGCGTCGGAAATCATCCGCCGCGAACTGGAGCTCACCCGCCAGGCGGGCAAGCCGGTCGTGGTGTCCATGGGCGACGTGGCGGCCTCGGGCGGCTACTGGATTTCGATGAGCAGCGACGCGGTGCTGGCCGACGCCGGCACCATCACCGGCAGCATCGGGGTGTTTGGCATCCTGCCAACAGCCGAGGGCCTGATGGACAAGCTATCGCTGCACACCGGCGGCGTCACCACCACCTGGCTGGCCGGCGGCTACGACCCCCGCCGCCCGCTGGACCCGCGCTTCAAGGCCGCAGTGCAGGCCGGCGTGGAGCACATCTACGGCCAGTTCACGACGCTGGCCGCGCAGGCCCGCAAGACCACGCCCGAGAAGATCGACGCCGTGGCCCAGGGCCGCATCTGGACGGGTTCGCAAGCCCTGGCCCGCGGCCTGGTGGACCGCCTCGGCAGCTTCGAGGACGCCATGCAGACCGCGGCCCAGCTGGCCAAGCTGGACGCCAAGCCGGGCGAGCGCGTGCGCCGCGTGTACGTGGAGCGCGACCTCAGCCGCAGCGAGCGCCTGCTGGCCTCGTTTGCCGACACCGTGGCACCGCCGCTGGCGCAGGCCGTGGGGCAGGCATTGGGGCTGGACGCACTGCCGGCGCCGGCCGTGGAGGAACTCGCCGCGCTGCACGCCCTGACCCGCGTGGCCGCCCAAGGCCGCTGGGACCGCGCTGCGGCGGTGCACTGCCTGTGCGGGTCGCCCTGAGCGCCGTACGCTTGATCGGCCCGACCGCAGCGCACCGGTTCCGCGCGGGGCGAGAACTGCTGCACGCAAGTGCAGATTTGTGCAGCGGTTTGGCCTAGCTCAAAGGGCGGAGCTGGCGTGCTTGCCAGGATGGGCAGTTTCATTAGGATGCCCAGACGAGGCCGCGCGGGCGGCTCGGCAAGGAGACACGGGCATGAATGTCGCCACCTGGATGCGCAGCTTCACCATCCGCACCCGCATGCACGGCGCCATCGCCATGGTGCTGTGCATGTTCGCCGCCATCGGCCTCACCGGCTTGTTTGGCGGGCGCCACCTGGCCGCGCTGAACGAGAACTTCATGCACCACTCGGTGCACGAGATCGAGCAGGTGGCGGCCATCCGCCAATCGCTGTCCGATGTGCGCCTGGCGGAAAAGGACATGGTGATCGCGTACGAGGTGCCCGAGCAGGTGCGCAAGGACCGTGAGCGCTGGGACGCGGCGGCGCAGCGCCTCGTCACGGCCCTGAACAAGTTGCTGGAGGGCGAGGAGGACGAAGACAACCCCCACGCCCGCGAAGCCATCCGCTTGCTGGCCGAGTACCGCACGGTTGCGGACCCGGTGCTGCGCCAGATCGAAGCCGGCACCTATGACACCGCTCGGGCGGCCGACCGCATGTTGAGCAAGCCCAAGGGCACGATGGTGGAGATCGAGCAGCGGGTGGAAAAGATCTCCACCATCATCCAGGGCGAGGTGGTCGAGACCCAGAAGGAATTCGACGCCGAGATGCGCCAGATCGCCTACGAGGCGCTGGCCGTGCTGGGCATGATCATGGTGCTGGTGGTGCCGCTCACGCTCATCAACTCGGCCACCATCATCAGCCCCATGCGCTATGCCTGCACCGTGGCCCGTGCGATTGCCGGCGGCGACCTGACCTGCACCATCCGGTCGGTGGGCCGCGATGAAGCCTCGGAGCTGCTGCAGGCGCTGGACGCCATGCAGACCAGCTTGCGCGAGTTGGTGGGGCAGGTGAAGAACTCCACTCACCGCATCGAAGGCGCCAGCGACGAAGTGGCCTCGGGCAACCTGGACCTCAGCCAGCGCACCGAGCAGGCGGCCTCCAGCCTGCAGCAGACCACGGCTTCCATGGAAGACCTCACCACCGGCGTGCAGCAGAGCGCCGAGGCCGCGCTGAACGCCAAGGACCTCGCCCTGGGTGCGGCCGAGGTGGCCCGCCGCGGCGGGGACGAGGTGGCGCAGGTCGTCACCACCATGGAAGACATCAACACCAGCTCCAAGCGCATCGGCGACATCGTGGGCTTGATCGACAGCATCGCCTTCCAGACCAACATCCTGGCGCTGAACGCTGCGGTGGAAGCCGCGCGAGCCGGCGAGCAGGGTCGCGGCTTTGCAGTGGTGGCGGGAGAAGTGCGGGCGCTGGCCCAGCGCTCGGCCGGTGCGGCGCGCGAGATCAAGACGCTGATCGAAGCGTCCGTGACCCGGGCCGATGCGGGCACGCAGCTGGTTCAGCATGCCGGGGCCACCATGCAAGAGATCGTCCACTCGGTGCAGCGCGTGAGCGACATGATCGGCGCGGTGGCCGACAGCGCCGCGCACCAAAGCGCCCGCATCCAGGCCGTGAACGGTTCGGTCAGCAAGCTCGATCACATGACCCAGCAGAACGCGGCGCTGGTGGAGGAGTCAGCGGCAGCGGCCGAGAGCCTGCGCGAGCAGTCGCAGCTGCTGTCGGGGGCCGTGGCTCAGTTCCGGCTGGAGGCTGCAGGCGGCAGAGCCTAGAATGCTGCTGACAGCGCCGATTTGATCCAGATTGCGGGCGCTCTACAAATGCCGCTAAACAGGACTCCGAGCAACCGGCGTCCCGCAACAGTGGCGCCGGTTTTTTTATTTTTCGGAGTGAGGCCATGACGGGCCGTAGCGTCGGCGACGTATCGCCGCAAACCTTGCATTTCGACGAGCCGCTGCCGCTGCGCAGCGGTGCGAGCTTCGGGCCGTACGACCTGGTGGTCGAGACCTACGGGCAGCTCAATGCCGACCGCAGCAACGCGGTGCTGGTGTGCCATGCGCTCAACGCCAGCCACCACGTGGCCGGCACCTACGCCGGCCAGCCCAAGAGCGAGGGCTGGTGGGACAACCTCATCGGCCCCGGCAAGCCGCTGGACACCGACAAGTTCTTCGTCATTGGCGTGAACAACCTTGGCTCCTGCTTCGGCTCCACCGGGCCCATGCACATCAACCCCGCCACCGGCCAGGCCTGGGGCGCCGACTTCCCCGTGGTGACGGTGCATGACTGGGTAGACGCGCAAGCCCGCGTGGTGGCGCGGCTGGGCATCCGCCGCCTGGCTGCGGTGCTGGGCGGCAGCCTGGGCGGCATGCAGGCTTTGGACTGGGCGCTGCGCTACCCCGACGCCCTGGGCCACTGTGTGGCCATTGCCACCGCCCCCAACCTGTCGGCCCAGAACATCGCGTTCAACGAGGTGGCCCGCCGCGCCATCGTGACCGACCCCGACTTCCACGGCGGCCATTTCTACGCCCACGGCGTGGTGCCCAAGCGAGGCCTGCGCGTGGCGCGGATGATCGGCCACATCACCTACCTGAGCGACGACGTGATGGCCGAGAAGTTCGGCCGCGAACTCAAGACCGGTGCGCTGGGCTACAGCACGCAGGAGATCGAGTTCCAGATCGAGAGCTACCTGCGCTACCAGGGCGACAAGTTCAGCGACTACTTTGACGCCAACACCTACCTGCTCATCACCCGGGCGCTGGACTACTTCGACCCGGCTGCAGAGCATGGCGGCGACCTGACCCGCGCGTTCGCGGCGGCCCGGGCCAAGTTCCTGGTGGCGAGCTTCACGACCGACTGGCGGTTCTCGCCGGCCCGGTCGCGCGAAATCGTCAAGGCGCTGCTCGACAACCGACTCGACGTGTCTTACGCCGAGATCGACGCGCCGCATGGGCACGACGCCTTCTTGCTGGACGACCCGCGCTACCACGGGGTGTTGCGGGCCTACTTTGAGCGCATCGCCTCGGAGCTGCCCGCCGCCGGGCGCAGCGCAGCCGTCAAGGGGGTGGCGGTATGAGCTTCGATCCTGCCATCGCGGCCCTGGTGCCGGCCGGTTCCCGCGTGCTCGACCTGGGCTGCGGCACGGGCGAGTTGCTGCAGCACCTGATCCAGCACAAGGGCTGCAGTGGCTACGGCGTGGAGTTGGATGACGCCAACCTGTTGGCCTGCGTGCAGCGCGGCGTGAACGTCATCCAGCGCAACCTGGAAGAAGGCCTGTCCATCTTTGAGGACCAGAGCTTCGACGTGGTGCTGCAGCTCGAAACCCTGCAGCACCTGCACAACGCCGAGCAGATGCTCAAGGAGACCGCCCGCGTGGGCAAGATGGGCATCGTCAGCTTCCCGAACTTTGCCCACTGGCCCAACCGGCTGCAGGTGCTCACCGGGCGCATGCCGGTGACGCGGGCGCTGCCCTACGAGTGGTACGACACGCCCAACATCCGGGTGGGCACGTTTGCCGACTTCGGCGTGCTGGCCCGCAAAAACCGGCTGACCATCCTGGACAGCTTCGGCCTGCAGAACGGGGCCGTGGTGCGCACGCTGCCGAACTTGCGGGCCAGCGTGGCGGTGTTCAAGTTCCAGCGCGAGTAACGGGCCACGCCGCGCGCGGAACGACCGGCCGCTGGCCGCCTCCCGGCGGCTCAGCAGGCCCGGGTGAGCCTCAGGCGGCCTTCTTGGCGCCCTTCTTGCCGGCCTTCTTGTGCTTGCCCTTGACGGTTTTCTTGGCGCCGGTCTTGGCCTTGGTGGCGCCTGCGGTGTGCTGGGCGTGGCCTTGGTGCTTGGCGACGCGGGCCTCGGCCGCGGGGGCAGCGAAGGCGATGGCGAGGGCGACGGCGGAGAGCAGGGTCTTCATGGCAGGAGTCCTTGGTGTGATGGGTTGAGCGTAGCGGTTTTGGCCGACGGCTAATTGCCTTTGCGCAACATGACGCCATCGTCGGTGCGTTCGTCGTCCTTGAAGACACCTTCCCAGCGGTCTCCCGTGGGCCAGGTGAACACGCCGGTGCCGTGCTTCAGGCCACGGGCCCAGGCGCCTTCGTAGCGTTCGCCGCTTTTCCAGGCGTATTTTCCGTCGCCGTGCGAGCGGCCGGCCTCGAACTGCCCTTCGTACACATCGCCGCTCGGAAACACCATGCGCCCGCGGCCTTGCGGCAAGCCGGCGGCGAACTGGCCCTCGTACTGGTTGCCGTTGGTGAACCGCATGCGGCCCATGCCTTGCGGCGTGTCGTTCACCCAGTCGCCTTCGTAGCGCTGGCCGCTGATCCACACATAGCTGCCCTTGCCGTGGGGCAGGCCCTGGCGGATCTGGCCGGTGTAGACGTCGCCCGACGCGTAGGTGAGCTTGCCTTCGCCCTCGGGCTGGCCGTCCACCAGCGTGCCGTCGAACTGGTTGCCGTTGGCAAACACCATCAGCCCCTTGCCGGTGGCGCGGTCGCTGACCCACTCGCCGCGGTAGCGCTGGCCGCTGGCCCAACGGATCTCGCCCACGCCTTCGCGGCGGCTGTGGGTGAGCGGGCCTTCGTACACGTCGCCGTTCTTCCACTCCACGCGCCCGGTGCCGGTGACGGTGTCGTCGTCGTTGCGCACGAACTGGCCCACGTAGCGGGTGTCACCCGCGGTGCGGTCGAACAGTTTGGGCTCCGGGGCCGGCGCTGCGGCGGCTGCTGCGGCGAGCGCTGGCGTTGGTGCGGCGGCGGGGGGCGCCGCCCGCGCCGCCGCGGGGGCCGCAGCAGCCGTCGCCGCGGGGGCCGCAGCCGCCGCAGTCACAGCCGCCGTCGGTGCGGGTGAAGGCGCAGGTGAAGGTGCGGGTGACGGTGTTCCGGCCTTGGTGGGGGCCGCAGCCGCCGTCGCTGCGCCGGGGGGGGCTGGCTTGCCGGTCGCTGCGACGGCGGGGCCTTTGCCCGCAGCGGCGGCCTGCGCCGGTGCGGCCGGCAGGGGCGTGGCCACCCACGGCGTGCCGCGGTCGCGCGCCAGGGCTTGGGCGTTGTTCAGCGCCAGCTCTTGCGCGCTGCCTTTGCACAGCTTGGCGGTGTCTCGCCACAGCGTCTCGCCCATCTGGCTTTGCAACTGGCGTTCGGCCAGCGGCAGGGCGGCGCCGCCATTGCGCAGCTTGGTGGAGAACTCCCGCGCCCGCTCGAACGGCGGCGCGCAGAACTCGGCGTTGTGGCCGTCGATCTCGCTTTGCTCGTGGCGGCGCTGGGCGATCTGCTGCTGCGTGCCGGTGCACTGCTCGGCGGCCAGTTCCCACATGCCCTCGGCCTTGCGGTAGAGGCTGGCGGCGTCGGGGAAGCGGCGCTCGCCGAAGGCCACGCGGGCCAGTTCCTGCAGCGCGCTGGCCTCGCGGTGCGCGGTTTCGCACTGGCTGCCGGCCTGCAGGCGTTCGGCCAGGGCATCGCGCGATTTCTGGCTGTCGGCCAGGTTGCGCTGGGCGCGTTCCTTGGCGCGGCCCTCGCAGCGGGCGAGGGCGGCCGTCCATTGCGCCACCGCGTCGTCGTGCAACTCCACCAGGGCTTGCAAAGCCTGGTTTTGCGACTGGGCCGTGGCGGCTTTCAGGTCGGCCGACAGCGCACGGCTGGTCAGCTGCGCGCAGCTGGCCGGCGGAGGTGGCGGCGGGGCGGCGGGCTCGGAGGCGGCGCCCTCAGGCGCCGAGGCGGCACTGGCCGCGGGCTCCGCCACCACGGCAGATGCGGGGGTGGACGCCAGGGGCGGCGCCGAAGCAGGCACCGTCGGCGGGGTTTGGGCGGTGGCTGGCGAGCCGGCCAGGTCCAGAGACAAAGCCAGGGCCAGGGGCAGGGCCAACAGCGGCAGCGATTTCATTTTTTCTTGGTTCCCGACTCGGCTGGCATTTCCAGCATGGCGTCCACCAGGCCGCGCGAGAAGCGACCGGCGCCGGGGTCGTCCGGGCTTTCAAACGAGAAGCCGCTTTGGGCCGAGGCCAGCGGCATGGCGCCGATTTCCGCCACCAGGCTGTCGGCCTTGAGCCCGCCGAGGATGGCCACCACCTGCGCCTCCAGGCCCCGCTCGGTCGCCACTTTGTTCAGCGCTGCCAGGCGGTCGGCGTCCAGCACCAGGGCGTTGGCGGCCAGGCTGCGTTCCACCATCTTCTGGTGCAGGGTGAAGCCCGCCAGCGGGGGCGCCCCCAAGGTGTTCATGCGCGAAAAGGCCCAGGCGTCGGCCCGCTCGAAGGCCGTTGCCGCGATGCGCGACACCCCCGACAGCGACCCGCGGTTGGCCGCCGCCGCCTGCATCACGTTCACGGCTTGCTGCCGCGTGATCTGCTGGGCGGCATCGGTCAGGCCTTCACGGATGCGCTGCATCGCGAGCGATTTGCCCTGCTCGATCAGTTGCTGCTTCAGGAACTCGCTGGCGGCGCTGGCGGCGGCGCTGCGGGCGGCGCTGATGGCGGCATCGGCCGCCACGGCCGCCGCCTTCACGCCCGAGGCCAGCGTGGCGATGTTGTACAGCGCGCCGCCGATCTTCATCGCGTAGTGGTAGGTCTTCATCCGCGCGCCGCCTTCCTCGGACAAGCCCTGCGTCCACAGCACGGCCCACAGCGCTTCGTCGGGCGTGGGTTCGGCCTGCGTCACCTCCAGCGGGTGCAGGCTCAGCAGCCAGTGGTAGTCCTGCAGCTGCGGCGTGTTGGGCGGGGCGAAGCGGGTGTAGCCCCGGCACACCTCGAAGGGCGTGACGATGACGCCCTTGCCGCCCGGTGTGCCCACGGTGAAGGGGCGGCCGGCGTCGCGTGCCTCGGCCAGCCATTCCAGCAGCCGCTCGCCGTCGTCACTGGCCTGACCCGCCACGTGGTTGATGCGGGTGCCCATGGGCAGGGGCGAGTCCTGCGTCACGGCAATCACGGTCAGCCGTTCGTCCACCTGCAGCGCGCGGGCCCAGGCCACCCGGTCGTCCACGCTCCAGCCGGCACTGGTGGCCACCGCGAAGGGCAGCTCCCACTGCTTGTCGCATTCCTTGTCTTTGAGCTGGGCGCTGCGGGCGATGGCCGGGCGGATCAGCCGCTCGCCCGCGCCGTAGGCCCGCATGCCGGCGAGCAGGGTTTCGTTGACCTTGCGGCCATCGTCCACCGTGAACTTGGGGCCGGAGGCGCAGCCTGCCAGGGTGAGGGTGACGAGCAGGAGCAGCAGCAGGCGTGTCATGGTGCCGCTGAGCCTAAGCGTTTCGCATGACAGCGCACGCCGGTAGTTTTCCCGAGCGGCCTAAACTGGCTGCTTCGCCTCACCCGCGCCACAAGCGCTGCCCTGAGCGCGGCCATCCTGCGCTGAAAGTACCGCCATGAATGCACGAGACCCCCACCTGCCCCTTCAAGCCGACGAAGCCACCGCGCTGGGCGCCTTTGCCGAACGCGTGTGGGACGAAGAGATCGTCCCTGCGCTGACCGACTACATCGCCATCCCGGCCAAGAGCCCGATGTTCGATGCCGACTGGGCCGCCCACGGCCACATCGAGAAGGTGCTGACCCAGGCCGCAGCGTGGGTGGAGAGCAAGAAGGTGGCGGGCCTGAAGCTGGAGGTGGTGCGCATCCCGGGCCGCACGCCGGTGATCTTCTTCGAGGTGCCGTCCACCAAGTCGGGCAGTGACGACACCATCGTGCTGTATGGCCACCTGGACAAGCAGCCCGAGTTCAGCGGCTGGCGCAGCGACCTCGGCCCGTGGACGCCCAAGTACGAAAACGGCCTGCTGTACGGCCGCGGCGGCGCCGACGACGGCTACGCCGTGTACGCCTCGCTCACGGCCATCATGGCGCTGGACCAGCAGGGCATTCCGCGCCCGCGCTGCGTCGGCATCATCGAGACCTGCGAGGAAAGCGGCTCCTACGACCTGCCGGCCTACATCGACATCCTCAAGCCCCGCCTGGGCAACGTGTCGCTGGTGGTGTGCCTGGACTCCGGCGCTGGCAACTACGACCAGCTCTGGCTGACCACCTCGCTGCGCGGCATGGTGTCGGGCGTGCTCAAGGTGGAGGTGCTGACCGAGGGCATCCACAGCGGTGACGCGTCGGGCGCGGTGCCGTCGAGCTTCCGCATCCTGCGTCAGGTGCTGGACCGCCTGGAAGACAGCAAGACCGGCCGCCTGCTGCCCGAGAGCTTCCATTGCGAGATTCCCGGTGCCCGCCTGGAGCAGGCGCAGGCCACGGCGGCCATCCTGAAGGAAGAGGTCTACAAGCGCATGCCTTGGGCCTGCGGCGCGGACGGCGGCCCGGTGCTGCCGGTGACGACCGACCCGGTCGAAGTGCTGCTGAACCGCACCTGGCGCCCGACGCTGTCCGTCGTGGGTGCGGACGGCTTCCCCGAGCTGAAGAACGCCGGCAATGTGCTGCGCCCGTACACCGCCTTCAAGCTGAGCCTCCGCCTGCCGCCGCTGATCGACGGCAACGAGGCCGCGCTCAAGCTCAAGGCGCTGCTGGAAGACAACGCGCCCTACAACGCCAAGGTCACGTTCACGCCCGACGGCCGGGCCGGCGCCTTTGGCGCCACCGGATGGAACACCCCGGACCTGTCGCCCTGGCTCAGCCAGGCCCTGAACGACGCCAGCCAGACGCACTTCGGTGCCCCGGTGGGCTACATCGGCCAGGGCGGCACCATCCCGCTGATGAGCATGCTGCAAAAGGGCTTCCCGTCGGCGCAGATGATGGTCTGCGGCGTGCTGGGCCCCAAGAGCAACGCCCACGGCCCCAACGAGTTCCTGCACGTGCCTTACGGCAAGCGGCTGACGGCGGCCGTGGCGCAGGTGATGGCCGCCCACCCCTGATCGACCCGGTCGGATGGACCAGCTCCGCGCCATCAAGGTTTTTGTTCGCGTCATCGACGAGGGCAGCTTTGCCGGCGCGGCCCGGGCGCTGGACCTGGCGCCCGCGGTCGTCACGCGGCTGGTGGCGGAGCTGGAAGAGCACCTGGGCACCCGGCTGCTGAACCGCACGACGCGGCGCATCTCGCTCACCGAAATCGGCGAGGCCTACCTGGAGCGGGCCCGGCGCATCCTGGCGGATGTGGACGAGGCCGCGGCGCTGGCCGCCTCCGCCACGCAAGAGGTGCGCGGCCTGCTGCGTGTGCTGTGTCCGCCGGCAATTGCGGTGCACCAGCTGGCCAAGCACCTGCCCAAGTTCCACCGCGAGTTCCCGAGCGTCACGCTGGAGATCACGTCGCCCGGCCCGGTGGAAACCGTGGACGACAGCTACGACCTCACCATCTTTCTGACGCGCGAACTGCCCGATGGTGAGTTCATCGCGCGGCGGCTGGCGCGCAGCGAGTTCATCATGTGCGCGGCGCCCGACTACCTGGACCAGCGCGGCCGCCCGCAGCACCCGCACGACCTGCGGCAGCACGATGCCTTGCTCCCGCCCACGCCGGCACTGATGCGGGGCTTGACCCTGCAGCGCGGCGATGGCGGCGAGGAAATCACGCTGCCCATCGTGCCGTCGCGGGCGGTGCTGTCCACCACCCACATGGACACCAACTACGCCGCCGCCCTGCACGGTCTGGGCGTGGCCGGGCTGCCCAGCTTCATGGTGGAAGACGCGTTGCTGGAGCAAGCGCTGGAGCGCGTCATGCCGCAGTGGCGGCTGTTCGGCACCACGCTGTGGGCCGGCATGCCCACCCGCAAATATGTGCCGGCGCGCACCCGCGCGTTCCTGGACTTCCTGCTGGACATCTTCGGCGGCGAAGACAAAGACCCGTGGCTGGTGGCCGCGGGCTGCGCCACCTGCCCCTGAGGCCAGGCCCGGCATCCTGCCTCGCGCCCGGCCGGGCGCCCGGACCTGGGACGCTCACTTCAACGTGAAGCCGAGCTCGAAGAACTCCGGGAAGCGCGCCTCCATCGCCCGCTTCAGCGGTGACAGCGCGACGTAGCGCGACGCGGTCTTGACGATGTAGGCCAGCAGCCGGCGCTCTTGCGCGTGGCCCTGGCCCAGCAGCACCAGGTGCTGGCGCAGCGCGCTCCATTCCAGGCGGCGCCAGTAGTCGCCGAAGTCGGCGGCCAGGTCTTCGTCCAGCTGGCCTGCGGCGCGGCAGGCTTCCCAGTGGCGCACCGCCCAGTCGATCTCCTGCGCTTCGTCCCAGGCCAGCTCGGCCGGGCGCAGCAGCGCGGCGATGCCGTCGGTGGAGGCGCCGGCCGGGGCGTCGTCGAGCAGCCGCTGCTGCACCACGTCCAGGCCCTTGTCGGGCAGGGGCGCGATGCGGGCCAGGCCGGCGCGCAGGGCGTCGGGGTCGATCGGGGCGGTTGCGGCGGGCTCGGGCGGCTGGCTGCGCAGCGCGGCGCAGGCCTCGCGCATCAGGCGGTCGGCGTCGTCGGGTTGGGCGAGCAGGGCTTGGATCAGGTCCGGGGGAGGCAAGGTCATGGAGTGAAAGCCCTCATGGATAATCAAATTCTAAGAACCGCCGGCCCCGGCCTCCTCACCGACCCCGAGCCTTTTTGCAGCCTGTGCCGCGCCCGTTCCGCCTCCCCCCACCCGCCTCCCTGCCCACGTTCATCGCCCTGGCCTTGTCCGGTTGGGGTGGGGCGCATGCCCAGTCGCCCGTGGCCGATCCTGCCGTGCCCCTGCGCCCCAGCCGCGTGCTCGGTGCGCCGAACAAGGCGGCCGGCAAGCCCGCGTTGGTGATTTCCGCCGGGCAGCTGTCGGCGCAGGCCGATCAAGAGGCCCAGGCGCGTGACCATGTGGAGATGCGCTACGGCGACCTGCTGCTGAGCGCCGATCAGCTCGACTACCGCATCGCCGACGACTTCGCCCGCGCCGAGGGCCAGGTGCGCATCCAGCACAACGGCAACGTGTTCAGCGGCCCGCTGCTGCAGCTGTACGTGAACCGGTTCGAAGGCGAGTTCCTGAACCCGAGCTTCTTCCTGGCGGCCACCGGCGGCGCGGGCAAGGCCAAGGTGCTGAAGTTCCAGGACAGCGAGCACATGAGCGCCACCGACGGCAGCTACAGCAGCTGCCCGGCCGTGGAGGGGCAGGAGCCCGCGTGGCAGATCACCGCCCGCAAGCTGCGGCTGGACGTGGCGGGCAACGAAGGCGAGGCCGACGGCGCGGTGTTGCGCTTCCTGGGCGTGCCCTTGCTGGCGGCGCCCAGCCTGAGCTTCCCGCTCAGCTCCGCGCGCAAGTCCGGCTGGCTGCCGCCCAATCTGTTCCTGGACAACCGCAGCGGTCTGGAAACCGGGGTGCCGTACTACTGGAACATCGCGCCGCAGCGCGACGCCACGTTCACGCCGTTCGTGATGACCAAGCGCGGCGTGGGCCTGGACAGCGAGTTCCGCTACCTGGAGCCCGGTCACGCCGGCCGCATCAACGTCGACCTGCTGCCCAGCGACCGCGTGTTCGGCCGCTCGCGCTGGAGCTTGAAGCTCAACAACGACGGCCAGGTCTTCGGCGACTGGCGCTACCGCCTCAAGAGCGAGCGCGTGTCGGACGACGACTACTGGAAGGACATGTCGCGCCGCGTCGAAAGCCAGACGCCGCGCCTGCTGGCCAGCGACTTCGCCTTGAACCGCCAGCGGGAGCTGTCGTGGGGCGTCATCGACACCTACGCCCGCGTGCAGCGCTGGCAGACGCTGCAGGGCACCGACACGCAGTCCCAGTTCGACACGCCCTACCAGCGCAGCCCGCAGATCGGCGTGCGCGTGACCACGGCGGCCGACGAAGCGGTGCTGGACAGCTTCCGGCCCTGGGGGCGCAAGGCCCGTCTCGAAGGCGGGCTGGAGCTGGAATACAACCGCTTCGACCTGCCCGGCTCGGCCTTGGCCGGCCAGGCGCGCGGCGGCCAGCGCGTGCATGCCCTGGGCCACGTGGCCGCCCCGCTGGGGGGTGAGGCGTGGTGGTTCATTCCGCGCGCGTCGTTCAATGCGGCGGCGTACGACCTGGCTCGCCCGCAGGCCGACGGCCGGCAGCGCATGAGCCGGGTCATCCCGACCTTCAGCATCGACCACGGCTGGGTGTTCGAGCGCGACACCACGCTGCTGGGCCGCGAGTACCGCCAGAGCCTGGAGCCGCGTCTGCTGTACGTGAACACGCCGTTCCGGGATCAGGCCAACCTGCCGAATTTCGATTCCGCAGCCAAGGACTTCAACTTCGACTCCATCTACACCGACAACCCGTTCTCGGGTGTGGATCGGGTGTCGGACCTGCACGCGCTGAGCGTCGGCGCCACCAGCCGCTGGATCAGCGCTTCGCAGGGCGAAGAGATCTTGCGGCTCGGGGCGGTGCAGCGCTTCTTGTTCCGCGACCAGCGCATCACGCCGGAAGGCCAGCCGGTCACGCAGCGGTTCTCCGACCTGCTGCTGGCGGCCTCCGCCCATCTGGATGAAAAGTGGTGGGCCGACGGCACCCTGGAGTTCAACCCCGAGACCAACCGGTCGGTGCGCTCGGTGATGCGCGCGCGGTACTCGCCGGGCAACTTCAAGACGGTGAGCGTGGCCTACCGCCTGGCGCGTGGCCAGAGCGAGCAGGTCGAGCTGGCTTGGCAGTGGCCGCTGTACGGCACGCCCGTCACCTCGCGCGGGGCGGACAGCCAGGCCTGTGGTGGCGCGTGGTACAGCGCGGGCCGCGTGCAGTACTCGCTGCGCGACCGCCGCCTGACCGACTCGGTCATGGGCTTCGAGTACGACGCCGGCTGCTGGGTGCTGCGCTGGGGCATCGAGCGCCTGTCCACGGGCCGGGCCGAAACCAACACCCGTTTGATGCTGCAGCTGGAGCTGGTGGGCCTGTCCCAGCTGGGGTCCAACGCGCTCAAGGTCTTGAAGGACAATGTTCCCGGTTACCGAAGGCTGAGCTCCGACCGCTCGCCGAGTTCAGATTTCCTACCATGATGCATCGCCTCGCCCCCTCCCTCCTCGCCGTGACGCTGGCCCTGGCCGCCTTCCAGGCCCCGGCCCAGACGCCGACGCTGCAGCCGGGGGACTACATCGCCGCCGTCGTCAACCAGGACGTCGTGGCCGCCAGCGAGGTGGTGCAGCGCACCGAACGCCTGCGCCAGGAAGCCCGCCAACGCGGCGAGGTGATGCCCGAAACCACGGGCCTGCGCAAGCAGGCGCTGGAAGCGCTGATCGAGGACCGCGTGCTGGTGACCTACGCCCGCGAAAACGGCCAGCGCGTGGACGAAGCGGAGCTGGACCGCGTGGTGGCCAACGTGGCCGCGCAGAACAAGCTCACGATGGAGCAACTGCGTGAGCGCCTGAAGCAGGACGGCACCGACTACAAGAGCTTCCGCGAGAACCTGCGCGACCAGATGATGACCGAGCGCGTGCGCGAGCGCGAAGTGCAGGGCCGCATCAAGATCACTGACGCTGAGATCGACGCCTACCTCGACAAGAAGCGCGCTGACCTGGCCAACGGCGGCCAGCTCAACCTCGCGCAGGTGTTGGTGCCGGTGCCGGAGCGGTCCACCGAGGCGCAGATTGCCGAGCGCAAGGCGCGGGCCGAAGCCGCCCTGGCCCGGATCAAGGCCGGCGAAGACTTTGCTCGCGTCGCCCGCGAGATCTCTGAAGACTCCAACAAAGAGCGCGGCGGCGAAATCGGCCTGCGCCCGGCCGATCGTCTGCCCGATGTGTTCGTGACGGCGGTGCAAGGGCTCAAGACCGGCGAGGTCGCGTCCACGCTGCTGCGCAGCGGCGCCGGTTTTCACATCCTGAAGGTGGTCGAGCGCCAGGGCGCGGCGTCGCTCACGCAAAGCGTCCAAACCCGTGCCCGACACATCCTGCTGCGCCCGTCGGCGCAACTGACGGCCGAGGTGGCGGCGCGCCGCCTGTCGGAATTCAAGCGTCAGATCGAAGGCGGCCAGGCCAAGTTCGAGCAGCTCGCCAAGGACAACTCCGAAGACGGCAGCGCGCCCGAAGGCGGCGACCTGGGCTGGATGGGCGCGGGCGGCTTCGTCCCCGAGTTCGAAGAAGCCATGAATGCGCTGCCGCTGAACGGCATCTCGGGCCCGGTGGTGTCGCGCTTCGGCGTGCACCTGATCCAGGTGCTGGAGCGGCGCACCGTGGACGTCGAAATGAAGCAACTGCGCGATCAGGCCCGTGGGGCCCTGCGTGAGCAGAAGTACGACGAGGCGTATCAAGACTGGGTCAAGGAACTCCGCGCCAAGGCCTTCGTGGAAGTGCGCGAGTGGCTGGATTGAGCCCGACGGCACTGAAGCCGCGCGCGGCAGGAGGCCGTTCATGAGCAAGCACATCCCCCGCAAGCGGTTCGGCCAGCACTTCCTGACGGACACCGTGTTGATCGACGCCATCGTCGATCTCATCGACCCCCAGGCAGGTGAGACCTTGGTGGAGATCGGCCCCGGATTGGGGGCGATGACCTTGCCGCTGCTGGCGCGCATCCCTGCCGGTTCGGTGCCGCTGACCGTGGTGGAACTGGACCGCGATTTGGCGGCGCGCCTGCGCAAGCGTGATGACGTCGTGGTCATCGAGAGCGACGTGCTCAAGGTCGACTTCCGCGAGCTGGCCGCCGCCAAGGGTGCCAAGCTGCGCGTGGTGGGCAACCTGCCGTACAACATCTCCACGCCCATCCTGTTCCACCTGCTGCAGGCGGTGGACGACGTCGTGGACCAGCACTTCATGCTGCAAAAGGAAGTGGTGGACCGCATGGCCGCCGGCCCGGGCAGCAAGGACTACGGACGTCTGAGCGTGATGTTGCAGTGGCGCTATGACATCGAATCGGTGCTGGATGTGCCGCCCGAGGCTTTCGACCCGCCGCCGCGCGTGGACTCGGCCATCGTGCGCATGCTGCCGCTCAAGACCCCACCGGCCGTTGACCCGGCGCTCCTCGGCGACCTGGTTGCCAGCGCCTTCTCCCAGCGCCGCAAGCTGCTGCGTCACAGCCTCGGCCACTGGCTGACTGAGCGCGGCTTTTCGGGCCATTTCGATCTGCAGCGCCGCGCGGAGGAAGTGCCGGTCGTGGAGTTCGTGGACCTGGCCCTTCAAGTCGCGGCGCAGGCCAAGTCCGCCGCCTGAGCCACAGGCGAAGCCAGAAACAACAAAGCCCGCCAAGAGCGGGCTTTGTTTCCTCCAGCAGCTGCAGCGGAACCGGCTTTGCCGGGCCGCGAGCAGCCCCCTCGGGGGCTTGTTATGCGGCGTTGAGCCACATGGACGTGTCGAAGGCGCTGCACATCATCGGCATGTTCATGCCGAAGTTGGGGTTGCCAATTGTCGACTTCGCGCTTTTCGGCGCAGGCTTTTCAACCACCGGGGCCACCTCAGCAGCCCGCTCCCATGACCCGTTTTCTTGGGAGCGGGCTACTGAAAAGAATAGAAACACCGGAAGGGAATCTTCCGATCGGCCCAGTAGTCGGCCGTGTCGCGGAAGACGTCCAGCAGTTGCTCGCGCGCCTCGCGGTCGAAGCGGATGTTGTCCGGCAACTGCTCCAGCACCACCACGAAGCCCGGCTGCGCGCCGGCCTTGTGGACGAGGTCGGTCATGCAGTCATGCAGCGCGTCCAGGTTCTTGCCAAAGTGAGCTGGGAACAGAAAGGCCTGGGCGATGCCGTCCAACACGTCTTGCTTGGACTGCGCCTCCGACAGGTTGGCGTACAGGAAATGCTGGCCCGCTTCTTGGGCGGCCTGCATCAAGTCCTCGACCCTGTAGGCCCGGATGGCCTGCACGATATTGGGACGGACGGTCTGCAAAAGCATGGTCGCGTTCCTCCTTTCAAGTCACAAAACTGCTGAATCCTGGGCGCTCACCGCGTGGCCTGGGCGCGAATGCGCTTGAAGCTGGCGTAGTGATCGTCGGTGTAGAAGCAGGCCTCGGGCGCAGTGGGGGGCGTGCCGCCGCACACAATGCGGCGGGCACCCCGGTTCCGGGCGCCTGGGGTTTTGACCGTGTACTCGCGGTAGAAGCCGCGGGCCTGGCGGGGAAGCTGGCGCTCGCGATTGCCGAAGACGGTGCCGTCCTTGCTGTAAGGAAACGGGCCACCGGCAAGGATGAGCCGGTGCGTTTCCTGAGCTTGGGCGGGCAACTCGCTCAGCTGAATTTCGGCCAGAGCGGGCGTCGCGGGGGCGGCTTCTTTGGCTTGCGCACCGCCGGCGATGCCGGACAGCAGCAGGGCGGACAGAGCCGCCGAGGCGCCGGAGCGCGCCAACCAAGAGAGCAAAAACACGGGTTTACCCTGCTTCGAAAACCACAATGGTACCGAAGCGCCCCCAAAAGCTCAAGCCGCATCCCATGGCCGAAGCCCCAGTCAACGGTTTGTGAGCATGCGCTTACTTTCTCTCAAGTCGTTGATTCCAAAGGAATCATGACGCAACTGTGACGCTGCGTTGCGACTGAAAACTTCTGTCAATTGGGGGAGTCAGGGCCGCATGGCCCTGTTCCCGGGTGGCGCACCTGAGCGCTCCGACTGGCGCTCAGCCACTCACCCGATCACCCGCGCGCAGCGTTGGCGTCGGCCACCGTCAGCGCGGTCATGTTGACGATGCGTCGCACCGTGGCTGAGGGCGTCAGCACGTGCACGGGCTTGGCCGCACCCAGCAGCACCGGGCCGATGGCGATGCCACCGCCCGCGGTCGTCTTGAGCAGGTTGTAGGAGATGTTGGCCGCGTCGATGTTGGGCAGCACCAGCAGGTTGGCTTCGCCGGTGAGCGGGCTGTGCGGCATCAACTGCTTGCGGTAGGGCGCGTCCAGCGCCGTGTCGCCGTGCATTTCGCCGTCGACTTCCAGCCAGGGGGCGAGTTGGTTCAGCAGGGCCAGCGTGTCACGCATCTTCACGGCCGAAGGCTTGTCGCTGGTGCCGAAATTGCTGTGCGACAGCAGCGCGGCCTTCGGCGTCAGGCCGAAGCGGCACATCTCCTGCGCGGCCATGATGGTGATCTCGGCCAACTGCTCGGCCGTCGGGTCGTAGTTGACGTGGGTGTCGACCAGCATGACCTGGCGGCCCGGCAGGATCAGGCCGTTCATGCAGGCGTAGGTTTTCACGCCGGCGCGCTTGCCGATGACCTGGTCGATGTACTGCAGGTGCGTGGCCGTGGTGCCCCAGGTGCCGCACAGCATGCCGTCGACCTCGCCCTTGTGCAGCAGCATGGCGCTGATCAGCGTCAGGCGGCGGCGCATTTCGATCTTGGCGAGCTGCTCCGTCACGCCCTTGCGCTCGGTCATGCGCAGGTAGGTCTGCCAGTAGTCGCGGTAGCGGTGGTCGTTCTCGACGTTGACGACGTCGTAGTCGCGCCCTTGCTGCAGACGCAGGCCAAATCGCTCGCAGCGCTCGGCGATGACGGCCGGGCGGCCGATCAGCGTCGGGCGCGCCAGGCCTTCGTCCACCACCACTTGGGCGGCCCGCAGCACGCGCTCTTCCTCACCCTCGGCGTAGGCGACACGCTTGTTCGGCGCGCGCTTGGCGGCGGTGAAGATGGGCTTCATCGTGTTGCCCGAGGCGTAGACAAAGCTCTGCAGCTTTTCGCGGTAAGCGTCCCAGTCGGTGATGGGCCGTGCGGCCACGCCGGAGTCGGCCGCCGCCTTGGCCACGGCCGGGGCGATGCGCATCATCAGTCGCGGGTCGAAGGGCTTGGGAATCAGGTACTCCGGGCCGAAGCTCAACGTGGCGCCCACGTAGGCCGCTGCCACCACTTCGCTCTGCTCGGCCTGCGCCAGCTCGGCAATCGCCTGCACGGCGGCGATTTCCATCTCGACGTTGATCGTCGTGGCGCCCGAGTCCAGCGCGCCGCGGAAGATGTACGGGAAGCACAGGACGTTGTTGACCTGGTTCGGGTAGTCGGTGCGGCCCGTGGCCATGATGGCGTCGTCGCGCACCGCCTTCACCTCTTCCGGCAGGATCTCGGGCGTCGGGTTGGCCAGCGCAAAGATCAGCGGCTTAGGTGCCATCGTGGCCACCATGTCGGCCTTGAGCACGCCGCCGGCGGACAGGCCCAGGAACACGTCCGCGCCCTGGATCACTTCGCGCAGCGAGCGCTGGTCGGTCTTCTGTGCGTACTCGGCCTTGTCCGGGTCCATCAGCTCGGTGCGGCCTTCGTAGACCACGCCAGCCAGGTCGGTCACCCAGATGTTTTCGCGCGGCAGGCCGAGCTTGACCAGCAGCGAGATGCAGGCGAGGGCCGCCGCACCGGCGCCGGAGGTGACGAGCTTGACCTGCTTGATGTCCTTGCCGACGACCTTCAGGCCGTTCAGGAAGGCCGCGCCCACCACGATGGCCGTGCCGTGCTGGTCGTCGTGGAAGACGGGGATCTTCATGCGCTCGCGCAGCTTGCGCTCGACGTAGAAGCAGTCCGGCGCCTTGATGTCCTCGAGGTTGATGCCGCCGAAGGTCGGCTCCAGCGCGGCGATCACGTCGACGAGCTTGTCCAGGTCGTTCTCGGCCACTTCGAGGTCGAAGACGTCGATGCCGGCGAACTTCTTGAACAGCACGCCCTTGCCTTCCATGACCGGCTTGGACGCCAGGGGCCCGATGTTGCCCAGGCCCAGGACCGCCGTGCCGTTGGAGACGACCGCGACCAGGTTGCCGCGCGAGGTGTAGCGGAAGGCGTTGGCCGGGTCGGCCACGATCTCTTCGCAGGCCGCGGCCACGCCGGGCGAGTAGGCCAGCGCGAGGTCGCGCTGGTTGATCAACTGCTTGGTCGGCGCAATCGCCACTTTGCCCGGCGTCGGGAACTCGTGATATTCGAGAGCGGCCTGGCGGAGTTGGGCGCGTTTTTCTTCTGAGCTGGGCATGGCAAGGATCAGGGTTCCGACGGGGGCTGGAATCATGCCACCGCAGCCGCCTCGGGCCGCTGTGGATGTCCACAGGGTCTAATCGGGGCATGGGTGAGTTCGATCTGATCCGGCGTTTTTTCCAGCGTCCTGCGGCGCCTGGCGTGGCCGTGGGCGTGGGGGACGACTGCGCCGTGCTGGTGCCCACGCCGGGCGCGCATTGGCTGGTGTCCAGCGACATGCTGGTGGAGGGCCGGCATTTCCTGTCCACCGTGGACCCGGCCGCACTCGGCCACAAGGCCCTGGCCGTCAACCTCAGTGACCTGGCCGCCTGCGGCGCCACGCCGCGAGGCTTCACTTTGGCCGTGGCCCTGCCGCGCGCTGACGAAGCCTGGCTGGCCGGTTTCGCGCAGGGTCTGTGGGCTCTGGCCGACGCCAGCGGCATTCCGCTCATCGGGGGCGACACCACGCAAGGCCCGCTGAACCTGTGCATCACGGTGTTTGGCGAGGCGCCACCGGGCCAGGCGCTGCTGCGCAGCGGAGCGAGGGTGGGCGACGAGCTGTGGGTGTCAGGCCGGCTGGGGGATGCACGGTTGGCGCTGGAGGTGTTTCGCGGCCGGGTGAGCCTGCCGGGTGACGCGTTCGCCCAGGTGCGCCGGGCCATGGAATGGCCCACGCCGCGCCTGGCCTTGGGGCAAGCCCTGCGCGGCGTGGCCACGGCGGCGCTGGACTTGTCCGACGGCCTGCTGGGCGACCTGGGGCACCTGCTGGCGGCCTCGGGCGTGGGGGCACGTGTGGAGCTCGACGCGCTGCCGCGCAGCGAGGTGCTGGCCGCCCAGCCGGCGGCACTGCAACGCGAATGCCTGTTGGCCGGCGGCGACGACTACGAACTCGTGTTCACCGCCCCGCCGGGGGCGCTGCTGCCGCAGGTGGGCGTGCCGCTCACGCGCATCGGCCGCATCGAGGCCGCACCGGGCCTGCGCGTGGTGGATGCCGCCGGGCAGCCGGTGGACCATGGCCTGCACTCTTTCGATCACTTCCAAGCATGACTGACGCTCCTGTGCGGCCGACCGCCGCCTTCATGTGGACCCACCCCGCGCGCTGGATTGCGCTGGGGCTGGGCAGCGGCTTGTCGCCCAAGGCGCCGGGCACCGTGGGCACGCTGTGGGCGTGGCTGGTGTTCGCGGTGCTGGCGCCGTGGATGAACGATGCCGGCTGGGCCGCGTTGATCGGCGGCGGCACCCTGGTGGGCTGGTGGGCCTGCACCACCACCGCCCGCCACCTGCGCACCCCCGACCCCAGCGCCGTGGTGTGGGACGAGGTGGTGGCCTTCTGGTTGGTGCTGTGGCTCATTGCGCCGGCCGGGTGGCTGGGCCAAGCGGTGGCGTTCGCGCTGTTCCGGTTTTTCGATGCGGCCAAGCCGGGCCCGGTGGGCTGGGCGGATCGGCTCTTCAAGGCCGAACGCGGGCCGCAAGGCGGCTACGAGATCGGCTGGGCCCAGGGCTTCGGCATCCTGTTCGACGACTTTGTGGCCGCCGGCTGCACCCTGCTGGTGTACGCCGCAGGCCGCGCGTGGCTGGGGTGACGCGATGACCGCGCTGACCCTGCCGCCGAGGCTGCTGGAAGACCTGGCCGACGCCCTGCTGCGCCGCCATGAACGCCTGGGCACGGCCGAGAGCTGCACCGGCGGCTGGATTGCCACCACCTGCACCGACCTCGCCGGCTCCAGCGCTTGGTTCGAGCGCGGTGTGGTGACCTACAGCAACGAGGCCAAGACCGAGCTGCTGGGCGTGCCCGCGGACTTGATCGCCCGCGTGGGGGCGGTCAGCGCCGAGGTGGCGGAGCACATGGCCTGCGGGCTGCTGGCGCGCGCGCCGGTGGACTGGGCGCTGGCCGTGACCGGCGTGGCCGGGCCGGGCGGCGGCTCGCCCGCCAAGCCCGTGGGCACGGTGTGGCTGGCGTTGGCGCAGCGCGGGGCCGCGCCTCGGGTGTGGTGCGAACACTTCGCGGGGGACCGCGCCGCGGTGCGGGCGCAGACCGTGATTAGCGGCTTGCAGGCCCTGCACCGGGCGCTGCAGCCGGCCGACCCGGCACCGGATCAGCCCAGCTTGGCGAGCTGACTTTCGGCCGAGATGATGGACGGGTCCGGGGCCTGCCAGTCCTGCACCCAAGCGATGAACTGCTCGGCGGGCATGGGCTTGCAGATGTAGTAACCCTGGCCCTCGTCACAGCCCAGATTGGCCAGCAGCGCCCAGGCCTTGATGGTTTCCAGGCCTTCGGCCACCACCGTCAGCCCCAGGTTGTGGGCCAGTTCGATGGTGGAGCGCACGATGCGGGCGTCGTCCAGGTCCCGCTCCATGGCCATGACGAAGCTCTTGTCGATCTTGAGCTCGTCCACCGGCAGCCGCTTCAGGTAGGCCAGCGACGAGTAGCCGGTGCCGAAGTCGTCGATGGACAGCTTGAAGCCCATGGCGTGCAGGTGCTCCAGCGTGGACAGGGCCCGCTCGGGGTCGTCCATGATCGCGCTCTCGGTGATCTCCAGGCAGATGGACTGGGCCGGCACCTGCAGTGGCGCCATCAGCGCCTCGATCTTGCCGGGCAGGTCCTGGTCCATCAGGTCGCGCGTGGACAGGTTGACCGACAAGCGCAGGTTCAGCCCTGCCGCTGCGGCATCGTGCGCAAACCGCGCCGCACCGGCCAGCACCCAGGCGCTGAGTTGGCGGATGAACCCCGTCTGCTCGGCAAACGGAATGAACTGCATCGGCGGCACCAGCCCGCGCGTGGGGTGCTGCCAGCGCACCAACGCTTCGGCGCCCACCACCTGGCGCCGCACCAGGTCCACCTTGGGCTGCAGGAACAGGCGCAGTTCGTTCTCCTCCACGGCGCGGCGCAGCTCCGACAGCATCGACAGCGACTCCTGGCTGCCGGCGTCCAGCTGGGCGTGGTAGATCAGGCTGCCGCACTGGCGGGCCTTGGCGGCGTACATGGCCACTTCGGCCCGGGCCAGCAGCAGGCCGACGTCGTCGCCATGCTCGGGGAACAGTGCGATGCCGATGCCCGCGCCCAGGTCGATGGTTTCATCGTTGATCTGCAGCGGCTGCTCGAAGTCTTTCAAGATCGCCAGCGCGGTTTCGCTGGCGAGGCGGGCATCGGTGTGGGCCAGCAGCACGGCGAACTCATCGCCCGACAAGCGCGCCAGCAGCGCCTGCGCCGGCGCGCACAGGCCCTGCAGACGGGCGGCCACGCTTTGCAGCAGCAGGTCGCCCACGTCGTGGCCCAGCACGTCGTTCACGTGCTTGAAGCGGTCCAGGTCCAGCATCAGCACGGCGCCCGGTTCGTGGCTGAAGTCCAGCCGCTCGTGCAGCACCTCGGCAAAGCGGGCCCGGTTGGGCAGGCCGGTGAGGGCGTCGACGTAGGCCAGCTGGTTCACCTGCGCATCGCGCCGCTGGATGCCCTCGCGCATGCTTTCCAGCGCCAGGGCCAGCTTGTGCACCTCCTCCAGGCTGGAGGTGGCGGGCACGGGGGTGTCGTAATCGCCGCGCTCGAGCCGCCGGGCCGAGGCCGACAGCGCCGTGATCGGGTTGCTGATGCCCCGGGCCAGCAGCACGCTGACCCCCGCGAACACCGCCACGCCCAGCACGGTCAGGCCCAGCAGCACCAGTTGCAGCTGCTGGTAGGGCGCCAGGGCCACATCCAGCGATCGCAGCATCAGCACGCCCAGTTGCGGCTCGCCGTCCAGCAGCGGCACGAAGCGGGTGCGCTGGCGCTCGCCTTCCAGTTCCAGGATGCCCTCGCGCGGAGCCTGCGCGGCCAGCGCGGTCGGCAGGGCCGCCGCGGCCGAGGCGTCGAGGTTGTCCACGATGCTCAGCCAGGGCGGCTGCACGGTCTTCAGCAGCACCACGCTTTGCAGGTCGGACAGCGCCTTGAGGTCGTCCAGCACCTCGCGGTTGAGCTCGAAGCCCATCAGCACCCAGCCCACCGGCGCCGGCGCACGCACCTCCACCGCCACCACCTGGTACACCCGGTGCCCTAGCACCGACAGCGTCGTGCCCTCCTTGCTGCGGATGGCCTGGTCCAGCACGGCGCGGAAGTCTGCGGCGCCTTCGCGGGTGGCGGCCACCAGCTGTGGCTGCGTGTCGAAGTACGCCACCACCGACGCGCCCACCCGGTCGCCCTGGTTCACCAGCGCATCGCGGATGGTCTCCACCGTGTCCGGCTCGGCCAGCGGCAGGCTCAGTGCGGTGCGAAAGCCGTAGTCCTTGGCGAGCAGCTCGGCGGCGTCGTGCAGCTTGCTGGCGCGCTGCTCCAGCAGCCGGCGCAGCACGCGTTCGCCGGTCAACAGCCCGGCGGACAGGGACTCCTCGGCGTTGCGGGTGATGCTGGCGCGGATGGCCAGAAAGCTCACCAGCTGCACCACCAGCAGCAAGGCCAGGAACAAGGCCACGATGCGCCCTTGCAGGCGTTGCAAGTTCAGCCAGGAGGGGGTGAGCATGGTCGGTCGGTCACTCCACCAAGGTGACGGTGCTGGTGCCGCCGGCGGCGGGCACGTCCAGCTTCAGCGATTGCAAGCTGGTGGACTTCTGCCCGGCATGCCAGGCCTTGAGCGCGTGCTCGCCGGCGGGCAGGTCGAAGCTGACCTGGCCGCGCCCGTCGGTGCGGCCGAACACGGGGGTGTCCACCACCACCACGTGCGCGCTCATGCGGTCATGGATGTTGCAGCCCAGCGCCGCCACGCCCGGCTTGTCGAACACGATGGGCTCGGTCGGCGTGCCGGAGTAGAGCTTGATGTCGATCACCTTGATGGGCGAGATCGAGTAGACGTGGTGCCGCACGGTGTCGAAGTTCGGGAAGTTCACCGCGGTGCCGGTCTGCACGATGAGCAACTGCGGGGTGAATTGCCGATCGCGCTGGCCGATTTCGGCCTTGGCCCCCGTGGCGCGGCCGGTGCGGCCCTTCACTTCCACCGCCACGGCGGCGCCCGCCAGCGGTTGGCCGTTCGGGCCGCGCACCTGCAGTGTCACCGGCACGGCGTGGGCTGTGGGCAGGCCGGCGGCGCACAGCGCGAGCGGCAGACAGAGAACAAGCGAGGAGGAGGTGGCGGGCTTCATGGCGTCACAGGGAAAGCGCCGTGACGATAGCCGGAAACCCGCTCAGCGGGCGGCCAAAACCGCCCCGGATTTACCGGAAGCGGCCTCGGCCAGCATCAAGGCCAGGCGCCGCAGGGCGGCCCAGGGGTCGGAGGGCCAGTCGGGGTGGCGCAGGCCTTTGACGAGGCCGTCGCACACCTGGGCGGCTTGCACCAGTGCGCCGGCTTGGGCGGCGTCCAGGCGTGGTGCGATGCGCTCGATCAGGCGCTCCTTGGCGCCCCACACGCGCGCCTCGCGCAGCGCCAGCGGCAGCGGCTTGCCGGCGTCCAGCGCGGCGCGCACGCGGGCCAGAGCTCGGGCGTCCTCCGCCAGGTTCCAGTGCACCAGCACGGCGGCCTCGCCCTCGGCCTCCAGGCCGTCGAGCATGCGCAGCAGGCGCGGCACGGCGCCCGACAGCACCGCCTCGCTGAGCTTGAACACGTCAAAGCGCGCCACGTCCAGCACCGCGGCCTCGATGTCGGCAAGGGTCAACTCGCCCTTGGGGTGCAGCAGCGCGAGCTTTTGCAACTCCTGATGGGCGGCCAGCAGGTTGCCTTCCACGCGATCGGCGAAGAACGACAGCGCGCGCTGGCCGTCCTCCCCCTCGGGCACGGACTGGCCCTGGGCCTTGAGCCGCTGCGCCAGCCAGGCCGGCAGCAGTCGGCGCTCCACGGGTTCCACGCGGATGGACACGCCGTGCCCGTCCAGCGCGGTGAACCAGGCGCTGGACAGCTGGGTCTTGTCCAGCCGCGGCAGGGTCACCAGCGTCAGCACGTCGTCGGGCGCGGCTTCGGCATAGCGCTGCAGGGCTTCGGAGCCGTCCTTGCCGGGCTTGCCCGTCGGGATGCGGATCTCGATGAACTGCCGCTCGGCAAACAGGCTCATCGCCTGCGCAGCGGCCAGCACGGGCGCCCAATCGAAGTACGCGCCGCTGACGGTGAAGATTTGCCGCTCACCAAAGCCCTGCGCGCGGGCCGCCGCGCGGATCTGGTCGGCCGCCTCTTGCGCCAGCAGCGGCTCGTCGCCGTGCACGGTGTAGATGCGGGCCAGGCCCTTGCCGAGGTGGGCGCCGAGGCCTTCCGCGCGGAGTTGCATCAGCTTTGAATCTTGACGGCGGCCAGCCGGCGCATCACCTGGGCGATGGCATCGGAATGCATGGCGCCATACAGGTTGGCGGCTTCCTGCTCTTTGGCCAGGGCCGTGGTTTCCGTGAAGTTCAGGTCCCGCGACAGGCGCAGCTCCACCTTGGGCACCAACAGCTCGCCGCTCGCCGTGCGGATCAGGTAGTCGAACTGCAGGCGCAGCTGCCATTCGCGCACCTGCCCCACGCTGGTGGACGCCACCACCGTGCGGTCGCGGTACTCGCGCAGCACCTCCAGCACCACTTGCGCCCGGGCGGGGTCGTCCAGCAATTGCACCGGTGTGCGCTTCACCTGCCGCTTCAGGCCCAGCGCCAGTGGCGAGTCGGCCGCAAAGCCGGTCAGCGCCAGCGACTTGAACGGCAGCTCCGGCTCGCGGCGCAGCTCGAAGCCGCAGCCGGTCAGGGCCGTGAGGCCCAGCAGCAGCGCACGGCGGTCCATCACACCACCACGTTGACGAGGCGACCCGGCACGATGACGACCTTCTTCGGCGCCTTGCCTTCGCTGAACTTCGCGAACTCCGGGTTGGCCAGCGCGGCGGCTTCGATGGCGGCCTTGTCGGCACCGGCCGGCACCTTGACCGAGCCGCGCAGCTTGCCGTTGACCTGCAGCATCAGCTCGATCTCGTCCTGCACCAGCGCGGCTTCGTCCACCGTGGGCCACGGCGCGTCGAGCAGGTCACCGAGTTCGGCGGCGAAGCCGAGGTCTTGCCACAGCGTGTGGCTGATGTGCGGCGTGGCCGGGTAGAGCACGCGCAGCAGCACTGAGAAGCCGTCGCGCACGGCCGCGGCCTGGCCTTCAGCCTTGAAGCCTTCCAGCGCGTTCAGCAACTTCATCGCGCCGGAGACGACGGTGTTGTACTGCATGCGCTCGTAGTCGTAGCTGACCTGCTTGAGCACGTTGTGCACCTCGCGGCGCAGCGTCTTGCCGTCGGCGTTCAGCGCGGCGAAGTCGTTGCCGCCGGTCTTGATGGCTTCGGCGTTGCGTGCGCCAAAGTTCCACACGCGCTTCAGGAAGCGGTGCGCACCTTCCACGGCGGCGTCGTTCCACTCCAGCGTCTGCTCGGGCGGCGACGCGAACATCACGAACAGGCGGGCCGTGTCGGCGCCGTACTGGTCGATCAGCGCCTGCGGGTCCACGCCGTTGTTCTTGGACTTGGACATGGTCGTCATCTCGTACTCGAGACGCGTGCCGTCCTTCTTGAGCGTGGCGCCGGCGATGCCGCCCTTGTCGTCGTGGATGACGTCGACTTCATGGTCCCAGTAGTAGTCCTTGCCACCGCCCTCGGGCTTGTGGAAGAACGCACCCTTGAGCACCATGCCTTGCGTCAGCAGTTTCTCGAACGGCTCGCTCACCGACACCAGCTTCAGGTCGCGCATGACCTTGGTCCAGAAACGCGCGTACAGCAGGTGCAGGATGGCGTGCTCGATGCCGCCGATGTATTGATTCATCGGCATCCAGTACTTCGTGCCCTCGGCGACCATGGCCTGGTCGTTGGTCGGGTCGCAGTAGCGCATGAAGTACCACGACGAGTCCACGAAGGTGTCCATCGTGTCCGTCTCGCGGCGCGCGGGCTTGCCGCATTTCGGGCAGCCCACGTTCAGGAAGTCGGCGCGCTTGTTCAGCGGGTTGCCGCTGCCGTCCGGGATGCAGTCTTCCGGCAGCACGACCGGCAAGTCCTTCTCGGGCACGGGCACCACGCCGCAGTCGTCGCAGTGGATGATGGGGATGGGCGTGCCCCAGTAGCGCTGGCGGCTGATGCCCCAGTCGCGCAGGCGCCAGGTGGTCTTCTTCTCGCCGATGCCCTGGCCGGCCAGCAGCTCGGCGACCTTGTCGACGGCCGCCTTGTGGCCGAGGCCGTCCAGCACGCCGGAGTTGACGCACACGCTGCGCGTCTTGTCTCCGTACCACTCGGCCCAGGCGTCGGTGGTGAAGCTCTCGCCGTCGGCGGCCACCACTTGCTTGATCTCGATGCCGTACTTCTTGGCGAACGCGAAGTCGCGCTCGTCATGCGCCGGCACGCCCATCACGGCGCCGTCGCCGTAGCTCATCAGCACGTAGTTGCCCACCCACACCGGCACCTGCGCGCCGGTCAGCGGGTGCGTGACGAACAGGCCCGTGGGCACGCCCTTCTTGTCCTGGGTGGCCAGCTCCGCCTCGGTCGTGCCGCCGGCCTTGCATTCCTCGATGAAGGCAGCGACCTCGGGCTTGTCCTTGGCTGCAATGGTGGCCAGCGGGTGCTCCGGCGCCACGGCGCAGAAGGTCACACCCATGATGGTGTCGGCGCGGGTGGTGAACACCCACAGTTTGTCGCCGCCGCCCTCGATGCTGTGCGGGAACGCAAAGCGCACGCCCTGGCTCTTGCCGATCCAGTTCTCCTGCATCAGCCGCACGCGCTCGGGCCAGCCGCTCAGGTAGTTCGGGTCTTCCGGGTTGGCCACGGCCGACAGCAGCTCCTCGGCGTACTGGGTGATCTTCAGGTAGTAGCCCGGGATCTCGCGCTTTTCCACCAGCGCGCCCGAGCGCCAGCCACGGCCGTCGATGACCTGCTCGTTGGCCAGCACCGTCTGGTCCACCGGGTCCCAGTTGACGACCTGGGTGCGGCGCTCGGCGATGCCGGCTTCCAGCATCTTCAGGAACAGCCACTGGTTCCACTTGTAGTAGCTGGGCTGGCAGGTCGCGACCTCGCGGCTCCAGTCGATGGCCAGGCCCATGGCCTGCATCTGGCCCTTCATGTAGGCGATGTTGGAGTAGGTCCACTGCGCGGGCGGCACCTTGCCCTTCATCGCGGCGTTCTCGGCCGGCAGGCCGAAGGCATCCCAGCCCATGGGCATGAGGACGTTGTAGCCCTTCATGCGCAGCTGGCGGGCCAGCATGTCGTTGATCGTGTAGTTGCGCACATGGCCCATGTGCAGCTTGCCCGAGGGGTAGGGCAGCATGGAGCAAGCGTAGAAGTGAGGCTTGCTCGCGTCCTCGGTCACGCGGTAGGCGTCGCGCTCGGCCCAGTAGGCACGGGCAGCGGCTTCGATCTCGTTGGGCTTGTAGCTGGGCGCTTCGGTGGGGGCGTTCATGTCAGGAGGGCCGGGCCGCCCGAAGCCCCTGACACCCCCCTCGGGGAGCAGCGAGCAACAGCGAGCCTTGGGGGCAAAGAAGTTTGCACAAATTGTAGGTGGCGCCTCATGCGCCCCTGGGCTCAGGGCGCGGAGGCGGCGGCCTGGGCCACGAAGGCGATGCGGCTCAAGCCCGCCGCCTGCACCCAGCCGATCAGCTCGGCCACCTGGCCGTAGGGCACGGCGCGGTCGGCCCGCAGCTGCACTTCCATCTGCGGGTTGGCGCGGCCGAGTTCGGCCACGCGCTGCTGGAAGGCCTTGGCGTCGAGTTCGTCGTCGCCCAGGTGCAGCTTGCCGTCGGGGGTGATGGCCACGGCCACGAAGCTGGGCGCGTCGCTGGGCGTGGCGGCTTCGCTCTTGGGCAAGTCGAGCCGCAGCGAGGCGGTCATCAGCGGTGCAGTGATCATGAAGATCACCAGCAGCACCAGCATGACGTCGATCAGCGGCGTCATGTTGATGTCGCTCATGGGCCGCGAGCCCTCGGGCTTCTCCAACCGACCGAAACTCATGCCCGCCTCTCGCGCGGCGTCGGAGCGGAGCGTCGCTCGGCGCGCATCAGGCGGGGTCCAGCAAGTCGCGCAGGTCGTGCGCGAAACCTTCCAGATCGGCCTCGCAGGCGGCCACCATCTTGCCGAACACGTTGTAGGCCAGCACCGCGGGAATGGCCACGGCCAGGCCGGCCGCGGTCATCACCAGCGCTTCGCCCACCGGGCCGGAGATCTTCTCGATGGTGATGTTGCCGGCCGCCGAGATGCTCAGCAGCGCGTGGTAGATGCCCCAGACCGTGCCGAACAGGCCCACGAAGGGCGCGGTGGCGCCGATGGAGGCGAGCACCACCTGACCGAATTGCAGTCGCGCCAGCACCGCGTGCAGGGCATCGCGCAGGCGGCGGGTGAGGCGGCTTTCCGACTTGCCAGCGGCGTCCAACGTGGCGGTTTGCGTGGGCGCGGTGGCGGCGTCCAGCAGCGGCAGGGCGACCTGCTCGGTGTCGAAATTCAGCAGCGCTTGGCGGCCTTCCGGCACGCCGGCAGCGGCCCAAAAGGCCGGCACCGCACGCAGCAGGCCGCGGCGGGCGCGGTGCAGCAGCCAGGTCTTCCACAGGATCAGCGCCCAGGCGCTGACCGACATGGCCAGCAGCACCAGGGCCACGACGCGGCCGATGGCGTCGCTTTGGGCCCAGTAGTCGGCGAAGCCCAGCATGGTCAGGCGAAGCCCAGCACGTCGTTCATGCCGTACAGCCCCGCCGCCTTGCCGCCCGCCAGGAAGCGGGCGCAGCGCAGGCTGCCCTGAGCGTAGATGGTGCGGTTGGTGGCCTTGTGGCTGACCTCGATGCGCTCGCCGATGCCGGCAAACAGCACGGTGTGGTCGCCAATGATGTCGCCGCCGCGCACCGTGGCGAAGCCGATGGTGGACGGGTCGCGCACGCCGGTCACGCCTTCGCGCCCGTACACGGCGCAGGCCTTCAGGTCGCGGCCGATGGCGTCGGCCACGACCTGCCCCATCTGCAGCGCGGTGCCGCTGGGCGCGTCGACCTTCATGCGGTGGTGGGCCTCGACGATTTCGATGTCGTAGCCCTCGGCCAGCGCGCGGGCGGCCATGTCCAGCAGCTTGAGCACCACGTTCACGCCCACGCTCATGTTGGGCGCAAAGACGATGGCGGTGCGTTCGGCGTGCTTGGCGATCTCGGCCTTCTGGGCGTCGTCAAAGCCGGTGGTGCCGATGACGGCCTTCACGCCCAAGTCGGCGCACACGGCCAAGTGGGCCAGCGTGGCTTCCGGGCGGGTGAAGTCGATCATCACGTCGGCGCCGGCCAGGCCGGCCCGCACGTCGTCGCCCTTGTCGAGCGTCACGTGCAGCGTGCAGTCGTCGGCCGCTTCCACGGCCTCGATCAGCATCTTGCCCATGCGCCCGGAGGCGCCCATCACGGCCACGCGGATCATGAGCCGGCTCCGGTCTTGCTTTCCAGCGGCGGGTAGATGCGGCCCGGCGCCGGGCCTTCCGCCGCTGCGGTGGGGGCGGCCTCGGTGCTCTTCTTGGGCGGCGGCAAGGCGCTGCGCTCGGCGTCGGTCAAGGCCAGCTTGGGCTGGCTGCGCGTGGGCTTGAAGGTGTTCACCGAGGCGACGAATTCCTGCTCGGTGGGCAGGTCGTCGGGCACGGTCAGCGCCTTGAGGCGTTCGCCGTCGAACTCCGCGACCACCAGGCGTTGCTGCTCGGGCGCACCTTGGCGGCGGATGGTGAAGACGTAGTCCCAGCGGGCTTCGTGGAAGACGTCGGTCAGCAGCGGCGAGCCCAGCAGGTCACGCACCTGGGCCTTGGGCATGCCGGGCTTGACGCGCGCCACCATTTCTTTGGTGAGCACGTTGCCCTGCACCACTTCCACGCGGTAGGGGGTCACCAGGCCCAGCACCTTCTCGCCGGTGACGGAGGGCAGGGAGTCCCAGGTGGGCAGGTAGGAGCAGCCGCCGAGCAGCGCAAGCAGCGGAAGAGAGGCAAGCAGGGGACGCATCAGGCGGCTGTCAGAAGGGACGAAAAATGCTCGCCGGGAACCCGGCTGGCTATGATCCGATGGATTCTAGCGGTGGCCCCTGCGGGCCTCCCGGCCCTGACGCACCATGCCTTCCTCTCCCAAGAACCAGACCAGCGACATCAAGAACAGCGGCCTCAAGGCGACGCTGCCGCGCATCAAGATCCTGGAGATCTTCCAGCGCTCGGCCCAGCGTCACATGACCGCGGAAGATGTTTACAAGGCTTTGCTGGGCGAGGGGGCCGACATTGGCCTGGCGACCGTGTACCGGGTGCTGCAGCAGTTCGAGCAGGCCGGTTTGCTCAGCCGCAACCACTTCGAGACGGGCAAGGCGGTGTATGAGCTCAACGAGGGCCACCACCACGACCACCTCGTCTGCCTGAACTGCGGCAAGGTCGAGGAGTTTTTCGATCCGGGCATTGAAGAGCGCCAGCACGCCGTGGCCAGCGAGCGGGGCTTCCATTTGCAGGAGCACTCGCTGGCGCTGTACGCCACCTGCGTGAAGACAGACTGCCCGAACCGCGGTTGAGCCACGGCCCCCCCCAACGGCTGACTGCCGTTCAACGGGGCAGCCGATCAGACCTCAGCCGCCCGCGGCAGCGCGCGCACGGATGGTGGCGAAATCGTCATCCACGCACAGCTCGCCGTTCTCGAACACGGTGCGCAGGGCCGAGGTGGCGCCGTCCCGTCGGGCTTGATGCCAGGCTTCGGAGCCGTCCGGCAGCGTCAGGAAGCGGCCCGCTTGTGTGAGCAGGTCCAGGCGACCGGCCTTGCTGCGTTTGCCGGGGTCGGTGGCGGGGGCCTTGAACACCTCTCGCCAGGCGCCATGCACCTGCACGGCCGAGGCTTTCATGGCGAAGCCGAGGGTGTCGCGGTTGACCTGTTGAAGCAGCGCGCCGCCCTGGCCGAAAGCGGCGTTGTCAGCCGAGTAGCCGGCGGCTTCCAGCGCGGCCAAGATGGCGGCGATGGACTCGCGCGTGATGCCGTCGCCCTGGATCACGCGCACATGGTTCAGCACACGGAAGCCCTTGGCGTTGACGGTGCTGCCAAAGGCGCGGTCGAGGGATTGCACGGTGCGCAGCACGACCTCGGTGGGGTTGCCGCTGTCCGGGCGGATCACAACGGTGGCCCCGCTGGCGATGACTTCGTCGCGCAACTCGGTACCCCACAGGCGGGACACGGCGGCGTCCAGGTCGTAGGAGTCGGACACCACGGCCAGCAGGGCGCCCGGGCGGCCGAACTGGCGCAGCATGTTGCGGTAGGCGGCCAGTTCGCCGTCACGCCCCCAGGCGGTGATGGTGCTGTGTTCAGCCGCGGGGATGGAGTAGCCGGCCATGGGCTCGCGGTAGTACACGCGGGCGCCCAGCACGGCCGTGAGGGTGTCCGTGCCTTGGAAATTGACGAGGTGCGCCATGCCGCCGAGCAGGGCGGACTCCAGTGACGACACGCCGCGGGCGCCGAAGTCGTGCAGCTTGAACGGCAGGCCGGCGGGGTCGCCGGTGCGCGCCAGGGAAGTGGCGATCAATTGCCGGGTGGCGTGGCTGTGCGTGGCCACGGTGGTGGGGTACCACACGCGCAGCAGTGCGGTTTCCACGTAGCTGGTGAGCCAGGCGCAGGCCGGGTCGGTGTTCTCGACCGTGACCAACGCGTGCTGCACCGGCACCACCGTGCCCTCGGGCACCGCTCGGATGCGCAGCGGCAGCCGCCCGCCGTGGGCGTGGACGATGTGCAGCCAGCCTTCACGATGGAAGGGCACGCCATGCCCGGCGCACACCTCGGCCGCCAGCGCCACGTCGTCCGCGGTGATCGGGCGGGTGAAGTACTCCTTGAGCAGCGCCTGCAGCCCGAAGAAGACGGTGTAGGGCAGCGTGCCGCCGCGGGCCTCGATGTAGCTGAAGACGGTTTGCGTGCCCGGCGGGTACTGCAACCAGTGGCTGGCCTTGTAGCTGTCCGTGTTGAGGATCAGCAGGCGGGCGATGTCGCCAAAACTGTTCAAGGGGGTCAATCGAGAGAGCCGTTGTCGATGGCGCGCTGGTGGCGCTCGACGAATTCCTTGTAGGTGTCGATGCCGCGCAGTTGCAGGATGGTGTTGCGCACGGCGGCCTCCACCAGCACGGCGAGGTTGCGGCCGGCGTCCACGGCGATGACGACCTTGCGCACCGGCATGCCGAGCACCTCTTCGTACAGCGGCTCGTAAGGCAAGCGCTCGAAGTCACGCTCCATCGTCTCCTTGCGCACCAGGTGCACGATGAGCTTGAGGCGCATCTTGCGGCGCACGGCGGTCTCGCCAAAGATGGCCTTGATGTCCAGCAGCCCGATGCCGCGCACCTCCAGCAGGTTCAGCAGCAGCTCGGGGCAGCGGCCTTCGATGGCAGTTTGCGCGATGCGGAAGAAGTCCACCGCATCGTCGGCCACCAGGCCGTGGCCGCGCGAGATCAGCTCCAGGCCAAGTTCGCTCTTGCCCAGGCCGGATTCGCCGGTCAGCAGCACGCCCAGCCCCAGGATGTCCATGAAGACGCCGTGGCGCGTGGTGCGGTTGGCGAACAGCTGCGACAGGTAGCCCCGCACGAGGTCGATGACATGACCCGCGGACTCGTTGGTGCGGAACAGCGGGATCTCTGCGCGGTCGCACATCGCCACCAGGCGGGGCGGGGGCACGGAGTCGTCCGCGATGATGATGACCGGCGGCTCCAGGGTCACGATACGCGAGATGCGCCGGTCCTGGATTTCCGTGCTTTCCTGGCTGAGGTACGCCACCTCGCGGCGGCCCACGATCTGCACCCGGTAGGGGTGGATGTAGTTCAGGTAGCCCACGAGGTCGGCGGCGCTTTGCGCGTCGCGCACGGCGGCTTCATCGAAGCGGCGCTCCGGGTGGGCGTGACCCGCGATCCACTCCCAGCGCAGGGCCTCGCGGTGTTCTTCGAACAGGCGCTCGGCGCTGATGGAGGAGGGTTTCATGGCGCGTCAGGGCCGGGAGTCAGGCCGGATGGGAGGACGGAGCGGGTCGCGCGCCGGGCGCGACCTCAGGCGACGGACTTCAGCGGTTCCCAGGCGGCAATCAGCTTGTGCAGCGTGGCCGCGTCGGCTTCGGTCTTGAGTTGCTCGCGCAGTTCGCGGTCCGACAGCATTTCAGCGATTTCGGACAGGATTTCCAGGTGCCGCTGCGTGGCCGCTTCGGGCACGAGCAGGAAGATCAGCAGGCTGACCGGCTCGTCGTCCGGGGCGTCGAAGGCGATCGGCTGCTGCAGGCGCAGCACGGCGGCCAGCGGATTCTTCAGACCCTTGACGCGGCCGTGCGGGATGGCCACGCCGTGGCCGAGGCCGGTCGAGCCCAGGCGTTCGCGGGCGAAGAGGTTGTCGGTGACCAGGGCGCGCGCCATCTGGTGATGGTTCTCGAACAGCAGGCCGGCGTGTTCGAAGGCGCGTTTCTTGCTGGACGCATCCACATTCACCAACACGTTGTCGGCGGGCAGGATGGCGGCGAGACGGTTCATGGGCTGGGGCCGAGCGTCGGGGGCGCCTGGTGGGCGCGGCCGCAGCCGGGCGTATGGGTCAATCAGAGCCACGGATTATGGAACCGCGCGCCGATTTGCGGTGAGCGCGCAGCCCTAGACCCGTGGAAAAGCTGGCTGCGAGCCCTCGAATGCGGGTTTTTGCGGCACTGCAGCAACATCGGCTGGCGTGGAGCTGACAGCGCTATCCGGCGCGGAAAAACAAAAGCGGCCCGCAGGCCGCTCGGTGAGACCCGTCAAGGGTCAAGGCGCCGGAATATCCAGGCGCTTGGCCGAGGCGTGGTGGTGGTCTTGCACCTTGTCCTTGTGCCGGCAGACCTGGCGGTCCAGCTTGTCCATCAGTTGATCAATGGCGGCGTAGAGGTCCTCGTGGGACTGCTCCACAAAGATGTCGCGACCTTTCACGTGCAGCGTCACTTCAGCTCGCTGTCGGCGGTCCTTCTCCTTTTGCTTCTCCACGGTCAGCAGGACGTTGATGTCAACGACCTGATCGAAGTGGCGGGTCACACGGTCCAGCTTGGTCAGCACGTACTCGCGCAGGGCTGGGGTGACTTCGAGATGATGGCCACTGATCGTCAGATTCATAAAGCCTCCTTTCAGAGGAATGGGTCGGGAAAACGAACCGGAAATACGAAGAAACCGAGACGAAAGGGAGGAGGGGAGGAGGGTCTTTTCGGGTAGCGGAGGTGGGTGGGAGTGGGGAAATCGACGAGCCCAGTGTGCGCGCGAAGTGGCGGCGTGACAAGGGGATGACAGGCCGGCTTTGCGGCCTTCGGGCTCAGGTTTTTGCGCCTTCTTTCACGCTTGTGGCGGTGCAATAATCCTTGGCTATTCCCCCTAGGAGAGCTTCTTGGACAGCGATCACCCTCGGTGACCGTCCGCTCCCGCAGCCTGCGGCCCGTTGCTGGCCCTGCCGCCCGGAGTGAGACGGTTGACCTGAACCCCACCCCGGACGGCGCACCGTCGTCCCCCCGCTTTGCCGATGCCGGAGACGAGGCATGCTGAACGTATTCACGCTGGACAACGGACGCCTGAAGGGCGGCCTCTTCCAGGAAGAAATTGAAACCGCGGAAGACCTGGCCCAGTCGCGCCCGATTTGGGTGGACCTGGAGAGCCCCAGCGCGGAAGAAAAGGGCTGGATCCGTGACCGCTTCGGTCTGACCATCCCGGAAGACATCGTCGACGAAGACCTGGAAGAGTCCGCCCGGTTCTACGAGGAAGACAACGGCGAGCTGCACATCCGCTCCGACTTCCTGATCGACGACCCCGAGCAGTCGCGCAACGTGCGCGTGGCCTTCATCCTCTACAACAACGTGCTGTTCTCGGTGCACAACGAGGACCTGCCGGTGTTCCGCCTGCTGCGCCTGCGCGCGCGGCGCATTCCGGCGTTGATCGAGGACGCCAAGGACGTGCTGCTCAAGCTCTACGACGCCGATGCCGAGTACTCTGCCGACGTGCTGGAAGGCATCTACGACAAGCTCGAAGCCGTCAGCGCCCGGGTGCTGAAGAGCGACGTGACCGACGCCGAGGCCGGCGAAGTGCTGTCGGCCATTGCCCGCGAGGAAGACTTGAACGGCCGCATCCGCCGCAACGTGATGGACACGCGCCGTGCGGTCAGCTTCATGATGCGCAGCCGCATGCTCAACGCCGAGCAGTTCGAGGAGTCGCGCCAGATCCTGCGCGACATCGACTCACTGGACTCGCACACCGCCTTCCTGTTCGACAAGATCAACTTCTTGATGGACGCGACGGTCGGTTTCATCAACATCAACCAGAACAAGATCATCAAGATCTTCTCGGTGGCCAGCGTGGCGCTGCTGCCGCCCACGCTGATCGCGTCCATCTACGGCATGAACTTCAAGTTCATGCCCGAGCTGGAGCAGGCCTGGGGCTATCCGTTCGCACTCGGCCTGATGCTGGTGTCGGTGGCGGCGCCCTTCATCTACTTCCGGCGCAAGGGCTGGTTGAAATAGACCACCCCGTACGGCCTGGCGGCCGCCCCCTCGAGGGGGCACTGCCAGTGGCCCGGCAAAGCCGGATCCACGGCAGTCGCTCGACGATGCACTACGTGGCCTTCAACCGGCGCTTGAGCAAGCGCATCAGGGCACCCAGCACGGGCAGCTTTTCGTAGAGCTCCTCCGCCGCGTCCCAGTAGTCGCGGTGGTCGGCGACCAAGCCGGCCGCGTCGAAGCGCAGATGGCTCGCGCCGCGGATGACGAAGTCGCCGGCGTGGAAGTCCCAGCCCAGAAAGCATTGCTCGCCCTCGGCGATGACCGAGGTCACGACGAAGCGCGGTGCGGTCACCGTCTCGAACATGTGCGCAAAGATGCGCCGCACCGCGGCACGGCCTTGCACGTCGTTGAACGGGTCTTTGAACCGGCAGTCGGGCGCGTAGCGCGCGGCGAGGTCGTCCAGCGTGGCGGGTTGCAGCGCTTCGTACCGCTGGATCAGCCCGGCCACGCGCGGGTCGGTGTGGGTCATCGGTTGGCCTTGCTCACAAGCGGAAAGTAGAGCCGGTTGGGCAACTGGCGCAGCGCCTTCATGAAGCGGGTGAAGCGCTTGGGGAAGTGGATCTCGAAGTCGCCCGCCGCCCAGCCGGCGAGCATGGCCCGCGCGGCCTCTTCGGGCGCGATGGCGGCCGGCATGTGGAAGTCGTTCTGCGCAGTCATGGGCGTCTTCACGAACCCGGGGTGGATGACGGACACGCCCAGCCCCTGCGGGTGCAGGTCCAGGTACAGGGCCTCGGCCAGATGGGTGAGTGCCGCCTTGCTGGGCCCATAGGCCAGCGCCTTGGGCAGGCCGCGGTAGCCCGCCACGCTGGAGACCAGGCTCAGGTGGCCGCGGCCGGCGGCGAGCTGGCCGGGCAGCACCGCGTCCAGCAGGTTCAGCGCGCCCTGGAAGTTGATGTCCAGGTGCCGGCGGGCCTCGGCCAGGTCGAACTGCAGCGCGCTCATGGGCCGGTAGTAGCCGGCGCAATACACGCACAGGTCCACCGGGCCGAGGTCGGCGGCAGCCGCGTGCAGCGCGGGCAGGTCCATCACATCCAGCGGCAGCGCGCGGCTGCCGGGGTGGGCGGCGACGAAGGCGTCCAGCAGGGCCGCCTGCCGGGCCGACACCACGACCCGCGCGCCGGCCCCGTGCAGCCCGTGCGCCGTGGCCGCGCCGATGCCGGTGGACGCGCCGATCAGCCAGGCCGTCTTGCCCTGCCAATCACGCAGGCGGGGGTTCAAAGCCATGGGTGCCTCCCCGGGGTGTTGGCCGCGCCAGCGTGCCGACGCCGCTGAGGGCGGTGGCGAGTGGCCGTCATGACTTGTAGAAGCTCAAGGTGACCTCGCCGAGGTCGATGCCGAACTTGCTCATGCGCGCCTTGTTCAGCATCACGCGCTCGTCCATCAGGTACATCCAGTCGTCGAACTGCACGTCGTAGGTCGTGCCGTCCACCGGCAGGCGCAGCGTGTAGCTCCAGCGCAGGGCGTTGCCGCGGGCCAGGCCGTCGGCGCTGCCCACCACATCGGCCGCGGTGCCGCGGTAGCGGCCCTGACCCAGCGCGGTGATCGTCCAGACCCGCCGCTCGGTGGTGCCGTCGCTGTAGCGGAAGTCTTCGTCCAGCGTGCCCACATCGCCCTGCCAGCGGCCGACGAGCTTGACCTCGAAGCGGCGTTTGACCTTGCCCGCCCGGTCGGTGAACACACCGTGTGCGGTCAGCGGGCCGTTGAAGTAGGTCTTCAGGTCCAGCACCGGTTTCTCGGCGGCGTAATCGTCTGGCACGGGGGCGCTGGCGCAGCCGGCCAGCGTGGCGGCCGTGGTGAGCGAGGCGATGAGCAGCAGGCGTCGGTTCATGGTTTGGCGATGAAGTGGCGGTAGAGCAGCCCGGCCGCAGCCAGCTTGAGGGCGCAGGGCAGCAGGCAATAGGCCAGGGTCAGGGCCTGGAGGCCTTGCGGGTCGCGTTGGCCGGGCGCGTAGCCCAGGGCTTGCAGCAGCGGCAGCGCCAGGCCGGCCGCCAGGGCGAGGTTGAGCTTGGTGGCGGCGTTCCACCAGCCGAAGAACGCGCCTTCGGCGTGGCCGGCATGTCCGGCGCGCTGGATCACGCCGGCCAGCAGTGCACTTGGAATGGCCAGGTCCGCGCCCAGCGCCGCGCCGCTGGCCAGGCACACCGCCAAAAAGCCGGCCTGATCGCCCGCGCCCAGCGCGCCCGCCCAGGCAAAGCTGGCGATGGCCAGGCCCATGCCCACCGCCCAGGCCCGGGCCTGGCCCAGCCGGGCGATGACGCGCAGCCACACCGGCAATGAGGCCACGGCGGCCGCGAAGTAGCTGGCCAGGAACAGGCTTTGCGAAGCGGGCAACTGCAGCCGGTCGTCGATGAAGAACAGTAGCAGCGTGGCCGGAATGGCCGCCGCAATGCCGTTGAGCAGGTACACCGTGAGCAGCCGGCGGAATTCACCCACCTGCCAGGCCAGCGCCAGGCGGGCCGGCGGTGCGTTGCTGGCCGGCGGGCGCGGAGCGAGGGCCAGCAGCCCGAGGCCCACGGCCAGGGCCGCGCCCAAGGTGGCTGCCGTCACACCCAAGCCGAGCGTGGCCGGCAGCACGCTGGCGCTCACCACCCCCACCAGCGCAAAGCCCTCGCGCCAGGCCACCAGCCGGGTCTGGTGCGCTGCGCCACCTCCGAGCCGCGCGCCCCAGGCCTGGTGCAGCACGGTGAGCACGCTGTAGGCCAGGTAGGTCAGCACCAGCAGCACTCCGGCCCAGGCCAGCAGGGAGGGGGTCTCGCGGGGCAGCGGGAAGAACAAGCCCGCAAAGCCCGCCGCCAACAACAGCGCGGCCAGGGGCAACTGCCATCGCAGCGACGGCCGGCCCAGGGCGCGGTCGCACAGCCGGCCGATCCATGGGTCGGCCACCGCGTCCAGCGCACGCGCGGCCAGCAGCAGCGCACCCAGCTGGGCCAGCGGCACACCGAACTGCGTGGCGTAGTGCTGCGGCAGGTGCACGTACAGCGGCAGCGCCACGAAGGCCAGCGGCAGGCCCAAGGCGCCGTAGCGCAGGCCGGCCGGCGGCGGGGGGTCAGCTTTGGCCGTCACGGCTCCCCAGCAGCTGCGCGCGCAGTGCCGGCTCCGAGGTTTGGGGGCTCAGCCAGATGCCGAAGAAGAGGCGGGCGAACTGGGCGTCGGCCACGCGCTGGCGCGGCTGGCCGTTGAACAGGAACTGCGCGCCCACGCCTGGCTCGTGCTGGCCGGTCAGCCGGTCGCCGGCTTTGACGTCGGGGAAGGCAGCTTCCATGGCTTGCAACCAGGCCTGGGCCTGGGCGTCGCTCAGGGTCGCCTGGCGGCGCATCTCCACGAGCGACCGCTTGGCGATCTCGCGCCCCACGAGCGAGCGGGCGTACTGCAGCTCCAGCGTCAGCGGGCGCTCGGCCCAGCGGGCCGGGTCCACCGGCTCGGCGGACCACAGCCGTGCGTCGTAAATCGCGAGGCCGAAATATCGGAACCGCCCCTGGCCGCGCAGCGTCAGTCCGGCCAGCTCGGGCGCACTCTGGGCTGGATTTTGGGTTGGGCTTTGGGCGCGTGCCCACGGGCCAGCCGCAGCGGCCAGGCCCAATGCGGGCAGGGCGGCCAGGGCGGTTCGGCGCTGCATCAGTCCCTCACCAGGGTGAACTGCATGACGTCGGTGTTGCCGGCGGTGAAGGCCGCTTCGCAGTACGCGAGGTAGAACTCCCAGATGCGCATGAAGCGGGTGTCAAAGCCCAGCCCGCGCACCCGGCCCTCGTGGCTCAGGAAGGCTTCGCGCCAGCGGCGCAGGGTTTCGGCGTAATCGGCGCCAAAGGCCAGCTCGTTGACCACGCGCAGGCCAGCTTTTTCAGCGTGCGCGCGGAACTGGCTGGGGCTGGGCAGCAGGCCGCCGGGGAAGATGTACTGCTGGATGAAGTCGGTGGAGCGCACGTAGCGGTCGAACAGGTCGTCGCGGATGGTGATGCTCTGGATGCAGGCCCGGCCGCCCGGCTTGAGCTTGGCCGCCACGGTGCGGAAGTAGCTGTCCCAGTATTCGCGCCCCACGGCCTCGAACATCTCGATGGAGACGATCGCGTCGAACGGTTCGTCGGCGATGTCGCGGTAGTCCTGCAGGCGCAGGTCGGCCTTCAAGCCGGCGCGGGTCAGGCGCTGTTGGGCCCAGGCGAGTTGCTCGTGCGACAACGTCACGCCGGTCAGCTGGGCCTGGAAGTCGCGGGCCGCCACCTCGGCCACCGCGCCCCAGCCGCAGCCGATTTCCAGCACCCGCGCGCCCGGCGCCACCTGCGCCTCGGCCAGGGCGCGGCGCATCTTGGCTTGCTGGGCCAGGCCCAGGTCGCCGTCGGTCTGGCCCTCGAACCAGGCGCTGGAGTAGTTCATCGTCGGGTCCAGCCACAGCCGGTAGAACTCGTTGCCCAGGTCGTAGTGGGCCTGGATGTTCTTGCGGCTGCCGCTGCGGGTGTTGCGATTCAGCGCGTGGCGCAGGCGGTACAGCAAGCCGCCCCAGAAGCCGCCGTAGAACAGCGACTCCAGTTCGGTGCGGTTGCGGATGAACAGTTCCAGCAGCGCGCTCAGATCCGGCGTGCTCCAGTGGCCGGCGATGAAGCTCTCGGCAAAGCCGACGTCGCCCGACTTGAGTGCGGCGTCGCACACCGCCCAGTCGGTGATGCGGATGGCTGCGCGCGGCTGTGGGCTGCCGCCGAAGTGCAGCACCTCGCCGTCGGGTGTTTGCACATCCAGGCTGCCGTGCCGCAGGTGGCCCAGCAGGGCCATCACCCGGCGCGCCGGGCGGGGCAAGGACGCGTGGAAAGCGGGCAGGGAAGAGGTGGTGGAGTTGGGCATGGCGTTCAGCGCGTGACGAAGCGCTCTGGCGGCTGGGGTTTGGAGAAGAACGGCACGCGCTTGAAAGCGAGCTTGAGCGCTTGCCAATGGATGCGGGCCACCACCATCAGCGTCAACGCCGGCATGGCGAAGAACGCGCGGCGGGCGTGTGCGGCGGTGAGGGGCTGCAACTCGCCGCTCAGACGCGTGGTGATGAGGGGGCCGGCCTCGTCGTCGTGGTCGACGCAGCTCAGCACGTGCACCCCCTCGCGCAAAAAGCGGAAGCGGTAGCCGCCGGTCACGCGGCAAAACGGCGACACATGGAACACCTTGGCGGCGGTTTGCTCGCGGCCCCAGTCCAGCGTGGGGCCGTGCAGCAGGTAGCAGTGGCGCTCGCCAAAGGTGTTGTTGACCTCGGCGACGATGGCGGCGAGCGACCCATCCGCCCGTTCGCAGAACCAGAAGCTGACCGGCTTGAACGCATGGCCCAGCACGCGCGGGTAGGTTTGCAGCCAGACCTCGCCCGTGGCGTCGGCAATGCCCTCGGCAGTCAGCAGGCTGTCCAGCCAGGCCAGGGCGTCGGGGCCGCCATCGCCGTGGTCGGCGTCGTGAAAGCTCAGCCAGTGCCGCCAGCCGTGGCGGGCATTGCGGTTCAGCGCCGCGCAGGGCGTGTGCCGCAGCGTGCGCATGGGCAGCCACAGGAAGTAGCTGGCGTAGGTGAAGCGGTTCTCCCGCGGCCGCAGCCGGCGGTGAAACACCTGGCCCACGCCAAGGCTGGCCGTATTCACGCCAGCACCTCCTGGCGCACCTGAAGCGCAGCCGTCAGGCCGGACAGCAGGCCGTCTTCATGGAAGCCGTAGCGCGTCCAGGCGCCGGCAAACCACACGCCGCCGCGCCCCTGGATCTCGGCCAGCCGCGCCTGCGCACGCACCGCAGCGTCGTCGAACACCGGGTGGGCGTAGTCGTAGCGGCCGATGACGGTGGCCGGGTCGGGCTGGCGCAGCGGGTTCAGCGACACCACCACCGGCTGCTGCCACGGCAGCGGCTGCAACTGGTTGAGCAGGTAGTGCAGGCACACCGAGCCGCCGTGCGCGCCCTGGGTGCCGGCGCTTTCGTAGTTCCAGGCCGCCCAGGCCCGGCGGCGGCGGGGCAGCAGCCGGGCGTCGGTGTGCAACACCGCTTGGTTGGGCTGGTAGGCAATCGCACCCAGCAGCGTGCGTTCCAGCGCGCTGGCGTCTTGCAGCAGGGCCAGGCTTTGGTCGCTGTGGCTGGCCATCACGACGGCGTCGAACACCTCTTCGCCACGCGGTGACTGCACGGCCACACGGCCGTCGGCCAGGCGGCGCACGCCTTGCGCCGGCGTGTTCGTGTGCACGGCGTGCAGGGCCGGCAGCAGGGCCTGCACGTAGTGCTTCGCGCCGCCGGTCACCGTCCACCACTGCGGGCGGTCGTTCACCTGCAGCAGGCCGTGGTTGTGGCAGAAGCGGATCAGCGTGCGGATGGGGAACTGCAGCATCTGCGAGGTCGGGCACGACCAGATGCACGCCACCATCGGCAACAAGTACCACTCGCGGAATGCGCGGCCGAAGCGGTGGCGGGCCAGAAAGTCGCCAATCGGCTCAGCCAGCGCGGCTTCTTCCCCGCGGGAGGCCAGTTCGGTGCACAGGCGGTTAAAGCGCAGCAGGTCGTTCAACATGCCCCAAAACGCTGGGCGCACCAGGTTGCGGTGCTGCGCGAACACGGTGGCCAGGTTGCTGCCGCTCCATTCCACGTCGTCGCCCGGCACCTGGGCGGAGAAGCTCATGTCGCTGGGCGCCACCTGCACGCCCAGCTGCTGGAACAACTGGATCAGCAGCGGGTAGGTCCGTTCGTTGAACACCAGGAAGCCGGTGTCCACGCCGTGCGTGATGCCGTTCAGCGTGACATCGACCGTGTGGGTGTGGCCGCCGGCGTAGCTGCCCGCCTCGAACAGCGTGACGTGGGCTCGGTCGCTCAGCGCCCAGGCGGCCGACAAGCCGGCAATGCCGCCGCCGATGACGGCCACACGCTTGTCGGTGCGGATGCCCGGGGCCTTGGGGTGACCACGGCCGCGCAACAGTTCTTGCAGGGCGGGCGTGGCGTGCGCGCCCGGGAGGAGGGCCGGACCCGCGCCATCGGCGCGAGCCCGGGGAAGAAAAGGAGTCGTCGAACGCCCCGGAGCCAACGAGGGAGGGAGGGAGGAGGAGGAGAACGGCTCCAGGATTGCTGCTCTGCTGCCAGAGAGGTTCAGCGACCCAAATATGCGGTGCAACCCGCCCGGCCCGCTTGTGGCGCGCCCCGGGTTTCCACGGAGTGTGCCGGCGGTGGCAAGGGAGGCGGCCTGCAGTTCGTGGGATGTGTCACCACTTCGGGGGACGATTGTTGTCGTCATGGTCTGAAGGCCCTCCGTTGGCTGGATCTTCCGGCGTCAGTTGCAAACAGTGCAAGGGTTCGCATCGACAGCAGACAATCCAGCGCGTTGTTGAAGATTTGTCCTGTGCAAAACGGCTCGATCGGCCTATATTACGCCGGACAAATCGATTTGTCTCACATTTGTCTAGGACAAAATTGCAAACTCTGTCCACCCACGGACCTGAACCGAGGGGCCCCCTGTCATGAGCGAACAGCCGAACTACGCTGCCGCCGGCCTGCTGGATGCAAACGCCGCCGCAGGCGCGATGGGCATTGCGGCGGTGGAGCGCGAAACCGGCATCCACAAGGAAACGCTGCGCGTGTGGGAGCGCCGCTATGGCTTCCCGGCGCCGCAGCGCGATGCGGCCGGCGAGCGGCTGTACCCCGCCGAGCAGGTGCACAAGCTGCGGCTCATCAAGCGCTTGATGGACGGCGGCCACCGCCCCGGGCGCATCGTGGGCGCCACCGAAGAAGCGCTGAACGCGCTGCTGCAAGCCCCAGCGGCCCGCCCTCGCGCCGCGGCGGCAAGCGTGCTGCCGGCCGAGGCACCCGAGGTGCAGGCCTGCATCACCCACCTGCAACAGCACGACGTGGACGGCCTGCGCCGGGGCTTGTCGCAAGCCATCCTGCGCCGCGGGTTGGCGGGCGCCGTGACCGAGGTGTTCGCCCCACTCACCGCCCGCGTGGGCGAGCTGTGGATGGGCGGCGAGATGCAGGTGTTTCAGGAGCACATCTTCAGCGAGTCCTTGCAGCTGGTGCTGCGCCAGGCCATCCAGGGGCTGCCGTCACCGGCGCCGGGCGCGGGCCCGCGCGTGCTGCTGTCCACCTTGCCCGGCGAGCACCATGTGTTGGGCTTGCTGATGGCCGAAGCGCTGCTGAGCCTGGATGGCGCGGTGTGCTTGTCGCTGGGCGCGCAAACGCCACTGGGCCAGTTGACGGCCGCGGCCGAGGTGCACCGCGCGGACGTGGTGGCCCTGAGTTTCAGCGTGCAGCTGTCCAACCGCGCGGTGCTGGACGGCCTGCAGGCCTTGCGCGCCATGCTGCCTGCCCGCGTGGCGCTTTGGGCCGGCGGCGCCAGCCGGGCGCTTCGTCAACCTGCCGCCTTGGACGGTGTGCAGTGCCTGAGTGGGCTGGCCGCCATCGGCCCGGCCGTCGCGCGCTGGCGCGAACTTTTAGAATCACGCCTCTAAACGAGGACCCGCCATGCTTTACCCCGAACTGTTCAAGCAACTCGAAGCCGTGCGCTGGAACATGGACAGCGACATCCCCTGGGACAAGTTCGATGCCAGCCTGCTGACCGACGAGCAGGCCCAGACCATCAAGATGAACGCCATCACCGAGTGGTCGGCCCTGCCCGCCACCGAGATGTTCCTGCGTGACAACCGCGAAGACAGCGACTTCTCCGCCTTCATGTCGGTCTGGTTCTTCGAGGAACAAAAGCACAGCCTCGTGCTGATGGAATACCTCAAGCGCTTCCGCCCCGACCTCGTGCCGACGGAAGAAGAACTGCACGAAGTGCGCTTCGATTTCGACCCCGCCCCCGCGCTTGAAACCCTGATGCTGCACTTCTGCGGCGAGATCCGCCTGAACCACTGGTACCGCCGCGCCAGCGAGTGGCACACCGAGCCGGTCATCAAGGCCATCTACGAAACGCTCTCGCGCGACGAAGCCCGCCACGGCGGTGCCTACCTGCGCTACATGAAGCGCGCCATGACCAAGTTCGGCGACGAAGCCCGCGCCGCCTTTGCCAAGGTCGGCGTGCTGATGGCCTCGGCCCGCCGCACCGCGCAGGCACTGCACCCCACCAACCTGCACGTCAACGCCAAGCTGTTCCCGCGCGACACCATCCAGAGCCGCCTGCCCGACCCCGAGTGGCTGGAGCGCTGGCTGGACAAGCAGATCCAGTTCGACGCCGTGTGGGAAACCAAGGTCGTTGAGCGCATCCTGCACAACATGAGCCTGCTGATGGACCGCAGCTTCGCCACCGTGCAAGAGCTCAACCGCTTCCGCAAGGAAATGGCCGCCCGCATCGTGCCGCCGGCGCCTGGCCTGGCACCCGCTTGACCCTGCGCTTGGCCGCAGCCCTGCCCGGCGTGCTTCAGCGCTTGGATCGCCGAAGCGCGAGGCGGCAGGTTGTGGCCCGCGATGCGCGATGACTGACCCCGCAGTCGTCCGCCAGATGGCGGTGGCCATCGACGCGGCGGACGTGTCAGCGGTTGAAGCACTGTTGTTGGCGCACCCGGAGGCGGTGCACTTCAACAGCATGTCGCTGGGTGGTTTCGCCCACCAAGCCGCCCGCCGCGGATGCGTGGCGGTGCTGGACGTTCTGCACCGCCATGGCGCCGACCTGGATGCCTGCCAAAAGGGCAGTTCGCAAACGCCGCTGCATGTGGCTGCCGCCCAAGGGCAGCTCGCGGCCTGCGAGTGGCTGTTGGCGCACGGGGCGTCCGTCAGACAGGCCTCTGCGCGTGCCACGCCCGTGTTGGCGCATGCCGTGGTCGGCCGGTCGTTGTCCGTGATGCAGGTGTTGCTGTCCCGCGGAGCGGACGTCAACGAAGCCTATGGTGACCCACCGCAAACCGCGTTGGATGTGGCGCTGAGGTTGGGGCAACACGACCTGGCCGATTGGCTTCGGGAACAAGCCGGCGCGCAGCGCGCGCAAGACAGGGCCGGTGCCGACGCACCGGAAGCGGCAGCCGCGCCGGTGCCAACACCTGCGCGGCTTTGCGCTCGGCAGTGGTTGATTGACCAGTTCGGGCCGTTGCAACAGCCCGATGCGCGCCTCTCGGCCGGCGCGGGCTGGCTGCACGCTCCTGCCCACGCGAACCGCCGGTTTAACACCTGCATCACCTGGGCCGAGGTGCCCCTGTTGGCCCCGTCCGGCGAGCAGGTGGAACTTGCGCTGCACATCCGCGCCGATTTGCCCGACGCGCATGCCGGCACGCTGGCCCGTTGGTCCCAGGTGCTGCTGCAACTGCGGGCTGAATGTTTGAAGCATCCGGACCTGCTGAGCGCACGCTTTGCCGTGGTGACCTTGGGCGCTGGCACGGCGCCGTTCACCGAGGCGCTGCTGTTGCGCCGGTTGCGCAGCGGCCCCTTGGCGGATCATACCCAGCTGGCGTTGATGGACGTCATCCCGCTGCACGCGGCGGAAGCGGATTGGGCCCGCATGCACGGCGTGCCCGCGCTGCTGGCGCACTTCGAAGCGCAACGGTTGTCCGCGCTGTTCGACCCCCAGCGCACCCGCGCCGTGCCATCGCCCCCTTGAGGCGTCCCCGGTTCGCCTGGGCCTGCGCCTGCGCCTCGCCGCATCCCCAATGAGAAAAAGGCCCCTCGGGGCCTTTTTTGTTGGCTGCATCGTCGTCGCGCGCTTGGCGCGCGGCGAACCGGGGGGTCACCCCCCGCGCTTGCGCTTCATCACCACCAGCGCAAAACCCGCGACCGCCACGGTGGCCCAGCCCAGGAACTGCAGCGAGGCCAGCTCCGCCAGGGCATATCCGAAGTCTTGCAACGCCCAGGCCCAGAGGTTGGTGCCGGACATCAAGGCATCCGGCAGGCGGTTGGGCTGGTTGACGAACGTCGTGTTCACCTGGATGTTCCAGGCCTGGATCGCCTCCAGCGGCCAGTCGATGCGGTAGACCTTGTGGAGCACGCCCACCGCCACAGCGCCACCCACCAAGACCAGCGGCGTGCCCAGTCGCTTAAGCCAGGCCGAGGCGGCCATCAGCACGAAGATCAGCGGCGTCAGCCACAGCAGCATCAGCGCCGTGCCGGCCAGGGCGCGCAGCAGCAGCGGTGCCGCAGCAGTCACGATCTCGCTCCAGTTCACGCTGGTGATCGCGGCCAGCCCGCCTTTGCTGGCCATGACGGCCATCGCAATCGGCAGACCGAACAAGATGCCCACCACGGCGCCCCCGAGCGGCGCCAGCCAGGCATGGGCCAGCACCGTGGCCGCCACGCTTTCGGCGGGCCGACCCGGCAGCGACAACCAGAACTCGATGGACCGGTCCTGCGTGTCCCGCCGTGCCAGGCCCGGCAACTGGAACAGGGCCACCAGCAGGCAGATGCCGTAGACCGCCACGGTGCTGACGAGAAGGATCACGAGGCCGACAAACTCGGCCTTCTCCATGGGCAGGCCCTCCACCTGTCCGAAAGGCAGCATCGTCAGAAACAGCAGCGGCGGCGCCAGGGCAGCAATCAGCCAGCCACGCTTGTGCTGCATCCATTCGCGCAGCAGGAGGGTTGGGATGTGGGTCGTCATGGCAAATCCTCCGGGTTCAGGCTTGGGCCTTGTTCAGGGCCGGGTTGCGCGTCAGCGCCATGAAGAGGTCCACCAGGCTGGGGCGCACGCGCTGGCCCAGGCTGGCCACGTGCTCCGGCGGGGCGCCGTCGAACAGGCTGGTGGTGCGGCCCTGCTCGCGGTAGCGCAGCAGCGGGTGGGCGGCGGCCATGGCGTCGGCGGCGGCCGGGTCGTGGTTCAGCGCCACGAAGCGGCGGTCGATGTCTTCCAGGCTGATGGCAAGCGCCACGCGGCCTTCGTCCAGCATGATCACGTCGCTCAGCAGCGCCTCCACCTCTTCCACCTGGTGGGTGGAAATCAGCACGCTGCGCTCGCCGTCGCACCACTCGTCGATCAGCATCTCGTAGAAGCTCTTGCGCGACACCACGTCCAGCCCCAGCGTCGGCTCGTCCAGGATCATCAGCTTCGCGTCGATGGCAGCAATCAGCGCCAGGTGGGTTTGCGCCACCATGCCCTTGGACAGGCTCTTCACTTTGTCGCCCTCGCCCACGCTGGTGCGCTTGAGCAGCGTGCGCGCCCGCTCGGCGCTGAACTTGGGCTGCAGCCGGCTCATCAGCGTGATCAGCTCACGCACCGTGGCCCAGCGCGGCAGCACCGCCACGTCGGGGATGTAGCTCAGTTGCTCCAGCAGCTTCTGGCGGTCGTGCGCCGGGTTCAGGCCCAGCACCGTCACCTCGCCCTGCATGGGCAGCAGGCCCACCAGCGCCTTCATCAGCGAGGTCTTGCCTGCGCCGTTGTGGCCCAGCAAGCCGACCACGCGGCCCGCGGGCACGGTGATGGACACCTCGTTCAACGCCGTCTTCTTGCCGTAGCGCAGCGTTGCGTTCTTCACTTCGATCAGGTTCATGTCGACTCCCAATTCAGATCCTTGGCGCTCAACCCCAGGCGCTGCAGCCGGGCCCGCAAAGCCGGCCAGTCTCGCTGCAAAAAGCGCTCGCGCTCCTGGCTGCGCAGCCGCTCGCGGGCACCGGCCGTCACGTACATGCCCAGCCCGCGGCGCGACTCGATCAGCCCGTGCTCGGTCAACGCCTGCAGGGCCCGCGTCACCGTCAGCGGGTTGATCACGTACTGGCTCGCCAAGGCGCGCACCGAGGGCAGGGCCTCGCCTTCCGAGGGGTGGCCGTCCAGCAGCTGCACGGCCAAGCGGTCGGCCAGCTGCTGGTAAATCGGCGCCTGGTCAGTCCAGGTGGGAGTCATGGGCGCTCCGGGGTGTGTTGCTGATGTAGCACACCATATCGCCGGGGCCTGGGGCGCCCCAAGCGGGGCGCGATGAACTGCAGATTTGGGGGGATGGGCGGTGCAGCGGCTGTCGGTTTGCGCTGAGTCTGGAACTGTTTGCGCTTAACTCTGAACTCGGCCAGCCAGCCGCGAAGTGCACTGCAGGGCTCTAAGTGCTTGATCTGTAGAAAGATCTATCCTTTGGAAGGCCAGATCAACCACTCGGGACGCCGACGTCGCGCCTGCCGCTCGGCGGCAGGCGCCGAGTACACCTTGATCCACTTGTACAGGCTGTGCTGGCTGACGCCGATCCGGGCCGACACGTCGGCCACCCGGTGGCCGCGCTCCGTGATCTGCTTGACCGCTTCGACCTTGAATTCTTCTGGGTAGGGTTGGTTGCTTTGCATGGCACCTCCGATTGGGCCTCAGTTTGAGGCTCGAAGGTGTCTACTGGACCCGGGGAGATTCACCGTTTGATCGGTGGTGGGGCGGCGTGACGTTCCTTGCGGTCGCGCTGGCTGCAACGCTGTGGCTGGTCTTATGGGGCGTCAAATAGCGATGCAGGCAAGGCCTGGATGTCTTCGACCGGCTTCAGTTCAAGCCCATGCACGCGTACCAGTTTGCGCAAAGTCGGTCCTATGGCATCCTCCTCGAAAACTTGCGCGGCTACCGACGCAACAGGGAGGATTTCCGGTGAACCCACCTACCATGGCTACGGGCCAGCTTGCGCTCGATTTCGCGGTCTTTGGCATGTCAAGCATGGCCAAGGCGGTGCGGTCCCTGTATGGGGTTGCGGGCAGCCTGAATGATTTTGTTGACCAGCACATCGCTTCGATGGAAGCGTCGCCTGACGAATCGATAGCAAGAACCGGTCGTGTCCTGCAGGGCGCAAAGCAGGGGCTCCTCTTGGGGTACGCGGCGCCGGTGGTGTTGATCGCTGTCGGGCAGTTGCTCCTGGGCAATCCGTTGTCCGCCGTGGGAACTGTGCTGAGTGCAGCAGCACTCGCGAATCCGGTTGCGTCGACGTGCGCCGCCGTTGGCGCGATCTGGTTCGGTTGGAAGGCGCTCAGAGAGGCAGAGCAGCAAGCACTGATCGCCAAGCTAAGTGAGGGTTTTGCACTGGCTGCCGACGTGATCCGGCGAGTCATTTCCTTCGCGCTGGATTCGCTCAAGTCGGCCCTCAGTTCCAAGGAAATCGCGGCGCTCAAGACATTCGTGATTGAGTCCGCTGCCAGGGTTGGTCGGTCCGTGTATGCCATTACTGGCCAGCTCAAGGACCTCATCTACTCGCCCGAGAATCCTGCGGAAACTGAAGCAATGCTGGTGGCCAGTCCGCTGTTGCCCGTGTTGAAGGCCATGGACCGTGAGACCGAGCTGGAGCCCTTGCTGACGACGTCGCTCAAAGTCGATCGAAGCAAGATTCAGGGCTTGGTGCGAGAAGGCCTGGAACGAAGGGCGGCGCGAGAGTTGGCCGAGGCTGCGGGGTACTCGCTACCTGGCGCCAGACTCCCAACCTACGACGACGTTGTTCGGATCGTCGCTCGGCAGGTCAAACTTCCCACACGCGCCGAGCTGCCCACGGAGGACCTTGAGCGCGCCATCCTGTTCAAGGTGATGGAGCGCTCGTTGGACCGTATGAGTGACGAGCAGAAGCAATCGCTGGCGCGTGACGTTGAGCAAGCGCTTCGGGAGAGAGGCATCGAAAAGAAGGTGAACTTCTCAGAGGTTCTCAAGTTCGTGAAGTTCACTGGCATGGACGTGGGCGGGACTGTAGGCGGCCTGGTGATGTCAGCGCCGGGCTTGACGGGTGTAATCGGATTGAACACCCTTCAGTTCATCGTTCTGAAGGGAATCATCTTGACCTCCGGCTATGTGGCCGCAGGCGGTGCGTTGCTGGGCTTCGGGTTCGGCGGTGCAATGCTCACTATGGCCGGCGCTGCCGGCCCGATTGGCATTGCAGTTGGGCTGCTATACACGGCCTACTCGCTCTCAGGGCCTGCGTTTCGGAAGTTGATCCCCGCTATTTGCGTGATCGCGGCGAAGCGAGTCGAGTTGAGCAGTCTGGATTGTTCGACGGTCAGCACGGAGCCAGCGGCGTGACCATGAGAGATGCGGAGGCGATAGAGGAAGGCGACTATCTGCGCCGAAGAGTTCTGTCTTCAGTGAAACGCGTTGGGGAAAGTTCAATCTTCAGTGAGACGGCGGTTCAAGGTGTCGTGAGGTAGCCGCGTCTAAGCCCGCGCGACTGGCGGGCCCCCGGTTTCAGCATGAGTGAGAACCGACACCCCGCCTGAATAATTTATTCGTCGACGCCCACCCGCCGGCTTTCTAGAGTGGCCGCATGCAAACCCCAGCGTCAGCGCGGGCGGTGGGCGGCGCTCAGCATGGGGGGCGGGGGCACGGTGTCGGTCAGGCGCACGTAGCTGCCGTCCGACAGCTGCAGCCGCACCCAGCGCATGCGGCTCTTTTCAATCGGCATGTCTTGCTCGGGCGAGGCGTCGGTGTCGAACTCCACGGCGGCGGGCGCGGGCTCGAACCAGCCGAGGCGGCCCAGCTGGGCTTCTTGCGCCACGATCTGCGGCGTGGCATAGCGCCACAGGCCCTGGCCCAGCAGCTCGGAGACCGGCCGCCGGCAGCAGCGCTCGCGCGCAGGCGACAGGGCCAGCAGGCGGTGGCTCACGTCGCAAACCAGGTGCATGGGCTGGCTGCTCTGGCGCACCAGTTGCGCCAGGGCGAAGTCAGCGGCGCTGTCCAGCCGCGCGGTCATCAGGGCGCGCAGGGCGTGTTGGTCGGCCAACGACGGCGTGGCCGTGCCGGCCTCCCAGCGGGACACGGTGGTTTGCGACACCTTCAACACCTCGGCGGCGGCGCTTTGCTTGAGCCGCCGCAGCGAACGCCACAACCGCAGGCTGCGGCCGATCTGGCGCGCATTGCTCTCGGGAATCAGCTCTTGAACCATCAACGCCGCACACCTTCATGACTGCCGGACGCCAGATTTTCCTGTACTACCTCTGCGGCGTGTTCGCGGCCGGCCAGCTGGGCAAGCTGGCGGCGCTGGCGCCGCTGATTGCGCAAGACCTGCACCTGGGCCTGGCGGCGATGGCCGGCATCACGGCGCTGATCGAGGTGTGCGGCGCGCTGCTGGGCGGCACGGCGGGCCGCCTGCTGCCCCGGCTGGGCTTGCACCGTGCGCTGGGGCTGGCGGCGCTGTCGCTCGCGCTGGGCGCGGGCGTGGCGGCGTGCGCCCGCACCCCGGGCGTGCTGACCGCCGGCCGGCTGCTGGAGAGCCTGGGCTACCTGGCCGTCGTGGTGGCCGCACCGGTGTTGATGGCCCGCGTGGCGCCGGCAGCCCGGCAGGCCGCGGCCCTGGCGCTGTGGAGCACCTTTGTGCCGGTGGGCATGGCGGTGGGCGCCTGGGCTTACGCCCACGCGGCGGGCATGGTGGGCTGGCGTGCGGCCCAGGGCTTGAGCGTGCTGGGCGGCCTGGCGCTGGCGGTGGCGCTGCACGCGGCGCGGCCCCGGGCTGAGGCGGCGCTGCCCGATGGAGCGCGCCACGCGGCCGGCTCGCCAAAGACGGGGGCCCTCATCGGCACCCTGGTGGCGGCCTTTGGCCTCTATGCCGTGGCCGAGGTGGGCTTGCTGGCCTTGTTGCCCAGCCTGTTGTCACAAGCCGGCCTCGACCTGGCCGCGGCGGGCACCTGGACGGCGGTGGCGGCGCTGGCCAACGTGCCGGCCAGCTGGGTGGGCGCGCGCCTGCTGCGCCGGGAGGCGGATCTCACCGGGGCGTTGCTGCTGTCCTTGGGGGGCTCGGGGGTGCTGTACCTGGCGGCCTACAGCACCGCGCTGCCGGCTGAGGCCCGGGCGGGCGCGGCGGTGGCGGTGAACCTGTGCTCCGGCGTGTTCGCCACCCTGGTGTTCGGCCTGCTGCCCCGCGCCGCCGGACACGACGACCGGCTGGCCCTGGCCAGCGGCCGGCTGACGCAATGCGGGGCTTCCGGCGCGTTGTTGGGCCCACCGCTGGTGGGCGCGTGTGCCGAGCGCCTGGGGTGGCCGGCGGCCGGTGGGGTGAGCCTGGGCCTGTCGCTGGTGGCCCTGCCGCTGGCGCTGTGGGCGTGGCGGGCGTTGCGTGCGTTGCGTGCGTTGCGTGCGTTGGCGGACGCTTCGGCGAGCCGCACCGCGTGCGACAGTCCCGCCTCCTGTTGAACTGACGGCTGAGGTTGGCCCATGTACGTTCCTGCCCATTTCGCGGTGACTGACACCGAGGCCTTGCACGGGCTGATGCGGGCGCACCCGCTGGGCGCGCTGGTGACGCACGGGCCGCAGGGGCTGGACGCCGACCACATCCCGTTCGAGCTGGATGCCTCCGTGGGCCCGCTGGGCTGCCTGCGCGGGCATGTGGCGCGGGCCAACCCGCTGTGGCAGCGCTGCCCGAGCGGCTCCCCTGTGCTGGTGATTTTCCGGGGGGCGGAGGCCTTCATCTCGCCGAGTTGGTACCCCAGCAAGCACGAGGCGCACCGCCAGGTGCCGACCTGGAACTACGAGGTGGTGCACGCCCACGGCACGCTGACCGTGCACGACGACGCCCGCTTCGTGCGCGGCGTGGTGGCGCGGCTCACGCGCACGCACGAGGCGGCCGAGCCGCAACCCTGGCGCATGACGGACTCCGCGCCCGAGTTCATCGACGGCCTGCTGGCCCACATCGTGGGCATCGAGATCACGCTCACCTCGCTGGTGGGCAAGTCCAAGCTCAGCCAGAACAAGGACGTGCGCGACCGCCAGGGCGCGGCGGACGCATTGGCCGAGCGGGGCCACCCCGCGCTGGCCGAGCGCATGCGGCCCCAGGGCTGAGGCGGCGCCCGCAGGGCCGGGCGCGGGTGGCCTCAGAGGCTCAGCCCTTGGCGGCGCCGAGCATGCGTTCCTGGTCCACCTTGCGGTCGGCGGCCACGCGCACTGCGTGCGGGCGCTCGCCAATCAGCTTGGCGTGGCTCTTCCAGTCCACCCCGCCGGCGGCCAGCAGGTCTTGGCCGTAGATGGTCTTGGTGGCCAGGGCCACCAGCGGCAGGCTCACCCAGCCGGCGCAGTCGGCCAGCGTGAAGGTGTCACCGGCCAGGTAGGGGCCGAACTTGGCCAGGCGCTTGAAGGCGGCAATGTTCTCGGGCAGCACGCGGGCCACGCGCTGCTTGGTGCCGTCGCTCACCTTGCCGCCGAAAAAGGCCTCGGCGTACAGCTCGCGCGCCACCAGCTCCAGGTGCAGCTCCACGTAGGTGATCAGCTCGCGCACCTTGGCCGCCTGGAAGGGGTCGGCCGGCATCAGGCGTGGGGTGTCGGGGTAGGCGGCTTCCAGGTAGTCGGCAATCACCTGGCTTTCGCACAGCGCGCCTTGCGGCGTCTTGATGAAGGGCACCTTGCCCAGCGGGCTGCAGCTCAGCACGGCCTCGTCATGGGAGTGGGTCTTGACGTACTCCTCGGTGAACGGGATGCCCTTTTCCAGCAGGGCCAGCTTGACCTTGTTGTAGTAGTTCGAGAGCGGAATGCCGCAGAGCGTGATCATGGGTGTCTCCTGAAACGAAGCGGGCAGTCTAGGCAGGCCGGCGCGGCCGGGTTGGCGCGCCGGTGACATCAACGGTTCACCAGCACGATGCCCGCCGCCAGTGCCACCAGCGCGCCCACCAGCCGCGTGCTGATGCCTTCGCCCAGCAGCAGTGCGCCTGCCACCAGCCCGAACAGTGGCGTGCTAAGCGTGAACACCGACAGCTTGGTGGCCGCGTACTGCCGCACCAGCCAGAACCACACCAAGTAGCTGGCGAAGGTGACCACCACCGCCTGAAAGCCGAACAGCCCCAGCAAGCGGGGCGACCAGGCCGAGGGCCAGGGCTCGCCCGTCAGCGCCGCCGCGCCACACAGCGCCACAGCCGACACCGCCAGTTGGTACAGCAAGGTCTTCTCGGCCGGCGCCGCGCTCAGCCGCGTGGCGCGAATCGCCAGCGTGGTGCCACCCCACAGCACGGCGGCGGCCACGCCCAGCGCGTCGCCCCACCACTGCTGCGGCGAGCCGGGCGCCGAGAAGCCTTCTGCAAACGCAAAGGCCATGGCACCAAAGGCCAGCAGCAGGCCGCCCCACTGGCGGGGCGACAGCGCCTCGCCCCGGGCGATCCACGGCATGCCCAGGGCCACCACAAACGGCGCCAGGTAGATGAACACCACCATGCGCGAGGCGCTGGTGTACTGCAGGCCCACGAAGATGCAGGCGAACTCTCCCGCGAACAGCGCGCCGGCCAACAGGCCACCGGCGAGGCTGCCGTCGCGCGCGAACAAGCGCAGTCCGCGCGACGCGGCCCAGGCCCACACCAGCGCGCCGGCCACCGCCGAGCGCAGGCCCGCCTGCCACAGCGGGCCGATCTCGGTGAGCGCCGCCTTGGCCGCCACCTGGTTGATGCCCCACAGCAGGCAGCACAGCAGCAGCAGGGCGATGGCGGACGGGGCGAGGTGCGATTGGCGAGCGGTCATGCGCCTATGCTGCCAGTATGAGCGATGTCCTCGTGATCGGCGGTGGGGTGATGGGGGCGGCCACCGCGTGTTTTCTGGCCCGCGACCACGGCGCCCGCGTGACGGTGCTGGAGCGCGACCCGAGCTACGCGCAAGCGTCCAGTTCGCTGTCGCTGAGCTCCATCCGCCAACAGTTCTCGCAGCCGGCCAACATCGCGCTGTCGCGCTGGAGCCTGGCCTTCTTGCGCCGCGCGGCGGACGAACTCGCCACCCCCGACGACCGCCCCGCGCTGGGCCTGGTGGAGCCGGGCTACCTGTACCTGGCCACCGAGGCCGGCGCCGCCACGCTGCGCGCCGTGCACGCCACGCAGCGGGCCGAAGGGGTGGACGTGGCCTTGCTGGACCCGGCCGCCCTGGCCGCGCGGTTTGCATGGCTGGCGGTGGATGACCTGGCGCTGGGCTCGCTGGGTCTGAGCGGCGAAGGCTGGTTCGATGGCCCGGCCCTGCACCGCGCGTTCCGGCGCAAGGCGCAGGCCTGCGGCGTGCGGTTTGTGGCGGCCGAGGCGGTGGGCTTCCACACGCAGGGTGAGCGCATCAGCCACGTGCGCTGCGCCGACGGCAGCACCCACGCGGGCGACGCCGTGGTGCTGGCAGGCGGTGCGTGGAGCGCGCCGCTGGGCGCTGCACTGGGCGTGACGCTGCCGGTGCACGCCAAGAAGCGCGATGTGTTTGTGCTGGAAACGCCCGCCGAGCTGCCCGGGTGTCCCTTGGTCATCGACCCCAGCGGTTTCTGGTTCCGGCCCGAGGGCCGCTTGCTGCTGGCGGGCGGCCCGCCGCGCGGTGACGATGCCGACGACCTGCCGCTGCACGCCATCGACCACGGCCTGTTCGACGAGCGGCTGTGGCCCGTGCTGGCGGCCCGCGTGCCGGCCCTGCAGGCCCTGCGCGTGCGCTCGGCCTGGGCGGGCTACTACGAGATGAATGCGTTCGACCACAACGGCCTGGCCGGCCGGCTGCCCGGCTGGGCCAACGGCTACACGGCCTGCGGGTTTTCGGGCCACGGCATGCAGCAGTCGCCCGCGGTGGGGCATTCGCTGGCGCGACTGGTGGCGGGGCTGGACGCGCCGCTGATCGAGCCACTGGCGCCGCAGCGCCTGCGGGACGGCCGGCCCCTGCGCGAGGCCAACGTCATCTGATCAGCGGGTGCGGCTGCTTCAGCGCTTGCCGCTGCTCTTCTTGCCGCCCTTCTTGGCGGCGGCGGGTGGTGCGGCGGGGCGCACGTAGCGCGTGGCGGTGAGGGTGTCGGACACGGCGCTGGTCTTGTTGTCCACATAGCCCCAGCCGCGCATGGACAGCCGCACCTCGGCGTCCGACGGGCTGGCGTCCGGCCCCTTGCCGTGCACCACCCAAACGGTGTTGCAGATCATGTCGGCATGGAACTCGGCCATGCGTGGCAGCTCCGACGGCTTGCTCAGCACCGCCACCAGCATGCGGGCTTCGCGCATGTTGGTGGTGATGGCGCCGGCCAACGCCTCGGCCAGCGCCGGGTCCAGCGAACCGACCGTGGGGCCGATCAGCAGCGCCGGGGCGGCGGGGCTCACGCCCAGCTTGGCTGCCAGCGTGGGCGGCGGGGTTTGCAGCTTCTTGAGCCATTTGCCGGCTTCGGCGGCGCCCAGCGTCAGGGCCACGGCCGTGCCGTCGGCGTCAAAGCACAGGGCGTCACCGTCCACGCGCAGGTGTTGCAGGGCGGCAATCGCCCACTTGTGCTTGAGCGCGCCGCGCAGCACCACGGTGGTGGATTCGAGCAGGGCGGTGACCTCGGCGGTCTCGTCGCCCACGCGGGCGGTGCAGGTGGCTTCACGTCCCATGGGGAACCTCAGATGTCGTCAGATGCGCGCATTGTCGGCGGCGCGGGGCGGCCAGGCAGTCAAGGCACAGGCCAGCGCGCCGGCGATGGCGCCGCTCAGGTGGGCGAAGGGCGCCACCGCGAAGTCGTATCCCGCGACCGATTGAACGGCTGCGCCCCACGGCGTTTCCAGCCACAGCTTGAGCGTGAGCCCGCCCAGCACCGCCGCACCGATGCGCCGGGGCCGGCCGGCCTGCTGCAGCAGCGCCAGGGCGGCCACCACCGTGAGGCCGTGCAGCACGCCGGAGAGCCCGGCGTACAGCGTCAGGTCGGGCCGCAGCCAGAGGCCGGCTTGCGTCAGCGGCCAGGCCAACACGCCCGCGGCGGCGTGGCGCGCGTGCAGCCCCGCCCGGGCGCCCAGCAGGGCCAGCACCGCGCAGCCGGCCAGGTTGGCGGCCAGGTGCAGCGGGCTCCAGTGCACCAGGGCGGCGGTGAGCAGCCGCCACGGCTGCGCCACGGCCAAGTCCGGCCGCCAGGCCAGCAGGTCGCGCCCGCCGGGCCAGAGCCAGGCCAGCACCGCCAAACCGGCCAGACCCGCGCACAGCGCCAGCCAGGTGCGCGGGCCGGTGGGAGGGGGCGAAACAAGGTGAGGCGACATGACGGACGGCAGTTTGCACCTCGCGGGGCAGGGCGCGGCGCGGGTACGCTCGCGCCCTGCTGCGATTTGCCCTCGTGATCTGGCCATGACCGACGCTCCCGGCGACACCGAGTTCGCTTCCGACGACCGCACCACCGTGATGAAAACCGTCGCGCGCCCGCAGGTGCGGGTGGTGGAGGGGCGCGAGCACTACCTGCTGCAACTGGAGGGCCTGGAGCCCGGCCGGCGGCTGCGCTTTGGGCGCGAGCCCCTGCGGCTGGGGCGGCGGGCGCCGGCGGAGGTGCTGCTGGCCGACCCCGAGGTGTCGGGCCTGCACTGCGAGGTGGTGGCGCGCGGCCACCAGGGCGACGCCTGGCTCACCGACCTCAATTCCACCAACGGCAGCTTTGTGGAAGGCCGGCGCGTGCAGGGCAGCGTGCGCCTCACCCAGGGCATGCGGCTGCAGATCGGCCGCCAGGTGTTCGTGCACGAGTTCCGCACGCCCGCCGAGGTGGCCGTGGCCGACGAGCTGGCGCATGACCTGGACAAGGCCCGGCGCTACGTGCAGTCGCTGCTGCCGGCCCGGGTGCTGCAGGGCGACATCCGCACCGACTGGTGTTTCGAGCCCTGCTCGGCGCTGGGCGGCGACGCCTTCGGCCACGTGATGCTGGATGACGAGCACTTCGCCTGCTACCTGATCGATGTGTCAGGCCATGGCGTGGGTGCGGCGGTGCACAGCGTGTCGGTCATGAACGTGCTGCGCCAGCGGCTGCTGCCCGGGGCGGACTTCCGCGATCCGGCGCAGGTGCTGGGCCAGCTCAACGCCATGTTCCAGATGGACAGCCACGACGGGCGCATGTTCTCCATCTGGTACGGCGTGTTCCACCGCACCCGCCGCACGCTGCGCTACGCCTCAGGTGGCCACCACCCGGCCTACCTGGCCCCGGCCGACGGCGGCCCGCTGCAGGCGCTGCGCACCCGCAACCTGCTCATCGGGGCGGTGCCGGAGGTGCCGTTCACGGCGGCCGAGGTGGGCGTGCCGGCGGGTGCGCGGCTGTTCGTGTTCAGCGACGGGGTGTTCGAGCTGCAGGGCCGCGACGGCCGGGACTGGGGGCTGGACGACCTGCTGCCCTGGCTGGGCCAGGTGCCGGCGGACGACGCCTCGCCCGCCCACTGGCTGCAGCACGCCGTGCTCGGTCAGGCCAAGCCGGGGCCGCTGGGAGATGATTTTTCCCTGCTCGCTGTCACATTTGCGTAGCGTGGCGCCGTTAGAAGGTCGGCTTGCTTGTTGAAGGCCCGACATGGACATCGAAGTCATCGCCCTGGAACCTCACGTGAACTGCCTGCGCCTGCAAGGCCGCCTGGACGCCGCCGCGGTGGACCGCACCGAGGTGAAGCTCAACGCCGCCGCCGTGGCTCCGGGCCAGCACCTGATGGTGGACCTGCGCGGCGTGGAGTTCCTCGCGTCGCTGGGCATCCGCATGCTGATCACGGCCGCCCGTTCGCTCAAGGCCAAGGGCGCCCGCATGGTGCTGTTCGGCGCCCAGCCGCTGGTGCACGAGGTGCTGGAGCATGTGGCCATCGACCAGATCATCCCGGTGGTGGCCGACGAGGCCGAGGCCCGGTCCGCGTTGGCGGCAGGCTGAGTCGGCCCCGGGGCGAGCCGTGCACGCATGACTGGACGCGCCGAGGCTGTCGCCCCCGCCACGCCGGCTGCGCTGGTGCTGAGCTTGCTGTGTGAGCTGGCCTCGTGTGCCGTGGCCCACGAGGCCCTGCACGCGCTGCTGGCACCGCACCAGCCCTCCGCCCGCGCCATGTTCGGCCTGGATGTGGTGCTGGAAGAGCTGCTGATGAACCAGATCCTGCACGCCCACCCGCCCGAGGTGGAGCGGGCCACGGTGCAGTTGCAGGCCTGGGTGGTGCACGACGCGCTGGTGCTGCGCCTCACCGACCGCGGCATCGCGTTCGACCCGCTGGCCCGGCCCACGCCGGTGGCACCCGCCACGCTGGATGAGGCCCGCCCCGGCGGCTGGGGCATCCACCTGCTGCGGCGTTATGCCCGCGCGCTGGCGTATGAACGGGTGGGCGAGGCCAACCAGCTGACGGTGGAGCTGGCGCTGCGGTAGGCGGCCGGGCCGCTCACCGCGTCAACCTGGCAAGACCCGGAAAGACCCCAGCGGCTCAGCCAAACACCGCGTGCCACAGCGCTTGCACGGCTGCCCGGTGCGGGGCCAGCGGTGCGGCGGCATCGGCGTCCAGCGCGGTGCTTTGTTCGTCCAGCCGGGCCTTGTGCTGCACGCGGCGCAACTCGCGGTAGGCGTTGGCCGCGCCCGTGCCCACGCCGGCGGGCAACAGGCCCACGGTTTCGCAGCGTTGCAGCAGGGCGATGTTGCCCAGGTTGTCCAGCAACCCGGGGTGCTGGGCGCCGTGGGTCAGGATCAGGCACTGCAGCGCGAACTCCGCGTCCATCATGCCGCCCTCGCTGTGCTTCACATCGAACAGCCCGGCGCGCACCGGGCGGGCGGCCCGCACCTTCTCGCGCATGGCCTGCACCTCGCGCTTCAGCGCCTCGGCGTCGCGGGGGGCGGTCAGCACCTGGCGGCGCACGCCCTCGAAGCGTTCGGCCAGGTCGGCATGCCCGGCGCAGAAGCGGGCCCGGGTGATGGCCTGGTGTTCCCAGGTCCAGGCGGTGTTGCTGCCGCGGCCGGTCTGGTAGGCCTCAAAGTGGGCGAGCGACGTCACCAGCAGGCCCGAGTTGCCGTTGGGCCGCAGCGCGGTGTCGATGTCGAACAGCTCGCCCGCGGCGGTGCGCAGCGTCAGCCAGGTGATGAGGCGGCGCACGAAGGCGCCGTAAATCTCGCTGGCGTTTTCATCCTCGTCGTCGAAGACGAACACCACGTCCAGGTCGCCACCGTAGCCCAGCTCCTTGCCGCCCAACTTGCCGTAGGCGATGACGGCCAGGCGCGGGTCGGGGCGGTGGGCTTTGCTGAACAGGGCCCAGGCCCACTGGATGGCCACTTGCAGCACGGCGTCGGCCAGCAGCGAGAGGTCGTCGGCCACCTGCTCCACGGTGATGCGGCCTTCCACGTCACGCACCAGCGTGCGGAAGACTTCGGCATGGTGGGCGCGGCGCAGGGTGTCCAGCAGCGCTTCTTCGTCGGCCTCGCCGCTGCGCACCCAGCCTTGCTCGCGGTCCAGCAGGTCGGCGATGAAGGCGTCGCGGTCGAAGCGGGCGGTCAGCAGCAGCGGGTCGGCCAGTTCGTCGATCACGCCCGGGTGCTGCATCAGGTAGCGCATGGGCCAGCGTGCCAGGCCCAGCAGGCGCAGCAGGCGCTGCTGCACGGCCGGGCGCTCCACCAGCAGCGCGAGGTAGCTTTCGCGGCGCAGCAGCGGGCCCACCCAGTCCACAAAGCGCAGCGCGGCGTCCATCGAGCATTCGTCCGCCGCCACGGCCTGTGCCGCGCGGTGGAACAGTTTGGCCAGGCGCTGGCGCGATTCCTCGCGCAGCCCCTGCACGCGCGGCGTTTCGGCCAGGGTGCGCACGGCCGCCGCCAGCGGGGCGGGCAGGCCGTTCAGGAAGTCTTCGCCGTCCATGGTCGGCTTGGGGCCGCCGCATTGGCCGCCCTTGCAGCCGCCCCCCGCCGCGCCGGTGCCCTCGTGCAGCAACGCGTCGAACTCGTTGGCCACCAGCTCGCGCACCTCGCCGAGTTGCTCGAACAGTTCACAAGTCTCCCGACTGCACTTCAGCCCCATGGATGCTGCGATCCAGGCCAGGTCCGCGTCGCCCTGCGGCAGGCAGTGGGTTTGCTGGTCGTCCAGGAACTGGATGCGGTGCTCCACCCGGCGCAGGAACACGTAGGCGTCGATCAGGCGCTGCGCGGTCTCCGGCTTCATCAGCCCGCGGGCGGCCACGCAGCCCAGCGCCTTGACGGTGGAGCGGGTGCGGATCTCCGGGAACTGCCCCCCGCGCACCACCTGCAGCAGCTGCACGATGAACTCGATCTCGCGGATGCCGCCGCGCGACAGCTTCACGTCGTTGGCGCGCTCGGGCCGGCCGGCGGCGCGGGCCTTGGCCTCGCTGCGGATCTTGCCGTGCAGCTGCCGCAGGCCCTCGAACACGCCGTAGTCCAGATACCGGCGGTACACGAAGGGCGTGACGAGTTGGCGCAGCTGCAGCGTGCGCGGGTCGCCAGGGGCGCCCAGGCCGGCGAGCGGCGCCACGACGCGGCTCTTGAGCCACGCGAAGCGCTCCCACTCGCGGCCCTGCACCAGGAAGTACTCCTCCAGCATGCCCAGGCTCACCACCGGCGGGCCGCTTTTGCCGTTGGGGCGCAGCGCCAGGTCCACGCGGAACACCTGCCCGTCGTCCGTCACGTCGCCAATCAGCGCGTACAGCCGTTTGGCGACGTTGGAAAAGTACTCGTGGGCGGTCAGCGGCCGGGGGCCGTGGGTGGCGCCGTCGTCCTCGTACACATAGATCAGGTCGATGTCGGACGACACGTTCAGCTCACGGGCGCCCAGCTTGCCCATGCCCAGCACCCAGAACGCGATGTCTTGCCCGTCGGCGGTGCGCGGGGCGCCGTGGATCTCGTCCAGCTCGGCGCGGGCGGCGGTCAGTGCGCGGTCCAGCGTCACCTCGGCCAGGTGGGTCATGGCCAGCGTCACGTGTTCCACCGGGGCGGCCTGTTCGATGTCCAGCACCGCCAGGCGTTCCAACACCAGGTGGCGCGCCACGCGCAGGGCGCTGGCCAGCGGTCGGTTGCCCAGCAGCGTGGTGATCAGGGCGTCGATGACGGCGCGGTCGGGCAGGCCCGGCGGCAGCAGCGCCAGCTCGGCGCCGTAGCGCCGCCGCACCCGCTGCACATAGCGACTGTGCTCAGCAAGAACAGGAAACGTTGCGTTCATGACCCTGTGCTAGATTGCCTGCCGGCCGGTTTTTCTCCACGCGCCTTCCGTGTCTGACATCTTCTCGGCCGCCCTCCATCACTGCACCCGCGCCACGCGCTGGCCTTTGCGCCTGTGCTGGATGAGCCTGCGCTGGCTGCTGCTGGGCCTGGCCCTGGTGTGGGGCCTGGCGGTGGTCGCGTGGTCGGTGCTGCACTGGGTCATTCTCCCGCACGCCAATGAGTGGCGCCCCTGGCTGGAACGGGAAGCCTCAAAGACCTTGGGGGTAGCGCTGCGCATCGGCCGCGTCACCGTGGAAAGCGGCGGCTGGATGCCCCGCATGGAACTGGGCGACGTGCAGGTGCTGGACCCGGCCGGCCGCCCGGCGCTGCGCCTGCCGCGGGTGGCGGCGGTGCTGTCGGCGCAGTCGCTGCTGGTGCTGCAGCCGCGGTTTTCCCAGTTGCTGGTGGATGCGCCGGAGCTGGTGATCCGCCGCGACGCCCAAGGCCGCATCTTCATCGCCGGCCTGGACGTGAACGAGGCCGACAAGACCGACGCCAGCACCACCGAAGCCGGCATGGACTGGCTCTTCAGCCAGCCCGAGCTGGCCATCGTGCGCGGCCGCGTGCGCTGGGTGGATGAAAAGCGCGCCGAGGCGCAGCCGCTGGAGCTGTCGGACCTGAACTTCGTGATGCGCAACAGCCTGCGCCGCCACGCGCTGCGGCTGGACGCCACGCCGCCGGCCGACTGGGGCCAGCGCTTCTCGGTGCGTGGCCAGTTCACGCAGGCGCTCTTGCAGCGCCCGGGCGACTTCCAGCACTGGAGCGGTCAGCTGTACGCCGACCTGCCGCGGGCCGACCTGCGCCAGCTGCGCCGGCACGTGGACCTGCCGTTTCAGCTCACCGAGGGCGACGGCGCGGTGCGCGCCTGGGGCCAGATCAAGGACGGCCAGCCCGTGGGCGCGACGCTGGACATGGCCTTGCGCGCGGTGCGGCTGCGGCTGCTGAACGGCGCGCCGGAGCTGGACCTGGACCACATCGAGGGTCGGCTGGACCTGTCCCGCACCGCCAAGGGTCTGAGCCTGCAGGCGCGCCAGCTGGGCTTTGTCAGTGGCGACGGCGTGACCTGGCCGCGCTCGGACTGGGGCGTGAGCCTGCAACTGGGCCGCGGCGCCCAGCAGGAAGACACGGTGCTGGGCGGCGAGGTGAACGCCCAGCGGCTGGACTTTGCGCTGATGGCGCAGATCGCGCAGCGGCTGCCCCTGGGTGAACGTGCCCACCAGGTGCTGACCGAGCTCGAGCCGCGCGGCGTGCTGACCGCCCTGACCGGCCAATGGCAGGGCCCGCTGGACGCCCCGCGCAGCTACCGCGTGCAGGCGCAGCTGGACGGCCTGGGCGTGGCGCCCAAACCGGCGGACACGCCCGGCCGCATCGGCCGCCCTGGCCTGCAAGGCGCCAGCCTGGCGCTGGACGCGAATGAACGCGGCGGCCAGGCCCGGTTGACCGTGCAAGACGGCCAGGTTGAACTGCCGGGGCTGTTTGAAGACCCGCGCCTGCCGATCTCGCGGCTCAGCACGCAAATGAGCTGGACGCTGCCCGCCGCCGGCGCGAAGGCGCCCGCCGAGGTGGAGTTGCGCCTGCGCGACCTGCAACTGCAAACGCCCGACCTGAGCGGCGAGTTCGACGTGGCCTGGCGGCGGCCGGCGAGTGCCACCACGCCGGGCTTTCTGGACCTGAGCGGCCGGGTGCAGCGGGTGGAGGCCACCCGGGTGGCCCGCTACATCCCGCAAAGCCTGCCCAACACGCGCAGCTATGTGTCGCGCGCCATCCTGGCCGGCGAGGCGCGCAACACCAGCGTGCGGCTGAAGGGCGAGCTGGCCGAGTTTCCGTTCGATGCGCCCAAGTCCAGCGGCATCTTCCGCGTGGCCACGCAGGCCCAGGGCGTGACGCTGGCCTACGTGCCGCCGGCGGACGGGGCTGCACCCACCTGGCCGGCGCTGGAGGCGGTGGACGCGGAACTGGTGTTCGAGCGCGCCGGCATGGCCATTCGCGACGGCCGGGCCAAGGTGCTGGGCTATGAGCTCACCGGCGTGAGCGGCGGCATCAAGGACCTGCACCACGGCCGCGTGCTGCAGCTGGACGGCGCTGGCCGCGGCGCGGGCACCGACCTGCTGCGCTTCGTGCGGGCCTCGCCGCTGGACGAGTGGCTGGGCCATGCGCTCAGCACCACCACCGCGCCTGGGCCGGTCGGGTTGCGTCTGGGCTTGACGATTCCGCTCGACGACACCGCGCAGACCGCCGTGAAAGGCCAGCTGCAGCTGGCGGGGGGGGACCTGAAGCTGCGGCCCGAGCTGCCGCCGCTGGGCGCCGTGCGCGGCCGGCTGGACTTCGACCGCCGGGGCCTGCAGCTGGCCGGCGTGACGGCGCGGCTGCTGGGCGGCGACGCGAGCATCGAGGGCGGCACGCAGCGCGACGGCGGATTGCGCTTTGCCGTGCAGGGCCAGGCCACGGCCGACGGCCTTCGCCGTGCGACCGAGCTGGGTGCGGTGGCGCGCCTGGCCCAGGCGGCCAGCGGCCAGGCGGCCTACCGCTTCCAGCTGGCGATTCCGTCTGGGGGGGCCAGCGAGTTGAGCGTGAGCAGCAATCTGCAAGGCCTGGCGCTGGACCTGCCAGCCCCCGGCCGCAAAGAGGCCGACACGGTGCTGCCGCTGCGCCTGCTGATGACGCCCACCGCCGCGGGCCGCGACGAGCTGCGCCTGGAGGTGGGCCACGGCGGCACCCCGCTGCTGCAAGCGCAGCTGCAGCGCGATGTGTCGGGCGCCAGCTCGCAGGTGCTGCGCGGCGCGCTGGCGGTGCAAGACAAGCTGCCCGCGCTGCCGGCCAGCGGCGTGCTGCTGCAGGTGAACACCGCCGCGCTGGACCTGGACGCCTGGCAGCAGCGGCTGAGCGCCTTGACGAGCGCCGCCGTCACCGGTGCGGCGGGGAGTGAGGGCGACGACGTGGGCCTGCTGCCCAGCCAGATCGCGCTGCGCAGCCAGGCGCTGAAGGTGGCGGGCCGGTCGCTGGGTCGGGCCTCGGCCCAGGTCACGCGCGACGGCGCGCACTGGCGCGTGCAGGTGGATGCCGAGCAGATCGCCGGTCGCATCGATCTGCGCGGTGTGCGCGGTGGCCATGTCGACACCGTGCAGGCCCGGCTGACGCGGCTGTCGCTGCCCAAGCAGGAGGTCGATTCGGTCAGCGATCTCATCGACCCGGCCAAGCCCGACGCGGCCGCGGGCCCGCTGCCCTCGCTGGACATCGAGGTGGACGACTTCGAGCTGCGCGGCAAGCGGCTGGGCCGGCTGGAGGTGCTGGCCCAGGCGCCCGCCGCCGCACGCGACTGGAAGCTGGAGAAGCTGCAGATCCAGTCGCCCGAGGCCAGCCTGCAGGCCAGCGGTGTGTGGACCGCACAAAAGGCCGGCGACGCGCTGCTCAAGCGCCGCACCCAGCTCGACTGGAAGCTGGACATCGCCGACGCCGGCAAGCTGCTGGCCCGGCTGGGCCAGGGCGAGGTGTTGCGCGGTGGCAAGGGCGTGCTGGCGGGCCAAGTGGGCTGGGACGGCTCGCCCCTGGCGCCGCACTACCCCAGCATGGCCGGCTCGCTGAACGTGCAGTTGGACACCGGCACCTTCCTGAAGGCCGAGCCCGGCGTGGGCCGGCTGCTGGGCGTGTTGAGCCTGCAGTCGCTGCCGCGCCGGTTGTTGCTGGACTTCCGCGACGTGTTCGCCGAAGGCTTCACCTTCGACGGCGTGACCGGCGACGTCAAGATCGCCGCCGGCGTGGCCCGCAGCGACAACATCCGCATCCGCGGGCTGCAGGCCGCGGTGCTGGTGGACGGCAGCACCGACTTGGCCGCCGAGACGCAGAAGCTGCGCGTGGTGGTGGTGCCCGAGGTGTCGGCCGGCGGGGCGTCGCTGGCGTACGCGGCCATCAACCCGGCCATCGCGCTGGGTGCCTTCCTGGCGCAGCTCATCCTGAGCCGCCCGGTCGCCGCGGCCAACACGCGCGAGTTCCACATCACCGGCACCTGGGACGACCCCAAGGTCGAGAAGGTGGAGCCGGCGCTGCCGGCCAAGGCGGCCAGCGGCCCCTGAGGCGCGGCTAGCATCGCGGCCATGAAAGTTGCCGCTTTGCAGATGGTGTCCGGCCCGGATGTGGCCGCCAACCTCGCCACCGCCCGCCGCCTGCTGGAAGACGCCGCCGCCCAGGGCGCGCAGCTGGCGGCGCTGCCCGAGTACTTCTGCCTGATTGGCGCGCACGATGGCGACAAGCTCGCGATCGCCGAGACGCCGGGCCACGGCCCCATCCAGGCGCTGCTGGCCACGGCCGCGCGGGAGCTGGGCCTGTGGGTCATCGGCGGCACGCTGCCGCTGAAGGGCGACACGCCCGACCGCGTGCGCAACAGCACCCTGGTGTACGACCCGAGCGGCGCGTGCGTGGCGCGCTACGACAAGATCCACCTGTTCGCCTTCGACAACGGCCGCGAGAGCTACGACGAGGGCCGGGTGCTGGAAGCCGGCAGCACGCCCACGGAGTTCCAGGCGGGCGAGGTGCGGGTGGGGCTGTCGGTCTGCTACGACCTGCGCTTCCCGGAGCTCTTCCGCACCTACGCGGGCTGCGACCTGCTGGCCGTGCCGGCAGCGTTCACCTACACCACGGGCGAGAAGCACTGGGAGCTGCTGCTGCGCGCCCGCGCGGTGGAGAACCAGTGCTACGTGATCGCGCCGGCGCAGGGCGGCACCCACCCTAACGGCCGCCGCACCTGGGGGCACAGCTTGGTCATCGACCCCTGGGGTGAGGTGCTGGCCGTGCTGCCGGAAGGCGAGGGCGTGGTGCTGGCCGAGCTGGACCCGGCGCGCCTGGCCCAGGTGCGCCAGCAGCTACCGGCGCTGGCCCACCGCAAGCTGTGAGCCGGGCGGCCGAGCCGCTCGGTTTCGCCGCTGGTGCCCGCGCTTTCCACCGTTCTTGCCCTTGGTTCCAGACCCCACCGCGATGACGCCCACCCCCCACGCTTCCCCCGCGGCCGTGAGCCGCACCCGCGCCTGGCTGGTGGTGCTGCTGGTGGCCCTGTCGGGCTACGGCAACTACTACTGCTACGACGCCATCGGCCCGGTGGCCGACCTGCTGCAGCAGCAACGCGGCTTCAGCGACGCGCAGATCGGTCTGCTCAACGCCATCTACAGCCTGCCCAACGTGGTGCTGGTGTTGGTGGGCGGCTTGCTGGTGGACCGGTTCGGCGCGGCCTTCATGACGCTGGCCACCGGCCTCGTGTGCCTGGCCGGTGCGCTGTTCACCGCGTTCAGCCCGGACTTCACCGGCATGGCGCTGGGCCGGCTGCTGTTCGGCATCGGCGCCGAAACCATGGGCATCGCCTCGCTCGCGGCCGTGGCCGATTACTTCCACGGCCCGGGCCGCAACGTGGCGCTGGCCATGGGCGTGACGCTGGCCATCGGCCGCATCGGTTCCTACAGCGCCGACATGTCGCCCACGTGGTTCGCCACCGCCTACGCCCAGGGCTGGCAGCCGCCGCTGGTGATTGCGGCGGTCATGGCCGTCACTTCGTGTGTGGCGGCGCTGGTGTACTGGGGCATCGACCGCGGGCCGCGCCGGGCGGGGCTGCTGCCCACCTCGCGCACCGGTGAGCCCTTCGTGTGGCGGGACCTGCTGCACTTCGGCCGCGCCTACTGGTATCTCTTGGTGCTGTGCGTGCTTTGGTACGCCGTGATCCTGGCGTTTCGCAGCACCTTCTCCATCAAGTACTTCCAGCATGTGCACGGGCTGGATCTGGCCGAAGCCGGCGAGATGAACAGTTATGTGTTCCTGGCCGCGGTGTTCGCCACGCCGGCGTTCGGCTGGCTGTGCGACCGGCGCGGGCGGTACGCGCCCTTCCTGATGTTCGGCGCCTTGCTGCTGCCGGTGGCGCTGGCGGTGCTGGCGCTGACACCCTGGAGCCTGTGGATCGCCACGGCGCTGATCGGCATCAGCTACTCGCTGGTGCCGGCCGTCATGTGGCCGCTGGCCAGCCGGCTGGTGGCGCCGCAGCGCCTGGGAACGGCGATTGGCCTGATGTGGGTGGTGCAGAACGCCGGCATCGGGGGCGCCAACGTGGTGGCGGGGTGGTTGAACGACCGCGCCGGCGCCAGCGCGACGAACCCGGCCGGCTACGACGCCATGATGGCCTTCTTCGGTGCCGCCAGTGTGGGCGGGCTGTTGTGCGCGGTGCTGCTGTGGTGGACGGCCGGCCGGCGCCAGCACGAGCTGCGCGGCTGAGGCCCCGGGGCCGGCCGCACAGCATCAAGGCATCAAGGTCGCAGGGCCACCAGGTCGCGCAGCATCAAGTCGATGTTGGCGCGCAGGGCGCGCTCGTTGGCGATGCGCAGTCGCTCGCTGGGCGACAGGATGGCCTCGCCCAGCCGGGCGTCTTCAGTGTTGGTGATGCGCCGCTGGTAGACGATGCGGCCGTCGTTGGCCTTGTCCACCAGGCTGTAGCGCACCGCCACGCCCACGGTCACGCCGGCGGCGGGGATCAGGGGCTGGTCCAGCTGCACCAGTTCGGCCTGCAGTTCGAAACGCGCGGCCGGCTGCGGCGCGAGGGACTTCATGCCCACGGCGAACAGCGATTCATCCAGCGCCAGCTGCATGGCCTCGGCGCTGACTTTGGAGCCCCACCAGCGCCCGGTCTCCTGGCCGCCCTGCACGGGGGCGGCGGCCACCTGGGCCTTCAGGGCGTCAGGCACCCAGCCGCGAATCTGCAGCGCGTCGGCCGGCGTCACCACCATGGGCAGTGGCTGGCTGGGCGTGCCGCAGCCGGCCAGGGTCAGACCCAGGCTCAGCAGGGCGGTGCAAAGGCAGGCAAGGCGGCGCATAGGCCTGAAATGCTAGGCGCCCGGCGGGCCGCCGGTGCGGGCAAAAGCGGGGCGGGGGCGGGGCAATTCGTCCCTGCGCTAGGGCGGCAAGGGCCGGACGTGCGGCCCGCGGCGCGTCAGCGCACGTCCAGCGTGTAGGTCACGGCCTGGGCCAGGTTGGGCAGGATGCCGCCGAAGTTCAGCGTGTAGCGGCCCGGCTTCAGCGGCCCGAACGCCACGTAATAGCCGTTGCCGGCCGCCGGGGCGTCGTCTTGCGGCGCCACCAGGAAGCAGCCGCGCGTGGCCTGGCGGTGGGCTTCCAGCCCGCTGTAGCGCCGGCCGTTCACCTCCAGCACCAGGGCCGCGGGCGCGTCGCTGTCTTCCTCGGCGCGCAGCATCAGCGAGGCACAGGCCTCGCGTTCGTCGTCCGGCGGCACGGCCAGCACATTCACAAGCGGGAAGAACAGCGTCTTGCCCGCCGGCACCCGGCACTGGCGCGTCACGCGGCGCGGGTCGTAGGTGCCGGCCAGAAACCACACCGGTCCGTTCTGGCCCTGCGCACAGCGGCTGCCGTCGTCGTCGGCCACGGGGCTGTCTTCCTCGTCGAACGACAGGGCCCAGTGCCACCAGCGCTTGGACCATTCCTCCTGCGTGGCGCCAGCAATCGGCTTGCCCGGGGCGATGAGTTGGGCCTGGGCGGCGGGGGCGAGGGCCAGCAGCAGGCTGAACGCCCCAATGAAACGGTGAGCGGCTGACATTCAGCCTCCAAACATCATGCGGTGGGCCAAGGCGCGCTTGAGCGGCGTGGCCGCTTCCAGCCCCGCCAGGGCCAGGCCGCGCAGGGCCGGCAGGCCGGGCAGGCGCCAGGCGAAGCTGCGGGCCAGGAAGTCGGTGGCGGCGATCATGGGCCAGCGGTCGGGGGCGCGTTGCCACTCCATGCGGGCGAGCGTCGCGTCCAGCGCCTGGCCGGTTTCGGCGCCGTGGCGCAGCGCGTCCACCAGCGCCTGGGCGTCGCGCAGGCCGAGGTTCAGGCCCTGGCCGGCCACGGGGTGAAGGGTTTGCGCCGCGTTGCCGATGCGCAGCGCCCGGCCTTGCAGCAGCCGGGTTTCGGCGTTCAAGCCCAGCGGGAAGCATTTCAGCGGCGAGATGCCCGTGAGGCGTGGCGCCACGTCGGGCAGTTGCTGCTGGATGACGGTCAGGCGCTGGGCGTCGGTCAGCGTGGCGATGTCGTCTTCGGCCTGCGGCAGGCACCACACCAGGGCCGCGCGGGGGCCTTCGGCGTCATCCGGCAGGGGCAGCAGCGCCAGCGGGCCGTTGCGGGTGAAGCGCTCAATCGCCAGGCCCTGCAGGCCCGGTGCGGCGAGCCGCAGCGTGCCCACCCAGGCGTTCTGGTGGTAGTCGTGGCTCAGGCGCTTGCGGGCCTGCTCGGCGAACACGCCGCCCTCGGCCACCACGGCCAGGTCGAAGCGCTCCACCACGGGGCCTTCCCCGCAGTCCAGTTCCACGCCGTCGGGCTGGGGGCGGATGGCGTGCACCACCGTGCCGAAGCGCGTGAACCGTTGGGCGGGCTGCTCGGCGGCCAGGGCCAGCCAGCGGGCTTGCAGGGGCGCCACCAGCGCGCCGTAAGGCAGCACCGCGCCCAGTTGGGGCAGGCCCTGCTCGGCCGCGCTGATGCGCACCTCGCCCGCCACCGGGGCCGGCGGAGCCTGGCTCACGTGCACGGTCTGGATGGCCTGGGCGCTGTCGGGCTCCCAGGCGCCCAGGCGCTCCAGCAGCCGGATGCTGCCGAGGTTGAGCGCCAGCGTGCGGGCGTCGCCGCGAACGTCGCGGTCCAGCGGGCGGGTGTCGAACAGGTGGATTTCGGTCGGCCCGAGCCGCTGGGCGGCCAGCAGGGCCAGCGCCAGGCCCGCAGGCCCCGCGCCGATGACGGCAAGCTTCATGCCCTCAACGATAGTTCATCGGAAGCGGTCGAGCACCCGGGTCAGGCTGCCGTCGGCCTGCATGGCGGCCAGCGCTGCGTCCAGCTGCGGCAGGCTCAGGCTGCTGCGGGGCGACAGCGCGCAGGAGGTGCGCAGCCGCGCGATCACCAGCGGCGGGTGCAGGTCCAGCGGCACCTCGCCGCGCTTGAGCAGGTACTCGAACGTGACCTTGCCGACGATGGCGTGCTCGATGCGGCCTGAGGCCAGCTTGCGCAGGTTGGTGACGAGGTTGGGCGCGTCGTCCCGCAGGAAGTTCGCGCCCAGCACCGCCTCGGCCTCGGGGTAGTGGAAGCCGGCCACGGTGCCCACGCGCTGGCCGGCAATGTCTTGCAGCTGGGTGACCGCGGCGTGGCGTGCGGCGGTGATGAGCAGGTCGCCGTCGTCGCGGTAGGGGCGGCTCCACAACAGCGGGCCAGGCAGCCAGCCGGGCATGTAGTTGCAGATCATGTCGGCCTCCTGGTCCTCGGCCAGGATCTGCGCCACGCGCCGGCGCGGCACCAGGCGAAAGCGCACCGGGCGGCCCAGGTGCTGGCCGATCTCCATGGCGAGGTGGTATTGCAGGCCGTCCAGCGCCTGCCCGTCCTTGAACAGGGCCTGCGGCATTTCGATGCTGCCGTCGATCAGCACCGTCAGCGGCGCGGGCTGGGCCGCGAGCGGCAGGGCCGCCAGCCCGGGGGCGAGCAGCAGTGCGCGGCGCGTCAGGCGGCCAGACAGGCTCATCGTTCACATCTCCCGGCGCGTTCGACCTCGCGCGCCTGGGCTGATTTTGGCGGGTGGCTGACACGACCGATCCGTGCCGCGTAAGCTGTCGCTTTTCCGCACTTTCGGTGCTTTGCTTCTTCTCACAGGACGCCCCATGCAATACCGCCGCCTCGGCCGTGCCGGCCTTCAGGTCTCCGAACTCTCGCTTGGCTCCTGGGTCACGTACCACAACCAGGTCGACACCAAGGCCGCCACCGAGATGCTGGCCGCGGCCTTCGACGCCGGCGTGAACTTCTTCGACAACGCCGAGGTCTACGCCCAGGGCGAAAGCGAAGTGGTGATGGGCCAAGCCTTCAAGGCGCTGGGCTGGAACCGGCTGGACTACATCGTCTCCAGCAAGTTCTTCTGGGGTCTGCAGCGCGATGGCGTGACCACCACCAACCGCAAGGACACGCTCAACCGCAAGTACCTGATGCAGGCGGTGGACGGCTCCTTGAAGCGCATGCAGCTGGAGCACCTGGACCTCATCTACTGCCACCGCCCCGACCCCCACACGCCCATCGAAGAAACCGTGTGGGCCATGAGCGACATCATTCGCCAGGGCAAGGCGCTGTACTGGGGCACCAGCGAGTGGAGCGCCGCCGACATCCGCGCCGCCTGGGACATCGCCGACCGCCACCACTTGCACAAGCCCGTGGTGGAGCAGCCCCAATACCACCTGTTCCACCGCAAGCGCGTGGAGCAGGAGTACGCGCGGCTGTACGACGACATCGGCCTGGGCCTGACCACGTGGAGCCCGCTGGCCTCGGGCCTGCTGACCGGCAAGTACCGCGGCGGCATTCCGGACGGCAGCCGCGGTGCGCTGGAGAACATGAGCTGGATGCGCGAGCAGCTGCAGGACAAGGCCCGCAACGACGCGGTGGGCCAGCTGGCCGAGATTGCGGCCGAGCTGGGCTGCAACACCGCGCAGCTGGCGATTGCCTGGGCCAACCGCAACCCGCGCGTGTCCACCGTCATCCTGGGCGCCAGCCGCATCGAGCAGCTGCACGACAACCTCGGCGCCCTGGCCGTCACGCCCAAGCTCACGCCCGAGGTGGTGGCGCGCATCGAGGCCATCACCGCGCCGCTGGCCCGCTGACCTCACGCCATGAGGAACTGCCGCGCGGGGAGGGCGCGAAGGTTTCTGTGCATGGTGGCCGGGTGGTGGGCCCTGGCCGCCCCGGCCGTGCCGCTGCCGCGTTTCGAGCGCGTGGCGGCCGACCAAATTCCCCGCGAGGTTGTGGCCGCCCTCGCGCAAGACCGCGACGGCTTCCTGTGGGTGGCCACGGGCGATGGGCTGGTGCGCTACGACGGCCTGCGCCTGCAGCCGCAGGAGGTCGCCGACGTTGACCGCCCCGCGCAGCGCAACCTGGGCTGGATTCGCGCGCTGCTGCCCGGGCGTGACGGCCGGGTGTGGATCGGCACCGAGACGCGGGGCCTGGCGGTGTACGACCCACGTGACGAGCGCATTCGGCTGGTGGAGCCGCCGGCGCCCGATGCGCCGCCCCGCCCCACGCTGATGGCCTTGGCCGAAGACCTGGACGGCGCCGTGTGGGCGGGCGGCCAGGCCGGCGGGCTGGCCCGGTACGACCCCGCAGGCGGCCCGCCGCGCGTGTGGGCCGCTGACGGCCGACCCGGCAGCCTGCCCGACGACGCCGTGCTGGCATTGCGCGTGGCGCGCGACGGCACCCTGTGGCTGGGCCACGGCGCGGGCCTGGCCCGCCGCTCGCCAGCCTCGGACGCCCCCTTCCAGCCCGTGGCGCCGGAACTCGACGGCCAGCGCGTGCAAGCGCTGTGGCTGGCGGCCGACGGCGCCCTGTGGGCCGGCAGCAGCGCGGGCCACCTGGTGCGCGTGGCGCCCGATGGCCGGCGCTTGGCCCTGCCGCCCAGCCCGGCCGGGGCGGTGGTGGCCCTGGCCGAGGCGCAGCCTGGCGTGCTGTGGGTGGGCCGGGCCAGCGGCATCGAACTGCGCGACGCGGCCACGGGCGCGCTGCTGCACTGGTTGCGGCACCGCCCGGGCGTGGACCACGGCCTGGGCGCCGACGGCATCACCGCCTTGCTGGTGGACGCGCGCGGCGTGCTGTGGGTGGGCGGGCTGGGCCTGGGCCTGCAGCGCAGCGACCCCACCCCCGCCGCCTTGTGGGTGCGCGGCGCGGACACCGACCCGGCCTCCGCCCTGGCGAATGCCAATGTGCGGGCGCTGCTGGCGCGGCGCGACGGCCGCGTCTGGGCTGCCACCGACACCGGCGCCCTGGCCGTGCTGGAGCCCGACCTGCGCACCCGAGGCCCGGGCCCGCAGGTGGCGGGCCGGGTGCTGACCCTGGCCGAGCAGCCGGACGGGCGCGTCTGGCTGGGGCAAGATGGTGTGCTGCAGGAGGTGGGCCCGGACGAGCGCCTGGGCCGCCGCCTGCCCTTTGCCGGCGGCGCGGCGCGACGCTTGCTGCCTGGGCGCGACGGCCGGCTGTGGCTGGCCGCGACCGACGGCCTGTGGTGGCTGCCCCCCGGCGGGGCGGCGCTGCAGCGCATGAACGGCCCCGATGGGCGCCCCCTGCGCGGCGAGGTGCACGCGCTGGCGGAAGACGACCCGGGCGCCCTTTGGGTGGCCACCTCGCGCGGGCTGCTGCGGCTGGCGCCCGGCGCCAACGCGCTGGCCGAGGTGAGTTCCCCGCCCGGCGAAGGTTTGGGCAACCCGGTGGTCATCGGCCTGCTGCACGACCGGCGCGGCCGGCTGTGGCTGGACACCGCCGTGTCGGGCCTGCACCGCCTGCGCAGCTGGGACGGCCGGCAGGCCCGGTTCGACCGCATCGGCGAGCGCCTGGGCGCCACCGGCCGGCCCTTCGGCGCCAACCTGCTGGAAGACGCCCGCGGCCGCATCTGGACGCAGATGCACGTGTACGACCCCACCACCGACCGCATAACGCCCCTGGGCCCGGCCGATGGCGTGCGCATCGGCATGCCGTGGTTCTTCTCGTTCGCGCAGCTGGCTGACGGCCGGCTGGTGTTTGGCGGCACGCGCGGCCTGCTGGTGGTGCAGCCCGAGGCCTGGCAGCCCGTGCGGGCGCTGCCGCGGCTGCAATGGTCGGGCGTGCAGGTGGACGGGCAGCCGGTGCCGGTGCAGGCCGCGCTGACGGCACCGGGCGGCCTGCCCCTGCCGCCGGGCGACACACGCGTGTCGGTGGACGTGGCCTTGCTGGATGTGGCGCACCCCGAGCAGCACACCTACCAGTACCGCGTGGACGGGCTGGACCGCGACTGGCGCACCGCGCTGCCGGGCCAGCGCCGTGTGGAAGTGCCGCCGCTGCGCCCGGGGCTGGCCACGCTGCGCCTGCGCGCGGCGGACGGCGCACCCGAGCTGCGCCTGCCGCTGCGCGTGGCAGCCCCCTGGTGGCAGCGGCCCTGGGCCCTGCTGGGCGGCATGGTGCTGCTGGCCGGCGGCCTGGCCGGGCTGGTGCGCTGGCGCACGCGCCACCTGCTGGCCCGCCAGCGCGAACTGGAAGCCCACGTGCGCGAGCGCACCCAGGCGCTGGAAGAGGCCAGCCTGACCGACCCGCTCACCGGCCTGCGCAACCGGCGCTACCTGCTGGAACGCATCGAGGCCGATTGCGCGGCCGCCCTGCGCCGCGCGGGCCGGCCGGAAGCCGACCTGCTGTTCTTCCTCATGGACATCGACCACTTCAAGACCCTGAACGACCGCCACGGCCACGCGGCCGGTGACGCCGTGCTCACGCAGATGCGCGAGCGGCTGCAGGCGGTGTTCCGCGCCGGCGATGCGCTGGTGCGCTGGGGCGGCGAAGAGTTTCTGGTGGTGGCCCGCGACAGCGACCGGCGCCACGCCGGCGAGCTGGCCGAGCGCTTGCGCCAGCAGGTGGCGGCCCAGCCTTTCGAGTCGCCCGTGGGGCCGCTGGCTGTCACGGTGTCCATCGGCTTCGCGGCGTACCCGCCCTGGCCGTCTCAACCTTCGGCCTTCGATTGGCAGGACACCTTGTCGGCAGCAGATGGGGCGCTGTACCGCGCCAAGTCGGCCGGGCGCAACGGCTGGGCAGGGCTGGAGGCGCTGGAGGCCGGCGATGTGGACGCGGCGCTGCAGGCCCTGCGCGACGGCCGCGGGCCGGGCCGCTGGCCGCAGAGCCCACCGCACGGCTGACACGGCTGACACGGCTGAATCGGCGACCGCGCCTGCGCCTGCGCCTCAGCCGGTCGCCGCACCCGCCCCGGTCACCGGCACCCACACGCGAAAGCAGGTGCCTTCACCCGGGGCCGACTGCACCTCGATGCGCCCGCCGTGTTTTTGCACGATGGAGAACGCCATCGACAGCCCCAGGCCCGTGCCCTTGCCCACCGGCTTGGTGGTGAAGAAGGGCTCGAAGATGCGGCGCTGCACCTCCGGCGTCATGCCGCTGCCGTTGTCGGCCACCTCCACCCACACCCAGTCCCGGCCGGACTGCGTGGCCACGCCGGTTCGCAGATCGATGCGGCCGCGCTGCCCGTCGGGCATGGCGTGGGCGGCGTTCACGATCAGGTTCAGGAACACCTGGTTGAGCTGGCCAGCGAGGCACAGCACCGGCGGCAGCGTGCCGTAGTCGCGCTGCACGTCGGCGCAGTAGCGCACCTCGTTCATGACGACGTTGAGCGTGGACTCCAGGCCGGTGTTGAGGTCGGCCTCCTGCCAGTCGGATTGGTCGACGCGCGAGAAGTCCTTCAGGTCGCGCACGATCTTGCGCACCCGGGCCAGTCCCTCTTCGCTTTCGTCCAGCAGCTGCGGCAGGTCTTCCGACAGGAAGGTCAGGTCGGTCGCGGCGCGCAGCGCGAGCAGGGCTGGGTCTTGCGTGGCCTGGCGGGCCGAAGCCTGGGCCAGCCGCAGCAGCTCCTCCACGTAGCGCCGCAGCGTGCCCATGTTGGAGTTGACGAAGCCGATCGGGTTGTTGATCTCGTGCGCCACGCCCGCAGCCAGCTGGCCGATGGAGGCCATCTTTTCGCTTTGCAGCAGCTGGTTCTGCGTTTCGGCCAGGCGCTCGTAGGCGCGGGCGTTGTCCAGCGCAATCGCACCGTAGGCGCACAGGTTGCGCAGGATGAGCAGCGCCTGTTCGCCGAAGGCCTCGCCCGCCGGCGCCCGGGCCGCCAGCAGCCCGGCCATGCGGCCGTTGACCTTGAGCGGCACCACGATGCGCTGCGGCCCGGCGTCGGCCGGCACCTGGCAGTCGTTGGCGTCCAGCAGCAGCTCGGCGCGGCGGCGCCAGCAGGCCTGCAACTGCGCCGCGCTGGCCGCGCTGTCGTTGGCTTCGGGCGGGGGGCTCAGGTCGTCGCAGGGCTGCACGCTCAGCGCGTCGCAGGCCACCAGCACGCGCAGGTGGCGCCGCAGCACCTCCAGCACGCCGGCGGTGCTGAGCTCGGCCGTGATCTCCTGGCCGATGTTGCCCAGTTGCAAGAGCACCAGGTGCAGGGCCGACAGCGCTTCGGCGCGGGCGCTTTCCACCTCGGCCAGCTTGCGCAGGTGGTCGCGCTCGGCCTGGTCACGCTCGTTGCGGTGCTGGGCGTGCAGCGCGGCGGCGCGCAGGTTGGCCTGGTCGTCAAACGCATGCTGGCGCACGGCGCCGGCTTGCATGGCCAGCGCGTAGGCGCGGCGGTGGTCGTCGGCTGCGGCGGCGCGTGCGGCGGCCGCCTCCAGCAGCTCGGCCGGTGGCCGGTAGCCGGCCAGCAGGTGGGCCACGCGCAGGGCTTCGTTCAGCCAGTGGGTCACGGCGGCGTCGTCGGCCCCCAGGCTGGCTTCGATGTCGGCCAGCACCCAGCACAGGTCCACCAGCGCGGCCTGCTCGGTTTGGGTTTGCAGCACGGCGTGGCCTTGCAGGGCGGCGTCGCGCGCGGGCGCCGGCCGCCCCAGCGCCAGCAGCGCCCGCGCACAGCCCAGGCTGGCGTCCACGTGCATGTCGCGCGAGTCGGCCGCCAGCGCGCGCTCCCGCAGCAGCTCGAAGTGCGCCAGCGCCAGCTCGGCGTTGTGGGAGTCCAGCTCGCAGCGGCCCAGGTATTTCAGCGCCAGCAGCGCCGAGCGGCTGTTGGGGTAGGGCAGCGAGAGGTCTTTGCTTTCCAGCAGCAGCTCGCGGGCGGCGCCGGTCTGCCCCATGCGGTGCAGCAGCTCGCCGGTCTGGGCCAGGGCCATGCTGAGCACCGCGGGCCAGTGCGCGGTGCGTGCCAGTTCCAGCGCCCGCTGGTGCCACTCCAGCGCATGGGCGTGTTCGCGCATGTTGCTGTAGGTGAACCCGAGGTTGGCCGCCAGCGCAATGGCGCGGCGCAGCTGGCCGGTCTGGCGCGACAGGCGGAATGCGCGCAGCAGCCATTCAGTGGCCGGGGTGTAGGCCGACGACAGGCCCTGCTGCAGGCCCCAGAAGTCGCACAGCACGGCGGCCTCGACTTCGCCCAGCGCGTCAGCGTCGGGCGGCAGCGCGGGCTGCCAGCGCCGGGTGGCCTCGGCCACGTCGCGGAACAGGTCGGCCCGGGCCAGCGAGATGGTGGCAAACACCACCCGGCGTTCATCGCCGATTTCGGACGCCAAGGTCGCGCAGCTTTGGAGGTGGTGGCGCAGCGCGTCGCCGTCGCCGTGGTCGGCCGCGATGTAGTGCGACACCCAGTGCACATCGCTGCGGCCGCGCAGGTCTTCCAAGGTCACGAAGGCTGCGTCGGCGGCCGCCAGGCGTTGGTGCGCCTCGTCGGCCTGCATGTTGTGCACGGCAGCTTCGGCCAGCACCAGCTGCATGCGGGCGGCTTCGCGCTGCTGTGCAGCGTTGGGGGCGGCGACGTCGGCGGTGCGGGCCAGCACCGCGGTGGCCAGCTCGGTGGCCCGCAGCGGGTCTTGCTGGCGCAGGGCCCAGGCCAGGCGGCTTGCGGTGTCGGGGGCGCCTGCGGGCGCGGAGGCTTCCAGGGCCTCCAGCTCGGCCGCGGTCAGGTACAGCGGCACGGCCAAGGCCCAGTCCTGCGGTTCGGCCTGTGCGGGGGCCGGCAGGGGAAAGGGTGCGACGGACAAGGTCTGCCTCCTTCCAGCGAACAGGTTGCGTTGCGCGCGCGGCGGTTCAGGTCGGACCGGCCACAGGCACCCAGACACGGAAGCGCGTGCCCTCACCCGGGGTGGAGTCCACCTCGATGCGGCCGCCATGTTTTTGCACGATCGAGAACGCCATCGACAGCCCCAGGCCCGTGCCCTTGCCCACCGGCTTGGTGGTGAAGAAGGGCTCGAAGATGCGGCGCTGCACTTCGGGCGGCATGCCGCAGCCGTCGTCGCCGACCTCTACCCAGGCCCACTCGCGTTCGTCTTGCGTGGCCACGCCGGTGGTCAGGCTGATGAGGCCACGCCGCTCGGTGGGCATGGCGTGCGCGGCGTTGACGATGAGGTTCATGAACACCTGGTTGAGCTGGCCCGCCAGGCAGCGCACGGGCGGCAAGGTGCCGTAGTTGCGCTTCACGTCGGCGCGGTACTTCACCTCGTTCATCACCACGTTGAGGGTGGACTCGACGCCGGCGTTCAGGTCGGCGTCTTGCCAGTCGGCGTGGTCCACGCGCGAGAAGTCCTTCAGGTCCTGCACGATCTTGCGCACGCGCGACAGGCCGTCCTCGCTCTCGTCCAGCAGCTCGGGCAGGTCTTCGGCAATGAACTCCAGGTCGGCCGCCTGCTTGAGGGCCACCAACTCGGCGTCGATGGGTTGCACCTCGCGCGTGCCGTAGGCCTGGATCAGCGCCAGCATCTGCTCGACATAGCGGCGCAGCGTGCCGAGGTTGGAGTTCACGAACCCGATGGGGTTGTTGATCTCGTGCGCCACGCCCGCGGCGAGTTGGCCGATGGAGGCCATCTTCTCGCTTTGCAGCAGCTGGTTCTGGGCTTCTTCCAGCCGCGCGTTGGTTTCCTGGATGTTGCGGTAGTTGCGCACCAGTTCTTCCTGCGCGCGCATCACCTCGCTGCGGTCTTGCAGCAGCCACCACATGCTGGGCGTGGTGCCGGCGTGGTTGGAGGCGTAGGCAATCATCTGCACCCAGATGCGCTGGCCGGTCCAGGTTTGCAGCCACATTTCGTGCACCAGCGAGGTGTTGGAGCGCAGCGCATTGGCGGCCATGCGGCCGAGGTCGTGGTAGTCGGCGTCGTCCAGGAAGAAGCGCCGCATCGGCAGCTCGGGCACGTTGGCGTCTTCGGGCAGGTCCAGGATCTGCGCGAATTTGCGGTTGCTGCGGTTGATCTGGAAGTCGCGCGTAGAGATGATGCCCACCGAGGCGTTTTCCAGGAAGGCTTCCAGCTCCTGGTGCGTGAGGCGCAGTTCAGCGGTGCGCTGGGCCACGGTGGACTCCAGTTCCGCCTGGTGGCGCCGCAGCTGCTCTTCGGCTTCGTGCCGCGCGGTCACGTCCTGCAGGGTTTCAATGGCGCCCATCACCTGCCCGCCCACGCCGCGCAGCGGGGCCGCGGTGACGTAGAGCCAGCGGCCGTGCGGGCCCAGCTCCGGAAAGAACCCCTCGAAGGCATAGCTGTCGGGCAGCAGCGGCGAGTGGTGCAGGCCGTCGCCGTAGTAGGTGGCGCCGTCGCTTTCCACGCGGCCGTCCACGATCAGTTGCGCCAGCGTGGGGCGGGCCTGCTCGGAGAACGCGCGCCAGGTTTCGTCGCCGCCCAGCATCTGGGAGGCTGAGCGGCCGGTGAGCTGCGCGCAGGCGGCGTTCCAGTGCGTGACGCGGTGGTTGCTGTCGATCACGTAGCTGGCGACCGGGCCGTTCTCCACGATCTGGTACATCACGCGGCCCACTTCCAGCAGGCTGTTCTGCACGTGGCGCATGTCGCTGAGGTCTTGGCAGGTCAGCAGCACCAGGCGCGGGGCGCCGGGCTCGCTGTCCAGCCGGCGGGCGGTGATTTCCAGGTGCCGGCTGCTGCCGCTGGCGGTGATGGCCTCGATTTCGATGGCGGGCGGCGCGTCGTCACTGTCCAGGCAGCGGCGGCCGTAGTCGCGCAGCTGCGCTTGCTGCGCTTCAGCGGCCCAGGCTTCCGGCGCCAGCAGGGCCAGCTCCTCGGCCGACCGGCCCAGCAGCCGCAGCATGGTGTCGTTGGCGAAGGCGATGTGCTCGCCGTCGTGGGCCAGCAGCGGTGCGCTCACGGCTTCCAGTCCTGCCCGCAAGCCGGGCGGCAGCATCCGGGCGCTGGGTGGGGGCAGGCGCGCGTTCATGACCAGCGGCTGTCAAGTCCGATCGGGTCCAGCACGTAGGCGCCGTCGCTGGTCCATTCCACCTGCGTGATGCCGGGCTCCAGCCGCTCCAGGCGGCGGCGCTCGGCCTCTTGCGGGCTGAGCTCACCCTGCACCAGGCGCTGCTGGTCGGCCAGCAGGCCGGTCTCCAACGCGCTGCGGTGGTCGTGCAATTCCTCGCGCACGGCGGCAAGCAGTTCCTCGTCCGTCCAGGGCTTGGACATGAAGCGCGAGATGCGGGCCGAGTTGATCGCGTCCTTCAGCCCGTCGAAGTCCGCATGGGCCGACAGGATGACGCGCCGGCAGCTGGGCTGCAGCTTGCGCAGGGCCGCCAGGAACTGGGCGCCGTTCATGCCGGGCATGCGGAAGTCGCTGATCGCCAGCGCGAACGGCTGTTCCAGCGCCCTGGCCAGGGCGGCCTGCGGTTCAGTGAAGACCTCGGTGCGCATCGCGGGCCACAGGCCGTCCGCCGTGCCGCGCCGCAGGGTGCGCGCCAGGGCATGCAGGATGGCCGGCTCGTCGTCGACCAGAAGCAGGGTGGGCGTGCTCATCGTGCGTTCTCCTAGGCCGCAACCGCGGTGCTGGCGGATTTGGGCATGTCGGTGCGGACGAAGAAGCTGACGTTCAGGCCCTCGCGTCGCACCAACTCGTTCAGCGTCCGGATGACGGCTGCGTCGAACATGTAGCCCTTGGACAGCAGCAGCGTGCCGCGCGGGCTGATGAGGTCGCGGCCCATCACCATGCCGGGCGCCAGTTCGTTCACCTTCACCTCGCGCATCGGCGGCTCTTGGGCCACGGCGTCGGCCATCACCTTCTTGAAGGCGTCCACCAGGGCGGGGCTGTAGTGGCTGCCCGAGGCCTTGATGATGGCTTCCTGCGCCTCTTCCGGCGTGTAGCGCTTCTCCGCCAGCCGGCCGGCCATCAGCCCCTCGTAGGTGGCCGCCAGGCCGATCAACTGGGCCTGGATGGGCACGTCGTCGCCGCTGAGGCCGTCGGGGTAGCCGCGGCCGTCCACGCGTTCCTGGTGCTGGCGCACCAGCCGCGACACGCTGCGCAGGTCGTTCAAGGGCATCAGCGCGGCTTCGGCCATCAGCGGGTGGCGGCAGTAGCGCTTGCGCTCTTCGTCGTCCATCGCCGAGAACGCCTTGCGCAGCATGCGGTCGGGCAGCCCGATCTTGCCGATCTCGCACAGCAGGCCGGCCGCGTAGCAATCGGTGCGCTGGCTCTCGCTCAAGCCCAGCTTCAGCGCCAGGCGCTGTGACAGCGAGCCCACTTTTTCAGAGAAGCCCGGCAGGCTGCCCTCGCGCAGCTCCAGCAGCCCGGCGAACACCTTGATCGACAGCATGAAGTTGGTTTGCAGCTGCTGATACGCCGCGCCCAGCATGTCGTTCACTTGCGAGAGCTCGGCCGTGCGCGAGGCCACGCGCTTTTCCAGCTGCGCGTTGTTGCCTTCGAGCTGGCGGTTCATCTCGTCGAGCTTGGCGTTGGCGGTTTGCAGCTGGTCGTACTGCTCGGCCGTCACCTTCTGCAGGATGCGGTTTTCGTGCGCCAGGCGGTGGCGGTCCAGCGCCTCGCGCAGGCTCAGCAGCAGCTCCTGGTCGTCCCAGGGCTTGGAGATGTAGCGGTGGATCTCGCCTTGGTTGATGGCGGCGATGGTGGAGCTGATGTCGGCATAGCCCGTCAGCAGCAGGCGCATCGCGTCGGGCCAGCGTTGCCGCACGATCTGCAGCAGTTGCGCGCCGTCCATCTGCGGCATGCGCATGTCCGACATCACGAGGTCGACCGGCTCCTTTTCCAGAATCTCCAGCGCCTCGGCGCCGCTTTCGGCCAACAGTACGCGGTGGCCCAGGGGGCGCAGCAGCCGGCGCAGCGCGCTGAGGATCGCGGGTTCGTCGTCCACGAACAGCAGCGTTGCCGGTGGTGCCGCCACCACGGGGGCAGCCGCCGCCGGTTTGGAGGAGGGAGCAGGGGGGGCAAGCGTCGTATCCATGATGCACTCCGACGGCTCAACGTTGGATTCACTGCAAGGCGAGCCGTGGCCCGAGTGTGCGCTTCAAATGATAGAAGCGCATCTTCTTAATTTGATAAAAACAACTCCGCGCGACGACTTCTTCACACTCGACCCGGCCGCTCAGGCGCCCGGCGGGGGTGAGTTTTCCCTTGAGGGGTAACGCCGGGATGGGCGCCCGCCCCCCTCGCCGAGAATCGCGACCCATGTGGAAGAGGGTGTTGCTCAATCGCGTGGGGGCCTGTGCGCTGGTGCTGCTGGGGCTGGTGCCGTGGGCGCAGGCCGTGGTGCCGCGCTTCGAGGCCATTGGCGAACCCGGTGCGGTGCGCGACAACGTCGTCTCCGCTCTGGCACTGGATGCGCGCGGCCTGCTGTGGGCCGGCTCGCCCGAGGGCCTGCTGCGTTTTGACGGCTACGCCTTTCGCCGCTACCCGCTGAGCGGGCCCGATGGGCAGTTGCTGCCCGAGCAGTTCGTGCGCGCGCTGCTGCCCGACCCGCGCGGCTGGATCTGGGTGGCCGCCGGCAACAGCGGCCTGGTGCGCATGGACGCCGCCACCGGCCGCTGGGACCGCTGGGCGCGCGACGGCAAATCCGCTGACGACGCCGCCCCCGCCGCCAACACCGTGCGCACGCTGGCGCTGGAGAAAGACGGCACGCTGTGGATTGGCGGCAGCGGCGGGTTGGACCGCTTCGACGTCAAGACCCAGCGCTTCACGCACCACCGCGGCCAGGAAGACGGCCTGCCCGACACCCGGGTGCAGACCCTGCTGGTGGACCGCCAGGGCACGCTGTGGATCGGCACCTGGCGGGGGCTCGCCCGCAAGACGCCCGACGGCCCCATCGAAACCCTGGATGTGGACCTGGGCGACCAGCTCGTCACCCTGCTGAGCGAAACCCTGGACGGCCGCATCATTGCCGGCACCGCCCAGGGCCGCCTGCGTGCGTTGTCGCCCAGCGGCCAGCCGCTGCCCTTCACCCGCGGCGCACAGCCCGGCGCCACGGCTGGCGTGTGGCCGGTCATGGCCATGGCCCAGCCGGATGCGGACGAGCTGTGGTTTGGCGACGCCTCCGGCGTGTCGCGCCGCCGGGCCACCGACGGCGCACTCATTGAGCGCCTGCCCGCCACCGGCGCGGGCACGGCCCCGCGCAGCGATGTGCGCGCCCTGCTGCGCGACCCCTCCGGCACCGTCTGGGCGGGCAGCTACGGCGGCGGCCTGATGCGCCACGTGCCACCGCTGCCGGGCCTGTCCATGGTGCGCGACGCCATGGGCGCCAGCGCCGGCGGGCTGGACGTGCGCAGCGTGCTGCAGCTCAGCAACGGCGAGATCTGGCTGGGCACGCTGGCCGGTGGCATTGAACGGCGCGACCGCAACCTGCAGCCGCTGGGCCTGATCGCCCCCACAGCCGGCGCCAGTGCCGGCGGCGGCCTGCCGCCCGGGCGCATCAATGCGCTGGGCCAAAGCAAGGACGGCTCCGTCTGGGTGGCCATCGACACGCAACTGCTGCGCTTCGACACCCAAGGCCGCTGGAAGGAAACCCTTCGCGCCGGCAACGCCGTGCCGCGGCGCTTCCATGCCACCGATGACGGGGCGCTGTGGATTGCCACGCTGGACGGCGTCATGCGCTGGACGCCCCAGCGCCCCACCATGCGCGCCGTGCCCACCGCCGGCCTGGTGGGCGGCACCGGCGAGGTGAACGCCTTTGCCACGCTGCCCGACGGCAGCCTGTGGGCCGGCGGCGCGGCCGGCCTGTTCCGCGTGGCCAAGCCTGGGGCCGACGAGCCCGTGGCCGAGTGGGTGCAGTCCGAAGGCCTGACCGGCCAGACCGTGCTGGGCATGGCCGTGGACCTCGCCGGCCGCCTGTGGGTGGACACCGGCACCGGCCTGCACCGCATGATCAGCAGCGACGCCCAGCGCGCCCGGTTCGAGGTGGTTGGCGCGTCTGACGTGGGCGGTGCGTTCGGCGCCAACCTGCTGTTCGACAAGGAAGGCCGCGTCTGGTCCCAGCGCAACATGTACGACCCGCGCTCGGGCGAGCGCCGTGAACTGGGTGCAGCCGATGGTGCCGACCTCGGCACCGGCTGGTTCCGGAGTTATGCCAAGCTGGACGACGGCCGCATGCTGTTCGGCGGCGCGCGCGGGCTGCTGGTGATCGACCCCGACCGTTTTGCGCCCTGGACGTACAAGCCGCCGCTGGTGATGGCGGAGCTTCGCGTGGACGGGCAGGAGCGCCCGCTGCCCACATCCGGCCCCGTGGTGCTGGCCCCGGGCGAGCGCGGGCTGAGCGTGGCGTTTGCGTCGCTGGACTACAGCCAGCCCGGCCGCAACCGCTACCGCTACCGCCTGGAAGGGCTGGACGGCGCGTGGGTGGACGCCGGCACCCTGGGCCGCCTGGCCGTGTACACCAACCTCGCGCCCGGCAGCTACCAGCTGCGCGTGCAAGGCAGCAACCGCGACGGCGCCTGGAGCCCGCACGAACTCAAGCTGCCCGTGGAAGTGCGCGCCGCCTGGTGGCAAACCCGCTGGGCGCTGGCCCTGGCCCTGGTGAGTGCCTGCCTGCTGGTGGCTGCCATCGTCAACGCCCGCACCCGCTTGCTGCTGCGCCACCGCCGCGTGCTGGAGCGCCGCGTGCAAGAGCGCACCGAGGCGCTGGAAGCCGCCACCGCGGCCCTCACCGCCAAGTCGCTGGAGCTGGAAGAAGCCAGCCTCACCGACCCGCTCACCGGCCTGCGCAACCGCCGCTTCCTGGACCGCCAGATGCCGGCCGACGCCGCCCTCACCGTGCGCCACTACGAAAGCGCACCGCACGAGACCGAGAGCGAGCAGGACCTGCTCTTCTTCCTGATCGACATCGACCACTTCAAGCGCATCAACGACGCCCACGGCCACACGGCCGGCGATGCCGTGCTCACGCAGATGCGGGGCCGGCTGGAGCAGGTGTTCCGCGCCACCGACTACCTCGTGCGCTGGGGGGGCGAAGAGTTCCTCATCGTCGCCCGCGGTACGCCGCGCAGCCGGGCGGCCGAACTGGCCGAGCGCGCGCGCCAGGCCGTGTCGGCCGAGCCCTTCATGCTGGACGGCGGCCTGAAAGTGGCGCAGACCTGCTCGGTCGGCTTCAGCGCCTTCCCGCTGTGCACGCGCCTGCCCCGCGCGCTGGATTGGTACGCCGCCATCGACCTGGCCGACGCGGCGCTCTACGACGCCAAGGAAAGCGGCCGCAACGCCTGGGTGGGCCTGCTGGACGCCCGCGCCGAAGACGACGAACTGCTGCGCCGCGACATGCGCCGCCCGCTGGACGCGTGGTCGGCCCGCGGGCGGCTCACGCTGCTGCGCTCGGCGCGCTGAACCAGCGCGCGGCCGGCACGCATCGGGTGTTCAGCCGATGCTCCGCCGGGGCTCAGCCCGCGTTCACGGGGCGCTCACCGCTTTCGCCGCCGCCTCGTCCACCGGGGTGGCGCGCACTTCGGCAAACACCTCGGTCTGGTCGCCCCGCGGCGTGTAGGTGATGTACTCGCCGCGCACGCCCTCGGCCGTCACCCAGAACAGCAGGCTGTGGCCTTCCACGCGGTGCTTCAACACACTGCGCACCGGCAGCCGGGCCAGCCGCCATTGGCCGTCTGCGGTTTGCCAACTGGCCTCGAACACCTCGGGCACGGGCATGGCTTGGCGGCGCAGCACGAAGGGCAGGTTGCGGCCCACGGCCACGGGCTTTTCACCGAGTGAGGTGATGTCGCTGTAATGCCAACGCAGGTGCTGCACGGTGCCGGCACCCGGGGCCACGCCGAACTCGAAGGCGTGATACGGCCGCTGCTCGGGGCCGAGTACCGCACAGGCCGACAACCACAGGCTTGCGGCCAGCGTCAGCCCGACGAGGCGCCGTCGGGGCTGGGCGAGTGCGGGGAGGCAGGGCAGCGAGCGGCTTGTGGTCATGGCGCCCCATTGTTGCCGCTGGCCGAGGGCCAATCGTTCGCTGCGGCGCGCCGGGTCTACGCGCTGTGCGCGCACCTAGACTGTTTGCATGACCCGCCCGCTGTCTGCCGCTGAACGCCTGCATCTCACGTCGGCCGTGCGTGCTCGCACGGCATCGAGCCTGCTGCGCGCCCAGGCCGACGTGGCGCGTTTGCAGCGATCGTGGGCCGACGCCTTGGCGGGGTCCGATCTGGACCGCATGGTGTCTTGGGCGGTCTTGGTGCTGAGCGCTCAGGTGCGGCTGGGCACGTTTCAGGCGACCTGTGAGCAGCGCCCGCTGGCGCCAGCCCTGTGCGCCGGTGGGGTGGCGCATGGGGTGCAGGCGTGGTCGTTGTACGTGCCCCTGGCGGCCCGGGCGGGGCGCGAGTTGTGGCTGCCGACCGGGCATGAACCTCAACTGCCCTGGTTGTGGGCACTGGCCGAGCTGTCGGGCATGGAGCCCGAAGCCACCTGGCTGGCGGGTCTGCTGCACGCGTGGTTTCGCAGCGGCGTCATGGACAGCGTGCCGGCCGACCCGGCGCTCAACGACCTGATGTGGTGCTTGGTGAAAGCCCGCCACACCGGTGTCTGGCCGGATGAGACCGAGTGGCCCGAGACGCTGGGTCGCTACCGTCCGCTGATGGCGCTCGAAGGGACCGACCCAGGCGCTGCGGTGGACGCGGTGCATGCCGTGGGCGACTTGGCGCTGCGCTGCCGGGCCGAGGTCCTGGAGGTGCAGCCGGACCTGGCGTACGAAACCGAGCCCTGGGGGTTGCTGCCGCTGGATCTGTTGCTGCTGTCGCATCAACGGGTGGCCCGGCGGGGTGCGCCGCTGCCGGGCTTGCGTGACCACCCCTGGACGGCGTCGCCCATGGCCCAGATGCCGGTCGGCCGGCCGGCGCCAGCCGAACCGGCGGACGCACAGATGGCTCAACTGGCGGCGGTGGCCAGGCAGCAGTTGGGGGACGCGTGGCAGCAGTTCCCGGCGCTGCCGGCGGTGCCGGACTGACCGGACGCAGTCCGGCGGGTGCGGCGGGCGCGCGGCGAGGGCCGGTCAGTACAAACGAATCGCCATGTCGAACTGCCAGGTGCGGCGAATTTCGATGACGTCGTACTCGCGGGCCAGTGCCGGTGAGAACGCCGGGTAGTTGGCCTGGCCTTCGATGACGCGGCGGATCGCGTCGTCCAGCGCGGGCAGGCCGCTGGAGCGGGTGAAGCTGATGGACTCCACCGTGCCGTCGGCGCGCAGGGCCACCGTGACCAGCGGGTCGGCGTGCGGCTGCTTCACCAGTTCGCGCAGGCTGTCGAACGCGGCGCTGAGCTGGATCTTGCGGGCCCAGGCCTCGGCGTAGAGCACCATCTCGGCGTTGGCATCGGTGCGACCGAACAGCCGCCCGCGCCGCACGCTGCTCCAGGACGAGGGCAGGTCTTTGGCCTGCGCCTGGCGGGCGGCGTCGCGGCGGGCCGCTTCTTCGTTGAGCTGCTGGCCGATGGCGCGCAGGCGGGCTTCGCGTTGGGCCTCGTGGGCGGCATCCGCGGCCTTGGCGGCCGCCAGCCGTGCGGCTTCGGCCCGGGCTGCCTCGGCGCGTGCAGCCTCCGCCCGTGCGGCGTCTTGCCGCACCGCTTCCTGTCGGGCAGATTCTGGCCGCGCGGCTTCCTGCCGGGCCGCGGCTTGGCGAGCGGCCTCGGCGCGGGCAGCCTCCTGACGCGCCGCTTCGGCGCGAGCCAGCTCAGCCCGCGCGGCTTCGGCTCGCGCAGCTTCGGCCTGGGCTGCCTGCGCAGCCTGAGCGGCCTGAGCAGCTTCACGGCGCGCGGCTTCCTGCTGTGCGGCCAGGCGGCGCGCAGCGTCTTGTCGTGCGGCGTCAGCGCGGGCGGCTTCGAGTCGGGCCGCTTCCTGGCGTGCTGCCTCCTGCCGCGCCGCTTCTTGCTGGGCCGCTTCTTGCCGGCTGGCTTCCAGCCGTTGCGCGGGAGCCTGGCGTTCCGCTTCTACGCGCGCGGCCTCGGCCTTGGCGGCGTTCAGTCGCGCCTGCTCCTGGCGCAGTTGTTCTTGCCGCACTTGTTCTTGCCGCACCTGCTCCTGCCGGAGGGCCTCGCGGCGGGCTGCTTCTTGCTTCAAGGCCTCCTGGCGTGCCTGTTCGGCGCGTTCTGCACGTTCGGCCTCGGCCTGCGCGGCAGCCTGGGCGGCCGCCAGCCGTTCCGCCTGCTGGCGGGCCTGGGCGGCGGTGTCTTGGGCGGCGCGGTCGAGCAGTGCGAGGTCTTGGCTGGCGGTGCTGCTGCGGGTTGGGGCGGTGTCCCGCACGGCGGTCAGGCGGGTGAGTTCCGGGCCGGTCGCGGACGCAGGGCCCAGGGCCGCCACCACGGGGGCGGAGGCAGGCAGCTCGGGCGGCACGGTCCAGCGCGGGTCGGCGGGTTTCTCCACGGCCACCAGGCGCGACACCGCTACGGGCGCGGCGGCTTGCAGCGTGGCGGTGGTGGGCGGGGTGTCAGCGGCCGGGCTGGGGGCAGGCGCGGGCGGGGTGGCTGTGCTCGGGCTGGCCGGCGCCGCGGTGGGCGGCTGGGCCTCGCGTGGCGCAGCGGGGGGCGCGCTGTCGGCCGGCAGTGCCGCGTGTGACCCCGGTGGCTGCGGGGCGGGCGCCGGCGGCTCGGGCGGCGCCACCAGCACCACGCGCAGGTCGGGCACCTCCGCCCGGCGGGCTTGCCAGGGCAGGCTCAGGCCCGGCAGGCCCAGGCCTTCGCCGCCCCAGGTGAGGCTGAGCAGCAGCGCATGCAGCAGCACCGAGACGACGAGCGCCGGCCCCGGGCCCCGGGCCCGGCGACGCGCTGGCACCGGCGGCCAGCCGCTCAAGCGGGCCTCGCAGGCAAGGCCCGCCCCGGGCGCCCGGCCGGCCGCGGTCGGCCGAGCCCGGGCCGGGCTTGCGGCGGGGGCAGCGGGCGGGTCATGGGCGGGACCAAAGGAAGGGCCAAGGGCGGCATGGCGCGCATTGTCGTCAGCCCGCCGGCGGGGTCGGCGCAGCGTCCTACGGCCGCAGGGCCGGCCCCCGCGGCCGAGGGGGTGGGTTGTCGTGTTCCGGGCGCGCAGGGCGTTTTAGCGAGTGACCCCAATGTTTTTTCTTGGAGTTGCCATGTCCACCCAGCCCTCCGCCTCCGCCCCCGCTTCAGCCCCCACCCTCACGCCTGCCCTCACGCCTGCCCAGGCCATGGCCCGCCGCTGGCTGACGCTGGACCTGTTCCTGGCGCACCGCCGGCCGGTGCGGCGTGAGCCGGTGTTGGCGGTGCCGCCGGTGGTGCGGCCGCAAGGGGTGGCGCCGCTGCCCACGGTGCTCACGCTGCGTGCCGGCGCCGCAGCGCCACAGATGGGCCGTCAGGCGGCTGAGGGCGCGCTGGAAGCCGGCAGCGAGCGGTTCTACGCCCCGCGCCGCGAATCGCAGTTGCTCACAGGGCGGTGAGCAGCGGCGCGCCGCGCTGCAGCGCGTCCACGTTGGCCAGAAAGGTCTCCACCGTGGCGCGAATGGCCTGAGGCGACCAGCCCGCCACATGCGGGGTCAGGATGAGGTTGTCCAGCCCGTCCAGCGCTGCAGGCCAGTGCGGTTCGCCCTCGAACACGTCCAGCGCCGCGCCGGCAATGCGGCCCTCGCGCAGCGCGGCGGCCAGGGCGGCCGTGTCCACGCAGCTGCCGCGGGCGATGTTCACGACGTGGCCGCCCGGGCCCAGGGCGGTCAGCACCTCGGCGTTCACGAGGTGGGTGGTGCCGGCGCCGCCAGGCGTGGCCACCACCAGGTCGTCCGCCCAAGCGGCCAGTTCTAGCACGCTGGGGAAGTAACGCGCCGCACCGGCGGCGTCACTCGGGCGGCGGTTGTGATAGCCGATCACCATGCCGAAGGCGGCGGCGCGCGCGGCGATCTTGCGGCCGATCTGGCCCAGGCCGATGACGCCCAGCCGCCGGCCGGTGAAGTGCGGATACAGCGGCAGTGCGTCGCGCCACTGGCCGGCGCGCAGGGCGGCTTGCTGGCGGGGCAGGGCGCGCACGCTGGCCAGCAGCAGCGCGAGGGTGTGGTCGGCCACACAGTCGTCGTTGGTGCCGGCACCATTGCACACGGGCACGCCGCGTGCGCGGGCGGCGGCGAGGTCCAGGTTTTCGTAGCCGGCGCCTTGGGCGGCCAGCAGGCGCAGGCGCGGCAGCGCAGCGATCTCGGCGCCGGTGAAGCCGACCGAGCCATTGGTCAGCACGTACTCGATGTCGGCGGCCTGCTCGGCGAGCGCGGCGGCCCGCAGCGCGGGGGTGGGGGCGTCGATCACGCGAAAGCGCGCGTGCAGCAGGGCTTTGTGTTCATCGGCGATCGCGACGAGCAGCAGCAGAACAGGCGTCATGGAAGCAGGGCAGGGAGCCATCAGAATGCCCGCATCATGGCCGAACCCGTCTACTTCCCCACGCCCGAGGCCTTCCGCGACTGGCTGGCCGTGCACAGCGCCCAGGCCTCCGAACTGGTGGTGGGGTATCACAAGCGCGGAACCGGCCTGCCCAGCATGACCTGGCCGGAGTCGGTGGACGAGGCGCTGTGCGTGGGCTGGATCGACGGCGTGCGCAAGCGCGTGGACGAGCTGCGCTACCAGATCCGCTTCACGCCGCGCCGGCCCACGTCCATCTGGAGCCGCGTCAACATCGACCGCGTGGCCGTGCTGACGGCCGAGGGCCGCATGACGCCCGCCGGCCTGGCCGCGTTCGAGCGCCGCACCGAGCGGCGCAGCATCGTCTACAGCTACGAACACCCGGGCGAGGTGAGCCTGCCGCCCGCGCTGGAAGCCCCCTTCCGGCGCGAGGCGGCGGCCTGGGCCTGGTTCGAGGCGCAGCCGCCGGGCTGGCGCCGCCAGATGCTTCGCCATGTGCTGAGCGCCAAGCAGGCGGCCACGCAGCAGCGCCGGCTGGCGTTGTTGATGGCCGCATGTGCCGAGGGGCGCCGGCTCTGACCGGCAGATTTCACCTTCGGCACCCGGGGCGCGGCCCCGCACAATCGCGCCACTTCAAATTTGCGTCGTCCCCATGAAACGCTTGCTGCTCCCGGCGCTGGCCGCCACCTTGGCCACCCAATTGGCCACCCAATCAGTCGCCCAATCGGCCCACGCCACCCCCGAAACGCCCTTGGAGGCCCTGCCCTACACGCCCAGCCTGGACGTGACGGCCATGGACCGCACCGCCGACCCCTGCGACGACCTCTACCGCTTCGCCTGCGGGTCGTGGAGCAAGACCAACCCGATCCCGGCGGACCAGTCGCGCTGGTCGGTCTACGCCAAGATGGCCAATGAAAACCAGCGCTACCTCTGGGGCGTGCTGGACGGCCTGGCGGCCCCCGCGCCGGCGGGTGTCGAGCGCTCGCTCAACCAGACCAAGCTGGGCGACTACTTCGCCAGCTGCATGGACGAAGGCGCGGTGCAGGCCGCGGGCCTCAAGCCCCTGCAACCGCTGCTGGACCGCATCGCCGCGCTGAAGGACAAGCGCGAGCTGCCAGCCCTTCTGGCCGAGCTGCAACTGGCGGCGGGCGGCGAGCGGCTGTTCTTCGGCTTCAGCGCCGGGCAGGACTTTGCCGACGCCACGCGCCAGATCGCCTTTGCCTACGCCGGCGGCCTGGGCCTGCCCGACCGCGACTACTACCTCAAGCGCGACGAAAAGACGCTCAAGATCCGCACCGCCTACGAGGCCCATGTGGCCCAGGTGTTCGTGCTGCTCGGTGACACGCCGGCCGCGGCCCAGGCCGCCGCCCGCAGCGTGCTGGCCACCGAGACCGTGCTGGCCCGGGCCTCGCTGAGCAAGGTCGACAAGCGCGACCCGTACAAGACCTTCCACGTCGTTGACGCCCGCGGCCTGCAGGCCCTGACCCCCGGCTTCGACTGGGCGGCCTACCAGACCGCGCTGGGCACTGCGCCCGGCCAGGCGCGCTACAACGTGACGGAGCCCGCCTTCTTCAAGGCCCTGGGCGCGCGGCTGAAGGCCTTGCCCGTGGCCGAGCTGCAAACCTACCTGCGCTGGCAGGTCGTCAGCAGCCTGAGCCCGGCGCTGAACAACGCCCTGGTGCAGGCCAACTTCGACTTTTACGGCCAGACGCTGACCGGCACCCCGCAGCTCAAGGCCCGCTGGAAGCGCTGCGTGCAGCTGGTGGACGTGCAGCTGGGCGAGGCGCTGGGCCAGGAGTTCGTGGCGCGCAACTTCACGCCCGACCTCAAGGCCGCCACGGTGCAGATGACCGATGAGATCGAGGCCGCCATGGCCCGCAGCATCGACGGCCTGACCTGGATGAGCGCCGAAACCAAGGCCCGCGCCCACACCAAGCTGCAGGCCATCCTGAACAAGGTGGGCTACCCCGACCGTTGGCGCGACTACAGCGCCTTCACCGTGCAGCGCGGCGACTTCCTGGGCAACGTGACGCGCGGCAACGCCTTCGAGGCGCGCCGGCAACTCGCCAAGATCGGCCAGCCCATCGACCGCGGCGAATGGAGCATGACGCCCCAGACCGTCAACGCCTACTACGACGCGCAGAAGAACGACATCAACTTCCCCGCCGGCGTGCTGCAGGCCCCGCTGTACGACCCGCGCCTGGACGAAGCGCCCAACTACGGCAACACCGGCGGCACCATCGGCCACGAGTTGATCCACGGCTTCGACGACGAAGGCCGCCAGTTCGATGCCCAAGGCAACCTCAAGAACTGGTGGACCAAGAAAGACGGCCAGGCCTTCGAGAAGCGTGCCGCCTGCGTGGCCGACCAGTACGCCACCTACCCGGTGGTGGACGACATCAAGATCAACTCCAAGCTCACGCTGGGCGAAGACCTGGCCGACCTGGGTGGCCTGGTGCTGGCCTGGGAAGCCTGGAAGGCCCACATGAAGGGCCGCACGCTGGAAAACCGTGACGGCATGACGCCCGAGCAGCGCTTCTTCGTGGGCTTTGCGCAGTGGGACTGCGCCGACGCCCGCCCCGAGGCCCTGCGCGTGCAAGCCAAGGTGGACCCGCACTCCCCGGCCCGCTGGCGCATCAACGGCGTGGTGGTGAACATGCCGGAGTTCGAGAAAGCCTTCGCCTGCAAGCCCGGTGCCAAGCTCGTGAAGAAGCCCGGCGAGCACTGCAAGGTGTGGTGACGGCCGCGGGCGGCGCTGCCGCCCGTTCCGTTCAGGCCTGCACCACGTTGCGGCCCTGGCCCTTGGCGCGGTAGAGCGCCGCGTCGGCCCGGGCCAGCACCTCACTGGCTTGGGCGTCGCTGCGTTCGGCCTCGGCGATGCCGAAGCTGGCGCTCAGCGGCCAGTCTTGCTCCAGCCAGCGCAGCGGCGTGGTGTCCACCAGCATGCGCATGCGCTCGGCCACCAGCGCCGCGCCGGCGATGTCGGTGTCGGGCAGCAGCACGCAAAACTCCTCGCCCCCCAGGCGGCCGAAGCGGTCCACCTCGCGCACGCAGGGCTGCAGGCCCTGCACCAGCTGCCGGAGCGCGGCGTCGCCCGCGGCGTGGCCCAGGGTGTCGTTGAGCTGCTTGAAGCGGTCCATGTCGATCATCACCAGCGCGTAGCCCTGGCCGCGGTGCAGGGCGTCGTGCGCCTCGGCCAGCGCCAGGTCGAACGCCCGGCGGTTGAGCACGCCGGTCAAGGGGTCGTGCGCCAACAGGCGCTCGATGCGGGCGATCAGCCGCATCAGCACCAGCACGGCCAGCGTGGCGTTTTGCAGCAGGGTCAGGCCCAGCGCCGTCCAAAGGAACGCCCGGTTGAAGGCGTTGGGCGTGAGCATGTTGGTGGTGGTCAGCGGGTTGATCGCCGCCTCCACGCAGCGGGCGGCCATCAGGCTGGCAATCAGGAACAGCGGCAGCGTCAGCCCGCCGAGCGACCGGCCGGCGATGGTGCCCGCCCGCAGCACCCGCCAGGCCCGCAGGGCTGCCACGCCCACGAGGCCTGCGCTGGCGCCGCTGACGATGAGCGCCTGCCAGCGCAGGTCGCCCTCGTACGGTTGGGCCAGCAGCAGCGCGCCGGCCACGGCCACCGTGGCGCTGGCCACGCGCCAGCGCAGTTGTCGCTCGGTCACCAGGCCCACGGCAGCGCCCAGCAAGGCAAAGCCGAGCATGGACAGCAGGTCCCCGGGCCAGTAGGCCAGGGCATCGGGCCAGCGGCCGCGCAGGGCCTGGGCGGACAGGCCCAGGGCCGAGGCGGCGTTGGCGCCGGCCATGGCCAGCGAGGCGCGCGGCGCCAGGCGGCCGACGAAGGCCATGGCCAGCCACACCAGCGAAGCCATGGCCGCCACCAGCACCACGCTGGCCAGCAGGGTTTGGGTTTGCGCGAGGGTGGTCATGACACGGGGTCTGCCGTCAGCGGCGTGGCCACGCACACCCGGTTGCGGCCCTCGGCCTTGGCGCGGTAGAGCTCGGCGTCGGCCCGCACCAAGCCCACCTCGCCGTGGGGGTCGCCCTCGCTGGGCAGGGCCACGCCCACGCTGCAGGTCAGCGTCAGGGGCTGGCCCTTCCATTCCAGCGGCTCGGCCGCCAGCTGCACGCGCAGGCGCTCGGCCACGGTGGCGGCGCCGGCCAGGTCGCCCGGCTGCGCCAGCGGCATCAGCACGCAGAACTCCTCGCCGCCCAGCCGCCCCAGCCGGTCCACGGCGCGCAGGTGGCGTTGCCACACGCGCACGCAGTGCTGCAAGGCGGCGTCACCGGCCGCGTGGCCGTGGCCGTCATTGACGCGCTTGAAATGGTCGATGTCCATAATGGCCAGCGCAAAGCCACGGCCGCGTTGCAGCTGGGCTTGTGCGTCGGTCAGTGCCCGCTCGAACGCGCGGCGGTTCAGCGCGCCGGTGAGCGGGTCGCGGTGGGTGAGGTGCTCGATGCGGGCGATCAGCCGCCAGATCATCAGGGCGATCAAGTTGAGCGTGATCGTGGCCGTGACCACGAACCACAGCACCGCCCGCTGCGGGGTGGGCAACACGCCCAGGCGCACGTGGTCTTCCCAGCCGGGCGTGAACAGCAGCTCGGCCGTGTGCCCGAGGCCCAGCAGGGCCAGGCCGACGAAGGGCGCGGTCATGCCGAGGGCGATCAGCCGTGAGCGCTGCGGGCCCAGGCCCCGAGCCACCTCGCGCACCGCCAGCAAGGCCAGCGCGCTGGTGCTGATCGTGCCGGCCAGCTGCGGCGCCAGGCCCGAGCCGCTGGCCAGCCCCGCCCCGATGCCCAAGGCCCCGAGCGTGCCCAGCCACTGCAGGTCGTGCGGTCGTTGGCGGCTGCGCAACATGCGGCGCAGGGCCATCACCAGCAGCAGCATGCTGCCCAGCAGGCCAAGCTCCGGCACGCCTTGGCGCAGCACGTCGGGCCAATCCGCCATGCAGTCGGCGCAGCCGTGGGTGGCGAAGCGCAGCAGGTGGCCGGCCGCCATCAGCCGGCTGGCGCGTGGGGCGATGCGGAACACCTGCGCCAGCCCCAGCCATGCCAGCGCCGCGACCACGTTGAACAGGGCGCTGACTTGAAGGACGGTGGGAACGTCGAGGAAATCCATGCGGGGCCGGGTGTCAGGGCTTGCATCTTCTCCGAGAACGACACAATGCCAGGCATGTCGACCTGGCTATTGATCACGGGTGGGTCTCGCGGCATTGGCGCGGCCACGGCGCTGTGCTGTGCGCGGGCCGGGTGGGACGTGGCGCTGAACTGCGTGCGCGATCTGGCAGCGGCCGAAGCCGTGGCCGCGCAGGTGCGGGCGCTGGGCGTGCGGGCACTGGTGCTGCCGGCCGATGTGGCCGATGACGCCCAGGTGGCCGCCATGTTCCAGCAACTGGACGCCGCGGGCGGCGCGCTGGCCGGGCTGGTGAACAACGCGGGCATCGTGGCCCCGGCGGCCCGGTTGGCGGCGATGGACAGCGCCCGCTGGCAGCGCTTGTTCGACGTCAACGTGATCGGTACGCTGCGCTGCTGCCAGCACGCGGCGGCGCGCATGAGCCAGGCCCGGGGCGGGGCGGGCGGCGCCATCGTCAACCTGAGTTCACGCGCGGCGGTGTACGGCTCGGCCGGCATTTATGTGGACTACGCCGCCACCAAGGGCGCAGTGGACACGCTGACCCTGGGCCTGGCGCGTGAGCTGATCGCCGAGGGCATCCGTGTGAACGGCGTGCGCCCCGGCATCATCGACACCGACATCCATGCCGACAGTCACATGGACCCGCACGCCGCGGCCGCCGGCATCCCCATCCAGCGCCTGGGCCGGGCCGAAGAAGTGGCCGAGGCCATTGTCTGGCTGCTGAGCCCGGCGGCGAGCTACACGGTGGGCGCCATCCTGGACGTGGCCGGCGGGCGCTGACCGGTGGCGTCAGGGGCGCGCGGCCAGCAGGGCGCGGGCGCGGGCCAGGGCTGGGTCGTTGGCGCTGCCGGCCTGGCTGAACAACTCCAACTCCGGCACCGCCTCATCGGGCGCCAGGCCGCGGCCTTGCAGCATCTCGCCGGCCGGCGTGCGGTACAGCGCCGTGGTCAGTTTGATGGCGCTGGTGGGCGAGATCATGCGCACCGTCTGCACGCTGCCGCGGCCGAAGGTCTTGCTGCCGATCAGGCGCGCCCTGCCGTTGTCGCGCAGCGCCGCCGCCAGGATCTCCGCGCCCGACGCGGTGCCGCTGTCCACCAGCACCACCAGGGGCACGGAGGTGAGGGCTTCGGGCCAGGGCTGGCGGGGTGTGCGGGCCAGCTTTTGCACCTCGGCCCGGTTGGCGGTGAAGGTTTGCGTGGCCTCGGCCACCCGGCCCTCGCTGCGCGCGATGACCGCATCTGGCGGCAGGAACATGGCCGCGATCTCGATGCTGGCGTTCAGCAGCCCACCGGGCGAGCGGCGCAGGTCCAGCACCAGGCCGCGCAGCGGGCCGCCTTGCTGCAGCGCGTTGAACTCGCGGCGCAGCTCGCCCGGCGTGGCCTCCAGCAGGCTGTACAGGCGCAGGTAGCCGATGTCGTCGGGCCCGCGCGTGCGGACGATGGGTGGCACCCGGCCGACGACCCGCACCAGGCTCAGCGTGCGCGGGGCCGATTCCCCGGGGCGGCGCAGCGTCACGGTCACGGTGGAGCCCGCCGGGCCGTTGAGCCGCGCGATGGCCTGCGCCGGGTCGGCTTCTTCCAGCGATTCGCCGTCGATCTCCAGCAAGAAGTCGCGCGGGCGCAGACCGGCCGTTTCCGCGGGCGAGCCGGGGCTGGTGCTCACCACCGTGGGGAGGCCGGCGCGCTGGGTCAGCTCGACGCCGATGCCGGCGGTGTCGCGCGGGCGGGGGCCGGTCAGCGCGGCCAGGGCGGGGCCGTCCAGGTGGGCGGACGACGCGTCCAACGACTTGAACATGCCCTTCATGCAGGCGCTCAGCAGCTGCGTGCCGTCCACCGGCGTGACGTAGTCCGACTGGATCGCCTGGTAGCTGCTGGCCACGGCCCGCAGCGATTCCGTCACCTGAGGGGGCAGCGGGTCGGCCAGTGCGATGGGTGCAATGGACGCGAGCATGGCTGCGGCCAGGGTGGAGGCGCCGGCGCGCAGGCCGCAGTGCAGGGCAGGGGTGGGCATGGGGCTGAATGGGTTTGAAGGGGGTGAACAGAACGCTGCGGGGAGGGCGGGTCAGCGCTTTTCCACCAGCATGGGGTCCAGCCCCAGGTCGAGGCGCAGGCGGGCGGCGGTGGCGCGGGCCTCGTCCAGGCTGGGGAAGGGGCCGGCGCGCAGGTGGTGGCGGCCGGCTTCGCGCACGATGGTGAGCAGCGGCAGCAGGGCCAGGTCGGCCGCGCCCACCTTCTGGCGCAGGGCCTCGGCGCCGTCCAGCCGGTTGAAGGCGCCGAACTGCAGCCAGTGGATGCCCGGCGCTGCGGGGGCGCCGGGCGCTGCGGGCGTGGCCGTGGGCGTCGGCGCGGGCGTCGGCGTGGTGGCACGGGGCGTGGTGTCTCGCAGTGGCCCGCCGGGGGCGGGGTCCGGCACGAACACCGGGGCGGGCTCGGTGGGGCTGGGCACGCCCAGGCCGGCGCGGATCTCGGCGTAGGTGATGCGGCGCACCTCCACCGGCGCCACGCCGCGCAGCAGGTCCAGCTTCAAGGCGGCGGTGTAGCTGAGGTCGATGACCCGGCCCTTGTGGAACGGCCCGCGGTCGTTGATGCGCACGGTCACCTCGCGGCCGTTCGCCGGGTTGCGCACCCGGGCGTAGCTCGGAATCGGCAGCGTCGGGTGGGCGGCCGTCATGGCGTACATGTTGTAGACCTCGCCGCTGGAGGTGGGCCGGCCGTGGAACTTGTTGCCGTACCACGAGGCCAGGCCGCGTTCGCTGAAGGGCACATCGGCGGTCAGGGGCTCGTAGCGCTCGCCGGCCACTTCATAGGGCTTGTTCGGCCCGCCCACGCGGATGGCCTCCAGGCGGGGAACGGCGTCGGGCACCTGGGCCAGTTGGGCCAGCGAGGCCGGCGGCGTGGGGCCGGGGCCGTCGCGCTCGGCCGCGGGCGGGGCCACCGGGCGGGAGGCGCAGCCGCTCAACAGTGCCAACACCAGCAGCACCAGCGCCGTCAGGGCCGCCCCAGTATGCTGTGCGCCCTCGTTCCATCGTCGATGCCATGCCATGAGCAACTTCGTCTTCCCTCCGGCTGAAATTCCAAGCGCCACGGTGCGTGGCACCCCGGCGCGTTACGCGGTGCGGCGCATCTTCTGCGTGGGCCGCAACTATGCCGATCATGCCCGGGAGATGGGGTCGGACCCGACGCGTGAAGCGCCGTTCTATTTCACCAAGCCCGCGCACGCGCTGACCCCCTCGGGCGCCACCGTGCCCTACCCCACCGAGACGAGCAACTACCACCACGAGATGGAGCTGGTGCTGGCGCTGGGCGCCCCGGTGTTCAAGGTCACGCCCGAGGCGGCCGAGGCTGCGATCTGGGGCTACGCGCCGGGCCTGGACATGACCCGCCGCGACCTGCAAGCCGCCGCCAAGGCCGCCGGCAAGCCCTGGGACACGGCCAAGGGCTTTGATCAGTCGGCCATCCTGGGCGAGATCGTGCGCGTGAGCGACGTGGGGCGCCTCACCCGCGGCGCGATCACGCTGGCCGTGAATGGCGTGGAGAAGCAACGGGGCGACCTGGCCGACATGATCTGGAGCCCGGCCGAGATCGTGGCCAACCTGAGCCAGCTGTACCGCCTGCACCCCGGCGACCTGATCTACACCGGCACGCCGGCCGGCGTCGGCGCGGTGGTGGCGGGAGACGTGATCACCGGCCGCATCGAAGGCCTGGGCGACATCGCCGTCACCGTGGGGCCGGCCGAATGATGTTTACCGAAGAGACCCTGGCCCAGGCGCGCGAGCGCAACATTCGCGACGCGCTGGCCGAAGACATCGGCCGCTGCGACTGGACGGCGCAGCTGGTGCCCGCCGGCCGCCGCGTGGCCGCGCAGGTGCGCGTGCGTGAGCAAGCCGTGCTGTGCGGCCGTGACTGGTTCGACGGCGTGTTCGCCGCGCTGGACCCGAGCGCCCGCATCACCTGGCTGTACGACGAAGGCGCGGTGATGACCGCTGACACCCTGGTGTGCCGCATCGAGGCCGACGGCCGGCGGCTGCTGAGCGCCGAGCGCCCGGCGCTGAACTTCCTGCAGTTGCTGTCGGGCACGGCCACCGTGACGCGGGCCCACGTGGACGCCGTGGCCGGCGCCAGCCCCAACCGGCGCGGCTGCGCCATCCTCGACACCCGCAAGACCGTGCCGGGCCTGCGCCTGGCGCAGAAGTACGCCGTGACGGTGGGCGGCGGGCAGAACCAGCGCCTGGCGCTGTATGCCGGCATCCTGATCAAGGAGAACCACATCGCCGCGGCCGGTGGCGTGGCCGCCGCGCTGCAGGCCGCCCAGGCACTGAACGCGGGCGTGGACATCCAGGTGGAGGTGGAGACCATCGCCCAGCTGCACGAGGCCCTGGGGGCTGGTGCGGTGAGCGTGCTGCTGGACAACTTCACCGAGGCGCAGATGCGCGAGGCCGTGGCGGTGAACCAGGGTCGCGCGCTGCTGGAGGTGTCCGGCGGCGTGGCGCTGGACCAGCTGCGCTGGATTGCAGCCACCGGCGTGGACCGCATCTCCATCGGCCGGCTGACCAAGGATGTGCGCGCGGTGGACTACTCCATGCGCGTGCTGGGCCCCATTGACGCTGAGGGCGCCCCTGCTGTCTGAGTCAGCGCCCTGAGTCGGTGGCCTGAGCCTGCGGGCTCAGCCGGGCGGGCTCAACCCAACAGGTGCGCCCGCACGCGGGCAGCCGCGTCGGCCGGGTCTTCCTGCATGAAGCAGTGGCCGCCGGCCGTGACCTGCACGTGCAGGTGCGAAGGGTTGTGCCGGTGCGCCCGGCCGCAGCCCACCTTCACGAAGGGCATGGTGTCCACGCCGTGCACCAGCAGCGTGGGCACCGCAATGCGCCGCAGCCGGCTCCAAAGCTGCTGGGGCATGGTGCTGAAGATGGTGGACTCCAGCTCCGGCGAACACTTCAGCGCCACCTGGCCCTCGGGCGTGTCGCGCAGGGCGTGGGTGACGAAGGCGTCCAGCGCGGCTTCCGTCCAGCCGCGGTACGTGCCGCGGCCGCGCAGGCGCTCGCGGGCGTCGTCGCGGCTGGGCCACTCACGGCGGCGGCGGCGCGTGGCGCGCGCCAGCGGGTTGGCCAGGCCGCTGCCCACGCGGCCGATCAGTTGTGCCGTCAGCAGCATGGGCGGCGGGAAGAGCACCGGGTCCAGCAGCGCCGCGCGCGCGAAGGGCTGGCCCGGCTCGGCCAGCAGCAGTGCGGTTTGCACCCCGCCAAAGCTGTGGCCCAGCGCAAAGCAGGGCACGTCGCCAAACCGGCCACGGCCGGCCTGGAAGGCCTCCAGCGCGGCGTCGGCGCAGGTGTTCCAGCCGGGAAAGCGCGGCGCGGGGTCGCTGTCGCCGTGACCGGGGGCGTCACACAGCCACAGGTCGAAGTCGGCCGCCAGGTGTTGCAGCAGCGGCTCGTACACCCGGCCGCAAAAGCCGTTGCCGTGCAGCACGTGCAGCAGCGGCTTGCCGCTGGGTGCGCTGCACCAGCCGCGCAGCACCGTGCCCGTGACGGGGGAGGCGTGCGACCAGGCGGTCAGCGTGAGCGCGGGGCTCACGCGGTGAACCACGGCTCGTTGGGCAGTTCGTCGAACACCTTGCGCAGGCCGGCGCTCCAGCCCTTGCGCAGCGCGAGGAAGTAGGGGTCGTCGCGCTCGATGCGGTGCGGCGGCTGCATGGCCTGCTCGAACTGGTTGGCACGCAGCATCAGCATGTCGATGGGCAGGCCCACCGACAGGTTGGACTGGATGGTGGAGTCAAAGCTCACCAGCGTGCACTTGGCCGCCTCTTCCAGCGCGGTGGTCTCGTAACGGATCACGCGGTCGATGATGGGCTTGCCGTACTTGCTCTCGCCGATCTGGAAGTAGGGCGTGTCTTCCGTGGCTTCGATGAAGTTGCCCTGCGGGTAGATGTGGAACAGGCGCGGGCCTTCGCCCTGGATCTGCCCGCCCAGCAGGAAGTTGGCACCGAAGTCCACGCCCTGGCTCAGCGTGCCGGCATTGCTGTCGCGTGCCACCACTTCTTTCAGCGTGCGGCCCACCAGCACGGCGGCGTCGTACAGGCTGGGCACGTTCAGCAGGTGTTCTTCGTCGCCCTTGAGCCGCGCGTTCAGCAGCGACAGCACCGACTGCGTGGTGGCCAGGTTGCCGGCCGTCAGCAGCACGATCTCGCGCTGGTGCGGGATCTGGAACTGGTACATCTTGCGAAAGCTCGCGATGTGGTCGACGCCCGCGTTGGTGCGGGTGTCGGAGGCAAACAGCAGGCCTGAGCGCAGGCGCATCGCGACGCAGTAAGTCATGGGCAGCGGGCGTACAACGGAAGGACCGGATTATCGGCGCCCGGCCTGATCCGGCCCGGCCGCAGCCGCCGGGCTACATCGGCAGCCGCAGCCGCTGCCCCTTGAAGCGCAGCACCAGTTCGCGCGGCGCGATGCGCTCCAGCTGCAGGTCGGCGCCGATGCGGTCGCCCTCGTGCAGCACCTCGCCGTTGAGTACCACCAGCCGGGCGGCGGGGTCGTCGGAATACACCGAGCCGCCCACGGCCAGCTTGGGCAGCTCGCGGCGCAGGGCCTCGGGCAGCTCGGCGGGCACCGGCAAGCGCGCGGCCGGCGCGGGTGCGGCGGCCTCCGCCGGGCGTGGGGCCGGGCGGGCGCTGCGGGGGGTGGGGGGCTCGGCGGCGGCGGCAGCGGCGGGCGCTGGCGCGGCCATGGGGGCCGGTGCCGTGGCCACGGGGGCCGGTGCAGCCGCCACGGCCAGAGGCGCTGGGGCTGTTGCCACGGCCGGGACGGGGGGCGTTTCGGGGGCGATGCCACGGGGTGTGGCGGTTTCAGGTGCAGCGTTCACGGGCGCCGCGGTCACGCGGGCCGGCTCTGCCGTGGCGGGCAGTGCCGCGGGCTGTGCGCGGCCGCCCCAGGTCCACCAGGCGCCCAGGGCCGCACCCGCCAGGCACAGCGCGGCGCCGCCCAGCCAAGGTGCCCAGCGGCGGGCGGTTGCGCCGCTGGCCGCGGGGGCGGGTGCAGCGGCCACGGGGGTGTGCAGGCCGGGCACCTGGCCGCGTTCACGTTCGGCCTCGGCGCGGCGCAGGGCTTCAAGGATGTAGGACATGGCGCTTCACTCGGGGCGGCGGGCCGGGGCCAGGCGCGGTTCGTCCACGCCGGCGGCGCGGCTCAGGCGCATCAGCGTGACAGGGCCGAGCCGGCCGTCGGGTTGCAGGCCCTGGCTGGCCTGGAAGGTTTGCAGCTGGCGGCTCAGGTCCGCCAGCCGGGCGGAGGGGGACGCTGCGGGCGTGCCGGCCACCCGGGCCAGTTCGGTGGCCAGCCACTGGCGCAGCGGCCCGGGGTTGTCGTTGCGGTGGGCGTAGCCCGGCGGCGGCCGCCACAGCGTGATGAACTCGCCGCGCCAGGCCCGGGCCAGTTCGTCCAGCGGCACGGTGCGCGGCTGGCCGTCCGCCTGCAGCGTGGCGTGGCTGGCCGTGAGGCCCAGCAGTGTGACCCACCCACTGGCAGCCCCGGTGGCGGTGCCGGCTGGCGTCGGGCGTTGCAGGTTCAGCAGCACCGGGCGGTCCATCAACGTGATGAGCGACAGGCTGCCCGCGCTGCTGCGGTGGCACAGCAGGCCCTGCGCCGGGGCGCTGGCGCACAGGTCGGCACCGGGCGGGAGTGCCCATTGCCAGCGCTGGGCCAGCGCGGGGCCGGCGTCGGCCTCGCGGGGTGTCCAGTCGGCCAGATGCCAGGTGGCGGCTGGTGCGGATGCGGCGGGCGCTGGGGCACGTGTCGGCGCCGATGCGGCGGGAGCCCGAGCCGGGTTTGATGCTGCCGACACGGCGGCGCGGGCGGCCGGCGGGGGCGGTGTCGCCGCGGCCGGGGCGGGCCGCACGACCCGGTCGCTCAGCGCAGCCCAGGCCAGGCCCGCACCGGCCACGGCGGCGGCCAGCACCACCAGGGTCAGGCCCAGCGGGTCGCGGCGGCGCTTGCGGCGGCGCGTGGCGGTGCGGCGGTGCAGGTCGAACACCTCGGCCGCCGCGCGGTTCACGATGCGGGCGTTGATCTGCGCCTGCCCGCTGGCGTAGCCGCCGAGCAGGGCGCGGTCGCACAGCAGGTTGATGCGCCGGGGCACGCCGCGGCTGAGCTGGTGGATGCGCTGCAGCGCCGCGCGGTCAAACGGCAGCGGGCCGGTCAGCCCGGCCACTTGCAGCCGGTGGGCCACGTACTGGGCGGTTTCGGCCTCGGACAGCGGCCCCAGGTGGCAGCGCGCAATCACGCGCTGGGCCAGTTGCTCCAGCTCCGGGCGGGCCAGCAGGTCGCGCAATTCGGGCTGGCCGATCAGCACCACCTGCAGCAGCTTGCGCTCGGAGGTTTCCAGGTTGGTCAGCAGGCGCAGCTGCTCCAGCACATCCGCCGAGAGGTTCTGGGCCTCGTCGATGATCAACACGTTGTTGCGCCCCGCCGCGTGCTGCGCCAGCAGGAAGTCGTTCAGCGGGTCGACATGGTCCTTCACCGTCTGCGCCCCCTCGGGCACGGGCACGCGGAACTCGTGGCACACGGCCTGCAGCAGCTCCACCACCGTCAACTTGGGGTTGAAGATGTAGGCCACGTTGCAGTGGGCCGGAATCTGCTCCAGGAAGCAGCGGCAGACGGTGGTCTTGCCCGCGCCGATCTCGCCGGTCAGCAGCACGAAGCCGCCGCCGCCCTCCAGCCCGTACAGCAGGTGGGCCAGCGCCTCGCGGTGGCGCTCGCTCATGAACAGGTAATGCGGGTCCGGCGCGATCGAGAACGGCGCGTGTTTCAAGCCGAAGAAGGTCGCGTACATGGGGCGGCAGGATACCCACCCGGGCGCGCCCATCCGGCTCCTTATGCGTTCCTGATGCGCGCTGCGCAGACTGCGAGGCTTCTCTGCTTCCGCCTCCGCGCATGTCTTCCACCCCCACCCGCAGCAGCCTGGCCGCGTTGACGCTGGGCGCCATCGGCGTCGTCTACGGCGACATCGGCACCAGCCCGCTCTACACCCTGAAGGAAGTGTTCCTGCCCGCCACCGGCGTGGCCTTGAACCCGGCCAACCTCATCGGGGCCACCTCGGTCATCGTCTGGGCGCTGATGCTGGTGGTCACGCTCAAGTACGTCATCCTCATCCTGCGGGCCGACAACCGCGGCGAAGGCGGCGCCCTGGCGCTCACCGCCCTGGCCGCCCAAGCCGTGCAAGGCCGCCCGGCCCTGCGCCGCGGCCTGCTGCTGCTGGGCCTGTTCGGCGCCACGCTGTTTTATGGCGACAGCGTCATCACGCCGGCCATCTCGGTCATGGGCGCCATCGAGGGGCTGGAGGTCGCCACGCCGGCGCTCAAGCCCTACGTGCTGCCCATCTCGGTTGCCATCCTGGTGGCGCTGTTCTTCGTGCAACGCTTCGGCACCGCCGCGGTGGGGCGCGTGTTCGGCCCGGTCATCGTGCTGTGGTTCGGGGTGCTGGCGGCGATTGGGGTGGTGCACATCGTGCATGAGCCGCGCATCCTGGCGGCCCTGAACCCCTGGCAGGCCTGGGTGTTCCTCAGCGAGCGTGGCTGGCATCTGTTTGCCGCCGTGGGCGCCATCGTGCTGGCCCTGACGGGCGCCGAGGCGCTGTATGCCGACATGGGCCACTTCGGTGCCCGCCCCATCCGCCTGGCCTGGACGGGCCTGGTGTTCCCGTCGCTCGCGCTGAACTACCTCGGCCAGGGTGCCCTGCTGATGGGCGACCCCAGCGCGCTGGAGAACCCCTTCTTCCGCCTGTTCCCGGCGCCGCTGGTGCTGCCCATGGTGGCGCTGGCCGCGCTGGCCGCCGTCATCGCGTCGCAGGCAGTGATCTCGGGTGCGTACTCCATGACACGCCAGGCCATCCTGCTGGGCTTCCTGCCGCGCCTGACGCTGCACCACACCTCGGCGGCCGAGGCCGGCCAGATCTACGTGCCCGCCGTGAACTGGGCGCTGCTGGCCGGTGTCATTGGCGCGGTGCTGCTGTTCGGCAGTTCGTCGGCGCTGGCCGGGGCCTACGGCATCGCCGTCACGCTCACCATGTTCATCACCACGGTGCTCACCTACTTCGTCATCCGCAACGGCTGGCGCCTGCCGGCTGCCCTCGCCGTGGGAGCCACCGCCTTCTTCCTGGCCGTGGACGCGCTGCTGGTGGCCGGTTGCGCCATCAAGTTCCTGGATGGCGGCTGGTTCCCGCTGGTGCTGGGCCTGGGCTTGTTCCTGCTGATGAGCACCTGGGCTCGCGGCCGTGAGCTGCTGATGGCCAGCCTGCGCCAGGACGGTCTTGCGCTGGAGCCCTTCATCGAAAGCCTGGCCCTGGGCGGCGCCCACCGGGCCGCCCGCACGGCGGTGTACGCCGTGGCAGACCCCAGCCTCGTGCCGCAGGCGCTGCTGCACAACCTCAAGCACAACCAGGTGCTGCACGAGACCAACATCATCCTGAACGTGGCCTTCCACGACAGCCCGGTCGTGCCCGCCGACGAACGCGTGGCCGTGACCGCCCTGGCCCCGGGCTTCTGGCGCGTGCAGGTGCACTACGGCTTCATGGAGTCGCCCGACGTGCCGGCTGCACTGGCACTGTGCAACGCCCACGGGCTGGCGGTGTCGCCGTTCGAGACCAGCTACTTCCTGAGCCGCGAAACCGTCGTGCCCACCCCGGGCCGCGGCATGACGCACTGGCGCGAACGCCTGTTCGCCGCCCTGAGCCGCAACGCCAGCGGCGTGGCCCGCTTCTTCCGCCTGCCCGACAACGCGGTGGTGGAGCTGGGCACGCGGGTACAAATCTGACGGGCCAGAAACGCCAACGCCACCCGGAGGTGGCGTTGTCATGGGCCGCAAGGCCCTGCGTTTGGCGCGCCCGGCTGGGATCGAACCAGCAACCCCTGCCTTCGGAGGGCAGTACTCTATCCATTGAGCTACGGGCGCGAAGCGGCGCATTCTAGCAGTGGGGGTGAGTACCCACGGCCGAGAGGGCGGGGCTGCCTATAATTCGGCGGTTTTTCGTGCTGTGCGTGGTGCCGGCATGAGCGACAGAATCAGTCCCGAGATCGACAAGAGGAATCCATGAGCGCCAGCCACGATCACGACCACGACGACGCCCACACCGGCCCGATCAAGACCCCCAAGCAGCTGGCCTGGGCGGTGTTCTTTTCCTTCGTGGTGCCGGTGGTGGTCATCATCATGCTGGCCAACTACGTGAGCACCAGCACCAAGCCGGCCGCGGGCACGGCAGCGTTTGACGCGCAGGCCGTGGCCGAGCGCATCGCACCGGTGGGTCATGTGGAAGTGAAGGACGCCAACGATGCCGGCGCCATGAAGACGGGCGAGCAGGTGTTCCAGGCGCAGTGCTCGGCGTGCCATGCCACCGGGGCTGCCGGTGCGCCGAAGCTGGGTGACGCTGCGGCCTGGGGCCCGCGCGTGAAGGCCGGCCTGGAAGCGCTGGTGACGTCCGCCCTGAAGGGCAAGGGCAACATGGGCCCGCAGGGTGGTGGCGATTTCAGCGACTTCGAAATCTCGCGCGCTGTGGTCTACATGGCCAACCAGGGCGGTGCCAAGTTCGACGAACCCAAGATGCCCGCTGCGGCGGCTTCGGCGGCTCAGTAAGCCGTTCAGTTGAACTCAAAACAAAGGCTGCTTCGGCAGCCTTTGTCGTTTCTGGGGCCGTCGAGTTCGGCCGACGACTTCAGCCGGCTTGGGCTGGCGCGGGCTGGCGCACGAACTGAAAGCGTGCGGGCAGGTCGGCGGCGGCCACGTCTTCCGGCGTCCAGTGGCCGTGCTCCACCGCGTCAGCGGCCAGCGCCATGTCGGCGGTGTGCACCAGGCCCGGCCCGAGGTCGGTGAAGAGGTAGAGCCGGCCGGCTTCATCCAGCGCCGAGCCTTGCACCTGCGCGAGCGCGCCGGTGTGGCTGAGCACGCGGCCGTCGGGCTGCAGGCGCCAGACCCAGGGCGTGCATTCCAGCGTCACGTACACGCGCTGCGGGCCGTTCTGGAAGTACCACTGGCCGGCGTCGTCGCAGGCGTAGTTGCGGCCGATGAAGGCGATGAGCTTGTCGTGCTCCACGCGGCTGCCTTTGACCTGCGGAAACGGCCCCGCGCGCTGGATGCGTTCATCGCGCATGTACCAGTCGCCGCGGGCGTCCAGCGCCAGCCAGTCGAAGCAGGCGGGCACGTTGGGCCACTTCTTGAGGGCGGCCTTGACGATGTCATCCATGGGCGTGCCTCTCGAGCCAGTCGCACACCTGCTCGGGCATGGTCAGCAGGTGGCCCGGCACCTGGCCGGCCGGAAAGCCCACGTGACCGCCATGCCCCGGTTGCCACAGCGTGACGCAGGCGCCCACTTCGGCGGCGTGCGGCAGGCTGTGGCCGGGCACGAAGGGGTCGTTGCGGGCGTTCAGCACCAGGGCCGGGATGCGGATGCGGTGCAGGTGCGGCTTGGCGGACGCGCGGGCCCAGTAGTCCTCGGTGTTGCGAAAGCCGTGCAGGGGCGCGGTGAAGAGGTTGTCGAACTCGTAGATGGTGCTGATGCGCTTCAGGCGGTCGCCGTCGAACAGGCCCGGGTGCTGCTGCAGTTTGCGCAGCGCCTTGGGGATCATGGTGCGCAGAAAGCGCCGCGCGTAGACCGCCTTGTTGAAGCCGCGGTCGATGGCCGCACCGGCGGCGGCCAGGTCGATGGGGGAGCAGATGGAGCACACCGCGTGCGCCACGTGCGCGGCCGTGTGGCCGGCTTCTTCGGCCCAGCGCATCAGCGCGTTGCCGCCGAGCGAGACGCCGGCAACGACGAGCGGGGCGCCGTGGCGCTCGCGCAGGCGCTGCAGGATCCAGCCCACCTCTTCGTAGTCGCCGGAGTGGTAGGCGCGCGGTGCGCGGTTCAGCTCACCCGAGCAGCCGCGAAAGTGCGGCAGCGCCATGGCCCAGCCGCGTGCGCGGGCGGCTGAGGCAAAGGCCACGCTGGAGTGGCTGGTGCGGTCGCCCTCCAGGCCGTGGAACAGCACGAACAGCGGTGCGCCGGCCGGGGCGTCGGCCAGGAAGTCGACGTCGATGAAGTCGCCGTCTGGCGTGTCCCAGCGCTCACGCGTCCAGCGCGGGGCGGGGCCGTCGTGCTGGCGGCTGAAGAGGGCGGGCCAGATGGTCTGGGCATGGCCGCCGGGGAGCCAGCGGGGAGCGCGGTACTGCATCAGTGGTTCCAGCGTCGCGGGTGTGGTGTCTTGCCCCGTGGCTGTCGCAGAACTGGCGTTGCCAGGCCGCTGACAGCGCCCTCTTGCGGGGGCCGGCCAAGCCGGTCGGGGGTGGTCAATGAAGGGTGCCGGCGTCGGCCACGAGTTCCTGCACGTCGCCCGCGCTGCCGGGGCTGGCGTGGTGCAGCACCAGGCGCCAGCCGAGCGCGGTCTTCAAGTACACGTTGGTGGCAATGACCCACGCGGTGGGCGTGTGGCCTTTGTCATCGGCATGCAGTTGCACACGCTCGAGCACGTGGTGGATGGCGCAGTCGCCGCTGTGCAGCCGGCGCACGCGCTCGGGGTGCACGCTGACGACGCCGCGCTGGAACACGGCCTCGAACGCAGCGCGAATCGCGATCATGCCCACCAGCCGCGGCCCGCCCGGGTGCACGCAGGCGATCTCTTCGTCGTCGGCCCACAGGGCCATGAGGTGATCCAGGTCGCCGTGCTGCAGGGCCTCGTAGAACTGGGCCTCGGTGTCGTCAGGCGAGGCGAGCAGGGCGGCGGTCTTGGCGGCGGACTGGGGCATGGGCGGGATTGTAGGAAGTCGGCCATGGCCCAGAAGCTGCCGGGGTGGCCGTGGCGCCGCTACATTGCCTGCAGCTTGTTCGTGCCTGCCCCGAGTTCGCCATGCGCCTGACCCACGCCGTTGCCCTGCCGGTTGCCACTTCGCTTGTTCTGCTGTTGAGTGCCTGCGGCGGTGGGGGCGGTGGTGGCAGCGAGGCCCCCAGTCCGCAGACGGTGCCGCCGCTGGGCGCCGACTGCCTGAGCGGCTCGGTGGCCCGCGTGGCGGTGTCGGCGGCGCCCGTGGCGGGTCGCAACCAGGAGGTGCTGTTGCTGGCCTGCCCGGGGGCGCGGCTGGACACGGTGCAGTGGCGCCAGACCGGGGGTGCGGCGTTGGCCTTGGCGTCTGCACGGTCGCAGGCCTTGAGCGTGACGCCGACCACGGCGGGGCGGCATGCGTTCAGTGTGGACTTCACCGATGCGCGTGGCGGCAGCTACAGCGGCCAGGCCGAGTTCACGGCGGCAGCGCCGGCTGGATCGGCCCTGGTGCTGCGGGGCGAGCCCTCGGTGTGGAGCGGCGGCAAGACCTCGGTGCGCGCCTGGGTGGACGGCCTGGCCGTGGCCGACTACGCCACCGCCCGCGTGAGCTGGCGGCGGGTGGACGGGCCGGAGGTGACGCTGGGCGATACCACGCAGTGGCGCGTCATCTTCACCGCACCGGACGTGAGCGCCGACACCGTGCTGCGGTTGCGCGCCGACGTGACGCTGGCCGACGGCCGAAGCCTGACGCAAGACTTCAACCTGCTGGTGCAGCCGCCGCCGTCGCCGGCCGCATCGCCCCTGTTCGGCACGGGCAATCTGTCGTCGCGGGTGTATCCGTACCTGGCGGGCAGTGCGCAGGCGGCGGCGCTGCGCGAGTGCGTCTACTCGCCCGCGCTGAGCAACGCCAACCTGTGCACCCTGGGCCGCCTGCCGGTGCTGGGCAGCGAGACCCGGGGCGAGCTGCCGACCGTGGAGCAGGTGATGGCGCGGGTGATGGTGTCCAACGACTGGATGGGCCAGCGCTTCGAGGCCTTCCTGCGCGAGCAAGACACGCAGGGCGACTTCCGCCGCCTGCTCAACGCCACCACGGCCATCGTCATCGGCGGGCGGGTGCGTCCGGCGTTCTACTGGAGCGCCACCGGCGCCATCTACCTGGACGCCGACTACCTCTGGCAAACCGCCGCCGAGCGCGACACCGTGAGCGAGGCGCCCGACCCCCGCAGCGACTACGGCAACGACCTGGCCTACGCCACGCTGTGGCGCTACGTGCAGGGCAACAAGGCGGTGGGCGGGCGCAGCCCGGTGCTGGAGCGCGCGTCGCGCAGCAGCGCCGACCTGGTGCCCGCACTCGGGCGCTTGCTGTACCACGAGCTGACCCATGCGAACGACTTCCTGCCGTCGCGCAGCCACCTGTTGCTGAACCCGGCGCTGCGGGTGTACGAGGCGGTGCCGTCGGGCACGGCGTCCGAGCAGTTGCGAACGCAGCTGCCGTTCGCGTCGCAGGAGATGGTGGACCTGGGTCGCGTGCAGTTCTTTGGGGCGGGGTCCACCGCCACGCAGCGGGCTTACCAGCCGGCGGACATCGTTCGGTTCTTTGCGGCCGACCGCGTGACCGACGACTACAACTACTCGTGGCCCACGGGCCAGAGCGTGCCGCGCGAAGACGCCGCGATGCTGGCCGAGGAGGCGCTGATGCAGCTGCGCCACGGCGTGCTGCGCGACGTGGCCATCACGCCGCAGTTCGTCAGCGGCACCAGTGCCGATGTGGTGGTGACCTGGGGGCAGCGCGGCCGCGTGGGGGAGCCGCGCATCAAGCCGCGCGTGGCCCTGGTGCTGGCGCAAACCATGCCCTGGCTGCCGGCGGGTTTCCTGGACCCGCTGGCCGCGCCGCTGGCCTTGCGGCCCGGGCTGACCTGGGGGCAGAACCTGGACCAGGCCGCGTTGGCGGCGGGTCAGGTGCGGCCGCTGTCGGCCGAGCAGCGGGCGCTGGAGGCCGACCTGGAACGACAACGCCGCGGAGGCCGGCAGCCTGCCGCGGCGTTGATGCGGTGAGGTGCTGAGCCGCTGAACAGCAGAGCGTGTCAGCGGCAGGCGGGGCACCCGCTCAGTGGCGGGTTCTCAGTGGTGGCCGCCGACGACTTCGCCGGCCTTGAGCTTGTAGGCCGTGCCGCAGTACGGGCACTTGCCCTGGCCGTCGTGCGCCAGGTCGATGAAGACGCGCGGGTGGTTGCTCCACAGCGCCATCTTGGGGTTGGGGCAGAAGACGGTGCCGTTGTCGTTGCAGTCCTTGGCCGTGACTTCGACCGTGGCGGGGGCTTGGGTGGTGGTGCTCATAGTCTTGTTCTCAAACTGCGGTGAGCCAGCTGGCGTACTTGGGGTTGCGGCCGTTGACGATGTCAAAGAAGGCCGTCTGGATTTGTTCGGTGATGGGGCCGCGGCTGCCGCTGCCGATCTCGACGCGGTCCAGCTCGCGGATGGGCGTCACTTCCGCGGCGGTGCCGGTGAAGAAGGCCTCGTCGCAGATGTAGACCTCGTCGCGCGTGATGCGCTTTTCCACGAGCTTCAGACCCAGGTCCTGGCAGATCGAGAAGATGGTGTTGCGGGTGATGCCGTTGAGCGCGCCGGCCGACAGGTCCGGCGTGTAGACCACGCCGTTCTTGATGACGAACAGGTTCTCGCCCGCGCCTTCACTGACGAAGCCCGAAGCGTCGAGCAGCAGCGCTTCGTCGTAGCCCTCGTCGGTGGCTTCCATGTTGGCCAGGATGGAGTTGGTGTAGTTGGACACCGTCTTGGCCTGCGTCATCGTGATGTTGACGTGGTGGCGGGTGTACGAGCTGGTCTTCACGCGGATGCCGCGCTTCATGCCTTCTTCGCCCAGGTAGGCGCCCCAGCTCCAGGCAGCCACCATCAGGTGCACCTGGTTGCCCTTGGGGCTCACGCCCAGCTTCTCGGAGCCGATCCAGATCAGCGGGCGGATGTAGGCGCTCTTGAGGTTGTTGGCCTTCACCACCTCGCGCTGCGCGTCGTTCACCTGCTCCTGCGTGAACGGGATCTTCATGCGCAGGATCTTGGCGCTGTTGAACAGGCGCTGGGTGTGCTCCTGCAGGCGGAAGATGGCCGTGCCGTTCACCGTGTCGTAGGCGCGCACGCCCTCGAAGGCGCCGCAGCCGTAGTGCAGCGTGTGGGTCAACACGTGGATCTTGGCGTCGCGCCAGTCGACGAGTTGGCCGTCCATCCAGATCTTGCCGTCGCGGTCGTGCAGGGGGGCGGGAACCATCGTGTCTCCAGTGCGTGCGGGTGAAAGCCCGAGATTTTAAGGAGCCGGCGCCGGCGCGGTGGCCCGCACCAGCCGCCATTCGGCGAGCTTGCCTTTGCGCAGCACCACCTCCACCGCGTCACCGGCGGCGTCGTGCCAGCGGTAGGCGTCGGTGCCCTGGGCTTGACCGAGGCTGCCGGTCAGGGTGATGAGGTCCACCAGCTTCATGCCCGCGTGCAACTGCGAGGCCAGCATCACAGCGTTGGACACCTGGCCCAGCGGCGCGGCACCGGCCTGCTTCATCAACCGCAGCAGGCGCGACATCTGCAGCAGCAGCCAGAACACCACCACCGTGGCGGCAAACAAAACGCCCTGCCAGCCCATCAGCAAGCCGCCCAACACCAGCCCGAGCAGCGCCAGGGCGCTTCCGATCCAGGCGTTCATGGCTGCGGGTCGGCCGGGCCGTCGGTGTGTTGCCAGCTGTAGGCGCGCTCCACCTTGGCCACGCGCAGCGTGTAGTGGGCGTACCAGTCGCGCCGGCCGGTGTCGCGGGCGATCTGGTGTTCGGCGTGTCGGCGCCAGGCCGCGATGTCGGCCTCGCTGCGCCAGTACGACACCGTCAGCCCCAGGCCGTCGTCGCCGCGGGCGCTTTCCGCGCCGAGGTAGCCGGGTTGTTGTGCGGCCAGCGCGGCCATCTGGGCGGCCATGTCGGCGTAGCCGTGGTCGCCCGGCGTGCGCCGGCTGGTGAAGATCACCGCGTAGTAGGGCGGCGTGGGCAGTGCGTTCATGGCGCGCATCCTGCCACGCCGAGCGGGGCGGTCAGCGCGTCAGTCGGTCACCTTCAGCAGCACGCAGCGCACCCAGCCGCCGGATTCCAGCGCGTCCTTGTGGCCGTTCAGGAACTGCTCGGCGGTGGAGTTGCGGGCGGTGAAGCTCATGCCGTGCAGGATGCCCATGCGCGGCACGGGGCGCGACCACTTGCGCTCCACCACGCCGTTGAACCACGACACCTGTTCGTCCTCGTCGTCGGCGTCGGAGCGGCCCAGCAGCAGCACCACCTCGTACTTGGCTTCGTTCAGCGGCTCGGTGGCGCTGGTCATGACCTGCAGGCCGCCATCGCTCATGTTGAGCACCAGACCGGCCGGGCCGCGGCTGAACTGCACGGGCTTGAACACCCAGCCCGGCAGCGAATCGGCGTCGTGCTGGGCGGCGAGAAAGTCGGTGCGAACGTGCTGTCGGAGGTCGGCGGGGTCAGCCATGGCGGTGTCTCCAGTGGAAGTCTGAATCCTAAGCAGACTTTGGCACGGTCTGCACGAAGGCATTCCCGTGCCCGTGGGCAGAGTGTGCGTTGGGTCGCACGTGGGGTGCCGCGCTACAGGCCGCGCAGCACGTCGATGGCTTCTTCCACCCGTTCGATGGCGTGGATGGTCAGCCCCTCGATCGGTTTTTTGGGTGCGTTCGCCTTGGGCACCACCGCCACGCTGAAGCCCAGCTTGGCGGCCTCCTTCAGCCGCTCCTGCCCGCGCGGTGCGGGGCGTACCTCGCCGGCCAGGCCCACCTCGCCGAACGCGATGAAGCCCTTGGGCAGCGCCTTGCCACGCAGCGAACTCTGGATGGCCAGCAGCACGGCCAGGTCGGCCGCGGGCTCGGTGATGCGCACGCCGCCCACGGCGTTCACGAACACGTCCTGGTCGCTCGTGGCCACGCCGGCGTGGCGGTGCAGCACCGCCAGCAGCATGGCCAGGCGGTCGCGGTCCAGGCCGACGGACAGGCGCCGCGGGCTCACACCGCCGCTGTCCACCAGCGCCTGCAGTTCCACCAGCAGCGGCCGCGTGCCTTCCAGCGTGACGAGCACGCAGCTGCCCGGCACCGGCTCGGTGTGGGTGCTCAGGAAGATGGCGCTGGGGTTGGCCACGCCCTTCAGGCCCTTCTCGGTCATCGCGAACACGCCGATCTCATTCACCGCACCGAAGCGGTTCTTGATCGCGCGCACCAGGCGGAAGCTGCTGTGGGTGTCGCCCTCGAAATACAGCACCGTGTCCACGATGTGCTCGAGCACGCGCGGGCCGGCGAGGGCCCCTTCTTTCGTGACGTGGCCCACCAGCACCATGGCGCAGCCGCGCGCCTTGGCGGTGCGGGTCAGCTGCGCTGCGCACTCGCGCACCTGGGCGACCGAGCCGGGGGCGGAGCTGAGTTGCTCGGAGTACAGCGTCTGGATGGAGTCGATGACGCAGAAGTCCGGTTGTTCGGCCTCGATGGTGGCGAGGATTTTTTCCAGCCCGATCTCGGCCAGCACCCGCACCTTGTCGCCCGCCAGGCCGAGGCGGCGCGAGCGCATGGCCACCTGGGCGCCGCTCTCTTCACCGGTCACGTAGAGCACCTTGACGGTCTGGCTCAGTGACTCCACGGCCTGCAGCAGCAGCGTGGACTTGCCGATGCCCGGGTCGCCGCCGATCAGCACCACGCCGCCGGCCACGATGCCGCCGCCCAGCACGCGGTCCAGTTCGTCCTGGCCCGTGGGCGTGCGCTCGTAGTCGCTCGCTTCGATCTCGCTCAGCGTGGCCACCGGCTGGCTCTTGGCCAGGGCCTGGTAGCGGTTCTTGGCACCACCGGCCGGCTCGGCGGCGGTTTCCGTCAGGGTGTTCCACGCGCCGCAGTGCGGGCACTTGCCCAGCCACTTGGCGTTGGTGCCGCCGCACTCGGTGCAGGTGTAAATGCTTTTCGGAGAGGCCATGGACGAGGTGCGCTGAAACCGCAGGCATTGTGCGGGACGCCCGCGTGACAAAGTTGCTTGGCGGCGTGGCCTGCCCGGTGCCAGCATGGGCGCAGCAACCGCAGGAGGCAGGGCATGGCAGTGGCGCCAAGGAAGTGGCTGGGGGAATGCAGCGTGGTGGCTGCGCTGTCAGGCGTGCTGTCGGTGGCGCTGTCCGTCGCGCTGACGGCGCCGGCCTGGGGCGCGGAGGTGCGCCGCCTGCGTGCCGAGCCCGAGCAGCCCGGGGTGGGTCAGCCCTTTGCGCTGAAGCTGGAGCTCAAGACGAAATGGCACGAGGCCGATGCGTGCGACCTGGTGCTGGTGGTGGACGGCCAGGAGGCCGAGCGGGATGAGTTCCGCCCCACCGTGGAGGTGCGCGCCGACCACGTGGTGCTGCGCCGCGCCCAGGCGCATGGCCTCGCGGACTGGCGCTGGCCGCGCAACGGCGATGAAATCCGCTTCGACTGGGTGTTTGACACGCCCGGCCCGCATCGTCTGAACTTCGACCCCAAGCGCTCGGATTGCAGCCTCAAGCAGGCCGCCGAGCTGACGGTGAACGTGCAGCCCGACTACCGGGCGCTGAGTTTCGAGATCGTGGGTGTTCCGGAGGTCGCCGTCTCGCGCAAGCTCGACAACACCGTGGCCTACCTGTCGCGCGGCGGTGACACCGAAGTGGTGGTGCCCCGACAGTTCATCGACCGCTGGCGCCGGGCGTTCGAGGGCTACCAGCCGGGCAGCTGGGAGCAGGTGCAGTGGCCCTCCACCGTCGACTTCCTGAAGAAGACCGGTGTGCAGCGGGCGCGTTTGACCGTGGTGGACGACTGGGCCGACACCGCGGAGCGGTGGTCTCGCAACTCGCCCGACCGCTTGCTGCTCGTGCCCGGCACAGAGTTCGGGCGCCTGGCGGCCTGGAAGACGTCAGGGCAGTTTGTGGCGCTGTTGACCATGGACTCCAACGTGCTGGCCAAGTACTACCGTGAACGCGAGGTGGCCCAAGCCGAGCAGGCCCGCCGGGCCGAAGCCGAGCGCCAGGAACGCACCGCCCGCGTGTGGGCCGCGTTGCCCGCCAGCACCGGGCAGGTGACGGCACTGCGCCGCGTGCCCGCGCCCGCGGGCAAGGCCACGGTGTGCGCGCGCCGCATGGACGCGCCCGTGGGCGGCGACCTGATGGCCTACCGCAAGACCGAGGCGGTGGCCCAGTGGCTGGCCCGCAAGGCGGCCGACGGGTTCGACGATGTGTTCAACGACCTGGACGCGATGTACCTCGCGCTCAAGCAGTCGCGGTGCGGCACGCTGGTGCTGACCGACGCCGAAGCCCGCACCGTGGGCAACGCGCTGCAGCGGGACCAGATCGGGTTCGAGTTGTTCGAACTGCGCGATGCCGAGGCGCTGTTGCCCGCCTACGCGGCGCACTACGGCTACGCGTCGGTGGACGACGCCCGGCTGGCGCGGCGCTTCTCGCCCATGCCCGACGGCAAGCAGGCCGCCGCCCTGCGCGCGGCCGATGTGGGCACGCCCGAGGCGCTGGGCGCCGTGTGGCAGCGGCAGCAGAAGGCGGCCTACCCGGGCGAGCGCAACATCGCGACCGCCGTGGCGTTCCTGGCCGACGAAGCCCAGGGGCGGCGCAGCGGCCAGTCCGCCGCCGAGGTGCGGCGCAAACGCGAGGCCACCGAGCGCGCCGCCGCCGCGGCCGAGCGGGAGCGGTTGGTCAAGGCCTACCCCTACACCTTGCAGCTCACCTGCCGCAACGGCTCGGCCGGCACGCTGCCGGTGGCCGTGTGCTTCAGCGAATCCAACCGCACCACGCTGGCCGAGTTGCTGAATTGCGTGACCCTGCGCTCGCTGGGCTACCCCGACCTGGCGCGCGACCCGGTGGAGATCTCGCTGTGCCCGAAGTTCGTGTTCAAGGCGCAGAGCCAGTCCGAGTTCCTGCTCGTGGCCACCTTGCGTGACGAGCGCACCGGGCAGGTCATCGAGCGCCAGACGGCACAGCGCTATGGGCGCATCGTCATGGCCCGCTGAGCCCGGCAGGCCCCGTCATTGAGCGGCAACCGGCCGCGCCCAGGTGGCCAGCAGCAGGGCCGCCGCCAGCGCGCAGCCGGCCGAGAACCCGAAGGCCATCTGGGCCGACGCGCCTTGCCACAAGCTGCCGAACAGTAGCGACGCGGGCAGCAGCATCGCGCCCATCACGAGGTTCAGCCAGCCGTAGGCCGTGCCACGCAACTCGGGCGGGGCCAGGTCGGCCAGCAGCGCCCGCTCCACGCCCTCGGTGGCGGCCATGAAGAGGCCGTAGCTGCCGAACAGCGCATACAGCCCCCAGCCCGGCGCCGCGAACCAGCCCATGCCGATGTAGAAGCCCGCGTAGGCCAGATAACCGAGCACCAACAGCCGCACGCGCCCGATGCGGTCCGACAGCCCGCCCAGCGGCACCGAGAACGTCGCCGCCACGGCGGATACCGCCGCCCACAGCAGCGGCACCTGCGCTTCGGCCACACCCAGCTCCTTGGCACGCAGCAGCAGGAACATGTTGCTGGAGTTGCCCAGCGTGAACAGCGCCACCACGGCCAGGTAGCGGCGCAGCGGCGCGGGCAGGCCGGCCAGCGTCCAGCGCAAGGGCGGCGCAGGGTCGGTGGCCGGCGGGGCTTCGCGCAGCGCCAGCGTCAGGCCCACGCAGGCCAGGCCGGGCACCACGGCCCACAGGAACACCTGGCCCAGCGGCACCCCCGCCGCCAGCAGCGCCCAGGCCAGCACCGGGCCGATGACGGCGCCGGCGTTGTCCATGGCCCGGTGCAGGCCGAAGGCCAGGCCCCGGTGGTGCGGGCCGATGCTGGCGGCCAGCAGGGCATCACGCGGGGCGGCGCGCACCGCCTTGGCGATGCGGTCGGTCAGGCGCAGCGCCAGCAAGGCCGGCCAGGTCGCCACGAACGTGACGAGCGGCCGCGCCAATGCCGCCAGGCCGTAGCCGCCCACCACCCAGGGCTTGGCCGTGCCGCTGCGGTCCACCCGCACGCCGGCCCACAGCTTGAGCAGGCTGGCCAGCGCCTCGGCCACGCCTTCGATCAGCCCCAGCACCCGCGGCCCGGCCATCAACACGCTGCTGAGGTACAGCGGCACCAGCGGGTAGACCAGCTCGCTGGCGCTGTCGTTGAGCAGGCTGATGAAGCCCATCAGCCACACGGTGCGGGGAAGCTGGGTCAGGGTGCGCCACATGCGCCCGACTGTAGGCGGCACGGGCTGCGGCCGGGCATGACGACCGGCGCGCCGCGACGGGCTCGGGCACACTGCCTGGCTTTGCTGTGCCTGCCCTGGAGCCCCTCATGGAATTCGCCACCTGGTTGACCCTCTTCGCCGCCTGCTGGGCGATCAGCCTGTCGCCCGGCGCCGGGGCGGTGGCCGCCATGAGCGCAGGCCTGAGCCACGGCTTCAAGCGCGGCTACTTCATGACCTTCGGGCTCATCCTGGGCATCCTCACGCAGGTGCTGTTCGTCAGCGCGGGCCTGGGCGCGTTGATTGCCGCGTCGGAAACCGCGTTTGCCGTCATCAAGTGGGCCGGCGTGGCCTACCTGATCTGGCTGGGCGTGCAGCAGTGGCGTGCGCCGGCCAAGCCCATGGCTGCGGCCAGTGACGACGGCGGCGCGCCCGTCACGCGCCGGCAGCTGGTGCTGCGCGGCTGGGGCATCAATGCCGTCAACCCCAAGGGCACAGTGTTCCTGCTGGCCGTGGTGCCGCAGTTCCTGGACCTGTCGGCCCCCATGGGCCCGCAGTACCTGGTGATTGCCGGCACGCTGGGCTTCACCGACCTGGTGGTGATGGGCGGCTACACCGCGCTGGCGGCTCGCGTGTTGGCGGCGCTCAAGAGCGCCCACCACATCCGCGTGATGAACCGCGTGTTCGGCTCGCTGTTCGTGGTGGCCGGGGTGCTGCTGGCCAGCTTCAAGCCGCACAGCTGACGCCCCCGCCCGGCGCAGCGTCGGCTGAACGCCGGCAGCGCCGGTCGGGCCCCCCGAGGGGGCGGCGATGCGGGCGGTTCTGCCGCCCCACACATCGCCCGCGCCGGCCGGCTTGGGAGCGGCCCGGCGCTTGGCCCGCATGAATCGCTGACCTCGCCTCGCTCCGTCGCACGGTGACGGCGTTTAGTTTTCTGGTTTCTCCATGTCTTCTGCATCACCCAGCCGCTGGCTGTTCTGGGGCCCCACGCTGATCTGGGCCAGCACCTGGCACGTCATCCTGTACCAGCTGGATTCCGGCGTGCCGGTGTTCAATTCCGTGGCCTGGCGTTTCGGGCTGGCGGCTGTGCTGCTGGCCGCGATGGCGCGCTGGCAGGGGGTGTCGCTGCGGCTGCCGGGCAGCGCGCATGTGCTGATGTTGGCCACCGGCATCGTGCAGTACAGCGGCAACTACTTGTCGGTGTATCAGGCGGAGCGGCACATCCCCTCGGGCCTGGTGGCGGTGCTGTTTTGCTTGATGGTGTACGGCAACGCGCTGTCGGGCCGGGTGTTCTTCGGCCAGCCCGTTACGCGGCGCTTTCTGGTCTCGGCCAGCGGCGGCGTGTTGGGCGTGGTGCTGATCTTCTGGCCGGAAATCGCCGCCACCGGCGCGCGGCCCACGGCGGCCCTGGGCCTGGGGCTGGGCCTGTGCGCGGTGCTGGTGGCGTGCATCGGCAATGTGCTGACGCTGACCCTCACCAAGCGCGGCCTGCCGCTGGTGCCCGTGCTGGCATGGAGCATGGGCTACGGCGCGGTGTTCTTGCTGGGCGTGTCGGTCGTCAGCGGCCAGGGGCTGCACTTCGACCTGCGGCTGCCCTACGTGCTGAGCTTGCTGTACCTGTCGGTGGCGGGCTCGGTGATCGCGTTCGTGCTGTATTTCAAGCTGGCCCAGGCCCGCGGCCCGGCACATGCGGCGCTGACCGGGGTGGTGATTCCGGTCATCGCGCTGGTGATCTCGGCCGTGTTCGAGGGCTGGCAGGTCACGCCGCTGGCCGTGGGCGGCATGGGGCTGTGCCTGGTCAGCCTGTGGGTGGCAACGCGCCCGGCCTAGCCCCGTTCACCAGCAGGCGCAGCGCGGCGTCGAACAAGGCGTCGGCGTCGCCGCCGACCGTCTGGCGCCAGCCGGCGGCCAGCAGCGGGTACTGCGAGGCCTCCGGCCCGGTGAGCGTGGCCGAGGGCGGCGCGTCAGGCGCCTGGGCGGATTGCTCCTCCAGCACCCAGCCCACCACGAAGCGGCCCACCGACATCATCAGCAGCGTGGCCGGCCCGGGCTCGAAGCCCGCCGCGCACAGCAACTGCAGCCGCGCCTCGATGGATTCCCGCTGGGCCTCGCCCGGCCGCGTGCCGGCGTGCAGCCGGGCGCCGTCGCGGTAGGCCAGCAGCGCACGGCGAAAGCTGCGGCCGTCGGCCATCAGCCACTCCTGCCAATGCTCGTGCGCGGCAGGCGCTTCGCGCGCCCGGCTTTCCAGCAGCACCGCCTGCGACATCGCATCCAGCAGCGCCGCCTTGTTCTTGAAGTGCCAGTACAGCGTGGGCGACTGCACACCCAGCCGCTCGGCCAGCTTGCGGGTGGTGAGGGCGTCGATGCCGATCTCGTTGAGCAGGTCCAGCGCGGCGCGCAGGATCTCGTCACGGTTCAGGCGGGCAGGGCGGTCGGGCGTCGTCATGGCTCTAGCAATGATAGAGAGCTGCGTGCACAATAGCCTCTATCAACGATAGAGAGACTGATTTGAATCGAGCCTTGACCGTCATCCTCATGACGCTGCTGCTGGACGCGGTGGGCATGAGCCTGATCTTCCCCATCCTGCCCGGCCTGCTGCGCGAGCTGGCCGGCGCCGACGCCACCACCCACCACTACGGCGCGCTGCTGGCGGTGTACGCGGCCATGCAGTTCCTGTTCGCGCCGGTGCTGGGCGCGCTGAGCGACCGCTTCGGCCGCCGGCCGGTGCTGCTGGTGTCGCTGGCGGGCGCCGCGGCGGATTACGTGCTGATGGCCTTCGCGCCCAGCATGGCGTGGCTGTACGTGGGCCGGGTGCTGTCAGGCATCACCGGCGCCAGCATGGCGGTGGGCACGGCCTACCTGACCGACATCACGCCCGAGGCCGACCGCGCCAAGCGCTTCGGCCAGATGGGTGCGGCCATGGGCCTGGGCTTCGTGGTCGGGCCGCTGATCGGCGGCGCGTTCGGCGAGTGGTCGCTGCGCGCGCCCTTCCTGGCGGCGGCGGCGATGAACGCGCTGAACCTCGCGCTGGCGTGGTTCGCGCTGCCGGAGTCGAACCAGCACCGCACGGCGCGGCTGGAGGTGGCCAAGCTCAACGCGTTCTCGTCGCTGCACCGGCTGCAGGGCAAGCCCGCGCTGCTGCCGCTGGTGGGCGTGTTCGCCGTGGTGGCGCTGGTGTCGCAGGTGCCGGGCTCGCTGTGGATCTTGTACGGGCAAGACCGCTACGGCTGGAGCGCCTGGGTGGCGGGGTTGTCGCTGGCCTGCTACGGCGGGCTGCATGCCATCTCGCAGGCGTTTGTCACCGGGCCGATGGTGGAGCAACTGGGCGAGCGGCGCGCGCTGCTGGCCGGCATCGCGGCCGATGCGGCGGGCTTCGTCGGCATGGGGCTGGCCACCGCCGGCTGGGTGCCGTTCGCGCTGTTGCCGCTGTTTGCCATCGGCGGGCTGGCCATGCCCGCGCTGCAGGCGATGCAGTCGCGCCAGGTGGACGAGCAGCACCAGGGCGAACTGCAGGGCACGCTGGCCAGCCTCACCAGCCTGATCGGCATTGCTGGCCCGCTGGTGGTGACCTCCGGCTTTGCTGCCACGCAGGGGAACTGGCCAGGCTGTACCTGGATCGTGGCCGCGCTGGTCTACGGCTTGGCGGTGCCGCTGCTGTTCAGCCGGCGGGCGCGGGGTGGTGAAGGCCTCGCCTAGAAGTCGGGCTTGCTGCGCCGCCCGGCCTTCACGTCGCTGCGCTTGGACTTGCCCTCCAGCCGCCGCTGCTGCGAGCCGTAGGTGGGCTTGGTGGCCCGGCGCGCCTTGGGCACGTGGGCGGCGGCCTGCACCAGCTCGATCAGCCGCGCGACGGCATCGGCCCGGTTGCGCTCCAGGCTGCGGGAGTCTTGTGCCTTGATGACGACCACGCCGTCCGCCGTGATGCGCTGGTCGGCCCAGCCCAGCAGCCGCATCTTCACGGCCTCGGGCAGGCTGGACGCGCGGATGTCGAACCGCAGGTGAACGGCGTTTGAAACTTTGTTGACGTTCTGCCCGCCCGGGCCGCTGGCGCGGATGGCGTCGAACTGAAGTTCGTCCGGCCGGGGCGTCCAGCGGAGGTCAGGCATTCCGGATGGGCACGCGGGGCGCCACGGCGCACATCAGCTCATAGCCGATGGTGCCGGCCGCACGGGCCACCTCGTCGATGGGCAGGCGCGACGGCTGGCTGTTCACCGCGGGCCCCTCGCCCCACAGCGTCACCTCGCTGCCCCAGCCGCTGTCGGGCAGGGCGCTCAGGTCCACGGCCAGCATGTCCATGGACACGCGGCCGATGGTGCGGGTGCGGTGCCCGTCCACCAGCACCGGCGTGCCGGTGGGCGCGTGGCGGGGGTAGCCGTCGGCATAGCCGCAGGCCACCACGCCGATGCGCATGGGCTGCTCCGCCGTGAACGCGCTGCCGTAGCCCACGGTGTCGCCCGGCTGCAGGTGCTGCACGCCAATGATCTTGGAGCGCAGCGTCATGGCGGGGCGCAGGTCCCAGTGCGCGGCGTCGTGCTCGGGGAAATCGGGCACGCCGCCGTAGGTCATGATGCCGGCGCGCACCCAGTCGTGCGCGGTGCGGGCGGCGTGGCGCAGCGTGGCGGCGCTGTTGGCAATGGTGCGCTCGCCAGCCAGGCCATCGGTGGCGGCGTCGTAGGCGGCCACCTGGTGGGCGATGCCGTCTTGCCCCTGCCGCAGCGCATCGGCGTCCGAGAAGTGGGTCATCAGCCCGATTTCGTCGACCTGGGGCAGGGCGTCCAGCCGGGCGTAGGCGGCGCGGAAGGCCGCGGGCGTGAAGCCCAGCCGGTTCATGCCCGAGTTGAGCTTGAGGAACACCCGGTGCGGCTCATGCGTCTTGTGCATGGCCAGCCAGTCGATCTGCTCCTCGCAGTGCACGGCGTGCCACAGCTTCAGGCGCGAGCACAACTCCAGGTCGCGGGGCTCGAACACGCCTTCCAGCAGCAGGATGGGGCCGCGCCAGTCCAGCGCGCGCAGGCGCTGGGCTTCGTCCAGGTCCAGCAGCGCGAAACCGTCGGCGGCGCGCAGACCCTCGAACGCCCGCTCGATGCCGTGGCCGTAGGCGTTGGCCTTCACCACCGCCCAGACCCGGGCGTTGGGGGCCTGCGCACGGGCACGGCCGAGGTTGTGGGCAAGGGCGTCGGTGTGGACGAGGGCTTCGATCGGGCGGGGCATGCCGCCATTTTGCGCGCCCCGGGGCGGTCGGCCTGCTGAAGGGTGCGCGTGCTATAACCTCGCGCCGCACCGGCCCCATAAGCAAGAGACAGTTCAGGATTGCGCCTCGCCCGATGAAACGCGGCTTCTACACCATCATGTCGGCGCAGTTCTTCAGCTCGCTGGCTGATAACGCCCTCTTCGTCGCAGCCGTCGAGCTGCTGCGCTCCTCGGGGTCGCCGGAATGGCAACGGGCCGCCTTGGTGCCGATGTTTGCCCTCTTTTACGTTGTGTTGGCGCCTTTTGTCGGGGCTTTTGCCGACGCGGTGCCCAAGGGCCGGGTGATGTTCTTCTCGAACACCATCAAGGTCATCGGCTGTTTGATGATGCTGTTCGGCGCCCACCCGCTGGTGGCTTACGCCATCGTCGGCCTGGGGGCGGCGGCCTACTCGCCGGCCAAATACGGCATCCTGACCGAGCTGCTGCCGCCGTCCCAACTCGTGAAGGCCAACGGCTGGATCGAGGGGCTGACGATCGCGTCCATCATCCTGGGCGTGCTGCTGGGTGGGCAACTGATCGGCGACCGGGTGTCGCACCTGCTGCTGGCGTTCGACCTGCCCATGATCGACACCGGCATCGACACCGCACCGGAAGCGGCGATTGCCAGCCTGGTGGGCCTCTACGTGCTGGCGGCACTGTTCAACCTGCGCATTCCGCGCACTTCCGCCCCGCTGCAGCCGCTGGCGCACGGGCTGCTGGGGTTGGTGCGTGACTTCTCAGCCTGCAACAGCAAGCTGTGGCAAGACAAGCTGGGCCAGATCTCCCTGGCCACCACCACCTTGTTCTGGGGCGTGAGCGGCAACCTGCGCTACATCGTGTTGGCCTGGGCTGCGGCGGCGTTGGGCTACGGCACGACGCAGGCGTCGTCGTTGGTTGGCGTGGTGGCCATCGGCACCGCGGTGGGGGCCGTGTTGGCCTCGCTGTACGGCCGGCTGGATCGGGCCACGGGCGTCATCCCGCTGGGCATCGCCATGGGCCTGCTGGTCATCTTCATGAACTTCATCCACAACGTGTGGGTGGCGGCGCCCTTCCTGATTTTGTTGGGCGGCATCGGGGGCTACCTGGTGGTGCCGATGAATGCGCTGCTGCAGCACCGCGGCCACAACCTGATGGGGGCCGGGCGCAGCATCGCGGTGCAGAACTTCAACGAGCAGGCGTGCATCCTGGGGCTGGGCGCGTTCTACACGGCCATGACCCGGTTTGGCCTGTCGGCGTTCGGGGCCATCACCATCTTTGGCGTGGTGGTGGCCGGCACGATGTGGTGGATCCGCCGCTGGCACCAGCGCAACCTGGTGAACCACAAGGACGAAGTCGAGCAACTGCTGGACCTCGCCCGCACGGATCACCTGCCGCAGGACCGGTAGCACTCACTCCCTGCTGGCTGCGCCATCCCCTTCGAGGGCGCGCCGCTAGTGCCACGACGGCCGCTGGAAAGGCGGCCGGCTGCGCTGCGCCAGCCCGCCTGTCAACGAAATCAGCTCTGGCTGCTGGAGCCGCGCCCCTTGCGGCCGGTGGGCACCGGGATCAGGTGCTTGCCTTCCAGCACCATCTCGATGTGCTCGCTCCAGGCGCGGGCGATCTTGAAGCAGCCGCTGTGGTTGAGGTGGATCTCGTTGTGCCAGTCGCCGCTGATGCCGGTGGAACCGGGTGCGGCCAGCGCCAGCGGCACAGCGGTGGAGTCGAACACGAAGAGGCCGGGGAAGCCTTCCTTGTCGGCCGCCATGCTCTTGAGCAGCTGGGCGAGGTGGAAAACCATCAGCCGGCTCACGGCGGCCCAGTCAGCGCTGGGCACGCCGTAGGCCTTGAGCGCCGGGAACAGCCACGGGCCGCTGGCCCCCAAGTCGTCGCCGCCTTCGGCACCTGCCGGGCGGGGCATGGGTACGGCGTAGCAGTGCATGAACACCGGCTTGCCGGCGGACGGGCCTTGGTCGCGCAGGCTCAGCAGGTGCTTGACGTTGGCGCGCAGGTAGTCGCTGTAGGTGGACCAGCCGGGCTCCGAGAAGTAGCGGGCCACACCGGCCGAGGGCGGGCCCCATTCGGTTTGGCGGCGCAGCAGGCGCAGGTTCAGCGGGATCGGCTCGGCGTTCCAGTTGACGGCTGGGGTGCGGGCCGCCGCGATCAGGTCGTTGCCGCCCACCGACAGCAGCACGCCGTCCCAGGCGGGCGCGTCGGGGCCCGCCAGCAGGCGCACGAATTCGGGGCTGGATTCCAGGTCCACCATGTGCGACAGGGCATTGCCCGTGCCGGCGCAGTTCACTGCAGTGGTTTGGGAGCGGAACACCAGTTCCTGCAGCAGGTTGGCGTGCGCGTTGAGCTTGGCGCGGGCATTCGAGAACCACGAATCCCCCTGGGCCAGCAGTTTCCAGCGGAAGCTGTGGAGATCGGGCGGGGTGCGGCCGGCAAGGTCTGCCGGGGTGAAGCAAGCCAAGTGATCCATGAAGGTGGGTGATCCGAAGTTGCTGACCGGGCGCGCCCCGAAGTGGCGGCACAAGTTCGCGCGATTGGAAGGCCAGCCGCGCGCCGGGCGCCATGCTACAAACCCTCGGGGTCTGGCGCGTTAGCATGCAATCGGTTTCTTAGGGGGAGCTTGCAGTGACCGAAAGCATCTTCGATTTCCAGGCCGTGTCGATTCGCGGCGAGCCGGTGGACCTGGCTTCGCAGCGCGGAAAGGTGCTGCTGATCGTGAACACCGCCAGTGAATGCGGTTTCACGCCGCAGTTCAAGGGGCTGGAGAAGCTCTGGGAAGACTACGGCAGCCGCGGTTTGGTGGTGCTGGGCTTTCCGAGCAACGAATTCGGCGGCCAGGACCCGGGCAGCAACGACCAGATCGCCAGCTTCTGCGAAATGAACTACGGGGTCAGCTTCCCGATGATGCAGAAGATCAAGGTCAACGGCAGCGAGGCCCATCCGCTGTGGAAGTTCCTCAAGAGCGAGAAGCCTGGCTTCCTGGGCACCGAAGCGATCAAGTGGAACTTCACCAAGTTCCTGGTGGGGCGTGACGGGCAGGTGCTCAAGCGCTTCGCCCCCAACGACACGCCGGACAAGCTGCGCGCCGACATCGAAGCCGCGCTCAACGCGGGCGCCTGAAGCGCGCGTCAGCCCTGAAGGCGCGCTGCCCGGCGCGCCTCAAAGCGGGCGGGTGCGCCAGCCGCCCCGCTCCAGCCGCAACTGGCCCTGGGCCTGGGCGTGGCGCAGGAGCTCGTTCACCGTCTGCCGTGACAGGTGCGCCAGCTGTGCCACCTCCTGCTGCGTGGCCCGCACGCGGCAACTGCCGTCGCTCAGCGACTCGCCGCGTTCGCGCCGCAGCTGCGCCAGGGCCAGCGACAGCCGCTCGGCGGCGGTTTGGTGCCGTGCCGCCTGCAGCAGGCGCAGCGTGCCGTCGTAGCGGCCAGCAAATTCGGCCATCAGTGCCCGGGCGAAGCCTGGCACCTCGTCCATCAGGCGTCGGTACGCCTCGCGGTTGAACACCAGCAGTTCGGTGCTGCACAGCGCCATGGCCTCGTAGGCTGAAGCCTGGTGAGCCGCAAACGCCGCCAGTCCGAACAGCCGGGGCGGCCCCAGGTGCTCCAGCACCGACACCCCGCCATCCAGCCCCGTGAACCGCGCCTCGATTTCACCGGCCGCCACCGCGTAGAACGCCGTGGGCTGCTGCCCTTGCACGAACACGCTGCGCCTGGCCGCCAGGCGCCGGCGGCCGATCAACGCGGCGATGGGGGCCGGCAGCTCCACCTCGGGGAAATGGTGCTCGAACACCCGGCGCAGGGCCGGGTCCATCGTGGGGGTGGGCATGCCAGCATTGTGCTGCTGTGTCGGCTGGCCGACACAACGGGGCGGTGCGCGTGCCTATGCTGGCCGGCATGGAACTTCAAGCTTGTGCCGATGCCCTGCGTCGCTTCGCCCGCGATGAATGCAGCCAGGAACCCTTGTACGTGGCCTTGTGCGAATGCGCCGCACAGAGTGCCGAGGCCCTGCGCCTGATGGCCTTGGCGCCGCCCGAGCAGCGCAAGCCCAACCTGCTGTTGGCTGCGCTGCACGAGTGCGTGCTGGCCGACGCTGCAGTGCCGCTCGCCCCCTACTTCCCCAGCGTGGGCGGCACCCGCGCGCCCGATGCCGACCTGCCGCAGGCGCTGGCTGACACCCTGGCCACCGGCCGCGCCGTGCTTCAGCAACGCCTGATGCATGGCGCCACCCAGACCAACGAGGTCGCCCGCAGTGCGCCGCTGAGGTTGGCGCTGGATGCCACGGCCCGGCTCACGGGCGCGCGTCACCTGGCCTTGTTCGACCTGGGCTGCAGCGCGGGCCTGAACCTGGGGGTGGACCACTACGCCGTGCGCTACACCGCGCCAGACGGCAGTTGCCACGCACGCGGGCCGGCGCCCGACGGCACGCGGGTGGAGATCGACGCCCGCTGGCTGGACGCAGCGCCGCCGCCTGCCGCGGTGGACTGGCGGCTCGGCCTGCGTCAGGGCGTGGACCCGGCCTTGGTGCGGCTGGACGACCCGCAAGGCCTGCGCTGGTTGCAGGCCTGCCTGTGGCCGCACGACGCCGCCCGCCGCGAGCGCCTGCGCCGTGCGGTGGCGCAGTGCCAGGTGCTGCCGCTGCAGTGCGTGCAAGCCGACGACGCCGTGGCGGCACTGCGGGACTGGGTGCAGCGCGTGCCCGCGGGCATGCAGGCGGTGCTGCTGACGAGCTGGGTGCTGTACTACTTCTCCGAGCCGGCCTTGCAGGCGCTGCGTGACGCGGCAGACACCCTGGCCCTGAGCCACGGCCTGGCATGGGTCTGCGGCGAGCTGCCTGCCCTCAGCGCGCCGGGCGTGCCGGTACCGCCCCTGCCCGACCTGCCGGCCGGCGAGGTGGCCTCATCGGCCACGCTGTGGCGCCTGCGCTGGGCCGAGGGCGGGTCGGTGCACCAGCGCCTGCTGGGGTGGTCGCACCCGCACGGTCGGTGGGTGGGCGGGTGGTGTGAGTTGACAAGTTAGGGGTGCAGCTGCTGAGTGAGTTAGGGATGTCGGCCGGCCTTTCAGCGGCGAGATGGTTGGTGGCCAGAACGGCCTGTAAGTCTTTGTTTTAATGGAGGTTTTGAAGGTCTGGCATGGGCGTTGCATTGCCGGGCTCGGCCGACCTGCGGGCGTCGTCAGAAACATCAGCCAGTCCTCAGAGGGAAGGGCCCGCGCGCCGTCAGCTGTTTTTTCAACTTCACGACGAGCTCATCATGAAATTGCTTTCTCGCCTGCTTCGCAGCACCGCCGCCACGCTGGCTCTGGCCACGGCCACCTTCGCCGCGTCCGCCGCGGTCACCACCCAACTGGGCTTCCTGGTGGATGCCTCCGGCAGCATCGGCACCGCCAACTTCAACACCATGCGCTCGGGCTACGCCGCTGCGCTGGCCGGCTTGCCCACCGACGGCAGCATCGAGGTCACGGTCTACACCTTTGCCACGGGCACGGTGCAGGTCGTGGCGCCCACGGTGGTCACCTCAGGCAGCCTGGCGGGCATCGTGTCGGCCATCAACGCCATGGCCTACACGCAGGGCAACACGGCGACGGACCTGGGCATCAACGCGATTGCCGGCGCCATGACCGGATCGGCCAATTACAGCGCCAACCTGCGCTCCATCATCAACCTGGCCACCGATGGCGTGCCCAACAGCCAATCGGCCGCCGTGGCTGCGGCTGCGGCCGCGCAGAAGGCCGGCATTGACGCCATGACGGCCGAGGCCATCGGCAGCGTCAACATCGCCGGCTTGAAGGACATGGTGTTCTCGCCCATCGCCGGCCCGTGCAGCGGCTGCGGTGTGGAAGTGCTCACGCCCAACGACCCGATGAGCAACGCGCCGTGGATCTTGCGCGTCAACACCTTCCAGGACTTCCCGGTGGCCATCAATGCCAAGGTGCAGGCCATCGTGAATCGCGTGCCGGAGCCGGGTGCGCTGGCCCTGACGGGCCTGGCCCTGGGCTTGCTGGCTGTTACGCGCCGCCGCTCGGCCTGACACGCCGGCCCGCTACCCTCCTGAAAGACCGGCCGCGCGCCGGTCTTTTTTCTCCTCCCGCTGCACCTCTGAAGGCTTGCCATGTCGCGCTCTCTTCACGCTTCATTTCCACGGGCCTGGCTGGCCCTCTTGGCGGCCACGCTGGCCGCGGGCCAGGCCCATGCCAGTTGCCGCACGCACGACCGCAGCGAGCAAGTGGCCTTGGTGCTGTGCAGCACCCACACCGACGCCGCCGCACTCAAGGCTGCCGGTGAGGCCGCCTGCAAGGGCAAGACGCTGTGCAATGCCTGGATCTGGGACGACGCCAGCAAGATGCCCGCGCAGGCGCCGGTGGCCGACAAAGACCTGCCCAAGTCGGCGTCGTCCGCGGCGCGCGCGATCTGGATTCACGACTCCCAGCACCTGATGCAGTTGCGCAAGGCGCGCTGAGCGGGCCGGCCGATGCAGGCCGGTCGATGCGGGCAGGGTGGACCTGGCCGATGGGGCCGGCTCGGGATAATCCGCGTTTTTCCCCAACCGCACCCACCACCATGTTCGAGCATGTCGATGCCTACGCTGGCGACCCCATCCTGAGCCTGAACGAGGCCTTCCAGAAGGACCCGCGCGCCGGCAAGATCAACCTGTCCATCGGCATCTACTTCGACGACGACGGTCGCATCCCCATGCTGCCGTCGGTGCGCGCGGCCGAGCTGGCCGTGGTGCAAGCCGCGGGCGCTCGCCCCTACCTGCCGATGGAAGGCGCCGCCAACTTCCGCAGCGCCGTGCAAGGCCTGCTGTTTGGTGTCGACCACCCGGCCATCGCGGCTGGCCGCATTGCCACCATCCAGGGCGTGGGCTCCAGCGGCGGCCTGAAGGTGGGTGCTGACCTGCTCAAGCGCTATTTCCCGGACAGCAAGATCTACCTGTCGGACCCCACCTGGGACAACCACCGCGCCGTGTTCGAGGGCTCGGGCCATGTGTGCGAGACCTACCCCTACTACGACCCCGCCACCGGCGGCGTGCGCTTTGACGACCTGCTGGCCTGCTTCCAGCAACTGCCCGCACGCAGCGTGGTGCTGATGCACGCCTGCTGCCACAACCCCACCGGCGTGGACCTGACGCCCGACCAGTGGCGTGCACTGGTGCCGGTGATGCGCGAACGCCAGCTGCTGCCCTTCCTGGACCTCGCCTACCAAGGCTATGGCGACGGCATCGAGGAAGACGCCTTCGCGGTGCGCCTGCTGGCGGACGAGGGTGTGAGCTTCCTCATCGCCAACAGCTTCTCCAAGAGCATGAGCCTGTACGGCGAGCGTTGCGGCGCCCTGAGCGTGGTGTGCCCCGACGCCGACCAAGCCGGCCGCGTGCTGGGCCAGCTGAAGTTCATGATCCGCCGCAACTACTCCAACCCGCCCATGCACGGCGGGCAGATCGTGGCCAAGGTGCTGACCGACCCCGCGCTGCGTGCGCAGTGGGAGGCCGAAGTGGCCGAGATGCGCGGCCGCATCCAGGCCATGCGCCGCCAACTGCACGCGGTGCTCGTGGCCAAGCTGCCGGGCCGCAACTTCGACTACTTCCTGACCCAGCGCGGCATGTTCAGCTACACGGGGCTGAGTGCCGACCAGGCCGAGCGCCTGAAGACCGAGTTCGGCGTGTACATCCTGCGCTCGGGCCGCATGTGCGTGGCGGGCTTGAACAGCCGCAACGTGGAGGCCACCGCCACCGCCATGGCGGCTGTGCTGGCCGGCTGAGTGCTTGGCAGCCCCGACTGGGGCTGCCCCCCCTGGTGGCGGGTGAATGCACTGGGGTTATGGCCGCCGCCCGCGCTTTCATTGGCTGCGGGCGCAGGGCTCTCTTACGCTGCGCGGCTGTGAGGAGCTCGTAGCGGCAGGATGAAGCATTGCGTGGTGATCGGCGGTGGTGTGGTGGGCCTCACCACGGCGTGGGCCCTGCTGCAGCGTGGGCATGCGGTCACGCTGGTCGAGCGTGAAGCCGCCGTGGCCGAAGGCGCCAGCCGCGCCAACGGCGGGCAGCTCAGCTACCGCTATGTGTCGCCGCTGGCCGATGCTGGCGTGCCCCTCAAAGCGCTGCGCTGGCTGCTCGACCCCGACGGCCCGCTGCGCTTCAAACCCGAAGCCCGCTGGGCGCAGTGGAGCTGGCTGGGCGCCTTCCTGCGCCACTGCCGCGGCCCGGTGAACCGCCGCATGACCGAGCGCCTGCTGGCCCTCGGCGCCTACAGCCAGACCGCGTTTGCCGAACTGCAGACCCAGGCCGCGTTGGGTGACACCCTGGCCCTGCGCACGCCGGGCAAGCTGGTGGTGTACCGCCACCCGGGCACCTTTGCGCGGGTGGCCGCCCGCGTGCCTGCGGGCGGGCCCGAGCAGGCGCTGACCGCGGCCGACTGCGTGGGCCTGGAGCCCGCCCTGGCCGACTCGCAGGCGCAGCTGGCCGGCGGCATCTTCACGCCCGGCGAGGCGGTGGCGGACTGCCACGCCTTCTGCGCCACGCTGCATGCGCGTCTCGTGCAACAGCCGCGCTTTCGGGGCCACCTGAGCCGCCCGGTGCGCGGCTTTCAGCGGGACGGCCGCGGCCGTGTGATCGGCGTGCAGACCGACGACGGTGAAATCGGCGCCGATGCCGTGGTGCTGGCCGCGGGCCTGGCCAGCCGGGCGCTGGTGGCGCCGCTGGGCGTCACGCTGCCGCTGTACCCGCTCAAGGGCTACAGTCTCACTGCGCCCATCGGGGCACGGCACCGCCCGCCCGAGGTCAGCGTGACCGACTTTGAAAAGAAGATCCTCTACGCCCGCATCGGCGCCGACCTGCGCGTGGCGGCCATGGTGGACCTGGTGGGCGAAGACACCGGGCTGGACCCGGCGCGCCTGGCGTCGTTGCAGCGCTCGGTGCGCGCCACCTTCCCGCATGCGGCGGACTACGACCGCGCGTTGCCCTGGGCCGGGTTGCGGCCGGCCACGCCCAGCGGCGCGCCCATCGTGGGGGCCAGCGGCGTGCCGGGCCTGTGGCTCAATGTGGGCCATGGCGCCCTCGGTTTCACCTTCTCGTTTGCCACCGCGCGGCTGGTGGCCGATCTGCTCTCCGGGGTGGAGCCGGCCCTGCCGCTGGAAGGCCTGGCGCTGACATGAGCGCTGACATGGGTGCTGACCCGCGCGCACCGGTGGTCGATGCCGACTTGGCCCGCGCGTTGGCCGCCGCGGTTCGCGCCCATCAGTTCGCGGCCACGCCCGACCGGCTGCAGGGCGGCGCGCCCGTGGACGTGCACCCCAGCATCGACCTCGCGGTGGCCGTGTTCCGCGGCGAAGCGCCGCCCCGCTTGGCTAACGTGCTGTTCTCGCGCGAGCACCCAGACGGCCTGGTGGCGCAGCTGGGCGCCTGCGGTGCCGTGGCCAACATTGCCTTCCATGCCGATGTGCGCAATTCAGCGGGCGAGTCATACGCCTGGCTGCCTGGCGCGGATTGGTCGCGCATCGACTTCCCCGCCTGGTTCGGCCAGGGGCCGCGGTTCGTTTCGCCGTATCCGGCCTCGTTGCTGAAACTGATGGTGGCGGTGGGCGTGGCGCGGCTGGTGGACGCCGACCGCAGCGACTGGGCCTTGCCCTGGGCCTGGCGCGGCCGGACCCGGGCCGTGGCCGACTGGCTGTTCGACATGATCACCGTCAGCAGCAATGACGCCACCTCGGCGCTGGTGGCGCACCTGCATGCGCGCGGCGCCATCCGCCGCGAGGGCGGGCAGGAGGTGCACAACGCGCTGCACGACCTCTTCCGGGCCCAAGGCCTGCCGGGCCTGCGCCTGGCCCACACCCAGCCCGATGGCGGTTGGGGCAACGCCGCCGGCGCGGGCGTGGGCCAGATCCAGATGACCGCCTGGGACGCGCTGCGCCTGGTGTGGCGGCTGGATGCCGATGCCCCGGCGCTGCCGACCCCGCCCCTGGTCAGCCCGGCCAGCCGCGCCGTGATCCGGCGTGCGCTGCAGGCGCAGCGCCTGAACGAGATCCTGTCCAGCGAATCGCTGCGCGGCCAGCCCGGCTGGGTGCCGGGCATCCCGGGTGCGTTCGCGCACAAGACCGGCAACACCGAGAACTACAGCAGCGATGCGGGCATGGTGCATGACGGTGATCTGCACTACCTGATTGCACTGACCAGCAACCTCGGTCAGCGCTACGCGCCGCAGCCCGGCACCGCCACCACCTGGCGGTTGCCGGCGCTGGGTGCGGCAGTGCACGCGGCGGTGCGGGCTGTGGTGGACGGCCGCGCTTGACGACAGCCGCTGTCGACCGCCGTTGTCGGCTGCCATCGACTGACCGGCTTCGCGTGCTGGCCTGACGGGCCCGCGCCGCCCCGCCCAGGCATAAAAAAGCCCCGGTCCAGCCGGGGCATGAAAGCCGGCGCCGGGCCGGCCAGGGAGTTCCTGAAGGCTTACCAGAACTTGTAGTTCACGGTGAACTGGTAGGCGCGGCCGCGCGGGTCGGCCACGCGGGGTTCCCACGAGCTGCCGGCGCCGGTGTTGCCGTCGTAGGCGGCCGAGAACGGCGGGTCTTCGTTCAGCAGGTTCTTGATGCCGAAGGTCAGGCCCAGGTTCTTGATGCCGGTGTAGCTCACGCTCGCGTTGAAGGTGATGTACTTGGCCACATTGGGCTTCCAGTCCGGCGGCGTGATGCTGCCGTTGGCCACGCCGGGCAGCTGCGCGTCCTTGTAGCCGGCGCGCCAGAGCTGCTGGAAGGTGCCCACCCAGTCGCCCTCGGAGTAGGTGAACGTGGCCGCGTGCTTCCAGCGCAGGCCCAGGTCGCCCGCACGGGTGAACACGCCGATCTCGCTGGCGCCCATCGGGGCGCTGGCGATCAGGCGCGAGCGCTTGTCCAGCAGGTAGCTGCCTTCGAGCTTGGCCACCAGGCGGCCGGCGCCCAGGGCGGTGGTGCCGCTCAGCGACACGTCCACGCCCTTGGTGATGGTTTCACCGGCGTTGACCCAGCGGTTGTCGATGGACTGCAGCGTGCCGGACGCGTCGCGGATGAAGTTGTCCGGGAACAGCGTGTAGTTCTTGACGAGGTCGCTGAGCGCGACGGACTGGATGGTGCCGGTCTTGCGGATCTGCCACCAGTCCGCGCCCACGGCCACATCGGCGTTGGGCGACCACACGAAGCCCCAGGTCCACTGCTTGCTCTTCTCGGGGCCGAGGTTGGGCTTGCCGCCGGTCAGGATGGTGGGCGTGATGGACGCACACGCCGGGTTGTTGGCATCCACCACCCCGGTGGCGCACTTGGCCGGGTCCACCAGGTCTTTGCCGGAGTAGGGCGACTCGGTCACGCCGTTGAACAGCTGGTTGAACGAGGGCACGCGGAAGCCGCGGCTGGTGGAGGCGCGCACCAAGAGCTGGTCAAACGGCTGGTAGCGCAGCGAGAACTTCGGGTTGGTGGTGCCGCCAAAGCCGGTGTAGCTGTCGTGGCGCACGGCGGCGCTGGCTTCCAGGTTCTTGAACACCGGCACCAGCACTTCGGCGAACACGGCGCGGATGTCGCGCTTGACCGTGTCCAGCGTGTTCACGCTGTCGAACGGCGCGTTGAAGATGGTGGCTTGCGTGGCGGCATCGGTGGCGTTGCCGTTGAACTTGTACTGCTCCTGGCGCACGTCGCCACCCACGGCGGCCATCACCTGGCCGGCCGGCAGCTTGAATACGGGGCCCGAGGCCGTGAAGTCGGCCTGGCGCAGCGTGAACTTGCCGCCGTACAGCGTCACGCCGTCGGCGCGCACGCCGTCCAGCGCCGACAGGGCCGTGCTGGTTTGCGTGATGCCATCCGCAGAGAAGGGGTTCAGCACGCCGGTGTTGATCAGCGCCGCGAAGGGCTTGCTGTAGAAGTAGCCGTGCTTGAGCAGCGAGGTGGTGTCGCTGGTGGCCTGCGACACGCCGGTCTTGTAGTCCCAGCCGGCGAACAGCGGGCCCTCGGCGCCCAGCAGCACGCGCTGGGTGTCGGCCGTGGTTTCAATCTCGCGGTTGCCGCAGGGCATGCAGCGCCAGCGGAAGGCCAGCGGCAGGCCGCGGTTCTTCGCCAGCGTCGGGAAGGTGGCCACCAGCGCGTTGAACACCGAGTTGTAGGCCTCGCCGGTGCTCGGGTAGGCCAGGTTGAAGAACGGGCTGGTGGTGGAGGTGGAGCTGGAAATCTGGTTGGGCGAGAAGCTCTTGTCAGTCACGACATGGGCGCCCACGTACTCGGCAAACACCTGGTGCTCACCCAGCGCCAGCGTGCCACGCAGCACGGCGTTGCTGGACTTGACCGGCTGCTGCAGCACCGCCGCGCGGCCGGTGTCCCATGCGCAGCCCCACTTGGCCGCGGGCGAGGCCCACAGCACCGCGTCGTACGCGGCCTGACCGGCGATGGACGAGCAGCCCGCCTGGCCCGGCAGGTTCAACGGGTTGATGCCGTTCATGGCGATCGTGGTGCCCGGCTGGATGGGGCCGGTGCCGCGGCCGGTGGTGTTCAGGTTGTCGCGGCTCAGCGCGTTGTACAGGCTGGAGATGGCGAACACCGTGGCGTAGGGCGTGCCGCGCGTGTCCACCGACAGGCCGCGGCTGGGCTGGAAGGTGTTGACGAAGTCGCGCTGGTCGCCGCGCAGGGCCTTGGCGTCGCTGAACGACACCGAAGCCAGCACGTTGAACTTGTCGCGCTCCAGATTGCCGTAGCCGCCGGTCAGCTGCACCCGGCCGAGGTTGCCGCCGCCGGCTTCGGTCACGTCGGTGAAGACCTGGCCTTCCAGGCCGGCGTAGTCCTTGCGCAGGATGAAGTTGATGACGCCGCCGATGGCGTCCGTGCCGTAGATGGCCGAGGCGCCGTCCTTCAGCACTTCCACGCGCTCGATGGCGGCGAAGGGAATTTGCTGCAGGTCCACCACGCCGCCGTTCAGGCCGTGGGCGGCCACGCGGCGGCCGTTGAGCAGGATCAGCGTGCTGGCCGCACCCTGGCCGCGCAGGTTGGCCGAGCTCGCGCCGTTGTTGCCGCGCGCCTGGCCGGCCACCACGTCGGCGTTGGAGGCCAGGTTGTCCAGCCCGTTGCCGTTCACGCTCAGCGTGCTGATCAGCTGTTCGGCCGACACGATGCCCTGGCGCTCGATGTCCTTGCGGCTGATGACCTGGATGGGCAGGGCGCCCTCATCCTTGATGCGCTTGATGCTGGAGCCCGTGACCTCCACGCGCTCCAGGCGGGTGCTGTCGGCCTGCGCCACGGCCCAGCCGGCGTGCACGGCCAAGCCCACCAGGGCCATGCTCGACATCAGACGATTCAACTTCATTGCCAGGACTCCTCTTCGGTTCAATTGCTGTTCATGTTCGCTGCAGGGGGCGGTGCCGCCCAGAGGGCCGCACCCCAGGTGTTGCGTGCCGTGCAATGAATGCTTGTCGGCGCGGCATAACCTGCGGGAATGCATGCCCGCCAGATGGCGAAGCGGCGGGCCCGCGCGGCCGCCCTACAGTCCGCAGCCTGAGCTTTCGGACCCCTGCGCATGCGACTCATCACCGAGGCCGATGTGGCCACCGTTCTCGACCCCGATCAGGCCGTGGCGGCCCTGCGCGCGGCCTTCACGCAGCACGGCCGCGGCCAGGCCCAGGTGCTGGCCCGCCACCGCATCACCGGCGCCTGTGATGGAGCCCCGGTCGCCCTCAGTGCGATGGGAGCCATTCTGGAGGCCGACGGCGCGCTGCCCGCCGTGCTGGGCACCAAGGTGTACTCGGCGCGCAACGGTCGCTATCACTTCTTGGTGAGTCTGTTTTCGGCCCTGACGGGGGCACCGCTGGCCACGCTGGAGGCCAATGAATTCACCCGGCTGCGCACCGCGGCCGCCTCGGCCTTGGCGGCCGACCTGATGGCCCGGCCGGACGCCCGCACCTTGGCCGTGTTTGGCGCCGGCATCCAGGCGCGGGCGCATGCCGAGGCGCTGGTGCGCGTGCGGCCGGTGGAGCAGGTGCTGGTGTGCGCCCGGTCCGGCGCCGAGGCGCTGGCCGCTGAGTTGCAAGCCGCGCTGGGCCGCCCGGCCCGCGCGGTGGACGCCGACACTGCCGCGGCCGAAGCCGACCTGTTGCTCACCGCCACCCGCTCGCCCACGGCGGTGTTCAACGGCGCCCGCGTGCGCGCCGGCGCCTGGGTGGGCGCGGTGGGCTCCAGCACGGCCGTGGCGCGTGAGCTGGACGACACCCTGCTGGCCCGCGCCCGCTGGGTGGCCGTGGAATGGCGCACCGCCGCCGAACAGGAAGCGGGGGACCTGCTGCAGGCCGCGCCCGGCACCGTGCCGCCCGAGCGGGTGGTGGAGCTGGGCGAATGGCTGGTGGCGCCGCGCGCCCGGGCGGCGAGCGACATCACGGTCTACAAGAGCGTGGGCATCGGCCTGGAAGACGTGGCCCTGGCGCGCTGGGTGGCGCATCGGCTGGGCGCATGCTGAGCCGGGTGGTCAAGGCTCGCGCGGCCCGCCGGCCGTTGCCGGGCGGGCGGGTGTTCGCGGTGGGCCTGGTGCTCTTGCACACCCTGCTGCTGGCGGGCTGCGCCACCGTCTCGGGCACCGGCGCGGTGCCGCCCCCGGTGCAGGCCGCGCTGGCCCAGGCCGGCTTGCCGGCTGACAGCCTGGGCTACGTGCTGCAGCCGCTGGACGGCTCGCGCCCCGCGCTGCGGCGGCGGGCCGAGGAGCCCATGTCACCCGGCTCGACGATGAAGCTCGTCACCGCCACGGTGGCGCTGGAGCAGCTCGGCATCAACCACCGCGGGCGCACCGAGCTGCTGGCCGCATCGCGGCCACAACATGGGGTGATCGACGGCCCGCTGATCCTGCGCGGCGGGGCCGACCCCGACCTGGACTGGCCCACCCTGTGGTGGCTGCTGCGCCAGTTGCGCGAGAGCGGCGTGCGCGAGATTCGCGGCGGGTTGGTGGTGGACCGCACGCTGTTCCAACCGACCCGGCTGGACCTGGGGCTGCCGCCCTTCGATGAAGCGCCGGAGTTCGACTACAACGTGATCCCCGACGCGCTGCACTTCAACGGCAGCCTGCTGGACTTGGCGCTGCAGGCCGGCCCGGCGGGCACCGCGGGCGTCACAGCGCGCAGCGTGCCGGCGCTGCAAGGTTTGACGGTGGACGCCAGCGCCATGGCCGTGTCGCCCCGCCCCTGCAAAGACTGGGACGACACCTGGCAACCCGCCCGTGCCGAGCCGGTGGGCGACGGCTGGCGACTGCAGCTGCAAGGCGCCTTCCCGGCGAACTGCCGCCAGCAGCCCGCACTGCAACTGCTGGACCGCCAGTGGTTGGTGACCCAGGCCGTGCGCCAGCTCTGGCACGAGCTGGGCGGCACCCTGGGCCCGGGCGACGCAGAAGCCGCCGCACCGGCGGGTGCCGTGGTGTTGGCCACACACCGCGGCCGGCCGCTGGCCGAGGTGATGCGCGGCGTCATGAAGCGCAGCGACAACGCCTTGGCCCGGCTCATCTACCTGCAACTTGGCGCCCAGGCCGCCCAGCCGGGTGAGCCGACGCTGGCCGCCGCCGACCGCCGTGTGCGCGCGTGGTTCGCGGCGCACAACGTGCCGGACGTTGGCCTGGTGCTGGACAACGGCTCGGGCCTGTCGCGCACCGAGCGCATCAGCCCGGCGCAGCTGGCCGCCGTGCTGCGCGCGGGCCAAGCGGGCGCGCAAGGCCCGGAGCTGCTGGCCACGCTGCCGATTGCGGGCGTGGACGGCACGCTGAGCCGGCGCCTCAAAGACGGCCCCGCCACCGGCCAGGCCCGGCTCAAGACCGGCACGCTGCGCGACGCCGTGGGCCTGGCCGGCTTCGTGCCCGACGCCAGCGGCCGGCCCTGGGTGTTCGTGGCCTTGATCAACCACCCGGACGCCGCCCGCAAGGGCCGGCCGGTGCTGGACGCGCTGGCCGACTGGGTGGCATCGCAACCGTGATCGGCCTATGCTCGCCGCGCCCGCGGGGAGGTGGGCGCACGATGCACACAGCAGCGCGGTTCTGGGTTGGCGTGGTCGCAGGTGTGGCCCTGGGCGGGGCTCTGGCCCAGACCCCGGCCGTGCTGGGCGGCATGGGCGCTGCCACCACCGCGCCGCCGGCGACGGCCCCGGTGCAGGCGCCCACGCGTGAGCTGCGCTTTCTCACCGAGCCCTTCCCGCCCTACACCTACGCCAGCGAGGGCCACGCCGCCGGCCCCATGGTGGACGTGCTGCAAGCCGCGTGTGCGCGCCTGGTCTGGCGCTGCGAGGTGGAGGTCATGCCCTGGCGCCGTGCCTTGGCCATGGCCCAGCGCGGCGAGGTAGAGGGCCTCTTCACCGTGGTGGACTCGCCCGAGCGCCGGCAGTACTTTCATGTGTCGCCGCCGGGCATCGAGGGGCGCTATGTGTTGTTCACCCGCGCCGGCAGCGGCTTGCACTACCAGGGCGACGCGCAGGTGCTGGCCGGCCGCACCGTGGGCGCGTACGGCCCGTCGGCCACTGCGCTGACGCTGGAATCACTCATCGACGGCGTGCCGCGGGTGCGCAGCGAGATCGAGCCCGACAACCGCACCGTGCTGCGCAAGCTCGCCGCCGGCCGCTACGGCGAAGACGGCGCCGCCCTCGTCAACGAGGCTGTGGCCCAGTTGCTGATCCGCGAAGACAACCTCACGGCCCTGCAGCCCGCCGGCCTGGTCAAGACCTTCGGCTACGCCTTCGGCCTGAACCGCCAGACCGTGGACCCCGCCCAGGCCGCCGCCTTCGCCAAGGCGGTGTACGAACTCTGCCGCAGCGGCCGCACGGCCGAACTGCTCAAGCCTTACGGGTTGCCGGTGTCGCACTGCGTGCGATAGCCGCCGCGGGTTGCCGACGCTTTCCCGCCAGAATCGGCGGTCTATCAAGGAATGATTCATGCGGCGGTGGTGGGTGGCTGTTTTGCTGTGGGCTGGTGGTGCGCAGGTCAGCGCCACAGAGCCGGACCTCAAATACAAGCGGATCGAACACACCATTCATTTCGCACCCGGTCAGAGCCCGTATCGCGGCATGGAGTGGTCCTACCCCGTGGTGCTGCCTGCGCCGACGCCCGTGCTTCAACGCTTGAATGCATGGATGCGGCAGCTGTCCCTGGCGCCGTTTTCTGCGTGTGATCGCGCCGTCGAACTGCAGGTGCAGGCCATGCCGGACAGCCAGGTGCTGCAGGCGCTTGAAGCGGACCCAGCCTTCACCGCATGCGACATGCTTCAGTCCGCAGTCAGCCCTGTCAGCGCACTGGGCCGCTATGTGTTCGTGGAGCACCACACCGAATGGCTGGGCCAGACCGGCCCGAAAAAGGGCGTGGAGACGTTGGTGTTCGATTTGAAATTGGGGGCTCCAGCGAGGGTGGAAGACCTGTTCGTCAGTGGGGCGCTCGGTGTCTTGAATGACGCCTTGGCTGAGCGCATTGCCAAGGACGCCCGTCGTCCCGAATGCAGCGGCCGGCGCTTTGACTGGTCTCAGGTGTCCCTGCAGTCGGTGGATGCCTTGTTCATCACCTATCCCTACAACCCCAGGGAATGGCGGCAATGCGGTGATGGCATTGAGGCGCTCAATGGCCCCACGGTTCGCCGCCTGCTCTTGAAGCCGCGCGACTTGCAGCCCACGCGTCGATGGGGCTGGCAAATGCCTTGAGGCGTTGAGGCGTTGAGGCGTTGAGGGTGCGGCACGCGCGCATCGAGGCGGCACGCGGTGAACCATCTGCCAGACCCGCCATGCACCTCAGCAGAACTTGGGCCGGTTCATGACTCTGGACTTGAACGTCAACAAAGTGGACCGGACCCCGGCCGCAGCTTTTGTCAGGACGGTGTGCGAGCTGTGCCGCAGTGGTCGCTGGGCAGAGAGGCTCCATCCCTCACGGAGTGCTGGTGTCGCCCGGAGGCAGGTGACCGCCTTGGGCCATCCCAGAGAATGAGCCTTCGCATTCGATCCCATGGGCCTCATGAAATTTCTGCTTTGCGCTGCGTTGTTCTGCGGCATTGCTCATGCCGCGGGCAGCGAACCCGAGCTTCTTTATCGCCAAGCCGAGTACCGGATCGGTGCGGCAGATGCGAACAACGCCATGGCGTGGTCGTATCCGGTGGTGCTGCCCTTGCAAACGCCGGCGCATCAGCGCCTGAACGCGTGGTTGCGAGAGCAGGCGCTGGAGATCTTTCAGGAATGCGACATTGCCGCAACGTTGGGCCTGCGCGCCATGCCCGATCGAAAGCTCGTGGAGGTGTTGAACCGGACCCCGGCGTTCTGGGAATGCGGGTTGCTGCAATCCACGATCGCCCCTCGGGAGGCGTTTGGGCGCTATGTGTCCTTCGAGGTCTTCACCGAGTACGGCGGCAACGGCGTTCGTCCGCTGCACGGCGTGAAGACGCTGGTGTTTGACATGGTTGGCGGTGCAGCCGTTGACTTGGCTTCCTTGTTCAAGCCGGGTGCGTTGGAAGAACTGAACTATGCATTGGCCAAGCAGATGGCCAAAGACCGCAAGCGTTGGCCCGATTGCCCGGGGCGCAAGTTCGATTGGTCATTGGCGACCTTGCGCCCGCCCGCCGACCTCTTGCTGACTTTTCCCCACGACCCGATGGAATGGAGCCGTTGCGGGGATGGTGTTGCAGTGCTGAGCGGCCGCGTTGTCCGGGCGCAGCTGGCACAGCCGGCGCTGTTGCAGCCAAGCCGCCGCTGGGTGAAACAGAACCCCTCGTGACCGGGCGCTACACCACCGCCGGCTGCAGCAGCCGGATCGTGCCCGCCGTGGCATCCATCTCGGCCCGGGCGCCCACCGGCACGGTCAGCTTGCGCTTGATGTGGCCGATGGCTGCGCCGCGGAACACGGGGATGTTCAGCGGCAGGAAGTAGTCGTCGAACACTTCGTCCAGCGTGAGGCTGCCGTAGCCGTCACCGGGCTCGCACTTGGTGAAGCGGCCCAGCACCACGCCGCGCAGCGACTGCAGCGCGCCGGCCAGGCGCAGCGTGGAGAGGCAGCGGTCGATGCGGTAGATGTACTCGTTGATGTCTTCCAGAAACAGCAGGCCGTCGCGGCAGTCCGGGAAGTAGGGCGAGCCGGCCATCGAGGCCAGCACGGTCAGGTTGCCCCCCACCAGCCGGCCCTGGGCCCGGCCGGGGCGCAGCGTGCTGATGCGCTCGTCGCGCTGCACGAGGTCGTCGCCCATCGTGGCCACCGGGTTGCGCAGCACGGCGGCCTCGGCGTTCATGGCCACGGCCTTGAAGCTTTGCACCGAGAAGTCGTTCCATTCCGACCCGGCCACCGGGCTGTGGAAGGTGATGAGGCCGGTCTGGCGGTGGATGGCGTTGACGAGGCAGGTCAGGTCGCTGAAGCCGCCGAAGAACTTCGGTTTGCGGCGGATGAGGTCGTAGTCCAGCCGGTCGACGATGCGGTTGCAGCCCGAGCCGCCGGTCAGGGCCAGGATGCCGGCCACGGTGTCGTCGGCAAACATGGCGTTCACGTCGGCCGCGCGTTGGGCGTCGGTGCCGGCGAATGGGCCGCGCCGGGCGGTGGCGAACTCGCCCAGCTTCACCTGGAAGCCCAGCGCCTGCAGGGCCTCGGTGGCCAGCTTCAGCGGCTCACGCTCAAAGGTGGCGTTGGCCGGGCTGACCAGGCCGAGGGTGTCGCCCGGGCGCAGCCGACGGGCGCGCAGGGCGCCGTCCGAGGCGCGGGCCGGGGGCGATGCGGTGGTCAGCAGGGTGCCGAGCGCGGCGGTCCAGTGCAGTAGTTGGCGGCGGGAGGGGGACATGGGCGTGCAGGGCGATGAGAAATGAGAGGGGCGCCGCATACTTTGCGGCGTGAAACCGACCGTGCTTCGCCCCATTGTGTTCGCCGCAGCGGGCGAATGCGGGCGCTGGATCGCGCGGGTGGCGTGGCTGCGCTTGGGGCTTCAAGTGGGGCTTCAAGCGGGGCTGCTGGTGGGGCTGCTCGTGGGCACGGCCCGGGCGGCCGAGGCGGCCGAGGTGCCGGCGTGCCCCGAGCGGCTGCGCATTGCGTTTCCGGACTCGTCGGCCGAGCCCTTCATGCGCGGCCAGGGCGAAGACTTTGTGCGGCCGCCGGGGTTGCTGGTGGACTGGGTGCGCCAGGCCTTGCGGGAGCTGGGCTGCCTGGAGCGGGCCGAGATGTTGCGGCTGCCGGTGCGGCGCTTGCGCGCCCAGATTGAAGCCGGGCAGGTGGACGCCGTGGCCGGAGCGGGCGAGGGCGGCCCGATTGCCGCGCTGTTGACGCTGCCGCCCGTGGAGGGCCGGCGGCGGGAGGTGGACTACAGCGTGGGCCATGTGGAGTACGCCTTCTATGCCCGGCGCGGCAGCGGGCTGCGATGGGACGGCCAGGCCCTGGCCGGCTTGCCGGGCGACGCGCGGGTGGGTGTCACGTCCGGCACGCGGACCGAGGCCCTGGCGCGCGAACGCGGCTGGCCGGTGGAGGCCGCGCCCACGCACGAGAGCGCGCTGCTCAAGCTGGTGGCCGGGCGCACGGCGCTGCTGCTGGTGCATGGCTACTTCGTGGACGAGCGGCTGCGGCGCGACCCGGTGCTGGCCCGGCAGATCGAGCGGCTGGGCCCGGCGGTGGAGCGGCGCCGGCTGTACGTGGGTGTGGCGCCAGCGCTGGCCCAGGCGCACCCGGTGTTGGTGCGGCGGCTGTGGCAAGCGGTGTGCCGCGCGTCGGCGGCCGATGCCGCGCAGGTGGACGGCGCGTGCCGACTGCCGCCCGGCTGACCGTGCTGAGGCGTGCCGTGCGCTTGCGGTCCAATGCGGCCATGACCGACGACCTTGCCTCCCTGCCCGAACTCACCCCCGGCCGCTACCGCCACTACAAAGGCGGCGAGTACGAGGTGGTGGCTGTGGCGCGCCACAGCGAGACCCTGGAGCCGCAGGTGGTGTACCGGCCGCTCTACAACGACAGCGGCTGGTGGGTGCGCCCACACGCGATGTTCGTGGAGCAGGTGGACATCGACGGCGTGCGGCAGCCGCGCTTCCAGCGCGTGGCCTGAGCCGGGCCGGCCGGCCGCGGTCACAGCACGCGGGGCAGGTCGCGCCGCACGGCGTCGCGGTCGCCGTAGTCGAAGTGCCACCACTCGGTGGCAATGCCATGAAAGCCCGCCTCGCGCATCGCCGCACGCAGCCAACCGCGCTCGGTGAGGTGTTGGGCTGTCAGCACGCCCTGGGCGAGGTGTTCGGCCTCGTGGTCGGGGTGGGACACCAGCGTCATTTCATCAAAGCCCGCGCCCATGTCCACCTCGCGGCCGGCCGGGTCCAGCACGGTGAGGTCCACCGCCATGCCGAAGCTGTGGATGGAGCCGCGCTCGGGCGGGGCGAGGTACATCGTCAGCGGGGTGCCCTGCAGTTCGTCCCACAGGCGTTGCTGCACGCGCTGGGGGCGCAGGGCGTCCAGCACCAGCAGCCGGTAGCCGGGGCGGCGCGCGTGCAGCCAGGCGGCGGCATGCTCCAGCGCGTCGGCGGCCTCGCGGCGCAGCCAGGCGCAGTCGATGCCGTCGTACACCGCATGGCCGACGAAGTTGTCAGCGCTGGCGTAGCGCAGGTCCACGGCAATGCCGTGGCGCAGCCGGCTCAGCGGCCGGAAGTGCGGGTGCTGGGCGATGTCTTCGATGCGGATGGGGGCGGCAGGCATCAGAGCAGGGGGCAGGGCAGGGGTCAGGGCAGGCGGGCGAGGTGGTGGGTGGCGGCCTCGGTGATGCAGCGCACCAGCCGGCGTGCGGCCTGGCCCAGTGGGGCGTTGGCGGCGCTGAGCAGGTACAGCTGCACCGGCACGGCCGGGGCCAGCGGGCGCACGCGCACGCGGCTCAGGTCGGCGCTGGCGGCGGTGAACGGGTCCACCAGCGTCATGCCCACGCCGGCTTCCACCAGCGCGCGGGCGAGCTGGTAGGTCTGCACGGTGATGCGGCTGGCGGGCGGCGGCGTGTCGGTGCCGGCCAGGGCCTCGCTGGCGTGGTGCAGCAGGCCGGCCAGCGGGTCGTCGCTGTGCAGGCCGACGATGTCGGTGCGGATGTCGGCAAGGCTGAGCGGGCCTTCGGCGCTGGCTTCGGGGCTGCCCAGCGGGCACAGCGCCATCATGCGGCCGGCGGCCAGCGGCTCGGCGTGGATGCCGGGGTGGCGCGGGTCCTGCAGCGACAGGGCCAGGTCCGCCTCGCCCAGCAGCAGTGCCGAGACGATTTCGCGGGTGTGGTGCGTGGCCAGCGTGCAGCTGGCTTCGGGGTGGGCCTGGCACCAGGGCGTCATGGCCGCGGGCACGATGGCGGTGGCCAGCGCCGGGGTGGTCACCAGCCGCACCTGCTCATGCTGGCCGCTCTTGAGGTTGGCCGCCAGGCGCCGGATGCCGACGAGGTCGCGGTTGAGTTTGTCGACCTCCACAAACAGGCGCTGCGCCTCGGGTGTGGGGTAGAGCTTGCCGCGCACGCGGGCGAAGAGGTCCATGCCCAGTTGCAGCTCGCAGTGCTGCAGCACCTTGGTGACGGCCGGCTGCGAGATGTGCAGCAGCTGCGCCGCGCCGCTGATGGTGCCGGCCTGCATGATGGCGTGGAACACCTCGATGTGACGCAGCCTCATTTCCGGTAGACGCCCTCGAAGTTGACGTTGCCGTTGGGCGCCATCTTGAAGCCCACGATGTCCTTGCGGATGGGGATGTAGACGGTGGAGTGCGCCATGGTGATCCACGGGCGCTCACGCTTGAAGATCTCTTGCGCTTTCTCGTACAGCGCGATGCGCTTCTTGGTGTCGGGCGTGGCGCGGGCTTCGTCGATCAGCTTTTCGAACTCGGCATTGCAGAACTTCACGCCCGTCTTGTTGGTGGCGCAGCTGAGGTTGGGGGTCAGGAAGTCATCGGCGTCGCCGGTCTCGCCGCTCCAGCCGCTCATGTAGACGTTGTGCTCGCCGTTGTTGGCGCGCTTGAGGTACTCGCCCCACTCGTAGGTCTTGATGTGGGCCTTGACGCCGATCTTGGCCCAGTCCTGCTGGATGAGCTGGGCCATCAGCTGGCCGTTGGGGTTGGTGGGGCGCTGCACCGGCAGGGCCCACAGGTCGATCTCGAAGCCGTTGGGAAAGCCCGCTTTGGCCAGCAGGGCCTTGGCCTTGGCCGGGTCGAACTCGTTCTTCAGCGCCTTGTTGTAGCCGGGGATGGACGGCGGGAAGGCGCTGACGGCTTGCATCGCGTCGCCGCGCGGGAACAGGGCCTTGAAGATGGCGTTGCGGTCGATGGCGATGTCCAGCGCCTCGCGCACCTCGCGCTTGTCGGTGGGCGGCTTCTTCAGGTTGAAGCTGAGGTAGGAGATGTTCAGCGCCTGGATCTTCTCGATGCTGACGTTGCTGTTGCCGGCCAGGCCGGCGATGTCCACATCGCGCAGCGGCGCGGTCACGTGGCACTCGCCGGCCGCAATCTTTTGCACGCGAACGTTGGGTTCGCGGCTGATGCTGAACACCAGCGTGGGCGTGGGTTGCTTGCCGCCCCAGTAGTCGGGGTGGGCGGTCATGCGCAGCACGTCATCCTTGGCGTAACTCTTGAACTGGAACGGCCCCGCGCCCACGGGTTGCACGTTGATCTGGCTGGCCTTGCCCTCCTTGAGCAACTGCGCGGCGTACTCGGCCGATTGGATGCCTGCCCAGGCGAAGGCGAAGTTCGCGACAAAGGTCACGTTGGGCTGGCGGAGCCGGAAACGAATTGTTCGATCGTCGAGCTTGTCGATGCCTTCGATCAGCTTCGCCAGGCCGAGGTTTTGGGGGTAGATGAAGTTCGCCGGAAAGGCTTTGTTGAACGGATGCGCCGGGTCGATGAAGCGGCTGAAGGTGAACAGCACATCGTCGGCGTTGAAGTCGCGCGTGGGTTTGAACCACGGCGTCGTGTGGAACTTCACGCCGGCCCGCAGCTTGAACGTGAAGCTCTTGGCATCCGGCGAGATCTCGTAGCTGGTGGCGAGTTTGGGCGTCAGTTCGGTCGTCGGCCGCTTGAAGCCGAGCAGGCCGTCGAACATCTGCGCGCTCACCACGTTGGTGCTGGCGCTGTCCCATAAGCCAGGGTCGAAGCCCTCGGGGCTCGCGTCTGCGCAATAGATCACGGGCTTGCCTTGGGCCTGGGCCGGGGCGGCAAGGCCGAAGGTCAGGGCCAGCAGGGTCAGAGTCGGGAACAGTTTCATGGGGCGCGGCATCAAAAAACGGAGGGCGGCCGAGGGCAATGATTGTTGGCAGCCGGCCCGCAACCCACCAATGGGCGAGGGGCGCTGTGGCATAACCCAAACTTATAACCTGCGGCATCCCTAGTTCGTAACGTTTGGCGACGAGTGCTGCAGGCCCAGGGGCCAGAATCCGCTCCGCCTCAGTGACCCATCTTGGGGCGCAGTCGCAGCCCCGGGCTGCAAAGGAAGTACCGCCATGACCGACCCCAAACGCCGCCAGTTCCTTCAATACACCGCCACCCTTGGGGGCGGCTTGCCTCTGGTGGGGTGTGGCGGCGGCAGCGGCGAGCCGCTGGTCACCGTGACCACCATCGAAGAGCCCACCGCTCAGGCCTCCGCCGTGCCGCGCCCGCTGCCCAGCACGCCGGTTCCGCCGCCGCCGCCTCCCCCGCCGCCGCCGCCGCCGGCGGCTCCTGCGGTGGCGGCAGCCAGCCTGGGCGTGTTCACGGGTGGCATGCAACTCGGGCTCAACGCCACCAAGACCCTGGTCAAGGCGCCCTTCAGCACCGGCTTTGTGTTCAAGCGCGGCGAGATTCCAGCCGGAAGCTCGGTGGGCGCCAACGTCGCTTCGTTCCAAGTGACGCCTCGCACGAGGTGGCCGGACGGGTCCTTGAAGTTCGCGCACTTGGCAGGCTTTGCGGACGTCACTGCGAACCTCGTCACCACGATTCGTTTGCGTCGGCTGGATGGCACGGCTGCCGCGGCCGCGTCTCTTGGCTTGGCTGACTTGAAGAAAACCGGCCTGACCGCCGAACTGGATGCCGGTGCGCTGGGGGCCGCGTCGCTGGCCAACGCCGATTGGGATGCACCCTTCCAGACCTGGGTGTCGGGCCCGCAGATGTCGTCGTGGGTGTTCCGCAAGCCGGTGGGAACGGACGCGCACTTGGTGTTCTGGGTGGAGGTCCGGCTGTTTGCAAACGGCGCGGTCGAAGTGCTGCCGTGGATCGAGAACGGCTACCTGAACGTGGCTGGCCCCACCAACAAGGCCGCGGTTTACACCTTGCGCTTGAGTGGCAAGCAGCGTTTCTCGGCCAGCATCGACCTGCCCCACCATTGCCGCACGCCGTTGATCAGCGGCGACGCGCTGTCGTACTGGTTGGGAGACGACCCCGGCGTGACGCCCCGCATCGACGCCGCGTACCTGCAGGCCACGGAGCAAGTGCCGACCTACAGCGCCCGTGTCGCGGCGACGGCACCGGTCGTCCAGTCGCTGGCCACCACCTTCACGCCGCTGGCGCAGTGCAACTTCAATTACGACGGCGACTCCATGCCGGCCACGGGTTACCAGCAGCCCATCGGCCTGCTGCCGGAGCACGATGCGCTGTACCTGACCTCGGACAGCCCCAAGGTGTACAGCGCGGTCATTCGCAACGGCTTCGCGGCGGGCCGCTACGGCATTCACTACCGCGACGAAAAGACGCAGCGGCCGGTCAAGTTCTCGGACTACCCCAACCTGGTGCTGCATCCCACCAGTCGTATCACCGACCTGGGCGGTTCCACGCGCAGCCAGTTCACGCCCAAGCCGGCCGGTACGCCGTCGCCGTTGTGGGATTGCGCGCACAGCCCGTCGGTGGGTTACATGGCCTACCTGCTCACGGGCAGTTGGTATTTCATGGAGCAGGTGCAGTTCGCGGCCACGGCCAACTACCTGACCAAGGCCGACGAAAGCATCATGCGGCGCGGCTCGCTCGGACTGGTTCAGCCCTGCCTGGGCGGTTGGCAAACGCGTGCCTGTGCGTGGCAGTGGCGCACCTTGGTGCAGGCGCTGGCGGTCACGCCCGAGTCTGACGCTGTGCTGCGCCAGGAACTGATCAATTCGGTCACGGCCAACATCGAGAACTTCCACGCGGTCTACGTGGCGCAGGCCAACAACCCGTTCGGCTGGGTGCAGCCGGGTGAGGGCTACATCAACAACATGCAGTTCGGCGCCAGCTGGCAGCAGGACTTCATCACGGCCGCGTTCGGCTACTCGCTGGCCATGGGCCTGCCGGTGTCCACCGCTGTGGAGGCCAAGCATGACGCGTTCTTCCGCTGGAAGGCGCGCAGTGCGGTCATGCGCCTGGGTCCGGCCACCGGCTTCTGGTACGTCAACGCGGCGCAATACGTGGCCAGCATCTCGCCATCCGCTTCGCCCGACTTCCAGACCGGCAAGGGCCCCTGGTATGCCGACGATGCGGCCGTGTACGCCGCCACGTATGCCAGCAAACCCAGTTGGTTCGGTACGGTCGAGGGCACGCTGGCCGGTGAAATCATGCCGGGCGACCGTGCGGCCTGGGCCAACCTCACCACCGCGCTGGCCTATGCCGTGCGGCACAACGTCAGCGGTGCCGTGGCCGCCCACCAGCGTCTGATCAAGGCCACCAACTACCCGAACCTGCGCGACGCCTTCCACCTCGCGCCGGTGTGGTCGGTGGCGCCGGCGCGCATCACGCCGGCTTGGCTGGCCGACAAGCCCATCGGGCAGTGGGTGGAAATTCCGGGCACGGCAGGCGCAGGCGGCGCAGCCGTCGATGCCTACAGCGGCATGGCGATCAACGAACTCACCAACGAGATCTGGATCGCCGCGGCGGGCGGGCACAACGATTCGGCGGACAACCGCGTGGTGTCGATCTCACTGGCAGCCGATGCCCCGGCCTGGCAGCAGCGTGCGGCCTCCAGCAAGGTCTCTGAGAAGAACGTGGCGTACTACAGCGACGGCCTTCCGGCATCGCGCCACCTGTACAGCTCCCTGCATTTCGTGCCCCAGGTGAACCGGTTGATGCTGTTCGGCGCCTACGCCACCTACGGCGCGGCCTATGCCTTCCCGACCGTGGACGGCTTCAACTGCGACACCGGCAAATGGGACAAGGCCGGCACCTGGGCCGATGCGCCCAACAGCACCTACGGCGTCGTGCAGATTCGAGGCACCGGTGAAGTCGTGGGCAGCGGTTTTCGCAAGTGGTCTCCCGTGGATCGCAAGTGGACCGACCTCGTCACCACCTTCAGCGGTGACAGCGTGCGCTGGCCCCTGGCGCACGACACCCGTCGCGGACAGCTGTTCTCCCTGCAGTGGGGCGACGGCCAGGGCTTCGATCCGCAAAAATTGCAGGCCAGCCGGATTCCGCTGGTGGGCAACACCCAGATTTCGGTCAGCTTCAACCCCAGCCCGGCGTTGACGCAATGGCTGGCCGACAAGCCCATGTACGCAGGCATGGACTACGACCCGGACAACGACCGCTTCCTGTTCTACGCAGGCCAGGCGGATGCGGCGGGTCGCATCTACGTGATCAAGCCCAACGACACCAACGTCTGGGACATGAGTCTGCTGTCCGCTGGCAGCCTCAAGATTGCTGCGTCGCCCGACAACCTGAGCGGCATCCAGAACCGCCTGCGCTACATCCCCGCCCTGCGCGGCTTCGTGTTGCTGGCGCGGGCCAGCAGCAACCTGTACTTCCTGCGCACGGCCTGAGTGAGGCAGCCCCGGGGCGCATGGCCAACCCTGCCGTGCGCCTGGGGTTCACGAGGGGCGAAGACGCGCGGCAGGCGAGCGGCGAAAATGCGGGCATGAAGCCGATTGCCTACACCCGCGCCCAAGACCTGCCCGCTCTGCTGCAGAGCCGCATTGCCATCCTCGACGGCGCGATGGGCACCATGATCCAGCGCTACAAGCTCACCGAGGCCGACTACCGCGGTGAGCGCTTCAAGGACCACCCCAAGGACTTGAAGGGCAACAACGAGATGCTGATGTTCACGCGGCCCGACGTGCTCAGCGAGATTCACGAGCAGTACCTCGCCGCCGGCGCCGACCTGATCGAGACCAACACCTTCGGCGCCACCTCGGTCGCGCAGGAAGACTACGACCTCGCCGGTCTGGCCTACGAGATGAACGTCGAGGCCGCGAAGCTGGCCCGCGCAGCCTGCGACAAGTACTCCACGCCGGACAAGCGCCGCTACGTGGCGGGCGCCCTGGGCCCCACGCCCCGCACCGCGTCCATCAGCCCGGATGTGAACGACCCCGGCGCCCGCAACATCGATTTCGACACCCTGCGCGCGGCCTACTACGAGCAGGCCCAGGGCTTACTGGACGGCGGCTGCGACCTCTTCCTCGTCGAAACCATCTTCGACACGTTGAACGCCAAAGCCGCCATCTTTGCGCTTGACGAGCTGATGGAAGCCACCGGCGAGCGGCTGCCCGTCATCATCTCCGGCACCGTGACGGACGCGTCCGGCCGCATCCTGTCGGGCCAGACGGTCACGGCCTTCTGGCACTCGGTGCGCCATGCACGCCCCATCGCCATCGGCCTGAACTGCGCGCTGGGGGCCACGCTGATGCGCCCGTACATCGAGGAACTGAGCAAGGTGGCGGGCGAGGTGGCGGTGAGCTGCTACCCCAACGCCGGCCTGCCCAACCCGATGAGCGACACCGGTTTTGATGAAACCCCGGAGGTCACCGCGCGCCTGGTGGGCGAGTTCGCGCAGGCGGGCTTCCTGAACATCGCCGGCGGCTGCTGCGGCACCACGCCCGCCCACATCGCAGCCATTGCGCAGGCGGTGTCGGCCTACAAGCCGCGTGTGAGCGGCGACAAGTTCTTCAGTCAACTGCTGGACGCCGCCTGATCCCGTGACGCGGGCCCTCGGCCTGCGCCCGTAGCATCCGCGCACCGCCGGGCCAGCCCCGGCTTTCAGGGAGCGGACATGAATTGGCCATCGGTGGTGGCGGAGCGCGCGGCAGCGCTGAACTTGAGCGAGGCCCAGCGGCAGGCCTTGCTGGCGCTGGCTGCGCCGGAGGGCACACACGGTAACGCGGCCGACGGCACGGGCTGGGCGCCCCAGGTGCTCACCCCCGCGCGCCTGCCGGCCCTGGCGATGGGCCTGGCGGTGGCACTGGTGGGCTTGGGCTTGATCCTGGCCGTGGCCGCCAACTGGGCGGCCTGGCCACGCAGCGTGCAGTTCGCCGTGTTGCAGGGGGCGGTGGCTGCGGGCGTGGTGGGCCTGGTGGCCTTGCCGCGCTGGCGCATGCCGTGGGGCCTGTGGTGCCTGCTGAGCACCGGCGGGCTGCTCGCTTTCTTCGGGCAAACCTACCAGACCGGGGCTGACCCCTGGCAGTTGTTCGCGCTCTGGGCGGCCCTGTGCGTGCCGCTGGCGCTGGGCGTGCGGGCCGACACCGTGTGGTGCGTCTGGACCCTGGTGGCGCTGACCGGCGTGGCGCTGTGGATGACGGCGCAGGGCCGGCACAGCGGATGGAGTGATGCCGATGACCTGTCGGTTCACCTCACGGGCTGGGGTTTGTCGCTGGCCTTGGTGCTCGGGCTCAACAGCGCGGCGGGCCGCCGCCTGGGGGCCGGGGCCTGGGCGCGGCGCTTGGCGGCCTGCGGTGCCGTCAGCCTGGTCACCGGCACGGCCACGGTGGCCTTGTTCAACGCGCACCCGGTGGCCGAGGTGACGCTGGGTCTGGCGGCCTTGTCGGCGGTGGCGTGGGGCGCGGCACGGCGGGCCACCTTCGAGGTGTTCGTGCTCAGCGCGGCGGCGCTGGGGCTGAATGTGCTGCTGGTGGGGGCCTGGATTCGCATGCTGTTCTCGGGTTCGTCGCACGGCGACTTCATCGGGTCGATGCTCATGACTGGCCTGTTCGCCGCCGGCTTGCTGGCTGCCTCGGTGAGTTGGGTGATGCGCTGCCAACGCGCATTCGACGCGCACATGGAGGCCGCACGATGAGCCGCGCCGATGTGGCCGCCCTGTGGCGGCAAGCCCAACAACAGGGCCTCGTGCCGGCCGAAGCTGAACTGCCCGAGGCCGCGGCCACGCGCCCCTGGCCGGTGGTGTTGCTGACGGCGCTGGGTGCCTGGCTGGCGGCCATTCCGTTGCTGCTGGTGGCGGGGCTGATGTTCGGCAGCTTTTTCGATCACGGCGGCGCCTACCTGGGCGGTGTGGTGCTGCTGGGCGTGGCGGCCTGGGCCCTGCGCGCGGCGGAGGTGCCCTTGTTCGTGGAGCAACTGGCGGCGCCCTTGTTGCTGGCGGGCGGGGCCTGCCTGGGCTACGCGTGGTTCAAGGATCTGGGGGCGCTGGCCGCGCCGCTGCTGCTGGCCGCGCTGGCGTGCGGCTTGGGCGCCTGGGTGCGCCCGGTGGCCTTGCAGACCTGCCTCGGGGCGGCCGCCGCGGGCTTCATGGCCTGGGCGGTGGTGGGCTGGGAGGGCCCGGCCTGGCGCTGGAGCCACCCGGGCTGGCTCAGTTGGCTGGTCTGCACGCTGCTGTGGCTGGCCAGCGGCGCGGTGTGGCGCTCGCCCGCGGGGCCGGTAGCGGCCATGCGCACCGGCTGGGCGGCACTGACGCTGCTCGGGCTGGCCCTGTCGTCCGGCCTGGCGATGTTGGTGGGCAGTTGGGTGGGCGGTGGAGGCGTCGGCTGGGGCGGCGCACCTTGGGGGCCTTCTTCAGCCGGCGTGATCCGGAGCGCCGGTGCGGTGTCGGCCGTGCTGGCGCTGGCCGCGGCGGCTTGGGCCGTGCGGGCGCACCCCGGGCTGCGTCGCGCGTCTGTCGCGGGGGTGGCCCTGGTGCTTGCGGCGCTGGCCACCGCCATGCCCAGCCTGGGGGCGGTGCTGCTGATCGGCGCCGTGGCGGCCGGGCAGGGCCGGGTGCGCCTGGCCGCTGCGGCGGGGCTGGCCGTGGTGTGGACGATCAGCAGCTTCTATTACCAGCTGACCTGGCCCTTGATGACCAAGGCCGCCGGCCTGGCGGCGGCCGGTGCGGTGCTGGCTCTGCTGGTGGCACCGGGCTGGCTGCGTGTGGCGCGCGGGCCGGCGGGGCCTGCCGCGGCGGCGGGGCCGCTGCGGGGGCTGCGCATCGGGGCGCTGCTCAGCGGCGTGGCGGTGTTGGTCGCCTTGAACGTGGGCATTGCGCAGAAGGAATCGCTGATCGCCAGCGGGCAAACCGTGTTCGTGCCGCTGGCGCCGGTGGACCCGCGCTCGCTGATGCAGGGCGACTACATGCGCCTGAACTTCCGGCCGTTGACCGAGTTGGCCGGGCCGGCCGGGGGCGATGGCACGGGGGCGTCGGCACTGGTGCTCACGCTGGACGCGCAGCAGGTGGTGCAGTCGGCCCGCTGGGCCACGGGCGCGCCGGTGGCGCCAGGAGAGGTGCGCATGAACCTCAGCCGCAAGAGCGGCCGCTGGTTGCTGGTGACCGATGCCTGGTTCTTCAAGGAAGGCGAGGGCGCGCGGTGGGCGGCGGCCCGGTTCGGCGAGTTCCGCGTCACGCCCGACGGCCAGGCCCTGCTGGTGGGCCTGCGCGGCGAAAACCTCGCGGCGCTCTGAGCGCTTGCCCTGCGTCAAGGCGCGGGGCGCGCAGCGTGTGCAGCATGGGCGCCTGTGGGCCGAGCGGTTCGGCCGGAGGTGCTCCATGACCAAGAACTACCGCGAAATCACCGCCGACGTGTCGGCCCAACTGGCCCGCCTGCGCACCGAAACGCCCGACCTGATGCGCGGCTTCGGCGCCCTGGCTCAGGCCGCCACACGCGACGGCGCGCTGGACAAGAAGACCAAGGAGCTGATCGCCATGGCGCTGTCGGTCGCCGCGCGCTGCGACCCCTGCCTGGGCTTTCATGCCGAGTCGCTGGTGAAGCTGGGCTGCACCCGCGCCGAGTTGGAGGAGATGCTGGGCATGTGCGTGTACATGGGCGGCGGGCCGTCGCTGATGTACGCGGCGCACGCCTTGCAGGCCTACGAGCAGTTCGGCGGCGCGACCGCCTGACGCTGGCGGCGGGTCGCGCACCGAACGGGGCGCGAAACGTGTGCGAACGGCGCACCGCGCTCAGGCGTTGGTGCTCCCTCGGATGCAGGGGACGGCACGGCAGCGCGGGTCGGGCGGGGCGGGATACTCGCGCCTCCCTCGGGCAAACGATTGCATGCCGTGAAACGCCGCCACACCCTGACCTGGGCTGCCGCCCTGCCTGCGCTGGTTCGCCCGGCGCGCGGGCAAGCCGTGGCGCCGACGGTCGAGCCCTGGGTCATGCACATCCTGGATGCGCCGCCCTTCGGCATGCTGGGTGCCAGCGGCCGCGTGGCCGGCGTGATGGCCGACCTGGGCCACGCCCTGGCGCGGGAAGCCGGGCGCGAGATCGACATGCGCCTGGTGCCCATCGCCCGGGTGCTCAAAGACGTGAACACCGGTGAAGCGGGCCTCACCATCCTGCTGCCGGTGCAGGGGCTGGACCCCGGTGTGCACGCCCTGGCCACGCTGGCCCGGTTGGATGTGGAACTGCTGCCGCGCAAGGGCCTGGCCATCAGCGACCGGCGTGGGGTGCGTGGCATGCGCATCGCCAGCCTCGGCCGCGGGGCGGGCATGGACATGATGGCCCAGCTCGAAGGCGCCGTGCACCAACGCGTCAACTCGCTGCCCGCCATGGTTGGCATGCTGCATGCCGGGCGGGTGGACGCGGTGGTCAGCGTGAAAGAGTCGCTGCGCTACACGATGGAGCAGGGCGGCCTGCGCCCGTCGGACTTCGGCACGCCGCTGGTGCTGGGGCGGCTGGACCTGACGCTGTTCGCCACACCGTCCATGCCCCTGGCCGAGCGCCAGCGCCTGGCCATGGCGGCCAACACGCTGACGCGGTCTGGCGAGTTCGCGCGGGTGCTGGCCCGCTACGCCACGGCGCCCTGAGCGGCCTGACTGGCCTGATCGCCCTGATCGGCCTGGGGGCAGGCCGGCGCCGGCCCACCTGGCCAACAATGCAGCCTGCCGCCGCCGTTGCGGTGACCCCTTGCTGCTGACCATGCCCGCATTGCCTGCCAAGTTGCCGCACACCGGCACCACCATCTTCACCGTCATGTCGGCGCTGGCGGCCGAGCACGGCGCCGTCAACCTGGGCCAGGGCTTCCCGGACTTCGGGGCCGACCCCGCGCTGCTGCAAGCCCTGACCGACGCCATGGCTGCCGGCCACAACCAGTACCCGCCCATGACCGGCGTGCCCGCGCTGCGCGAGGCCGTGGCGGCCAAGCTCAACGCGCTGTACGGATCGGCTTATGACCCGGGCAGCGACATCACCATCACCGCCGGCGGCACGCAAGGGTTGTTCACCGCCTTGCAGTGCTGCGTGGGGCCGGGCGACGAGGTGCTCATCATCGAGCCCGCCTACGACAGCTACGACCCCGCCATCCGCCTGGCCGGCGGGGTGCCGGTAGGCGTGCCCATGACGGCGGAGTACCGCATCGACTGGCCCGCCGTGCGGGCTGCGCTCACCCCGCGCACCCGGGCGTTGGTGCTGAACACCCCGCACAACCCCAGCGGCCGCGTGGCCACCGCGCAAGACCTGGCCGAGCTGGCCCAGATCGCCGAGCAGCACGACCTGTTCGTCATCAGCGACGAGGTCTACGAGCACATGGTGTTCGACGGCGCAGCCCACGAGAGCGTGGCCCGTCACCCGGCGCTGCGCGAGCGCAGCTTCCTCGTCAGCAGCTTCGGCAAGACCTTCCATGTCACCGGCTGGAAGGTGGGCTTTGTGGCCGCACCCCCGGCGCTGTCGGCTGCATTCCGGCGGCTGCACCAGTACACGGTGTTCACGGTGCACACGCCCAGCCAGCATGCGCTGGCGGCGTACCTTGCCAACCCGGCGCCCTGGCAGGGGCTCAGTGCGTTCTACCAAGCCAAGCGCGACCGGTTCCGCGCCGCGGTGGCGGCCACGCCGCTGAAGCTGCTGCCGTGCGAGGGCACGTATTTCCAGACCGTGGACTACAGCGCCGTGTCGGACTTGCCCGAACTGGACTTCGCCCGCTGGCTCACCACCGAGCTGGGCGTGGCGGCCATTCCGCTGGCCGGCTTCTACCAGCGCCCGCAGGAGCGGCGGCATGTGCGCTTTTGCTTCGCCAAGCGTGACGACACCCTGGCCGAAGCCGCCCGGCGCCTGGGCCGGCTGGCGGCGGCATGAACGCGCCGCTGCCGGCCGCATCGCCCACGCCGCGCCCGGGCAGCTGGCGGGCGCGGCTCTTCGCCATCCTGCACCGACCCGACCCTGGCAACCCCTGGGCGCGCCGTGTCAATTACGTGCTGGTGGCCTTGATCGTGCTCAACGCGCTCAGCGTGGCGCTGGAAAGCGTGGCCGACATCGCGCTGCCTTGGCGCGACGAGTTCCGGGCGCTGGAGATCGGGTCGACCGCGCTGTTCGCGGTGGAGTACCTGGCCCGGTTGTGGGTGTGCGTGGAGCAACAGCGCCTGCGCCACCCGGTGTGGGGCCGCCTGCGCTATGCGCTGCAGCCGCTGCCGCTGCTGGACCTGATCGTGGTGGTCACGTTCTTCAGCGCCTGGGATTTGCGCTTCCTGCGGGTGATGCGGCTGGTGCGGCTGCTCAAGGTGCTGCGCCTGTACGAGTTCGAGGCCGCGCTGGACCGGCTGGCCGTGTCGCTGCGCCGGCGCCGGCAGTTGCTGTGGGTGTCGGTGGCCCTGATGCTGGTGTGCGTGTACGCCTCGTCGGCGCTGCTGTACCAGGCGGAGCACCGTGCGCAGCCGCAGGTGTTCACCAGCATCCCGGCCACGTTCTGGTGGGCCTGCGAGACCTTCACCACCATCGGCTACGGCGACATGGCGCCCGTCACGCCGCTGGGGCGCTGGTTCGTGGGCCTGGTGGCGGTGTTCGGCATCGGCGTGTTCGCGCTCCCCACGGCCATCGTCACGGCGGCCATCATCGAGTCGAGCGCGCCGCACGAGCCGGGCACCGACCATGCGCACAAGGCGGCCGACGGCCACGACCCGGCGGTGTGCCCCACCTGCGGGCAGGCCCGGCGCTGAATGAGGCACGGCATCGGGCGTTGAATCGGGCGCTGATGGGGCCAATGGGTGGCGCGCCCCCCCGCGACGCGGCCCGGCGGCCATTCCCCACTTCGGTGACCCTGGCACACGGCCTGCTACTCCCCCGTCAGGGAGGGCAGCCGGGCCAAGGCCTGCGTCACGGCGCCCCGGATCCCGGCAACGGAGACCGCCATGCTGCACCACGAACGGGCATCCGCCTCTGCACGATTTCAGGGCGCGGCGCCCAAAGCCCAGGCGGGTGACGCCTGCGCCCGCCTGATCAACCTGTCCGGCCGGCGGCGTTTCATCTCGCAGCGGCTGGTGCTGTTCGTGCTGCTGGCCCAACAGGGGCGCGACGGCGCCCAGGCCACGGCGCGTGAAACCCTCGCGCTGTTTCGCAGCACCCAGCAAAGCCTGCTCGAGGGGGAGGCCGCCCTGCGGCAAGACGGCCTGACCCTGCCGCTGCCCGCGCCCGAAGCCGAGGCGGCCACCGCCTGCATCGCCCGCTTCGAGCAGCTGGCCGACCAGGCCGTGCGCCAGCCGCAGGACGCACACGTGGACGCCCTTGTGGAAAGCGCCACGCCGCTGCTGGCGGCGCTCAACCGCCAGACCCAGGCGCTGGAGGACCTGGCCCGCACACAGGCGGCCCGCGCGCGGCAGCAGCTGTCGTCGGTGATGGGTGACATCGAGCAGATCGCCAAGCACGCCCGCATCGTGTCCTTCAACGCCCAGGTGGTGGCCGCACGCGCCGGCGCCAGCGGCCGTGAGTTCGCGGTGGTGTCGGGTGAGCTGACGCAGATCACCCAGCAGCTGGACGGCCTGGTGCGCGAGGCGCTGCGCAGCGCCGTGGCTTGAGCGTCAGGCGGCGGGGCGCAGCGGGCAACTCGCGCCGACCTCGGGCGTGTCGGCCAGCCGCGCCGCCAGCTCGGTGCGCAGGCCTTGCAGCGCGGTGATGCGCGCGTCGATGTCGGCCAGCTTGCGCGCCAGCGTGGCCCGCAGCGCGGGGCCGGCGTCCTCGCCCAGGGCCAGCAGCGGCAGGTCGGCCGCGATCTCGGCCAGCGTGAAACCCAGCTGCTGCGCGGTGCGCACGTAGCCCAGCCATTGCACGGCTTCTTCCGGGTAGTCGCGGTAGCCGTTGGCGCTGCGGCGGGCCTGCAGCAGGCCGCGCTTCTCGTAGAAGCGCAGGCTGTCGCGGCTCAGGCCGGTGCGCTCACTCAGGGTGCCGATCTGCATGGTGTTGAACAAGCTGCTTGACCCTGGAGCGTAGTCCAGGGTTGAAGCTGCGCGCTGTCATCACTTCCGTCGCCGGCCATGTCTTCGTTCCTGCCTCCGTTCAGCCCCGCCCAGTTCCGCCGCGTCGTGCAGGCCAGTGCCGCGTACGACCTCGTCGTCACCGCGCCCTTCGCCACGCCGTGGACCTTTGCCCTGGCCTTCGGCCAGCTCAGCGCCGTCAACCACGCGCTGGGCGGCGCGCCGCTGCCGGCCTTCGCGCCGCTGCACCTGCTGTTCGCACTGCTGATGGGCAGCGTCGTGCTGGTGTGGAGCGTGCTGCGGCTGCGCGGGCCGACGCTGCATCTGGGCCGCTACGACGCCGCGGCACGCGCGCTGTTCAGCCTGTGGATGGCCTGGGCCTGGCAACAGACGGGCGAGCCGGTGTTGCTGCTGTTCCTGCTGCCGGAGGTGTGTTGGGCGCTGGTGCAGGCCTGGTGCGTGTCGGGGCCTGAGCGTTCGGCAAGGGGCAACCGAGCTTTCGGAGGGCTTTTGGGTTCACGCTGACGCCGGCTCGGCCAGACAATCGCGGCTTCCCTGCATCTGCACCGACTGCTGCCATGCCCACGCCCTACCGTTCCAAGACCTCTACCGCCGGCCGCAACATGGCGGGCGCCCGCTCGCTGTGGCGCGCCACGGGCATGAAGGACGACGACTTCGCCAAGCCCATCATCGCCATCGCCAACTCCTTCACCCAGTTCGTGCCCGGCCACGTGCACCTGAAGGACCTGGGTCAGCTGGTGGCCCGCGAGATCGAGCGCGTGGGCGGCGTGGCCAAGGAGTTCAACACCATCGCCGTGGACGACGGCATCGCCATGGGCCACGACGGCATGCTGTATTCGCTGCCCAGCCGCGACATCATTGCCGACTCGGTGGAGTACATGGTCAACGCCCACTGCGCCGACGCGCTGGTGTGCATCTCCAACTGCGACAAGATCACCCCCGGCATGCTGATGGCCGCCATGCGGCTCAACATCCCCGTGGTGTTCGTCTCCGGCGGCCCGATGGAAGCCGGCAAGGTGCGCCTGGCGGTGCCCGGCACGGCCAAGATCGAGATCAAAAAGCTCGACCTCATCGACGCCATGGTGATGGCCGCCGACGCCAAGGTCAGCGATGCCGACCTCGCCGAAGTCGAGCGTTCGGCCTGCCCCACCTGCGGCAGCTGCTCGGGCATGTTCACGGCCAATTCCATGAACTGCCTGACCGAGGCACTGGGCCTCTCGCTGCCGGGCAACGGCACGGTGGTGGCCACCCACGCCGACCGCGAAGGACTGTTCAAGCAGGCCGGCCGAACGGTGGTGGAGCTGTGCAAGCGCTTTTACGAGCAGGACGACGCCACGGTGTTGCCGCGCGCCATCGGCAAGAAGGCGTTCGAGAACGCGATGACGCTGGACATCGCCATGGGCGGCTCCACCAACACCATCCTGCACATCCTGGCCGCGGCGCAGGAAGCGGGCATTGCCTTCGACATGGGCGACATTGACCGCCTCTCGCGCGACGTGCCGCAGCTGTGCAAGGTGGCGCCCAACACCAACAAGTACCACATCGAGGACGTGCACCGCGCCGGCGGCATCATGGCCATCTTGGGCGAGCTGGACCGCGCCGGCAAGCTGCACACCGATGCACCCACCGTGCACGCCAAGACGATGAAGGACGCGCTGGACCAGTGGGACATTGCCCGCAACCCGAGCGACGCGGTCAAGACCTTCTACATGGCCGGCCCGGCTGGCATCCCCACGCAAGTGGCCTTCAGCCAAAACACCCGCTGGCCCAGCCTGGACCTGGACCGCGCCGAGGGCTGTATCCGTTCGTTCGAGCACGCCTTCAGCAAGGAAGGCGGCCTGGCCGTGCTGCGCGGCAACATCGCGCTGGACGGCTGCGTGGTGAAGACTGCGGGCGTGGACGACGCGCTGCTGGTGTTCGAAGGCCCGGCCCACGTGGTGGAAAGCCAGGACGAAGCCGTGGCCCACATCCTGGACGACCAGGTCAAGGCCGGCGACGTGGTGGTGGTGCGCTACGAAGGCCCCAAGGGCGGCCCTGGCATGCAGGAGATGCTCTACCCCACCAGCTACATCAAGAGCAAAGGCCTGGGCAAAGCCTGCGCGCTGCTGACCGACGGCCGCTTCTCCGGCGGCACTTCGGGCCTGTCCATCGGCCACTGCTCGCCGGAGGCGGCTGCGGGTGGCGCGATCGGATTGGTCAGGAATGGTGACCGCATCCGCATCGACATTCCCAACCGCAGCATCGATGTGCTGGTCAGCGACGAAGAGCTGGCCAAGCGCCGTGCCGAGCAAGACGCCAAGGGCTGGAAGCCCGCCGAGGCCCGCCCCCGCAAGGTGAGCGCGGCGCTCAAGGCCTACGCGCTGCTGGCCACCTCGGCCGACAAGGGTGCCGTGCGCGACCTGGGCCCGCTGGGCGGCTGACATTCGGATACGAGGCGGCACGCCGCCTCGCCCACACTGCGGCCCATGCCTCTCCTTCCTCGCGCATGGGCCGTGGCCGGCCTGACCTTGATGCTCTCGGCCTGTGGTGGCGGCGGCGGTGCCGCGCCGCCGTCGGCCAGCAGCCCCGCGCCGAGCCCGGCCCCAAGTCCGACGCCCAGCCCGTCGCCATCCCCGGCTCCCGCCCCTTCACCGGCTCCAGCACCCGCTCCCGGCGTCGAGGCCGGCACCCGCGCCACCTGCCAGCTCAGCAACTTCCAGGCGGAGCTGATGGACCTCGTCAACCGCTACCGCGCCGCCGGCGCCAACTGCGGCAGCGAGGGCAACTTTGCGGCGACCAGCGCACTCACGTGGAACGCCAGCCTCGCCCAGGCCGCGCTCAAGCACAGCGACGACCTGCAAAGCGCCAACTTCTTCAGCCACACCGGCAGTGACGGCAGCAGCGCAGGCCAGCGCATCACGGCCGCCGGCTACCGCTGGCGTGCCTGGGGCGAGAACATCGCCGCCGGCCAGTCCACCGTGGCGGTGGTGATGGCCGGCTGGATGGCCAGCCCCGGCCACTGCGCCAACCTCATGAACCCGGGCTTTCGGGAGATCGGCGTGGCCTGCGTCAAGGGCACGGCCAGCAACACCTACAGCAGCTACTGGACGATGGACCTGGCCACGCCGCCTTGACGGTTTTGCGGCTTGGCGGCCCCGCTGTCCTCAACATGACTGCAGCGCTGCCCGCGCGGCCAGGGGGCGGCCCGGTGCCGCGCCGCCGGCCTGCGGCATAAGCTCCCGCCACCAGGCCGCTGCCCGGCCTGCCGCACAAGGAGACGTTGCGTGAAGAAGCTGATGCCCTGGGTGGCCCTGAGCTGGGCCTTGGTCGCGTGGCCCGCTGCAGCCTCATCCCTGGCCGGTGCGCCGCTGGCGCCGGTGGAGGTGGTGACGGACGACTACTACGGCACCTCGGTGGCCGACCCCTACCGCTGGATGGAGTCCGGCAAAGACCCGCGCTGGATGCCCTGGCTGCAAGGCCAGGCCGCCCACACCGATGCGGTGCTGGCCCAACTGCCCGGCCGCGCGGCCTTGCTGAAAGACATACAGGCGCGTTCGGGCGACCAGACCGCCTACGCCATGGTGCGCGAGGTGGGGGCACAGACCTTCATCCAGCGGCGCGACGTGGGCGCCGAAGACCCGCGCCTGTACGTGCGCACCGGCGGCCAGGAGCGCCTGCTGCTGGACCCGGCCACCGTGCTGGGCAGCCCGCAGGCGCTCGACTGGTGGCAGGTGTCGCCCAACGGCCGGCATGTGGCGGTGGGGCTGTCCAAGCGGGGCACCGAGGCCTCGGTGCTGCACGTGGTGGAGGTGGCCAGCGGCCGGCTGCTGGCGCCGCGCATCGCCGGTACCGACTTCGGCGCCGTCAGCTGGCTGCCCGACTCCAGCGGCTTTGCCTACCTGCAGTTCGTGGGCGAGCAGGGCACGCCCAACTACTACGTCAACAGCGAGATCCGCTTGCACCGGCTGGGCGCAGCGGGGCCGGACCGCACGCTGGTGGCCCGCAAGCGACCGCCGGTGCCGCTGCAGCCGCAGGAGATCGTGAGCCTGCACTTCGCGGAGCGCTCACCGGCGGCGATGCTGGTCATCAGCGAGGGACGTCGGGAGTCGCAGGTCTACGTGACCGACCGCGCCGCGTTGCTGGCGGGCAAGGCGCGCTGGACCCGCGTGGGCGGGTACGACGCGCAGCTGGAAGGCGCCGGCCTGGCGGGGGAGGCCCTCTGGCTGCTGAGCACGCGGGAGGCGTCCAACGGCCGCTTGCTGGTGACCTCCGCCCGCCGGCCGGACCTGCGCACCGCGCGCATGGTGGCGCTGCCGGGGCAGCCCGTCATCGAGGGCTTTCACAACACCCGCGACGGCGCCTTGGTGCGCACCATCGAAGGCGGGCAGATGGGCCTGTGGCGGGTGCCCGCGCAGGGCGAGCCGCAGCGCGTGGCACTGCCGTTCGCCGGGTCGGTGATGGTGATGAGCACGTCGGCCAGCAGCAACGAGGCCTACGTGGCCTTGGCCGGCTGGACGCAACCCAGCGCCGTGTACCGCCTGAACGCGCAGGGCCAGGTGGCAGCCACCGGCATGTCCAGCCAGCCGGCGGGTTACGACGCCGCGCGCTATGAGGCCCGCACCCAGCTCGCCACAGCGGCCGACGGCACGCGCATTCCGTACACCGTGCTGTCGTTGAAGGGCCGGGCCGCGCAAGGGCCGGGGCCGCTGCTGCTGGAGGCCTATGGGGCGTACGGCTTTGCAGCCATGCCGTTTTTCCAAACCTCGCTGGCCTCGCTGCTGGACCGTGGCGGCCGCTACGTGATTGCGCACGTGCGCGGCGGCGGCGAGTTCGGGCGCGACTGGCACTACGGCGGCCGCGGCCCCACCAAGGCCAACACCTGGAACGACGCGATTGCCGTGGCCGAGACCCTGGTGCGCGACCGCGAAACCACGCCGGCGCAGCTGGCCGTGATGGGCACCTCCGCAGGCGGCGTGATGGTGGGCCAGGCCGTGAACACCCGGCCCGACCTCTTCGCCGCCGCCGTGGCGAACGTGGGCTTCATGAACCCGGTGCGCTACGTGTCCGAGCAGAACAACGCCGACATCCCCGAGTGGGGCGGCCCGATTGCTGACGCGGCCAGCTTCAAGACCATGTTCAACCTGGACCCGTACCAGCACATCCGCCCTGGCACGGCCTACCCCGCCACGCTGGTGGTCAGCGGCCTGAACGACCCGCGCGCCGCCACCTTCCACAGCGCCAAGTACGCCGCGCGCCTGGCGGCGGCCACAAACAGCGGCCGGCCGGTGCTGCTGCGCATCGACTTCGGCGCGGGCCATGGCATGGGTTCCACCCGCACGCAGCGAGACGCCATGTGGGCCGACATCTACAGCTTCGTGCTGTGGCGCACCGGCGATGCGGCCTTCCAGCCCGCGCCCTGACGGGCCGGCTGGGGTAGGCTGGGGCGTTGCTTTTTCCGTCGACCGCGCCATGCCTGCTCTCCGCCCTGCCTTTGCTCCCACCCGCCGGCGCGGCCTTGCGGCTTGTCTGGCGTTGGGCCTGCTGTGCGGTGGGGCGGGGCCGGCCGCGGCCGAGCCGTTGCCCCAGCTCATCGCCCGGGCCAAGCGCTCGGTGGTGGTGGTGGGTAGCTACGGCTTGATGGACAACCCGCGCTTCGGCTTTCGGGCCGCCGGCTTCGTGGTCGGTGACGGGCTGCAGGTGCTGACCAACGCCCACGTGCTGCCCGCCGAAACGCCGGAGCGGGTAGACCGCACGGTGGCCGTGCAGGTCTGGACCGCCGAAGGCAGCTGGCAGCTGCGCAGCGCACGCGTGCTGGCGCGCAACCCGGGGCAGGACCTGGCCCTGCTGGAGATCGATGGCCCGCCCGTGCCCGCGCTGCGGCTGGCCGCGCAAGACGCCCCGGAGGGCACCTCCATCGCGCTCATGGGCTTTCCCATCGGCAACGCGATTGGCTACGTGCACACCACGCACCGCGGCATCGTGTCGGCCTGGTCCAGCGTGTCCATGCCCGCGTCCGACCCGTCCGGCCTCAGCCCCCGCGCCGTGCGCCAGTTGCGCGACGGCGCCTTCCGCCTGATGCAGCTGGACGCTATCGCCTACCCCGGCAACAGCGGCGGCCCGGTGCTGGACATCGACTCCGGCGAGGTGGTGGGCGTGCTGCAAGGCGGGGCGGTCAAGGGCACCAAAGAAGCGGCGCTGAGCGCGCCCACGGGCATCACGTACGCCGTGCCGGCCAGCACAGCCGCGGCCTTGTTGGCTGAGCACGCCAAGCGCTGACACCGACTGTTTGGCTGACCCTCTGGGGCTGCGAGGCGCGGTTCACTCCCTGAAGCCGAACTGCCGCTCCGGCGCCTGCAGTTCCAGCGCCCGAAAGGCAGACGGCGCCAGCCCTGTGAACTCGCGGAAGTCCCGCGCCAGGTGCTGGTGGTCGTGATAGCCAGCGTCCAGCGCCAGGTCCAGCCAGCGGGCGTCAGGCACGGCATTGGCGCTGCGCACCAGCCGGTCGAACCGCGCCACTCGGGCGAACAGCCGGGGGCTCACGCCCAGCCGCGCCTCAAACTGGCGTCGCAGCTGCCGCACCTCCAGACCGTGCTGACGGGCCAGATCGTCCAGCCCGGTTGATGCGCCGGACAGCAGTTGCAGCGCCACCGCGTCCGCAGCCGCCAGGCCCCGCCGCGGCGCGCTCACTTGGGTCAGCAGCCACGCCTCGACTTCGGCGATCCATGGCGCTGCGGTGTCGTGCTGGGCCAGTCGCTCCACCAAGTGGCGAAAGCTGGCGGGGAACACGGCTTCGGCGTCCAGGCAGTCGTTCGTGAGTGGATTCAGTGGCAAGCCGGTCAGGCGGTGCAACGCGCCGGGTTCGAACTCAATCTGGTAAACCGCAAAGTCCGCGCCGCCCTGGCGCCAAGTGGCGGCGGTGGGTTGGCCGATCAGCACCGCGCGGGGCTTGCAGCGGGCGGCGGCGCCCGGCACCGAGGCCACCCACTCCGGGTCTCGCAGGTAGAAGGCCAGGGCCGCCGCCGGGCGCGGCCAATAGGGCTTCACGGGCACGGCCACGCCCCTGGCGAAGCGCAGGCGAATGACCTGGTGCTGCCGCACCCAGCCCTGCAACGCCGGGCTGGGTGGGCTGAAGTGGAAGATGGGGTGCATGAGGCCAGTGCCCGGGCTCCAACCTTCAGGCCGTGAAGCCGTCACGCCGCCAGCGGCAGTCCCACCACGCGCATGCCGTGGGCCGCGAATAGCGTGGCAGCTTGCTCGGGTGCGGGTGGCCCATCCAGTCGGGACAGTGCGGCAAAGAAGTCCTCCATCCGGCCGGCTGGCGTGTACAGGAAGCGCAACCGGCCGGTGGCGCTGAGCTGGCGGAAGGTGTGCGGCCGTCCGCGCGGCAGAAAGAGGCTGTCGCCCGCGCGCAGCAGGAACAGTTGATCGTCGCATTGAAAGCGGTACTCACCGGCTTCCACGATGAACACCTCGTCCTGGTCTGGGTGCAGGTGCAGCGGCGGGCCGCCGGGCGCGTGGCCGTGCCAGCTCATCACGCTGAGCGCCTGGCCCGTGGCTGCGGCGGGCACGTTGAGCATCCAGAGGTCCGGCCCGACCGGCAGCGGCGCGCCGGCATGGCTGCGGCCCGCGCGAACGGGCGCCGTGACGGCCGAGGGGGGGTGGACAGCGAAGGGGACGGCAGCGTTCATGGGCACTCCGAGAGGGGGTGCTCACAGCATGTCGAAAACCGTCGCACCGCGCTGGTACGAATCGGACGCGCCGTGCTGCCAATCTAGGGGGCGTGCCGGGCGGCGCGGCCCGGCACGTCAGGTGGCGGGGAAGGTGGCGCGTCAGCCCGCCGCGTTCAGCATCGCCTGCAGCAGCACGTTGCAGCCGGCCTCGATGTGCTCGGGCTTGGCGTCCTCGATCTCGTTGTGGCTGATGCCGTCCTTGCAGGGGATGAAGATCATGCCGGCCGGGGCCAGGCGGGCCATGTAGACGGCGTCATGCCCTGCGCCGGAGACAGCGGGCATGTTGCTGTAGCCGAGGGCGTCGGCCGCCTTTTGCACGGCGGCGATGCAGTCGGGGTGGAAGGGCTGGGCCGGGTAGGCGCTGACGGGCGTGATCTCGATGGTGAGGCCCGAGTCGGCGGCGAGCTTGGCGGCGACCGCGCGGATGTCGGCGTCCATGGCTTCGCAGAGCGCGTCGGTCGAGTTGCGCAGGTCGATGCTGAACTTCACGCGGCCCGGGATCACGTTGCGGCTGTTGGGGTGGACCTGCACCATGCCCACCGTGCCGCGGCCATGGTTGGTGCCGTCGGCCTGCGGGTGGCGGTGCGCGCAGGCCACCACCTCCTGCATCAGGTGCGTGGCCACCTGCAGCGCATCCTTGCGCAGGGCCATGGGCGTGGGGCCGGCGTGGGCTTCCATGCCGGTCACGACGCAGTCGTACCAGCGGATGCCGAGCACGCCGGTGACGACGCCGATGGTCTTGTCGTGGTCCTCCAGCACCGGGCCCTGTTCGATGTGGGTCTCGAAGTAGGCGCCGATGGGGTGGTCGCCCGGCACCTGGGTGCCGATGTAGCCGATGCGTTCCAACTCACCCTTGACCGTCAAGCCTGCCGTGTCCGTCGCGGCGTAGGCGTGCTCCAGCGTGAAGGCTTTGGCGAACACGCCCGAACCCATCATGACCGGCACAAAACGCGAGCCTTCTTCATTCGTCCAGAACGCGACCTCGATGGGCGCCTCGGTCTCGATGCCGTGGTCATTCAGCGTGCGCACGACCTCGATGCCGGCGAGCACGCCGTAGTTGCCATCGAACTTGCCGCCGGTGGGTTGGGTGTCGATGTGGCTGCCGGTCATGACGGGCGGCAGGCTGTTGTTGCGACCCGGGCGGCGCATGAAGCCGTTGCCGATCTGGTCGATGGTGACCGTCATGCCGGCCTCGCGCGCCCAGCGGGTGACGAGGTCGCGGCCCTGCTTGTCGAGGTCGGTGAGCGTGAGGCGGCAGACGCCGCCCTTGTCCGTCGCGCCGATCTGGGCGAGCTCCATCAGCGAGTTCCACAGGCGCTGGCCGTTGACGCGCAGCGTGGAGAGGTCGACGGTCTTGGTGGGCATGTCCATGGCGAATCCTTTTCAGCGGGCCACGGCCGTGGGCATCAAATCGGCGCTGCGCTTGGCGGCGGCATCGAATTGCGGGCCGAAGGGCGGGCGCTTCAGATAGCGGCCGGTGCCGGGCTCAGCGCGCAAGTCGCCGCGCGCGAAGACGACGCGCCCCTGCGAGATGGTGTGGCTCGGGATGCCGCGCACGGTGCGGCCCTCGAAGATGTTGAAGTCGTTCTTGGAGAACTGCGTCTTGGCGCTCAGTGTCTTGGTGCCGGCCGGGTCCCAGAGCACGAGGTCGGCGTCGGCACCTTCGGCGATGACGCCCTTGCGCGGGTACATGTTGAACAGCTTGGCCGCGTTGGCCGAGGTGATGGCCACGAACTCCGATGGCGTCAGGCGCCCGGAGTTCACGCTGGCGTCCCACAGCACGGCCATGCGTTCCTCGACGCCACCGCAGCCGTTGGGGATCTTGGCGAAGTTGTCCTTGCCGGCGGCCTTTTGGCTCGCGCAGAAGGTGCAGTGGTCGGTCGCGGTGGTGTGCAGCTGGCCGCTTTGCAGGCCGCGCCACAGGAACTCCTGGTGGATCTTGGGGCGGAAGGGCGGGCTCATCACGTAGGCCGCGGCGGTGGCGAAGTCGGGGTCGCGGTAGACGCTGTCGTCGATCAGCAGGTGGCCGGCCAGCACTTCGCCGTACACGCGCTGGCCGCGGGCCCGCGCGCGGGCGATGGCCTCGGCGCTTTCGATGCAGCTCACGTGCACCACGTAGATGGGCACGCCCAGCACGTCGGCAATCGCAATGGCGCGGTTGGCCGCTTCGCCCTCCACCATGGGCGGGCGGCTCATGGGGTGGCCCTCGGGGCCGGTGATGCCCATCTTGGCGACCTCGGCCTGCAGCAGATAGACCAGCTCGCCGTTCTCGGCGTGCACCGTCGGCATGGCGCCGAGTTCGAGCGCACGCTTGAAGCTGTTCACCAGCGTTTCGTCGTCGCACATGATGGCGTTCTTGTAGGCCATGAAGTGCTTGAAGCTGTTCACGCCTTCCTCGCGCACCAGCGTGCCCATGTCGTCGCTGACGCTCTGGTCCCACCAGGTCACGGCCACATGGAAGGCGTAGTCGCTCGCGGCCTTCTCGGCCCAGCCGCGCCAGGTGCGGTAGGCGTCCATCAGCGGCTGCTGCGGGTTGGGGATGACGAAGTCGATGATGCTCGTCGTGCCGCCGGCCAGGGCCGCGGCCGTGCCGGTGAAGAAGTCGTCCTGCGTGACCGTGCCCATGAAGGGCAGCTGCATGTGGGTGTGCGGGTCGATGCCGCCGGGCAGCAGGTACTGGCCGGTGCCGTCCAGCGTGGTCGTGCCGGCGGGGGCTTCGCGCGCGGCGCGTTCGCCCAGGGCGACGATGCGGCCGTCGACGCAGAGCACGTCGGTGCGGCTCTCGGCGTCGGCGTTGACGACGATGGCGCCGCGGATCAGCAGGGAGGAACTCATGGGGCAGTCCTTGCGAGTTGGGGTTGCGTCTTGCCGGCCATCAGCACGCCGTAGACGAGGGCCGCAATGGCCAGCCCGGCAAACCAGGCATAGGTGTAGAGGGCCTTGAAGGCGGCGCCGACCTCGGGGAAGGCCGCCGGGAACGCGGCGTTCAGGAAGCCGGGGATGTTGGGCGCCACGCCCACGGCGAAGGCGATGACGGCCGCCCCGTTCCAGCCGCCGCGGTAGCTGTAGCGGCCGCCCTCGCGGTAGAGCTCGTCCACCACCAGCTCCGTCTTGCGCAGCACGAAGTAGTCCACGATCAGGATGCCGGCCACCGGCCCCAGCAACGCCGAGTAGCCGATGAGCCAAGTGAAGATGTAGCCCTCGGTGGAGGCCAGGATCTTCCACGGCATCATGACGATGGCGATGCCCGCGGTGAGGATGCCGCCGGCCTTGTAGCTGATGCGCCCCGGCGCCAGCGCCGAGAAGTCGTAAGCCGGGCCGACGAGGTTGGCCGCGAGGTTCACGCTCACGGTGTCGATCAGCAGCACGATGAGCGCGATCAGCACGGCCGCGCCCGTCATGCGGCTGGCCAGGTCCACCGGGTCCCACAGCGCCTTGCCGTAGATGACGACGGTGGCGGAGGTGACGAACACCGCGAGCGCGGCCAGCAAGCCCATGGGCGCCGGCAGGCCGATGGCCTGGCCGACGAGCTGGTCGCGCTGGCTCTTGGCGAAGCGCGTGAAATCCGGAATGTTCAGCGCCAGCGTCGCCCAGAAGCCGACCATGGCGGTGAGCGAGGGCCAGAAGACGGCCGAGAACTGCCCGGCCTTCTTGCCGCCTTCTACAAAAGCGGAGGGTTGATCCAGGATCGGGCCGAAGCCGCCCGCCTTGTTCCAGGCCCACCCCAGCAGCACGAAGCAGATGACGATCCTGATCGGCGCCGTCCAGGTCTCCAGCTTGCGGATGGACTCGATGCCGTGCAGCACGAACCAGAACTGCAGTGCCCAGAAGATCAGGAAGCAGGTCAGTTGGGCGGCGCTGATGCCCAGGCCTGGCAGCGGATCGCCGCCCAGCGGCTGGCCCATCAGCACGCCGGCCAGCGTGTAGACCATCTGCCCGCCGAACCAGGTCTGAATGCCGTACCAGCCGCAGGCGACGAGTGCCCGCAGCAGCGCCGGCAGCTTGGCGCCCTGCGTGCCGAACGAGGCGCGGGCCAGCACCGCGTACGGGATGCCGTACTTGGCGCCGGCATGACCAATCAGCAGCATCGGCACCAGCACGATGAGGTTGCCCAGGAACACCGTGCCCACCGCCTGGCTCCAGCTCATGCCCGACTCGATGAGGCTGGCCGCCAGTGTGTAGGCCGGGATGCACATCACCATGCCGACCCACAGCGCGGCGAAGTGATACCAGCGCCAGGTTCGCTGGGCAGCCGTGGTCGGGATCAGATCAGGGTTGCTCAGCGAAGGGTCGGTCATGGTGCGTTTCCGTGGTCGTCAGGTGTTCTGAGGAAAAGCAAATTGCGGGCCCTTGGGTGTGCTGTCGGGCCAGCGCTGCATGACGGCCTTGTGCTTGGTATAGAAGCGCACCGCCTCGGGGCCGTAGGCGTGGTGGTCGCCGAAGAGGCTGCGCTTCCAGCCGCCAAAGCTGTTGAAGGCCATGGGCACCGGCAGCGGCACGTTCACGCCCACCATGCCGACCTGGATGTGGTGCACGAACTCGCGCGCCACATGGCCGTCGCGGGTGAAGATGGCCACGCCGTTGGCGTACTCGTTGGCTTCGATCAGCGCAATCGCCGCGGCCAGGTCCGGCACGCGCACCACGCACAGCACGGGGCCGAAGATTTCCTCGGTGTAGCAGCTCATGTCAGCGCTCACGCCGTCCAGGATGGTGCCGCCGACGAAGAAGCCCTCTTCATGGCCCTGCACGCGGTAGCCGCGGCCGTCGACCACGGCGGTCGCGCCGGCTGCCACGCCTTCGCCAATCAAGCGCTCCACGCGCTGCTGCGAGGCACGCGTGATCAGCGGGCCCATCTCGGCGCCGGCCTCGTGGCCTTCGCCGATCTTGAGTGCCTTCACCTTGGGGGCCAGGGCGGCCACGAGCTTGTCGCCCACGTCGCCCACCGCCACGGCCACCGAGATCGCCATGCAGCGCTCGCCGGCCGAGCCGTAGGCGGCGCCCATCAGCGCGTCCACCGCACCGTCGAGGTCGGCGTCGGGCATGACGACCATGTGGTTCTTCGCGCCGCCCAGCGCCTGCACCCGCTTGCCGTGGGCGCTGCCGACCTTGTAGATGTGCTCCGCCACCGGCGTGGAGCCGACGAAGCTGACCGCCGCAATGCCGGGGTGGGCCAGGATGGCGTCGACGATGTCCTTGTCGCCCTGCACCACGCTGAACACACCGTCGGGCAGGCCGGCTTCCTTCAGCCATTGCGCCATCAGCAGCGAGGCCGACGGGTCACGCTCGCTGGGCTTCAAGATGAAGGCGTTGCCGCAGCCGATGGCGATGGGGTACATCCACATCGGCACCATGGCGGGGAAGTTGAACGGCGTGATGCCGGCCACCACGCCGAGCGGCTGGCGCATGCTCCAGGCGTCCATGCCGCGGGCGATCTGCTCGGTGTACTCGCCCTTGAGCAGCTGCGGCATGCCGGTGGCGAACTCCACCACCTCGATGCCACGGGCCACTTCGCCCAGCGCGTCGGGCACGGTCTTGCCGTGCTCGCGCACGATGGCCTCGGCGAGTTGGTCCTTGCGGTCCTGCAGCAGGGTCAGGAACTTGAACAGCACGCGCGAGCGGGCCAGCGGCGGGGTCTGGCTCCAGGCCTTGGCGGCCTGGGTGGCAGACGCCACGGCCGCGTCCAGATCGGCCACGCTGCCCAGCCGCAGCGTGCCCTGGACGGCGCCGGTGGCGGGGTTGTGGATGTCTTGCTGGCGCTCGCCGGTGCCGCGCGTGGCAGCGCCGTTGATCCAGTGACCGACCTCGTAGTGACTCATCGCAGATCCTTGCTTCACGCGCACCCGGCGCGCATGGTGTTGTTGGGATGCGTGGTCCAGTTGGCGTAGGAGCCGTCGATGACGCGACCGGTGCGTGCATCGGTCTCCCCAGGCTGGAGCGCGCGCATCGAGATGGTGCCAGGGACCGGGCAGATCGACACGCAGAGGTTGCATCCAACACACTCGGCTTCGTTCACGTGGAAGTGGCGCTTGCCGTCCTTCGTGGCCCAGATGGCCTGGTGGGACGTGTCTTCGCACACCACGTGGCAGCGGCCGCACTGGATGCAGCTCGCTTGGTCGATGACCGCTTTCTCCACGTGGTTGAGGTTGAGTTGGTTCCAGTTCTTGACTGAGGGAACCGCCATGCCTTGAAAGGCCTTCAGGTTGGCGTAACCCTTCTCGTCCATGAAATTGGACAGGCCCGAACACAGGTCCTGCACGATCTTGAAGCCGTAGACCATGGCGGCGGTGCAGACTTGCACGGTGCCGCAGCCCATGGCGATGAACTCGGCCGCGTCACGCCAGGTGCTGATGCCGCCGATGCCGCTGATGGGCAGGCCGGCGGTGGTGGCGTCGCGCGCAATCTCGGCCACCATGTTCAGCGCGATCGGCTTCACGGCCGGGCCGCAGTAGCCGCCGTGGGAGCCCCAGCCGTCGGTGACGGGGCTCATCGTCATGCGGTCCAGGTCCACGCCCATCACCGAGTTGATGGTGTTGATGAGGCTCACCGCATCGGCGCCGCCCGCCTTGGCCGCGCGGGCCGGAAAGCGCACGTCGGTGATGTTGGGCGTGAGCTTCACGATGACCGGCATCTTCGTGTGCTTCTTGCACCACTCGGTGACCTGCTGGATGTACTCCGGCACCTGGCCCACGGCCGCGCCCATGCCGCGCTCGCTCATGCCGTGCGGGCAGCCGAAGTTCAGCTCCACGCCGTCGGCGCCGGTATCGGCCACGCGTTCCAGGATGGCCTTCCAGCTCGGTTCGTTCACCGGCACCATCAGGCTCACCACCATGGCGCGGTCCGGGAAGTCGCGCTTCACGCGCTTGATTTCGTCGAGGTTGACCTGCAACGGCCGGTCGGAGATGAGCTCGATGTTGTTGAACCCGATGACGCGGCGGTCCTGGCTCCAGAGCGTGGCGTAGCGCGGGCCGTTGACGTTGACCACCGGCGGGTCTTCGCCGAGCGTCTTCCAGACCACGCCGCCCCAGCCGGCCTCGAAGGCGCGGCGCACGTTCACTTCCTTGTCGGTCGGCGGGGCCGACGCAAGCCAGAAGGGGTTGGGGCTCTTGATGCCCAGGAAATCGGTGCTCAGGTCAGCCATGGCGGGCCTCCGTGTCGGTGTGGCGGGCGGTGCCCAGGCCCAGGGCGCGGTCAATGGCCGCGGCGGCGCGCTTGCCGTGCTCCACGGCTTCCACGGTCAGGTCGCGGCCGCCGGCGCGGCAGTCACCGCCGGCCCACACGCGGGGCAGGCTGGTGGCACCGTCGGCGTCGGTCTGGATGCGGCCGGCTTCCAGTGCGATGGCGGCGCCGACAGGCTCGGCCACAAAGGTCTGGCCGATGGCGCGCAGCACCAGGTCGGCCTCCAGGAAGAATTGCTCGCCGGTGTCCACCAGCTTGCCGTGCTCCAGCCGGGTGGCGGCGAAGCGAATGCCGCGCACGACACCGCCTTCGGCTTCGACGGCCACGGGGCGCGCCCAGCAGCGGATCGTCACGCCGTTCGTCTGGGCCCACTGCTGCTCGTGCAGCGAGGCCGAGAGGCCGTCCGGCCCGCGGCGGTAGACCATGGTCACCTGCTCCGCACCCAGCAGCTTGCTCTGCACGGCGGCGTCCACGGCGGTCATGCCGCCGCCGATGACGACGACGCGGCGGCCCACCGGCACGATTTCCGGCGCGCTCTGGCGCAGTTCGGCGATGAAGTCCACGGCATCGCGCAGCCCGGGCAGCTCCGGCTCGGCAATGCCCAGCGCGTTGACGCCCTGCAGGCCCAGGCCCAGGAAGACGGCGTCGTACTCGGCGAGCATGCCGTCCAGCGTGATGTCGCGGCCCAGGCGGGTGTTGAGCCGGGGTGTGATGCCGCCGATGCTGAGCAGCCAGTCGATTTCCCGCTGCGCGAAGCCGCCGGCCACCTTGTAGGTGGCGAGGCCGTATTCGTTCAGGCCGCCGAGCTTATGGGCGGCGTCGAACAGCGTGACCTCATGCCCGCGCCAGGCCAGGCCGTGCGCGGCCGCCAGGCCCGCCGGGCCGGCCCCCACCACGGCCACGCGATGGCCAGTGGGCTGCGCGCGTTCGAACAGTGGCCGGGCTCCGGGAGTGACGAAGTGAGCCTCTACCGCAAAGCGCTGCAGCAGCCCGATTTCCACCGGCTTGGACTCGTTCGTGTTGCGCACGCAGGCCTGCTCGCACAGCACTTCGGTCGGGCAGACGCGGGCGCACATGCCGCCCAGCGGGTTGGCCGTCAGGATGGCCTCGGCCGCACCGCGCGGGTTGTCTTGCGCAATGCGCTGGATGAAGCTTGGCACGTCGATGCCCGTGGGGCAGGCCGTCTGGCAGGGGGCGTCGAAGCAGTAGTAGCAGCGCTCGGCCTCAATCAGCGCCTGCGTGCGGTTCAGCGGCGGGTGCGCATCGCCCAGGCGGCGGGCGTACTCGGCGGGCGCAAGGCGTCCCGACTTCAGATCGGCAAGGTCCACGGGGGTCTCCGGGTGTCTGACAGCCAAACATTACTACCCAGTAAAACTTGACCGAAGCGTAAAAACCCGCAGCGCCGCGTTGGTGCGCGCCGCACAAAATGGGGCACATGACCGACACCGCTCCCGTGACCCGCATCCCGCGTGCCGCCACCCTTCGCAAGCAGGAGGTCATCCTGGCCGAGGCCGAACGGCAGTTTGCGCGCTTCGGGTTCGAGGGGGTGAGCCTGGACAACATTGCCGCGGCGCTGGACCTCTCCCGCCAGAACCTGCTGTACCACTGGCCCAGCAAGGAAGAGCTGTACCGCGCGGTGCTGGACAGCGTGATGGGCGAGTGGATGGCCAACATGACGGCGATTGCCGAGGCGGACGAGCCGCAGGCCGCCATCCAGACCTACGTGGCCGTGAAGCTGCGCTTCAGCCGCGAGCGCCCCAGTGGCAACGCAGTGTTCACCCGCGAGATCATGGCCGGCGCGCCGCGCTACCAGGACGTGCTGAAGGCCCAGGTCATGCCGCTGCTGCACGCCGACGTGGAGCGCTTCGAGGACTGGGCCGAGCAGGGCCTGATCCGGCGCCTGGACTTCACGCACCTGATGTTCCTGATCTGGTCGTCCACGCAGGCCTACGCAGACTTGGGGCCGCAGTTCTCGCTCTACATGGGCAAGCCCCGGCTGGACGACGCGGACTTCGAAGCCGCCCGCGTGCTCATCACCGACCTGATCTGGCGCAGCCTGGCGCTGGACTGAACCCCGCCGCTGCGGCGGCGGTTCCGGCGTGCCACTGGCGTGCCGGTCGTCGCTTCACGCCGCGCTGCTGTGCAGCACCCAGCGGCCCTTGCCGGCGCGCTTGCCGGTCAGCATGGCGCGGTCCGCCAGCGTCACCAACGCAGCCGCCGTGTCGCCATGCGTGGGGTACAGCGCCACGCCGATGCTGGCGCCCACCCGGGCCGTGTGGCCGCCGGGCAGTTCGAACGGGGTGTCGAAGCAGTGCTGCAAGCGCTCCAGCGCGCGGGCCTCGCCCTCGGGCGTGGTGAGGTGGCTGAGCACCACCACGAACTCGTCGCCGCCGATGCGCGCCACCACATCGTTGCCGCGCCGGTGCTCGTTCAGGCGCTGGGCCACGGCGCACAGCAGGGCGTCGCCGGCATCGTGGCCCTGGTGGTCGTTCACGGCCTTGAAGCCGTCCAGGTCGAGGTAACACACGGCCAGGGCCGAGTGGCGCCGGGCGGCGTCGCGCAGCATCAGGCCCAGGCGGTCGTGCAGCAGGTGGCGGTTGGGCAGGCCGGTCAGGCCGTCGTGCAGGGCCTGGTGCCGGGCTTCCTGTTCGCGCTCTTTCACCGCGGTGATGTCCACCATCATCCACAGCGAGTCGCCGCCGGGCAGCTGCGTGCCGCTGAGGTCGATCCACAGCCGTCGGCCGTCCTTGCGCATCATGGGCAGCTGGGCGCGGAAGCGGCCCGACGCCGGCATGCGGGCATAGCCCCGGCCGGCGCGCTCGAATGCGGCATCGTCGGCGTAGAACGCGCGGGACGACTGGCCGTCCAGCTCGCCCGGTGCGTAGCCGAACATCTCGGCCAACGCCCGGTTGTGCCACACCTCGCGCCGGTCGCGCAGGCGCACCATGGGCACGAGGTCGTTGTCCAGCAGCGCCCCGCGCTCGCTGGCCAGGCGTGCCACGTGGGCCTGGGCGCGGCGGTGGCGGGCCTGCACGCGGTCGATCAACACCGCCGCGGCCACGATGACCGCGCCTTGCCCCAGGGCCAGCAGCGTGAACACCAGGCCGATGCGGGTTTCCAGTTCCGCCACCGGCCGCCCGAGCAGCCGGGCCTGCAAGGCCTGGTGGCTTTCCATGAGGGCCAGCGCGGTGCCGGCGGTCACCAGCGTCAGCAGCAGCACCACGCCCCACACCAGGTGTCGGCGCAGCCTCGCCCGCTGCGGGTCGGCGGGGGGCGAAGCGTCGTCAGCCATGGTGGGGTCAAAGCCGGAGCAGGGCTTCCAGGTTCACGCGCAGCTTGAGCTCGGCCGGCGCCAGGCTGGCGGCAATCGCCTGCGAGGCCAGCCGCGTGTCCCGTGGCACGGGGTTGCTCAAGGGGCTGCCGCTCTTGCCCAGCAGCGCGGCCACCATGGGCTCGTTGGCGCTGAAGCCGCGCTTGTAGACCACGCCCACCTCGCCGTTGGCCAGGCGCACGATGGTGCCGGGCGGGTACAGGCCCACCACCTTGATGAGCGCGGCGCCGGCTTCGTCGGGCTGCTGGTGTTCGTCCAGAAACACGGCGCGGGCTGCGGCTGCCCCGCTGAGCGCCTTGCGGGTGCGGCGCGGCGACAGGCGGGCGCCGAAGATGTCGATGCGGCGCAGCAGCCGGGCCAGCATCTCGCCGGCACCGCGGCCGGCCAGCGGGCCGGGGCCGGCCTCGTGGTGCAAGCGCACGGCGGTCAGCCAGGCGTTGTCGGTGATGCCAGCCTGGGCCAGACGGGCGGCCGCGCGGTCGCCGTGGGCGGCCAGGGCCTGGCGTTGCGACGGCGTGGCCGCGTCGGCCTGCGCGGCCAGGCGGTCATGGGCGGGGCCGGCGCCGTAGTTCATGGTGAGTGCCGCGCCTTGCAGGGCCTCGCGCAGCGGCGCCGGCATGCGCAGCTGCTGGGCGGTCAGGTCGGCCAGCAGCAGCGACAGCAGGGCGTGTCGGGCGCTGTAGTCGGCAAATTCCTGGCTGGTCTCAAAAATCAGCAGCACCAGCGTGGCGTCGGGGTGGGCGTGCAGGCGTTGCAGGGCCTGGTCCCGCAATGCGGCCAGCCGGCCGGCGAAGTCTTGCGGCTCGGTCTCGCGCAGCAGGGCGTGGGTGTGCAGCAGCAGGTCCGACCACGCCTCCCGCGGGCCCAGTTCCACCTTGGCGGCGGCGGGCTGCTCCAGCCGGAAGCTGGTGTCGGCCTTGGCGATGTCTGACAGCGGCTTGTCTTGTAGCACCAGCGTGTCGAGCCGGTGGGCGCGGGCGCGCTGGTACTCCACCGTGTCTTCCGAGCGCACCCAGGCGCCGCCGTCGATCAGGCCACGCACCAGGGGCGAGTCGCGCAGCGTCTGGCCGCGGGCGTACAGCAGCTTGCCACCTCCGTCGTACACGTCGTAGGGCAGGGTCATGCCCAGACGCAACGATTGCGCGGGCAGCTGGATGAGGTCAACGGGCATGGAAGGGGGCATTCTGAGCCGGGCTTCGGCCATGGCAAGCGCAACTTGAGCCACGGCGAAGGGGTGGCTGCGTAGAATTCCCGGCTCATCCGAGGAGCGCTGCGACAGGGCCCCACCTGCCAGGCTCGGATTCCTTCCAACGGCGCTCATCGATCTCCCCCTGTGGACCGCCATCGATGACCCGCACGCCGCCCCCCCTCAAGCTCTCTGGTCTGGAACCCGTCGCCATCGACGCGGGCAGCCTGTTCGTCAACATCGGCGAACGCACCAACGTCACCGGTTCCAAGGCGTTCGCCCGCATGATCCTGGCCGGCCAGTTCGAGGATGCGCTGGCCGTGGCCCGCCAACAGGTCGAGAACGGCGCCCAGGTCATCGACATCAACATGGACGAGGCCATGCTCGACAGCCAGGCGGCCATGGTGCGCTTCCTGAACCTGATCGCCGGCGAGCCCGAGATCGCCCGTGTGCCGATCATGATCGACTCGTCCAAGTGGGCGGTCATCGAGGCGGGGCTCAAGTGCATCCAGGGCAAGGGCATCGTCAACTCGATCTCGCTCAAGGAGGGCGTGGACGAGTTCAAGCGCCAGGCCAAGCTGGTCAAGCGCTACGGCGCCGCCGCGGTGGTGATGGCCTTTGACGAACAGGGCCAGGCTGACACCTTTGCCCGCAAGACCGAGATCTGCGAGCGCGCCTACCGCGTGCTGGTGGACGAGGTGGACTTCCCGCCCGAAGACATCATCTTCGACCCCAACATCTTCGCCATCGCCACCGGCATCGAGGAGCACGACAACTACGCCGTGGACTTCATCGAGGCCACCCGCTGGATCAAGCAGAACCTGCCGGGCGCCAAGGTGTCGGGCGGCGTGAGCAACGTGAGCTTCAGCTTCCGCGGCAACGAGCCGGTGCGCGAAGCCATCCACACCGTGTTCCTGTACCACGCCATCCAGGCGGGCCTGGACATGGGCATCGTCAACGCCGGCATGGTGGGCGTGTACGACGACCTCGACGCCGAGCTGCGCGAGCGCGTGGAAGACGTGGTGCTGAACCGCCGCAAGGATGCCGGCGAGCGCCTGATCGAGATTGCCGACCGGGCCAAAAGCGCCGGCAAGGACGACTCCGCCCGCCTGGCCTGGCGCGCGGGCAACGTGAACGAGCGCCTGAGCTACGCGCTGGTGCACGGCATCACCGACTTCATCGTCGAAGACACCGAGGAAGCCTGGCAGGCGATTCGCGCCACGGGCGGCCGGCCGCTGCACGTCATTGAAGGACCGCTGATGGCCGGCATGAACGTGGTGGGCGACCTCTTCGGCCAGGGCAAGATGTTCCTGCCCCAGGTGGTGAAGAGCGCCCGCGTGATGAAGAGCGCCGTGGCCCACCTCGTGCCCTACATCGAGGAAGAAAAGCGTCAGCTCGAAGCCGCCGGCGGCGACGTGAAGCCCAAGGGCAAGATCGTCATCGCCACGGTCAAGGGCGACGTGCACGACATCGGCAAGAACATCGTCACCGTGGTCTTGCAGTGCAACAACTACGAGGTTGTGAACATGGGCGTGATGGTGCCGGCCCAGGACATTCTCAAGAAGGCCAAGGAAGAGGGCGCGGACATCATCGGCCTGTCGGGCCTCATCACGCCCAGCCTGGAAGAAATGCAGCACGTGGCGGCCGAGATGCAGCGCGATGAATACTTCTCGTCGCGCCACATGCCGCTGCTGATCGGCGGCGCCACCACCAGCCGGGTGCACACGGCCGTCAAGATCTCGCCGCATTACGACGGCCCGGTGGTCTACGTGCCCGACGCCTCACGCGCGGTCGGCGTGTGCACCGAGCTGCTGAGCGACGACCGTGCCGCCGCCTACATCGCCGAGCTCAAGGCCGACATCGAGAAGACCCGCGCCCTGCACGCCGGCAAGAAGCAGACGCCGCTGGTGACGCTGGCCGAGGCCCGTGCAAACGCCGCGCCGCTGGACCAGGCCCGCATGCCGCCGGCCCCGAAGTTCACCGGCCGCCGCGTGCTGAAGAACCTGGACCTGGCCGAGCTCGCGAAGTACATCGACTGGGGCCCGTTCTTCCAGACCTGGGACCTGGCCGGGCCTTACCCCGCCATCCTGGACGACGAAATCGTGGGCACCGAGGCGCGCAAGGTGTTTGCCGATGCCCAGGCCATGCTGAAGAAGATCATCGACGGCCGCTGGCTGCAGGCGCATGCGGTGTTCGGCCTGTACCCGGCCGCGCGGGTGAACAGCGACGACATCGCCATCGCCAGCGAGCCGCCCATGGTGTGGCACGGCCTGCGCATGCAGACCGAGCGCCCGGTGGTAGAGGGCCCGGACGGTCAAAAGGTGCGGCGCCCCAACCGCTGCCTGAGCGACTTCGTGGCGGAAAGCGGCGACCACATCGGCCTCTTCGCCGTGACCGCCGGCCTGGGCGTGGACAAGAAGGAAGCCGAGTTCCTGGCCGCCCACGACGACTACGCCGCCATCATGCTCAAGGCCCTGGCCGACCGCCTGGCCGAAGCCGCCGCCGAGTGGCTGCACGAGCGCGTGCGCCGCGAGTTCTGGGGCTACGCCGCGAACGAGTCGCTGAGCAATGAGGACCTCATTGCCGAGAAGTACACCGGCATCCGTCCGGCACCGGGCTACCCCGCGTGCCCGGACCACCTCGCCAAGGCCGACCTGTTCCAGGTGCTGGCCCCCGACGAGATCGGCATGGGCCTGACCGACAGCATGGCCATGACGCCGGCCGCCAGCGTCAGTGGCTTCTACCTGGCGCACCCGGACGCGGCGTACTTCAACGTCGGCCGCATCGGCGACGACCAGGTCGCCGACTGGGCCGCCCGCTGCGGCCTGAGCGACGCCGACGCACGCCGCGCGCTGGCGCCCCTGCTGGGCTGAGCCCGGCCAACACGAACGGACACGAACAGACACAGTTGCGCGCTCCCGCTGCGGCCCTGTCCTACAGGGCGGCGCCGGGTGCGGCGGCATGCTCACGCCCGTCGTTCAACAACACCGGAGGCCCCATGTCGACCGCCACTCACCCCATCAAGTCCACCCAGATCGTTGCCGGCGTGGCCGTCGTGATCGCACTGCTGGGCGGCGCCTACGCCGTGGGCCGGTCGCAAGGCGGTGAGCCGGTACCGGATGCGGCAGCACCGATGCCCGCGGCCACTTCGCAGCCGGCGACGAACGCTGCGCGCGAGGCTGCCGTTCAGCCCCAAGTGGAGCCGGCGCCCGCACGTATCGCCTCGCGCGGCCCGGCGACGACGTCGAACAGCCGGCCGCCGGCGGCCACGGTGGCGCAGAACGGTGAACCCCTGCCGGTAGAGCCCGCGCTGTGCAGCGGCTGCGCCCGCGTGACGGATGTGCACACCGAGGCGCGCCGCGGTCAGTCCAGCGGCGTGGGGGCTGTGGGCGGCGCCGTGGTGGGCGGCTTGCTGGGCAACATGGTGGGCGGCGGCAATGGCCGCAAGCTCGCCACCGTGGCCGGCGCCGTGGGCGGCGGCTATGCGGGCAACGAGATCGAGAAGAACCAGAAGAGCCACACCGTCTGGGTCATCCAGGTGCGTGAGGCCGATGGCCGCACCCGCCGATTCGAGCGCAGCGCCGACCCCGGCCTGCGTGTGGGCGACGTGGTGCGCCTGACGGAAGGCGGCTTCAGCCGCGTCTGAAGGGGCTGAGCCGCCTGCGGGTCAAGCGCCGGCCGCGCCGGGCAGGCCGCGGCGCAGCTGAATGGCTTCGGCCACGTGCGCCGGGGCGATGTGCTCGGCGCCGGCCAGGTCGGCCACGGTGCGCGCCACGCGCAGCACGCGGTGGAAGCTGCGGGCCGACCAGCCCAGTTTTTCGGCCGAGCGGTCCAGCAGTGCTTTCGCCGCCGGCTCCAGCACGGCGTGCGTGGGCAGATCGGCGGCTTGCAACTGCGCGTTGGCACAGCCTTGGCGGGCCTGCGCAGCCGCACGGGCTTGGGCCACGCGCGCGGCCACCACGGCCGAGCTTTCACCCGGAGCCAGGTCCTGCAATTCGCGCGGCGGAATGACCGGCACTTCGATCAGCAGGTCCAGCCGGTCCAGGAAGGGACCGCTCAGCCGTCCCTGGTAGCGGGCGATCTGGTCCGGCGAGCAGCGGCAGGCCTTCAGCGGGTTGCCCAGGTGGCCGCAGGGGCAGGGGTTCATCGCCGCCACCAGCTGGAAGCGGGCCGGGAACTCGGCCTGGCGCGCGGCGCGCGAGATCAGGATGCGGCCCGTCTCCAGCGGTTCGCGCAAGGCTTCCAGCGCCGCGCGGGGAAATTCCGGCAGTTCATCCAAGAACAGGACGCCATGCTGGGCCAGTGAAATCTCGCCCGGCCGCGGGGGCGAGCCGCCGCCCACCAGGGCCACGCTGGAGGCCGAGTGGTGCGGTGCGCGCACCGGGCGCTGGCCCCAGCGGCTGATGTCGAACTGGCCGGCCAGGCTGAGCACTGCGGCCGATTCCAGTGCGGCTTCGTCGTCCAGCAGCGGCAGCAGGCTGGCCAGGCGCTGGGCCAGCATGGACTTGCCCGTGCCGGGCGGGCCGCTCATCAGCAGTGAATGTCCGCCTGCGGCGGCAATTTCCAGCGCGCGCTTGGGGCCGGCCTGGCCCTTGATGTCCGACAGGTCGAGCAGGCCGGCTTGCGCCAGCCGGGGCAGGGCGGTGGCGCGGGGCAGGGCGTCGCCCTCGGGTTGCAGCGCGGCCACCACGTCCAGCAGGTGGCGCGCCTGCCGCACCACCAGGCCGTCCACCAGCGCGGCTTCGGCGGCGCTGGCTTCGGGCAGCAGCAACTCGCGCGCGGGTTCGCCGCGGGCGCCGGCCTGGCGCAGCGCCAACGCCATGGCCAGGGCGCCGCGCACCGGGCGCAACTCACCCGCCAGCGAGAGCTCGCCCGCACATTCCAGCCGCGCCAGCCGGGCCGGGTCGATCTGGCCGTTGGCCGCCAGCAGGCCCAGCGCCATGGGCAGGTCGAACCGGCCGCCTTCCTTGGGCAAGTCGGCCGGAGCGAGGTTCACCGTGATGCGCTTGTTCGCCGGAAACCCGAGCCCGCTGTTGGCCAGAGCAGCGCGCACGCGCTCACGGGCCTCCTTCACTTCCGTGTCGGCCAGGCCCACCACGGTGAAGCTGGGCAGGCCGTTGGCGAGGTGCACTTCTACGGTGACCGCGGCGGCAGCCAGGCCGTCGAGGGCGCGGCTGTGGACGGTGGCAAGGCTCATGGGCGGGGCGATTCGGGCGTTGGGACGGTGCAGGGGCGGCGCAGTCTAGGGCTGGGGGTGGCGGTGCGGCGGGTGCTTTTCCCCTTGATGCACCAGTTGTGTGCATGAGAGGCTGGTGCGTCTGTCCAGTTTGGTGCGTGCGCCTGGGTGCTGGGCGCGATGGACCCAGATTCGTGCGCGCCCCCCGGGCATGACTGTTGGCACGGAAGCTGCAAAGACTTGGCGGACTGCCTTTCCCTAACTTGAATGAGGAGCCCCGCCATGAAGTTGTCCCCTTCGCTGCTTGCCCTGGCCCTGTCCGCGGTTGTTCTGCCCGCAATGGCTGATGAGCCGGCACCGGATCCGTTGTCGTTCAACGTCGGCGCCGTGACCGAGTACCGCTACCGCGGCATCTCGCAAACCCGCCTGAAGCCGGCCCTGCAAGGCGGCGTGGACTACGCCGCCGCCAACGGCTTCTACGTGGGCGCCTGGGCATCCAGCATCAAGTGGATCAAGGACGCTGGTGGCGACTCCAAGGTGGAAGTGGACCTGTACGGCGGCTACAAGACCGAAGTCGCCAAGGGCCTGACGCTGGACGTCGGCCTGCTGCAGTACGTGTACTCCGGCAACAAGCTGAACCCCAGCGCCAACACGCTGGAGGTGTACGGCGCCCTGAGCTTCGGCCCCGTGACGGCCAAGTACTCGCAAAGCACCACCAACCTGTTCGGCTTTGCCGACAGCAAGGGCTCGGGCTACTTCGACGTGACCGCCACCTTTGACCTGGGTGATGGCCTGAGCGTGGCCCCGCACATCGGCCACCAGACCGTGAAGCACAACTCCGCCGCCTCCTACACCGACTACTCGGTGACCCTGGCCAAGGACTTCTCCGGCCTGGTGGTGAGCGGCTCGCTGATCGGCACCGACGCCAACAAGACGGCCTACGCCAGCCCCGTCAACGGCAAGTTCATGGGCAAGTCCACGCTCGTGCTCGGCCTGAAGAAGACTTTCTAAGCATCACTGGAGCGCGACATGAAATTGATCACTGCCGTCATCAAGCCGTTCAAGCTCGACGAGGTGCGTGAAGCCCTGAGCGCCATCGGCGTGCAGGGCCTGACGGTCACTGAGGTCAAGGGCTTCGGCCGCCAAAAGGGCCACACCGAGCTGTACCGCGGTGCGGAGTACGTGGTGGACTTTCTGCCCAAGGTCAAGGTCGAAGCGGCCGTGAACGACGACGTCGTCGAGCGCGTCATCGAGGCCATCGAGTCTTCGGCGCGCACCGGCAAGATCGGCGACGGCAAGATTTTTGTGTCGCCGCTGGACCAGGTCGTTCGCATTCGCACCGGCGAAACCGGCAACGACGCGCTCTGAAGCGCGCGTTCACAACCCTCGTTTGGAGAACCCTCCCATGAAGAAGCTTCTCGCCGGCCTCGCGCTTGCCGCCGGCCTGCTCGCGCCGGCTGCCTGGGCTCAAGACCCGGCATCGGCTCCCGCCTCGGCATCGGCTCCCGCCTCGGCTGCGGCCGTGGCCGCCGCACCGGCCTCGGCGGCCGATGCCGCCTCTGCTCCGGCTGCAGCCGCTGCTGCGTCTGCGCCGGCCGACGCCGCCTCGGCGCCGCCCGCCCAGCCCAACAAGGGCGACACGACCTGGATGATGCTGTCCACCCTGCTCGTCATCCTGATGACGGTGCCGGGCCTGGCGCTGTTCTACGGCGGCCTGGTGCGCAGCAAGAACATGCTGTCGGTGCTGATGCAGGTGATGGTCGGCTTCTCGCTGATCGTGGTGCTGTGGTGCCTGTACGGCTACAGCTTCGCGTTCACCGAGGGCAACGCCTTCATCGGTGGCACGGATCGTCTCTTCATGAAGGGCATCTGGGACAACGTCGCCGGCACCTTCGCACTGGGCGCCACGTTCAGCAAGGGCGTGCCGATGTACGAGATGGTGTTCGCCGCCTTCCAGGCCACGTTCGCCGGCATCACGGGCTGCCTGATCATTGGCGCGTTCGCTGAGCGCATCAAGTTCTCCGCCGTGCTCGCCTTCCTGGTGCTGTGGTTCACCTTCAGCTACCTGCCGATCGCCCACATGGTGTGGTTCTGGGCGGGCCCGGATGCCTACACGGCCGCTGACGTGGTGGACGCCACCAACGCCAAGGCCGGCCTGATCTGGCAATGGGGCGCGCTGGACTTCGCCGGCGGCACCGTGGTGCACATCAACGCCGCTGTCGCTGGCCTGGTGGGTGCCTTCATGGTGGGCAAGCGCGTGGGCTACGGCCGTGAAGCCTTCACCCCGCACAGCCTGACGTTGACCATGGTGGGCGCTTCGCTGCTGTGGGTGGGTTGGTTCGGTTTCAACGCCGGCTCGGCCCTGGAAGCCAACGGCTTCGCGGCCCTGGCCTTCATCAACACCTTCGCTGCCACGGCTGCTGCTGTGCTGGCCTGGTGCATCGGTGAAGCGCTGCTCAAGGGCAAGGCGTCCATGCTGGGTGCAGCGTCGGGTGCGGTGGCCGGTCTGGTCGCCATCACCCCGGCGGCCGGCAACGTCGGCATCGGTGGCGGTCTGGTCATCGGCTTCGTGGCGGGCTTCGCTTGCCTGTGGGGCGTGTCCGGCCTGAAGAAGCTGATCGGTGCAGACGACTCGCTGGACGTGTTCGGTGTGCACGGCGTGGGCGGCATCGTCGGCGCCCTGCTGACCGGTGTGTTCAACAGCCCGGCCCTGGGTGGCCCCAGCGCGGTCGGTGACTGGGTCACGGCCTCGATGATCGCCCCCGACGCGTACTCCATCGCCACGCAGTTCATGACCCAGGCCAAGGCCGTGGGCGTGACCATCGTGTGGTCGGGTGTCGTCTCCGTGATCGCCTACAAGCTGGTCGACCTGACCATCGGCCTGCGCGTCACCGAAGAGGAAGAGCGCGAAGGTCTGGACATCTCGTCGCACGGCGAGACCGCGTACCACAAGTGATCTGACGCAAGTGCCCGCCGGCCCAGCCGCGCGGGTCTTCGTGAAAGCCGCCCCACCGGGCGGCTTTTTTCTTGGCGAGAGCCGGTTCAGGGGCGGGCTATGCTGGACGGCCATGGATGTCGTCACCCTGTTGTCGGCGGTGCTGGTCAATGCACTGCTGATGCTTCTGGCCCTGCTGGCCAATGTCGGAGTTCGCTCGCGCAGTGGCCTGCAGGCCTGGCAGTTCATGCTGCTGGGGCAGGCCGCCGGGTTCGGCCTGTTGATCGGGGCCACGCTGGCCTGGCCTCGCGCACTGGCCACCTTGGGTGTGATGGCGCTCAGCGGCTCGGCGGCGGCCATGGTGCTGTCGGCCAGTCGCTTCCTCGGCCGGCCGGTGCCATCGGGCGCGCTGTGGTGGCCGCCCTTGCTGCTCGGCGCGGTGCATGTGTTCGTCTTCCAGAACCAGCCCATCGCTACCGGGCTGACCAACCTGACGATTGCCACCCAGGTGGCCTGGGCGACCTGGATGCTGCTGCAGGGCGCCGGGCGCGTGCGCTGGCGCTGGATGTGCGGGCTGGCGGCGGCGGGCAATGCGGGGCTCACCTTGGCCCGGGCGATCCTGGCACTGGGCTGGCCCGAGGTGTATCCACGCTTTGTGGCCCCACACCCGCTGAACATCGCCCACCTGATGCTGCTCAACGCCAGCCTGGTGCTGGGCACCATGGGTTTCTTGCTGGCCCATCGCGACGAAGCCGAGCAGGCCCTGGTGCGGCTGGCCTCGCTGGACACCCTGACCGGCCTGCTCAACCGCCGCGAGTGGATGACCCGCGCCGGCCGGGCGTTGGGGTTGGCGCACGCCGGTGACGCGCCGGTCATGCTCATGCTGGACCTGGACCACTTCAAGCGCGTCAACGACGAGCGCGGCCACCCGGTGGGCGACGAGGTGCTCAAGCTCACCGGCGAGGTGCTCAAGGGCGAGCTGCGCGCCAGCGATCTGGTGGGCCGCTACGGCGGCGAAGAGTTTTGCGTGGTGCTGCGGCAGTGTGAGCCCGAGGCCTTCACCCGGCTGGACGCGCGCTTGCACCAGGCCCTGCGCCGCCGCTGCGAGGCCAGCCTGGGCTTTGCGGTGGACTTCAGCGCAGGCGCGGTGCGCGTGAAGCCGGGCGAGACGCTGGCGGCCGCCATCCAGCGGGCCGATGATGCGCTCTACCGCGCCAAGGCCGCCGGGCGCGGGCGCACCGCGTGCGACGAAGGCGTCTTGTGATCCCGCCGGCCACCCCCATGTGCGTCGGCCCCACCCAGTTTGAGATCATTCGGTCATGGTTCCCCATCTGATCACCGCCCTGAACGGCCCCATCAATGAGTTGGAAGCCCGCGTCCTGGAATCCATGCCGGCGACGGAACGTTGGTTCCGGCTGGAGTGGATGGAGCACACGCCCACCTTCTACGCGTCAGTGGACCTGCGCAACGCCGGCTTCAAGCTCGCGCCGGTGGACACCAACCTGTTCCCGGGCGGCTTCAACCTGCTGACGCCGCAGATGCTGCCCCAGGCGGTGCAGGCGGCCATGGCGGCCATCGAGAAGATCTGCCCCGAGGCGCGCAACCTGCTCGTCATTCCGGAAACCGGGGCCACCTGCAGCTTCTACCTGGACAACCTGGCCACGCTCGCGCGCATCTTCACGCAGGCCGGTTTGAACGTGCGCTTCGGCACGCTGGACACCGCCATCACCGAGCCCACGGCGCTCAAGAGCGCGGGCGGCGGCGAGATCGTGGTGGAGCCGCTGGTGCGCAAGCGCGGCCGCCTCACCATCAAGGGTTTCGACCCCTGCACCATCCTGCTCAACAACGACCTCGCCGCCGGCACGCCGCCGCAGCTGATGGGCCTGCACGAGCAGTACCTGCTGCCGCCGCTGCATGCCGGCTGGAGCGTGCGCCGCAAGAGCCAGCATTTCCGCGCGTACGAGGAAGTGGCCAAGCGCTTCGGCAAGCTGCTGGGCATGGACCCGTGGCTCATCACGCCGTCCTTCCAGGGCGTGCAACTGCAGGGCAAGAAGGGCCTGGATGCCCTGCAGGCCGCGGCCGACGCCCAGCTCACCAAGGTGCGCCGCAAGTACAAGGAATACGGCATCAACGAGAAGCCCTTCGTCATCATCAAGAGCGACGTGGGCAGCAACGGCCGCCCGGTGATGACCGTGCGCGACGCCAAGGACATCGAAGCCCTGGCCGCGGGCCTGCCGGACGGGCTGGGCCAGGAGTTGATCGTGCAGGAAGGCGTGGCCACCCACGAGCGTGTGCACGAGGCCGTGGCCGAGCCGGTGGTCTACACCATGGACCGCTACGTGGTGGGCGGCTATTACCGCGTGCATGCCCAGCGCGGCATTGACGAAAGCCTCAACACCCCGGGCGCCAGCTACGTGCCGCTCGCGTTTGCCGACTCGCCCCACCTGCCGCGCCCCGGCGAAAAGCCCGGCGCCAGCGCGCCCAACCGCTTCTACATGTACGGCGTGATCGCCCGCCTGGCGATGCTGGCCGCCAGCTACGAGCTGGAAGCCACCGACCCGCAGGCCGAGGCCGAGGCGGCCTGAGCCCCTGGGGCTTTCCTGCCCCCGCCCCCGGGGGCGTTCACTGTCGGCCCGGCGAGGCGCGTGGTTTAGGCTGCGCGCCTTTCCAGCTTTCAACGCGCCGCCGATGAACACCCCCCGCTTGGCCCCCCTGGCCCTGTCGCTGTTTCTCTCGCTGCCGGTCACGCTGCCGCTGGCCAGCTTGCCGGGCGTGGCCACCGCTGCGCCGCCCACTGCCGCGCCGCTCACCTCCGGGTTCGACAAGTCCGGCCAAGACCGCACCGTGCGCCCGCAAGACGACCTGTTCCGCGCCGGCAACGGCCGCTGGCTGGCCACCACGCGGATTCCGGCCGACAAGTCCGCCTACGGCAGCTTCACGCAGCTGGCCGACCTGTCGGACGAGCGCGTGCGCCGCATCGTCGAGTCGCTGGCGGCCACCCAGCGCGACACCGACACCGTGGAAGGCAAGATCGGTGCGTACTACGCCAGCCACCTGAACACCGCCGCCATCGACAAGGCGGGCCTGGCCCCCATTCGCCCCATGCTGGACAGCATTGCCGCGCTGCAGACGCGTGAGCAACTCGCCCCATGGCTCGGCCGCCACGTGGGCGTGGTGGACCTGCCCTGGGCGCTCAGCGTGGACCCCGACTTCAAGCAGCCCGGCACGAACCGGCTGAGCCTGTCGCAAAGCGGTCTGGGCCTGCCCGACCGGGACTACTACCTCAAGACCGACGACGCCGAGATGGCCCGCGCGCGTGATGCCTACCGGCGCTACCTTGCGGTGCTGGCCCGCGCGGCCGGGCTGCGCCAGCCGGACGACGCCGCCCGGCGCGTGATCGTGTTCGAACACCGCCTGGCCCAGGCGCAATGGCCGGCTGACGAGAACCGCGATCCGCAGAAGAACTACAACCCCATGACGCCGGCCGAGCTGGCCAAGAACGCACCGGGTTGGGACTGGGCCGCCATGTTCGGCGCTGCCGCGCTGCCCACACTCGACCGCCTGAGCGTGGCCCAGCCCAGCTACGCCACCGCCGCGGCGCAGTGGATGGCCGAGGCGCCGCTTGAAGACATCCGCCTGTACCTCACCCTGCGCGTGCTGGACGCCCACGCCACCGTGCTGCCGCGCGCGCTGCGCGATGCCAGCTTTGCCTTCCATGGCGCCGCGTTGACGGGCGCCCGCAGCCCGCGCCCGCGCTGGCAGCAGGCGGTGGAGAGCGTCAACGCCGCGTTGGGCGAGGCCGTGGGCGAGGTGTACGTGCAGCGCCACTTCGCCGCGGCCGACAAGGCGCGCATGCTGGTGCTGGTGCAGAACCTGCTGACCGCCTACGGCGAGTCCATCGATAGCCTGACCTGGATGACGCCCGCCACCCAGGCCAAGGCGCGGGACAAGCTCTCCAAGTACCTCGTCAAGATCGGCTACCCCGACGTCTGGCGCCGCTACGACGCGCTGCAAGTGAAGGCCGGTGACGCCGCCGGCAACCGCCAGCGCGCCGCGCGCTTCGACTGGGAGCGCCAGGCCGCCAAGGCCGGCCAGCCGGTGGACAAGCGCGAGTGGGGCATGACGCCGCAGACCGTCAACGCGTACTACAACCCCACGCTCAACGAAATCGTGTTCCCGGCCGCCATCCTGCAGCCGCCGTTCTACAACACACAGGCCGACGACGCGGTCAACTACGGCGCGATCGGGGCCATCATCGGCCACGAAATCAGCCACGGCTTCGACGACGAAGGCAGCCAGTTCGACGGCGACGGCGTGCTCGCCAACTGGTGGACCGACGACGACCGCAAGGCCTTCGAGGCCGTGGGCGCCCGGCTCGAGGCGCAGTACGAAGGCTACGAGCCCCTGCCCGGCAAGCGCATCAACGGCAAGCTCACGCTGGGCGAGAACATGGCTGACCTGTCGGGCCTGCAAATCGCCTACAAGGCCTACCAGCGTTCGCTGGGCGGCCAGCCGTCGCCCGTCATCGACGGCCTGACCGGCGAGCAGCGCTTCTTCATGGGCTGGTCGCAGGGCTGGCGCGAAAAGATCCGCGACCCGCGCCTGCTGCAACAACTGACCGTGGACCCGCACTCGCCGCCGCAGTTCCGCGCCAACGGCGCCGCCGTCAACCACGACGGCTTCCATGACGCCTTCAAGACCCAGCCCGGCGACAAGATGTTCAAGGCCCCGGCCGACCGCATCAAGATCTGGTGACGCCTCCGGGCCGGCGCTGCCGGCCCGCTCGGGTGGGGAAGGCCCCCTGGGGTACGCCGGTCCCACGCTTGCGTCAAGACTCGCTTACGTGGTTTTGCTGCGGTGCACAAAACCCCAAAAGTGGGCGGAGAATCCTCACTTTTGAACAAATGCCCCGGTTTGTGCCGGTGGTCTCTCCGAAGTGAGTTCTTCCCACGCGGCCCGCAGCCCCTCGGCGATGGCGGGCCTGACCCTCGGTGCTCTCGGGGTCGTTTACGGCGACATCGGCACCAGCCCGCTCTACGCGCTGAAAGAAGTCTTCCATGGCGGCCACGTGGCCACCACGCCGGACAACATCCTCGGCGTGCTCTCGCTGCTGTTCTGGACGCTGACCGTCGTCGTCTCGTTCAAATACGTGTTGCTCATCCTGCGCGCCGACAACAACGGCGAGGGCGGGCTGATCGCCATGCTGGCCCTGGCCACCAACGCCGTGAACGACCGGCCGCCGCTGCGCCGCAGCCTGATGCTCGTCGGCCTGTTCGGCACTGCCATCTTCTTTGGCGACGCCGTCATCACCCCGGCCATGACCGTGCTGGGCGCGGTGGAAGGCATCGACGTCTACGAGCCCCAGTACCACGACGCCATCCTGCCGCTGACGCTCATCGTCATGGTGGGCCTGTTCTCGGTGCAGCGCTTCGGCACCGGCGGCATCGGCAAGGCCTTCGGGCCGGTGATGCTGGCGTGGTTTGTGGTGCTGGCGCTGCTGGGCATGCCGCACGTCATCGACAACCCCAAGGTGCTCGCCGCGGTGAACCCGATGTACGCGCTGCGCTTTTGCCTGGAATACCGCTGGGTGGCCTTTGTGGCCCTGGGCGCCGTGGTGCTGGTGGTGACCGGCGGCGAAGCGCTGTACGCCGACCTGGGTCACTTCGGCAAGAAGCCCATCCGCATCGCCTGGTACGGCGTGGTGATGCCGTCGCTGGTCATCAACTACTTCGGCCAGGGCGCCATGCTGCTGGACAACCCCGAAGGCGTCAAAAACCCGTTCTTCCTGCTGGCGCCGGACTGGGCCGAGATCCCGCTGTTCCTGCTCGCCACCGCCGCGGCCATCGTCGCCTCGCAGGCGCTCATCACCGCTGCGTTCTCGGTCACCAAGCAAGCCATCCAGCTCGGCATCCTGCCGCGTCTGCGCGTGCTGCACACCAGCGTGCGCGACACCGGCCAGATCTACGTGCCCTTCATCAACTGGAGCCTGTTCGTGCTGGTGGTGGTGGCGGTGGTGTTCTTCGGCTCGTCCAGCAAGCTGGCCGGCGCGTACGGCGTGGCCGTCACCATCGACATGACCATCACCACGGTCATGACCTTCTTCGTCATCCGCTACGGCTGGAAGTACCCGCTCGCGCTGTGCGTGGCCGCCACGGGGCTGTTCTTCCTGATCGACGTGACCTTCCTCGCGTCCAACCTGCTCAAGATCGCGGCCGGCGGCTGGTTCCCGCTGTTGATCGGCATCGGCATGTTCACCCTCATGCTGACCTGGAAGCAGGGCCGCCGCCAGCTGTCCGACAAGCTGCGCGAAGACGCCATCGAGCTCACCACCTTCCTGGACGCGGTGTTCATCAACCCGCCCACGCGCGTGGCCGGCACCGCCGTGTTCCTGTCGGCGGAAAAAGGCAGCACGCCCAACGCCCTGCTGCACAACCTCAAGCACAACAAGGTGCTGCACGAGCAGAACATCTTCGTCACCGTGAAGCACCACGAAGTGCCGTGGATCGGGTTCGAGAAGCGCTGCGAAGTGGAAGCCCTGGGCAACCACTGCTGGCAGGTGGCCCTGCACTTCGGCTTCAAGAACGAGCCCGACGTGCCCGAGGCGCTGCAACTGCTCAAGAAGCAGGGCGTGCAGCTGGACGACATGGAAACCAGCTACTTCCTGAGCCGCGACATCGTCATCCCCACCATCGGCTCCGGCATGGCCCTGTGGCGCGAAAAGCTCTTCGCCAGCATGCACCGCAACGCCGCCGCCGCGGCCGACTTCCTGCACCTGCCCACCAACCGCATCGTGGAGCTGGGCAGCAAGGTGGAAATCTGAGCGGCTTGCCGGTCGACCTGTCGCTGCAACGCCAACGGCCCTTCGGGGCCGTTTTTTATGGCGCGCCGGGTGGGTGCCTTGAGCCCCCTGAGTCAAAACGTCCACTGCCGCCCGCGCGTGATTGCGGTCAAGATGGCCGCCGTTCGGTCACTGTCAGGCGGCTCCCGTGGATTGGGTTCTCATCGCGTTCGCAACCTTCAAAGGTCTGGTTTTCGTCACGGGCATGTACTTCGCCATCAAGTGGCACTACGACCGCGAAAAGCTCCAGGCCGACCGCCGCGTTTTGCTGCGTACAGGCGCCCGGTACGGCGCCGTTTTCGTGGTGTTGCTGCTGGCCTTGCTGGCCCTCACGTTCGGGCTCGCGCGGATGCTGGGCATGGACTTGAGCCTGCCCTGAAGGCGCGCGTGCGCGGCGGGCTTGGCGGGCGCTCTGCCCGTTCGTGCTGAAGCGCTTGATTCGGTCCAAGGTCGCCGCAGCGTTGCCGCGATGGTGCCGTTCCTTGCGCGGTACCTGCGGATGCCCGTTGTCGGGCAGGCGTGGGAGGCAGTCAGCGACAGCTTTGCCGCCGAAGCCGCTTGGAGGGGGGGGCTAACGCGCCAAATCAGTTGTAACCCGTGCCGCTTTTGTCGGATTTTTTAGTACCCTGGGCGGGGCAGAAAAATGGGAGAAATCGCCGATGCATCAATGGCTGGAGATCGATGTAGGCAATGTTGTTATACGGCCGACGCCGATGTTATGCAGCAGCGACTGTCTCCCTGCAATACGTTAGGTTTCTCGTGTATCAACGTATTGGCGCGGTACATTTTTAACACGCACTAAAAATAGGGAGGACTTGTGTACAACTGGCCCACGCATTATCCGGCGCAGTGCCCACCATCACATGCAGTCGAACTGACTGGCACGGTGTATCGCTTCATCAACGGGCGCACCCCCGCTGACGTCGACTTCCTCTCGCACTATGAAAGGAAGCCCGATGGAGACTGGGATCACGACCCGTGCAAGGCAAGGGGCTTGTCTGTATTGCGATCAATCGAAGACTGCCAGACAATGAGAGCAGGAGTACCGGCGCTTCGCAAAAAGCGCATTGCAGTTGCGTCAGTAAGTGGGTCAGCCGGGGTAATTGCAAACACTCCTTCTCACACCTGTGAGGGCCACAAGACGTGGTGGAGAACGACTCCGCCGGCATCACTCGCACCGCTGTTTGCGAGAATTGAGGAAGCGTCGCCAGAGGCTAAAAATGACTGAGCTTCCGATCAACACGCCGCTCGGCAAGCTAGAACTGCAGCGGGTTATCGAATACTACGACTTCCCGCGGATATTCACGTGCATCAACAGCACGGGGCAAATATATTTCGGCATTTCCACATACGATGATGCGGATGAGTTTCATTGGATCTATCTCCCAATTAGCTCCCTCCGTTTATCAGCCATACTTGCTGGCGCAACGCCACTTCGCCAAGCTCTACTTGAGCCTGAAGGTGGCTTCGTGTTCTTCGTCAAAACATTTGTGAATGAGCGCGCTGAATTCTCATACGCACTCCCCGAACAAATATCAGAAGATGATTTGCCGGACGAATGCTACCTGATCAATATCCAAAGTGAGCCTAGCAGTCGCTCTGCGATCATTGATCCAAGTGTCGTGGCACAAGCCTCTCGACGGGAAACATTCAACTACAGAATATTTCCAGCCGAGCCGGCCCAGCACGAAATTGCATCCCGAAAACTCGGTGGAATCTTAACTAGCACCCAAGAATTGCTCGACGCACTGGGGCAGTCTTCTACTGGGCAGCCCTCTGTCAGAGGCCCCATTTCCGCTGAAATACTTGAAAAAACAAAAATAAATGTTGCCCATGTATTTGAGGGGTCTTTTGGCGTTCAATTCAGGGCCTCTCAGTTTAGCGATTTACTTGATCAGTCCTTGATTGCTGCCGCAATATCTGAGTTCGGCAATGTAATACTGGCCGCAGACTCAGAAGATTTGCTCGGCAAAAAACTGCACTCACTGAAGGGGCGGGTGGCTTCAAAATACCGCCGCTTGCTAAAGGAATTGTCCGACATCGATTCTGGCCTTGAGCTCAAATGGGGGGCAGTGCAGCAAGGCCGAGGCGGCACTTTCTCGCTCACGAAGGAGCAAGTTAGAAAGGCATACACAATCGTCGATAAAATCGATATCGAAATGGCTGACGAGGTCGTTGTAAACGGTAAACTGGTTGGCTTCAACTCTCGCGCACTTCGATACGAAATTCAGTCCGCAGATGACGAGAAATCATATTCCGGCAAAGTTGCTGACGATGCTGTCATTGAAGTTCTTAACCCTGCAATTGGCGAGTTTTATTCGGCAAAGTTGAGAATGCTTGTGGAAACCCAATCAACGTCCGGCGATGAGCTTATACGTTGGGTATTGGTTAGCTTGTCGCACCGAAAATCGGCGCAAGTAACCTAACTGGCGGTTCAACGCGGACGCCAACACTGGCCATGGCTTTGCCAATTTTTTTGGCTAGTGTTGGTACCCTCCGCGCTTCGCTCTCCGGCGCCGCTTGCCTTGGCCGTTGACCTTCCGCTTCCGCAGCGCCACTTCAAGTTGCACGGAACTCTCCAACGCGTCGATCGCCTCCAGCGGCACATCCATCAACGTCGAGCGGCTTCAGCCTGTGGTCTTGCCAACCCCAGACCACGCCGCATCCCGCCGCCCCGCTTGCCCAACAAAAAAGAACGGCCCCTCGGGGCCGTTTCCTGTTCTCATGGCGCGTCGTACGCGGCGCTCAGATCGTCGACACGAACTGCTCGGTCGGGCGGCGTACCTTTTTCAGGTTCACCAGCCAGTCGCCGTCGGCTTGGCGGTAGCCCAGCGGCAGCAGCAGCACCGAGCGCAGGCCGCGGGCCTTGAGGTTCAGGATTTCGTCGACCTTGGCGGGCGTGAAGCCTTCCATGGGCGTGGCGTCCACCTGTTCCTCGGCAGCAGCAATCAGGGCCGTGCCCAGGCCGATGTAGGCCTGGCGGGCGGCGTGCTGGAAGTTCTCTTCCGCGCTGCGCTGCGGGTAGGTGGCCAGCAGTTGCTGGCGGTAGGCCTCCCAGCCGTCGTTCTTGAAGCCGCGCACGTCGTTCGTCAGGTCGAACATCTGGTTGATGCGCTCGGCCGTGTAGTTGTCCCACGCGGCGAACACCAGCAGGTGCGAGGCGTCGGTCACCTGCGCCTGGTTCCAGGCGTTTTCGCGGATCTGCTGGCGCAGCGCCGGGTCTTGCACGATGAGCACTTCGTACGGCTGCAGGCCGCTGGAGGTGGCCGTCAGGCGCACGGCTTCCAGGATGCGGTCCAGCTTGTCCTGCGGCAGGGGCAGGGCGGGGTTCATCTTCTTGGTGGCGTAGCGCCACTGGAGCTTGTCGATCAGGGTGGTCATGACGGAGGAAGAAGCGAAAAACCCCGCCATGGTGCCCGCTGGCGCCTGGCGCTGCTGGCCGGCAGGCCGGTGCCCTTGTGCGGCGCTGGCCCTTGTGGCGCGCCGCCAGCCAGCGGCCCGGGTTTTGGGTAGCGCCGCTAGCATCGCCCGCCATGACGCCTCCTGCCGCGCCCGCCGCCCCCGGCCACGCCACCCCTGAACGCCGGCTGGATGTGCGCCACGCCGGCGCCTTGTGCGTGGGCATGGTGATTGGCGCCGGCATCTTCAAAACCTCGCCGCTGGCCGCGCAGGCGCTGGGCGACCCGGCACAACTGCTGTGGGCCTGGGCGCTGGGCGGTGTGCTGTCCCTCGTGGGCGGCCTGTGCTTTGCCGAGCTGGCTGCGGCCTTCCCGGACACCGGGGGCGACTACCACTTCCTGCGCCGCGCCTATGGGCACCGGCTGGGCTTTCTGTTCGCGTGGTCGCGCTTCGCGGTCATCCACACCGGCTCCATGGCGCTGCTGGGCTTTGTGTTTGGCGACTACCTCGCCCAGGTGGTGGACTTGACGCCCTGGCTCGGCCCGCACGCCAGCGCACTGATGGCGGCCGGGCTCATCGTGGTGCTCACGGCGCTGAACCTGCTGGGGGTGCGTGTGGGACTGGGCACGCAGCTGGGGCTGAGTGCGGCGGTGCTGCTGGGCTTGGTGTTGCTGGGCCTGGGGGCGGGCGCGCAGGTGCTGGCCGGCCACCCGCCCGTCACGCCGCCGCCGGCCACGCCGGGGTCGGACTGGCACCTGGCGCTGGTGTTCGTGTTCCTGGCCTATGGCGGCTGGAGCGACGCGGCCACCTTGTCCGCCGAACTGCGCGACCCGCAGCGCGGCATCCAGCGCGCGCTGTTGCTGGGCCTGGGCCTCGTGATGGGCCTGTACCTGCTGGCCAACTGGGCCTACCTGCGCGTGCTGGGCGTGGCCGGGCTGGCCGCCAGCGAGGCCCCGGCGGCCGACCTGATGCACGTGGCCTTCGGCCGCGGGGCGGAGCTGCTGATGGTGGGCGTGGTGACGCTGACCGCGCTGTCGGTGATGAACGCGCTGCTGATCGCCGGCCCGCGCACCACCTACGCCGCCGCGCGCGACCTGGCCGCCGAGTGGCACCTGGCCCGCTGGAACCACGCCCGCGGCACGCCCACCGGTGCGGTGCTGGCCACGGCCGGCGTGGCGCTGTTGCTGGTGGCCTTCGGCGACCTCACGCGAGGCGGCTTCTCCACGATGGTGGACTACCTCTCACCCGTGTACTGGTTCTTCATGACGCTGAGCGCGCTGGCCGTCATCGTGCTGCGCCGGCGCGAGCCCCACGCGCTGCGCCCGGTGCGCGTGCCGCTGTACCCGGCGCTGCCGCTGCTGTTTGCGGCCAGCAGTGCGTATGTGTTGTGGTCCAGCGTGGTGTACGTGAAGGCGGGTGCCGTGGTGGGCGTGGCGGTGCTGGCGGTGGGCGCGGCCCTGCTGTGGGGGCACGGGCGCTGGTGTCAGCACACCTCGCGTTGATCAATCGCCGTGCCGCGCACGTGCACCAGCTGGCCACGCTCGATGGCCGTCCAGGCCTGGGCGTCGTCGCCCAGCGGTTCAGACGCAATCGCCCAGCCGCCGCGCTGGGGCTTGAGGTAGAGGCTGGGCGGCTTGCAGTCGCTGGCCCAGCGAATGGCCCACAGCTGCTCGCCATCGGCCAGCGCGGCCGAGAAGCGCAGCGGGGCCTCCACGCCGCGCTCCTGCATTTCATCGGTGGTGTCGCGCAGCACCTGGCAGATGGCGTCTTCCACGGTGGCGCCGGCCCGCACGCGGGCCATGATGAGCAGGAACAGCAGCTCGGAGTCGGTGGAGCCGCGGCGCTCGTCGAACAGCTCGTCGGGCAGCTGCGCCTCCAGCCGGCGGCGCACGCGGGCGAAGTCGCCCACCTGACCGTTGTGGATGAACAGATACCGCCCCAGCGCGAACGGGTGGCAGTTCAGCCGCGACACCCCGCCGCCCGTGGCTGCCCGCACATGCGCCATGAACAGCGGTGAGCGCACGTTGGCGCACAGCGACAGCAGGTTGTCGTCGCTCCACGCGGGCATCACCTCGCGGTATACGCCCGGCGCCTCGCGCTCGCCGTACCAGCCGATGCCGAAACCGTCGCCGTTGGTCACGGCCTTGGCTTCGGCCGCCTGCAGGCTTTGCCGCACCAGCGAGTGGCGCGGTTTGCACACCAGGTCTTCCAGATAGATCCCCTCACCCGAATACGCCAGGAAACGGCACATCCCTCGTCCTCGTCGTCATGAACCCCGCGGCTATGCTGGCCGCATGCGTCGTTTGCTGCAAGATTTTTCGCCATCCACCGTGGTGGCCGGCTTCGTGGCGGTGCTGGTGGGCTACACCAGCTCGGTCGCCATCATCTTCCAGGCCACCGTGGCCCTGGGCGCCACGCCGGCGCAGACCGCCTCGTGGCTGTGGGCCCTGGGCCTGGGCATGGGCGTCACGAGCCTTGGGCTGAGCTGGTGGACGCGCCAGCCGGTGCTGGTGGCGTGGTCCACGCCGGGCGCGGCGCTGTTGGCGTCCACCTCGGGGCTGGCCATGCCCGAGGCCATCGGGGCCTTCATCGTGTGCGGCCTGCTCATGGCCTGGGCCGGCGCCAGCGGCGTGTTCGAGCGCTTGATGGACCGCATCCCCGTGGCAATTGCCTCGGCCCTGCTGGCCGGCGTGCTGGCCCGCTTCGGGCTGGACGCCGTGGGCAGCGTGAAGACCGCGCCCGAGCTGGTGCTGGCCATGGCCGCGGCCTTCCTGCTCGGCCGCCGCCTGTGGCCGCGCTACGCCGTGCCCGGCGTGCTGCTGGCCGGTGTGGCCGTGGCGCTGGCGCAGGGCCGCTTGCATCTGGCGGGGGTGGACACCTCGCACCTGTGGGCCGTGCCGGTGTGGACGTCGCCGCAGTTCAGCTGGCACGCCACCGTGGGCGTGGCGCTGCCGCTGTTCATCGTCACCATGGCCTCGCAGAACCTGCCCGGCGTGGCCGCGCAGCGGGCCAGCGGCTACAGCACGCCGGTGTCCGCCAGCGTGGCCGTGACGGGCGCGGCCACCACGCTGCTGGCGCCCTTCGGCGGCTATGCGCTCAATCTGGCGGCCATCACCGCAGCCATCTGCATGGGCCGCGAGGCGCATGAAGACCCCGCCCGCCGCTACACCGCCAGCATGGCGGCCGGCGTGTTTTATCTGGTGGTGGGCGTGGCGGGTGGCGCGGTGGCGGTGGCGCTGTCGGCCTTTCCGCGGGAGCTGGTGGCGGCCATTGCCGGGCTGGCGCTGCTGGGCACCATTGCCGGCGCGCTGGGTACCGCGCTGAAAGACGAAGGCCACCGCGACGCAGCCATCCTCACCTTCCTGGTGTGCCTGTCGGGCTTCAGCGCGTTCGGCATTGGCGCGGCGTTCTGGGGCGTGGTGGCCGGCGGCGTGGCCGCCGCGGTGGCGGGCTTTCGCCGCCCTCAGGCCGGGCAGGGCTGAAGCCCCTGTGCAACACTGATTGGCCTGCACTGCACTCCCTGCACCGCCGATCATGAAGCTGCTTTTCGTTGCCGACCCGCTGGTCTCGTTCAAGACCTACAAAGACTCCACCTTCGCCATGATGCGCGAGGCCGCCAAGCGCGGCCACCGCATCCTGGCCTGCGAGCCGCAGCAGCTGGTGTGGCTGCGCGGCGGCCGCGTGACGGCGCGTGGCGCGGTGGAGATCGCGCTCACCGGCGACGCCACCGACTGGTTCACCGTGACCGCCACCGCTGACGTGGCCCTGGCCGACGTGGACGCGGTGCTGATGCGCAAGGACCCGCCGTTCGACCCCGAGTTCTTCTACACCACCCACCTGCTGAGCCAGGCCCAGCGCGAAGGCGCCCGCGTGCTGAACAACCCCAGCGCCTTGCGCGAGCACCCCGAGAAGCTAGCGATCCTGGAGTTCCCGCAGTTCATCTCGCCCACGCTGGTCACGCGCAGCGCGGCCGAAATCCGCGCCTTCCACGCCGAGCACCGCGACATCATCTTGAAGCCCCTGGACGGCATGGGCGGCATGGGCATCTTCCGTGTGAAGGACGACGGCCTGAACCTCGGCGCCATCATCGAGACGCTGAACAAGGACGGCGCGCAGACCGTGATGGTGCAGCGCTTCATTCCCGCCATTGCCGAGGGCGACAAGCGCATCCTCATCATCGGCGGTAAGCCCGTGCCGCACTGCCTGGCGCGCATTCCGCAAGGCGGCGAGGTGCGCGGCAACCTCGCGGCCGGCGGCAAGGGCGTGGCCCGCCCGCTCACCGCGCGGGACCGCGAGATTGCCGAATACCTCGGCCCCATCCTGGCCGCGCGCGGCCTGCTGCTGGTGGGCCTGGATGTGATCGGCGAGAACGTCACCGAGATCAACGTCACCAGCCCGACCTGCTTCCAGGAGATCACCGACCAGACCGGGTTCGATGTGGCCCAGATGTACATCGACGCGCTGGAAGAGTCGCTCGCATGATCAGCCGCCGCAGTTTCTCGGCCCTCAGCCTGGCGCCGCTGGCTTGGCCCGCCGGGGCGCAAGCCCTGCCGTTCGCGCCGTTGACCGAGACCTTTTTGGAAGGCCTCTGGGGGCTCGATCCCGATGCCGCTGTGGCCGCCGGCCGCTTCGAGATGGCGAACCGTGTGACGCTGCCCAGCGCCGCGCAGCGCCAGCGCGCGAAAGCGTTTTTCAGCGACTGGCTGCAGCGCTTCGAGGCGGTGCCCGAGGCCTCGCTGTCGGTCAGCGAGCGCATGGATCGGGCCATCCTGATCGCCAAGCTGCGCGCCGACTTGTGGCGCCTGGACACCTTGCGCGAGTGGCAGTGGAACCCTGCCGAGCACAACCCGGCGGCGTCGCTGGACCTGCTGCTCAACACCGAGTACGCGCCGCTGCTGTTCCGTGTGCAGGCGCTGTTGCCGCGTGTGGCCGCGCTGCCGGCGTTCTACCGGGCGGCGCAGTCGAGCCTGGCCGGCGTGTCGGGCGAGCACGTGGCGCTGGCCATTCAGCAGGCGCCCGGCGTGCTGAGCGTGCTGGACGACATGGCCAAGCGCGCCGCCGAGGCCGGTCAGGCGGCCGCGTTCAAGGCGCCGCTGGCCGCTGCGCGGCGCGCAGTGAACGGCTACGTGGCCCACCTGAAGAAGCTCAAGCCGGTGCGCAGCTTCCGCCTGGGGGCTGCGCTGTACGAGCCCAAGTTCCAGCACGACATCCAGTCCGCCCGCAGCGCGCGCGAGACCTACGAGCTGGCCCTGGCCCGCCGCGAAGAGGTGCTGACCAGCATGCAGGCCCAGGCCACCGCGCTGTGGCCCACGGTGATGGGTGCCGAGCCGCTGCCCACCGACCGCTTCGCCCTCATCGGCCGCGTCATCGACAAGCTCAGCCAGCGGCATGTGGCCCGCGAGCGCTTCGTGGACGAGATTCGGGCGCAGATCCCGCAGCTGGAAGCCTGGGTGCGCGAGCACGACCTGCTCAGCCAGGACGCCAGCAAACCCCTGCAGGTGCGCGAGACGCCGGAGTACCAACGCGGCGTGGCCGGCGCCAGCATCGACGCGCCCGGGCCCTACCGCCCGCAAGACAACACCTACTACAACGTCACCCCGCTCACCGACCTGTCAGCCGCCGAGGCCGAAAGCACGCTGCGCGAATACAACCACTGGATCCTGCAGATCCTGAACATCCACGAGGCCATCCCCGGGCACTACACGCAGCTGGTGCATGCCAACCGCGTGCCCAGCAAGGTCAAGGCGCTGTTCGGCAACGGCGCCATGGTGGAAGGCTGGGCGGTGTACGGCGAGCGCGTGATGATCGAAAGCGGCTACGGCGCCTCGCCCGAGATGACGCTGATGTGGGGCAAGTGGCACCTGCGCTCGGTCACCAACACGGTGCTGGACTACAGCGTGCACGTGCTGGGCATGCAGGAGAAAGACGCGCTGGACCTGCTGGTGCGCCAGGCCTTCCAAACCCCGCGTGAACCCCAGGAGAAGTGGCGCCGCGTGCAGCTGACTTCGGTGCAGCTGACGAGCTATTTCAGCGGCTACAGCGAGATCTTTGCGCTGCGCGAGCAGCTCAAGGCCCGACCCGGCTTTGCGCTCAAGGCCTTCCATGAGCGGTTCCTGAGCTACGGCAGCGCGCCGGTGCGGCTGATTGCCGCCGACATGCTGCGCTGATCAGGGCGCCGGGTCGCTGCGCGGCCGGTGGCGGCCGCGGGCCGTGGGCCCACCCTGCAGCGCCTGGCGGAACGCGGCGCTGGTGATCACAGCATCGGCCTGCTTCACCACCTCGGCCCCCAGCGGCGTGCGGCTGCAGGCCACGTGGCCCTCGCGCGTGGGGCCTTGCTCCTGCAGCGGCAGCAGCTGCAGCTCGGACGTGTCCAGCCCCAGCTCGCGGGTCAGGGGCCCCAGCTCGAACGGCAGCAAGAGCACGCCGTCGATGCGGCCGCGTTGCAGCATGCCCATCAGGTTGAGCGCGGGGTTCTGCGTGGTCACCCGCTCGAAGCGCCCGGCCGCCTGGGCCGCCAGCACGGCGTCCACCGCCGGCCCGTAGGCGCGGCCCTCGGCCCGGCCGAAGCGGGTGTCTGCGCGCTGCAGCCAGCCGGCCAGCGACAACCGGCCCTGCTCATCCAGCAGCCCCTGCCAGCGGGGCAGGGCGCTGCGCCGCACCAGCAAGCCCGCCGCCGAGTCGACGGGAAAGGGCCGCGAGAAGGTCAGGTAGCTTTCGCGCTCGGCGTTTTTCATCAGGCCCAGCGCGCAGCCATTGGGCAGGTGCTGCAGGCTGGCTTCCAGGCGCTTCGGGGGCACGGGCACCACCTGGTGCTGCCAGCCCGGCAGGCGGGGCAGCAGCACCTCGCGTAGCAGGCGGTCCAGCACGCCCTGGCCCTGCTGCGGGCCTTGGGTGATGTAGAGCGGCGGCAGTTCGTACAGCAGCCACTGCACCTCGGGCTCGGCCTGGGCCTGGGTCGGCTGGCAGCCCAGCGCGCCTGCCACGCCCAACGCCACCGCGCTGGCAGCCAGCACACGGCGAACACCCCGGGCGACCCCGGCTTGGGCAGGAACAAAACACACATCAAACACAGCGCCGCCATCGTACGGCGAACACCTCGCCGCCCGCCGGGCTTCACCGCCGACCGGGGGTTTAGGGCCTAGCATGCCGGGTCGATTTCTGGAGCCGTTTGCATGCCCGTTCGCCTCGGGGCGCTTGCCCTTGCCGTTGGTCTGTCCTTGTCGCCCGCGGGCGCGGCCTGGGCCTTGCGCGACACCGCGGCGCTGCAGCAACTGTTGACCGCGCAGCAGTACGCCACCGCGCAGGTGGACCTGGCCGCGCTGGCGCGCCTGCCGCAGCCCGACGCCGCCCAGCGCGCCGTGCTGTACCAGTGGTGGTTTGCGCAAGACGACGGCGCCGCCGTGGACCGCCGCACCCGCCAAGTGCTGAGCGACCCGAACGCGGCCCCCGTGGACCTGCTGGCCGCCGGCCGCCTGGCGCTGGACCGGCGCGACTTCGACCGCGCCCGTGCCTGCTTCGAGCACGCCCTGGCCCGCGCCACGCAGCCGCTGGAGCGCGCGCAGGCCCTGCGCGGCCTGGGGGTGCGGCACTACCAGCTGCGCGAGTTCGACGCGTCGCTGAAGCAGCTGGAAGCCAGCCAGGCTGCCGAGCCCACGGCCGATGGGCTGAGCTCGCTGGCGGACACGTTGATTCGCCTGGGCCGCACCGAAGACGCCATCGTCGCGGCTGAACTCGCCGTGGCGATCAACCCCCACCACGAGGCCGCGCACTACCTGCTGGGCAACGGCTACGCCCGCGAGAACTACACGCAGCTGGCCGCCCGCCTGGGCGACGCCTTGCCGCCGCTGCTGGCCGAGGTGCGGCGCGCGTCGGATGCCTTCGAGCGCGGCGAGTTCGACACCGCGCTGCAGATCAGCCTGGCCGTGTTGAAGCGCTGCCCGCAGCTGGGCCGGGCGCACGCGATTGCGGCCAAGGCGCTGGAGTCGCAGCGCTTCGCGGTGGATGTGCACCGCGCCGCCTACGAGCGCCGCTTTGCCGCCACGCCCATGCCCAAGGTGCCGGGCATCGAGCGCTACGTGCTGAACTGGAAGGACCTCTCGCCCCGCCACCAAAAGCGCGTGGCCTTGTCGGTCGCGCCGTGGAAGGCCTTCATTCCGGTGCTGGTGGAGGGCGGCGCCACGCACTTCATCAAACCGATGTGGATGCGCCTGTCGGAAACGCCGCAGGCCCATGCGCTGAAGGACGCGCGCATCGACTACGACTCCCGCCTGTGGGACGACGTGCGCGGCATGGGCGGCCACTTCACCGTGACCGGCATCGAAGACGTGGAGCGCAGCATCTTCGACAAATACAACACCGTGCTGCACGAGCTGACGCACCAGGTGCACGGCGTGCTGACGGCGGACCAGAGCCGCAGCATCGAGGCGCTGTACCAACAGGCCAAGGCGCGTGACGCGAAAACCCGCAGTGGCTTCCTGTCGCGCTACGCCGGCGGGTCGGTGTGGGAGTACTTTGCCGAGGGCGCCAACGCCGAGGCGTCGCCCCGCCGCGATGCCTACGACGGCCGTGAGATCGTGCGCGAGCGCTTGATTCAGTTGGACCCCGCCCTGCGCGCGCTGGTGCAGCGCTTCTTCGCGCAGCGCGACACCCGGGCCAGCCTGCCGGTGGCGCTGGTGAATGCCGGCAACCAGAAGCTGGAAGACGGCCAGCTGGCCCAGGCCCGCCCGCTGCTGGCGCGGGCGCTGGCCCTGGCGCCGGCCGACGAGCGCGCACTCACGGCGCAGCTGAACCTGCTGGCCATCGAGGGCGACGCCGCCGCGGTGGAGCCCGTGGCCACCCGTGCGCTGGCCGCACACCCGCGCAGCGGCGCCCTGCATGTGGGCGCAGCCGATGCGCGCTGGCACGCCGGCCGACCGCTGGCCACCGAGGTGCTGCCCGCGCTGGCGCTTGCCGCGGCAGCGTTGACGGGTGAAGACCGCTTCCGCGCGGACCTGGCCGTGGCCGACCACCACCGCCGCCTGGGCCAGGTGCCCCAGGCCCTGGCCGCGTATGACGCGGTGCTGGCCTACCAGGGCGACCAGCCCGAGGCGCTGTGGGGGCGCGCCGCCACGCTGGCCCTGGCCGGCCGTTGGGACGAAGCCTTTGCGCAGTACGAGGCCGTGCTGCGCCTGCGCACCGGGCTGCTGCCGCTGCGGCGCGACTACGCGCTGGACCTGCTGCGCGCCGGCCGCACCGCCGCGGCGCACGAGCAGGTGCGCGCCGCCCTGCTGCTGGACCCGCGGGACCCCGACACCGGGGCCCTGCAAGCCTGGGCGCTGCTGGCGGATGGCCAGCCCGAGCCCGCGCTGATGCAGGCCAATGCCGCGCTGCAGGCCGGCCCGTGGAGCGACCTCGCCGCCATCGTGCAGGCGGCAGCGCTGCGGGCGCTGGGCCGGCCGACGGAAGCCGATGCCGTCGTGGCCCCGGTGCGCGAGCGCATCGCCCGTGGGGCTGCGCCGAAGTACGTGTACCGGCCGGAGAAGTCGGGCTGGTTCTCGGTGCATGAACTGCCCGCCAGCGAGCGCCGCGTGATGGAGATGCTGCTGCCGTGAAGCTGCTCAAGCGCTGGGAAGCCGCCCACCTCAATGGCCTGAGTGTGGCCTTGGGCGTGGCGGCCACGCACGCGGTGGTGGGCGCGCTGTTCGGCGAAACCGCCGGGCTGGCCGCCGTGGGCGGTGCGGTGTGCGCCAGCCTGACCGATGTGCCCAACCCGCCGCAGCGGGTGTGGCCGCGCGTGCTGCCGGCGGCGCTGGCGGCGGCCTTGGTGACGCTGGGGGTGGGGCTGGCCGATGGCTCGCTGCTGGCCACCGTGGCCTTGGTGGCGGGGGTGGCCTTTCTGTCGTTGATGACGCTGGCCTGGGGCCTGCGCGCTGGGCCGCTGAGCTTTGCGCCGGTGCTGGCCCTGGTGTTCGGCATGGCCTGGGACCGCACCGCCGGTGCGGCCTCGCCCTGGGCCCATGCGGCGTGGGTGGGGCTGGGCGGCTGCGTGTACGCGCTGTGGGCGCGCGGCGCGGCCGTGGTGCTGCGCCACCGGCTGCGTGAGCTGGCCTTGGCGCAGGCGCTGCGGGCCACCGAGCAGCGGGTGCGCTCCCGCGCGCAGCGCATTGCGCTGGCCGTGAGTGCTGACGAAGCCCGCATCCGCGCGTCTATTGCTGACGACGTGCTGCTGGCCGATGCGCTGCAGGCCGCGCGCGACCAGGTGTTCGCCGCGCGCCGCTCCCCGCGCAGCCGCCGGCAGACCGACCTGCTGCTGGGCCTGATCGAGCTGCGCGACCTGCTGCTGGCCAGCCGGCTGGACACTGAGCTGTTGGGCCAGGACTTCCCCGGCCGCCAGTGGCGCGCCGCGCTGGCCGACACCTTGCGCCACCTGGCCGATGTGCTGGCGGCCCTGGCCAATGCCGTGGCCTATGGCGCGCCACTGCCCGAGGTGTCGGCCGAGGCCTGGGCGCAGCAACTGGCCGCGCGGCTGGCCGAGGTGAGCGCACCGCCGGGCGACACGCGCACCCATCTGGTTTCGGCGCTGCAGTCGCGCCTGGGCCACATGCTGGGCGATGTGGCCGCCATGGTGGCGCGCCAGGCCGGGCCGGACGACCCCGACACCCCGTGGACGCTGGAGCGGCTGGCGCCGTTCGTCTCGCCCGAGGGCTGGCCGCTGGCCGCGCTCAAGCCGCACCTGACGCTGCAATCGGGCGTCATGCGGCACGCGCTGCGCTCGGCGCTGGCGCTGTCGCTGGCCTACGCGCTGGGTGCGATGCTGCCGTGGTCGGCCCATCCGTTCTGGCTGATGCTGAGCGTGGCCGTGGTGCTGCGCGGCAACCTGGAGCAGACGCTGTCGCGCCGCAACGAGCGGATCATCGGCACCGTGCAGGGCTGCCTGCTGGTGCTGCTGCTGGCGCACCTGACCTGGTCGCCGCTGCTGGCGCTGTGCTTCATTGCCGCGGTGGGCACCGCCCATGCCTACGTGAACCGCCGCTACCGCGTGGCCGCCACCGCCGCCACCCTGATGGCGCTGCTGCAACCGCTGATGCTGGCGCCGGGCAGCGACCCCGCCATCGTCGAGCGCCTGGCCGACACGGTGATGGGCGCGGGCCTGGCGTGGCTGTTCAGCTTCGTGCTGCCCTCGTGGGAGCGGGCGGCCGTGCCCCGGCTGGCGGCCCAGCTGCGCACGGCGCTGGCCCGGCATGCGGTGAACATGCTGCGCTGGCTGCCCGATGCCGAGGCGCAGCTCGCCCAGCGCCTGAGCCGCCAGCAGGCCTACACCGCGCTCGCAGCGCTGGCCGCCGCCGCGCAACGCACGCGGGTCGAGCCGGAGAGCGTGCGCCTGCCGGAGGCCGAGATCGAGTCGGTGCTGGCGCACGGCTACCGCCTGATGGCCTTGCTGGGCGCGGTGCAGCAGCAGGTGCGCCGCCGCACCGAGCGCCTGGACAGCGCCGCGGCAGAGGCCGCGCTGACCCAGGCCCGCGACGCCTGCGTGGCCCACCTCACCCACCCCGAGCGGGCCGCGCCCGAACCCCTCGAGCCGCCCGACGCCGACGCCGGGGCCTGGCCCCAGCACCTGGGCCAGCACGACCTGACCCCCTGGCTGCTGCGCCGCCTGCGGCTGTGCCGCCAGGAGGCGCAGGCGCTGGACACCGCCCTTCACCAACTTCAACCCCCTGCAGGAGCCTATTCATGAGCATTCAAACCCGCGCCGCCGTGGCCTGGAAGGCCGGCGCGCCGCTGACCATCGAAACCCTTGACCTGGAGGGCCCGAAAGACGGCGAGGTGCTGGTGGAGGTCAAGGCCACCGGCATCTGCCACACCGACGAATACACGCTGTCGGGGGCCGACCCCGAAGGCATCTTCCCCGCCGTGCTGGGCCATGAAGGCGCCGGCGTGGTGCTGGAGAGCAAGGTGCCTTGGCTGAAGAAGGGCGACCACGTGATTCCGCTCTACACGCCGGAGTGCCGCGAGTGCAAGTTCTGCCTCAGCCGCAAGACCAACCTCTGCCAGGCGATTCGCGCCACGCAGGGCAAGGGCCTGATGCCCAACGGCACCTCGCGCTTCAGCCTGAACGGCGAGCCCATCTTTCACTACATGGGCACCAGCACCTTCTCCAACCACATCGTGGTGCCCGGCATTGCGCTGGCCAAGATCCGCCCGGACGCGCCGTTCGACAAGGTCTGCTACATCGGCTGCGGCGTGACCACGGGTGTGGGCGCGGTGCTGTTCACGGCCAAGGTGGAGGCGGGCGCCACGGTGGTGGTGTTCGGCCTGGGCGGCATCGGGCTGAACGTGATCCAGGGCGCCAAGATGGTGGGCGCGGGCCGCATCATCGGCGTGGACATCAACCCGGCGCGCGAGGCCATGGCACGGCGCTTCGGCATGACCGATTTCGTGAACCCCAAGGACGTGCCCAACGTGGTGGACCACCTGGTGCAGATGACCGATGGCGGCGCCGACTACTCCTTCGAGTGCGTGGGCAACGTGCAGTTGATGCGTCAGGCGCTGGAGTGCACGCACAAGGGCTGGGGCCGCAGCATCATCATCGGCGTGGCACCGGCCGGGGCCGAGATCTCGACGCGGCCCTTCCAGCTCGTGACCGGCCGCAAATGGGAAGGCTCCGCCTTCGGCGGCGCCCGCGGCCGCACCGATGTGCCCAAGATCGTGGACTGGTACATGGAGGGCAAGGTCAACATCGACGAGCTGATCACGCACAAGCTGAAGCTGGAGCAGATCAACGAGGGGTTCGAGTTGATGCGGCGGGGGGAGTCGATTCGGTCGGTGGTGGAGTTCTGACGGGAAACGGGGCTGCGGCCCCGTTTTTTGTGGGCGGTTGGTGGTTGTTGGGGGCTTTTGCTGAGAGCCTTTGCCGTTCGAGGCACCGAGCCGGGAGTTCGCCCCGGCGGGCGAGTAACTTTTCTCTGTCTTGCCAGAGAAAAGTCACCAAAAGAGAAGCGCTAACCGCACGCCATCCGGCCCCGGGTGAAGCTCGCGCGCGAGAACAGTCGCTCGGCTGGTGCGTAGAAGCGAGCCGCTGCGCTCTCGCCGCCCACTTGTGCCGACCGTCAGTCCTCGCACCTTCTCCACGTTCAACGCCGGCTGCACGCCGGGCTCATCAGCAAATGCAGCCACCGCCTCGACGCGCCGCCGGCGGCGCTTGTCTTGCACTCGTGAGTTCGGCGTTCAGCCGACGTTAGGCGCACCGACGGTGGATCGTTCGGGCTGGTGACAAGGACAGCAGCGAGAGCGAAGCGGCTCGCTTCGTGCTCGCAGCCGGATGGCTGTTCTCGCGCGATGTCCGTCGCCGGCCAGTGGCCGTGTGCGGTTCAGCGCCTCTTCTTTGGTGACTTTCTTCTGGCGCAGCAGAAGAAAGTTACCCCGCCGCCGGGCGGGACTCCCGGCACGGTGCACCGAACCCAAAAGGCTCTTGGCAAAAGCCCCCAACAGCGGCTCGCCGCCAAAGCCCCTCAGCGCCCCGTCCGATACGGCTCATCCTCCGGCACAAAGTCCTGCTCCCGCAGCGCGTCCGCAATCCAATCCTCCACCGCCGGATGCGCCAACAGCGCATCGCGGTACGCCGCGGCCGTGTCTGAGACCGGCAGGCTGAAGCGGCTCAGACGCACCGCCACCGGCGCAAAGTAGGCGTCGGCCGCCGAGAACGCGCCGAACAGGAAGGGGCCGCCGCTTCGGGCCAGGGCGTCGGCCCAGGCGGCTTCGAGCCGGGCCACGTTGGCGCGCAGGCCGGCGTCTTCGGCCCAGAGCTTGGCGCCCACCTCGGGGAAGAAGGCCTCGATGTTCATCGGGCACAGCGTGCGCAGTCGGCCGAAGCCGGCGTGCATCTCGGCGCACAGGCTGCGGGCGCGGGCGCGGGCCTGGGGCTCGCGCGGCCAGATCGCGTGCTCGGGAAAGCGCTCGGCCACGTACTCCGCAATGGCGGGCGTTTCCCACACCGTGAAGCCGTCGTCCTCCACCAGCACCGGCACCTGCTTGGTGGGGCTGATGCGGGCGATCTCGCGCGTCCAGGCCGAGTCGGGCGAGAAGTCGAACCGCAGCTTCACCTCCTCGAACGGAATGCCGAAGGCCGCCAGCAGCACGCCGCTGCGCATGGACCAGGAGGAGTAGTTCTTGTTGCCGATGTAGAGCTTCATGGGGCGCTTTCGTGAGGGATGCGCCAGCTTACGCAGCCGGGGGCTTCGGCGGGTTGATCAATCCGCAACGGATTGATGCGTCCTCAGTGCCGGGCGCGCCAGGCGTCCAGCCGCGCCACGCCGCTGCCCGGCGCCAGGTAGGTGGGCAACACCGCTTCCAGCGCGGCGGGCTGAATGCCCAGCGCCGCCAGGCCGGGCAAGCTGCCGCTGGGCACGTTGGGCACGGTCAGCGAGGCCAGGTTGTCGCGCGACAGCAGCGGCTCGCCGGGCAGGCACTCCATGGCCAGCGCCTGCAGCGTGGCCAGCGGGCCGGGTAGCGGCAGCACGGGGCGCGGGCAGCCCGCCACGCGGCCAGCCAGTTGCACCAGCGCGCCCAGCGTCAGCGCGCGCGGGCCGGCCACCTCGAAGGTCTGGCCCACGGTCTCGGGGCGGCACAGCACGGCCACCAGCGCGCGGGCCAGGTCTTGCACCCACACCGGCTGCAGCAGGGCGCCAGCGCCGGCCAGCGGCATCACCGGGGCCAGGCGTTGCAGCGCGGCAAACAGGTTCACGCTGCGGTCCCCCGCGCCGAACACCAGCGAGGGGCGCACCACGGTCAGGTCCAGCCCCTGGGTTTGGGCCGCCAGTTGCAGCACGGCCTCGCCAGCCGCCTTGCTGCGCAGGTAGTGCGACGGCGCCTGCGGGCTGACGCCCAGCGCGCTCACGTGCACCAAGCGTTTTACGCCCGCGGCATGCAGGCCAGCGGTGATGCGCCGCGGCAGCTCCACATGCGCGCGCTCGAACGCGGCCGCGCTGCCTTGCAGGATGGCGATCAGGTTCACCACCGTGTCGTGCCCGGCGGCCAGGCGCGGCAGGTCCTGGAACACGTCGGCCTGCACCACGGTCACGCCGGGCAGGCTTTGCACGGTTTGCGCCTGCCGCAAGCGCCGCGTGGGCACGGTGATGCGCACGCCCGCGCCCAGTTCGCGCGTGAGTTGCTCGCACAGCGCGCGGCCCACAAAGCCGCTGCCGCCCAGCACCAGAATCGATCGCGTCATGACTTGCCGTCTCCTGCCGCCGCGGGCGGCACATCGCTGACATCCGCCGCGCTGGCGCCCGCCGGCCCCACGCTGGCCCCCAGCCGCTCGCGCAGCCGGGTGGCGGGCAGGCCCAGCACCTGCGCGTACACGGCGCCGCCCAGCAGCACCTTGCGCACGTAGTCGCGGGTTTCGTTGAAGGGAATGTTCTCGGCCCAGATGGCCGCGTCCAGCACCGGGCCGTCGCGCCAGCGGGCCGGGCGGCTGGGGCCGGCGTTGTAGGCCGCGGCGGCCAGGGCCTGCGCGCCGTCAAAGCGGTCCAGCACCAGCTTCAGGTACTGGGTGCCGATGCGCAGGTTGAAGTCGCGGTCGTGCATGCGCTCGGCGCTGTAGTCCAGCCCCACCTTCTTGGCCGTCCACTTGGCGGTGGCGGGCATCACCTGCATCAGGCCGGCGGCGCCCACGTGCGAGCGCGCATCCAGCACGAAGCGCGATTCCTGGCGGATCAGCCCGTACACGTAGGCCGCATCGAGCCCGGCGGCCTGGGCCTCGCGTTGTAACTCGGCCCGGTGGGGCAGGGGGTAGCGCTGGGCGATGTCCACCTCGTTGCGGGTGCGCTCGCTGGTGTTGATGCAGCGGTCCCACACCTCGCGGTCGCAGGCCTCCTGCGCGGCGGCCAGCAGGGCGCGGTCGTTCATGCCGCGCAGCGAGAAGTTCCACTCCCGCACGCCTTCGTTGCGCAGCCCCAGGTCGATGAGCTGCAGCGCCCGCGTGAGGCCCGCGTGGCTGCGGGCGGCGCGGCGCTCGTCGGCCGTGAGCGGCGCAGGCGCCGGGGGCAGCGGTGTGGGTTGGCCCAGGTCTTCGGCAGCCAGGCGGCCGAAGTAGGTCAGCGGTTGCGCGGCCAGGGCGGTGAGCTGCGTGCGGGCACCTGCCGTGTCGCCTTGCTGGCGAATGGCGCGGGCCTTCCAGTAGGCCCAGGCGGGTTCGCGCTGCTCGTTGGCGCTCATGCGGTCGATCGCGCGCAGCGCCACGGCCGGGTTCTTGGCGCGCAGGGCGGCGCGGGCGGCCCAGGCGAGGGCGTCGTCCGTCCAGGGCAGGTCGGGGGCGAGCTTGTCGGCCCGCTCGAAGCTGGCCAGCGCCGTGTCTTGCAGGCGCAGGGCCTGCTGGCGGCCGATCTGCACCCACAGCCAGGCCTGCACCTCAGCGGGCAGGCCGCGCCACTTGTCGCGCAGCAGGTCGGCGGCCTGGTCAGGGTCGGTCGCGGCCACGCGGGCCAGGGCCAGGCCGGTCAGTTCGGCATCGAAGCGCGGCGCGCTGCGGGCCTTGCGGGTGAGGTAGCGGCCGGCGTTGTCTTGCAGCTCGGCGAGCTTTTGGTCCAGCGCCTTTTGGCCCAGCAGGGCCACGGCCTGGCGGGCGGCGCGGGGGCGGGCCTGCTCGGTGGCGATGCGGGCCTTGGCCCACAGCAGCTCGGGCTTGAAGGCGCCGGCGTCCACCATCGCGGCGGCCAGTTGCTGGCAGCCGTCGTCGCCGTCTTTCTGCGCGAACCACGCTGCGCGAGCGGCCTCCACGGCCACCTTGCCCGGCTCGGCCAGCAGGGCGTAGCAGGCCACCTCGCGGTCGTCGCGCATCTGGTAGTTGGCGTGATCGCGCCGGAAGTTGGCCCAGTCCCGGCGGCGGCCCAGTTCCAGCAGCCAGTCGTTGCGCAGGCGGTCTTCCACGTAACTGCCGGGGTGGCGGGCGTAGAAGGCGTCCATCTCGGGCTGGCGCACTTCGCTCAAACGGGCGTTCAGCTCGAAGTACTCCACCCAGCCGGCCAGCGGGTGGCCTTGGGTGCGCGCGGCCTCCACCAACGCGGCCAGGCGCTTGCGGTCTCGCTTGACCCAGGCCTCGCGGGCCTGCACGGTCAGGTCGGTGGCGGTGGCGGCGGCGGCGGCTGCAGCCGGGGCGGGAGTCTGGGCCTGGGCCTGGCTCGCAGCCAGCATCAGCGCCGCGCCGGCAGTTGCCGCCACGCTGCGCCCCAAGACCTTGAAAATCGCCCACTTCATACGCACCACCGCTCCGTTTGCCATGACCCACCCCGTGCCTGCTGACCGCGCCGCCTTGCGCCGGGAACTGATCACCGCCCGCCGCGCCTTTGCGGCCACGCCGGCCTTTGCGGCCGCACAAGCCGCGCTGGACGCGTCATTGCGCGAGGTGCTGGCCCAGCTGGAACCGGAACTGCTCGGGGTTTACTGGCCTCTTGCGGGCGAATTTAACCCAGGGGCGCTGCCCTGGGCGCGGGCTTTGCCATTCGCGCGGCGCGAGCCCGCGCAGATGCAGTTCCGCCGCTGGGACGGCCGCGAACCCACGGCACAAGACGAATGCGGCATCCCCACCGCCAGCGGCGCCGTGGCCGTGCCGGACGTGGTGCTGGTGCCCTGTGTGGGCTTCAGCCGGCAGGGCTTTCGGCTGGGCTATGGTGGGGGCTACTTCGACCGTTTTCTGGCGGCTAACCCCGGGGTCACGACCGTGGGCCTGGCCTGGAGCGGCGGCGAGGTGGACTTCCCCGTCGAGGCGCACGACCAGCCCTTGACCCTCATCCTGACCGAACGCGACGTGATCGCCCCTGACTGAAAGCCCCCCGCACGATGCACGACGGCATGACCCTGATCTCCACGCTGGCTGCCGCCTTCGGCCTGGCGCTCGTGCTGGGCCTGCTGGCCCAGTGGGCGCGCCTGCCGGCCCTGGTGGGCTACCTGATGGCCGGCGTGCTGATCGGGCCGTACACGCCGGGCTTTGTGGGCGATGTGCACCTGGCGCAGCAGTTGTCCGAGGTGGGGGTGATGCTGCTGATGTTCGGCGTGGGCCTGCACTTCTCGGTGGCCGATCTGGTGTCGGTGAAGGGCATTGCGCTGCCCGGTGCGCTGGTGCAAATGGCCGCGGCCACCGCCATGGGCGCGGGGCTGGCCCACTTCTGGTGGGGCTGGGACGTGGCCGCGTCGCTGGTATTTGGCCTGGCGCTGTCGGTGGCCAGCACGGTGGTGCTGCTGCGGGCGCTGGAGTCACGCGAGTTGCTGCACACCGGCAACGGCCGAATCGCCGTCGGCTGGCTGGTGGTGGAAGACCTGGCCATGGTGCTGGCGCTGGTGCTGCTGCCCGTGCTGGGCGGCAAGGGCGAAGGCAGTGGCGGCAACCTGGCCGTCACCATCGTCACCACGCTGCTGGCGGTGGCCGCCTTCGTGGCCGTGATGTTGATTGCCGGGCGCCGCTTGCTGCCCTGGTTGCTGTGGCAGGTCAACCGCACCGGCTCGCGCGAGCTGTTCACGCTGGCCACCGTGGCGGCTGCCATTGGCTTGGCCGTGGGCGCGGCCGCGCTGTTCGGCGTGAGCGTCGCGCTGGGCGCCTTCTTCGCCGGCCTGGTGCTGCGGGAATCCGCCTTCAGCGAGCGCGCGGCGCACGAGAGCCTGCCGCTGCGCGACGCCTTCGCCGTGCTGTTCTTCGTGGCCGTGGGCATGCTGTTCGACCCGCGCATCTTGCTGCAGCAGCCGCTGGCGGTGCTGGCCACGGTGGCGGTCATTCTGGTGGGCAAGACGCTGGCCGCCGGGGCGCTGGTTCTGCTGCTGAAGTACCCGCTCTCCACGGCGCTCACCGTGGCCGTGAGCCTGGCGCAGATCGGCGAGTTCAGCTTCATCCTGCTGGGCCTGGGGCAAAGCCTGGGCCTGGTGCCGGCCGAGGCCACCAGCCTGGTGGTGGCGGGTGCCATCGTGTCCATCGCGCTCAACCCGCTGCTGTTCTCGGGCGTGGAGCCGCTGCGCCGCTGGGTGCTGAAGCGCTCCGCCTGGGCCCGCCAGCTGGAAGCGCGCGACGACCCACTGGCTGAACTGCCCGCCAACACCCCCCGCACGGCGCTCGCCGGCCAGATCGTGCTGGTGGGCCATGGCACGCTGGGCACAGCCCTGCATGGCCTCTTGGGCGAGCGGCCCGTGGTGGTCATCGACCGCGACCGCGATGTGGTGGAGCACTTGCGTGCCAGCGGCCAAGCCGCCGTGCTGGGCGACGCCGCCGAGGCCGCGACGCTGATCCAAGCCCACATCACCCATGCCGCCTGGCTGGTGGTGGCGCTGGCCGACGTGCGCGGCGTGCCCGCCCTGCTGGCGCCGGCCCGCCAGCTCAACCCCGCACTGCGTTGCGCCGTGCTGGCGCACACCGACGAAGAAGAGCAATGGCTGGCCGAGGCCGGCGTGAGTCATGTGCTGCGGTCACAGCGGGCGCTGGCGGAGGCGTTGGCGAGGGTGGTGGGCGAACCCGCCCCGGCCACCTCGGCCGGGCATTGAGGCTCACACCCCGGCCAACTGCCCCCGCGTCACCGCCGCCTGCGCGCGCACCCAGTCGGCAAACTGCTGCACCTCGGGCCGCCGCGCGGCGTTGGGGCCGGTGATGAGCCAGTAGCTGAAGGGGCTGCCCAGGCGGCCGGCCTGGCCGAAGGGTTCCACCAGTTCGCCGCGTTCCAGGTGCTCGTGCACCAGTGGCAGCCGGGCCAGCGCCACGCCCTGGCCGGTGAGGGCGGCCTGCACCTGCTGGTAGGTGAAGTTGAGATACAGCCAGCGGCGCGGCTGCAGGTCGGGCTGGCCCAGCTCGGTCAGCCAGCGGCGCCAGCTCAGGTACTCGGCACTGGGGCGGGGGTCGTCTTCCTCGGCCAGCGCGTGGCCCGACAGGTCGGCCGGGCGCTTGAGCGGCGCGGGGGGCTTCTTGAGGTACCAGGGGCTGACGCAGGGCGACAGGATCTCCTCGAACAGCTGCTCGGCACCGGCCGGCACCGAGGGCGCGTCGTCGTAGCGCAGGGCGAGGTCGCTTTCGCCGTCGTCCAGGTCCACCTTGCGGTCGTAGGCGGAGACGCGGATGTCGATGTCTTCATGCGCGCGCTGGAAGGCTTCCAGCCGCGGGATGAGCCACAGCGATGCGAACGACGCAAACGTGCTGACGTTCACCACCCGCCGGCCGCGGGCGCGGCGGATCTGGCGCACGGTCTGGTCCAGGCGCGAGAGCACGGCCACGGCGGTGGGCAGCAGCATGGCGCCGTCGCCCGACAGCTCCACCTTGCGCGTGCCGCGCAGGAACAGCACGCAGCCGATTTCTTCCTCTAACGCCTGAATCTGGCGGCTGATGGCCGACTGCGTGAGGCTCAGCTCCTCCGCCGCCGCGCGGAAAGACAGCAGCCGCGCCACGGCCTCGAAGGCCCGCAGCGGGCCGATGGACAACGGGCGTTGGCGCAGCGGTTGATTCATGAAGGAATGGTATCAATCCGTGCGGCGGAGTCATTGGACGGTGGTGGCTCCGCTTCGCAGAATTCATGGCATCAACGCAGGAGAGTCGTCATGAGTGATGCGCAATCGGTATGGCACCTGACCCGTGGCCGGGCCCTGACCCTGGCGGGCGCGGCCGAGGCCCGGCGCCTGGCGGTGGCGCGGGGCCGGGTGTGGCTCACGCTGGCTGGCACGGCCGATGCGCCGGCGCAGGACTGCTGGCTGGAAGCGGGCGAAGCCGTGGCGCTGGCACCGGGCCAGGCGGCAGTGCTGGAAGGCTGGCCGGCCGCGGAGTTCGAGCTGCTGGTGCCGCCCGCCTCAGCCCCGGCGGGGCGCGGCCTTTTTGGCGGCCGACGGCTGGGCGGGCGCTGATTTCTTGGCGGCTGTCTGTGTGGCCTTCTTGGTCGCCTTCCTGGCGACCTTCTTTGCGGCAGGCTTGCCCGCCTTGGCATTGGTCGCCCGCAGTGCGGCCTCCAGCGCCAGCCGCGCCCACGGCAGCATCAACGGGGGCGATTCGAGCGCGTCTTCCGGCGGGCGGTAGTAGCTCATCACCTGGCGTTCGCCGGTGGCTGTGCTGTAGCTGAAGGGCTCGCAGCCGGCGGCCACGAAGCGCTCACGCGTGGTGTCGTCGGCCTTGAGGTAGAGCTGGTTCTGCACGATGAGCGCCATGAACAGCTCGTCCACGTAAATGCCCTGCCCGCCGAACATGCGGCGCACCCGCACGGGCCCCAGGGGCGAGAGCATCTCGACGCAGAGTTCGGTGAAGGGATCGGCCATGGCGGGCCACTGTAAGCTGCACGGTCATGGATGCGAACGACCGCGCCGTGATCCGGCACAAGCTGATTGCCCAACGCCTGGCCTTGCCCAACCGACTGGCGCTGGCGGCCGACCTGCAGGAGGTGCTGCGGGTGTGGCTGCTGCGGCGCAAGGAAACCACCATCGGCGCGTACTGGCCCATCAAGGGCGAGTTCGACCCGCTGCCCGCGCTGTACCGCTGGAGCGAAGACCACCCGGAACGCCGCATCGGCCTGCCCGTGGTGGACAAAGAACACCGCACGCTGCGCTTTCACGTCTGGTACCCCGGCTGCCCGATGGAGGAAGACGCCTTCCACATCCCCAAGCCCAAGGGCACCGAGGAGTTCCGCCCGCAGCTGATGCTGGTGCCCTGCCTGGGCTTTGGGCCCTGCGGCCTGCGGCTCGGGTACGGCGGCGGGTTCATGGACAAGACCCTGTCTGAGATGCAGCCCCGTCCTGCGGCGGTGGGCATTGGCTATGCGCATGGCTTTTTGCCGTTGCTCAAACCCAGTGCGCTGGATGTGGCGTTGGATGCGATGTTGACGGAGGAGGGGGTGGTTTGGGATCGGGAGGGGTGATGGCTGTTGGGCGTTTTTGCCTGGAGCCTTTTCCGTTCGGTGCACCGAGCCGGGAGTCCGCCCCGGCGGGCGGGTAACTTTCTTCTGCCGGGCTGTTTAGACCGGAGACATGGGTAACACCCGTGCCAGGACATGGGTAACGCGTTCTCAAGTGTCCAACAGAGGCTCACGTAGG
>NZ_JBIGIB010000003.1:0-812308 GCF_043555935.1 Pelomonas baiyunensis | reverse complement strand
GAGCGTTTAAAGTCCGAAGGACCGTCATCAGTCACCTGACAACATCACTTCGCCTCAAACGCCCACGCTTATCGGCTGCTAATTCTTAAAGAACATCCGCATCACTCAGAACTTGCGCCCTTCGTTTTGCGTCGCTGACTTCGTTTTGTCGTCATCAGCGCAGAAGCGAGATTCTTACCTGCTTTTGCAGTGTCGTCAAGTACTTTTTGAAAATTTCTTTTTCGAAGCTTTCAGCACCCGACGAACTTCAAAGCTCGCCGCCCAACCTTTCGGTCAAGCCCTTCGCCAATGACTCACCGCTTGTCTTGCGACTCGCGCTGCGTTGTCATCAGCGAAGCCCACGACTGTAGCACAGGTTTTTTCGGGAGCGCAAGACTTCGGCGGAAATTCTTTCAAAGCGGCGTCGGCAGTGCTGCCGGCTGACGCGTGATGTCTCGATGCACCGCGCGCTGTGGCCCGTGCCTGCTGCACGGTGTCAATGCAGCGCAGCCCCTGCCGTGCGGCCTGCGCCTAGTTCCTGACCAGCGGTTGTTTGCGGGTCGTCACTGGCCAGAATGGCCGGCAACGCCTGCGCCAATCGCTGTGCATCAGCCCGCAGGATGCGTTGCTTCACCGCCGGAATCTGGGACGGATGCATGGAGAAGCTGCGCAGCCCCATGGCCAGCAGCAATTCACTGAAGACCGGATCGCCCGCCATCTCACCGCAGACGCTCACGCCCTTGCCTGCGGCGCGCGCCTCGGCAATCGAGCGTGCGATCAGGTGGAGAACCGCCGGATGCCAAGGGTCGTACAGGTGTGCGACCGCTTCATCGGCCCGGTCGATGGCCAACGTGTACTGAATCAGGTCGTTGGTGCCGATGGACACAAAGTCCACATGGCGCAGCAGCAGCGGCAGCATGACCGCAGCAGCCGGGATCTCGATCATCACGCCCAGTTCCACCCGGGTGTAGGCATGCCCGGCATCCGTCAGCTGTTGCTGGACCTTGCGCACGGTCTCCAGGATTTGCCGCACCTCAGCCAGGTGCGCCACCATCGGAATCAACAACTTGACCTTGCCGAACGCGCTGGCCCGGTAGATGGCACGCAGCTGCTGGCGAAACATGCTCGGCTCGGCGAGGCTCCAGCGAATCGCGCGCAGGCCCATGGCGGGGTTGAGCACGTGTTCGTGGCGCAGCTCATTCACGGTCAACCGATCCAGCGGCTTGTCCGCCCCCACGTCCACCGTGCGGATGGTGACCGGCATGCCCTTCATGGCCTGCACCGCCGCTTTGTAGGCCTCGAACTGTTCTTCCTCGCTGGGCAGTTCGCCGTCGCGGTTCATGAACAGGAATTCGCTGCGGAACAGGCCCACGCCCGTCGCGCCCGCTGCAATGGCCGCCTCCGCATCAGCCGGCATTTCAATGTTGGCGTGCAGCTCGATGGGTTCGCCGTCCATGGTGACGGCCGGCGTGTGCCGCAAGCGCCCCAGGCGCGCGCGCTCCAGTTCACTTTGCCGCTGCCGGAATCGGTACTCCTCCAGCACGATGGGCGAGGGGTTCACGATGACGATGCCCGCATCGCCGTCGATGATCACCCAGTCGTCCTGCATGATGAGGCGGGACGCTTCTCGCGTGCCCACCACGGCCGGAATGTCCATGCTGCGGGCGACGATGGCGGTGTGGGACGTCTTGCCGCCGATGTCGGTGATGAAGCCGCGGAACACGCTGCGCTTGAACTGGATCATGTCGGCGGGCGCGATGTCCGCCGCCACCAGGAGCAAGGGGTCCTCGCCGGCAAAGTCACGCGGCGTTGCAGGTTGAGGCACGGTGCCCTGCTCCAGCGCCAATGCGCGCAGCACTCGCTCCACCACCTGCTCCAGGTCGGCCTTGCGTTCGCGCAGGTACTCGTCCTCCATTTCATCGAACTGGCGGGCGAGTACCTCCAATTGAGCGGACAGCGCCCATTCGGCGTTGTAGTGGCGATCGACGATCCACTGCGTGGCGCCGCCGGTGAAGGCCTCGTCGTGCAACAGCATGAGGTGCACGTCCAGCAGCGCGGCCAGCTCGTGCGGCGCGTCTTCTGGCAATTCCGTCTTCAGGACTTCCAGTTCCTGCACCACGGCGTCGCGCGCTCGCAGCAGTCGATCGATCTCGGGCTGGATGTCGGACGGGAGCACAAAGTAGTGCGCCACGTCCACGCGGCTGGACGCCACCAGCACGGCACGCCCAATGGCCACGCCCCGTGACACCGCGATGCCAAACACCTGAAAACTCATCAGCGCTCCCCCACAACGGCTCAATGTATCGCGTTGGGCCGCAGGTCGGCGTCATGGTTTTTTCATAGGGAATTCACCGCGCCGTCAAAGCACATCCGCAGCATGGCGGCCATGAACCGCAGCCCCATCGTCACGCATGCGCTGTCGCATGCCACCGGCCTGCCGCTTGCGCAGCGTCCGTCCAAGTCGCGCCTGTCCGTCAGCTGGGCGCAAACTGAATCCGAGGTGCGTGAGGCCCAGGCCCTGCGCTACCAAGTCTTTGCCGTGGAAATGGGCGCCCGCCTGCCCACGCCGGCAAGCGGGCCGGCGGGCCTGGATGTCGACCTGTTCGACGCGTATTGCGAGCACCTGCTGGTGCGCGCCACCGACGAAGACGGCGACCTTGGCGCCGTGGTGGGCACCTACCGCGTGCTGACGCCCGCCGCCGCCAAGCGCGCCGGTGGCCTGTACAGCGACACTGAGTTCGACCTGACGCGCCTGCGCGGCATGCGGCACCGGGTGGCCGAGATCGGCCGCTCCTGCGTGCACGCGGATCACCGCAGCGGCGGCGCGATCCTGTCGCTGTGGGGAGCGCTGGCCGAGTTCATGGCCCGCAATGGGCTGGACACCGTGATCGGCTGCGCCAGCGTCAGCATGCGTGACGGCGGCCACTTCGCCGCCAGCCTGTGGCGCCAGATCGCCGCTGAGCACCTGGCCTCCATCGACTGCCAGGTGCGCCCGCGCCTGCCGCTGCCGATCGACCACCTGCGCCAAGACCTGCAAGTGGAGCCGCCGGCGCTGATCCGCGGCTACCTGCGCTGTGGCGCGAAGCTGATGGGTGAGCCCGCTTGGGACCCTGACTTCAACACGGCCGACCTGCCGCTGATCCTGCGCACCGCCGACCTGCCGGCGCGCTTTCGCCGCATCAGCGGCTGATCAGCCGTTCACTGGCCTTCGCCGAACTTGTCGTTGACGAGGGCGGTGATGGCCTCTTGCGCAGCCTGCTCGTCATCACCGTCGGTTTCCAACTCCACCGTGGCGCCCAGCCCGGCGGCCAGCATCATCACGCCCATGATGCTTTTGGCGTTCACCCGGCGCCCGTTGCGTGTCATGTAGACCTCGCACTTGAAGCTGCCGGCCAGCTTGGTGAGTTTGGCCGAGGCCCGCGCATGCAGGCCGAGCTTGTTGCTGATGGTGAGCGTGGACTTGATCATTCGTTGAGCGGCAAGGGGGGCGTGGCAACGACGCCGCTGGTGGCACCCTGCACGGCGCGCTGGGCCAGCTCCGTCAAGGACTTTTGCCCGGCGTAGCACAACGTGCGCCACAGCATGGGCACGTTGACACCGCTGAGCACCTGAACGCCAGCCCCGGCCAGACGCTGCGCGCCATTGCACGGGGTGGCACCGAACACGTCGGTCAACACCAGCCATTCGGCGGGCAGCGAAGCCGTCATGAGGTCGCGCGCGGCGGCTTCGACATCGTCGGCACACATGCCGGGGTCGACGTCCAGCACCGACAGGGTCGGCGCGCAATCCGGGAAGGTGTGCTCGGCCACCTGCCGCAGCGCAGAGGCCAGCGGTGCGTGGGCGATCACAAGCAAATGAGGCATGCCCGGATGTTAGCGGGCGGCATCGACGGCCAAGGCCGTGCGGAAGGTGTCCCACGCCGCGGCGTCGTCGCGTGCCGCGGTCATGAGGGCCTGGTAGACGCGGCCGCCGTACGCAAACACTGCCACCCGCGTGACGCCCGTGGGCGTCACCCAGCGGTACTGCGCCGCCTCGGGCAACGGGGTCATGCCCGGCACGGCCACGGGCGTGGCCGCCGGCAGCGGCTGCTGCAGCTTGCCCGCCAGCGCCTGCGCCATCGCTTGCAGCGCGGCACCGGACTGCGTGGCATCCGGGACGTCCGCCCACGACACGGCAAAGCCCAGATCGCCCGCCTCACACTGGGCCAGGCCTTTGTCTTTGCGCACGTCCTGATCCGGCTTGCAGGGGAACTGCGCCCGCAAGCCGCTGCCGGTGGGGCGGATTTCGCGCCAGTTCAGCGCCGGCTGGCAGGCCGTCAGCAGGGTGGCGGCGATTAGGGCAAATCCGGCGATGGTGGGGCGCTGCATGGCGGAATTATCGGCAGCCCGCCGCGGACAATTCCTGCATGCAACCGATGTTTCCTCCTCAAGCGCTCGCCGGCGTGCGCGTGCTCGATTTGTCACGCGTGCTGGCTGGCCCCTGGTGCACCCAGACCCTGGCCGACCTGGGCGCCGACGTGATCAAGATCGAGCGCCCCGGCAGCGGCGACGACACCCGGGCCTGGGGCCCGCCCTATTTGAAAGCCGCCGACGGCCACGACACCACCGAGGCCGCTTACTTCTTGGGCGCCAACCGCAACAAGCGCTCGCTGGCAGTGGATCTGGCCACACCCCAGGGCCAGGCCATCGTCCGCCAACTGGCCGGCCAGGTGGACGTGCTGGTGGAGAACTTCAAGGTGGGCGACCTGGCGCGCTACGGGCTGGACGCCAACAGTCTGCGCGCCGAGCACCCGGGGCTGGTGATCTGCTCCATCACCGGCTTTGGCCAGACGGGACCCTACGCCGAACGCGCCGGCTACGACTACGCCGTGCAGGGCATGGGCGGCCTGATGAGCGTGACGGGCGAGCGCGACGACCAGCCCGGCGGCGGCCCGCAGAAGGTGGGCGTGGCGGTGGCGGACCTGTTCACCGGCATGTACGCGACCGTGGCCATCCTGGCCGCGCTGCGCCATCGCGACGCCACTGGCCAGGGCCAGGTCATCGACATGGCCCTGTTCGACACCCAACTGGCGATGCTGGCCAACCTGGGCAGCAATTACCTGTGCAGCGGTGAGGCGCCCGGCCGCATGGGCAACGCCCACCAGAACATCGTGCCCTACCAGGTGTTTGAAGCACAGGACGGCCACCTGATCCTTGCGGTGGGCAACGACCGGCAGTTCGCCAAGTTCTGCGAGATTGCGGACCACCCCGAGTGGGCCGCCGACCCGCGCTTTGCCACCAACGCCGACCGCGTGCGCAACCGGCAGGTGCTGGTGCCGCTGCTGGAGGCCGTCATCCGGCAACGGCCGCGCAACGACTGGCTCGCGGCGCTGGAGGCGGCCAAGGTGCCGTGCGGCTCGATCAATTCCATCGGCGAGGCGCTGGCTGACCCGCAGGCGCAGGCGCGCGACGCGGTGGTGTCGTTGCCGCACCCCCTGACCGACCAGCTGCGCTTGGTCGCCAGCCCCATGAAGCTGTCGGCCACGCCGGTCACCTACCGGCACGCCCCGCCGCTGCTGGGCCAGCACAGCGACGAACTGCTGCGCGAAGCGGGCTGCAGCGACGCAGACATCGCAGCCTGGCGCGCGGCGGGCGTCATCGCGTGAGGGTTCACCCACCCCTGACCCGAGGGTTTCCCCCTGCTCGCGGGGTGGAGGGGGTGGGGCGGCGCCTGCAAGATGGGCTGACGCACGGCGCCGAAATCAATCCCTAGAACTCACAGTCGCCGCTCCGCCAATCCCGGCCCATGTCCACCACGCCTTCTTCTGCGCCAGCCAGTGCTGCCAACGATGTCATGTCGGAGCCGACACCGGTCCAATGGGCGGACATCGTCCAGCAACTCGGCGCCGAGATCGCCGGGCCACTGAGCACGGCGCTGGAGCAGATCCAGACCCTGGCCAGCACCGGCCAGATCGACCGGCGCGGCCTGCGGCTGTTGCGCCGCAGCGTGGACGACGCCCGCACCGCGGGCATGTTGGGCCAACAACTGGCGCGACTGGCGTCCGGCCGGCTGCGCTTGAATCGCGAGCGCCAGCACCTCACCCAGATGCTGCGCAGCGTGCTGGCCCAGCGCAGCCGCGAAACCCAGAGCCGGGGCGTGCAGGTGCGGCAATCGCTGCAGCCGGTGGAAATCTGGGCCGACGGCTCGCTGCTGTTCGCCTTGCTCAACGCGCTGATGGACTGGGCGCTGTCGCTCACCCACTCGTCGGTGGACCTGCGGCTGGACCTCACGCCCTGGCCCGTCAAGGCCCGACTGAGCTGCCGCTTCGCCCACCGGGCGCTGGAGCTGATGGACGATGCCGCCCACGGCACCGCCGATGCGGGCGAGCCGGAACTCGACTCCCTGGCCTGGCGGCTGCTGGAGCAGACCGCGATCACGCTGGGCGTCTTGCCGCTGCGCGAGCAGGAAGCCGGCATCACGCTGCTGACGCTGGAGTTCAACCAACTCGTGTCGGAAGAGGCGCCGCAGGAACCCGACAGCACCCATGCCCGGCTGGAGGCTGAGGCCGAGCGGCTCAGCGGCAATTCCCGGCCGCTGGCTGGCTGCCAGCTGCTCATCGTGTGCGGCAACCGTGAGCTTCGCGCCGAGGCGCAAGCTGCGGTGCGGCACATGGGCATGCTGGTGGACTGCGTGAGTGACGTCGCCGAGGCCGAGCAGTTCTGCCGCGAGGGCTTGCCTCACGCGCTGCTGTTCGATGCCGCGCTGAGCGGTGATGCGATGCTGCACCTGGTGGCCGGCATCCAGCACGAGGTGCCGGAATTCACTTTCGTGGAGATGTTCGACGGCGAGCACCGCACCCAACTCTCCACCGCCACGCATGACGGCATGGCCCGCATCTCGCGCCGCCACCTGCCGGATGCGTTGCCGTCGCTGCTGATGTTCGAACTGGGCCGACGGCCCTGAGCCCACCTCGGGCACACGCGCTGCCTAGAATTCAGCGCATGCTGTCCCGCCGCACCCTCACCGCCACCGCTGCCCTGCTGGGCGCCCTCGCCATCAGCGGCTGCGCCCGCGAACAGGCCCCGGCGGTCGACTATGTGCTGCTGGACGGCCAGAAGCTCAGCTCCGCCGGCTGGAACGGCAAGGTGATGGTGGTGAACTTCTGGGCCACCAGCTGCGCGACCTGCGTGAAGGAGATGCCGCAGATCGTCGCCACGCACGAGAAGTACAAGTCGCGCGGGCTGGACACCGTGGCCGTGGCCATGAGCTACGACCCGCCGGCCTTCGTGTCCAAGTTCGCCGAGACGCGCAAGCTGCCATTCGGCGTGGCCATCGACAACACCGGCGCCGTGGCCAGCGCCTTCGGTCAGGTGCAGATGACGCCGACGACCTTTTTGATCAACAAGCGCGGCGAGATCGTGAAGCGCTACGTGGGCGAGCCCGACTTCGCCGCCCTGCACCAACTCATCGAGCAACTGCTGGCGCAAGCCTGAGCGACGCCCGCAGGGCCGCCGCCCACGCCGGGCAGGTCAAGCCGCCGGGTTCTGCGCAGGGTTCAGCGCCGGGTTCAACGCGGCATGCGCCTGCACGTCGGCGTGGTAGCTGGAACGCACCATGGCACCGACGGCGGCGTGCGTGAAGCCCAGTTCGTAGGCTTCCTTCTCGAACTGCTTGAACGCGTCCGGCGTGACGTAGCGGCGCACCGGCAGGTGGTGGCCGGACGGCGCCAGGTACTGGCCGATGGTGATCATGTCGATGTTGTGCGCGCGCATGTCGCGCATCACCTGGCGGATCTCGTCGTCCGTTTCGCCCAGGCCGACCATGATGCCGCTCTTGGTCGGCACGCCGGGCACTTCTTCCTTGAAGCGCTTGAGCAGGTTCAGGCTGAACTCGTAGTCCGACCCCGGGCGCGCTTCCTTGTACAGGCGCGGCGCGGTTTCCAGGTTGTGGTTCATCACATCCGGCGGCGCGGCCTTCAGGATGTTGAGCGCGCGGTCGGCACGGCCGCGGAAGTCCGGCACCAGCACCTCGATCTGCGTGCTGGGGCTGAGTTCACGCACCTTGGTGATGCACTCGGCGAAGTGGCCGGCGCCGCCGTCCTTCAGGTCGTCGCGGTCCACGCTGGTGATGACCACGTACTTGAGCTTCAGGGCCGCGATGGTCTTGGCCAGGTTCTCGGGTTCGTTCACATCCAGCGGGTCCGGCCGGCCGTGGCCCACGTCGCAGAACGGGCAGCGGCGGGTGCACTTGTCGCCCATGATCATGAACGTGGCCGTGCCCTTGCCGAAGCACTCGCCGATGTTGGGGCAACTGGCTTCCTCACACACCGTGTGCAGCTTGTGCTCGCGCAAGATGTTCTTGATCTCGTAGAAGCGGGTGCTGGGCGAACCGGCCTTCACGCGAATCCAGTCGGGCTTCTTCAGCACCTCGGCCGGCACGATCTTGATCGGGATGCGCGAGGTCTTGGCCTCGGCTTTTTGCTTGACGGTCGGGTCGTAGGAGGTGTCAGACATGATCAAGAGGTCAGCTGGGCCGAGAGGCGCTCGGCGAGACGGCTGGCCGCGGTGGACCAGTCCGTAGAAACCCCGATTTTATCGAGGGAAGTGGTTTCCAGGCCCTGATAGCCACAGGGGTTGATGCGCAGGAAGGGTTCCAAGTCCATCGCCACGTTCAAAGCCAGGCCGTGGTACGTGCAATGGCGGCTGACCTTGATGCCCAGCGCGGCAATCTTGGCCAGGCCCCGGAACGCGTCGTTCGGGTCCGCCGGGCCGGCCAACGCCGCGTGGCTGGCGGGGTCGGCCGGCCGAACGTAGATGCCCGGCGCGCCCGCCACCCGCAGGCCGGTCACACCGTAGCTGTCCAACGTCTGGATCAGCGCCGTCTCCAGCCGGAACACGTATTCCTTGACGAAGATGCCCAGCCGACGCAGGTCCACCAGCGGATAGGCCGTCACCTGCCCCGGGCCGTGGTACGTCACCTGGCCGCCGCGCTCCGTCTCAACCACCGGGATGTGGCCGGGCAGCAGCAGGTGCTCCGGCTTGCCGGCCAGGCCTTGCGTGAACGTGGGCGGGTGCTCGCACAGCCAGAGTTCATCCGGCGTGTCGGCCGTGCGCGCCGCGGTGAACGCCCGCATGGCCTCCAGCGTGGGCAGGTATTCCACCGGCCCCAGGGTCTTGACGATCATGCGCGGCATCATAGGGAACCGCCGTAAGGCCTCGCTCCGCCCCGACGACTGCCCTTCATGAAAACACCCTGGATCACCGCCCTGCTGCTGGCGTGCTCGCTCGCTCACGCCGGCCCGTTGGCAGACGCGCTCACCGCCTACGACGAAGGCAACCTCAAAGCCGCCGCACGCGGCTTCACGGCCTCCGCCGCACGCGGCGAAGCGCTCGGCCAGTTCAACCTGGCCATGATGCATCTGCGCAAGGAGCTGCCCGGTGCCAGCGACGGCGCCGCCTGGCGCCTGCTGCAGCGGGCCGCCGGCCAACAACTGGCGTTGGCCGAGAACGCGCTGGGCGAGATGATTGAGCAGAGCCGCCGGGGCAAGCCGGACCCCAAGGCGGCGTGCGGCTGGTTCGAGCGCGCCGCGGAGCACGGCAACGCCGACGGCGCGCTGGCCACCGCCACCTGCTACTACCTGGGCCGCGGCCGCCCGCAAGACATGGCGCAGGCCCACCGCTGGTACCTCGAAGCCGCCAAGGGCGGCGACGTGGGCGCCCAGTACTTGGTGGCCACGATGTTCGAGACGGGCTTGGGCGTGGAGGCCGACGAGCGGCTGGCCCGCTACTGGTACGACGCCGCGGCCCGCAACGGTGACCCTGCGGCCCGATTCAAGGTGCAGGAGCTCGAGATCCGTGCACGCGCCAGCTGAGCCCGCCGCCTTGCGCTGGCGTTCGTCTCAGCGCTGATGCACCGGGTTGCTCTTCTCGGCCCGTTCGTTGATCCAGACGTTCTGCCCCTGGCTGATGAGCCACTGGCCTTGGCGGCGCGACACGACGACCGTCATGCGATTGAGTGTTTTTTCCTGGAGGTTGCCGCTCGGTGTTCGATAAGCGTCCTGCAGATGCGTCCACACCGCGACCGCAACGTCCGGTGACAGCTCACGCACCGAAAGCTCACGCCCCTCGAGCTGCACCTCCTTGAAGATCGTCTCGTGGAACACCGTGTGAGCCTTCACCACCTGGGCTTTGCCTCGCCAGTACATGCCCACCACGTTGACCCATTCGGCGTCCTCATGGAAGAGCGCGCCGTAGGCCTGCATGTCGTGACGGTTCCAGGCTGATTCCAGCGCGGCCACAAGCCGGCGCGCGGCGTCCGTCGCGTTGTCAGCCTCGATAGCCCGCGCTGGCAGAGCCGCCAACAGGGCGGCCAGCAGGCCCACCTTCAACACAAGTCGCTTCACCGCACACTCCTCTGAAACTGCGGCCCCTGCGCCTGCCATTGGCTCTCGGAAAGGACGGTTTCCGCCTGGCGCCACGGCACACGCTGCGGACTCTAGTCGTGATGCGCTCAGGCTCCGTCCTCAATCAGGCGGACGACGACCTGGCCCGGGGTGGCTACAGCACGACCTTGACCATCGGATGCGTGGTCAGGGTGCGGTAGATCTCGTCGAGTTGCTCGCGGCTGGTGGCCGTGATGGTGATGGTCAGGCCGAGGTAGTTGCCGCCCTTGCTGGGACGCTGCTCGATGGTGGAGGCGTCGAAGCCCGGGTCGAACTGCAGGGCCACGTGGGTGATGGCTTCGATGAAGCCTTCCACATGCGCGCCCATGACCTTGATGGGGAATTGCGACGGGTACTCGATGAGCGACTGCTCGGGCGGAATGTTGGGGGGCATGTTCATGGCAGGCTCACTTGATCCAGAGGCGGATGGAGTCGAAGGCGCGACCGACCAGGCCGGCCACGGGCACGGACTCCTGCACGATCAGGGGCACTTCCGCCACCAGCGTGCCGCCGGTGGTGGTGACTCGCAAGGTGCCCACGCGTTGGCCCTTGTTCAGCGGCGCCACCAGCGGCTCGGTGCGCTCAACCTGGGTTTGCAGCTTGCTGCCGTCGCCGTGCGGCATGGCCACGAACACCGCATCCGCTGCGCCGAGCTTCACTTCCTTGGCCTCGCCCTTCCACACCGGCACGGTGGCAATGGCCTTGCCGGCATCGAACACCTTGACGGCGTCGAACGCGGTGTAGCCCCAGTTCAGCAGCTTCTGGCTCTCCGAAGCCCGCGCGTCTTTGGAGGCGGCGCCCATGACCACGCTGAGCAGGCGGCGCTTGCCGTTGGGAAAGTCGCGGTTGGCACTGGCCACCAGGCAGTGGCCCACGGCGTCGGTGTAGCCGATGGTCATGCCGTCCACCGTCGGGTCGCGGCGCAGCAGCAGGTTGCGGTTGTCCTGGCGGATCTTGTTGAAGGTGTAGTCGCGCTGGCCGTAGTAGGGGTAGTACTCCGGGAAGTCGGCAATGATGCGAGACGCCACGACGGCGATGTCCCGCGCGCTGGTCTTGTGGCCGGGCTCGCTCATGCCGGTCACGTTCTTGAACTCGGTGTGCTTCAACCCCCAGGCCTGCGCCTGGCGGTTCATCAGTTGCACGAAGCTCTCCACGGAGCCCGCCACGCCCTCGGCCAGCGCCACGGCGGCGTCGTTGCCGTTCTGCACGATCAGGCCACGCAGCAGTTCGTCCACCTTGGGCGTCATCGTGGTGTCGAGGAACATCAGCGACGGGTCGCCCTTGCGTTCATCCCACGCGCGCTTGGACACGGGCAAGGTCTGCTCCAGCGTCAGCTTTTTCTCCCGCAGCGCGCTGAACACCACGTAGGCCGTCATCAGCTTGGTGAGGGAGGCCGGGTCCTGGGCGGTGTCGGCGTCGCGCTCGGCCAGGGTCTTGTGGGCGGCCAGGTCGATCAGCACATAGCTGCGCGCGGCGATCTCGGGCGGCAGCGGCGCCTGGGCCTGGGCCGTGAGGGCCAGGGCGGCGGACAGCGAAGCAAGCAGTCTTTTCATCAAAACGGATTCAGGCGCAGGGATCAAGCCTTGGTGGGGTCGAAAGCGCGAACCACAAGCGACTTGAGCAACGGCAGCTGGCCATGGAAGAAGTGGCCCACGCCCGGCACCACGGTCACGGGCAAGCTTTGCGGGCGGGCCCAGTCCAGCACCGACGACAGCGGCACCACATCGTCCACTTCGCCGTGGATGACCACCGTGTCGGCCGGCACGGGGGCGGTGTCGAACCGGCTGGTGGCCGGGCCGACCAGCACCAGGCGCTGGGCCGGATCGGCCAGCCGCTGCGCCGCGCGCGACGCGACATAGCCGCCGAACGAAAACCCGGCCAGCACAAGCGGCGCCCCGGCGGTGCGCTCAGCGGCCAGCACAGCCAAGGCGTCGTCGACCTCGCCGCGCCCCTCGTCCCACGCGCCTTCGGACTTGCCGATGCCGCGGAAGTTGAAGCGCACGGCGCGCCAGCCCAGGTGGATGAAGGCCCGAGCCAAGGTCTGCACCACCTTGTTGTCCATGGTGCCGCCCTGCGTGGGGTTGGGGTGGCAGATGAGCGCGGTGCCCAGCGGAGTCACGCCCGCAGCCGGCAAGTCAATGGCCACCTCAAGGGCGCCGGCGGGCCCGGCGACCAGCCGCTTTTCCGTTTGCGAGTTCATCGGCCGACGTGGTCCGGCAGCACCAGGCGTTCGACGACCTTGCCGTCGCGCAGGTGGCTTTCCACGATTTCGTCGATGTCGCTCTGATCCACCCACGAGTACCAGACGGCCTCGGGGTAGACCACCGCCACCGGCCCGCCGGCGCAGCGGTCCAGGCAGCCCGCCTTGTTGACCCGCACGCCGTCTTTGCCGGCCAGGCCCAATTGCTTGACGCGGGACTTGCAGTGATCGAAGGCGCCTTGCGCGTCATGGTCGGCACAGCTGGCCTCTCCATTGGCGCGTTGATTCAGGCAGAAAAAGACGTGGCGCTGGTAGTAACTCATCGCCCCGGATTGTCTCACTCGGGCTTTTGCACGAGGCGCGCGGCCAGCCAAATCAGGGCCGCGAAAGGCCAGGTCCAGGCCAGCCAACGGGTCAGCCCGTAGAAGTTGATGAAACGACCGTGCTCCCAGGCTTGCAGGTTGAGCGCGAGGTAGGGGTCGCTGGGCGCCAGGCTGATGAGCCCAATCAACGCGCACAAGGTGAAGAGGCCCAGCGCCGCGGCCACGCGCGACGGCAGCAAGCAGGCCAGCAACGCCAGCGCCAACCCGAGGCTGACGCCGGGCCGCGTGGCCTCGCTGAGCCAGGCCCAGGCGTGGTCCGGCCCAAAGGCCATGGCCGTGGCCACCGCCGTCGCGGCCATGCCCAGCGCCACGACCGCAGCGCCGAGCACCACGCGCCGCACGCCCGGGCGGGCCACCGTGATCGCCAGCAGCACCGGCGCCAGGATGCCCAGCGCAATCGCCAAGGCCAGCAGGCCGGGCGGCAGTTCATGCTCCACCGTCACGGCGTCGCCCCAGGACAGCGCCCACGGCGTACCGGCCAGCGCATCCACCAGCGACTCGCGCCACCACGGCAGCCACTGCCCCAGGCCGAAGGGCATGGGCGTGGGGTACAGCAAGGCCAGCGGCCACAGCGCCAACAGCGCCAACCCGGGCGCGCTGCTGGCGCCGAACCAGTGCTCGCGCACGTCCTCCCACCGGCGCAGGCCGCCCAGGAGGTGCAGCCCCAGGCCCAGGGCCGTGCCCAACGTGCTGCCCGCCGAGTTCAGCGCCCAGTCCGACAGCGAGGGCACGCGCCCGGGCACATAGAACTGCAGGGTCTCCATCAGAAATGACAGCACCGGCCCGGGCAGCAACCCGAGCAGCAAGGCGGCCCGCAGCGTGCCGCCCGAACGGATGACGGCCGCAAACCCGAGCACGCCCAGGGGCACGTATCCGGCGAGATTGGCCTCGACGTCAAACGCCCAGAAGCGCTGCGGCCAGGGCAACCCGAACAGCCACGGCAAGCCCAACCCCGGCGGCGCCCGCAGCGGCCAGAACGGATAGAGGCTGGCATACACCACCAGCCCCAGATGGGCCAGCAGCAGCCAGGTGGCGGAACTTTGCCGACGACGCACCGGCAACACGTTCAAAACGGTTTGACGGCGGCCAGCACCACGATGGCTGCGAACAGCAGCACCGAGACCTCGTTGTAGACGCGGAACCAGCGGTGGCTGCGGCGGTTGGACAGGTCTTCAAAACTCCGCATCAGGCGGCGGTTCATGTGGTGATAGCCCACCACGCCCAGCACCAACAACAACTTGGCGTGCAGCCAGTAACTGCCGGCGAAGCGGCCTGCGCCGTAGCCCAGCCACACCCACAGGCCCAGACCCAGCGCCACACCCATCAGCAGCGTCGAGAACCGGTGCAGCTTGTGCGCCATCAGCAGCAGGCGCTCGCGCTCGGCGTGGCTGTCGGCCGGCACCATGGCCAGGTTCACAAAGATCCGCGGCAGGTAGAACAAACCGGCGAACCACGCGGCGACGAAGACGATGTGAAAGGCTTTGACCCAGAGCATGCGGGCATTATGGGCAGCGCGCCGCCGTGCCGGCTTTCGGCAGACCGTAGCCCAGCAGGGCTTCGCTCGGCATCGCGGAGTGAGCGGACCTCGGGGCAGGTCAGACCGCCGTCAAGGCAGGTGGCCACGCCGCCTGCCTTGGAGATGGGCCGGAGCCGCACCGCCAGGCGCGCTGCGCCACAGCGCAGGCCGGGTCGCGCAGCGAGTCGGCGCTCCGGCACAGATCAAAAAAAAGCCCCGGTAAAAACCGGGGCTGAGAAAGCCTTATCGCTGTCATCACGTTAAGGCTCCTGCTCAGGGAGGAAAAGCAGGGAACGACCACCTTGCGGCTATCATTCGCTGACAAGTTTAGCGCGCTTGAGCGGGGGCGTCACGAATAAATGACGCCCGGATGTGTTGTCCATCACGCGCCGGGCCGCTCCACCGCAGCCTGAGGTTTTGAAGTGTCCCGCTCCGCCTTCCCGCCCCCCGGTTTCCCCGCCGCCCGCCCGCGCCGCCTGCGCCGTGATGCCTTCACCCGCGCACTGGTGCGCGAGCACACGCTGCACGCCAGCGACCTGATCCTGCCGGTGTTCATTCACGAAGGCGAAGACCGCCTGCAGCCGGTGCCCTCCATGCCCGGCGTGTCGCGCCAGAGCCTGGATCACCTGCTGCGAACCGCCGAACAGTGCGTGGAATTGGGCATCCCGGTGATCGCGCTGTTTCCCGTCATCGACGCGGCCCTCAAGACGCCCGACGGCGCCGAAGCCCTGAACCCCGACGGCCTGGTGCCGCGCGCGGTGCGGGCGCTCAAAGCCAACTTCCCGCAGTTGGGTGTGCTCACAGATGTGGCGTTGGACCCGTTCACCAGCCACGGCCAGGACGGTGTCATTGACGAGACCGGCTACATCATGAACGACGTGACCGTGGGCATCCTGGCGCAGCAAGCCAAGGTGCAGGCCGACGCTGGCGTGGACATCGTCGCCCCCAGCGACATGATGGACGGCCGCGTCGGCGCAATCCGCCAGGCGCTGGAAGCGGCGGGCCACATCCACACCCGCATCATGGCCTACAGCGCCAAGTACGCGAGCAGCTTCTACGGCCCGTTCCGCGATGCCGTCGGCTCGGCCGCCAACCTGGGCAAGGCCGACAAGAAGACCTACCAGATGGACCCCGGCAACAGCGACGAGGCCCTGCGCGAGGTGGCGCTGGACCTGGCCGAGGGCGCCGACATGGTGATGGTCAAGCCCGGCATGCCGTACCTGGACATCGTGCGACGTGTGAAGGACGAATTCCGCGTGCCCACCTTCGCCTACCAGGTCAGCGGCGAGTACGCGATGGTGAAGGCCGCCGCCGCCAACGGCTGGCTGGACCACGACGCCGTGATGATGGAAAGCCTGCTGGCCTTCAAGCGCGCGGGCGCCGACGGCGTGCTGACCTACTTCGCGCTGGACGCTGCCCGCTTGTTGAAGCAGGGGTGAACCCGTGCGGGTCTTCCACATCGAGCCGGATGGCTTCACCGAGCTGAACGCGCTGCCCGAGGCCCTGCCGGAGCGCGGCTTCCTGTGGGTGGGCTACGGGCGCCGGGTGTTCGAGGTGGGCGAGCCGGCGCTGCAGCAGGCGTTGACGCGCTGGGGCTGCGGCAACATCGTCGACCTGCATGTGTCCGACCTGATCAACAACCAGCTGCCCTCGCACTTTGACTACACGTCCTGGTACGACATGCTGGTGTTCCGCCGGCTGGCTGCGGCACCGGGCAGCCAGGACTTGTTCGTCGATGACGAGCACGGCACGTTGGCCTCGGCGCAGCGGGCGCTGCGCTCCATCGACACCAGCCCGGTGGGCTTCGCGGTGTTCGACCGCGTGCTCATCACCGTGCACCCGACCGATTGCCAGGTGCGCGAGTTCTTTGCGCACAAGCTGGACCGCCTGACCGAAGGGCGCGAGAAATCAGCCCGCGGCAGCGCCCGCCTGCCCACCAGCCCCGCAGACTTGATGCTGCGCATGGTGAACCACATGGTGGACAGCTACCTGGAACTGCGCCGCCTGTTGACCCGCCAACTCGGCACCTTGCAGCGCGTGCTGCTGGACCAGAGCAGCGAGTTCGACGACTGGCCGCTGCTGCTGGAGAGCCGCGACGCCCTGCACCGGCTGGAAGACACCTGCGAGGACCAGCGCAGCGCCATCCAGGAGTGGATCGACGCGCTGGACGAATGGCCCGCCGACGGCGACCCGCATGTCACGCGCGAGCGCGAGCTGCTGCGGGTGCGCTCCCGCGACGTGCTGGAGCATGTGGAGCGGGTGCTGACCCACGTGCGCCGGCTGGAGTCGTCCGCCGAGTCGGCGGTGCAGATGCACTTCAGCGCGCTGGGTCACCGCACCAACAGCATCATGCGCACCCTGACGGTGCTGACCGCCATCTTCCTGCCGCTGAACCTGATCACCGGCATCTTCGGCATGAACTTCGAGTGGATGCCGCTGATCAAGGACCACAACGGCTTCTGGGATGCGGCCGTGCTGATGCTGGCAGTGGCCTTCGGCCTGTGGATCACCTTCCGGCGCAAGCGCTACCTGACGAGCCGCTGAGCCGCTGAGCCGTTGAGCCGGCCCGCTCAAGCGCGGCCGCGGGCGTACGGGTCGGCCACGCCAAGGCTGGCCAGGATCTCGGTCTCGCGCGCTTCCATGCAGGCGGCCTCGTCGTCTTCTTCGTGGTCATAACCCTGCGCATGCAGGGTGCCGTGCACCAGCATGTGGGCGTAGTGGTCCAGCAGCGCAATGCCCATCTCAGCCGCCTCGCGCTCCACCACCTCCGCACAAATCACCAGGTCTGCGGCAACGACCGGCTCGTGCGCGTAGTCGAACGTCAGCACGTTGGTCGCGTAGTCTTTCTGGCGGTATTCGAGGTTCAGCGCCCGCCCTTCATCGGCGTCGACGATGCGCACCGTGATCTCGCCGGGCAACTCCAGCGCCGCACGGATGAAGCGCTGCACCTTGTGGCGCGGCAGCACCGCGCGGTGGCGCGGGTCCGCAAACTGCAGAGACAGGTTCAGCTCGGGTTTCATGCGTGCCCTCCTTCGCGGCTCGTGCCTTCGCGCTTGGCGCGGGCTTCATAGGCTTCCACGATGCGGGCCACGAGCGGGTGGCGCACCACGTCGGCGCTGGTGAATCGGGTCATGGCGATGCCCTTGACCTTGGCCAGTACCCGTTCGGCGTCGATCAGGCCCGACTGCACACCCCGCGGCAGGTCGATCTGGCTCGTGTCCCCGGTCACGACACAGCGGCTGCCAAAGCCGATGCGGGTCAGGAACATCTTCATCTGCTCGGGCGTGGTGTTCTGCGCTTCGTCCAGGATGACAAAGGCATGGTTGAGCGTGCGGCCGCGCATGAAGGCCAGCGGCGCTACCTCCAACTGCCCTTTCTCGAACGCCTTGGTCACGCGGTCGAAGCCCATCAGGTCGTACAGCGCGTCGTAAAGCGGGCGCAGGTAGGGGTCGACCTTCTGCGTCAGGTCACCGGGCAGAAAGCCCAGGCGTTCCCCCGCTTCCACGGCCGGGCGCGTCAGGATGATGCGCTGCACGCTGGCGCGCTCCAGCGCATCCACCGCGCAGGCCACGGCAAGAAACGTTTTGCCCGTGCCGGCAGGGCCCAGGCCAAAGGTGATGTCGTGCGACAGGATCTGCTGCAAGTACTGGTGCTGGCGCGGTGTGCGCGCTGCGAGATCGGCACGGCGGGTGCGCAGCACCAAGGGCCCGTCCTCGCCCGGTCGCGGCGTTGGCGCGGCGCTGACCGGCACCGGCACTTGGGCTTCCACCAGCGCCAGTTGCAGCGTCTCGGCCCGAAGCGGCCGCCGCGCCCGCTCGTACAAGGCTTCCAAGAGGCTGCGGGTGCGTTCGGCGGCGGCCTTCGGGCCATCGATGCGGAATTCCGCGTCGCGCCGGCTCAGCTTCACGCCCAGCGCCGCCTCGATTTCACGCAGGTGGCAGTCCAGACTGCCGCAAATGCGGGCCAGTCGGGTGTTGTCGGCAGGTTCCAGGGCAAAGCGCAGGATCACGGCAGCAGCGGCAGCATCAACAAGGACGGGCTGCAATTGTCGCTGGGCTTGCGCTGGTGCATTCCCCGGCGCAGCCCGCGAGCGGGCTCCCGCACAATGCCGCCCCATGACATTTCTGACCGCGCCGGGCGCGGCACGGCGGGCGCGCTTCGGTCGCGCAGTGCTGATGCTGTGCGCGCCCCTGCTTGCTCCGGGCCTGGCCCTGGCCCAACCGGTGGCCGCACCCGTGGCCGGCCTGTACTGGGCCGCAGCCCTGCACGGCTGGCTTGCTGCGATGCTGGCCATCATGGCCACCGTGGTGGGCCTGATTTCCAGCCTCCACGCACGCGAGCGCTCGGCCAATTTCCTGGTGGGCATGATGCTCAGCTGGGTGGTGCTGCGGGCCGCCGCCCTGCCCAGCGCCGCCGGCCTGCGGCCCCTGTTGATGACGCTGCTGGTGCTGTGCGGCGTGCAATACCTGCTGCGGCAGATGAACTGGAAGCGCAGCTGGATCGACCACGCCTTGTTGATCCAGTGCCTGGTGGTGCCCGCCAGCTTGCTGCTGGCCGGCGGCCGCGTGCATTTGCTCGACACCGTGTGGCACGCGGTGCTGGGCCTGGAACTCGTGGCAGCCATGGGCTGGGCCTTGTGGATGCGCTGGCCGCGCACCGCGCCCGCGGGCGGTATGGACTTGGCCGCTGCCAGTGACTTCCGCTGGATGTTGGCCCTGCTGGCGCCCACCATGCTGGCGCTGCTGGCAGAAATGGGGCTCTCGGCCGTGAGTGAGGCCGCGTGGTGGGCCGCATCACCGTGGCTGAGCTTGAGCTTGCCGCTGCTGATGCTGGCGCTGGGCCTGCAATTGGTGAACCGGGTGGCCCAAGCGCGGGTGGATGCGGAACGGCACCTCGCCGCCCTCGAACAGCGCATGGCCGAACGCATCGCCGAAGTGGAGCGCAGCCACGCGCAGCTGGCCGAACAGAAACTGGAGCAGGTGACCGAGCGCGAGCGCAAGCGCATCGCCGCTGACCTGCACGACGACCTGGGCGCGAAGCTGCTGACCATCGTGCACACCAGCGAGTCCGACCGCATCTCCACGCTGGCGCGCGAAGCGCTGGAGGAGATGCGCCTGTCGGTGCGCGGCCTCACCGGCAAGCCGGTGCACCTGATCGACGCCTTGGGCGACTGGCGGGCGGAAGTGGTGTCGCGCCTGGGCCAGGCCAACATCCAGGCCGAATGGAAGAGCCCGGCCGAAGACATCGAACACACGCTTCAGGCGCGCTCTTACGTGCAGACCACGCGCATCCTGCGCGAGTCGGTGTCCAACATCATCAAACACAGCGGCGCCACCAACGCCACCATCTCCAGCACCGTGCAGGACGGAGATTTCGTGCTCACCATCCAGGACAACGGCCAAGGCATCTCGACCGACCTGGACGGCCGCCTGGACCGCGGCCATGGCATGGCGAGCATGAAATCACGCGCCAAGCAAATGCATGGCCAATGCCTGGTCGAATCCGGCCCCGGCTGGGGTACTGTCATCCGTCTGACGATTCCGCTGTGAATCATCGTCATGTTTTCCGAGGCCATCCATGAACCACATCCTGCTGCTTGAAGACATTCCGGAGATCCGCGCCTGGCTGAAGGCCCTGGTCAAACAGGTGTTCGCCAACGCCCAGATCACCGAGTGCTCGCGCGTGCAGGACGCGCTGTCGCTGGTCAACGGCCAACGCTTCACCCTCGCGCTGCTGGACCTGGGCCTGCCCGACGGTTCCGGGGTGGAGGTGATTGCCGCGCTGCGTGAAAAGCAGCCCGAGGTGCAGTCCGTCATCGTCACCATCCACGACGACGACGAGCACCTCTTCCCGGCCCTGCAGGCCGGCGCCTTCGGCTACCTGCTGAAAGAGCAGTCGCGCGAACTGCTGGTCGAGCAACTGCAGCGCATGAGCCAGGGCGAGCCGCCGCTGTCGCCGTCCATCGCCCGCAAGGTCATCGCCTATTTCGCGGCCCACGCCAAGCCCAGCTCGCAAGCCCTGCTGCACGAGGTGTCGCTGACCGACCGCGAGACGGAAGTGCTGCTGCGCGTGGCCAAGGGTTTCACGCTGCCCGAGATCGGTGTGCAGCTCGGCTTGAGCCGCCACACCATTGCCGACTACGTGAAGCAGATCTACCGCAAGCTCAACGTGAGCTCGCGCGCCGAGGCCGCGCTGGAAGCCCAACGCCTGGGTTTGTTCGGCCGGAATTGAGCCCCAGGTGGCCCGGATAATCGGGCCATGATTGGAAGACTGACCGGCGTCATCGCCGAGAAAACCCCGCCACAGGTCGTCATCGACGTGGCGGGCGTGGGCTACGAAGTGGACGTGCCCATGAGCACGTTCTTCAACCTCGGTGGCCTCGGTGAACGGGCTGTGCTGCTGACGCACCTGACGGTGCGTGAAGACGCCCACCAGCTCTACGGCTTCCTCACCCACGAGGAGCGCGCCACCTTCCGCCAACTCATCAAGATCAGCGGCGTCGGCCCCAAGATGGCGCTGGGCCTGCTGTCTGGCTTGTCGGTCACGGAGCTTGCCCAGGCCGTGTCGCGCCAGGAGGCCGGCCGCCTCACCAAGGTGCCGGGCATCGGCAAGAAGACGGCCGAGCGCCTGCTGCTCGAACTCAAGGGCAAGCTGGGCCCGGATCTGGCCCTGCCCACCACCGTCGCCAACGACAACCAGGCGGACATCCTGCAAGCCCTGGTGGCGCTGGGCTACAGCGAGAAGGACGCCGCAGCAGCCCTGAAGGCACTGCCGGCGGATGTGGGCGTCAGCGACGGCATCAAGCTGGCGCTGAAGAAGCTGTCGTGAGCGGCGCGCCATGAGCATCCAGACCGACGACTTTGCCCCGGCGCCGCGCCTGATCAGCGCGGCCCCGGAGTCCAGCCGCGAGGAAGCGCTGGAGCGCGCACTGCGGCCCAAGCTGCTGGACGACTACGTCGGCCAAAGCAAGGCCAGAGAGCAGCTCGAGATCTTCATCGGCGCCGCGCGCAAACGGCAGGAAGCACTGGACCACGTGCTGTTGTTCGGCCCGCCAGGGCTGGGCAAGACCACGCTTTCACACATCATCGCCGCCGAATTGGGCGTCAATCTGCGCCAAACCTCAGGGCCGGTGCTGGAAAAGCCCAAGGACCTGGCTGCGCTGCTGACCAACCTCGAGAAGAACGATGTCCTGTTCATCGACGAGATCCACCGGCTGAGCCCCGTGGTGGAGGAAATCCTGTACCCGGCGCTGGAGGACTACCAGATCGACATCATGATCGGCGAGGGCCCGGCCGCCCGCTCGATCAAGCTCGATCTGCAGCCGTTCACGCTCGTCGGGGCCACGACCCGCGCCGGCATGCTCACCAACCCCTTGCGCGACCGCTTCGGCATCGTCGCGCGGTTGGAGTTCTACACGCCGGCCGAGTTGCAGCGCATCGTGACGCGCTCCGCCGGGCTGCTGAATGCCCCCATCGACGCGGACGGCGCCCTCGAAATCGCCCGCCGCTCCCGCGGCACGCCCCGCATCGCCAACCGGCTGCTGCGCCGCGTGCGCGATTACGCCGAGGTCAAAGGCGACGGCCGTATCGTGGCCGGCATTGCCGACAAGGCACTCGCCATGCTCGACGTCGACCCGCAGGGCTTCGACCTCATGGACCGCAAGTTCCTGGAAGCCGTCGTGCACCGCTTCGATGGCGGGCCGGTGGGCCTGGAGAACGTGGCGGCAGCCATCGGTGAGGAGGCGGGCACGATTGAAGACGTGATCGAGCCCTACCTCATCCAGCAGGGCTTCCTGCAGCGCACCCCACGGGGACGCGTCGCCACGCTGGCCGCCTACCGACACCTGGGCCTGACACCGCCCGGGCACAAGAACGCGCCGGGTCTGTTCAGCGACTGAGTCCCGCAGACACGGGCCCGCGCTGGCGCGGGCACCAGCAGTTGGACCTCCGGCCCATTCGGACATGAAAAAAGCGCCCCGCAGGGCGCTTTTTGCGTTCCGATCGCGAGGATCAGAAGTTGTGGCGGATACCAGCGGCCAGCGACGAGAAGTCTTGACCGGCTGCGCCCGTGGCGTAGGTGGCCTTGGCTTGGTTGTCGGTCTTGGTCCAGAAGCCGTACAGCTTGGTGCGCTTGCTCAGGTTGTAGTTGTAACCCAGGGTCAGCTGCTTGGCGCCGTCGTCCACCAGGATGTTGTCAGCCTTGCCGAAGTTCACGTGGAACTCTTGCTGGCCCATCACGTACATGCCGGACACGCGGAACGTGTTCCAGGTCTTCTTGCCGGCGGTGCCGAAGGTGTTTTCAGCACGTTGCACGTAGCCGCCAACGATCAGGGGGCCAAACTCGTACAGGCCACGGATGGCCATCTGGCTGAAGTCACCCTTCTTCTCGTAGCCGAAACCAGCGTGGGCGGGGCCCATGTCGTAGTTGACGGCGATGTCCGAAGCGCGGGTGGTGGCGCCTTCGCCGGCGCTCAGCGACAGCTCAGCAGAGAAGCCACCGGCGGTCGGGGTGAAGTAAGACACCTTGTTCGTGGTTTGGAACTGGGTGGCGTACAGGTTGTCAGCCGAGGTGCCGGTGTCGTGGTTGTGGTTGCTCACGTAGTCGGCCGTCGCGAAGTACGAGCCCGGGAACCAACGGCCCAGACGCACGCCGCCGAACGAACCTTCCAACTGAACCCACGAAGCGCGGTTCCAGAAGGTGGTGCCGCCAGTGGCAACGCCGGTGTCGCTGTTCACGCCGTGCTCCAGCGAGAACGAAGCCTTCAGGCCACCGCCGAGGTCTTCGCTGCCCTTGAAGCCCAGGCGCGAGGAGTTGTTTTGCACCACGACCTTGCGGTCTTGCGCGCCAATCTTTTGGCTTTCAACGGTGGTGTTCAGGCGGCCCCACAGGGTCACGCTTTGAGCGAAAGCCGGAGCGGCAGCGGTGGCAGCCAGAGCGGCGGCGAGTGCAATCTTCTTCATCGTTTGCCTTTGCAGAAAGGTTGGGCAGGGCTGACACCCCGCCTTGAAGGACTAGTGAGGTTCAGTATAGGAGCGGCTTTTGCCGCAACTGTCACAAACGACGCGTGGATGCAACAGTGAACAGTGCGCCCGGCTCAGGCGCTCGCATCGTCCAGGCTCAGGTCGGCCAGATGGCGGTCGTCGTGCCAGCCCACCAGGTTGAAGCGCCCGGCGCTGGCGAGCAGCCGGTTGATGGTGGCGTTGCCGAGTTGCCAGCTCCGCGGGGCGTCGAGCGCAACGCCAGTCGCCGCGCGGTAGAGGCAATCCAGCACGCCCCCATGCGCCACCACGGCAACGGTTTGCCCGGGGTGGCGCAGCGCGATCTGCTGGACCGCAGCCACGCAGCGCGCGCTGAACACGGTCAGGCTCTCGCCGCCGCCCACCGGGAAGTCCGGCTCCCGGCGCCGCCAGCGCAAGGCCTCGTCGGGGTAGGTGAGCTCGATTTCTTTCCAGCTCAAGCCCTCGAAGCGCCCGAAGGCCCGCTCGCGCAGACCAGGCTCCAAGTTCACGGGCAGGCTGCGAGTGCCGGCCACGGCTTGCGCGGTCTGACGGGCGCGGCTCAAGTCGCTGGCATAGACGGCGTCCAGGTCATCGTCCAGCAAGGCCGCCGCCAGGCGCGCGGCTTGCGCCTCGCCCAAGGGGCTGAGCGGGATGTCGGTGTGGCCCTGGATGCGGGTGTCCCGATTCCAGAGCGTCTCGCCGTGTCGGATCAGGATGATGCGTGTCGCTTCTTCCAGCACTACACGCCCCAGACGATGTCGGCACCCGCGCTGGCGCTGCGCTGCATCAGTTCGCGCAACGGCCACGCGCGCTGGCGCAGCGTCACGCCCTGCCGCTTCGGCGCAGGACGCCCGTCCGCCACCGCTTGCGCGACGGCCTGCTCGAACTGCGCCTCGTCTGTGGCGATGCCGGCGTCCAGCGCTTGCAGCAGGCTTGTCAGTTCGGCCGCCTGCAAGATGCCTTTGGGGTCGGCCGCGCGGCCCATCAGGCCCAGCACTGCATGGGCGCCGTCCGCCATCATGAGCACATCGGCCCCCGCCTTGGATTTGAAGCAATAAAGCATGGCGGCGATTGTGCGCGCCATGGGCGCGCCGATTGCGGGATCAGCCGCTGGCCAGCCCCAGCCAGCCCGACACCGGAGAGTCGACCACGTGGCGGCGCGGGCGCACGCGCTGCTCGAACTCGTCGGGGCGCAAGGGGCGGGCGAACAGATAGCCCTGGAATTCATGGCAGCCCGCCTGGGCCAGGAAGTCGCGCTGGGCTTCCGTTTCAACGCCTTCGGCGATGACCTGCAGGCCCAGTGCCCGGCCCATCTGCACGATGGCGTTGGCGATGCCGACGTCACTCGGGTCGCCGGGCAACCCCTGGACAAAGCTGCGGTCGATCTTCAGGCGTTGGATGGGGAAACGTTTGAGATAGCCGAGCGACGAGTAGCCGGTGCCGAAGTCGTCGATCGACAAAGTCACGCCCAGGGCTGCGAGGGCGTGCATGCGGCGCAGGCCTTCTTCGGTGTCACGCATCAGCACGCCTTCGGTCAGCTCCAGTTCCAGCAGGCTGGCGGGCAGCATGGCGTCGCGCAAGGCGGCGGCCACGGTGTCCACGAAATGCGGCTGCTGGAATTGCAGCGCCGACACGTTGACAGCCACCGGCATGCGCAGGCCTCGCGCCAGCCAGCGCGCCGCCTGGGCCACCGCCTCTTTCAACACCCAGTCGCCGATGGCGACCACGAAGCCGCTCTCTTCAGCCAGCGGGATGAACTCGGCCGGAGAAATCTCGCCGCGCTGCGGGTCGCGCCAGCGGATCAGCGCCTCCGCGCCGATGACGCGGTCGCTGCCGAGTTCCACCTGCGGTTGGTAATGCAGCCGAAAGCGCCCTTCCGCCAAGGCTTGGCGCATGTCGTGGTCCAGCCGCATGCGCGAAAGGAGGTCCACCTCCTTGCGCGGCACATGGAAGCGAAACCCCGCACGGCCGCCCTCTTTGACCCAGTGCATCGCGCGCTCGGCGCTGGCCATGAGCTCGTCCGGCGTGCTGCCATCACCCGGGTACAGGGCAATGCCGCAACTGACGGTGACGGTGAAGCTGAGGGTGTCGAAGGTGAAGGGCTCGGCCAGCAGCTGCTGCACACGGCGGGCCGCGGCTTCGGCTTCCGCCGTCTGGGCGCCGTCGAGCAGGATGGCGAACTCGTCGCCGCCCAGGCGAGCCAGGGTGTCGTGCGGGCCCACGGCGCCGCGCAGGCGCTCCACCACATCCCGCAGCACGCGGTCGCCATAGGTGTGGCCCAGCGTGTCGTTGATCTGCTTGAACCGGTCCAGGTCCAGGTGCAGCAGCGCAAAAGCAGGCAGCGCCGGCGCACCGGGCACCTGCGTCATCTGCTGCACCATGCGATCGGCCAGGGCGCGGCGGTTGGGCGCGCCGGTCAGGGCGTCGGAGCGCCCCAGTTCCTCGATGCGCTGGTGGGCGGCCAGCTTTTCGCTCAAGTCACGGAACGAGAACACGCGGCCGATGGGCTCGCCGCGGCTCAGCTGCGGCAACGAGACCTGCTCCAGCACGCGGCCATCGGCGAGCTGCAGAACGTCGCTGGAGCGCATCAGCGGTGAATCCAGCAGGGCTTCGATCCGCAGGCGGTACTGTTCGCCGTCGCGCACGACGCGTTGCAGGCTCAGCCACAGGCCGGCGTCGCCAGGCTCGTGCAGCAAACCACCGGCCAGGCCCCACAGCTTTGCGAAGCGCCGGTTGAAGCTGCGCACCCGACCGGCAAGGTCCACCACGAGGATGCCGTCGGCCGTGGACTCCAGCGTGGCGCGCAACTCGGCCAGCAGCGATTCGCGCTCGGCCTCGGCGCGGCGACGGCGGGTTTGGTCGTGCAGCAGCACCAGCCAGTAGCGGCTGCCGTCCGGCGTGTGCACCGGCGTGATGCTGCGGCTGACCCAGCGGGGCTGACCGTCGCTGTGCATGAGCACGGTGTCAGAGCGGATGCGGGCCTGCGGGTCGGTCGCGGCGCCTTGCCAGAAGGCTTGGTCTTCCAGCGAGTCACACAGGCTCAGCGGAGGCTGACCCACCGCCAGATCGGGCTTGAGGCCCAGCAATCGCAAGGCCGAGCGGTTGACCGCGCAGACGCTGACGGTCGGCCCGTCCACCAGCCACGCGGGGTCGGGCAGCCCTTCGAGAAAGGCAGTGATCAGGCTGGATGCGGAAGGGGTGCGAGACCGGTCAAGGCCGACCTCGCGGCCGCCGTTCACGTGACCAGCTCCCCGGGGCCCGTGTTGACCGCATCGAAGAAGTACGCGATGCGGGCGCGCGGGCTCAGGTAGTCCAAAGACGGGCGCGGCAGGAACTGGGGCTTGAGGCTGCGACGAATGCCCAGGTCAGGCATCTCTTCGAGGTTGAGGATCAAGGCCTCTTCCTTGGGCACCTTGACGTCGTGCACCATGACGCGCGGCTTCAGCGGCCGCGCCGAGTTGACCGACACCACCAGCGCATACCGGTCGTCGGTGAGCTGCACCGTGGAGCCGGGCGGGTACACACCCATCATGCGGATGAAGGCGTTCAGCATGGTCGCGTCAAAGCGATTGCGCCCCTGCGCGAACATCAAGGACAGCGCCTCGTGCGGCGTCATGGCCTTGGAGCTGATCAGCGGGTTGCACAGCCCGTCGAAACGATTCACCAGTGCCACGATGCGTGCGCCGGTGCTCATGCGGTCCATGTTGATGCGCTGCGGGAACCCGCTGCCGTCGGCGTGTTCATGGTGCTGGGCCACGATCAACAGCGGACCGGGCGCTAGGCCCATGCTCTGGCCGATGGCCACTCCCTTGGCCACGTGTTGCTGGTAAGCCTGGGTCTCGGCGGTAGTGAAGCTTTCGTCGCGGTGGCGCAGGCGCGCCGCCACCTCCAGCTTGCCCACGTCGTGCAGCAGCGAGCCGACGCCCAGGTCCATCATTTCGTCACGCCCCAGGCCGAAGGCCCGGCCCAGCAGCAACGCAATGATGCAGACGTTCAGGGCGTGCGCGGTGCTGCGGTCGCCGGCGGCTTCGTTGAGCAGCCGCATGTTGAGGTCGCCCTCGACCAGCATCTTGTCCAGCAGCGCCGCCGTGAGGCCTTCGGCCTGCATCCGGGCCTGGTGCGGGTCGGCCTGGACCTTCTCCATCACGCCACGGAAGCCGGTAGCGGCTTCGCTGTACTGCGCTTCGCACAGGCGCAGCGCTTCACGCTGTCGCGCCAGGGCCAAGCGGTGGGCCTCGCGGGCCATTTCCTCCGGCGACTTGGCGGCCGGGGCCGCGGCATCGGCGGCTTCAGCGGGCGCGGCTGCGGGGTCGGGCGCGGCGTCTTCGGTCTGGGGCACGTCGCTCTTGGCCGGACTCCAGCGCACCTGGGTCAAGCCCAGGCGGCGCAGGATCAGCAACTGATCTGTCGACGCGATCTTGAAGCTCGACAGCGGGAATGGGTGCGACATCCAACCCAGGTCGAGATGAATGAACATCCCCACCGTCAGTTGATTGACGTCGATCAGTGGATCGCTGTTTCTATCCTGCATGCGCTCAGAACCCGTGTGGCGGGCCCCCTCGACTCGGCTCAGAAATTGGCGCCTGCACCAAACTTCTGCGCCGGCCCTCTTTCATAGGTCATTTCGGCCGTTTGCGGGGCTCGGCATTTGGGAAAAATGCCAAGTGCACCGCATGGCGGAGCTTAGCGCCTGTGCGTGACCGAAATCCCGGGCTGCGCCCCGGGCAAACGCGGAGGAATGCATAGAGCACGCACCTGCCGGGACCCACAGGGCACCGACCGGCCGGCGCGGCGCTCAACTCAACGCCGCTGGCGGTGGCGCCGGATCATGTCGGCATACCAAAGCGCGCTGTCTTTCAGCCGGCGTTCCTGGGTGGCGTAGTCGACATGCACCAACCCGAAGCGCTTGGCGTAGCCGGAATTCCACTCGAAGTTGTCGAGCAGGCTCCAGTAGAAATAGCCCCGGACATCGGCCCCCAAATTGCGCGCCGCCGCCACGGCCTGCAGGTGGCTGGCCAGATACGCAGTGCGCTCCGCGTCAGGCACGCGGCCGTCGACCAACCGGTCGGCATTCGCCATGCCGTTTTCGGTGATGTACAGAGGCGGCGGGTTGTACTCGCGGGCCAGCCGCACCAAATGCTGGGTCAACACCTCGGGCACGATCTCCCAGCCCATGTCCGTGAACCCGCGGGCGCCCGGGCCGGTCACCGGCTGGCCGTCGGCACCCACGAGGCTGCGGGTGTAGAAGTTCAGGCCCAGGAAATCCAGCGGCTGCCGGATGCGATCCAGGTCACCAGCCGCCACCTGCGGCGCGTCGGCGCCCACGTGCTGCCAGGCGTCGGCCGGGTAGCACCCGCGCAGGATGGGGTCCATGTACCAGCGCACGTTCAGGCCGTCGTCGATGCGCGCGGCACGCCGGTCGGCCTCGGTGGGCGTGGCCGGGAAGGCCGGCGTGTGGTTGAGCACGATGCCCAGCGGCGTGCGGGTCACCGCGCGCATGGCTGCCACCGCGTCGCCGTGCGACAGCATCAGGTGGTGCGCCACCTGCAGGCTTTCTGCGCGGCTGGTGTGACCCGGCGCGAACTGCGCGGTCTCGTAGCCCAAGGTCGCGGTGCACCAGGGCTCGTTGTGGGTGGCGATGCTGGCCAGCCGGTCGCCGAAGCGCCGGGCGACCTCGGCCGCGTAGTCGGCGAAGTGGCCCACGACGTCGCGCGACAGCCAGCCGCCCAGCTGCTCGTCCAGCGCCTGCGGCAAGTCCCAGTGGTACAGCGTGGCGTGCGGCTGCAGGCCGGCCTCCAGCAGGGCATCGAGCAGGCGGTCGTAGAAGGCAAAACCCGCCTCGTTCCAGGCGCCCTGCCCGTCTGGCTGCACGCGCGGCCAGGACAGGCTGAACCGGTAGCAGTCCAGGCCCAGCTGCTGCATCAGGGCGACGTCGTCGCGGAAGCGGTGGTAGTGGTCGCAGGCGACGTCAATGTTGGAGCCGTCCTTGATGCGGCCGGGCTGGCGGCAGAAGTGGTCCCAGATTGACGCGCCTTTGCCGTCCTCGAACGCCGCCCCCTCGATCTGGGCCGCACTGGTGGCCACACCCCAAAGGAAGTCGGGCGGAAAGGCGTCGGCGAGCGCGGCCGGCTCGGCGCGGGGAAGGTCGGGCAAGGTCATGGCAGGGCGAATCCGCTCGGGGCGGCAGGCAGGGGTCAGCAACGCAGCGCGGCCGCGTACCACTTCCGCGCAGCCGGCCTCTCAAACAACACAACATCGAGCCCACCCGCACCGCGGGCGCAATCCGGGCATCGACCTGGGTCATCGTGCCGAGGATTGACAACGCTGTCAATTGGGCCAAAAACCAAGCAGAAAAGTGGGGTCCAGCGAGTGAAAGAGCGCGGAGCGGCGTGCGGCGCTCGACGGCCCGCCGCAGATTCAACGCCTGCGGCGAACGGTCAGCGTGCGCGGGTGGAGTCGCGCACGACGATTTCGTGCGGCAGCACTTTGTGCAGTTCAGGATCGTCTGGCGCGCCAGCCATGTCGGGCCGCTGCACGGCCACGAGCATTTCGACCGCTGCACGCGCCATCGCGGCCATCGGTTGGCGCACGGTGGTCAGCGGCGGCCACACCAGGCCCGCGGTGGGCGAGTCATCGAAGCCGACGACCGACAACTCCGCTGGCACCGGCAAGCCCAGCCGCTGCGCAGCCGCCAGCACGCCCAGCGCCATGTCGTCGTTGCTGGCGAACACCGCCGTGGGCCGCTGGCGCCGGCTCAACAGTTGGTGTGCGGCATCGCGGCCACTGGCGAAGGTGAAGTCACCAGGCTGGATGAGATCGGGGTCGGGCGTGAGGCCGTGGGCGCGCAACGCACTCACAAAGCCCTGGTAGCGCATGCCGCTGGCCGACTGGTCCGGCGGGCCCTTGATGAACGCAATGCGCTGGTGCCCCAGGCTCAGCAGCACGTTAGTGATCTCTTCGGCCGCATGCACGTCGTCCATGCGCACGGACGGCACGCCCGGCAGGTCGCGCTCGGGCGACATCAGCACGCACGGGGTGCCGCTGTCGCGCAGCGCGGCCAGCACCTCGGGGTTGTCGCACAGCGGGGGCGTGAGGATCATGCCGTCCGGCCGCAGCGCCAGCACCATGCGGTCGATCTGCTGACGCAGGTCGGGGGCGTCGTTGTGCAAGGACTCCACCACCAGGTGGTAGCCCAACTCGCGGCAGCGCAGGGTGGCGCCCTGCTGCACGCTGCCAACGAACGCGGCGCTGGGGTCGTAGTACAGCAGGCCGATCAGGAAAGAGCGTCCTCCCGCCAGACTGCGGGCCGACTGCTTGGGCCGGTAGCGCAGCGCCTCCACCACCTTGAGCACCTGTTCCCGGGTGCTTTCATGCACACCGGGTTCATGGTTGAGCACGCGCGACACGGTCTTGATCGACACGCCCGCCTCGCGGGCGACGTCGACGATGGTGGGGCTCCCGCCGCGCGAACTCATCAGTGCGAAGAATTACTTCTTCTTGGCCTTGGCAGCCGGCTTGGCTGCGGGCTTGGCGGCCGGCTTGGCAGCGGCCTTCTTGGCAGCGGCCTTGGGGTCCACAGCGGCCTTGAAGCCAGCGCCCGGGGTGAACTTGGGCAGCTTGGCGGCGGCGATCTTGATCTTGGCGCCGGTGCTGGGGTTCACGCCGTTGCGTGCAGCGCGGGCGTGTTGCTTGAAGGAGCCGAAGCCCGGGATCGACACGGCGCCACCCTTCTTGACGGTGGTGACCACAGCGTCCAGCAGGGTCTCGAGGATGCGGCCAGCTTCGGCCTTGGTCAGCTCGTGCTTGGCGGCCAGGTGTTCGATCAGATCGGTCTTGTTCATGCGGGAGTCTCGTCGAAAAAGCGCGCCCGAACGACTCGGGCGGGCGCGATTGTGGCTTATCGCGGGCGGCATACAGTCGCAGGGCAGACCCGTATCCATCGACATGCCACCCCCTGTGCAATTTGCCTCCCTGCTCGACGCCCTGCCCCAGCAGATCTGGAAGGCGGACGCGCAAGGGCGCTTGCTCTGGATGAACGCGCGGCTGGCGGAAGCCCTGAACCGCCCCGCCCTGCCGACGCCGCTGGCGCAGTGCCTGCACGCCGACGACCGCGCCCGCTTCGAAGCGCGGTGGGCTGCGGCGCAGGCGCTGGGTCGCTTCGAGATGGAATACCGCGTGGGCGCGCAGTGGGTGCTGTCGCAGGCCCAGCGGCTGCCAGACTCGCCCCTGTGGCTGGGCACGCACACCGACATCACCGCGCGCCGCGCGGGCGACGAGGTCTGGAAGTTGGCGCTGGAGTGCAGCGGCGATGGGGTCTGGGACTGGCATGTGCAGGAGGGCGTGGAGCACTTCTCGGAGCGCTACCTGCGGCTCTACGGCTTCGAGCCCGGCGATGTGCAGGCCACGCCGGAGGCCTTCGACGCGCGCACGCATCCCGACGACATCGCCCAGATGGAGCGCGACCGCGAAGACCATTTCAGCGGCCGCACACCAACCTACCGCAACGAGCACCGCGTGCTGGCGCGCGACGGCACGTGGAAGTGGATCCTGAGCCGCGGCATGGTCATCGCGCGCGATGCCCAAGGCCGGCCGCTGCGCATGGTGGGCACGCACACCGACATCACCGACCGCAAGCGCCAGGAGGCCGCCGTGTGGCAGCAAGCCCGCGTGGACGTGCTGACCGGGCTGCCCAACCGTCGCTCGCTGCGTGAACGCATCGAGCGCGCGCTGAGCCTGCGCGAGATGCGGGGCGAGGAACTGGCCGTGATGTTCCTGGACCTGGACCACTTCAAAGAGATCAACGACTCGCTCGGCCACGACGTCGGCGACGCGCTGCTGGTGCGCGTGGCGGAACGGCTGCAGGCCTGCATGCCCTCGGGCGGCGCGGAAACCGGCATCGTGGCCCGCATGGGCGGCGATGAGTTCACGGTGCTGCTCGCCGCGCAAAACGCCGCCGCTGCGGCCGAGCACGTGGGGCGCGAACTGCTGGACGCCGTGTCGGCCGCATTCGAGGTGGAGGGCGAGCGGGTGTATGTGTCGGCCAGCGTCGGCGTGAGCCTGGCCCCGCGAGACGGCGTGGAGATTGAAGCGCTGTTCAAGCACGCCGATCAGGCGCTGTACGAAGCCAAAGGCGCCGGCCGCAACCGCATGAGCGTCTTCACGCCGGCCCTGCACGAGGCCGCGCAGCGCCGGGCGCGGCTCGCGGCCGAATTGCGCGAGGCGTTGGCAGCCGGGCAGTTCCACCTGGTCTACCAGCCCATCCTGAATCTGCGCGAGCCGACGGCGCCGCCGCGCAAGGCCGAGGCTTTGCTGCGCTGGACCCACCCGAGCCTGGGCGACGTCAGTCCGGCGCAGTTCATTCCGCTGGCCGAATCCAGCGGGCTGATCGTGGACATCGGCGACTGGGTGTTCCGCGAAGCCGCGTCGCAGGCCCGGGCCTGGCGCGGCGCGGGCCACGGTCGATTCCAGATTAGCGTGAACAAGTCGCCGGTGCAGTTCCTCAGCGAGCGCACGCGCGCGCCGCAGGCCGACTGGTTGGCGCACCTGCATGCGATCGGCCTGCCTGGCGATGCGCTGGCGGTGGAGATCACCGAAGGGCTGCTGCTCGAGCGCGACGAGGCGGTGGCGGCGCGGTTGCGCGCCCTGCGCACCGCGGGCATCACCATCTCGCTCGATGACTTCGGCACCGGTTACTCCTCGCTGAGCTACCTGCAGCACCACGACATCGACACCCTCAAGATCGACCGCAGCTTCGTCGCCGGGCTGGAGCATGGCGACAAGGCGCTGGCCCTGTGCCGCGCCATCGTGACCATGGCGCACGAGCTGGGCATGCAGGTCGTTGCCGAAGGCGTGGAAACCGAAAGCCAAGCGACGCTGCTGCGCCACATGGGCTGCGACTGGGGTCAGGGCTGGTGGTTCGGGCGCGGCGTGACCGCGGCGGAGTTTGAAAGCCGCTGGCTTCAGGCACCGGGCTGAAACGTTCGTTCCCAGCCCTCGCTGGCCCTCGGCTGACGCCAGAAACGCAAAAGGCCAGCACTTGCGTGCTGGCCTTTCTTGTTTGGTGCCCAGGAGAGGACTCGAACCTCCACGGAGTTACCCGCTAGTACCTGAAACTAGTGCGTCTACCAATTCCGCCACCTGGGCTTTCAAGAGCCTCGCAGTATAGCCCGGTTTTTCAGGCTTGCGAAGATTTTCTTCAAATATCGAACTTCACACCCTGCGCCAGCGGCAGTTCGCTGGAGTAGTTGACCGTGTTGGTGGTGCGGCGCATGTAGGCCTTCCAGGCGTCCGAACCGCTCTCGCGGCCGCCACCGGTTTCCTTTTCGCCACCGAACGCACCGCCGATCTCAGCACCGGACGTGCCGATGTTGACGTTGGCAATGCCGCAGTCGCTGCCCGAGGCGCTCATGAAGGCTTCGGCCTCGCGGATGTCGGTCGTGAAGATCGCCGACGACAGGCCTTGCGGCACGCCGTTCTGCAGCGCGATGGCTTCGTCCAGCGTCTTGTACTTCAGCGTGTACAGGATGGGCGCGAAGGTCTCGTGGCACACCACCTCGGTTTGCGACGGCATGCGCACCAGCGCCGGCGTGGCGTAGTAAGCCTCGGGGAAACGGTCGGTCAGCGCGCGCTCGCCGCCGCTCACCTGCCCGCCCTGCTCGCGGGCGGCGGTCAACGCGAACTGCATCGCATCAAAGGCCTGCGCGTCGATCAGCGGACCGATCAGCGTGCCCGCCTCCACCGGCGAGCCGATGGGCAGCTGTGCGCGGGCGCGGTCCAGGCGTTCGACGAGGGCGTCGTGGATGCTCTCGTGTGCGATGACGCGCCGCGTCGTCGTGCAGCGCTGGCCGGCCGTGCCGTAGGCGCCGAACAGGATGCCGCGCACGGCCAGTTCCAGGTCGGCGCTGGGCGTGACGATGATGGCGTTGTTGCCGCCAAGCTCCAGCAGGCAGCGGCCGAAGCGGGCCGCCACGCGCGGGCCGACGGCGCGGCCCATGCGGGTGGAACCCGTGGCCGAGACCAGCGCCACGCGGGCGTCGTCCACCATCGCCTCGCCCACATCGGCGCGGCCGATGACCAGCTCGCTCAGGCCGTCCGGCGCGGCATGGCCGGCGGCGCGGTAGGCCTTCACGGCGCGCTCGAACAGCGCCTGCGTGGCCAGCGCGGTCAGCGGCGTCTTCTCGGACGGCTTCCACACGCAGGCATCACCCGCAACGAGGGCCAGCGCCGAGTTCCAGGCCCACACGGCCACCGGGAAGTTGAAGGCCGAGATGATGCCCACCACGCCCAGCGGCAGCCACTGTTCCATCATGCGGTGGCCCGGGCGCTCGCTGGCGATGGTCAGGCCATGCAACTGGCGGCTCAATCCCACCGCGAACTCGCAGATGTCGATCATTTCCTGGACTTCGCCCAGGCCTTCGCTCGTCACCTTGCCGGCTTCGATGGACACGAGCTGGGCCAACTGCGCCTTGTGCGCGCGCAGCTCTTCGCCGAACAGGCGGACGAGTTCGCCGCGCTTCGGGGCCGGCACCACGCGCCAGGCCTTGAAGGCCTCGGCAGCGCGGCCGATGGCGGCCTGCATGTCGGCCGTGGTGGCCGTGGGCAGCTGCGCCAGCACGCCGCCGTCAATGGGCGAGCGCACGGTCAGGTCGCCAGCGGGGGGGAGGTGGACGCCCAGGGCGTCGAGAACAGAGAGGGCTTGTTGCTTCATGGCGCGCATTCTGCTCAGGAGATGGACTCGACCTGGCGGCTTTGCTGGTAGGCCGAGCCGAAACGGTTGGCCAGGAAGTCCGGCAACGCCACTTCTTCCTGGCGGATGAAGCCCTGCTGCGGCAGCTTGCCTTCACGGAACAGGTCGACGGCGGCGCAGATGCCGGCAGCGGTGGTGATCTGGATGGCCGACAGCGGCTGGGCGCCGTCACGCGTGGCGAAGATCTTGCGGGCGAACACTTCCTGCAGCAGCACGCCGTTCTTCATGCCCGACACGGTCACGAACACCAGCACCACGTCCTGCATGGTGGCCGGCATGCTCTTGCGCATGATGGCCTTGAGGTTTTCCTGGTCGCCCTTGAGGCCCAGGTCGCCCAGCAGGAACTGCATCAGGTCGCGGTGGCCGGGGTAGCGCACGGTCTTGTAGTCGAGGTTGCGCACCTTGCCCGCCCAGGTTTCGCACAGCGTGCCCAGGCCGCCGGAGGTGTTGAAGGCCTCGTACTCGGTGCCGTCCAGGCTGAAGTGCTCCAGGCCCTCCAGCGGCAGCGCGGCAATGGTGTCGCCCTCGTGGATGGCTTCGCAGGGGTGGCAGTACTCGTTGATGAGGCCGTCCACCGACCAGGTCAGGTTGTACTTGAGCGCGTTGGTCGGGAAGGCCGGCAGCGCACCGACGCGCATCTGCACGTCGCGCACCGAGTCGAAGCCGCTGGCGAGGTGGTGCGCCACGATGCCGATGAAGCCCGGCGCCAGGCCGCACTGCGGCATGAAGGCGGTGCGCGCACCCTTGGCCATTTCCTTGATGGCCTTGGTGGCGGCCACGTCTTCAGTCAGGTCGAAGTAGTGGCAGCCGCACTCCAGCGCCAGCTCGGCGGCGGTGATGGCCAGGTGGTAGGGCAGCGCGTTGACGACGGCGTCCTTGCCGCGCAGCTGGGCGGCCAGCGCGCCGCGGTTGTCGCTGTCCACCTCGGCGGTGGCAATGCCCTCGGCGGCCAGCACCTTCAGGTAGCCGGGGTTCTTGTCCAGCACGGTCACCTGGTAGTCGCCGGTGGCGTGCAGCAGGCGGGCGATGGTTTGGCCGATGTGGCCGGCGCCAAGGAGGGCGATCTTCATGGGGTGCTCCGTCAAAGGTGAGGGTCGTTGGCCGGCACTCTAGAAAACCACGCCGACGAAAGAAAGCACGGTTCCGACGAAATCAATTGCTGTTTCGCCGTTTCGTCGCCATCATTCGCCGATATGGATGAATCTCGGGTAAACACCGCCCCCCCGGACGACCTCGACCGCCGGCTGATCCTGCTGCTGCAGGCCAACGCCCGCGAGAGCACCGCCACCCTCGCCCGCAAGCTGGGCGTGGCCCGCACCACAGTCGTGGCGCGTCTGGCGCGGCTGGAGGCCACGGGCCGCATCGTGGGCTACACCGCGCGCCTGGGCGGCGATGAGGCGGGCCGCAGTGTGCAGGCCTTCGTGGGCATCACGGTCAGCCCCAAGGCCGGGCGCGAGGTGGTGAAGCGCCTATCAGAACTGCCCGAGCTGCGCCAGCTGGCCAGCGTGAGTGGTGAGTTCGACTACATGGCGCTCTTGCGCGCCGACACTACGGCCCGGCTCGACGCGCTGCTCGACGAAATCGGCGAGATCGACGGCGTGCTGCGCACCAACAGCTCGGTGGTGCTGGCCCTGCGCGTGGACCGACAGACCTGATTGCACGGAGACCTTTGATGACCTGGTTGTCCCTTGGCCTTGCCCTGTTCCTGGGCATCCACCTCACCCAAGCCCTGGCCCCGCGTTGGCGGGCGGCCCAGATTGCCCGGCTGGGCGACAAGGGTTGGAAGGCGTTCTACAGCGTGATCTCGCTGATTGGCTTCGTGCTCATCGTCTGGGGCTACGGCCTGGCGCGCCAGCAGCCGGTGGTGCTGTGGCCCGCCATTCGCGGCATGAACCACGCAGCGGCCGCGTTGATGCTGGTGGCCCTGGTGCTGCTGGTGGCCGCCAAGGTGCCGCGCAACCTGTTCAAGGCCAAGCTGCAGCACCCGATGACGCTGGCCGTGAAGACCTGGGCCTTCGCCCACCTGATCGCCAACAACACCGCAGCCGACGTGATGCTGTTCGGCAGCTTCCTGGTGTGGGCCATCCTGGTGTTCCGCGCCGCGCGCCGCCGCCCGGCGCCGGTCTCGGCCCCGCCGACACCCCTGGGCACCGCCGCCACCGTGGTGATTGGGGTGGCCGTGTGGGCGGCGTTTGCGTTCTGGCTGCACGCCGCCTGGATCGGCATGGCCCCGCTGGGGCGCTGACATGGTGGGCATTCGGCCCGTCACGGCGGCCGACGCAGCCGAGTTCACCGCCGCGGCCCGCGCCAGCCGCCGGCTGCACCGACCGTGGGTCACCGCGCCCTGCGACGACGCGGCCTTCGAGCGCCACCTCGCGCGGTTCGACTTCCAGGCGCATCACGGTTTTGTGGTGGAGGCCGATGGCCGGCTGGCCGGTGCCATCCACCTGACCAACATCGTGTGGGGCGCGTTCCGCAGCGGCTACCTGGGCTACTACGCATTCACCGGCTTCGAGGGCCGGGGGCTGATGACGGCCGGGCTGAACGCCGTGGTGCGGCATGCCTTCCAAGACCTGGGCCTGCACCGTGTGGAAGCCAACATCCAGCCCGCCAATGCCGCGTCGCTCGCGCTGGTGCGGCGCTGCGGCTTCAGCTGCGAGGGCTTCTCGCCCAAGTACCTCAAGATCGGCGGCCGCTGGCGCGACCACGAGCGCTGGGCGCGGCTCAAACGCTGACATCCACCGCAGCCCCCGGGGCCTCTAGACTCGGCCCCGTGCGTTTGCGCTCCTGCCTCACCCTCCCCCTGGCCGGCCTGGCCAGCACCCTGTGCATGGCGGCGCAGGCAGCCAGCTTCACCGCCTGCGCCGAGCCCGCGGACGGCCCGCCCTGGCTGTACCGTGACGCCAGCCGCGCGAACGGCCTGGCCAGCTTCACGGCCGACTTCTGGCCGGTGCTGTTCCAGGCCCAGGGCCACAGCCTCACCCTCCGCGGCGACCTGCCCTTCAAACGCTGCCTGCGCGCCGTGGCCGCGGGCGAGGTGGACTTTGTGCTCGGCGCCTACCGTGACGAAGAGCGCGCCCGTGAGCTCGCGTTTTCCGAGCCCCTGCGCACGCTGACGCCGCAAGTGTTCTTCCGGCAGGACCATCCGCTGCACATCCAGGCCCGCGCCGACCTGCGCCAATGGCGCGGCTGCGGCATGAACGGCTCCAGCTACGCCCACTACGGCCTGAACCCCGGCGACCTGGACCAAGGCGCCCGCAGCTACCGCACGCTGATCGAGAAACTGATGGTGGGCCGCTGCGACTACTTCGTGGAAGAACTGGAAGTGATCGAGCGCCTGGACCACGGCCGCCAGCGCCTGCTGGAAACACCCGGCCTGGCCCACGGCCCGGTGCCTGATGTGCCACGCCCGTCACTGCACCTGGCCGCGCGCCTGGGCAGCCCCGCCGCCGCCGAAATGCCCGCGCTGAACGCCGCCTACGCGCAGTCCATGAAGTCGGGCGAGTTGCTCAAGGTCTGGCGCCGCTACGCGCCCACGCTGCCGTACTGAACGGCCTGTCCTCACGGCTGAGGATTCGCCGTCAGCCGTGGGCTTGTCCCGGCCGATGGCCCGCAGCCATCATCGCGGCCTACCGCCGGAGACCCCCATGGCCACCAAGCCCAAGAAGCGCGCCACCAACGCCGCGCCCACGCCCACGCTGGACGCGCGCCCCGACCGCCTGGACCTGCGCGATCTGCCCTACCGCGCGCCGCTGCGCTCCCTGCCCCCGCGCTGGCCGCTGGACGCCGACCTGAAGAAGCTGCTGCCCGCCTACGTGAAGGCCGGCCGCATCCTCAACCAGGGCAACGAAGGCGCCTGCACCGGCTTCGGCCTGGCCTGCGTCACCAACTACCTGTACTGGCTGCGCCACCTGGCCGCACCGCGCAGCAAGACGCTGCCCGAGCTGGTGAGCCCGCGCATGTTCTACGAACTGGCCAAGCTGTACGACGAGTGGCCGGGGCAGGACTACGAAGGCTCGTCCTGCCGCGGCGCGCTCAAGGGTTGGCACAAGCACGGCGTGTGCTCGGCCGCGCTGTGGCCCTACCCGCTCGACAAAGACGGCAACGGCGTGTTCCAGCGCCCGCTGCCCGGCTGGGACGAAGACGCCCCGACGCGCTCGCTGGGCGTGTACTACCGTGTCGACAAGCGCAGCGTGGTGGACATGCAGGCCGCCATCCTGGAGATCGGTGCGGTGTACGTGTCGTCGGACGTGCATGCGGGCTGGACGCTGGATGCCAGCCCCCTGCCTTCGCACCACGGCGAGTTGCCGCGCATTGCCACGCAGACCGAGAAAACCGGCGGCCACGCCTTCGCGCTGGTGGGCTTCAACGAGCACGGCTTCGTGGTGCAGAACAGCTGGGGCACCGACTGGGGTGCAAGCGGCTTCGCCATCCTGAGCTATGAAGACTGGATCACCAACGGCACCGACGCCTGGGCCGTGGCCCTGGGCGTGCCGCAAGACCTGTCCGACCTGCAACGCCGCACACTGCCCCCCAGCACCAAGGCCGGCAAGGCGGCCCGCAGCGCCAAGCCGGCCAGCGGGTTCCGGGCCCAGCCGGGGCTCAGCCTGTCGGACGTGGGCGCCACGCTTCGCGTGCCCGACAACCCTCGCGACGACCCTTGGCCGGTGAACCACAGCTTCCTGTACCGCGCCTACCAGCCGCTGCGCACCAGCGAGGCCTACACCCACACCCTGGTCTCTGGCAACGACGGCCAGATGATGGCCACCGACTTCACCCGCGCCCGCAGCGACCGCGAAGGCCTGGCGCACGAGATCGTGGTGGAGCGGCCGCTGGCCTGGGCACGCAGCCAGAAGGTGGGCACGCTCAAGCTCGCGCTGTACGCGCACGGCGGGCTGAACGCCGAGAGCGAATCGGTGCAGCGCATCCGGGTGCTGGCGCCCTACTTCCTGGCCAACGGCATCTATCCGCTGTTCTTCACCTGGAAGACCGGTCCGGGCGAGACCGTGAGCGACATGCTGGAGGACCTGCTCAAGCGCGTGGTGCCGGGCACACGAAGCGAGGGGTGGCTGGATCAGCTGCGCGACGCCGCGCTGGAGTCCAAGGACCGCGCGCTTGAGGCTGCGGCCCGCGTGTTCGTTCGCGGGGTGTGGAGCGAAATGCGCGCCAACGCGGCCGGTGGCGCCGACCCGGATCACGTGCTTGACCGCGCCGCGCAAGGCCTGCGCGAACTGCGCAGCGCCCTGGCCGAACGGGGCCAGGCGCTGGAGCTGCACCTCATCGGCCACTCGGCCGGCTCCATCCTGCTGGGCCATCTGCTGGACCGCCTGGGCGGGCCCGACCCCGTGCCGGTGCACAGCTGCGAGCTCTACGCCGCCGCCTGCTCCAGCGGCTTTGCGGCGCAGCACTACGCCGCGGCCCACGACGCCGGCGTGCTGGACCTGAGCCAGCTGCGCCTGCACGTGCTGACCGACACCAACGAGCGCGGCGACGGCCTGCCCACGCCGCAGGTGCCCATCTACGGCAAGTCGCTGCTGTACCTCGTGTCACGCGCGCTGGACGACGTGCGCAAGCAGCCGCTGCTGGGCATGGAGCGCGCCCTGGTGCCGCCCGACCCAGCCTGGGTGGGCGACCAGTGGGACGCCCCACCCAACGCCGATGTGACGGCCTGGCTGCAGCGCTGGCCGGCGGGGGCGTTGCTGCAGCGCGTGAGCAGTCCCACCGTGCGCACCACCCGCACCGGCGCGCAGATGCCCGCCACCCACGGCAGCTTCGACAACAACATCGAGGTGCTCACCGGCACGCTGGAGCGCATCCGCGGCGAGCCGCTGGTGGCCCCGATGGAGTGGCTGGACTACTGAGCCCGGCATGAAAAAGGCCCGTGCCGCACATCGGTGGCCCGGGCCTTCTGCAGCGCTCAACTTCAGCGCTGGGTCGTTCAGCGTGGCAAGGTTCAGCGCGCGAACTGCTGACGCGTGGCGTTCAAGCCGTCCGACAGGATGAGCTCGAACCGCCCGCCCGCCGGCACACCCGCAGCTGGCACGGTGGCCTGCCCGGTCTTCAGGTCTTGCGCCAGCACCAGGCGCTGGCCGTCGGCCCCCACCCACACCAGGCTGGCATAGGGGTGCCGGGCGGCGTTCCAGCCCAGTTGCACCTGGCCGTCCTGCACGCGCAGCGTGGCGGGCTCAGGCGTGGCCAGCGTCGTGCGGCGGCCGTCTGCCGCCGCAGCAGCCCCCACGGTGCCCACCTGCGTCAGCACCTTGCCGGCTTGCAGCACGGCCAGGCCCTGCAGCGCGCCGTCGTTCGGGATGACCAGGCTGAAGTGCCGCAGCTTCACGTGGTGGTCCAGCGCCTGCGGGGCGATCGGGAAGTCCACCGTGCCGCCGCTGGCCGCCTGCACCCGCAAGGTGTAGGCGCCGCTGGCGGGCACCGCCACCTTGCCCACGAAGGACTTGACCGGGTTCAGCGTCACGCGCCCGTCGTCATGCACCTCGCCGCTGACCAGCAGCACCTCGCGCGGGCCGGCCGCCACCGTCAGGCCGCCGTCGCTCGCCTGCGCCAGCACCAGCTTGTCGGCCGGCGTCAGGAAGGTCTGCATCTTGCGGTAGTTGTAGTCCGAGAACACGAAGCCACCGCAGTAGCTCATGATGTCGTGACGGTCGGTGGGCCGCGGGTCGTAGAAGCTGTTGGTGTCGGCCAGGTAGGCCCACACGTAGCGGCCGGGCTTGCCGAGGTTGGCGTCGGGATACGGGTAGTTGGGGTCGGGCGAGCCGGCGCCACCGCAGGCCGCGTGGGGCAGCGAGAAGTTGTGGCCCAGCTCGTGGGCCGTCACGTCACGCACCGAGTCGGGCGCGGAGGGCATGTCAAAGCCCACGGCGGCGCGGCCCGGCATGTAGCCCAGGCCGGCCAGGCCCCAGGTGCGCTTGGGGATGTAGCCGAAGTAGTAGTCGCCGTCAGGGGCGCCTTCCACGGTGCGCAGGTCCGCCAGTTCGCCCAGCACCTTGCCGAAGGCATCGCTCCAGCCATCGTCCGTGGTCGGCATGGCGGTGACGCGGGTGGAGGTGTAGACGGGATGCGCCTTCAACGTGACCTTGTTGACCGGAAACAGCGCCTGGATGTGGGCGGTCTGGTCTTTCGGCAGCTGGCCGGTGGTGTCGGCAATGCGCACCGCGATGGGCACGAAGCGCATGCTGACGCCGCCGCCCACGCGCGGCGACACCGTGGTGGCGGTGCCGTTGCCCAGGCGCACGCTCAGGCGCAGCCCCGGCTTCACCACCTCGGCGGGCAGGGTCACGCTGTAGCTGTCTGCCAAGCTGGGCACGGCCGGCACGCTGCGCGGCAGCGGCGCGGTGGGCACGGTGAGCAGCAGGTCGCGTGAGGTGCCGTCCACGGTGTTCTCGGCGCGCAGCGTGCCGGTGGGCTTGGCGGCATTGGGGTCGGTGGTGATGGCGTTCACCTTCACCACGGCCGGCTTGCCGCTCACCAGCACCAGCGCGTTGTCGCCGCTGTCGTACAGCATGGACTGGGCGAGTTGCACGCCGGCGATGGTCGCTGCCGGCGGAGGCGGAGGCGGCGGCGGGGGAGGAGGCGGCACGTCGATCTGCAGCGACGACGCGCGGTCGTTGAACCCGCGGCTCACGAGGTTGGGCGTGTCGCCGGTGAGCGTGAGCACCGCGCCGCCGTAGTTGCTGTGCTCGTACAGGCGCACGGTCACGCCGGCCGGCACCTTGACGGACGACACCTGGTCGTTCCAGGTGCTGCCCACCCAGGCGGTGCTGGCGGTGTAGCACTGGCTTTTGCCGGCGTAGTTGATGTGCTCGTACACGCACACCTGCGTGGCGGCGGCGGCCTGGCCCGCGGCGCCGGCAGCGAGCAAGGCGCTCAGCAGCACGGACCGGCGCGGGTGAAAGCGTCGATGGTCAGACAAGGGAAGGTCTCCTGCGCCCGGGCGGCGCGATGGGTGGCGGCAGCAATGCCGTAAGGAACCGGTTCCATCGTCGAGAGTCACCGCACACGGCGCGTAAGCAAGCGCCGCCATCCGTAAGTCCTTGTGACCGAGAAACTCCCGGTAACCCCCGCCAGGCCGCGCCAGCACTCACGCCCGCGTCACGCCCCTAGCAATGATTTGCTTACGTCTTGTCCGTCCGGCCACCGAGCCCGCCGGCGCTCAGGCCAAGGCCCCGCGCATGCCAGGGCACCGCCCTGCGGCTGACAATGCCGGCATGAAATACCTGCACACCATGGTTCGCGTCCATGACCTGGACGCCTCGATGAAGTTCTACCGCGACGCCCTGGGCCTCGTGGAAGTGAAGCGCTCAGAGTACGAAGCCGGCCGCTTCACGCTGGTGTACCTGGCCGCGCCGGGCGATGAAGACGCCCAGGTCGAGCTGACCTACAACTGGCCCGACGCCAACGGCAACGCCGAGGTCTACACCGGCGGCCGCAACTTCGGCCACCTGGCGTACGCAGTGCCCGACATCTACGCCGCCTGCCAGCGCTTTGTGGACCATGGCGTGACCATCAACCGCCCGCCGCGCGACGGCCGCATGGCCTTCGTCCGCTCGCCCGACGGCATCTCCATCGAGCTGCTGCAAGCCGGCCCGGCGCTGCCGCCGGCCGAGCCCTGGGCGTCCATGCCCAACGTCGGCAGCTGGTAAGACCAGCCCCGAGTCAGCGCAGGGCCAGGGTGTCAGCCCAGATGTTCTCGGCCCAGCCCCGCGCGATGTCGGCCTCGGCCGCACTCGCAGCTGCTGACACGCCGCCAGCGCCGGGCACCGCCCGCAGCGTGCGCCCTGGCGGGTCGTACTGGTGCACCGAGGCCACGTGGGCGGCCAGGTCGGCCGTGACGAAGCTGTAGCAGGTGTTCATCACCACCGGGGCCGGGTTCACCGGCTCGCCGGTCAGCAGCGCCAACACGGCGGCTGCGGCCACCTTGGCCTGCTGGTTGGCGAGGTGGGCCGATTTGGGCATGCCCGGCGCGGCGAACAGCGCGTCGCCCACCACATGCACGCCGGGTGCGGCCTGCGCCTCCAGCGTCAGCCAGTCCACCCCCACCCAGCGGCGGTTCATGTTCGCCAACGGCAGCGCCAGGTCGCCGGCGCGCTGCGGTGGGATGAGGTTGAGCACATCGGCCTTCACGTCCTCGAACTCGAAGCGGGCCGTGCCATCGGGCCGCAACTCCAGCAGCTCGGCATTCGGCCGGTACTCCAGCACGCCGGTATGGTGCTGGGCGAAGGCACGCTCGAACAGGGCCTTCTTGCTCTGGATTTCCGGGTTGGCATCCAGCACCAGCAACTTGGCGCGCGGCTTGGCCCGGCGCAGGTAGTCCGCCACCAGGCAGGCCCGCTCGTACGGGCCGGGCGGGCAGCGGTAGGGCGCTTTGGGAATGCTCATCAGCACCACGCCGCCGTCGGGCAGGGCCTGCAGCTGCCGGCGCAGGGCCAGCGTCTGCGGGCCGGCGCGCCAGGCATGCACGGCCTGGCCGCGGTCGAACGCCGCCTGCAGCCCCGGCACGGTGTCGGTCATGAAGCCGATGCCCGGCGCCAGCACCAGGCGGTCCCAGGTCAAGGGCGCACGGCCTTGCAGGTCCAGCCGCCGGGCCACCGGGTCCAGGCCCAGCACCTCGGCCTGCACACGCCGCACGCCCAAAGCCTCCAGCCCGGCGTACGAGTGCTGCAGCGAAGCGACGTCGGCCAGCCCGGCAATCACGCGGTTGGACATGGGGCAGGACACGAACTGCGCCTCCCGCTCCACCAGCGTCACATCGACCGCGTCGCCGCCCCAGCGCTTCAGGTAGTGCGCCGCCGTGGCACCGCCGAAGCCGCCGCCCACCACCAGCACCCGCGCAGCCGGGCTGCGCGGCGACACCGCGCACGCGCTCAGCCCCAGCGGCGTGGCGGCGGCGGCCAGGGCCTGTCGTCGCGTGATCATGGCCGGGCCTGGGCGGCGAAGTACTGCGCCACCAGACGCAACTGCGCCTCGGTGTAGCCCTTCACGATCTGCGGCATCACGGTGCCGCGCTGGGCGCCGCTGCGGTAATCGGCCAGCGCCTGCAGCATCACTTCGGCCTTCATGCCGGCCAGGGGCGGCAGGACTTCACCGCGGGCGCGCCCTTCGGTGCCATGGCAGGTGGCGCAGGTGGCGGCCAGGCTGCGGGCCTGATTTCCAGGCGCCAGGTCTTGGGCGAACGCCGCGCCTGAAGCGCACAACGCCAGCCCCCACCACCAGCCCACAGCTTTCATGAACGCACTCCCGGTCAGAGTCGGTGCGAACGGTCTCCACGCTCGAAGCCCAGCGCGTCGAACGGCGCGCTCAGCGGGGCGAACCCGATCACCTTGAACAGCTCGCCCATCTCGTGCTCGGCCAGCAGGCGGTGGGCCATGGCCCGCTCCGCCAGCGACGCGCCTTGCAGCAGGTCGGCGATGCCGCAGTTGAGCAGGAAATTGGCCTGGCTGGTGTACCCCAGCACCACCAGCCCGGCGTCCTGCCCGGCCAGCGCGATGCCGGTGAAGTTGACGTGGGCGGTGATGTCCTTGTCGCCCACGGCCACCAGCGGGTCGGGGTCTGCCTGGTGGGCCTGGTGGCACATCAGCGTGCCGCCGCGGCGCTGCGGGTGGTAGTACTCGGCCTCGGGGAAGCCGTAGTCGATGAAGAAGGCCGCGCCGCGCTTGAGCGTGCGCGCCAGCGTGCGGGTGAAGGCTTCGGCCTGCGGGTGGACTTCGGTCACGGTGCCGGGCACGAAACCGGTCTCCAGCGGCGGGCGCAGCATGGTGCTGCGGTCGTCAAACGCCAGGCCCTCGGCCGTGGCCACCACGCCCCGCTCGCGCCAAGCCTGCCCGTCGAACGCCAGCAGCTGCACGGGCATCGCATCCAGCACCTCGTTGCCCACCACCACCGCTTCCAGCGTCGCGGGCAAGGCATCGAGCCATTCCACCCGGTCGGCCCAGTGCTGCAGCCGCTCCCGCTGGCGGCCTTGCAGTTCGCCCGACAGCTCCACGATGCGGTAGGCCGTCAGCCCCGCGCCCAGCGCATCCAGCTCCGCAATGAGTTGCGCAGCCAGCGCCCCGGAGCCGGCACCGAACTCCACCACCTCGCGGCAGCCGGTGGCCTCCATGGCCTGGGCGATCTGGCGCGCCAGCGCCCGGCCAAACAGCGGCGACATCTCCGGCGCGGTGACGAAGTCCGAGCCCTCCGATGGCATCTGCCCGAACTTGCGGCGCCCACCGGCGTAGTAGCCCAGGCCCGGCGCGTACAGGGCCTGGCTCATGAAGCGGTCAAACGGCAGCCAGCCACCGGCAGCGGCGATGTCCTGGCGGATCAGATCGAGAAGGGTCATGACAAGGTTCAACGGGTGCGGGCCCAGGTTTCGAAGTCCGCGGCCGACATGGGGGCGCCCACCAACTCGCCCTGGAAGTGCTGGCAGCCCCAGCTGGCAAGCAGTTGCCACTGGGCCGCCGTGCGCACGCCTTCGGCAGTGACGCTCAGCCCCAGACCCACAGCCATCTGCACGATGGCCCGGGTGATGGCCTGTGCGCCGACGTCATCCGGCAGGCGGGCGACGAAGCCCTGGTCGATCTTGAGCTTGTCCAGCGGCAGCTCGGTCAAGTGGGCCAGCGAGGTGTAGCCGGTGCCGAAGTCGTCCACCGACACGGTCAGGCCCAGCGCCCGCAGTTGGGCCAGCGTGGCCGGCGCGTCTTGAATGTCGTCCACCAGCATGCGCTCGGTCAGTTCCAGCTCCAGCCACTGGCCTTGCGCGCCGGCCTCGGCCAGCACGCGCTGCACGGTGTCCACAAAGCCGTCCAGGTGGAACTGGATGCTGGAGAGGTTGACGGCAATGCGCATGGCGCCGTGGCCCTGCGTCAGGCCGCGTTCGCGCCAGCGCCGCGCAGTGGCGGCGGCCTCGCGCAGCACCCACTCGCCCAGCGGGAGCATCAGGCGGTGCCGCTCGGCCACGAAGATGAAGGCGTCCGGGCTCAGCAGGCCGCGCTTGGGGTGGCGCCAGCGCAGCAGGGCTTCGGCCCCGGTCAGCTGGCCGGTGGCGGCGTCCACCTGGGGCTGGAAGAACAGCTCGAACTCGTTGCGGGTGAGCCCCTGCGCCAGCTCCGCCTCCAGCACCAGGTCGGCGTAGGCCGTCTCGGCCAGCGCCGGCTCGAAGAACTGGTACGTGGCCCGCCCGCGGGCCTTGGCGCGGTACATGGCGGTGTCGGCGTGCTGGATAAGCTCGTTCGGGTGGCGGCCGTCGTCCGGGTACACCGCCACGCCGATGGACGGCGTCACTGACAGCGCGCGGCCGTCGGCCTTCACGGGCACCTCCACCACCGACAGCAACGCCTCCAACACCACCACGATGTCGTCGCGGCTCTCCAGGTCGCTGAGCAGCACCACGAATTCATCGCCACCAAAACGGCCCACGAGGTCGCTGCTGCGCAGCGCGCCCACCAGGCGCTCGGACACGGTCACCAACACCTGGTCGCCTTCCAGGTGACCGAGGGAGTCGTTGACGCGTTTGAAGTTGTCCAGGTCGATGAACAGCAGCGCCAGCATCTCGCCGCGGCGCTCGGCCCGCTGCATCTGCTGCGCCATGCGCTCCATGAAGGCGGTGCGGTTGAGCAGCCCGGTGAGGCCGTCGTGGTGGGCCAGGTGCTGGATGCGGGCCTCGTGGGCCAGCCGGTCGCGGATGTCGCGCACCACGGCCATGCGCAGTTGCTCGCCGTCGCGCACCAGCGTGCGCATGATCAGCTCCACCGGAATGTGCGAGCCGTCGCGGTGCAGGATCACCGTCTCGTAGCGCAACTCCTCGCCGCGCTGCATCACCTCACGCACCTTGGGCAGTTCGTCCTCGGGCACGAAGCTCAGCACATGCTGGCCCACAAGCGCTTCACGCGACCAGCCGGTCAGCTCGATCAGCGGCTGGTTCACGTCCGTCATCACACCATTGCGGTGGAACAGGATGCCCTCCACCGTGGCCTGCATGAACTTGTCCAGCCGCAGCTCGCTCTCGCGCAGGCGCCGTTCGGCCTGGCGGTGGCGCGTGATGTCGTACACCAGCACCCAGCTGCCCAGCAGCGTGCCCTGGTCGTCGAACTGCGGCAGCAGGTGCACTTCCAGGCAGGTCTCGCCGCCATCCGGCCGGGTCAGCGAGCGCTCGTAAACGATGGGCTCGCGCGTGCGCACCAGCTCTTCTACCGGCCCACGCACCTGGGCATAGGCTTCGGCGCCCACGATCTCGCTGAAGTGCAGGCCCACGATGGACTGCTGCGTCAGCCCGAAGGCCTGGGCGTAGCCGCGGTTGGCGAACAGGCAGCGGTGGTCCGACGCGCCGTACAGCGCGATCCACGCGGGCACGTGGTCGGCCAACATGCGAAACCGCGCGGCGTCCAGTGCCTGGCGTCGCAGGTCGGCTTCGTCGAGATAGCTCACCGACCCGCCACCGTCTGCAGGGCCAGGCGCAGGTCGTCCCAGGCGCCGGCCTTGTCCGCCGGGGCGCGCAACAGGTAGGCCGGCGGGAAGGACACCACCACCGGCAGCCCATGCCAGCGGTGCACCTGCCCGCGCAGCCGGCCCAGCGGCTCGTTCAAGCCGGTGAGCCGACGCGCCGCCTGCAGCCCGAGGGCCAACACCAGCGTGGGCCGCAGCAGGGCCACTTGCTGCGCCAGCACGGCTTCACAAGCGGCCAACTCGGCAGGTTGCGGCGCCCGGCCACGCGGCGGGCGGCACTTCACCACCGGCGTCACAAAGGCCGTGGGGGCCTCGCCCTGCGCCCCGGGCACGCGGCGCTGCCCGGCGGCGGCGAGCATGCGGTCCAGCAAACGGCCGGCGTCACCCACCAGGGGTTGACCGGCGCCGTCATCGGCCTCGTCGGGCGGGTCGGTCACCACCAGCCACCGCACCGCGTCCACCGCACCGGCGCCGAACACCGGCTGGCGGCGCTGCTCGCACAGGCCACAAGCGCGGCACCCGGCCACCGCCTGCTCCAGGGCCGGCCAATCCAGGCCCGCCAAGTCGGTGCGCGTGGCCGGCACCAGGCCCGCCACGGCGGAGGCGGCCGACACGGCGGGGCGGGCCGAGGCCGCAGCAGACACATCGGTCGGCAGGTCGGCTCGCTCGTCACGGGGCGCGGCTGACGCCACGGCCGGTGCGCGCGGGGCGGGAGCGGGCGCGGGGGCCGCCGGCCGCGGGCGCTCCACGGCCGGTGCTGAACGGTGGGCCGGGGCGGCGTCGTGCAGGGCCGTCGCCGCAGCGGCGTCCGTAACGTCGTCCAGCACGGCGGTGTCGCCCTCCTGCGCAGCAGGCGGCAGGCGATAGCCCATCTCGGCCAGCATGGCCCGTTGTCGTGCGTCCCAGCTCATGCGACCGCCAAGCTCATCAGCAGCGCGTCTTCGCGCGGGCCCGACACCACCGGGTAGTAGGCCCGTCGGCGGCCCACCTCGGTGAATCCGTAGCGGGCATACACCGCCTGCGCACGCAGGTTGCTGACCCGCACCTCCAGCCACAGCTGCGTCAGTTGGCGGGTGCGGCACACCTCCACCAGGCGGTCCAGCATCTGCACCGCCAGCCCGCGCCCTTGCCAGGCCGGCGCCACGGTGATGTTGAGCAGGTGCATTTCGTCCACGCCGGGCATGGCGACCCAGTAGCCCATCAACTCGGCGCGCGGGCCACGCAGCACTTCAGCGGGGTAGTCGGCCGCGAGGGAGTCCACAAAGTTGCCATGCGTCCAGGGCACGGGGTAGGCGTGGCGCTCGACCGCCATCACCTCGGTGAGGTCCGGCACGCGCATGGCGGCGGCCTCGAAGGGCGGCAGTGGGCGGTCGACCATCGCGTTCACGCGCGCTGCTCCCGCTCGGCGGTGGTCAGGGCCACCTTGTCGCGCACGTACACCGGCAAGGCTTCAGCGGCGTCGCGCAAGTCGCCCCGGGCCCAGGCAGCCAGGGCCAGCGTGCCCAGAGCCTGCGCGCGCGAGTGGGCCTGCGGCCAGGGCGACGCCACCGGACCGAGCGCCTCGGCATAGGCCGTCAATGCCGTGCCGGCCACCGCCGCCGGCTGGCCCCAGTGCGCCCGCAGCGCGGCCGGGGCGTACAGGGCCGGGGCGTCCAGCACGGTCCAGCCCTGGGGCGTCAGGCGGTAGTGCGCGGCATAGATTTCACCGATGCGCGCGTCCATGGCCACCCAGAGGTCGTCGCCCGCGCCTTGGCGGTGGGCGTCTTGCGCCACCAGCATCAGGCTGTCCACCGCCAGCACCGGCTTGTCCAGCCCGAAGGCCAGCCCCTGCGCCACGGCACAGGCGGTGCGCAGGCCGGTGAAGGCGCCCGGCCCCTGGCCGTAGGCGATGGCGTCCAGATCGGCCAGCCGCAACCCGGCTTTCGCCACCAGGGCTTGGGCCTGCGGCAGGGCCTGCGACGAGGCCTGGGCGCCGCCATCCAGCTCGGCCGCCTGCACGCCGTCCGGCGTCACAAGGGCCAGAGCCAGGGTCTCGGTGGAGCTGTCGATGGCCAGGATCACGGGCATCGGGGCAGTGTAACTTTCGGGTCATGCGCAAACAGGTTCTGGCATGGGTGTTGGGGGGGTGGACCTTCGGCTTGTGGGCGGCCCCCGCCACCCCGGAATCGGCGCTGCCGCTGGCGGTTCAGGTCGCACTGAAGCAGGCCCAGGTGCCCGCCTCGGCGCTGGGCGTGGTGGTGCAGGCGCTGGACGAAGCCCAGCCCCGGCTGGCCTGGCAGGCCGCGCTGCCGATGAACCCCGCGTCGTTGACCAAGCTGGTCACCAGCCTGGCGGCGCTCGACACCCTCGGCCCCGCCTGGCAATGGCAGACCCCGGTCTGGCTGACCGACGACGGCGGCCTGGCAGTGCAAGGCAGCGGCGACCCGCGCCTGAGCCTGGAGCGGCTCTGGGCCGGCCTGCGGCGGCTGAACCTGACGGAACTGCGCGGCCCGCTGCGGCTGGATCGCAGCGCCTTCACGCCGGGCACGGCCGAGCCGGGCGACTTCGACGGCGAACCCTGGCGCGTGGGCAACGCCCAACCCGAAGCCCTGCTGCTGAACGCCAAGGCCGTGACCTACACCGTGCGGGTGGACGGCAGCACGGCCCGCATCACCGCCGACCCGCCGCTGGACGCCGCGCAAACCGTGCCCACCACCGCCGGCGCCTGCGGCGACTGGCGGGGCGCGCTCAAACTGCAATGGGCGGCTGGCCAGCGCCCGCGCTTTGCCGGCAGCTATCCGGCCGCGTGCGGCGAGCAAGCCTGGACCCTGGCCGACCCCGACCCCGCCAGCTACCCCGCCCGGCTGCTGACCGTCCTGCTGCGCGAGGCCGGCATCGCCTGGCGGCACGACGCGGTGCTGGACGCGCCGGCCCCCTCCACCGCGCCCACACTGACCTGGCCCGGCCCGACGCTGGCCGAAGCGTTGCGCGACATGAACAAGGTCAGCAGCAACCTGATGGCGCAGCAGGTGCTGCTCAGCGCCGCCCGCGCCGCCGGCGTGACGGCCCCCTCGCCCGACACCGCAGCCGCCTGGCTGCAAACCTGGCTGGACGCCCACGCGGGCCGCACCCCGGCCACGCGCGTCGTCAACGGCTCGGGGCTGGCGCGCGAAACCCGCATCAGCCCCGGCCAGTTGGCGGCCCTGCTGCGCTGGGGCTGGGACCAGCCCTGGATGCCCGAATGGCTGGCCTCGCTGCCGGTGGCGGGGCTGGACGGCACGCTGACCCGCCAGCCCGGCCGCTTCGGCGGCGCGACGGGCCGCGCCCACCTCAAGACCGGCTCGTTGCGCGACGTGGTGGCGCTGGCCGGCATCGTGCACGCCCCGTCCGGCAAACGCTGGGTGATGGTGGCCGTGGTGAACCACCCGCAGGCGCAAGCCGCGCGCGGCGTGCTGGATGCCGTGCTGCGCTGGACCGCGCAGGACGCCCCGCCGGCCCGCTGAACACCGCTTCGCTCAACGCAACGCCGTCTTCAGGAAGGTCAGCACGCGCGCGCTGGTTTCGGCCTGCCAGGCGGCGCGGTCGAAGCCTGCCGGGTCCCAGGCCGGGTCCAGGCCGGGGGCGCCCATCGGGCCGGTGGCGGCCTGGAAAAACGCGAAGTGCCCGGCCTGGTCGCCCGTCACGCACTGCGCCCGAGGCAGCGCTGCGCACAGCGCGCCGCCGTGGAAGGCGTGGGCCAGCACCTCGTCGCGCCGGCTGGCCTGGATCAGCACCGGCACGTCCACGCGCGCCGCCAGGGTGTCCAGGTCCAGCCCCTGGCCGAGCGGCGACATGGCCACCACCGCGCGGATGCGCGCGTCCTTCACCGACGGCAGCGCGGCCGAGCCGGCGGGCAGCACGGGCGCCGGCTTGTCGGGGCTGAAGCCCCCGAGCCGGCACATGGCGGCGTCGCCCTGCAGGCCCGCGCCGGCTGCGCTGCAATGGTTGACCAGCCGCACGCGGTCGGGTTGGCCGCCGGCCAGCGCCAGCACGGTGTGGCCACCTGCCGAGTGACCCACGGCGGCAATGCGCCGGGTGTCCACCTGTGGCCCCCACTGCGGGTCGGCCAACAGCGCGTCGAGCGCGCGGCTGAGCTGGCGCGGGCGCTCGGCGAGGTAGTCGGGGCGGGTCACGCCGCTGCGGTCCTGGAAATGGTCGCCCGGGTGGCGAACGCTCAACACCAGGAAGCCCTCGGCGGCCAGTTGCCGCGCCAGCCAGGCATGGCCCAGCTCGTGGCCCCCGGTGCCGTGTGAGATCAGCACCAGCGGCCGCACGCCCGGCGTGACCGGCGCCCCGGGCGTGACCGCCACTTCAAACGGGCCGAACCGCTGCGGCGTGGCCGGCGCGGGGCTGGGGTACCAGATCACGCCTTCGGGCACCCCGACGTCGGCACCCGCCCAGGCGCTGCGCTGCAGGCCCACCTGGGCCGCGGCCGGCAGGGCGGGCAGGAGGCTCGCGGCCATCAGCGCGGCGGCGCCCAGGCGGGCGATGACAGAGCGGCGGGAAGCGTTGTGGAACATGGCAAACCTCTGGAGGGGCGGGAGTGGGAATGGGTACATCCTGGCCCTGCCGAACAGGCGCGGCCAGCCCGGCGCGACCGGTCGCCAGCCCGGGGCGCCAATCGACGGTGCGACAGACCAGCGGCCCGCGCCGGCCGCCATCCATGTCGCCGAACCCGCCATTCGCCCGCCCACGCCACCGCCGGCTCCGGCAGCGCGCCAGCATGGCGGCCATGAACCTGCGCCACCCCCTCCGCGAGAACCGCGGCTTCCTCCTGTTCCTGCTCAGCTTCGCGCTGTTCCGCACCGCGGTGGCCGACTGGAACCCCATCCCCTCCGGCTCCATGCGCCCCACCCTGCTGGAAGGTGACGTGGTGCTGGTGAACCGGCTGGCCTACGACCTCAAGGTGCCGCTGACCGACGTGGTGCTGCTGCCCCTGGGCGAACCGCAGCGCGGCGATGTGGTGACGCTGAGCTCCCCCGCCGGCGGCACGCGGCTGATCAAGCGCATCGTGGGCCTGCCGGGTGACCGGGTGGCGATGCACAACGGCACGGTGTGGATCAACGGCGCGCCACTGCAGTACGCCGATGTGCACACCGTGGGCGAGCGGCTGGCCCCGGGCTGGCCGGTGGATGCCGTGCGGGCCACCGAGCAACTCGGCCCCCGCGCCCACACCGTGCAGTTCCTGCCCGGCGTGTCGGCCCGGCGCGATGTGCCCGAACGCGTGGTGCCCGCCGGCGAGTACTTCGTGCTGGGCGACAACCGCGACAACAGCGAGGACTCCCGCTTCATCGGCACCGTGCCGCGCGAAAAACTCATCGGCCGGGCGCACCACGTGCTGGTAGCCGCCGACTGGCTGGGCGAGGACGGCTGGCGGATGGCGCCGCGTCTGGACCGCTGGCTCACCGCCATTCGCTGAGGCGCACCGCAGAAAGCAAAAAGCCCCCGCCGAACACTCGGCGGGGGCTTCAGCCCGTTCAGGGCGATCCGTTGGATCAGGCTTGGCGGCGGCGGCGAGCGGCAGCGACGCCCACCAGGCCCAGGCCCACCAGGGCCAGCGAGGCCGGCTCGGGCACGGTGTTGGCGGCCGCGCCGTACAGGCGGAAGGCCATGTCGCCGATCGGGGCGGCATGCGAGTAGTTCACGCCGTTGAATTGCGCCATGCGTCCGTCACCACCGGCCACGCCGTTCAGGCCGGTCTGGGTGAAGAAGTCCACACCAAAGCCGGACATGCCGATCCAGTAGTCCACGCCCGCTTGCATCAGGAACGCCGTGAAATCGGCGTGCAGGCGATGCTGGTTGGACGAGGAGGTGCCGTTGCTGTCGACAGCCGAAATCGTGGTGCCGTAGGCGGCCAGTTCGGCGCCGGGCGCAGCCGCACCACCTGCGCGAATGCTGACCATGGCGCTGTTGCCCAGGGCGCCCCAACTCTTGCCGTTGAAGATGTCGATGCCCGACACCAGCGTGTCTGCCGCGAAGCTCACCTTCTCATAGAAATGCTGGCCGCTGTAGCCATTGCTCCAGCCGTCGTTGGTGACCGCGCCACCGGTGGCGGCCGGGCTCCAGTCCCACACCACCGGCGCGGCGTGCGCAGCGCCAAGACCCAAGCTCAGTGCCAGACCGGCAGCGCAGGCCAGCATCGTTTTCTTCATGTTCATGTTGTGCTCCAAGTGACGGCCTCCGCACCCGGGCGCCTCCATGGCACACGGGCCCCACCCTCGTGGCCGCCGCGCATTCTCAGAAGCTGTCCCCGGCCCGCCGTGCCGGCGAGCCCCCACGGTCGCGGGGCGACGCCGACACGCCCAGGCCTGAACCGTGCAGTCCGTCACGAACGGCGTCGCGCTGACCGCACGAGCCTCACTCCTCCCACCGAAACCGCCACACCGCGACCGCACCGAACGCGGCGGTGAACCCGAGCATCACCGCGCTGGGCAGCACCGCCGCCGAGAACGGCTGGCCGCGCCAGGTCATGGCGTCCAGCGCGTCCACAGCCCAGCGGGTGGGCACGGCGAGCGACACGGTTTGCAGCCACTCCGGGAAGATGAAGGACGGCACCCAGGCGCCGCCCAGCATCACCATCAGCAGCGTGGCCAGGATGGCCAGGCCGCGGGTGGCCTCGGGCGTGCGGCCGAGTGCCGCAATCAGCAGGCCAAAGCTCGCCGTCAGCAGCGAAAAGCACACGAGCACCAGGGCCAGGCCCGCCGCACTGCCCCGCACCCGCACGCCGAAGGCGGCCATCGCCACGGCGTAGATGACCGTGAACACCACCAGTGCAATCGCAGCGCCCGCCAGGATGCGGCTGCCCAGCAGCTGCGTGCGCGACAGCGGTGCAGCCCGCAAGCGCTTCCACAAGCCCAGGCGGCGCATCAGCAGCAGGCCCAACCCCAGCTCCACACCGCTCATCAGGATGAACTGCACGCCCATGCCAGCGAACGAATGGGCGTAGCTGTTGTAGGCCGCCGGCGCGGCATTCGCGGAAGTTTGCACGGCCTCGATTTCACGGGTGGTGTAGGGCATGGACAGGCCCCCGGCCGGTGCCGAAGCGCCGCCTGCGGCACCCTTGGCACCCGCAGCGGACGCAGCGGCAGCGGCAGCGGCATCGGCGGCCTCGCGCTGCTGCACCGCCTGGATGCTGTCGAACATGCGCACGAGTTCCGCCCGGCGCGTGGGGTCCAGGTCGTGCGCCTGCACCACCTGCTGCTTCATCTGGCCCAGCATGGGGCTGTGCGCGCTGAAGGTGCTGCGGCTGACCTCCTGCATCACCGTCTGCGCGAGCAACCCACGCACCACGGCCAGCGCACTGGCCTGGGAGGGGTCGTAATGCAGCTGAATCTCCGGCTTGGTGCCGGCGCCGAACAGCGCCGCCCCGGCCTGCTGGCCCAGGCCGGCCGGCAGCACAGCCACGGCCCGCAACGTGCCGGCACGCACCGCGGCCAAGGCGTCGGCCTCGGGCAGCAGCTGGGTCTTGAGCAGCGCATCGGCCTGCAGCGCCGCCACCACCTGGCGTGACAGCGGGCTGTCGTCCCGGTCGACCACGGCGATGGGAATGGTGGAGGGCTTGCTGCTGCCGCCGAACAGGCTGCCGAAGAACGCGGCAATCAGAATCGGCGCCACGATGCTCATCAGCACCGCGCGGCGGTTGGAGAAGTGCAGCAACAGCTCTGCACGAACGAGGGCCAGTACGGCATTCATGAGGGAACCTCCGAGGGCGTCAGCGGGTGGGTTTCGGTGCGGCGGGTTCAGTCCCGCAGCGCGCGGCCGGTGAGTTGCAGGAACACGTCTTCGAGCGTGGCGCGGGCCGAGGCGAGGCCCCGCACCTTCACGCCCCGCGTGGCCAGGGCCGCCAGCAGCGCGGCCGTGTCGCGGCCCACATCAGCGAGTTGCACGTCCAGCCGCTGACCCGTACGCGTGACGCCGGGCAGGCCGGCGAGCGCGGCGTCGGCCACCTCGCCGTCCAGTTCCACCCGCAGGGTTTGCGCCGCCGGCAACTGCGCGAACAGCTGGGCCTGCGTGCCGCTGGCCACCACGCGACCGTGGTCCACGATGGTGAGGTGGTCGGCCAGGCGTTCGGCCTCTTCCATGTAGTGCGTGGTGTAGACCAGCGCCTTGCCCTGGGCCTTCAGGGCTTCCAGCGTGTCGAAGATGGCGTTGCGGCTTTGTGGGTCCACACCGGCGGTGGGCTCGTCCAGCAGCAGCACGTCGGGGTCGTGCATGAGCGCGCAGGCGATGTTCAGCCGCCGCTTCATGCCGCCGGAGAAGGTGGCGGGCTTGTCGCCGGCGCGGTCGGCCAGACCCACGGCGGCGAGCACCGTCTCGGCGCGGCGGCGGATGACCTCGGCCGGCAGACCGTACAACGCACCGCACAGACTCAGGTTCATGCGGGCGGGGAGGTCCTCGTACAGCGCAATGTCTTGCGGCACGAGGCCGATGCGGCGCTTGTACGCGGCCTCGTCGGCGGCCAGCGTCACCCCGCCGGACAGCGTCACCTCACCGGCGTCGGGCCGGGTCAGGCCGCAAAGCATGCCCACGGTGGTGGACTTGCCCGCCCCGTTGGGGCCCAGCAGCCCCAGCACCTCGCCCCGGCGCAGCGTGAGGCTCACGTCCTGCACCGCCACCCGCGCGCCATAGGCCTTGCGCAGGCCCCGGGCCACCAACACCTCGTCCGTCATGCCGTGTTCTCCTGAAGGAATGCGCCGCATGCTAGGCAAGCCGCCGCATCGGGTGCAGCCGGCTGCGACGAACGGCAAGCCCGGGGCGCGAATCGCCGCCACCCCGGCGCCAACCGGGCGCGCCGGCGGCCATACTGTGGCCATGAAAGCTCGCATCGGCATCATCGGCACCGGCTGGGTTGGCACCAGCGTCGCGTTCTCCACCCTGCTGGCCGGCCACGGCCGGGAACTCTGGTTGCACGACACGCGTGCCGCGGTGGCCGAAGGCGAGGCCCTGGACCTGACCGACGGCGCCGCGTTCTACCCGCCGTGCGAGGTGCGCGCGGTGCCGCTGGCGCAGATGCGCGACGCCGATGTGGTGGTGCTGGCCGCAGGCCGCAACGGCCGGCCCGACGAAAGCCGGCTCGACCTGCTGCGCGACAACGCCCGCATTGCCGCGGGCATGGGGGTGGCGCTCAAGGGCTTTGCGGGCATCGTCATCGTCGTCACCAACCCCGTGGATGTGCTGACCCGCGTGGTGCAAGCCGCCAGCGGCCTGCCGCCCGAGCGGGTGATGGGCACCGGCACGCTGCTGGACACCGCCCGACTGCGCGAGCGGCTGGCGGTGCGCTTGGGCGTGGCCACGCAGTCGGTGCATGCACAGGTGGTGGGCGAGCACGGCGACTCGTCCGTGCCGCTGTGGTCCGGCGCGCGGGTGGGCGGCACGGCGCTGCGCGATTGGCCCGGCTGGCAGGCCGAGGACGAGGCGGCGCTCACGCAACAGGTGCGCCGCGCGGCCTACGAGGTCATCCAGCGAAAGGGGGCCACCAACCACGCCATCGGCCTGGTCACGGCCGAGCTGATCGGCTGCATCGTCAACGACGAACGCCGCCTGTTGCCCGTCAGCCGCGTGCAGGACAACGGCGTGGCGCTGTCACTGCCGGCCCTGGTGGGCGCCGCTGGCGCGCTGGAGGCCACTGCACCGGCCATGGACCGGGCCGAGCGGGCCGCACTCGTGGCGTCCAGCGACCTGCTGGACCGCGCCTTCGGCAGCCTGGCGGGCTGATCGGGCCCGCCCCCGGCACATCAGGTGCGGAAGCGGCCCACCAGCTCGTTGAGCCGCTGGGCCTGCGACTTCAGGCTCTCGGCCGCGGCCGCGCCCTCTTCCACCAGCGCAGCGTTCTGCTGCATGGACTGATCCAGCCGGTCCACCGAGTCGGCGATGTCGCGCAGGCCGGCGCTCTGGGTGCGGGCCAGTTCGGTGGCGTCCTTGATCAGCGAGGCCACACGCTCCACGCTGGCCACCACGTCCTGCATCTGCGTGCCGGCGTCGTTCACCAGGCGCGAGCCGGCGTCCACCTGCTCCACGCTGGCGTTGATCAGCGTCTTGATTTCCTTGGCCGCGCCGGCCGAGCGCTGCGCGAGCGACCGCACTTCGGACGCCACCACCGCAAAGCCCCGGCCCTGCTCGCCCGCACGCGCAGCTTCCACGGCAGCGTTCAGCGCAAGGATGTTGGTCTGGAAGGCGATGCCGTCGATCACGCCAATGATGTCGGCGATCTTGCGGCTGCTCTGGCTCACGCCGTTCATCGCTTCCACCGCGTGCAGCACCACCTCACCGCTTTGGCGCGCCTGGGTGGAGGTGTTCTGCGCCAGTTGGCTGGCCTCGACCATGGCCTCGCTGCTGTGGCGCGCGGCCTCGGTCATCTGGCGCATGGAGCTGGCGGCTTGCTGCAGGTCGGCGCTGCCCTGCTCGGTGCGCTGCGAGAGGTCCAGGTTGCCGGCGGCGATTTCGGTGGCGGCGGTGTTCACCTGCTCGGCACCGTCGCGCAGCGTGCCCATCATGCTGCGCAGCGTGGTTTGCAGCTTGAGCATCATGGACATGCCGGCCCGCGCCGACGCGTTGCCGCGCAGCACGATGTCGTCGCGCAGGTCGCCCTCGCTCATGCTGGAGGCGCCGCCCATCAGGTCGCGCAGGAAGTCGCCGGTGCTCTTGGCGCCGTCGATGTAGATCAGCGCGATCAGCCCGCCCAGCACCAGGCTGCCGCCGATCAACCAACCTGCCGACATGCCCATCAGCACCCCGGCGATCACATGCACTTGCAGGGCGACCGTGAGGCCGAGGTACAGCGCAACGCGCTGGGCGATGGACAAGTTGGCAAACATGCGGGTGTCTCCGGCGGCGGTGTGAACAGGGGTGCGGCAAGGGGCGCCCTCTGTGGGGCGTTCAGCCCAATGTAGCCCAGCCCCTGGGCCTGCCCAAACGTCCGGCGGGGACGCCCGCGAACGCAATCCGGACCTTTCGCACTGCACCGGCGCCTTCGTGCGCCGACGTCATTCCGGGGCGGCGGGCCTGCCGGTCGCGCCCAGCAACAAAGCTTCGATGTAGCGCTACCAATCGGAATTTGCAGGTGCGGTCGATCGGGAAATCCCTGCCGAATTCCAATTGGGAAACAAGAATATGTAGCGCTATCATTTTGGCGCCGGCCTCCGTGCGTCAACGAACCGGCCCTGGATGGCGCCACGCGCAAGGCATGAACCGACCGCGGCGCTGGAGACCCATTCACCGCCCTCAGCCCCATGAAGACACCCTCGATCCCGTCGTCCCAGCGCCGCCGCCTCCTGCTGGGCGGCTTGAGCCTGCCCTGGCTGAGCGCGTGCGGCGGCGGCAGCAGCGCCATGGCCAGCCCCGCACCCACGCCAGCGCCCGCCCCCACCGCAGCGGAGGTGCCGGCCCTCAAGACCCACTTCGCCGGCAAGTTCCGCATCGGCATGGCGGCCGACCCCAGCGGCTATCAGGACCCGATCGCCCAGCCGCTGATCCTGAAGCACGCCAACTCCATCACCGCCGAGAACGCCTTCAAGCCGGCCAGCCTGGCCACGGCGCCCGGCGTCTACAACTGGGCCACGGCCGATGCGCTGGTGGCCTTCGCCACCGCCAACAACCTGGTGGTGCGCGGCCACACGCTGGTCTGGCACCAGCAGACGCCCGACTGGTTTTTCAACGGCACGGCGGCCGACATCCGCGCCCGGCTGGAGGCCTACATCACCGATGTGGTGACGCACTTCAAGGGCAAGCTGACCTGCTGGGACGTCGTCAACGAATGCACCAGCGACGACGGCAGCGCCGTGTACCGCAACTCCCGCTGGTACCAAACCCTCGGGCCGCAGTACATCGAGATCGCGCTGCGCGCAGCCCGCGCGGCCGACCCCAACGTCAAGCTGTTCATCAACGACTACAGCACCGAAGACCCGGCGAAGTTCGCCCGGCTGATGACCCTCGTGAGCGAGCTGCAGGCCCGCGGCGTGCCGCTGGACGGCATCGGCCACCAGTTGCACGTCAGCACGGGCACGCCCACGCCGGCCAATGTCGACAACGCCCTGCGCGGCGTGGCGGCCAAGGGCCTCATCAACCACGTCACCGAGCTGGACGTGTCGCTGTACGACGACCCGGGCTCCTGCTTTGCCAGCAAGGCCGGTTGCCTGGCCGACCTGACCGGCGACCCGGTGGCGCTGGCGGCCGCGCTGAAGAAGCAGGCGCTGCAGTACCGTGCGCTGTTCAACGTGTTCCTGCAGCACCCCAGCCTGCAGAGCGTGACGACCTGGGGCATTGCCGACAACCACACCTGGCTGACCGGCTTCCCCATCAACCGCGGCAACCGGCCGCTGTTGTTCGACGCCGCCGGGGCCGCCAAACCGGCTGCCCGGGCGATCACCGACGACGCCTACGTGCCCTGACCCGCCGCGCGGGCCGGGGCTCAGCCCGTGGCCAGCGCGCGCCCGATCAGGATCTTCTGCACTTCGCTCGTGCCTTCGTAGATCTGGCACACGCGCACATCGCGGTAGATGCGCTCCACGGGGAAGTCGCTGAGGTAGCCGTAGCCGCCGTGGATCTGGATGGCGTCAGAGCACACGCGCTCGGCCATCTCGCTGGCGAACAGCTTGGCCATGGCCGCTTCCTTCAGGCAGGGCTTGCCGGCGTCCTTGAGGCTGGCGGCGTGCCAGATCAGCTGGCGGGCGGCTTCGATGCGGGTGGCCATGTCGGCCAGCTTGAACTGCACGGCCTGGTGCTCAAAGATGGGCTGGCCGAAGGTGACGCGGTCCTTGCTGTAGCGCAGCGCCGCCTCGAACGCCGCGCGGGCCATGCCCACGCTTTGCGACGCGATGCCGATGCGCCCGCCCTCCAGGCCCGACAGCGCAATCTTCAAGCCCTGGCCTTCATCACCCAGCCGGTTGGCGACCGGCACGCGGCAGTTCTCGAACAGGATTTGCGCGGTGTCGCTGCTGTGCTGGCCCATCTTTTCTTCGATGCGGGCCACCGTGTAGCCGGGCGTGGTGGTGGGCACGAGGAAGGCGCTGATGCCCTTCTTGCCAGCCGCCTTGTCAGTCACCGCCATCACGATGGCCACGTCGCCGTGCTTGCCGCTGGTGATGAACTGCTTGACGCCATTGAGCACGTAGTGGTCGCCGTCGCGGGTGGCGGTGGTGCGCAGGCCGCCGGCTTCCGAGCCCACATGCGGCTCGGTCAGGCAGAAGGCGCCGAGCATGTCGCCGCGCGCCAGGGGCTTGAGGAAGCGCTCCTTCTGGTCGCCGTTGCCGAAGGCCATCAGGATGGAACACACCGGGCAGTTGTTGACGCTGACCACGGTGCTGGTGCCGCCATCGCCGGCGGCAATCTCTTCCAGGATCACGGCCAGGGCCAGGTAGTCCAGGCCCGCGCCGTCCCACTCGGTGGGCACGGCCACGCCGTAGCAGCCCAGGGCCGCCAGGCCCTTCAGCTGTTCGGCCGGGAAGTGGTGGTTCTTGTCCCACGCAGCGGCGTGGGGGGCAATCTCGGCCTGCACGTAGGCGCGGATGGCGTCTTGCACGGCGAGGTGGTCTTCGGTCAGCAACATGGTCTTGAGCCTCAAAGCAGGGGCAGCCTCAGGGTCGCTTCGGCATCGCCCGGGTGCAGCCTGGCGCGGCAGGCGGCGAATCGCTGGCCGGCGGACTCGCGGGTGAGCGACACGCCGGCCGGGGGCGATTGTCCAAGCAGTTGGGCCCCGAGCGTCAGGCGCAGCAATTCCAGGTCGAGTTGCCGGGCGGCATAGGGGCTCCAGCCCGCACCCGACGTGTCCAGCAGCCAGCGGCCCACGGTGTTGCGCCAGGCGAAGCCGCGCGACTCGCGCTCGCGCCACGGCTCGGCCTCCAGCACCTCGCAGGCTGCCGGCCCAGCCTCGGGCACCGTGGCCAGGCGCGCCAGCCACTGGGCCTCGTTGTGCTGAATCGTGGCCTCGGGCAGCACACCGAGCCGGAGCGTGCACACCAGGCGGTCCAGCAGGCCAGTGGCCGACGCGCCCATCAATGCATCCGCGGCGCCGCAGTCCCGGGCCTCGTCCATCAAATCGCGCGTCACCTCGCGGGCGAATCGCGCCTCGTGCGGAGCCCAGGCCCGGGGGCTGAGGGCCACCGCGGGCAGGGGCGTGAGCAAGCGCATCAAGCCGCCACGGTCCAAACCTCCCGCGGCCTTCAAGTCGGCTGCCAGCAGCCAGTTGGACTGCACCACCGAGAGGGTGACCATGGTGCCGATCAAGCTGCGCGACCCCGCCAGCGCCAGGCGGGCCAGCCGGTCGGCCTGAACCAGCTCGGCCTCGGCCGCTGCGGCAGACGGGGCCATCACCGCCTTCAGCCCGAAGCGACGCACACAGGCGGTGAGGTCGACGAATTGCGGCACGGGCAGCGCCGCAAACGGCACGCCCGCCCGCGGCCCCTCGGTTTGCCGCTCGGGCAGCAGCTCTTCCCACGCCTGCGCCTGCGCCAAGCGCTCGCACCGCGCACCCAGCAGCTGGGTGTCGGCCAGCAGTGCGCGCGCGGCCTCGGGCTGGGCGCGCCAGCGCGCCACGCAATCGTCGCGGCGGGCCTGGCACTGCCACAGCGGGCCCTCCGGCCAGCGCAAACGGGGGCCGGCGCTCGGAGCGGCATCACCCCGCAACGCGGCCAACCCGGCGGCCTGCAGGTCGGCACCATCCGGGGCCAGCAGGCCTTGCAAGCCCACAAAGGCGTTGAGCTCCGGCGGCACCCCGGGCGGGCTCAACCGCAGGGCCGGCGGCACGGGCTGTGGCGAATCGTCGGCCCAGGGGCCGTTGCAGGCCACCCAAGCCACCAGCAGCATCAGCAGGGCCAGCGCCGCGGTGCGTGCCCATCGCTTGATCGTCATTGCCATGCAGGCATCCTCCTGGCGGCGGATGCTAGACGGCCGCAGCGGCGGGCCCGACGGGAATCGTCACCAGTCCAGGCGCTGCCCGTCGTAGTTGAAGAAGCTGCCGGTGTCGCCCGGCTTCACGCTGGCCAGCACGGTGCGCATGCCGGCGATGCTGGTGGGGGCGTCGATGTCGGCCCCCGCGCCGCCCATGTCGGTGCGCACCCAGCCCGGGTGGAAGCTGATGACGGTGGCCTTGCCGGCCAGCACCAGGGCTGCGTCTTTCATGACGGAGTTCACCGCCGCCTTGGACGCGCGGTACAGCCAGCCGCTGGCGCTGGTGCGCGCGCCAATGGCCCCCATGCGCGAGGACACGATGGCCAGCCGCGCGCCCGGCGCCAGCGCCTCGGCCACCTGCGGCAGCAGGCGCATGGGGCCCAGCACGTTGGTGCGCATCACGAGGTCAAAGTCGTCCTGCGTGGGCGGCTCCAGCCCCTGGCTGCGCGGGCCGAACACGCCGGCGTTGATCACCACCACGTCAAAGGCCTCACCGTCCACCTGCCAGGCCAGGCCCGACACGCTGGCCGCCTGCGCCACATCCAGCCGCAGGGCCTTGGCACCCAGGGCGTGCAGCGCGGCCAGGCCGTCGTCGCTGCGGGCCGTGGCGGTGACGCGCGCCCCGGCGGCGCGGTACTGCCGCACGAACTCCAGCCCCAGCCCACGCGAGGCGCCAACGATCAAGACATTCATGGTTTGGTCAGGGCCAGCTTGGCCGCAAGCAAGGTGAAGAGACCCGCGCCGCCCAGGTTCAGGCTGCGGCCCACCCAGGGGCGCGGCTGGCGGCGCCGCAGCGGCGCTACAGCCGCCACCAACACCAGCAGGAACAGCAGGCCCTGCACGATGAACCACGCCCCGAGGAACAGGAAGGCAAGGGTTTTGTGGGGGGCGTCAGCGTCAATGAACTGCGGCAGCAGCGCCAGGAAGAACAGCGCCACCTTGGGGTTGAGCGCATTCGTGAAGAAGCCCTGCCGCACCGTGCGCCCCAGCGACAGCGGCGCGCTGACTTCGGCCGCGGCGGCCGCCGGCTTCAAGCCCGCACGGGCCATGCCCCACGCCACGTACAGCAGGTAGCCCGCACCGATGAGCTTGACCGACGTGAACGCCTCGGCCGAGGTGGCCAGCAGCGCCGCCAACCCGAAGGCCGCAGCCAGCGTGTGCACCACACAGCCCGACACGATGCCCACCGCGGCCGCGGCGCCCTGGCGCCAACCGCCGCGCAGCGTGCTGGCCACGGTGTAGGCCATGTCCACGCCGGGCGTGGCGTTCAAAACAAAGACGGTGGCGGCGAACAGGGCCAGGTCGTGCGTGCCAAGCATGGGCGTCCTTCGGGCAGCGGCGGTTACCTCAGAGTTACGGCACGGCGCAAGAACGTGTTTTCACTGTGCGGTAACGGGATGTACGCCGGCAGTATCCGCGACCTGGCCCGGCGGTACGGGGCCTGCGTCCCGCCGGCCCGTTTCACCCTCCCTGGCAGTCCACGGCAGCCCCGCGGCTGCTGCCCCTGTGACCGCGGCCGGCACCCTTGGTTTCTGAATCGAAGGAGTGACCGATGAGCCTCAAACCGCTTGCCTGGCTGCGCCACCTCGCCGGCCTGACCACCCTGGCCGTGGCCCTGGCGACCCCGAGCCTAGCCCAGGCCGACACCTACACCCAGACCCGCCACCCCGTGGTGCTGGTGCACGGCCTGCTGGGCTTTGATGCCCTGGGCCCCGTGCAGTACTTCTATGGCGTGCCTCGCACCCTGCGCGACGGCGGTGCCACCGTGTTCACCGCCAGCGTGTCGCAGTCCAACAGCACCGAGGTGCGCGGCGAACAGCTGCTGCGCGAGCTGCAAGGCCTGCAGGCCCGCTACGGCTACCAGAAGTTCAACCTGATCGGCCACAGCCACGGCGGCAACACCGCGCGCTACGTGGCGGCGGTGGCGCCCCAACTGGTGGCCAGCGTCACCACCATGGGCACGCCCCACCAGGGCAGCAAGGTGGCCGATGGAATCCAGGGCCTCACCATGGCCACTGGCACCACGGGCGCGGCGGCCGCATTGGTGAACGGGCTGTCCAGCCTGATCGCCACGCTCTCGGGCAGCGCGGGCAACCCGCAGAACGCGCTGGCCTCGCTGCAATCGCTGTCCACCGCCGGCGCACAGGACTTCAACCGCCGCTTCCCGCAGGGCGCGCCCACGCAGGCCTGCGGCAGCGGGCCGAGCCTGGTGAACGGCGTGCGCTACTACTCCATGGGCGGCACCGCCGTGCTGACCAATGTGCTGGATGCCGGCGACGCGCTGCTGGGCGCGGGCAGCCTGTTCTTCGGCTTCGAGGCGAACGACGGGCTGGTGAGCCGCTGCTCCAACCACTGGGGCCAGGTCTTGCGCGACGATTACGCGTGGAACCACATCGACGAAATCAACCACGTGTTTGGCCTGCGCGGACTGTTCTCGTCCGACCCGATCGCGGTGTACCGCGCGCACGCCAACCGGCTCAAGCTCGCCGGCCTGTGACCCCCGCACGCCGCGCCAGCTGGGCAGCGGTTGCGGCCGGCGCGCTGCTGGCCAGCGCCTGGCTGCTGGACGCCACCCGCAGCACCGCCGGGGCTCAAGAAGCGCCGGTGGGGGTGGCGGCATCGGCGCCCGCGGCGGACACGCCGCCAGCCCCGCCCGCTGAAGCGCCAGCGGCCAGCGCTGCATCAGCCGCCAGCCCGGCCGCGCCGCGGCTGGCAGCGTCATTGGCGGGCAGCGAGCTCGACGGCGACTGGGCGCTCGCCCCCACCACCGGCCTGCCGCGCCCGAGCGTGCAGCTGCGGCGGCGCTTCGACCACCTGCTCACACAGTTGGGCGAGCGAACGCTGGAAGAGATCCGCGCGCAGCTGCAAGCCTTGGTGGCCGGCAGCGCGCTGTCCGCCGCCGCACAGGCCGCGGTGCTGGACCGGTTCGATGTGTACGTGGGCCTGGGGCGGCACCCCTGGCGGGTGCAGGTGGACCCGAGGGCGCCGCACACCTGGGCGGCTGCGCTGGCCGAGCGGCAGTTGCTGCGCCGCCAGCGCCTGGGTGCCGCGTGGGCCGAGGCGTTCTATGCCGAGGAAGACGCGGAACTGCAGGCTGCGTTGGAAGGTCGGGCACCGCCCGATCCCACGCCCCCGCCCGTGTTGCCCGATGCCGCCCAGCGCGAAGCCGCGCTGGACGCCGCGTGGCAGGACTGGCAACGCCGGTTGAACGCCGCTCAGGCGCGCTGGAAGGCGCTGCAGCAGGCGGTGGAACTCTCCGCCTCGCAGCGCGACGCCGCGATGGCCGAGCACCTGCACCAGCAGTTCAAGCCCGACGAGCAGGTGCGCGTGCGGGCCCTGCTCGGCCTGTGATCCAGCCTTAGATCATCTCCACGGCCAGGGCCGTGGCTTCACCGCCGCCGATGCACAGCGCGGCCATGCCCTTCTTCAGGCCACGGGCCTTCAAGGCGCCCAGCAGCGTGACGACGATGCGCGCACCGCTGGCGCCGATGGGGTGACCCAGGGCCACCGCACCGCCGTTCACGTTCACGATCTCGTGCGGCAGCTTGAACTCGGCCATCGCGGCCATGGTCACGGCGGCGAAGGCTTCGTTCACTTCCCACAGGTCTACATCACCGGCTTGCCAGCCGGCCTTGGCCAGCGCCTTCTGGATGGCGCCCACCGGGGCGGTGGTGAACCAGTCCGGCGCCTGGGCGTGCACGGCGTGGCTGACGATGCGGGCCACCGGCGTGAGGCCGCGGGCCTTGGCGGTGCTCTCGCGCATCAGCACCAGGGCAGCGGCGCCGTCGGAGATGCTGGACGAGGTGGCGGCGGTGATGGCGCCGTCTTTCTTGAACGCGGGCTTGAGGGTGGGGATCTTGTCCAGCTTGGCCTTGAAGGGCTGCTCGTCGAACTTGATGACCGTCTCGCCCTTGGGGCCCGACAGCGTCACCGGCGCCATTTCCCAGTCAAAGGCGCCGCTTTCGTTGGCGGCCTTGGCGCGCTGGGTGGAGGTGATGGCGTACTGGTCCATGGCCTCGCGGGTGAAGGCGTACTTGGCCACGCACTGCTCGGCAAACACGCCCATGGCCTTGCCGCGCTCGTAGGCGTCTTCCAGGCCGTCCAGGGCCATGTGGTCGTACACGGCGCTGGCGCCGTACTTGATGCCCTTGCGCGCGAACATCAGGTGCGGGGCGTTGGTCATGCTTTCCATGCCACCGGCCACCATCACGTCGGCCGAGCCGGCGGCCAGCATGTCGTGCGCAAACATCATGGTGCGCATGCCCGAGCCGCACATCTTGCTCATGGTGACGGCACCGGCCGAATCCGGCAGGCCGGCCTTGCGCAGCGCCTGGCGGGCGGGCGCCTGGCCCTGGCCGGCCATCAGGCAGTTGCCCATCAGCACTTCATCCACGGCATCGCCCGGCACCCCGGCGCGCTCGACGGCCGCCTTGATGGCGACGGCGCCCAGTTCCCAGCCGGCCAGGCCGGCGAAATCACCCAGCAGGCCCCCGATGGGCGTGCGGGCGGCAGAGACGATGACGATAGGGTCGGACATGGTCTGTACTCCGTTGGTAACTCGAAACAGAGATTGTGGCCCGGCCGCACCCTGACGGTGCAAGACCGCCGCACGACCGGTGCCGGAGCAGGCTTCAGCGGCCCACGGCCAACGGCGGCGGCACCACGCCGCAATCCACCGGCCGGGCCTCGGGCTCCTGCCGGCGCGTGGCCCGGCACAGCTCCTGCCAGAAGGCCCGAGTCCACTCCGGGTACTGGGCGGCGAACGCGGGCGACGCCGGTGCAAAGAAGGGCTGGCGCGACGCCACGCCCCACTCCACCACTTGCTCGCGCATTTCTGCGCTCAGCGACTCGCGGCTGGCCAGCAGCAACTGGAAGCGACCGTGCAGCAGCATCTGCGCACCGTGGTCCACCGACGGCAGTGCGTCCAAGGGCCAACCGCGCTCGCGCACCAGGTCTTCATGCACCGAACCGGCCACGGCGCCGACCGTCCAGCCCGCCGGCAGCGTGCGGCCGTCCCAGGTCGCGGGCCGGCTCACGCTGGTGCGTGCAAACAGCACCAGCCGGGCGAACGCCGGCGCCCAGGCGGCGTCGGGCCGGTTTTGGGCGTCCATCGGAAAGACGTAGCTCTTCAGGCGCTCCGGCGTCACGCCATACAGCAGCGCGAAATCCACCTGCCCCGCCCGCAGGCTGGCACTCATGCGCCGGCTGGGCAGGCGTTGCAGGTCCGCCGTGCAGCCCAGTCGACGCAACGCGTCGCGGGTGGCCTCCACCTGCCAGCCGGGCGGATCGGCAAACGCCGCGCCCTGACCGTTGAGGACGGGCGGCGAGGCCACGTCGTTGAACGCGATGCGCAACGGAGACGGGCACGGCAGCTTGTCAGGGGCCGCGGCCGCAACGCCACCGGCCACCCAAAGCCCCACGGTCATCCACCACCCACGCATGCCCCTCATTGCGATTGAGTTTAGGGGGCGTACCCGGCTCGTTCCGGCGGTTTTGCCTCAGGGACTGCCCGCATGCCGGGCGGCTTCGGCGGGTCGCTTCAGTGCGTCACTTCAGCGCCAGAGCCGGTAGGCCCAGAACGCCTCTTCCGTCTGGATGCGGCGGCGCAGGTCTTCGGGGCTGAAGCCGGTGAGGCGGCGGGTTTCGCGGCACAGGTGGCTTTGGTCGGCGTAGTCGTTGTCGGCGGCGATGTCGGCCCAGTTGACCGGGCCCGCGCCCTGCTCGGCCGCGGCCACCGCGTAGAAGGCCGACTCGGCCCGTGACACTGCACGCAGCTCGCGCATGGGCAACCCGGCCCAGGCCTTGATGCGCCGCTCCAGCTGGCGCAGGCTGCGGCCGGCCGCGCTGGTGGCGGCACGCACCGCCAGCGCTTCCGTCCAGGCGGCGTAGCGGTGGCCCGGGCGCTGCCCGCCCAGCGCCTGCCAGCGCGGCACCAGAAACGCCTCCAGCCGCTGCAGCCGTTCGGCGTCGTCCGGCGCGGCGGCCATGTGGGCCGTCCAGTCGAGCCACTCGGGCGGCAGCACGCGGTATGCGTCCACCACGCGGTTGACCCACGCGTCCAGCGACACACCGGTCAGCGCGGTGAACGCGTCCGGCAGCATCAGCAACTTGAAGGCCGCCATCTCGCCCGGGTTGCGGGTGTGCGTGGGCAAGGTGAACGGGCCGCCGAACATGACCGGCGCGTGCACGCGGTCCGGCGGCGGCACGGAAAAGCCCGGGCGTTCCAGCCAGTCGCTCTGGCCTTCGATCCACCAGAACAAGCTCACCAGCGGCGTGGCCGGGAAGAAGTTTTCGCGCTGCACCGCGTCCAGCGCGCGGCCGCGGGTGTCGCGCAGCATCACCCCGCGCACACAGCCGGCCAGGGCCAGCGGGGGCAGCCAGAGGTGGGTCGCAACGTCCATGCCGGTCAGTGTCGCATTCGTTCAAGACCCCACCGGCGCCCCCGGCGCACCATGGCGGCCATGACTGCTGCCACCTGGAACGACCTGCCCACCCACCCCACCCGCTGGTGGGGCCTGCCCACCCTGGCGGCCATGCGCCGCGACTACCTGGCCGTGATCGAGGCGCAGCGCCCGCTGGGTGGCCTGGTGGCCCAGCGCATCCTGGGCGAGCGGGCGGTGGACGTGTTCGACCCCGAGCTGGTGCGCACCGTGATGGTGGACCACGCCGACGCCCTGGTGCGCTGGGCGCGCGGGCCGGAGGTGTTTGCCGACCTCATGGGCCAGTCGGTGCTGGTGACCGAAGGCGCCACCTGGCAGCGCCAGCGCCGCATGTTGATGCCGGCCTTCACGCCCAAGCGGGTGGCCGGCTACGCCGCGCTGATGACCGAGGCCGCCGAGGCCGGGCTGGACCGCGTGCGCCCGGGCGAGGTGGCGATGGACGCGCTCTACAGCCACCTGACCATGGACGTGATCTCACGCACGCTGTTCAGCCGCCCGATCGGCGAGGACACCGCCGCCGCGGCCGAGGCCGTTCAAGTGCTGAGCGAAACCGCGCTGGCCGAAATGTTCTGGCCCGTCACGCTGCCCGACTGGCTGCCCCTGCCGGGCAAGGCGGCCAAGCGCCGCGCCAGCCGCCTGCTGCACGGCCTGCTGGGGCAGCACATCCAGGCCCGCAGGCGGCAGGGCGATGCCGGAGAGACCGACCTGCTGGGCCGCCTGATGGCGCTGCGCGACGAGGCCACCGGCGAGGCGCTGTCAGCCCAGGAGGTGTATGACCAGTGCATGGTGAGCTTCCAGGCCGGCCACGAAACCAGCGCCACGGCCCTGCTGTGGTGGAGCTGGCTGCTGGCCGCCCACCCCGACGCCCAGGCCCGCGCGCAAGCCGAGGTGGATGCCGTGCTGGCCGGCCGCGTGCCCACGGCCGACGACGCCAGCGCCCTGCCCTACCTGAGCGCCACGCTGAAAGAGGCCATGCGCCTGTACCCGCCGGTGGCGGCCTTCATGACCCGGCGGCTGACCCGCGAGATCACGGTCGCCGGCACCCGGCTCCCGGCCCGCACGCTGGTGCGCGTGACGCCCTGGCTGCTGCACCGCGACCCGCGCTCCTGGCCCGAGGCCGAGGCCTTCCGGCCTGAGCGCTTTCTGCCGGACGCCGCACACGACATCCCGCGCGGCGCCTACATCCCCTTCGGCCTGGGCCCGCGGGTGTGCCTGGGCCAGCACTTTGCGGTGCTGGAGATGACGCTGATGGCCGCGCTGGTGCTGCAGCGCTTCACGCTCGCACCCGCCAGCGCCACGCCGCCCAAGCCGCGCATGGCTGTCACGCTGCGGCCCGAGGGCGGGCTGCGGCTGCGCCTGACGGCCCGGCCGGGTGCACACCCGGTCAGTGCTTGACGGCCGGCCCCACCCGAACCCCGCACTCCGCCGGGCGGGCGTCTGGGGCCAGCTGGCGCACCGCGCGGCACGCCTCCTGCCAAAACGCCTGGGTGAACGCGGCGTCTTGCTCCCACATGCGGCGGCTGGCCACCACGAAGAACGGCAAATGGTCGACCGCGGGCGACAGCTCCACCAGCAGGGCGCCCCCCTGCACCCATTCCGGCCGCATGGTCTCGCGCGTGGTCAGCAGCAGGTCAAACCGCTGGGCGCGCAGCATCTGCATCGCGTTGTCGATGGTGAGCGTGCGCTCCAGCGGCCAGCTGTGCTGTCGCGCCCACTTTTCCTGCACGGTGCGGCTCACCACCCCCACCCGCACCCCGGGTGCCAGGCGGTGGCCATCCCAGGCCACGCCGGGCTGCGCCTGCGGGCTGCCCGCCGGGGCGTAGAGAACCAGGCTGCCCATCAGGGGCGCCCAGGCCCGGTCGGGCTGGCCGGCGGCGTCCAGCGGAAACCGCAGCCATTGCAGTCGCTCCTCGGTCACGCCAAAGAACAGGCTGAAATCCACGTCGCCCTGGTTCAGCATGGCATCCAGCCGCAGCCCGGGCAGGCGCGTTTCACGCACGCGGCAACCCAGCTTGCGGGCGGCCTCCCGCATGGCCAGCACCTGCCAACCCGGCGGGTCGGTGAACTCCTGGCCTTGGCCCAGCAGCATGGGCGGCGCGTGCACGTTCAGGTAGCCGATGCGGACGGGGTCGGGGCACACCGGCGCGGCGCAAGCCACCAGACTGCCCAGCCATCCCACCAACGCCACCACCCACCACTTCATGCCCATGGGTTCAATTTAGCGGGTCAACCCGCCCAGCGGCACGCCCGGCAGCACCCGCCGGGCTGCGAAGCCGCACTCCCGGTAAAAAGCCGCAGGCTCAGCAGCCGCAGCCGTAGCTGAAGGTGTCCACCTCCAGCAGCAGCCAGCGGCCGGCCACGTTGGCCAGCAGCACGCGCAGCCAGGGATCGTCGTAGGGCATGGGGCCGTCCAGGTGCCCGGGGCCGCGGCCAGTGAGCTGCAGCCAGGCCAGGTCGGGCGTGCCGTCGCGGTCCAGGTCCACGGTGCGCCACTCGCCGCTGACGAAGCCGGTGGCGGCGCGGTCGAGCTTGAAGGTCTGGCGCGTCCAGTGCGCCGGGCCGCTGGGCAGGGGCTGGGCGGTCCACAGCCGGAACAGCGTGTAGGGCGCATTCGCGGCGGGCGCGCTGTAGCCGTTGCGCTGCGCGGTGCCGCGGTCGGGCTCGCCGTGCAAGAACGCGCCGGTCCAGCCGTCGCAATTCACATCCACGGTGGGGTCCCAGTCGCGGGCGCTGCGCTCGGGCGTGAGGCGCTCTTCGCGCAGGCTTTGGTTGGACATCAGGCTGACGCGGCGCAGCGGCCGCGTCATGCGCTCGATGCGCGTGCCCGGCGCGACCTCGCCGCGCTGGGGCGAGCCAGGCTGCAGCGATTCATGGAGCCACTGCACCTGCGCGCCGAACTGCTGGGCCAAGCCGTCCACCGGCTCGCCCGGGCCGGCCAGGTCGGCGGCTTGGCGCCACCACGAGAGGCCCACGGCCGGCAAGGCCGGCAAGGCCGGCAGGCTTTTGGCGAGGGCGCGCACCTGCGCGTCGGCCTCGGGGCCGTACAGGCCCAGGGTGCCCGCCAGCCCGGCCGTGGGCGACGCGAGCAAGTCGGCCCACACCGCCGGCACGCGCGGCGTTTGCGCCGAGGCGGGCACGATCTCGCCCGACAGCCGCGCCTTCATGCGCTCCAGTTGCGCGTCCGGCCCCTTGGGCGCGCGGTCGCCCAGCGCGGCGCGCTGCGACTCCACCCGGCGGGCGTAGAAGGCCATCAGCTCCCAGCTGGGCTCGATCCAGAACGCGCGCGCGGGGTCGAAGTCGGGGTTGTCGGTGCCGTTGGGCGTCCAAGGCGTGGTGAGGTTGGCCACGTTCAGGGGCGAGGGCTCCAGGTAGCGGCAGGCGGTGTAGCCGGCCAGCGGCGGACCCTCCACCAGCTGCACCGGGCAGTAGCCCTGGCCGGCGTCGGGGCCGGTCAGTTTGACGGGCGTGTTCAGCGCCAGCGTGGCCAGCGCCGGGGCGTCGGGCCGGGGCTCGGCGCGCAGTTGCAGCCGGCTGCCGGTGACCCAGCGGCGATCCGCCGGCACGCCGCCTTCGCCCGCGCGCTGCGGCGCCACGGCCGTGTCGCTGAGGTAGCGGCAGGCCACGTAGGCGGTGTAGATCATGCGGCCCGCCGCCATCACGGCGCACCACTCGTCGCCCGGGGCGGGGAGTTTGTCGAGCTGCAGGGCGTGGCCCTGGGGCAGGCGGTCGAGGATGCGGCCGGTGGCCGACGGCTCGGCCCGCAGCATCAGGCTGGTGGCCTTGACCCAGCGGGTGCGGTCGCCCGCCGGGGCGGCCTGCACCGCCTGGGTGGCCACCGCCACCAACAGCGCGGCGGCCAGACCCGACACCGCTCCGCGCCTGAGAACGCCACGCATGCCCGACATGAACGGCCAGCAGTCCGGGGTCAGCGGTAGAAGGCTTCCACCGCACCCTTGAGCTTGATGCACAGCGGGCGGCCCTTGCGGTCCACCGTCTTGCCGGCGGGCACCTTCACCCAGCCTTCGCTGATGCAGTACTCCTCGACGTCGTGGCGCTCCTTGCCGTTGAAGCGGATGCCGATGTCGTGCTCGAACACGGCGGCGTTGTAGTGCGGGCTGCGCGGGTCCACGCTGAGGTGATCGGGCAGTTCGGGGCGGGAGTCGGTCATGGGGTGGTGCGATGAAAAATCAAAGCCGGCATTGTCACCGTCAGGCGGGACTGCATGGCTTCGGTCAGGGGGGTGCGGCTGCTGCACACTGCGCCCCTGGTTTTCCAACCTGGAGGATTCATGCTCAAGACCACCCGCCGCGCCGCCATTCGGCTGATCAGCGCGGCTTCTCTCGTGATGCTGGGCGCCCCGGTGCTGGCCGCGCCCGCCGCTGCGCCCGCTGCCGACCGCTGGCAAATTCCGGTGCACACCAAGACCCTCGCCAACGGCCTGACGGTCGTGATCTCGCCCGATGCGAGCAGCCCCACCGTGGGCATCAGCGTGGTCTACAAGGTGGGCATGCGGCTGGAACCCAAGAACCGCACCGGCTTCGCGCACCTGTTCGAGCACCTGATGTTCCAGGGCACGCCCAAGGCGCCCAAGGGCGTGTTCGACACCGTCATCACCTCCGGCGGCGGCAACAACAACGGCTCCACCCGGCCCGACTTCACCAACTACATCGAGACCGCGCCGTCCTCGTCGCTGGAAACCATGCTGTGGCTGGAAGCCGACCGCATGACCACGCTGGACTTCAACCCCGCCACGCTGAAGAACCAGCAGGACGTGGTGAAGGAAGAGATCCGCGTCAACGTGCAGAACCAGCCCTACGGCGGCTTCATGTGGCTGGACATCGGCTACCTGGCCTTCGACAAATGGGAGAACAACCACGACGGCTACGGCAGCTTCGTGGACCTGGAAAACGCCAACCTGGACGACGTGCGCGCCTTCCACCGCGACTTCTACGGCCCCAACAACGCGGTGCTGTCCATTGCCGGTGATGTGACGCCCGCCCAGGGCTTTGCGCTGGCCGAGAAGTACTTCGGCAAGATTCCGGCCCGCCCCACGCCCAAGCCCGGTGACTTCACCGAAGGCCTCAACACCAAAGAGCGCCGCCTGACCCAGCCCGACAAGCTGGCCCAGGTGCCCGCCATTGCCGCCGCCTGGAAGCTGCCCACGCGCGGCAGCAAGGACCAGGCCCCGTTCGCGGTGCTGGGCCGCCTGCTGGCTGGCGGCGATGCTTCGCGCCTGTACCAAGGCCTGGTCAAGGGCCGCGAGCTGGCGCTGAACCTGGACTCGCTCTACGGCCTGACCAGCGTGTGGGAATACGACGGCCCGAGCCTGTTCACCGTGTTCGCGCTGTACAAGCCCACCACCACCGCCGACGCGCTGCTGGCCGCCATGGACGAAGAAGTGGCCCGCATCGTGAAAGACGGCGTGAGCGACGCCGAACTCAAGAGCCTCAAGACCGCGCTGCTGAGCAGTTGGTACAACGAGCTGGAGATGTTCCTGAGCCGCGCCGACCGCCTGGCCAAGCTGCAAGCCCTGTGGGGCGATGCCAACGTGGTGAACAAGGTGCCCGGCTGGATTGAAGCCGTGACCTCGGCCGACGTGCAACGCGTGGCCGCCACCTACCTCACCACCGGCAACCGCTCGGTCATCGACCGCAAGCCCGCCGCCATGCTGGCCGCACCCGCCGCCCCGGCCGCGGCCGCCTCTAAGCCCTGATGCCGAGGACGCAACCCATGAAGACGATGAACCCGACTTCCCTCTTCCGCCTGGGCCTGCTGAGCGCCGCCCTGGCTGCTGCCGCCGTGGCCCAAGCCGCCCCGGCCAAGCTGCCGGCCGAGCTGCCGCCCTTTGGTGCCGACAAGCCGCTGGCCGTGCCGCAAATCACCCAGCAAACGCTGCCCAACGGGCTGCAGGTGTGGGTGGTGCCGCGCCAGGGCATTCCGCGCGTGGACTTCGTGCTCGCGCTGCGCGGTGCGGGCTTTGGCGCTGACGCGGCCGATGCCCCCGGCCGCGCCAAGCTGCTGGCCAACCTGCTGACCGAGGGCACCGCACAGCGCAGCTCCAAGCAGATCGCCGAGGCCGCCCAGGCCATGGGCGGTGGCGTGGGCGCCGGCGCCAGCAACGACGGCATCACCGTCACCGCCAACGCCCTGGCCTCGCAAGCCAGCGGCATGGCCAAGCTGCTGGCCGAAATCGCCCGCCAGCCCTCCTTCCCGGACGCGGAAGTGCAACTGGCCAAGGCCAACGCGCTGCAAGGCCTGAAGGTGGCCAGCGGCCAGCCGGGCTTTCGCGCCGGCAAGGCCCTGAACGAAGCCATCTACGGCGACCACGCCTACGGCCGCACGCAGGAAACCGAAGCCGCCATCAACGCCCTGACCGCCGAGGCCCTGCGCGCCGACCACGCCCGCCGCTTCCGCCCGGACCGTGCGCTGCTGGTGGTGACCGGCAAGATCTCGGCCGCCGACGCCATGAAGCTGGCCCGCGACGCCTTTGGCGACTGGAAATCCACCGGCGAGCCCCTGCCCGAGCTGAGCGCGCCGCCCGCGCAAATGCCCGTGCAGCGCCTGCTGCTGGAGCGCCCGGGCAGCGTGCAAGCCACGCTGCGCCTGGGCCGCCCCGGCATGCCCGCCAACGGCAGCGACCAGGTGGCCCTGCGCCTGGCCAGCACCATCCTGGGCACGGGCTTCTCCAGCCGCGTGAACATCAACCTGCGTGAGGAAAAGGGCTACACCTACGGCGCCCGCGCCGGCAGCCAGTCGTCTCGCGTGGGCGGCGCCATCACCGGCGGCGCCGATGTGCGCAACGACGTGGCGGGTGCCGCCATGACGGAGTACATCAAGGAGTACCGCCGCATCGGCACCGAGCCCGTGCCCGCCGAAGAACTGGCCATGAACAAGCGCTACATGGCCGGCACCTACCTCGTCACCAACCAACTGCAAGGCGCCGTGGCCCGCCAACTGGCCGGCAACTGGCTGATCGGCCTGCCGGCCGACTTCCTGGGCAAGTTCGTGCCCACGCTGCAGAAGGTGACGCCCGAGCAGGTGATGGCCGTGTCCAAGGCCTACTTCAACCCCGACGAGCAAAGCTGGGTGGTGGTGGGCGACGCCGAGAAGATCGGCGAGCAGCTGAAGGCGTTTGGCGAGTTCAAGGTTGTGAAGCCTTGATCCCGTGCCGGGCCGCGCCGGGCGGCGCGTTCGCCCGGCTGGCCGCCTCACCCCGGCCCGTGCAGGCGGGGTGAGGCATCTTCCACGGCGCCGAACTGCAGGCGCCTCTCGAACAAGCGCTGCCAGCTCGGCGGCAAGGGCTGCTGCAACACGGCCCGCAGCACCTGCGGATCGGTGCAGCCGTCATGAATCAATGCCAGCAGCCGTGCGATGGACCACGCCGGGTGCGGGCAGTGTTGCAGCGTGACGCGATCTCCCGCGGCCACCTCACCCGGCTGCACCACACGCAAGTACCAGCCGGTGCGCCCCGTGCGCTGCATCCGGGCCGCCATGTCCTGCACGCCGAAGCGCAGGTTCAGCTTGAAGCAGGGTTGGCGCCCCTGAGACACCTCGGCCACGCAGCCTCCCACCTGCCACACGTCACCCAGGCACACGTCGGCTTCCGTCAGCCCCTCCAGGCTCAGGTTCTCGCCAAAGGCGCCGGGCTCGCGCAGCAAGGGGTGGTCGGGCAGTTCCTGCTGCCACAGCGTGTGGTGGGCCCAGGGGTAGCAGTGCAGGGCCTTGTGCTCGCCGCCGTGGACACGAGGGTCAGCCTGGGCGTCGCCCTCCAGGCCGAGTGCGTGAACCTTCACGGGCCCGACCACCGGGCGCTTGTCAATGGCGCTCATCACCAGCCCGGCGCGCCCCGGCAGAGCTTGCACAGGGCCGCGCAACACGGCACGCACCCTTCCGTGCGCTGGAGCCAACCCGGCGCTCATGCCCACCCCAACTGCGCCAACCAGCCGGTCATCACCGCATCCAGGGCCTGGGCCAAGCCGGCACCGTGACGGGCCGCGTCGCGGCGCAGCGTGGGCAGGTCGATGCCCGCCTGCCGGAGTTCCCCGGCGTGCCCCACCAGCCAGGCTTCCAGGCGTGCTGCGTCCACCTCCAGATGGAACTGCCAGGCCATCGCGTACGCGCCCACCATGAAGGCCTGGTGCGGGCAGTGTGTGGTGGTGGCCAACGCGGGGCTGCCTGCGGGCAGCGCGAACTGGTCGCCATGCCAGTGCAGCACCGGCTGGCCGGCCAGCGGCGCGAGTGGGCTGCGCAGCCCGGCGGGCGTGAGGGTCAGCGGGCTGAAGCCGATTTCCGGGGTACGCATCGGGGCCACGGCTGCACCCGCCGCCCGGGCCATGAGCTGCGCGCCCAGGCAGATGCCCAGAACAGGCCGCTGTGCGGCGAGCCGCCGCCGAATCAGCGCCAGCTCGTCCAGCAGCCACGGGTAGCGGTCGTCGTCACCCGCCCCAATGGGACCGCCGAGCACCACCAGCAGGTCGGGCGCCAGCGGGTCCAGTGCCTGCAAGTCGTCCAGCGCTGCATCCCAGGTCTGCACTTGCCAACCGCGGCGGGTGAACCACGGCTGAAGCAGGCCAAGGTCTTCAAACGCGAGATGGCGCAAGGCCCAGACGGTTCTCATGGCTGGGGCTCCCACGTGCAGGCTCCGTCGCTGCAGGATGCGGGCACGGGCTGCGGCGGGGTGCCGGCTGCCGGCCGCAACGCCGCTGCGGTGACGGCAGCAGTGCCCGGCGCCGGCTCGGCAATCAATTGCCCCAGCACGGCGCCCAGCAACAGGTCATCCAGCGCGCCGAAGTGCTGCAGGCACACGCGCCCCTGGCGGTCCAGCACCACGCACGAGGGCGTGCCGCGCAGACCGTAGCGCGTCATGGTGCGCGACGGGCCACCGCGCCCATCGGGCCGGTCAACCCCGATCGGAAACGACCACCGGTACTCGTGCACGAAGGCGCGCAGCGCGTCCGGCGACATGGCGGCGTGGTGCTCAAACACCGTGTGCAAGCCCACCACGGCCAGCTCCGCCACCGGGAACGCCTGCCGCACGCGTTCGGCCTGAGGCAGCCCCTGGCTGACGCAACCCGGGCACAGCATCTGAAAAGCGTGGAGCAGCACGACACGCCCCCGCAACGCGGCAAGCGTGAGCGGCTGCCGCGTGTTCAGCCACCCGTCCACATCCCATTCGGGCAGCGGCGCCCGGTGCGCGGGGTCCAGATTCAGCAAGGGGCTGCGCATGGCATCAGGCCGCGCGGGCGCGCAGGGCCACCTTCGGGAAGTCGACCGGCACGTCCAGCGCCACGTTCACGTAGTTGGTGAACAGGTTCAAGGCCACGTGCGCGACGATCTCGACCAGGCCTTCATCACCGAAGCCGGCCGCGCGCAGGCGCTGCACTTGCGCCACGTCCACATGCCCGCGCTGCTCCACCAGGGCCAGCGCAAACGCCAGCACCGCGGCCGTGGGCTCGTCGGCCGCGTGGCCGCCTTGCGCCGCCGCCATCTCTTCGGCCGTGGCGCCGGCCTTGCGGCCCAGCGCCGTGTGTGCGGCCAGACAGTAGTCGCAGCCGTTGCGATCGGCCACGGCCACGGCGATCTGCTCGCCCAGCTTGGCCGGCAACGTGCCGCCACCCAGCGCGCCGAAGGAGCCCCACATGCTGCGCAGCGCTGCGGGCGAATTCGCCACGGCGCGGAACATGTGCGGCACGGCGCCGAAAGCCTGGTGCACCTGCGAAAGCAGTTCGGCACGGTCGGGGGTGGTGTGGGCGGGGTCGATCAGGGCAACGTGGCTCATGGTTCGTCTTTCAAAACAGGGGGAGAAAAAACACCGGCTCAGGCCACACCGCCTGATGGTGCTGGGGGGTGACCGTCCGATGCCTTGCATCTTGACCCGCACCACTGGATGATGGGTGCCATGAAGTCCACCAAAAATGACGCATCGTCCAAAACCTCGGCACTGACACCCACGCCAGCGCTCGCAGAACCGGCCGCGCCGGTGGACCGGCTCTCCACGCTGTTGGACCACTTTCACGTGCGGGCCTCGCTGTTTCACACCGGCCCGCTGTGCGGCCGCACGGTGTTTGAAGCCCAGCCGGATCGCGCGTTCCTGCATGTGCTGCGGCGGGGCGAATTGCAGATCGAACACCCGGGGCGCCGCGGCACCCCACGCGGCGAGTTGAAGGCGCGCCTGGTGGTGACAGAGCCCACCGTGTTGCTGTACCCGCGCGCGGTGCACCACACCTTCGTGAACCCGCCCACCGACGGGTCGGACTTCACCTGCGCCACGCTGCACTTCGACGGGGGCGACCGCAACCCCATCGTGGCGGCCCTGCCCGCGCTGCTGCGGGTGCCGCTGGACGCGGTGCCCGGCCTGCAGCCAGCGCTGGACCTGCTGTTCGCCGAGACCGATCGGGCCCGGTGCGGCTCACGCCTGCTGGCCGACCGGTTGTTCGAGGTGGTGTTGATCCAGCTGCTGCGCTGGGTGATCGACCACCCCCACGCCGTGGGCGTCACCCACGGCCTCGTGATGGGGTTGAACGACCCTCGGCTGGCCCGCGCGCTGGTGGCCCTGCATGACGCCCCGCAGGACGACTGGCCCCTGGCCCGCATGGCAGCGGTGGCCGGCATGTCGCGCAGCGCGTTCGCTGAAAGCTTCAAAGCCGCCACAGGCACCACGCCTTCGGCCTACCTCACCGACTGGCGCTTGACGCTGGCCAGCGCCCGGCTGCGCGACGGTCACCCGCAAAAACTGGTGGCCGCCGACCTGGGCTTTTCGACCGCGTCGTCCCTCAGCAGAGCGTTCAAGCAGCGCTTCGGCCGTGCGCCGCGAGACTGGCTGCAGGGGCAAGGGTGACCGCCACGCGGACCTGCAGCTGGTTTCAGGTCAGCTCGCGCCAAACCGCCTCGCCGGGTCGTACGGAAACACATCGTGCACATGCCCGGCGCGGATGCGCTGCTGGTGGCCGGCCCAGAAGTCGGCGTCCAGCAAATCAGCGTGGTGGCGCATGAACACCTCGCGCACGCGCGGGTCGCCGAGCAGGAAGGGGGCGAACGTTTCGGGGAACACATCGCGCGGGCCGACGGGGTACCACACTTCGCCGGACATCTCTTCCTCTTCCGTGCGCGGCGTGGGCACGCGTCGGAAGTGACAGTCGGTGAGGTATTCGATCTCGTCGTAGTCGTAGAACACGACTTTGCCGTGGCGGGTGACGCCGAAGTTCTTCCACAGCATGTCGCCGGGAAAGATGTTGGCGGCCACCAGGTCTTTGATGGCATTGCCGTACTCGATGACCGCGCGTTCGCGCTGCTCGGGCGTGGCTTCTTGCAGGTAGAGGTTGAGCGGCACAAGGCGGCGCTCGATGTAGCAGTGGCGAATGACGAGGTCGTCGCCGTCTTCCTCCAGTTGGCTGGCGCAGAAGTGGCGCAGCGCGCGCAGCAGGGGCTCACTGAAGCGGCGGCGCGGGAAGGCGACGCGGGTGTACTCCAGCGTGTCGGCCATGCGGCCCACGCGGTCGTGCGCCTTCACCAGCAGGTACTTGCGCTGCACGAGTTCGCGGGTGGTGTCTTTGGCCGGGGGGTAGAAGTCTTTGATGACCTTGAAGACGAAGGGGTAGCTGGGCAGGTCGAACACCAGCATCACCATGCCTTCAATGCCGGGCGCCATGCGCAGCGCGTCGCTGCTGTGGCGCAGGTGGGTCAGGAAGTCTCGGTAGAACAGGGCCTTGCCCTGCTTTTGCAGGCCCAGCGCCGAGTAGATCTCGGAGCGGGGCTTGCGTGGCATGAGCGAGCGCAGGAACTGCACAAAGGCGCTGGGCACCTCCATGTCCACTAGAAAGTAGGCGCGGGCGAAGCTGAACAGCACGGCCAGGTCGTCTTCGCCAAACAGGGCCGCATCGATGAAGAAGCGGCCCTGGCTGTCGCGCAGGATGGGCAGGGCGAACGGCGTTTCGGTGAAGCCGTTGATGATCTTGCCCACCACGTAGGCGCCCTTGTTGCGGAAGAACAGGCTGGACAGCACCTGGAACTGGAAGTTCGCGCGCCAGCGGATGTCGCCCAGCTGGCGCTGCACGGCGGCGAGCACGCGGTCCACATCGCGCGGCAGGTCCACAAACTCACCGCGCAGCTGGAAGTTGGTGATCACGCGCGAGACGGTTTCGCGCAGCGTGGTGGGCGTGGGGTAGTAGGCGCGGTAGGTGGGGCGGGCGCCGGGCTCGTCGTTCTCGATGTACTCGGTGGACAGCGCCGGCCGCACGAAGATGAAGTCGTTGTGGAAGTACCCGTGGTGCAGGATGCGCGTGCACACCGAGTTGAAAAACGTCTCCGCCAGCTCCGGCTGCCGGTGGTTGGTGAGCAGCCCGATGTAGTGCAGCTTGACCTGCTGCCACACCGGCATGGGCAGGCTGGACGCCGCAAAGCGCGCCTCCAGCAGCGCCACGCATTCGGCCACGCGGGTGTCGTAGAACTCGATGCGCTGGGCCTGCGCGCGCTGCTGGCCAGCCCAGTCGCCACGCTCGAAGCGCAGCTTCGCCTCGGCCGAGGTGGCGCGGAACAGGCGGTAGTGGTGGTCAAACCCGCCCAGCAAGGCCTGGGCGATGTCGAAGGCGCGGGTATCAGTGAGCTGGGTCGGGAACATGGCCCCGACTCTAGGGCCGCTCAGGCGGCCGGGGCGAAGCGCGTCTTGACCTTGGTCAGCGCGCGGCGGTAGGCCGGGTCCACCTCGGCGGCGCTGCCGGCCGTGATGGACAGGTCTTCCAGCAGGCCGTTGTGCAGGCCGTACACCCAGCCGTGCACCACCACTTCCTGGCCGCGGGCCCAGGCGTCTTGCACCACCGTGGTGTGGCAGGCGTTGCGGGCCTGCTCCAGCACGTTGAGCTCGCACAGCGCGTCCACGCGGCGGGACTCCGCCACGGTGGCGAGCCAGTCGCTGTGCATGTGGCGCACGTCCTGCACGTGGCGAATCCAGTTCTCCACCAGGCCCACGCGCATGTCCAGCAGCGCCGCCTTCACGCCGCCGCAGTTGCTGTGGCCCACCACGATGATGTGGCGCACCTTGAGGTGGTCCACCGCGAACTGCATGACGGACAGGCAGTTCAGGTCGGAGTGCACCACCACGTTGGCCACGTTGCGGTGCACGAACAGGTCACCCGGCAGCAGGTCCACCAACTCGTTGGCGGGCACCCGGCTGTCGGCGCAGCCGATCCACAGGTACTGCGGCGTCTGTTGCTGAAGCAGGCGCGAGAAGAAGCCCGGCTCCTGGGCTTCGGTCTCGGCGGCCCAGCGCTTGTTGTTATCGAGCAGGTCCTGCAGCTCGTGTGTCGACGTGGTCATGCCGCGATTGTTCCAGCCCGGAGTTACATCGTCTCCGCAAAAAGCTCGCGGCCGATCAGCATGCGGCGGATCTCACTGGTGCCGGCGCCAATTTCGTACAGCTTGGCATCGCGCCACAGGCGGCCCAGCGGGTACTCGTTGATGTAGCCGTTGCCGCCGAAGATCTGCACGCCTTCGCCTGCCATCCAGGTGGCCTTCTCGGCCGTCCACAGAATGACCGAGGCGCAGTCCTTGCGCACCTGGCGCACGTGCTCGGCGCCCAGCAGGTCGAGGTTCTTGGCCACGGTGTAAGCAAAGCTTCGAGCGGCCTGCAGCACGGTGTACATGTCCGCCACCTTGCCCTGGATGAGCTGGAACTCACCGATGCTCTGGCCGAACTGCTTGCGGTCGTGGATGTACGGGATGACGTTGTCCATGACCGACTGCATGATGCCCAGCGGCCCGCCGGTCAGCACGGCGCGCTCGTAGTCCAGGCCCGACATCAGCACCTTGGCGCCGTTGTTCACGCCGCCCAGCACGTTCTCGGCCGGCACTTCCACGTTCTGGAACACCAGCTCGCCGGTGTGGCTGCCGCGCATGCCCAGCTTGTCGAGCTTTTGCGCAATGCTGAAGCCCTTCATGCCCTTCTCGATGAGGAAGGCCGTCACGCCGCGCGCGCCCAGCTCGGGCTCGGTCTTGGCGTACACCACCAGGGTGTCGGCGTCCGGGCCGTTGGTGATCCACATCTTGCTGCCGTTGAGCACGTAGAAGCCGCCCTTGTCTTCAGCGCGCAGCTTCATGCTGATGACGTCGGAGCCGGCGCCCGGCTCGCTCATGGCCAGCGCGCCCACGTGCTCACCGCTGATGAGCTTGGGCAGGTACTTGGCGCGCTGGGCGTCGGTGCCGTTGCGCTTGATCTGGTTCACGCACAGGTTGCTGTGCGCGCCGTAGGAGAGGCCCACCGAGGCGCTGGCGCGACTGATTTCCTCCATGGCCACCATGTGGGCCAGGTAGCCCATGTTGGCGCCGCCGTACTGCTCGGGCACGGTGATGCCCAACACGCCCAGCTCGCCCATCTTGCGCCACAGGTCCATGGGGAACTGGTCGTTGCGGTCGATCTCGGCCGCGCGGGGGGCGATCTCTTCGTCCGCAAAGGCGCGCACCGCGTCGCGCAGGGCGTCGATGTCTTCACCGAGCTGGAAATTGAGGCCGGGCAGGTTCATGTCGAAGGTCTCCAGTGCGCCCGCGCCGGGGGCCGCTTGTGGCAGGCCGGATGCGTCAGGGCGGTTTAATTGACGTAAACGTCAACTGTAGCAACTCAACCTTTCGCGTCGGCCGGTTGGGGCAACAGGCGGCGCACCAGCGGGTGGGCGATCTTCTTGTCAGTGCCCACGGCGTAGAAGGCTTCTTCCACGCCCGTGCAGTCGCCCACGTGCACCAGCCCGTCGCGCTCCACCAGCTTGTCGGTCATCAGCGCGGCCGCCGGGAACACGCCCATGCCCGCGGCGCCAAAGGTGGCCAGCAGCGCGCTGTCCTCGAACTCCCCCGCCACCCGGGCGCGAATGCCGTGCCGCTCCAGCCACTGGTCCAGCCGCACCCGCACGGCGGCGTGGTCGGTGGGCAGCAGCAGCGGCACATCGGCCAGTGACGCCGGGAAGTTGCGCCGCGCCTCCCCCGCCCAACGCGGCGCAGCAAACCAGGCCATGGGCGAGCTGCCCAGCGCATGGCTGTAGACCCGCAGGTTGGGGTTGGGCGGCGCGGGGCGGTCGGCCAGCACCACGTCCAGCCGGTGCAGGGCCAGGTCGCCCAGCAGGTCGTCGAACTCGTCTTCGTGGCACAGCAGCCGCAGGTGCGGCGTGTCGATGATGGGCTGCAGCAACCGCTGCACCACCAGCTTGGGCAGCCCGTCGGAAATGCCCACGGCCAGGCGCACGGCGGGCGCAGTGGAGGCGTCGCGCACGCGCTCGGGCAGGGTCTCGCCCAGCGCAAACACCTGCTCGGCCACCTCCAGCGCAGCGTGGCCGGCATCGGTCAGCACCAGGCCGCGCCCGGCAGGCTTGAGCAGCGCCGCACCCAGCGTCTGCTCCAGCTCGCGCACCTGGGCCGACACGGTTTGCACCGACAGCCCCAGCCGCTCAGCCGCCCGCGTGAGCCCGCCTTCCTTGGCCACGGCCCAGAAGTAGTAAAGGTGGCGGTAACTGAAGCTCATGCTCATGACGACTCCACAAGAAATTTCGAACCCAATGTTCGCGATTCTCTGCTTTTTTATGCGGCCACGCCTGCTTACGCTGGCGGCGTTCCTGTCTTCTCTGGAGGTCTGCCATGCAAACCCATCCCACCGTGATCACCCTGCCGCACAACGCCCCGTTGAGCCGCGACGCCGCGCACCGCGTGCTGCGCAACACCCACGCGCTGCTGTCGCTGACGCTGCTGTTCAGCGCCGCCGTGGCCGCGGCTGCCGTGGCGTTCAGCCTGCCCGCGCCGGGCCTGATCCTGACGTTGGTGGTGTATTTCGGCCTGCTGTTCGGCATCCACAAGCTGAAGAACAGCGGTGCCGCCGTGGGGCTGGTGTTCGCCTTGACCGGCTTCATGGGCTGGACGCTGGGCCCCTTGCTAACCCGCACCCTGGCCCTGCCCTCGGGCGCCCAAACCGTGATGCTGGCGCTGGGTGCCACCGGCGCCATCTTCCTGGCCCTGTCGGCCTACGCCACCACCACCAAGCGTGACCTGTCGTGGATGGGCGGCTTCCTGTTCGCCGGCATGGTGGTGGCCGTGCTGGCCGGCCTGGCGGCGGTGTTCTTCCAGATCCCGGCGCTGGCGCTGACGGTCTCGGCCGTGGTGGCGCTGCTGTCGGCGGGCCTGATCCTGTTTGAGACCAAGCAGATCGTGGACGGCGGCGAGACGAACTACGTGCTGGCCACCGTGGGCTTGTTCGTGTCCATCTTCAACCTGTTCACCAGCCTGCTGCAGTTGTTCGGTGTGATGGGTTCGGACGACTGAGCCCGAGCAAGCCCAAAGCCTCGACCGTCACGCATCGCCGGCCATGCACATGAACCACCTCGCCAACCGGCTGCGTGATGCGGCCGGGGCGCTGCCGCCGGGGCCGGTGCCGCTGGCCGCGCTGGCGGAGGCGCACGGCGGCGCCTGGCAGGCCAGCTTGTTGGTGTTGCTGTCGGCCCCGTGCCTGTTGCCCATCCCAGGCGTGGGCAGCGTGCTGAGCCTGGGCTTGGCCCTGCTGGCGGCCATGCTGTGGCTGTGGCCGCACGAGGCGCTGCCGCCCCGGCTGGCGCGGGTGCACCTGCCCCGCGAGGGCGCGGCTCGCAGCCTGGACCTGCTGGCCCGTTTCTACGACCGCCTGCAGCCCATGACGCGTTCGCGCTGGACGCCGCTGGCCGGCCGCACCGCCCGCTGGTGGCTGGCCCCGCTGACCCTGGCGATGGCCGTGCTGATCTTTCTGCCGATTCCGTTCGGCAACCTGCTGCCGGCGGTGTCGCTGATGCTGGCAGGTGTGGCCTTGCTGGCTCGTGACGGCGTGCTGATGCTGGGCGCCGTGGGCGTGGCCGCTGGCGCCCTGGCCAGCTCGGCCACCTTTCTGGCGCTGGGCTGGCAGGCCGGCGCCGCCCTGCTGGGCTGGGCCTGACCGATCAGCGGCCGCGTTGCAGCAGCCAGCGGTACAGGCCGAAGCCGATGCCGCCGAAGGCCAGCAGGCCCAGCAGCTGGCTGGCCGTCATGAAGCTCTCGCCCACCAGCGCCAGCGGTGCGCCGTTGCCCGAGAACACCACCACGGCCGCCAGGATCACGCCCAGCAGGCTCTCGCCCACGATGAGGCCCGAGGCCATCAGCACGCCCAGCTGTTTGGTGGCTTCCGGGTCACGACGGCGCTCGGCTGCACGGTCGAACAGACAGCCGGCCACCGCGCCGACCACGATGGTCAAGGTGCTGTTCATGGGCAAGTAAATGCCCAGGCCCACGGCCAGCGGGGCCAGGTGGGCCTTGCCACCGGTGCTGCGCTTGAGCACCTCGTCCACCACGATGCACGCGCCGCCGATGGCCGCGCCGATGCCGATCAGGTTCCAGTTCAGGTCGCCCTGGATCACGCCCTTGGCCAGCGCCGAGATCAGCGCGGCTTGCGGCGCGGCCAGCGCAGTCTTGGCGTCGGCGCCCGGCGCACCGGCAAAGCCGTAGGCCTGGTTCAGCAGGTCCAGCACCGGCGGAATGACCACCGCACCGGCCAGCACGCCGATGATGAGCGCCACCTGCTGACGCCAGGGCGTGGCGTCCACGAGCTGGCCGGTCTTCAGGTCTTGCAGGTTGTCGTTGGAGATGGTGGCCACGGCGAACACCACCGCCGTGACGAACAGCGCGAACGCCACCAGCGCCTGGCCCGTGGTGGGCGGCAGCAGCGGTTTCACCACCAACGCCAGCAGCAGCGACACGCCGATCACCACCAAGATACCCACGCCCGACAGCGGGCTGTTGGACGAGCCGATCAGCCCCGCCATGTAGCCGCACACCGCGGCCACGAAGAAGCTCATCAGCACCACATAAACCACGCCGCCCACCACCAGCAGGCCGAGCTGGTCGCCCAGGCCGGCGCTGGTGGCAAAGCGGGAGAGCATGAAGCCGATGGGCAGCATGCAGGCCAGCGTGATGAGGCCGACGGTGCCGATGGGGATGTCGCGCTCGTTGCGCGGCAGCGTGTCGGCCTTGCCGGCCTTGCGCACGCGCGACGACATGGCCGCCGCATGCAGGCCCGCCACCACCGGCTTGGCCAGCTTCACCAGCGTCCACAGTGCGGCCACGGCGATGGTGCCCGCGCCGATGAAGCGCACCTTCTTGCTCCAGGCGAACAGCGCCACCGCCTCGGGCACGCCCTCCACACCGGAGGTCAACCACGGCACGCCGCCCAGCCACGCAATGCAGGCGCCCACCAGGATGGCGATGCCCACCCACAGGCCCACCAGGTGGCCCACGGCCAGCAATGCGAAGCTGAAGTTCAGGTCATAGCCCGTGGTGCCACTCTTCTCGCCGCCCGGCAGCCGGAAGTACTGCGCCAGATTGGCCGCAAACACCTGCGTGGCCACCACGATGCTGAAGCCCGCCGACACCACCGCCCCGGTCACGATGGCAGCCATGCCCTGGCGGTTGCTCTCGCCACCGTCGCTGGCGTGCCCCACCTTCAACACCTCGGCGCAGGCCACGCCTTCCGGGTACGGCAGCGGCGAGTTGGTCACCAGCGCACGGCGCAGCGGGATGGAATACATGACGCCCAGCACGCCGCCCAGCGCGCACAGCGTGACCGACATCCAGTACGGGAAACCCGTCCACCAGCCGATCATCACCAGGCCCGGCAGCACAAAGATGATGGACGACAGCGTGCCCGCCGACGAGGCGATGGTCTGCACGATGTTGGTCTCGCCGATCGAGTTGCCGGCCGCCTTGCGCAACAGCGCCATGGCGATGACGGCCGCCGGGATGGACGTCGCAAACGTCAACCCCGCCTTGAGGCCGAAGTACACGTTGGCGGCCGTGAAGACCAAGGTGATCAGGATGCCCAGCGCAATGCCGCGCAGGGTCAGTTCGGTGCCCAGTTCGGGCGTGGCGGAGGGCGATGAGGTGCTCATGCTGGAAGGGTTCAAACGCCGGATGGGCGAGGCGCGCATCATCGCGGCAGCAGGCGCCGCCGCCGGGGCCGGATAACCCTGAACGGCTGCCTCGGGGTTTAATTGACGTTAACGTCAATTGGCCGCCTAGAATTCGCGCCGAGCAAGGAGACACACCATGACCGATCTCGCCGCCGACCACAAAGCGCTCGCCGAGTACCGCCCGACCCACAAGGTCCGTTTCGTCACCGCCGCCAGCCTGTTCGACGGGCATGACGCCGCCATCAACATCATGCGGCGCATCCTGCAAAACATGGGCGCCGAGGTGATTCACCTCGGGCACAACCGCTCGGTGGACGAGGTCGTCACGGCCGCGCTGCAAGAAGACGCCCAAGGCATTGCCATCAGCTCCTACCAGGGCGGGCACGTCGAGTACTTCAAGTACATGGTGCAGCTGCTGAAGGAACGGGGCGGCGAGCACATCCAGGTGTTCGGCGGCGGCGGCGGCGTCATCGTGCCGGCCGAGATCCGCGAACTGGCCGAACATGGCGTGCGCATCTTCAGCCCCGAGGACGGCCAGCGCATGGGCCTGCAAGGGATGATCGGCGAGATGGTCATGAAGGCCGACCAGGACTTCAGCGTCCACGCGCCCAAGGCGCTGTCGGCCATCACCGGCCACACGGAAGCCGCGTGGCGTTCGCTCGCTCAACTGCTCACCGCGCTCGAAAACGGCAAGGCCGACAGCGCCATCGTCGACGCGCTGCGCGCGCAAGCCAAAGACATCAAGACCCCCGTGCTCGGCATCACCGGCACCGGTGGCGCCGGCAAGTCCAGCCTGACCGACGAACTCATCCGCCGCCTGCGGCTGGACCAGGGCGACCAGCTCCGCGTCGCGCTCATCTCCATCGACCCGTCGCGCCGCAAGAGCGGTGGCGCGCTGCTGGGCGACCGCATCCGCATGAACGCGATCAGCCCGTGGAGCAACGGCGCCCGCGTGTTCATGCGCTCCCTCGCCACGCGCGACTTCGGCTCCGAGATTTCGCCCGCGCTGCCCGACGTCATCGCCGCCGCCAAGGTGGCGGGCTTTGACCTCGTCATCGTCGAGACCTCCGGCATCGGCCAGGGCGACGCGGCCATCGTGCCGCTGGTGGATGTGCCCATGTACGTGATGACGCCGGAGTTCGGCGCCGCCAGCCAGCTCGAGAAGATCGACATGCTGGACTTCGCCGAGTTCGTGGCCATCAACAAGTTCGACCGCAAGGGCTCGCTCGACGCCCTGCGCGACGTGGCCAAGCAGGTGCAGCGCAACCGCGAAGCCTTCACCGTGATGCCCGACACCATGCCGGTGTTCGGCACCATGGCCAGCCGCTTCAACGACGACGGCGTGACCGCGCTGTACCAGGCCTTGAAGGTGCGCCTGGGCGCCCTGGGCCTGCCGCTGGCCGAAGGCCGCCTGCCGCGCGTGGACACCCGCCACAGCACGCACCAAACGCCCATCGTGCCGCCCAACCGCGTGCGCTACCTGGCCGACATCAGCGAGACCGTGCGCAGCTACAAGGGCCGTGCCCGCCGCCAGGCCGCGCTGGCCCGCGAGATCCAGCAACTCGAAGCCAGCCGCGACATGCTGCTGGCCGCCAACCCCGAGAAGAACGGCGCCCGCACCGCGCTGGCCGACCTGGCCGAGCAGCGCCGCGCCAAACTCGACGGCGACGCCCGCCAGCTGCTGCAGCAGTGGCCCGACATGGTCAAGGCCTACGCGGGCGACGAGTACGTGGTGAAGATCCGCGACAAGGAGATCCGCACCGCGCTGGTCACGCAAAGCCTGTCGGGCACCAAGATCCGCAAGGTCGTGCTGCCCACCTACGAATGCCACGGCGAGCTGCTGAAGTGGCTGATGCTGGAGAACGTGCCCGGCAGCTTCCCGTACGCGGCCGGCGTGTTCGCGTTCAAGCGCGAGGGTGAAGACCCGACCCGCATGTTCGCCGGCGAAGGCGATGCCTTCCGCACCAACCGCCGCTTCAAGCTCGTCAGCGAAGGCATGCCCGCCAAGCGCCTGTCCACCGCGTTCGACTCGGTCACGCTCTACGGCGCCGACCCCGCCCCGCGGCCCGACATCTACGGCAAGGTGGGCAACAGCGGCGTGAGCATCGCCACGCTGGACGACATGAAGGTGCTGTACGACGGCTTCGACCTGTGCAACCCCAGCACCAGCGTGTCGATGACCATCAATGGCCCGGCGCCCAGCATCCTGGCCATGTTCATGAACACGGCCATCGATCAGAACCTGGCCAAGTTCAAGGCCGACAACGGCCGTGAGCCGACCGCCGACGAAGCCGCCAAGATCAAGGACTGGGTGCTGGCCAATGTGCGCGGCACCGTGCAGGCGGACATCCTGAAGGAAGACCAGGGCCAGAACACCTGCATCTTTTCGACCGAGTTCAGCCTGAAGGTGATGGGCGACATCGCCGAGTACTTCGTGCACCACAACGTGCGCAACTTCTACTCGGTGTCCATCAGCGGCTATCACATCGCCGAAGCCGGTGCCAACCCGATCAGCCAGCTGGCGCTGACGCTCTCCAACGGCTTCACCTTCGTGGAGGCGTACCTGGCGCGCGGCATGCACATCGACGACTTCGCGCCCAACCTGTCGTTCTTCTTCAGCAACGGCATGGACCCGGAGTACACCGTGCTCGGCCGCGTGGCCCGCCGCATCTGGGCCGTGGCCATGCGTGACCGCTACGGCGCCAACGAGCGCTCCCAGAAGCTGAAGTACCACGTGCAGACCTCGGGCCGCAGCCTGCACGCGCAAGAGATCGCGTTCAACGACATCCGCACCACGCTGCAGGCGCTGATCGCGATCTACGACAACTGCAACTCGCTGCACACCAACGCGTTCGACGAGGCGATCACGACGCCCACCGAAGACAGCGTGCGCCGCGCGATGGCCATCCAGCTCATCATCAACCGCGAGTGGGGCCTGGCCAAGAACGAGAACCCGAGCCAGGGCGCGTTCATCATCGACGAGCTAACCGAGCTGGTGGAAGAAGCGGTGCTGCGTGAGTTCGAACGCATCAGCGAGCGCGGCGGCGTGCTCGGCGCCATGGAGACCGGCTACCAGCGCGGCCGCATCCAGGAAGAGTCGATGCACTACGAGATGCTCAAGCACACCGGCGAGTACCCCATCATCGGCGTCAACACCTTCCGCAACCCCAAGGGCGACCCGGTGCCGGAGCACATCGAACTGGCCCGCTCGACCGACGAGGAAAAGCAAAGCCAGCTCACCCGCCTGGCCGACTTCCACACCCGCCACGCCGCCCAGGCGCCCGCCATGCTGGCCAAGCTTCAACAGGCGGTCATCGAGAACAAGAACGTGTTCGAGGTGCTGATGGACGCGGTGCGCGTGTGCTCGCTCGGCCAGATCACCGGCGCGCTGTTCGAGGTGGGCGGGCAGTACCGCCGCAGCATGTGACGCGCCAGGCGCGCCGGCTCAACCCGGCCCGTTGAGGGCCGGGGCAGACGCTGAACGCCGCCCCCAGCAAAAGGGCCCCAGCGCCTCAGCGGCGCTGGCGACGGGCCCGGAGCGAGGCCCCGCAGGCCAGCACCAGGGCCAACCCCACCAAGCCAGTGGGTTCCGGCACCCGTGCCACGGCCGGCGTCATCGCCTTCAGGGCCACCTGAAACACTTGGCCCGCGGCGCCAAAGCCCGCACCCTGGTCGGTCTGCAAGCTCAGCCAGCCCAACTGCGCACCCGTCGCGCCCCCGGTGTACACCACGTCCAGCCACAAGGACTGACCGGCGCCCAGCACCGTGGGCTGCCAGGGCGACGCCAGCTGGAAGCCCGGAGCACCGCCCAGCGCGAGCGTCAACACCGACAGATCGAACAGCTGAGCGCCCACGGCCGTGCGCTGCGCATCGTTCGCCAACTGCAAACGCAGCGTCGAACTGGCACCGGTGTCGACGCTGCCGAAGTCCAGCTCGGAGCGAATCAGCGCACTGGGGCCGACGCCCGCCCCCGCCACCAACCCACGGCAGGCCGAGGCGCCGCCGTACGAGGTGGTGTCGGCGGCGCAGGCAGTCGGCCGGCTCGCGCCCACCAGGGAGTAGGCGCCCGCTGGCGTCGTCTGCGGCACGGCCGACGCCACGGGGCAGTAGGTTCCGGCCGGGCAAAGGGTGGCCACCGCCGAGCCCGCCGGCGCGTAGGTGCCAGCAGGCGCCGCAGCGATGGCCGAGCCGCCCGTGCAGACGTAGCCCGCCGGGCACGGCTGCGGCGCCGTCGCACCGGCCATGGTGATGTACGTGCCCGGAGGGGCCATCGTGGGCTTCGCCGCACCCGCCGGGCAGTAGTAGCCCGCCGGGCACATCAGGGCCGCGGCCGACGACGTAGCACCCGATGCTGAGATGTACGTGCCCGCCGGTGCGGCCACGGGTGCCGCAGCGCCCGCAACGCAATACGAGCCCGCCGGGCAGGTCAGGGCATCCGCCGCCGACCGGGCGCCTGGGTTGGGCACGTAGGTGCCGGCCCGGGCGGCCGTGGGAGCGGCCGAAGCGGCCGGGCAGTACGAGCCCGCCGGGCACACGGTGCTGGCCGCAGAACCGGCCGGCGCATACGTGCCTGCAGGCGCTGCGGCGATGGCGGAGCCGCCCGTGCAGAAGTAGCCCCCCGGGCAGGTTTGAGGCGCTGTGGCTCCCAGCTGGGTGATGTAAGTGCCGGGCGGCGCGAACGTCGGCCGCGTTGCACCCGCCGTGCAGAAGTAGCCTGCCGGGCACATCAGGGCCGCAGCCGCGGAGGTCGCCCCCGTCGCGGCGATGTAGGTGCCGGGCGGCGTGGCAGTGGGCGCCACCGAACCCGCCAGGCAGTACGCCCCCGCCGGACACGTGACGGCGTCTGCCGCCGACCGTGCGCCCGTGTTGGGAACATAGCTGCCCGCCGGGGCCGGCGTCGGCGCCGCGGACGCGACAAGGCAGTAGGCGCCCGCCGGGCAGGTGATGGCAGCGGCGGAGCCCGCCGGCGCGTAGGTGCCCGCGGGCGCGGCCGCGATGGCGGAACCGCCGGTGCAGTAATAGCCCGCGGGGCAGCGGTTGGGCGCCGAGGCCCCTGACGAGGTGATGTAGGAGCCCGGGGGCGCCATCGTCGGCTGCACCGCCCCCGCCGGGCAGAAGTAGCCGGCCGGGCAGATCTGTGGCGCCGTCGTTCCTGGCGCGGGGGCGTAGGACCCCGGCGGCGTCGGCTGGCAGTTCGTCACCCCGTCCGCGGACCAGGTGCCCGCAGCGCAGGCGGCATGCGCACTCCCGCCCCCGAACACCGCCACCAAAAACAGCCCCAGCCGCACCCAGAACAGGCGGCTCCACCCACGTCGAATCATTGCGTTCTCCCTGTGCCGCCCCTCCCGGGCGGCGCGAGGGCGAGACTGTAGCGAGGGCTTACCCTGCCCCACGCGCAGCGCCCCCGCGATCGAGGGGCCAGCGCGACGCGACGCTCAGGCCGCGGTCAGCACCCGATCCCGCCCTGCCGCCTTGGCGGCATACAAGGCCTGGTCGGCGCGGCTGAACAGCTGGGCGGGCGTCTCGGGCGATGCGGCCGTTCCGCCTGCCCGCGCCACGCCCACGCTGACGGTCACGTGCAGCGGGCCGGCCTCGGTCATGAAGGGTTCGGCCGCCACGGCTTCGCGCAGGCGCTCGCCCAGGCGGGCGTCACCGCCGGGGTCGGGCGGGTCGACCTGGGCCCAGATCACCGCAAACTCTTCGCCGCCCAAGCGCACCGCCACATCGGTCGGCCGCAGCGTGGCGCGCAGCCGGGCCCCGATGCCGCTCAACACCGCATCCCCCACCGCGTGGCCGTGGCTGTCGTTGATGCGCTTGAAGTGGTCCACATCCAGCACGGCCAGCACCGGCGGCTGGGCGCTGGCGCGGGCCAGCAGGCGGCGCAGTCGGTCCTCGAACCCGCGTCGGTTGAACAGGCCGGTCAGCACATCGATCTCGATGAGTTGCTGGATGCGGCGCATGGCGCGGTCTTGCAACAGCAGCAGCAGCGACAGGGCTTGCAACAGCGTCAGGGCTATCAGGGCGAGCAGACCGATGGCATTGGCGTGCTGGAACGGGTCCGGCCCGCGCGCCAGGGCGGGCCAGGCATCCAGGCTGCGCCCGACGTACACCACCGCCGCCAACATCAGGCTGAAGGTCAACAAACCCCACGGGAAACCGCCCTGCTGCCGCCACGCACCCCAGGCCTTCAGGCCGGCCCAGAACGACAGCGCGGCCGCAACCGCCGTGCTCAGCGCCAAAGAAGGCCACAAGCCCCCGACGCTGGCGGCCAACAGCGGGCAAGCCACGGACGCCAGCCCGCCCACCAACAGCAAGCGCCGCCACGGCGCCGCCTGACCGAGAAAGAGGCTCAAGCCCCACAACAGCAGCGCGGTAGACCACAAGCCGCCCAGGTGCCCCACCGTCAGCCAGGCGCGCGAGGCGTCCGTCAGCAGCAGCACCTGGCGCACGGCCTGCGTCAGGGCCGAGGCGCCGAACGCCCAGGCCCACAGCCGCAAGCTGCCTCGCTCTTTGAGGTGACGCGCCCCTCCCCAGCTGGTCACGGCCAGGACGGCGGTGACCACGAGGTACACCCTCAACAGGGTGTCGATGTTCAAGGCTTCAGGGCTGGGCGGCATGGTTCGAGCCGGGGGCCTCATGGCGGCCGGCTGATACCGCAGGCTAACCCGCAGCACCCGCAAGCCCAGCGCAGGGAGGGGCCACCCAGAGGCAGGAATTCACGCGGCCTGCCGATGCCGGAGCCCCCAGCCCCCGCAACCGCAGCAGATCAGCGACGGATCAGCGCCGAATCAGCGGCAGCACCGGGCTGGCCGGCGTCACCTTGGCGTCGAACGGGTGGCTGCGCTGCCCAGCCACGGCGGCCAGGATCTTGAGCACGTACAGCCGCGTCTCGGCGTAAGGCGGCACGCCACGGTAGCGCTCCACCGCCCGCTCGCCGGCGTTGTACCCGGCCAGGGCCAGCGGCACGCTGCCTTCAAAGTAGGCCAGCAGCCACTGCAGGTAGGCCATGCCGGCGCGCACGTTTTGGGTCGGGTCGCTGAGCTTGGTGATCTTGAAGCGCGCGGCCGTTTCGGGCAGCAACTGCATCAGCCCCTGCGCCTTCTTGGGCGACACGGCCGTGGCGTCGAAGTTGGATTCGGCCGCAATCACCGCCAGCACCAGGCTGGGCGACAGCTTGTACTCCGGCGCCACCAGCTTCACGTAGTTCACCAGTGCAGGCGGCGCCTGGGCCGGCTCGGGCACCGCGAAGAAGCCCGGGATGCTGCCCGGCGGTCCGCCCAGCTTGGGCGCCACGGGCGGCGGCGGGGCGGCAGCGGCGATGAGCGGGTCGTTCTCGGGCGGGCGCAGGCAGGGCGGCGGGTCGCCCAACGGCGTGCCGCCCATGCGATCCAGCATGTTCTGCGCCTGGGCCATGCCTTGCTCAGCCGCCGCGGCGAACATGTGGGCGGCTTCGGCATCGTTGCGCTGGATGCCGCGCGCATTGGTCAGCATCCACCCCAGGCTGAACTGCGCCTCGGCGTCGCCATAGCGTGCGGCCCGGCAGTACAGCTTGGCCGCCGCCACCTCGTTGCGCGGCACGCCGTCGCCGTACTCCAGCGCCTTGGCTTCCTGCCGCCAGCGCTCCACCTGCGCGGGCACCACCGGGCCCTTTTCGCCCGGCGGCATGGTGGGGCGGGGCAGTTGCTCCAGGGTCAGCGTGGGCGCCGGACTTTGGGCCCAAGCCGCCGAGCACGAAGCCGCGCACAGGGCCAGCAGCAGATGAAGCACGGGGCGCAAGGGTCAGTCCGGGGGGCGGTGGCAGGGGGCCGAAGTCTAGACTGGCCCATGCCCATGATCGACCCCCGCATCGATGCCTACCTGAGCGCCGCCCCGGCGTTCGCGCAGCCGCTGCTGCAGCACCTGCGCGCCGCGGTGCACGCAGCCTGCCCGGAGGTGACCGAAACCCTGAAATGGAGCCGCCCGCACTTCCTGCTGGACGGCAAGCTGCTTTGCGGCATGTCGGCCTTCAAGGCGCATTGCGCCTTCGGTTTCTGGGCCCGCGAAGGCGCAGCCCCGGGCGAAACCGGTGCGATGGGCGACTACGGCCGCATCACCACCCTGGCCGACCTGCCCCCACCGGCCGAACTTCAACGCCAGATCCAGGCGGCCGCCGCGCTGCTGAGCTCAGGCGCCCCGCGCGCGCAGAAAGCCGACCGCCCCCCGCGCGCCGCGCTGGAGATGCCGCCAGACTTCGCCGCCGCGCTGGCGGGTGTGCCAGCCGCAGCGGCCACCTACCAGGCGTTTCCACCCAGCAAGCAGCGCGACTACCTGGAATGGGTGTTGGAGGCCAAGCGCGAGGACACCCGCGCCCGCCGCATTGCCCAGGCGGTGGCCTGGCTGGCGGAAGGCAAGTCGCGCAACTGGAAGTACGAGAACTGCTGACGCCTCAGCGGCTCATCCGCACAACGTTTCAGCCGGTCACGCCCTGCAGCGACGAGTTGCGCAGCCAGTCGTCGGCCACCACCACCCGGTTGCGGCCCTGCTGCTTGGCTTGGTAGAGGGCCTTGTCGGCCAGGTGCATCAGCGTTTCCGGCGTGTCGCTGAAGGCGGCCTCCGCCACGCCGGCCGACAGCGTCACGCGCAGCGTGCGGCCCGCGTCGCCTTGCAGCACCAAGGCTTCCACCGCCTGGCGCACCTGCTCGGCCACGTGCCGCGCCCCGCCCACGCCGGTGGCCGGCAGCACCAGGCCGAATTCCTCGCCGCCCAGCCGCCCGAACACGTCTGACCCGCGCAGCCGCCCGCGCGTGCACTGCGCCACCGCCTTCAGCACCTGATCGCCCACCACGTGGCCGTGTTGGTCGTTCACGCGCTTGAAGTGGTCCAGGTCCAGCATCACAAAACTGACGGGCTGGCCCTCGCGCCGGCTGCGCTCCATGGCATGCGCCAGCAGCGACAGCGTGGTGTTGTGGTTGCAGGCGCCGGTCAGGCCGTCGACGCTGGCGAGCTTGCGCATCTGGCTGGCCATGCGCTCGAAGTTGGCCAGCACGAAGCCGAACCCCGCCGCCAGCACCGCCATGAAGGCCAGCATGAAGATCGCGCTGCTCCAGGTCTGCCACGCGTCGTTGCCCTCGGGCAGCGACTGCAGCCACAGCGCCGCATGCACCCCGCGCACCAGCAGCGCCGCGCTGGCCAGCACCAGCATCACCGTCACCACGCGAAAGCTCAGCTCGCCGCGCCAGCCCCGCCACGCGGCCAGCGCTGCCGCGGGCATCAGCAGCAGCGCCATGGCCACCGACATCGCCCCCGCCCGCACCGGCGTGGCCACGTTCAGCGCCGCGGGCACCGACAGCACCGCCACCAGGCACAGCCCAAAGTACCAAACCGGCAGGTCGCGGTTCAGCAGGTGCCGGCACACGGCCGACGCCACGCCCACCAGCCCGCCCATCAACAACCAGTTGCCGATCAGCAACGCCAGCCAGCCCGGCACGCCGGTGCGCATCACAAAGCTGGCAAAGCCCGCGCAAAACGCCAGGCCCGCCCAGCCCAGCCGCTGCAGCTCACCGCGGTGCAACACCCCGCGCCCGGCCAGCCACAGCTGCGCCGTGAGCAGGCCGAAGCCAACCACCAACATCAGCACCAGGGTGGGCACGTGAAGGGTCATGCGCGATCCGCCAAAGCAGGAACCGAGAAGCAGACCAGCCAACGGCACTGCTCTCGCCCCAGTGTAGGCACGCCACCACGGTTTGGGCCAGGGTCTGCGCCGATGGCCGTGGGACGCCGCCCCCGCTTCAATGCGGGCCGTGACCCCGTCTGCCACGGCCTGCGCCGCCCCGTTCGCTTCCGCACCGCCGGCCCTGTGCCTGCTCAACCCCCACGCCGCCCGCGGCCGCTGCGCCGCGCTGGCCGCCCCGCTGCAGGCCGCGCTGCCCGGTGTGCGCGTGAGCCTGCCCGCATCGCCCGACGACGCCCGCCAGCAACTGCTGGCCCTGCCCGAAGGCAGCCGCGTGCTGGTGGCTGGTGGCGACGGCACCGTGCACCAACTGCTGCCCGCCCTGCTGGAGCGCCGCCTGCAACTGGCCCTGCTGCCCGCCGGCACCGGCAATGACCTGGCCCGTGCGCTGGGCCTGGCGGGGATGGCCTGGCGTGACGCCCTCGCCCACGCCCTGCACGCCCCGGCCCCGCCCATGGACGTGGGCCGGTTCCAGGCCGAGGGCGGGCCGGTGCAATGGTTCATGTCCAGCCTCACCGCCGGGTTCGATGCCGCCATCGCCCAGCGCGCCCACGCCGCGCCCGCCTGGCTGCGCGGCCAACCGCGCTACCTGTGGGCCACGCTGGCCGAGATCGCACGGCTGCGCTGCCACCACCTGTGCGTGCAGGCCGATGGCCAACGGCTGCACGACGGCCCGCTGCTGTTCGCGTCCACGCTCAACACCCCCACCTACGGCAGCGGCATGCCCGCCGCGCCGGGCGCCCGCATCGACGACGGCGTGCTGCAACTGCTGCGCGTGGGCGCCTTCGGCCGCCTGGGCGCGCTGGCCATGATGCCCCGGCTGCTGGCGGGCCGGCACCTCAGCCACCCGCGTGTGGCGCTCAGCGGCGTGCGCACGCTGCAGGTCACCAGCCCCGCACCCGTGCCCCTGGCCCTGGACGGCGAGCCCCTGCCCGCCGCTCGCGCATTCCAGGTGCAGGTGCAGCCCGCGACCCTGGCCGTGGTGCGCGCATGATGTGGCTGTGAGCCCGGCGCGCCCCGCGCGAGACTGGTGCCGATGCTCCACCCCCACCTGACGCTGCTGTCCATTCCCCGGCCCCTGCCATGCAACGCCGCCACCTGCTGACCCTGCCCGGCCTGACCCTGGCCCCTCTGATGTCCACCGCCACCCCCGCGCCTGCCCTTCCCCCCCAACGCCTGCATGTGGGCACCTACGCGCCCCAGGGCCAAGGGATCTACAGCTTCTCCATCGCCCCGGACGGCGGCCTGCGCCCGGCCGGCCTCACCCCCAACGCGCACAGCCCCAGCGCCTTGGTGGCCCACGCCGGGCGCCTGTACGCCGCAGAAGAAGCCAGCGACCAAGTGGCCGTGTATGCCCCCACCGCAAGCGGCGGGCTGGACCTGCTGCAACGCCTGCCCAGCGGCGGCCGGGGCCCGTGCCAGCTCAGCCTCGCCGCGGGCCACGCCTGGGTGGCGCACTACGGCGACGCCCGCTTCGCCGCACTGGCGCTGCAGGCCGACGGCCGCCTGGCCGATGCGCACAGCTGGGCCAGTTGCGAAGGCGCGGCCTGCGTGCTCGGCCCGGCCCAGGCGGTCAGCGGCCCGCCGGGCAGCCTGGCCCGCAGCGGGCACGAGGCACCGCACGCCCACATGATCCAGCCCAGCCCCGACGGCCGCTGGCTGCTGGGCACCGACCTGGGCCGCGACCGGCTGCTGGTGTGGCCGCTGGCCGCCGGCGCGCCGCAGGCCGCCGCGCAGGAGCTCGCCTTGAGCCCGGGCTCCGGCCCGCGCCACTTCGCCTTCCACCCGGACGACCCGCGCTGGGTGTACGTGCTGCAGGAGGAATCCTCCACGCTGTCCACCGTGGAACTCACCGACGCCGGCCCGCGCCTGCTGCACGAGATGTCGGTGCTGCCCGAAGGCTTCGTGGGCACCAGCTACGCGTCCGACCTGCTGGTGGCGCCCGGCGGGCGGCACCTCTATGCGCTGAACCGCCTGCACGACAGCCTGGCCGTCATCGCCCTGGCCCAGCCGCGCCGCCCGCGCCTGCTGGACCACCACTGGGTGCACGGCAGCTACCCCCGCAGCGCCGGCCGCGTGGGCCGGCACCTGTATGTGTGCAACCAGCGCAGCGACCAACTCAGCCACTTCGACCTCGGCCGCCCCGAAGCCCCGCGCTTCACCGGGCGCCAGACGGCCGTGCCCTCGCCAGCAGCCGCTTGCGCGCTTTAGACTGGGTTGATGAAGACTGGATCGCTCCCCCTGGCCAGCCTCGTGCTGGTGTTGGCTGCCACGGCCGCCGGTGCTGAGCCCATCGGTTCGGTGGACACCGCGTTCAAGCTCATCGGGCCGGACCACAAGATCGTGGTCGACGCCTACGACGACCCCAAGGTGCAGGGCGTGACCTGCTACGTGTCGCGCGCCAAGACGGGCGGCATCAGCGGCGCCATCGGCCTGGCGGAGGACAAGGCCGAGGCCTCGATCGCCTGCCGCCAGGTCGGCCCCATCAGCATCACGCAGCCGCTGGCCAAGCAGGAAGAGGTGTTCAACGAGCGCATCTCGCTGGTGTTCAAGAAGCTGCGCATCGTGCGCATGGCCGACGCGCAGCGCAACACGCTGGTGTACCTGACCTACTCCGACCGCCTGATCGACGGCTCCCCCAAGAACAGCGTGACCGCCGTGCCCGTGCCGCGCGACACCCCGATCCCGCTGAAGAAATGAGCTTCACCGAAGCGCTGTTCACGCTGCTGCCGCTGCAGGCCCTGGTGGCCGCGCTGGTGCTCGTCACGCTGATGGGCGTGCGCAGCGGCCAGGCCGGCGGGCGCTGGGCACAGGGCGGGCTGCTTGCGCTGGCCCTGGGCCTGGCGCTGGTGAGCCCAGCCGTTACGGCCCGGGTGGGCCCGCAACTGGTGCTGCACAGCGCGGGCGTGGTGGCGCTGAGCGCCGGGCTGGCGGCCCTGTGGTGTGCGTTGGGCGAATGGCTGCGCCGCCGCCGCGGCCGCCCGGTGATGGGAGCGGCCCCGGCCGTGCTGGGCCTGGGCTACGCGCTGCTGTGGCACGACCGCGCCGCCGCACAAACCTGGGCCGACCTGGGCCTGGCGTTGCAACTGGCCTGGCTGGGCGTGGCGCTCACGCAGCCGGGCCGCGCCAGCGTGCTGCAGGGCCTGGCCACGCGGCGCTGGCGGCTGCTGGGGCTGGCGGCCGTGCTGCCGCTGGGCGTGGCGCTGCTGGCGCGCGCGACCGTCACGCAGTTCGGCGTCCCCTCACCCACGCCCGACCTGCTGCTGGCCCTGGCCGGCCAGCTGGCGCTCTTGCTCACGCTGCCCATGCTGCTGCTGGCCTGGCGAGGCCAGACCGAGGCGGAGCTCGCGCACCTGGCGCAAACCGACGGCCTCACCGGCCTGACCGACCGCCCCGCGTTCGTGAAGCGCTCGGTGGACCTCATCTCCATGGCCCGCCGCTACGACGAACCGCTGGCGCTGGTGGTGGTGGAGCTGGACCACTTCGACCGCCTGCAGACCGAGCACGACCTGGACCTCGCCGACCGGGCGCTCGCCCTGTTCGGCAGCTGTGTGCAAACCCAGATGCGCCTGGGCGACGTGGCCGGCCGCCTGGGCACGCAGCGCTTTGGCGTGCTGATGGCCCGCTGCCAGCCCGAAGGCCCGCAAGCGCTGGACCTGCGGCTGCGCACCGCGCTGGCCGAACGCGCCCCGGCCGAGCTGGGGCTGACGCTGAGCTTCAGCGCCGGCTGGGCCAAGCTGCGCCCGGGCGACCGCAACATTGCCGACCTGCAACGCCGCGCCGAAACCGCGCTGTACGAAGCCGTGCGTGCCGGCCGCAGCCAGATGCAGGCCGAGCCGGGTCTGGCCGACTGACCCCATCCCACTGCGCACCATGGCCGACAACCTCGTGGACGACTGGGTGGGCCACAACCGGCTCACCACCGACCCAGCCCTGCACGCCGCGCTGCTCGCCACCGCACCCCACGCCGTGGCGCCCCTCACCCGCTACGGCGAGCAGCTGGGTCAGGCCCACACCGAGCAACTGGCGCGCGACGCCAACCGCCACGGCCCGCAGCTGCACACGCTGGACGCCCGCGGGCGCCGCGTGGACCGGGTGGACTTCCACCCCGCGTGGCACACGCTGCTGGCGATGTACCGCGGCGAGGGTCTGGTGGCCGACGTGTTCGCCACCGACACGCCCGGCCGCTGGGCGAAGTTCGCCGCCGGCTGCTACCTGCACGGCCAGGTGGAGGCCGGCAGCCTGTGCCCGGCCACCATGACGCAGGCCGCCATTCCGGTGCTGATGCGCGAACCGGCCTTGTTCGCGACCGTGCGCGACGGGCTGTTCAGCCGTGCCCACGACCCGCAAGACGCGCCCATCGCCCACAAGGCCAGCCTCTGGGTGGGCATGGGCATGACCGAAAAGCAGGGCGGCTCGGACCTGCGCCGCATCACCACCACCGCCGTGCCGCAGGCCGACGGCAGCCATGCCCTGACCGGGCACAAATGGTTTTTCTCGGCGCCCACCAGCGACGCCCACCTGGTGCTGGCCCGCACCGAGGCAGGGCCCACCTGCTTCTGGCTGCCGCGCTACACACCGGATGGCCAGCGCAACGCGGTGCACCTGCAGCGGCTGAAAGACAAAGTGGGCAACCGCAGCAACTGCAGCAGCGAGGTGGAGTTCCACGGCGCCTGGGCACAGCGCGTGGGCCAGGAGGGGCGCGGCATCCCGACGCTCGTCGAGATGGCCGGCTACACCCGGCTGAACTGCGTGATTGGCAGCGCCGCCTTGCTGCGGGCCGGGCTGGTGCAGGCGCTGCACAACGCACGCGAACGCCACGCCTTCGGCCGGGCGCTGGCCGAGCAACCCTTGATGCAGACCGTGCTGGCCGACCTGGCCCTGGAAAGCGAGGCCGCGATGCGCCTGATGCTGCGCCTGGCGCGCGGCTTCGAGCACGGCGAGCCTGCCTGGCAGCGGCTGATGACGCCGGCCGCCAAGCTGTGGGTGTGCAAGCGCGCGATTGAATGCACCGGCGAGGCGATGGAGCTGCTGGGCGGCAACGGCTATGTGGAAGACGGCGTGCTGGGCCGGCTGTACCGCGAGGCACCGGTGAATTCCATCTGGGAAGGCTCGGGCAACGTGATGGCGCTGGACGTGCTGCGCGCCATCGCCCGCGAGCCCGACGTGGCCCTGGCGCTGCTGGACGGCTTCGCCCACAGCCCGGACGCGCCGGTGCAGGCCGAGGCCCAGCGCCTGCGCCGCTTGCTGACCGGCGACCCCGCCGCGCTGGAAGCCCAGGCCCGCCGCGTGGCGCAGGGCCTGGTGCTGTGCGCCCAGGCCGTGCTGATGCGCGAGCAAGCCAGCACCGCCGCGGCCGACGCCTTCGTGACCACCCGCTTCAGCAGCGACGGCCGCATGCTGGGCACGCAGCCCGTGCCGCAAGCTGCGGCGCTGCTGGCGGCCGCCCTGGCGGGCTGAGGGGGGGGCGCGCGCCGTCACCGCAAACGCGCCACGTTGTCAGCCACCGCTGACACGACACCCCGCGCGCGACCGACAGCACCGGCCCCCACGCAGCGCGATGCTGCAGGCTCCGTTCACCCAGGAGCCCGACATGGCCCGTGCCGCTCGCAACCTCACCGCCCTGTCCACTGACCGCCCCTGCATCCAGCCCCGGGCCTCGCACCGCCCCCGCTGGCCCACGTTGGCCGCCTGGTGGGCCGCCGCACCGGCGGCGGTGGAGGTGGACGTGGGCTACGAATCAGCCCTGCCGTGGGCGTTGGTGGCGTTGCACAGCGAGGGCGAGCACGCCGTCGCCGTGGTGGCCCTCACTCGATGAGCCCGTTCTTGAGCGCGTAGTAAGTCAGGTCGCTGTTGGTGGCCAGGCGCAGCTTCTCCAGCACGCGGGTGCGGTAGGTGCTGACGGTCTTGACGCTCAGGCACAGCGCATCGGCCATGTGCCCCACGGTCTCGCCGCGGGCGAGCCGCAAGAACACCTGAAACTCCCGCTCAGACAGCGCCTCGTGCGCCGGCCGATCGGCCGCGCCCGCCGCCCCACCCGCGCCGGCCACGCTGTCGGCCAACTGCTCGGCCACGGCCGGGCTGATGTAGCGCCGCCCCCGGGCCACCACGCGCACCGCGTCGGCAATCTCCTCCGGGTCGCATTCCTTGTTCAGATAGCCGCTGGCCCCTTGGCGCAGCAAGGTCGTGGCGTAGTGCGCCTCGGGGAAGCCACTCAGGATCAGCACCGGCAGGTCCGGGAATCGCGCCTTGATTGCCGCCAGCGCGTCCACACCGCTCTGGTCGGGCATGGAAATGTCCAGCAGCAGCACATCCACCGTGCCGGCACGCGCCATCTCCAGCGCCTCGCGCCCGGTGCCGCCCTCGGCTGTCACGCGCAGGTCCACGTGCTCGGACAGGAACTGGCGCAGGCCGGCCCGCACGATGGCGTGGTCGTCAACGATGCCGATGCGGATCATGGGCCGGGGATGCAAGGAGTTGGGGAGCGGGCCGGCAGCGTAGCAGCGCCACGCCGACGTGACCACGCCCGGGCCGCGCCGCCTGTCCTACAGCTGGCCCAGCGCCGTCCGACATCCGGCCGCGCTGCGGGACGACCCGGCCCGCCCGGCGCGCCCGCCACAGTGAGACCCAGCGGCTCACCGAAGCCGCCCACCCTCAGGAGAACCTCATGCTCAACAAGTCTGCCCTTACCCTCGCCCTGGCTGCTGCTCTGGTGGCCACTGTGGCCACCACCAGCGGCTGCGCCGTCACGCGCAACCAGGAAAGCGTCGGCGCCTACGTCGACGACACGGCCCTCACCACCCGCGTCAAGGCCAAGTTCGCCGCCGACCCGACCGTCAGCGCCATGGCCATCAGCGTGGAGACGATGAAGGGCACCGTCCAGCTGTCGGGCTTTGCCAAGTCGCACGAAGAAAAGGCCATGGCCGAGAAGCTCGCCCGCGAGACCTCCGGCGTGGTGGCCGTGCGCAACGACATTGCCGTGCGCCACAGCTCCTGAGGCACGCCGGCCTAGGACGCGTCCTACAGCGCAATGCGCTGCTGGCGCGCCCTGCCCGCGGCCGAAGCGGGCCATACTTGCGCCTCCCCTCCCCTTCCAGCGCCGCCGTCGGGCCATGCCAGCACTCAAAGCGTTCATCGTTGAAGACAGCCCGGTGATCCTGGAAAACCTGATCGCGACGCTGGAGGAACTGGCCCAGGTGGAGGTGGTGGGCTCGGTGCCTGACGAAGCTGGCGCGGTGCGCTGGATGAAGCGCGACCCCGACGCCAGCGCCGACCTGTTCATCGTCGACGTGTTCCTGCGCTCCGGCACCGGCCTGGGCGTGCTGCAGGCGGCCCAGCAGCTGGGCGTGCGCGCCCGCCGCGTGGTGCTCACCAACTACGCGACTGAAGAAATGCGCCGCCGCTGCGAGAGCCTTGGCGCCGAGCGCGTGTTCGACAAAAGCCGCGAACTGGACGACCTCATCAGCTACTGCGCCGAGCTGGCCGAGCCCCCCACGCCCGCCACCGCGAGCGCGCCGTGAAGGCGCCCGCCATGCTGCGCCACCTCGACCCGTGGCTGGAAGGTGCCAGCCGCAACCGTGGCCTGGCCGTGGGCCTGGCCGCGTTGGCCGCCGCCGCCGTGATGGGCGTGAGCGAGGCCGCGTACTGGGGCGCCGATGAAGCGCTGCGCCAATCGCAAGCGCGCCACGTGGCCCGCAACGACGGCCTGCGCCTGCGCGAACTGCTGACCGACGCCGAAACCGGCCAACGCGGCTACCTGCTGACCGGGCGGGACGACTACCTCGCCCCGCTGCACCTGGCCGAGGCCGAGTTGCCCAGCGTGCTCAAGCGGCTGCGCGGGCAGTACGCCAGCTCCGCCTGGGAAGCGCTGGTGGCCGACGCCAGCCGCCGCGCGGGCGAAAAACTCTCGGAACTGCAGCTGGTGGTGAAGCTCTACCGCGACGGGCAAGACAGCGCCTGGCGCGGCCTGGTGGAGTCGGACATCGGCCGCGAAAAGATGCAGGCGGTGCGCGAGGCCGTGGCGCAGCTGGACGCCCACGAGCTGACGCAGATCGCGTCCGAGCGCGACGCCGTGGCCCGCTCGCTGAACTACGGCCGCCTGGGCGTGCACGCGCTCACGCTGCTAAGCCTGGTGGGGCTGGCGGTGTTCCTGCGCCGCAATGAGGCCCTGCACGCCGCCCGCCGCGGCCACGCGCAGGAGCTGGCGCAAGAGCGCGACCGGCTGGACCGCGAAGTGGCCCGCCGCACCGCCGAGCTGACCGAACTCGCCCAGCACTTGCAAACCGTGCGCGAAGACGAGCGTGCCCACCTGGCCCGCGAGCTGCACGACGAACTGGGCGCGCTGCTGACCGCCGCCAAGCTGGACGTGGCCCGCATCCGCCGCATGACGAAAACCGCGGCCCCGGAGATTGACGACCGGCTCAAGCACATGAGCGAGTTGCTGGACCAGGGCATTGCGCTCAAGCGCCGCATCATCGAAGACCTGCGCCCGTCGGCGCTGTCCAACCTGGGCCTGATTCCGGCGCTGGAGATCTTCACGCAGGAGTTCGCCCAGCGCTCGGGCCTGCAACTGCAGATCGAGCTGGATGACGCGCCCACCAACGAAGCCGGGCGGCTGGCGCTGTACCGGCTGGTGCAGGAGGCGCTGACCAACGTGCTGCGCCATGCCAAGGCGCGCGTGGTGCGGGTGTCGCTGCAGGCGACGGACGGCTGGCTGCAGCTGCAGATCCGCGACGACGGCCAGGGCTTCAACCCCGACGCCGTGGGCTCCGGTCACCACGGGCTGCTGGGCATGCGCTACCGCATGGAAAGCCTGGGCGGCACGCTGCAACTGCTGTCCACCCCCGGGCGCGGCACGCTGGTGCTGGCCCGCCTGCCGGTCACGGCCGACACCGAGCCGCCGGCGGGCGATGCCACCGGCACCGAACCGGCCCCGCTGTCCGAACCCGGCGCGCTGGACAGCGCACGGGCGGAAGGGCCGACTGCACCCGCCGCGCGTCTCACGGCCTGAGGCGCTTGGCGCCTGCCGGTCCGTCCGGCGGGACCGTCCGACCGGGGCGCGCCCACCCCGTTCACGCCGCCAGCGGCACCAACTGCACCCGGTTGCGCCCGGCCGCCTTGGCGGCCAGGCAGGCCGCGTCGGCCTGCTGCAGCACGGCATCGGCCGTGGCGGCCCGCGGCCCCAGCGCGGCCACGCCGATGCTGACCCCCAGCTGCACGCGATGCGGCCCCTGCTCATGCCGCACCTGGGCCACGCTGCGGCACAGGGCCTCGGCCACGCGCTCGGCTTCGTCCGGCCCGCAGTTCTCCAGCAGCGCGGCGAACTCATCCCCGCCCAACCGGGCCACGGTGTCACGCCCGCGCACGCCGGCCTGCAGGCGGCGCGCCACCTCGCACAGCACCGCATCGCCCGCCGCGTGGCCGCACAGGTCGTTGACCTGCTTGAACCGGTCCAGGTCCAGCGCCAGCACCGCGTGGTGGCTGCCGTCGCGCCGGCTGCGTTCCAGCGCGCGGTTCAACCGCTGCGCGAACTCGGCGCGGTTGACCAGGCCGGTGAGGCTGTCATGGCTGGCATGCCAGCGGATCTCGTCGAACTGGCGCCGCTGCTGCGTGACGTCACGAAACACCAGCACCGTGCCTCGCACCGCGCCCCCGCCGTGGCGGATGGGCGCCACCGACGCATCCACCGCCCGGCGGCGGCCGTCGCGCGACACCAGCACGGCGGCCGCCGCCAGCGGCGTGACCTGCCCGTCGCGCAGGCAGCGTCCCACCACATGGGCGGGGCCCTCGCCGGGGCCCGGGCCTGCGGGTGCAGACGCCGCCGGCAGCTCGGTCACGAACACATGCGCTGCGGGCTGGCCCTGGGCGTCGTCAGCCCGCCAGCCGGTCAGGCGTTGGGCCACCGGGTTGAGCCAGGTCACGCGGCCCTGGGCGTCGGTGGTGAGCACGGCGTCGCCAATGCTTTGCAGCGTGGTTTCCAGCAGCTCACGCTGCTCCTGCAGCTGCTGTTGCAGGCGGCGCGGTTCGCTGACGTCCCAGCACACGCCGGCCACGCGCACCGGCCGGCCGCTGGCGTGGCGCAGCACGCGGCCGGCCCAGCGCAGCACGCGCAGCTCGCCGTCGGGGCAGGTCACGCACCATTCACCGTCCAGCGCGGCGCCCTCGCGCAGCGCGGCCCGCAGCACCTGCGCCGCCGCGCGCCGGTCGGGCGGCAGCAGGCGGCGGCGCCACGCGGCCAGGTCCAGGCCCGCTGGGCGGGCGGTCTCGCCGTGCAGGCGCCACATCGCGTCGTCCCAGGTCAGGCGCCCGGCCCGCGGGCCGGGGGTCAAGTCCCAATCCCACACGCCCACACCGCCGCTGTGCGTGGCCAGGTCCAGCCGGTCCAGCGCCCGCTCCAGCTCGGCACGCACGGCGGCCGGCTCGGTCACATCCAGCAGCACCAGGCTGACGGGCCCCGTCGGCGATGAAGAGCCTTCAGCGCCCACTTCGGCATCGGTCCCGGCATCGGCCCCTGCCACCGCAGCATCGGCCCGCCCCACCACCCGCAGCACCCGGCCGGTGCCACAGGGCAACTCCACGTCCCAGCCCTGCCCTTGTTCGGCGGCGCGCTGCAGGGCGGCGTCCAGCATGGCCGCACCATCAGGGCCGAAGGCGCCCAGCACGGCGGCCAGCGTGGGCACCCGCCCGGCGGGCAGCCCGAGCAGCTCGCAGGCGGCGTCCGACACCACCAGTTGCCCGGAGGCCGGCCACCACTCGCAGGCGCCCACGCCGGCCAGGCGGCAGCAGCGGTCCAGGAATCGTGCGTTCTGCGCCAGGGCGCGTTCGGCCGCCGAAGGGGCGGTGGGCTGGGTCATCGAGCGGCTCCATCACCAGGATCCGAAAGCTTCGGCGCCCCAGTCGCGCTGCCTTGTCGGCCAAGCCTGAGCCCCCTGTAGGACAACGCCGCAGCCGCACTCCGCGCAGACCATTTGCGCCACTGTCCTACACCGTCGCTTGCACCGCCAGGCGACACTGCTGCGCATGAAGCAACTGACCTCCCCGACCCAACTCGCCGGCGTGGCCGCCCTGGCCCTCGCGGCCCTGAGCCCGGTGGCCCACGCGGCCGACGTGGCGGTGTCCATCGGCTTCAGCCAACCGGGCGTCTACGGCCGAGTGGACATCGGCCGCTACCCGCAGCCCGTGCTGGTGGCGCCGCAACCGGTGGTCATCGGCCGGCCGGTGTACGCCGCCGAGCCGATGTACCTGTGGGTGCCGCCCGGCCACCGCAAAGACTGGCGAAAGCACTGCGCGCATTACGGCGCCTGCGGCGCGCCGGTGTACTTCATCGAAGACGGCTGGTACCGCCAGCATGTGGTGGTGGAGCGGCGCGAGGACCGGGACGACCGCGACGACCGCGGCCGGGGCCGGGGCCGCGGGCGCGGCCATGGGCATGGCCGTGGTCACGACAAGGACTGACGCCCTCCGGCGCTGACACCGCGCCGAGCCCCACGGGCCCCGGGGATGCGCCCCCGGGACGTCCGCCCAGAAGTCCGCCCAGAAGTGCACTGAGAAGCGCCGGCGCAACCGCACAGATCGATGCACCCTGGCGCGGCTGCGGCCCCTACAGTTGAGTGGCTGTAAACCGCCCGACTGCCGGATGAACTCGCCCGCCCCTGCCGCCCGCCCGCCCCTGCGCGAGATCGCGTCGCCGCCCGCACCGCGCCGCTACGGCCCCTCGGCCTACGCCTGGCCCATGCTGCTGGCGCTGGCCGCCTGCGGAGGCGGTGGTGGCAGCACCGCCGACACCCCCATCCCGCCGCCGCCCCCGGCCGCCACGCCCACGCCGCTGCCGATGCCGACGCCGAATCCGTCGCCATCGCCATCCCCCTCGCCGACGCCCTCTCCGTCCCCCTCGCCCAGCCCCACGCCCAGTCCGGCTCCAACGCCAAGCCCGACGCCCAGCCCCACACCGTCGCCGACGCCGTCGCCCACCCCGGCGCCGACGCCCACGCCGTCTCCAAGCCCGACCCCGGCCCCAACGCCAGCGCCCACACCGACGCCAACGCCGCCCCCCCCGCCACCTCCGCCACCGCCCCCGCCGGTCTCGGGCGTGGTGGCGGCCGGACTGGCCCTCAACGGAGCCACCGTGCGGGTGCTGGACACCACCGGCAAAGTCGTGGCCTCGGGCCGCAGCGTCACGGCGGCCACCGGCGCCTACGGGCCCATCACCCTCACGGGCACCGGCACCTTCCGCGTGGAGGCCTGCGGCACCGTGGGCGACAAGCCCTTGTGCGTCTGGGCGCTCACCAATGCCGGCGGCACGGTCAACCTGACCCCTCTGACAAGCGCCGTGGCGGTCCTGGCCAGCGGCCAGGGCCCCGAGACGCTGATGAGCGACGCCCTCAGCGTCAGTGACACCTCGCTGATCGCTGCACAAAGCTGGCTGCGCCTGGCGCTCGCCCCCGCGTTCAGCGATGCGGGCCTGGCCAGTGACTTCAACGTCATGACCGGCGTGGTGGCCCCGGGCACCCACACCGGGCACGACCGGGTGCTGGACACGGTGGGGGTGGGTCTGGGCGCTGACACCAAGGGCTTCGTCACCCTGGAAGGCCGCATGGGCGGCGGGCAAGCCTATCTGGAGCCCGCCAACACCCTGGGCAGCCTGCAGTTCGCACCGGCTGCCGCCAACCTCGACCTGCCGGGGCTGGACACGCTGTTCTCCCGCATGGCCCTGGCGGTGGCCAACAGCGCCACCTGCCAAAGCGGCCTGGCCGCCGTGTTCGACAGCGCCGCCCGCAGCAGCCTGGACCCGACCTCCCTCACCTCCAGCGGCGCGGTGGAGGCGGCGCAGCTGATCTGCCTGCGCATGGGCGGCGTGTTGGGCGACGGCGAGGTGCTGTTCGGCGGCAAGCTGCTGCCCACCACGCTGGGCCGGTGCGACTTTTCCGGCACCGACCCGGTGTGCCGCGTGAACCTGATGTTCCAGACGAGCAAGGGCTTCCAGCGCGCCCTTGGCGTGGAACAGGTGGCCGTGAAGCGCGCTGCGGGCTGGCTGTTCCTGGGCAACCGGCTGGAGGTGCAGGCCACCGCCACCGCGCGCCTGGTGCTGACGCGCCGCGTCGACTCGCTGGCCAACGACAGCTACAGCCGCTACCTGGACGTGGCGATTCCGGCCATCAACGTCAGCGGCGGTGCGGCCTTGCAGTGCGCCCGCGTGAGCCAGAAAGACAGCAGCGGCGCCGATGTGCCGCTGGGGCTCTTCAAGAGGGCGGGGGGCAACTACCTCAGCTTGTGGAGCGCCAGCGCGGGCGACCCCACGCCCAGCCTGGACCCCGCCAGCGGCGCCACGCGCGGCAGCAACGTGGTGGCGCTGCCGCTGGCCAGCGGCACGGCGGGCGATGCGGTCGTGCGCAACTTCGTGCGCAACGGCCGCGCGTTGAAGGTGGAACTGTTTGCCGACACCGTCTGCAGCACGCCGCTGAATGGGCTGGACGGCGCCTCCGTCAGCATCGACGTGGCCGGGCTGCTGCCGCTGGCCAGCACCAGCCAGACGGGCCAGCCCTGGCCCGCCTTGGCGGCGGCCGCCACCACCGCACTCGTGGGCCTGAAGGGCAGCGCCGGTGGCAAGTTGACGTTTGCGCCCACCTGGACGCTGCCCCGGGCCAGCCTGGCCGTGAACCGCGCCCAGCTGTGCACCGACAAGGCCTGCACCAGCAAACTGGCCGACCTGGAACTGGCCGCCGGCGCCACCACGGCCGCATTCGCGCCCACGCTGGGCGGCACGGCGCTGAATGCCAGCGACTACAAGCTGCTGCGCATCACCGGCCGCATGCCGGACGGGCTGGTGTTGCAGTTGGACAGCCAGTCCTGCAGCGCCCAGGGCTCCGGCCTGGGCTGCTGAGCGGCCGGCGGACGCAGTTCAACGGCGCGGCAGCGGATAGCTCGCCAGGCTGGCGTAGCCGGCCTTGGACACCGCCTGCACGCCGAACACCACGTTGTCCTTGGACACCGGCAGCGTCACCCGCGTGGTGCGGCCCACGTCCTTGGCCTGCTGCCAGGCGGCGGAGTCGGTGTCGCGCCAGACGACGCGGTAGCCCGCCACCTCGGGGTCGTCGCTGGGCTGCCACTCCAGCGTGGAATCGTTGGTGAGTTCGCGCGCGTCCAGCCGCACGCCCTTGGGCGCAGCCGGCGCCCAGGCGAGCGTGGCCAGGCCGGCCAGGTTGGCGCGGGTCACGTCAGCCACGAAGGGGAAGTCCACGAACTCGGGCAGGTCGCCGTAGACCACGCCGTTCTCCGTCCTGGGGTTCTGGTGCTGGTGCGCGAAGTTCTCGAACGGCTCGGTGATGCGCACCGCCGCGTAGCCGCGCTCCAGGAAGGGGATGTGATCGCCGCCCCGCAGGTAGCGGTCGCGGCGCTGGATGAGCTGCACCGTGAAGCCCGGCATGGCCGCTTCGGCCGCGGCCTTGAGGTGCCGGCCGAGCTGGTGGGTGGGCAGGTCTTCACTGCCGCCGGCTTGCAGCAACGGCAGCAAATCGGCCTGCATCGCCGCCAGGGCCTTGGCATCGGCCTCGGTCGCGGGGCGGTTGGCGTTGGCCGCGGTGAGCAGGCGCACCAAGGGGTCCAACCCGTCGGCGAACAGGCGCAGGCGCTTGGCGTCCCGCTGGCCGGCATCGCCGCGCGAGCTGCCGATGATGTCGTTGGTGATCATGGCTTCGACGTTCGTGCCCGCAGCACGGGCCTCGCGGGCCCACTGCGCCGCGCCCAGCAGGCCTTGCTCCTCCCCGGGCACGGCCATGAACACGAGCGTGGCGTCGAACGGCCGCTGCGCGGCCTGGCGGGCCATCACGCAGGCCAGCTCCATCACGGCCACGGTGCCGGAGGCGTCGTCGTTGGCGCCGGGGGCTTCGCCCAGCGAGTCCATCACGTCGCTGTTGCGCGAGTCGTAGTGGCCGCTGACCACCAGCACGCGGCCTTTGCTTGCACCCTGGCCCGGCAGCGTGGCCACCACGTTCACGAGTTCAGTCGGCTGACTCACGCGGTTGCCGGCGGGCTCGATGAAGCTTTGCTCCTCCACCCGCAGCCGGCCGCCCGAGGCCTTGGCACAGGCCTTGAGTTCGGCGGTGATCCAGCGCCGGGCGGCGCCGATGCCGCGCGTCTCAGACGCAATGTCGGACGCGGTGTGCCGCGTGCCGAAGCCCACCAGCTTGCGGATGCGCGCCTCGATGCGCGCCGGGCTCACCTCGGCCAGCATGGCCTGCAACTCGTCGCCCCGCTGGGGTGGCGGCGTCTGGGACTGCGAGGGCTGGGGCTGGGCCTGGGCCGCGGTAGCGAACAGGGCGAGGGCCAGGGGAAGGGCCAAGGAGGCGGCGAGGGACAGGGGGGGGAGGCGTCGCATGCAAAAGATTCTGCCCTTGCCGCGCGGGCCGCGTTCTTCTACGCTGGGCGCCACACCGAGGAGGTCCGATGAGTGCTGAACACGGCCTGGATTCACGCGTGAGCGCCATCCGCACGGTGGCGCTGGTGGGCCCCTCCGGGGCGGGCAAAACGCTGCTGCTGGAGGCCCTGCTGGCCCATGCCGGCGCCATCCCGCAAGCTGGCAGCCTGGAGCGCGGCAACACGGTGAGCGACCACGACCCGCTGGAGAAGCGCCTGGGCCACTCGCTGCAGTCCAGCCTCGCGCACTTCACGCACGGCGGCATTCGCGTGCACGCCATCGACACCCCCGGCGCGCCCGACTTCGTGGGCCAGGCCCTGCCGGCGCTGGAGGCGGCCGACACCGCGCTGGTGGTCATCAACGCACAAAACGGCATCGAGCTGATGGCCCAGCGCCTGCTGACCGCCGCCGGCGAGCGCGGGCTGGCGCGGCTGATCGTCATCAACAAGATCGACGCGCCGGACGCCGACCTGCCCGGCCTGCTGGCCCAGATCCGCTCCGTGTTCGGCCGCGAATGCCTGCCGCTGAACCTGCCGGCCGACGGCGCCCGCCGCGTGGCGGACTGCTTCTTCGCGGCCTCCGGCGACAGCGACTTTTCCAGCGTGGCCGAGGCGCACCGCGCGCTGGTGGAGCAGGTGGTGGAGGTGGACGCCGCGTTCGTGGACCGCTACCTGACCGACGGCGATGTGGACCCGCGCGAACTGCACGCCCCGCTGGAACAGGCGTTGCGCGAGGGTCACCTGATCCCGGTGTGCTTCTGCTCCGCCAAAACCGGCGCCGGCATGGCCGAGTTGCTGGCGGCGATTGAAGCGCTGATGCCCAACCCGGCCGAGGGCAACCCGCCGCCATTTCTGGAGGGCAAGGGCCCCGAGCCCACGCCCTACCCTGCCCGGCCGGACCCCGCCGCCCACGCGCTGGCCCACGTGTTCAAGATCGTGGCCGACCCCTACCTCGGCAAGCTGGGCGTGATGCGCGTGCACCAGGGCCGGGTGGCCAAGGGCGGCCTGCTGTTCGTGGGCCATGCGCGCAAGCCCATCCGCGTGGGACATTTGTTCATGCTGCAAGGCGCCAAGCATGTGGACGTGGACGAAGCCCTGCCCGGCGACCTGTGCGCCGTGGCCAAGGTGGACGACCTGGCGTTCGACGCCGTGCTGCACGACGCGCAGGAGGACGAACACATCTTCCTGCAAGCCCTGGACTTTCCCACGCCCGTGCACGGCCTGGCCATCAGCCCCGCGCGGCGCGGCGACGAGCAAAAGCTCTGGGAGGTGCTGGCCCGGCTGGTGGACGAAGACCCGTGCCTGCGCATCGAGCAGGCCGGAGAAACGCACCAGACCCTGGTCTACGGCCTGGGCGAGTTGCACCTGCGCCTGCTGCTGGAACGCGTGCGCGAGCTGTACAAGGGCGAGGTCGTGACCGAGCCGCCGCGCATTGCCTACCGAGAAACCATCTCGGCCCCGGCCGAAGGCCACTACCGCCACAAGAAGCAAAGCGGCGGCGCGGGGCAGTTCGGCGAGGTCTACCTGCGGGTTGAGCCGCTGGCACGCGGCGCGGGCTTCGAGTTCGTGGACGCGGTGAAGGGCGGCACCATTCCGGGCGCCTTCATGCCCGCTGTGGAGAAGGGCGTGCGCTCAGCGCTGGCCAGCGGCGTGATCGCCGGCCACCCGCTGGTGGACCTGCGCGTGACGGTGTACGACGGCAAGCACCACTCGGTGGACAGCAAGGAAATCGCCTTCGTCACCGCCGGCCGGCGCGCGCTGATGGAAGCCGTGCAGGCCGCCCGACCGATGGTGCTGGAGCCCATCGTGCAAGTGGAGGTGACCGCGCCGGAGCACAGCATTGGCGACATCACCGGCGACCTGGCCTCCCACCGCGGGCAGGTCAACGGCACACGCGCGGCCGTGCCCGGCAGCCTGGTGGTGCAGGGCTTGGCGCCCCTGGCCGAGTTGGCCAGCTACCAGACCCGGCTGAACTCCATGACCGCCGGCCAGGGCCGGTACACGCTGCTGCTGTCGCACTACGAAGCCGTGCCGCCGAACACGCAGGCGGCGCTGGTCAGCGCCTTCCGGGGGCACGAGGACGACTAGCCGGCGCGCAAGCCGCAGTGGCCGCCCTCTCCAAGTGGGATTAACGGCCATTTATCATCCGGCCCCATGTCCCCCGCTCCCCGCGACGTGGCCCAGATCCGTCTGGACAACGCCATGCGGCTGTTCGACGAGTTCGTCCACGCCACCCTGAAGAATCCCGATGCGGCCGCCCTGCGCGGGCTGGAGCGGCGTTTTGCCGAGAAGCTGCAGATCCAGCCCAGCTACTGGAGCCAGATCAAGGGCCGCTCGCGCCAGATCGGAGAACGGCTGGCACGGCAGTTCGAGCAGCTGTGCCACAAGACGCCGGGCTGGATGGACCTGGAGCACGGCGCACCGCCCGCGCCCGCCCCGCTGACCTCCATGGCCGCGGCCATGGGCCACGTGGCCCCGCCGCCCCCCGAGCCCTCGCCCAGCCTGCCGCAGGACGATGACGAGCGCTTCATCGTGGGCCTGGTGTTGACCTACTACCGCCGCCACCCCCAGCGCGCCCGCACCCGGCTGCTGGACCTGCTTGGCGAGGTGCTGACGCCCGAACCCGTGGCGCCACCGCGCGCCGCCCCCAAAGCTGCCCCCAGCCCGCAGGCCGAGTTGGACGAGTGGCGCAAGCTGCAGTCGGGCATCGCCCCGCTCAAACCCAAGAAGCGCTGACCCAGCCCAACGCCACGCGGCGGCATCTCCTTCACCTGGGGGATGCCGCCGCGCTGCGTTGCGCTTGTTGGATAAAAACTGCTTGCGCAAGATCAACGTTTGTTTATCATTTGCGCAAGTTGTGACGGTGCAGTCCCCAAACGTCGCAGCGAGGTTGCACACCAACCCCTGACCCGCCCGGCCCGCTTGTCTCGAGCGCAAGCCCCGGGCACCCCCTGACCCCTTTCGCGCAAACGCCAGGCCCTCCCGGGTCGAGCCGCTGCATGGCCCGCCGCCCGCGAGCGGCTTTCACCGGAGCACTCCATGCCCCAGTTCACCTCTCCCCGCCCGATGCAGCTGAACCTGCGCAAGCCGCGCAATCCGCTCGTCGCGCCGGCCTTGAAACGCACCGCCGGCCGACACGCCAGCCCGCACGACGCCCGCGCCCAGCGCCAGCAAGCCCGCCTGGACTTGCGACGCCTGCTGCGCGAGCGCTTCCCCGACGACAGCCCCTGAAGCCACCGCGCGAACGGCCCCCTCCTCACCACCGATCCATGTGATGAGGGCCGCCGGGCTCGCGCCCAAGGAGACCCTCATGAGATGGATGGAATTGCGCGGCCCCGATGCCGCAGAAACCCACGACGCCTGGGCCCGGCGTTGGAAGCGCCTGCGGCGCGCCGCCCGCGCGCTGCGCCTGGTGTTTTCGCCCGCGCGGCGCCGCCGCAAGGCCGCCGGCCAGCTGGAGTTCTACGCCGAAGCCGGCGCGCCCGAAGGGGCGCTGTATGCCGACGGAACGCTGACCGCCCAGCTGGACGGCGTGCCCAGGCTGTGAACTGAGCCGCAAAACGGGGCCGCCTCTGGCAAGCAGGCGGCCCCACTCAGGCCTAGCATCCGGCCCATGCCCCACCGTTTGCGCCTCACCGCCCCACTGCCCAGCCTTGACGCCTGGGTTGAAGCGTTTGCGCGTGCGGAGATTCCGGTGCTGGCCGAGACCGCCGAGGCGCTGGAGCACATGCGGGCCACCGAAGACGACGTGGACGCCCACAGCCTGGGCGACATGATCTCCACCGACCCGCTGATGACGCTGAAGGTGCTGGTGCACGCCAGCGAACAGCGCCGCAGCCGCAACACCGGCATGCGGGCCGACGCCGAAACCGTGACCGCCGCCCTGGTGATGACCGGCATCTCGCCGTTCTTCCGCGAGTTCGGGCCGCAGCCCACCATGGAAGCCCTGCTGGGCGACAACGACGACGCCTTGATGGGCCTGTCGCGCGTGATGCAACGCGCCGAGCGCGCGTCTCGCTACGCCCTGGGCTTTGCCGCCCACCGCGCCGACCCCGACGCCGCCGTCATCCACAGCGCCGCGCTGCTGCACGACTTCGCCGAAATGCTGCTGTGGCTGCACGCGCCCGCCTTGGCGCTGCAAATTGCCCAACTGCAAGAGGCCGACCGCCACCTGCGCAGCGTGGTGGCGCAGCGGCAGGTGCTGGGCATCACGCTGGCCGAGATCGAGCAAGCGCTGATGAAGCGCTGGCGCCTGCCCGAGCTGCTGACCCGCATCACCAACGACGAAGACGGCCGCGACCCGCAAGTGCGCTGCGTGCAACTGGCCGTGCGCGTGGCCCGCCACACCGCCCGCGGCTGGGACGACGCCGGCGTGCCCGACGACCTGCTGGAAATTGCCCAGCTGCTGAACCTCAGCCCCGAGCACACGCTCAAGCTGCTGCGCGAGTTCGACTGATCGGGCGCGTGGCGCCGGCAAACACTGCGCCTGGCTCGCGACGAACAGGAGCGCCCCCTGAGAAACGCCTCCTGCCTGAGAACCATTTGTGGGAAGGCATTCGCGCATGCATGGAGTTAAGCGCCGCGTCGGCTAAAGGCATCAGAGCCGTCAGGCAGCGGATCACCTGAGAGCACCTCATCGCAACCGGTGATGCTGATGGCTCGGTTTCATAAGAGCCGGAAGTATCCAGGGCGCATTGTCTCGGTCAAACACGTATCGCGTTGCCTTGGCAATAGTTCGGCGATTGACTTCTCTGGCAGCATATGGGCGCGCGGCCACATACAAAGGGTACTTGCTGCGACCGTTAAATGCCCAGAGGGCGACACTTGAGGACAGCGGAACAGTAAGTTCTGAGTCCGGCCGACCAATGCCCTCGCGCTCGAAGAAAAAGACAGGATTGTCCCCAGTGATGTATGGCACTTCCTCGCTAATAAGGAAAGACCAGCTCATATTCAGAAGAGCACGCTCAACGTTCGTACTCTGGTGCGTGGTCAACATCTTCTGCCAGATTTCAACGCCGCCCGTGGAGCCCATGCGATCCACGATTTGATCGGCCTCCTGATGCTTACGAGCAATCAGATCCGCCTGCGCTGGATTTGTCTGCAGGAGATTATCGAGCGCTGCGTGCACCTCAGCTCGGGTTGCTTCGGCTTGGCTTGGCATCAACTGCCGGACAAACTCGCGCGCTCTGGGCACACGCCGCCACAGTGCAACCACATACCGTGCAAGGGCTGACCTTTCGCCAGCACCGAACTGCTTTCTCGCTCGAACAGCATCGAGAACCTCTAACGCTGGATCTTCGACTTGAGTAGCGAGGAATGCTTCTACTTCGCTGCCGTACATGTCAGTTTCGTTCGCCACTGACTTTGGCTGCGAAGGGAACGACCGTCTATCCAGCCTGTCGTGGACCCAAATCCTCTTCTCTCGCACGAAACCGTTTAGGTACTTCTGCGGTAGATAGTGGTGACCCATGAGCTTAGATTTACAGGGCTTTGAAGCGGGATGCAGGTCAGCGGCGACAAATAGTTCGAGCAAAAGCGCCAATGACTATATTCCGCTCGCAGCGGCCAAATTTTGGCTACCCGAGTGAATGAAGGCCAGATTAGCTGACATGGATGATGGACGGTGGGCTGGTAGCCATATCCAAGACTGGAACATTTGAATAACGACGCCAACCATCTTCATGATCGCACAGCGCCTTGTGTTCATCTACCGTGACCACACAGCCAACCGTCTGCTCCAGAATTGTGTCGAGCAACGCGGGGTCTGCAAGGAGGCGCTCGCGATCACGCAAAATTGACTCGGTAACTCGTTTTCGCGGAAAGACATGTTCGTGCTGTATTCGCGCCGTTGATGTCGGCTCACATTGCGCCAACCGAACGACCTCAACACTGCGATAACGAGTCGAGTATTTCCCGTCCGCCTCGGAAATTAGCCACAACACTTCCGACAACATCTTCTTCTTGTGCCTGTGCAGCAGCCGATCGCTTGCAAGAACTAGGTGTGCCAAATGTTTCGCACTGGCAACGATGTCCGCCGCTGCGCTGCTCTGCGTATACGGCTCCAACAACTTTTTTCGGTGTTTCGCAATGGTTTCCATAGAGCAACTTCTATGAGAGTAATTTTCCCGCAAATTCAGCACATCATGCTGAAAAATTCCAGCGATACCCGTCAAACCAACCTCACACGATCCGCAGCAATAGCACGCGCAGCCGAATCAATAGGCTCTTATTACCGGCTTTCACGCTCATGAACGCAGTACGAAGGGCGGCCTTCTGCGCTACGACTCTGCCAGCCGGCGGTAGCCCGTACACAGGGTAACTTCCGTACCGGAAGCCCCTTAGGGTCACGCTGCCCTGTCACCGCTGGCACGAGCAAAACGCGGGCGTTGGTCACGGCTCCACAACTCAGGCACCTTCCACCTGCCACCCACACCTCACACCGGCACCGCCGTCGTGTTCTTCAGCCGCTCCAGCACGAAGCTGGTCTTGCAGTCTTGCACGCTGGGGTGTTTGAGCAGGGTGTCACTGATGAAGCGGGCGTAGTGCTGCATGTCTTGCACCAGCACGCGCAGCAGGTAGTCCATCTCGCCGGTCATGGCGGCGCACTCCACGACCTCGGGCCAGGTTTGCACCGCGGCGCGGAAGAGGTCGCGCGGGTTGCGCAGCGGGTTGTCGGTCTGCTTTTCCAGGCGCACGTTCAGGTAGGCCGTGAGGCCCAGGCCCACGCGCTCGGGCGGCACCAGGGCGACGTAAGACGCAATCACCCCCGCCTCCTCCAGCCGGCGCACGCGGCGCAGCACGGCGGAGGACGACAGGCCGGCCTCGCTGGCGAGGGCGTCGTAGGTGACACGGCCGTCCTGCTGCAAAGCGCGCAGGATGCGGCGGTCGATGGCGTCGAGCTCGATGACAGCGTCCATGCCCGGAATTTTGCAGTTTTCCTGCGTTGAAGGCTTCCCTGGCGCCGTGAATTGCATGAAAGCTGCGCACCGTGCGCCGCAGAATTTTGGGTTTCACGCATCACACGCCGGAGACATCCATGGCCAAGTTCACTCCCTGGGACAACCCCATGGGCACCGACGGTTTCGAGTTCATCGAGTTCGCCGCTCCCGACCCCGCCGCGCTGGGCGAGCTGTTCCGCACGATGGGCTTCACCGCCGTGGCCCGCCACCGCCACAAGAACGTGACGCTGTACCGCCAGGGCGGCGTGAACTTCATCATCAACGCCGAGACCGACTCATTCGCGCAGCGCTTTGCGCGCCTGCACGGCCCGTCCATCTGCGCCATCGCCTTCCGCGTGGACAACGCGGCCCACGCCTACCAACGCGCGCTGGAACTGGGCGCCTGGGGCTTTGACAACAAGGCCGGCCCGATGGAGCTGAACATCCCGGCCATCAAGGGCATCGGCGACTCGCTGATCTACTTTGTGGACCGCTGGCAGGGCAAGGGCGGCGCCAAGCCGGGCGCCATCGGCAACATCAGCATCTACGACGTGGACTTCGTGCCCCTGCTGGACGCTGCCGGCCAGCCGGTGGACCCGAACCCGGTGGGCCACGGTCTGACCGAGATCGACCACCTGACGCACAACGTCTTCCGTGGCCGCATGAAGGAGTGGTCGGAGTTCTACGAGCGCTTCTTTAATTTCCGCGAGGTGCGCTACTTCGACATCGAGGGCAAGCTGACCGGCCTGAAGAGCAAGGCCATGACCAGCCCCTGCGGAAAGATCCGCATCCCGATCAACGAGAGCAGCGACGACAAGAGCCAGATCGCCGAGTACCTGGACCTGTACCACGGCGAAGGCATCCAGCACGTCGCGCTGGGCACCACCAACATCTACCAGTCGGTGCAGGGCATGAAGGACACGGGCGTGGTGTTCCAGGACACCATCGACACCTACTTCGACCTCATCGACAAGCGCCTGCCCCAGCACGGCGAGAACGTGGCCGAGTTGCGCCGCCTGCGCATCCTGATCGACGGCGCCACGCACCTGGGCGCCGACAACGAGCTGCTGCTGCAGATCTTCACGAAGGAAGTGATCGGCCCGATCTTCTTCGAGCTGATTCAGCGCAAGGGCAACGAGGGCTTCGGCGAGGGCAACTTCAAGGCGCTGTTCGAGAGCATCGAGCTCGATCAGATCCGCCGTGGCGTGCTCAAGGATGAGCCGGCCAAGGCCGTCTGAAACAGCGCCCACACCCGCGGGTCGCTCACCAGGCCCACGTGACCCACCGCGTCGATGCGGTGGGCGCTTGACCCCGCCGGCGCGGCGGTGAGCGCCGGCATCACCATCTGGTCGCAGGGCGTCCACACCGCCGTGAGGCGGGGCAGCGGCGGGAGTGCACGGATCCAGTCGCACTGCCAACGCATCTGCCGCGCGTTGTACGCCGGCGAGAGCGCCGCCAGCAGCGTGCCGCCATGCGGCGTGCCCAGGGTGATGACCTGCGGCGCCTCACGCCCGTCCCCACCGTAGCGCCGCCACCAGGCCCGCACCGCCACGCCGCCCATGCTGTGGCACACGATGACCGGCATGCGGCCCGTGGCGGCCACCAGTTGCTGCACCGCCTGCTCCAGCGGCTCGGCGTAGGCGTCGATGCTGCCGAAGGCCGGCTCCAGGCTCGGCGCCACAAAGGCCACGCCGGGCTGCTGGCGCAAACGCGCCATCCACACATTCCAGAACGCCCGATTGCAGCTGAAGCCATGCACCAGCAGCACACCGTGCGTGGCCCCCTGCGCAGGTTCCGGCAGGTGATCCGGCTCGGCGCGGGTGCGCCAGGGCTGGCGCCAGCCGAAGCTCATCTCGGTGGCCACCACCTCGCGCGCCCAGGCCTGCAGCAACTCACCCCAGCGCGGTGCGTGCGCGCCACGGTTGATCCAGCGCAGCACCGCGAACGACGGCAGCAGCGACAGTGGGTACACCCACGCCGCCACCAGCCCCCAGCCCCACCCGAAATGCCACCCGATCGCCGCGGCGCCCAGCCACCGCACCCAGAACCAGACCCGCTGAAGACGTGCATTCATCGGATCAGTGTAGGCAGCGAAAATCGACCCTCGCGATGGACGACCTGACCGCCGAATCTCTGCTGAACGAACTGCGCGCCGTGGACGCCGAGCGGGCCCGGCGGACGGCGGACGCGTCGCTGGACGCGCGGGTGCAGGCCCTCAAGACCTGGCAGCAGCGCCGCTTTGCGGACACCTACGCCGACCTGTTGGCCCACCCGCGCTACGAAGCCGCCACGCAGTTCTTCCTGCAGGAGCTGTACGGCCCGCAGGATTACCGGCAGCGCGATGCGCAGTTCGCCCGCGTCATCCCGACGCTGACCCGGCTATTCCCCGACGAGGTGGTGGACACCGTGGCCAAGCTGGCCCGGCTGCACGCGCTGTCCGAGCGGCTGGACACCTGCATGGCCGAGCACCTGCCCTCGCCGGCGGTCGACACCGCGGCCTACGGCGCGGCCTGGCGGGCCTGCGGCGAGCCGGCCTCGCGCCAGCAGCAGATCGACCTGACCCTGGCGGTGGGCCAGGCGCTGGACCGCCTGACGCGCAAGCCGCTGCTGCGGCAGAGCCTGCGGCTGATGCGCGGCCCGGCGCAGATGGCGGGCCTGGGCGCGCTGCAGCACTTCCTGGAAACCGGCTTCGACACCTTTCGCGCGATGCGCGGCGCGAATGAGTTCCTGGAAACGGTTCGCCAGCGCGAGGACGCCCTGGCCCGGGCGTTGTTTGCCGGCGTCTGAAAACGTTGTCGCGATCGCGACGTAGGGCAAGTCCCCTAGCCGGGTGACACGCCGGCCACCAACATCAGCGACCTTCTCCCGCCGAGGCCTGCCGATGACCGCCGCCACCCTGGATGACGCCCCTGCGCTGACCGCCCGCACCAAGCCCTGGCTGGCCAGCTACCCGGCCGGCGTTCCGGCCGAGATCGACACCAGCGTCTACAACTCCTTGGTGGACCTGCTGAACGAGGCCTTCCGCAAGCATGCCCAGCGTGACGCAGCGATCTGCATGGGCCAGCGCATGCGCTTTTCGGAGCTGGACCAACTGTCGGCCCAGCTCGGCGCTTGGCTGCAGGCCCAGGGCCTGAAGCAGGGCGACCGGGTCGCAATCATGATGCCCAACCTGCTGCAGTACGGGGTGGCGATTGCGGCCATCCTGCGCGCGGGCTTCGTGGTGGTGAACGTGAACCCGCTGTACACGCCGCGGGAGCTGGAACATCAGCTGAAGGACTCGGGCGCCCGCGCCATCGTCGTGCTGGAGAACTTTGCGCACACGCTGGAAGAGGTCATTGCCAACACCGACGTGAAGCACGTGGTGCTGGCGTCCATGGGCGACCTGCTGAACTGGTGGAAGGGCCCGCTGATCAACTTCGCGGTGCGGCACCTGAAGAAGATGGTGCCCGAGTTCCGCCTGCCCGTGGGCGAGGGCCGCACCGTGGTGCGCTTCAACGAGGCGCTGCGGCACGGCGAGCGGCTGACGCTCAAGAAGCCCGAACTCGGCCCTGAGGACGTGGCCTTCCTGCAGTACACCGGCGGCACGACCGGCGTCTCCAAGGGCGCCACGCTGCTGCACCGCAACATCGTGGCCAACATCCTGCAGGTGGAAGCCTGGTTCCAGCCCATGCTGGCCAAGCTCCCCCAGGACATGCAGTTCACCAACGTCTGCGCCCTGCCGCTGTATCACATCTTTGCGTTGACGGCCTGCTTCATGCTGGGCGCCCGCATGGGTCATCTCAACATCCTGGTGCCCAACCCGCGCGACATCCCCGGCTTCATTGAGACGCTGCGCGGCCACAAGATCCACATCTTCCCGGCCGTCAACACGCTGTTCAACGCGCTGGCCAACGAGCCGGGCTTTGCACGGCTGGATTTCTCCGAACTCGTCATCTCCAACGGCGGCGGCATGGCCGTGCAGCAGGCCACGGCCGAGAAGTGGTTGAAGGTGACCGGCTGCCCGGTGGTGGAGGGCTACGGCCTGTCAGAAACCTCGCCGGCCGCCACCATCAACCCGCTGGACCTTCGCGTGTTCAACGGCAGCATCGGCCTGCCCGTGCCGGGCACCGAAATCGCCATCCGCGACGACGACGGCCGGGACGTCGCCATTGGCGAGCGCGGCGAGATCTGCATTCGCGGCCCGCAGGTCATGGCCGGCTACTGGAAGCGGCCGGACGAAACCGCCAACGTCATGTGCGCCGACGGCTACTTCAAGAGCGGTGACATCGGCATCATGGACGAGCGCGGCTACGTGCGCATCGTGGACCGCAAGAAGGACATGATCCTCGTCAGCGGCTTCAACGTGTACCCGACCGAGATCGAGCAGGTGGTGAACCTGCACCCGGGCGTGCTGGAGTGCGCGGCGGTGGGCATCCCGGACGCCAAGTCCGGCGAAGCGGTGAAGCTGTTCGTGGTCAAGAGCGACCCGGCGCTGGCCGAGGAAGACCTGGCCACCTACTGCGCCCAGCAGATGACGGCCTACAAGCGGCCCAAGTTCATCGAGTTCCGCGACGAACTGCCCAAGAGCAACGTCGGCAAGATCCTGCGCAGAGAACTGCGCACCCACACGGCCTGAGCGGTCGCCGGCGGCTGCAAGCCGGCCGGCGCCTTCGAGATTCGACCGGCTCCCGCCGCGCCGCCCGCGGTGGGCAACGCGGCGTAGGCCTCAACGGCCTCAACGGCCTCCACGGCCGATAGACCGTCGAGGCCGGTCGTCGGGCGGGCCTCGGTCAGAACGGGTTGTTGCGGGCGCGGCTCAGCGCCAGCGTGCCGATGCGCTGCTGCGCCGTCGGGCCCAACAGGGTGTCGCCCGCCCACAGCCATTGCGTCGCGCTGGCGTCGGCGGTGAGGGTGTCCGACGTGCAGTCTTGTGCGGCCACTTCGGTCCGGCAGGCGGCCGTGGTGACGTTGGTGTAGCCGAACGCCGTCGGGAAGCGGGCGATCTGCTGGATGCTTTCGTCCACCAGGATCAGGCCGATCAAGCGACCGTCGTTGATCAGGTTCAGGCGCAGAGCGGTGTTGAAGGCCGCACTCAGGTCGTCCAGGAACAGCGCACGGTCGATGTCGGTCTGTTGCAGCTTTTCCTTCTGGGCGAAGGGGGTCAGGCCCACGTCGAAGATGGTGGACACGATGACGCGGCCGTTGGCGTTGGCCACGCGGTTGGCTTGATCGGCCAGCAGCTTGCCGCGCGCCTTGGCCTCGTTGATCAGCGAGTCGCGGCTCTGCGCCGGGAACTGGCGGTAGAGCTCGAGGATGTCGTTCACACCCACCATGATGGCCACCAAGTCCTTGGGGCCGAAGTTGTCGTTGGACAGGTACTGGTCCATCTTGTCGCGCACGTCCGCCACCTTGGCGCCGGCCGTGGCGTACATCAGGCCCTGCGGCAGCGCGACGAAGTCGGTGTTGCACTGCGAGTAGACGAAGCCGAAACCGCTGGCCAGGATTTGCGACCAGTTCGGGTTGAGCTTGCAGTCCACCAGCTTGGTGTCGACGTTCAGGCCGTTGATGCCGTACTTCTTGCCGCTTTGCAGGATGGCGCCGCTTTCGTCGCCGAACGCAATGATCCGCTTCGGTGCAAACGGGTCGATCTGCTGGGTGCTGCCACCCCCGCAGCCCGCCAGCAGCGCCGCGGCTGCCACCGTGGCCAGAGCCAGGCTGCGCTTCAATTTCTGGGAGACAACACGTTGCATGACGATCAACTCAGGGACAAAACTCAATCGGTGAAGGCCGCAGCGGCCCGGCTGAGCCGGTCGCGCACGCCATCCCAGGCGGCGTCGCGGGGCGGCGCCTCGACCCAGATTTCACGGGCGCCGGCCGCATCCAGGGCCCGCAGCACCGCAAACAATTCGTGGGCCGCTGCCGCCGGGTCGGCCGGCAGGGCCTGCCAATGCCAGGCCGGCAGTTGGGCGCGTGAATATACCGCCAGCCCCTCGACGGCCCCGCTGGCCGCCGCCGCAGCGAAACGTAAAGCCAGCGCGTCCGCCGCCAGCAGCCGCACCCGCGCCCGCGGGGCGTAGTGCGCCGCCAGCGTGCCCGAGGCCTTGGGCGCTGCCGCATCGGGCTCCACAAGGGTCTCGCCCAGCGCGGCTTCGATGCGCTCGCGGCTGATCAACCCCGGGCGCAGCAACGCCGGCCGCTCGCGGCTGCAATCCACGATGCTGGACTCGATGCCCACATCGCAGGCGCCACCATCCAGCACCATCAGTTCAGGGCCGAACTCTTCCACCACATGCCGCGCCAGCGTGGGGCTGACACGCCCGAACCGGTTGGCGCTCGGTGCGGCCACGCCTTGCACGCCCAGTTCACGCGCAGCGGCCAGCACCGCGCGCGCCACCGGGTGGGCCGGTGCCCGCACGGCCACCGTGGCATGCCCACCGGCCGCCGCCTCGGCCATGCCCGGCCGGCGCGGCACGATGACCGTGAGCGGTCCGGGCCAGAAGGCGTCCATCAAACGGCGGGCCCGCTCGGGCAGCGACACCGCGAACGGCTCGGCCCCCGCCGCGTCCAGCACATGGACGATGAGCGGGTGATCGCTCGGCCGGCCCTTGGCGGCAAAGATCTTGGCGACGGCCGTGTCCTGGTCGGCCCGCGCGGCCAGGCCGTAGACCGTTTCGGTCGGCAACCCCAGCAACTCGCCGTCGGCCAGGCGCTGGGCGGCGGCCTGAACGGCTGCGGGGTCGGACCCAGGCAGGTTCAGCATCAGAAGTCGGCGGGCAGGCCCAGCAGCACCGCCGCCTCGCGCGCCACTGCACGTGCGGCGTCCGGCGTGTCGGCGGTGATGTTGAGGTGGCCCATCTTGCGCCCGCGGCGGGCCTCGGCCTTGCCGTACAGGTGCAGGTGCGTGCCGGGCAACGCCAGCACACGGTCCCACGGCGGGGTGCGGGCGTCGTCACCGGCGGGGAACCACAAGTCGCCCAGCAGGTTGAGCATGACGCTGGCGGAATGCTGGCGCGGCTCGGGCAGCGGCAGGCCGGCCAGTGCGCGCACCTGCATCTCGAACTGCGACACGCTGGCGCCGTTCATCGTCCAGTGGCCGCTGTTGTGCGGGCGCGGTGCCATCTCGTTGACCACCAGGCGGCCGTCGTCCAGCCAGAAGAACTCGATGCACAGCACGCCCACGTAGCCCAGCGCCTGCACCACCTGCCGGGCCGCGGCCACGGCGGCGGCTTGCACGTCGGCAGGCACGGCCGGCGCCGGCACTTCGGTCACGGCCAGGATGCCGGCCCGGTGCAAGTTCTGCTGCACGGGGTAGTTCACCACCTGGCCATCGGACCCGCGCGCCACCAGCACGCTCACTTCGGCCCGCAGCGGCAGCAGTTGTTCCAGCACGCAGGGCACGCGCTTCAGGTCGTCCCAGGCGGCGGCCAGCTCGGCCGGCGTGCGCACGCGCACCTGGCCCTTGCCGTCGTAGCCCATGCGGCTGGTCTTGAGGATGCCCGGCAGCAGCGCCGGGTCCACGCCGGCCAGCTCGATCTCGTTCGTGATGACGGCATGCGGCGCGCAGGCCACGCCGGCGGCCTCGAAGTGGGCCTTCTCCACCGCGCGGTCCTGGCACACGGCCACGGCCGCCGCGGCGGGCGCCACCACGCGCATGCCGGCCAGGGTTTCCAGCGCCAGGGCAGGCACGTTCTCGAATTCGGTGGTGATGGCGTCGCAGTCGCGCGCCATCTGGGCCAGACCCACCGGGTCGAGGTAGTCGGCCTTCACATGCGACTCGGCCACGGCGCCGGCCGGGCTGATGGCGTCGGGATCCAGCACCACGCAGCGGTAGCCCAGCGCCTGGGCGGCGTGCACGAACATGCGGCCCAACTGGCCGCCCCCCAGCACCCCCAGCGTCGCCTGGCCCGGCAGCAGCGCCGCCATCAGGTCAGCTCCGCCGTCATGGCCTGGGCCGCGGCCGTCTGCCGGGCGCGGAAGGCATCCAGCTGCGCCAGCAAGGCCGGGTTGCCGGTGGCCAGCATGGCCACGGCGAACAGCGCCGCGTTGGCCGCACCGGCGGTGCCGATGGCGAAGGTGGCCACCGGGATGCCCTTGGGCATTTGCACGATGGAGTGCAGCGAGTCCACGCCCTGCAGATGGCGGCTGGCCACCGGCACGCCCAGCACGGGCACCGTGGTCTTGGCGGCCACCATGCCGGGCAGGTGGGCGGCACCGCCGGCGCCGGCGATGATCGCTTTCAGGCCTCGGCCGCTGGCGGCCTCGGCGTAGGCAAACATCTCGTCCGGCATGCGGTGGGCCGACACGACGCGTGCCTCGAAGGGCACACCGAACTCGGTCAGAATCGCGGCCGCCTGCTTCATCGTCTCCCAGTCACTGCTGGAGCCCATGACGATGCCGATGACGGCGTCGGGGTTCTGGGGGGCTGACATGGACAAAGCGCGCTCCGAGACTCAGAAAAGCCTTGAATTGTAGAAGCCGAGGCTCCACCTCCTTCTCAGCTCCCTTTGTTGCCATGATCGACATCACCCTCCAGAACTTCGAAGCCGAACTCATCCTGGCGTCTCAAGAGCGTCCGGTGCTGCTGGACATCTGGGCCCCCTGGTGCGGCCCCTGCCGCACGCTGGGCCCCATCCTGGAGAAGCTGGAGGCCGAATACGGCGGCCGCTTCACGCTGGCCAAGCTCAACAGCGACGAGGTGCCCGAGATCGCCACGCAGCTGAGCCAGATGTTCAACGTGCGCTCCATCCCGTTCTGCGTGATGTTTGCGGGCGGGCAGCCGGTGGACGGTTTCCTGGGCGCGATTCCCGAGTCGCAGATCCGCGAGTTCCTGGACAAGCACGTGCCGCCCGGTGAGGCGCTGGAAGCCGCTGCCGACGTGGAAGACGCCGAGGCCCTGATGGCCCAGGGCGATGAAGACGCCGCGCTGACCAAGCTGGCCCACGCCGTGCACACCGACCCGGCCAACGACACCGCGCGATTCGACTACGTGAAGGCCTTGCTGGAGCGCGGCCACCTCTCGGAGGCACGCGAGGCGTTCGCCCCGGTCGCCGCCAAGGCGGCCGACACGCTCGTGCCCTCGCCGCGCCTGGCGGCCCTGGCCACCTGGCTGGCCGCGTTCGACGCCAGCGCCGGTGCTGACCCGGCCGCGCTGCAAGCAGCCATTGCCGCGAACAAGCGCGATTTCGACGCCCGCCTGGCCCTGGCCCAAACCCACCTGGCCGGCCAGCGCTTCACGGAAGCGATGGACGAACTGCTGGAAATCATCATGCGCGACAAGGCCTGGAAGGACCAGGTCGCGCGCAAGACCTACGTGGCCATCCTGGAGTTGCTGACCAAACCGGCGCCCAAGCCCGCCGCCGAAGCCAAGAGCGGCACGCTGGAAATTGCCGGCAAGGCCGCCGTGGTGCACAGCGACCCGCTGATCGACAGCTACCGCCGCAAGCTGTCGATGGCGCTCTTCTGAAGCGCCAGGGACTGAACCGCCGATGACACCCGGCGGGCGGCGCCTGCTGCGCCGCGTCAGCGCTTGAGGATGCCCAAGCCCTTGAGGTAGTCGCCTTCAGGGAAACGCACCGTCTGCGGGTGATCGGCCGCGGCGCACAGGCGCTCGATGATGTAGCCGTCCACGCCCGCGTCCAGGCCCGCGCCGGCCACGATCTTGTGGAACAGGTCCGGCGCAATGCCGCCGGAGCACGAGAAGGTGTACAGCAGCCCGCCGTCGTTCAAGAGCATGAAGGCCAGGCGGTTGATGTCCTTGTAGGCCCGGGCAGCCCGTTCCGCGTGCGCCGCCGTGGGGGCGAATTTGGGCGGGTCCAGCACGATGGCGTCAAAGCGCTGGCCTTCGGCCAGGCAGCGGCGCAGCGTGGCGTTGACGTCGGCGTCCCAGGCCTCGTGGCGGGCCGCGTCGAAACCGTTCAGCGCCACATGGGCCTGCGCACGCGCCAGCGCCGGGGCCGAGGAATCCACACTGATCACCCGCTGGGCCCCGCCAGCCAGCGCGGCCACCGAGAAGCCGCCGGTGTAGCTGAAGCAGTTCAGCACGGTCTGGCAGCCGTAGTGCCGCACCGCATCGGCAAAGCGCTTGCGGCTGTCGCGCTGGTCCAGGTAGTAGCCGGTCTTGTGGCCTTCGGCCACGTCGAGCGTGAGCTGCCAGTCGTGTTCCTGGATGGTCAGGGCCGTCTCGCCCGCATCGTTCGCGCCTTGGCGCAGCCAGCCGGTCTTCACCGGCAGGCCTTCCCACTCGCGGGCCTGGGCGTCCGAGCGCTCGTACAGGCGCGTCAGGCCGGTGGCGGCGATCAGCGCGTCCGCAATCACCGGCTTCCAGCGCTCCACACCCGCACTGGTGAACTGCGCCACCAGCGTGTCGACGTACCGGTCGACGATCAAGCCGGGCAGGCCGTCGGCCTCGCCGTGGATGAGGCGCACCGCATTCGACGCGACCGGCAGCCGGGCGCGAAACGCCAGCGCCTGCGCGATGCGGCGCTGGAAGAAGGCGGCGTCGATGCGCTCGGCCTCGTCAAAGCTCCAGGCCCGCAGGCGGATCTGCGACTGCGGGCTGAACGCGGCCCAGGCGAGGAACTGGCCGTCGGCCGACTCCACGCGCACGGTTTCGCCCGCATCGCCGCCGCCACGGGCCACGGAGCTTTCAAACACCCAGGGGTGGCGCTTGACCAACGAGCGTTCCTTGCCCGGGCGGAGGGTGATCTTCTTCATCGACAAATCTCTTCAAAGGGGCGCTGAGCGCCGGCGCGGCGCTCAGCGCTGCAGCGTGCCGTAGGCGTAGCTCAGCGACAAGTGGGTCAGCGGGGTGGATTGAGTGTGGCCGCGCAGCGTGTGGAATTCGCCCACGCCGCCGCGCAGCGACAGCCGCTCGCTGAGCGGCCACTGGGCCCACAGCTCGGCCTGCGTGACGGCGCCACCGCCCACCCAGACGCCCCCGCCCCCCGCGGCGCCCACCAGCCATTCGCCCCCCACGCGCACGCCACGCCACAGCGGGTCGCTCTGCACGCCGAGGCCGAAGAGGCCGAAGGAATAGGCTCCGGCACTGCCGGCCGCCGCGCTGCCGGCCTGGGCCGTGCCGTAGACACGCGGCGAGAACTCGCGCGACATGCGCACCGCCAGGTGCGTGACACCCTCGACGCGACCGTCCTTGAAGCGCATGCGCGGCAGGTACTGCGCACTGGCGCCCAACTGCTGCACCCGCACGACGCCGCCGGTTTCGTCCACGAACGCGGCCGGTGCACGGTCCAGCGGCATGGCCAGCACGAGGCGCGCGTAGGGGGCGCGGTAGCCGCCGCTGAGCGCATGGGTGTAGCCGGTGTCCAGGCGCAGGCTGGGGCCCCAGGGCGTGAGCCACCGCACCGTGGGCCCGGCACGCAACAGCACGCCGCTGCCGGTGTCCACATTGCCGCCGCCGCCCAGGCCCGCGCCCAGCTGGCCGCCCGCGCGCAGGCGGGGCGAACCGAACAGGGGCCAGTCCTGGCCGATCTGGCCCAGCACTTCCATGTAGCCGTCCGCGCCGCCTTGGGCTGCGCCGGCGGCCTCGATGCCCCACCAGCTGCCGTCCACGATGTACTGGCGCAACTCGGCACCCGCCCGGCCGATGCGACGCACCAGCGGGGCGCCGCTGCGGTCGCGGCTGCTGCCGCTGGGCTTTTCGTAGCCACCGGTCAGCGCAATCTCGTCAAAGCCCAGGCCGGTGCGCTGCGTGGCACGGCCTCGCCGGCCGGCGTCTTCCGGTGCAAAGCTCGGGAAGTCCATCGCCCGGCCGAGCGTGAAGCTCAGGCCCACGCCGCTCTTCACGTTGCCGCCGGGGAAGCGGATCTGCGACAAGCCGACACCGCTGTACCAGGCACCGGTTTCGGTGCGCAGCGACAGTTCGGGCCTGAGCATCAAGCCGCCGCCGAAACGCAGCTGCTGGCTGGACAGCCCGCCGCCCGCGCCCACGTACAGGCTGGCCGCCAGGTGGGTCTGGCTGCTCAGGCGCCAACGGCGCTGGCCGGTGAAGCCCACCGTGAAGATGCCGCCGTAGTTGCCCTTGGCCGCGCCGTACACGCCGGGGCCAAAGCCCCAGTCGTCGTCCAGGGCCATCAGGTAGTTGATGGAGGCGAACGCGGTGCGGCCGCCGTCGGGCATCTTCATGCGCGTCCAGTTGCCTTCCACAGCGGCCGGGCGCAGGGCCTGGATGCGCGCGAATGGCGCATCGTCGGGCGTGGCGCCGGCTGATGTCGCCAGCAAGGCCGTCAGGGCAGCAAGTCGGAATCTCATTTTTTTGCGCGCGGGTGAGCGGCGTCGTAGATGCGCGCCAGGTGTTGGTGGTCCAGCTGCGTGTAGACCTGGGTGGTGGTGATGTGGGCGTGGCCCAGCAGTTCCTGCACGGCGCGCAGGTCGCCGCTGGACTGCAGCAGGTGCGACGCAAAGCTGTGCCGCAGCATGTGCGGGTGCACGTGGGCCGGACTGCCGGCTGCCACCGCGCGGGCTGCCAGCCGCTGGCGCATCACCGAGGCCGCCAGGCGGTGACCGCGTGCGCCCACGAAGAGTGCCACCTCGCCCGGCGCGGCCCGCTGGTCACGCACCTCCAGCCACGCCTGCACGGCCTGCGCGGCCGCGCGCCCGAGCGGCGTGGAGCGGCGCTTGCCGCCCTTGCCCAGCACATGCACTTCGCCGGCTTGCAGATCCACCCAGCCGGCCGCGCTGGTGCTGGCTTGCGCGTCCAGGCCGATCAACTCGGCCGCGCGCAGGCCGGCGCCGTACAGCAGCTCCACCACCGCGCGGTCCTGCAGTTCGGCCAGGGCATCGGCCGGCGCGGCTTCGACATGGCTGGCCAGTTGCACGGCATCGTCCACGCCCAGCGCCTTGGGCAGCGGCTTGGGCGCCTTGGGCGCGCGCAGGCCATCAAACGGATTCACGGCCACGCGGCCCTGGCGGCCCAGCCAGCGGTAGGCGCTGCGCCAAATGGACAGCAGCAGCGCGATGGACTTCGGGGCCAGCCCCTCGCGGTGCAGCTGCGCCGCCAGCCGCCGGGCCTGGGCCAGCGACAGGGTGCGCAACTCCAGCGCCCCGTCCAGCAGCAGCGCCTGCAAGCGCGCCAGGCCGTCGGTGTAGAGCGTGAGCGTGCGCGGGCTCAGGCGTTGTTGAACGCGGGCGTGGCGCAGGTAGTCCTCGAAGTCCGCCGGCAGAGCCAGGGCTTCGGGTTCGACGCTGACGCCCGCGGCGGTCATGCCTGGGCCAGCAGCCCCGTCAGGCCCGCGCTGGCGATCTCGCCGACGCGGGTCAGGAAGTCGGTGCCCATCTCGGCGGTGTAGCGCGTGGGGTCGGGCGAGCCGAGCACCAGCAGGCCGAACGGCTTGCCGTCTTGTGCATTCGCCTGGCTCAGCGGAATCAGCGCGAGCGACGTGGCCGTGCCGCCGCTTTCCGACAGGCCCAGCCAGCGCGCGGCCTCGAAGCCCGAGTTCACGCCGCAGTAGGGTTGGCTGAGGCTGGACGCAAAGCTCTTCACATCGGCGCTGACCGAGGCCGCGAACTCAGCCGACTCGTACGCCGGCGCCACGCCCCACAGGCGCAGGCTGGCCTGCGGGATCATGAACTGGTGGCGCAACTCGTGCAGCAGCACGCCGGGCAGCTCCGCCGGCGTGCCAGCCGCACGCATGACGGCCAGCGTCCAGCGGTGCAGGCGGTCGGCAATGGCCACGTTGTCCTGGCCGTTGCGGATCATGTCGATGAGGCGCTGCTCCAGGCCCTTGATCTTGTCGCGCAGCATCTCGGCCTGGCGCTCTTGCAGCGACACGGCACGCGTGCCGTGCGGGTGCTGCAGTTGGACCGTGGCGAGCAACGCCGCGTGGCGCTCGAAGAAGCCGGGCGTGGCCGCCAGGTAGTTGGCGATGTCGGTTTCGGTGATGCCTTGCACCGCGTCCGCGGCTGGGTTGGAACTCACAGCTCGATCTCTCCGTCAAAAACTTTCACAGCGGGGCCGGTCATCAGCACCGGGCTGTCGCCTCCGGCCCACTCGATGCGCAGTTGGCCGCCGCGGGTTTGCACCTCCACGGCCGAATCCAGCCAACCGGCGCGGATGCCCACCACCACGGCCGCGCAAGCGCCCGTGCCGCAGGCCAGCGTTTCGCCCGCGTCGCGCTCGTACACCCGAAGGGCGATGCGGTCGCGCGCCAGCACCTGCAGGAAGCCGGCATTCACGCGCCGCGCGAAGCGGGCGTGGCCTTCGATCCGCGGGCCGAGTGTTGCCACCGGCGCGGTGGCCACATCGGCCACGCGCTGCACGGCGTGCGGGTTGCCCATGGACACGACACCCAGCTCCACCCCTTCCACCGGCCACAGCTCGAAGCCGTGTTCCAGGCGCGGCACGAGGCCGGCGGGGTCGAACGGCAAGGCCGCCGGCTCAAACACCGGCGCACCCATGTTGACCGTCACGCGGCCATCGTCCTGCAACATGAGCCGCAGCCGGCGGTTCAGGGTGTCGACATGGATCTCGCGCTTGTCGGTGAGCCCCGCGTCCACCACGTAGCGCACGAAGCAGCGCGAGCCGTTGCCGCAGTGCTCCACCTCGGCCCCGGTGTTGTTGAAGATGCGGTAGCGGAAGTCAGCGCCGGCGTCGGTGCTGGGCTCGATCACCAGGATCTGGTCGCAGCCCACGCCAAAGCGGCGGTCGCCGAGGTGACGCATCTGCTCGGGCGTGAGCGTCAGGGGCTGCTTCGTGGCGTCGATGACGACGAAGTCATTCCCCGCGCCGTGCATCTTGGTGAAACGCAATCTCATGTCAGTCCCGCCCGGCCGTCCGAAGGGACTGACGCGCCCCCTCGGGGGGCAGCGAGCGCAGTGAGCGTGGGGGCTTGTTCATGGGGCCGGATTATCCGGCGCGGCGCCGATGTCCAGACCGCGCGGTTGCTTGTAGCGGTGGTAACCCCACAGGTACTGACCCGGCGCGCGGCGGATGAGGCTTTCCATGGCGGCGTTCACGGTGGCGGCGGCGTCTTCGGCGCTGGCCTCGCGGGGAATATTCGGCGCAGGCAGCACATGGACCACGTAGCCCTGCCCGCCGGGCAGGCGCTCGCCCCAGATCAGCAGCAGCGCGGCGCCCGTCTGCTGCACCAGGCGGGCCGCCAGCGTCATGGTGTAGGCCGGGCGGCCGAAGAACGGGGCCCACACGCCCAGGCCGTCCGGCGGCACCTGGTCGGGCAACAAGCCGATCACCTCACCGCGGCGCAGGCCCCGGATCATCTGCCGCACGCCCGCCAGCGAAGCCGGCGCGGTGGCCAGGCCTGGCCGCTCGCGCGAGCCGGCCATCACCTCGCGCAGCGCCGCCTGGCGGGCAGGCCGGTACAGCACGGTGATGGGCGCCTCAGGCGTGGTGAAGCGCTCGGCAATCGCCTGCGCGCAGATCTCGAAGCACCCCAGGTGCGGCGTCATCACCACCAGGCCCCGCTTCTCGGCCAGCGCCTCGGCGATCAGGTGCTCGCCGTCCCAGCGCAGGGCACGCCCCAGCGGCTTGCCGCGCTGCCCGACCCACAGCCACGGCAGCTCCGCCGCCATGCGCCCTGCGGCCGCGATAGCCGGGCGCGCAGCGGCCCAAGGCAGGCCCGCCTGCGCCACGTTGGCCCTGAACCGGCGGCGGTAAGTGGCCGACGCCGCGTACACCGCCCACCCCAACACCGACCCCAAAGCGTGCAAAAGCGCCAAAGGACACCGGGAGAACCAACGAAAGAGCAGGACCATGTTTCCTATACTTGGGGTATCGCCGAGTTAATGAACTACTTGCGGGGCGATTCACAAATCCTGCTAAAGCGTTCGCCGCACCTCCAGGAGCTACGGCAACGCCGACCCACAGCAACCAGGAGTTTAAAAGTGGCCAACGATTTCCTCTTCACGTCTGAATCCGTCTCTGAAGGACACCCCGACAAGGTGGCCGACCAGATCTCGGACGCCATCCTCGACGCCATCTTCGAGCAAGACCCGCTCTCGCGCGTGGCCGCCGAAACCCTGTGCAACACCGGCCTGGTGGTACTGGCCGGTGAAATCACCACGCAGGCCAACGTCGACTACATCCAGGTCGCGCGCGACACCATCAAGCGCATCGGCTACGACAACACCGAGTACGGCATCGACTACAAGGGCTGCGCGGTGCTGGTGGCCTACGACAAGCAGAGCAACGACATCGCCCAGGGCGTGGACCGCGCCAGCGACGACTACCTGAACCTCGGCGCCGGCGACCAGGGCCTGATGTTCGGCTACGCCTGCGACGAGACGCCCGAGTTGATGCCCGCGCCCATTTACTACGCCCACCGCCTGGTGGAGCGCCAGGCCCAGCTGCGCAAGGACGGTCGCCTGCCCTTCCTGCGCCCGGACGCCAAGAGCCAGGTCACGATGCGCTACGTGGACGGCAAGCCCCACAGCATCGACACCATCGTGCTGTCCAGCCAGCACGCGCCGGAGTACTCGCTCGGCAACCGCATGACCGACGAGTTCTACGAAGCGGTGCGCGAGGAAATCATCAAGCCGGTGCTGCCCAAGGAATGGCTCACGGCCGACACCAAGTACCTGATCAACCCGACCGGCCGTTTCGTCATCGGCGGCCCGCAGGGTGACTGCGGCCTGACCGGCCGCAAGATCATCGTCGACACCTACGGCGGCGCCTGCCCGCACGGCGGTGGCGCCTTCTCGGGCAAGGACCCGTCCAAGGTCGACCGCTCGGCCGCCTACGCCGCGCGTTACGTCGCCAAGAACGTGGTGGCCGCTGGCCTGGCGCGCCAGTGCCAGGTGCAGGTGGCTTACGCCATCGGCGTGGCCCGCCCGATGAACGTGACGGTCTACACCGAAGGCACCGGTGTGATTCCGGACGAGCAGATCGCCAAGCTGGTGAACGAGCACTTCGACCTGCGCCCCAAGGGCATCATCCAGATGCTGGACCTGCTGCGCCCGATCTACTCCAAGACGGCCGCCTACGGCCACTTCGGCCGCGAAGAGCCCGAGTTCACGTGGGAACGTACCGACAAAGCTGCAGCCCTCAAGGCTGCAGCCGGCCTGTAAGGCCGCCGCGCGCCGGCCCCTGTGGCCCCAGCACCACGCACCGGCGGCGCGAACGCGTCCCCCACCGTGCCCACCACGCCGCCCCCTCGGGCGGCGTTTTTCATGGGCAGCCACCCCGGCCCGCCCGTCGGCGCCGGCCGCATCCAAGCGCCGACTATTCCCGTCTTTGGCTAATTTGATTAAATCGATTAAATCAAATTTTCCAACTTCAGGAGTAAAGTCGTTGTCATCCGCTGGCTGGGCCGTTAGCCCCGGCCGGCGTGCAAAGGAGAACGGCAATGAACTTGTTGACGCTGCGCATCGGCGCTCGTTTGGCGGTGGGCTTCGGCACCGTGCTGCTGCTGCTGGCGGTGGCCGTCGGTCTCAGTTACCGGGAAGTGGGCGCGGTGGGCCCGCATCTGGACTTGCTGCTGGAACTGCAAAAACGCCAGCGCCTCGCTGAAGAGTGGCGCACCCTGACGCAGCTGAACGTGACCCGCACCGAAGCGGTGGCGCGGGCGGGCGGTACCGGCCCGGTGGCCGAGCATTTTTCGCCGCTCGTCAAGACCACCAGCACCAAGATCAGCGAGCTGCAGGAGACCTTGGTCAAGGTCGTCGACAGCGAGCGCGGCAAAGCCTTGTTGGCCGAGATCGCCGATGCCCGCAAGGCCTACGTCGACATCCGCAACCAGGTGTTTGCCGATCTGAAGGCGGGCGAGGCTGAGAACGCCCTGCGCACGCTGGAGAGCAAGATGCGCCCGGCGTCCGAGGCCTACATCACCAAGATCAGCGCCATGGCCGATTTCCAGGGCGAGCGGGTCCGCATCGAAACGCAAGCGGTGCGCGAAGAGGCCCGCCGCACGCAGCTGATCATGGTGTTCATGGCCTTGGGCTGCCTGGCGCTGGGCGTGGCGGCGGCGTGGTTCATCACCCGGTCGGTGGTGCGTCCGCTGCACACCGCCATTGCCGAGGCGGAACTGGTCGGTCAAGGCGACCTGTCGCGCCCCATCCATTCCATCGGCGACGACGAAACCGCCCAACTCACCCGTGCCCTGGCCAGCATGCAGGAAGCCCTGCGCGGCCTGGTGGGCTCGGTGCGCAACAACGCCAGCGAAGTGGCCACCGCCAGCTCGGAAATCGCGATGGGCAGCAACGACCTGTCCTCCCGCACCGAGCAGCAGGCCAGCGCGATTCAGCAAACCGCCGCGTCGATGGAGCAGCTGTCGGCCACCGTGAAGCTCAACGCCAGCCACGCCAATGAAGCCGACCGCCTGGCGCAAGACGCCAGCGACGTGGCGCGCCAGGGCGGCGAGGTGGTGGGCGAGGCCGTGCAGCGCATGCGCGGCATCGAAGAAAGCTCACGCAAGATCGCCGACATCATCGGCACCATCGACGCGATTGCGTTCCAGACCAACATCCTGGCGCTGAATGCGGCCGTGGAAGCGGCCCGGGCCGGCGAGCAGGGCCGCGGCTTCGCCGTGGTGGCCAGCGAGGTGCGCATGCTGGCGCAGCGCAGTGCTGAAGCCGCCAAGGAGATCAAGAGCCTCATCGGCGTGAGCGTGGAACGCGTGGAGCAAGGCGCGCAGCTGGTGAACCGCGCCGGCGAAACCATGGACCACGTGGTGGCGTCCATCGGCCGCGTGGCGCAAATCGTGCGCGAGATCAGCGCCGCCAGCCAGGAGCAAAGCACGGGCGTCAACCAGGTCGGCCAAGCCATCACGCAAATGGACCAGGCCACCCAGCAAAACGCAGCCTTGGTGGAAGAAAGTGCCGCCGCCGCCGAGAGCCTGCGCCACCAGGCCGACGAGCTGGTGAAGCTGGTGTCGACTTTCCGGACCTGAGCGCTACGCCCCCACCCCGCGCAGCGCGTCGTCCAGCACCTCCACCCAGTGCCGCACGGGCTGGGCGGTGCCGCTTTGCAGGTGCTGGATGCAGCCGACGTTGGCCGAGACGATTTGCTCGGCCTGCAGCGGGGCCAAGGCCGCCAGCTTGCGGTCACGCAGTTGCTTCGAGAGTTCGGGCTGCAGCACCGAGTAGGTGCCAGCTGAGCCGCAGCACAGGTGGCTGTCGGTCGGCGCGCAGCCGATGGTGAAGCCCAGTTCGCGGAAGGCGGTCTCCACGCCGCCCTTGAGCTTTTGGCCGTGCTGCAGCGTGCAGGGGGGGTGGTAGGCCAGCGACCCGGGCTTGGCCTTGAGGCGCGTCTTCAGCGTGGGCACCAGGTCGGGCAGCAGCTCACTCAGGTCGCGCGTGAGGGCACTGATGCGGGCGGCCTTGTCGGCGTAGTCCGGGTCGTGGGCCAACGCGTGGCCGTAGTCCTTGACGGTGACGCCGCAGCCGGACGCGTTCATCACCAGCGCCTCCACGCGCTCACCCGGGCCAGCCACCAGCGGCCACCAGGCGTCGATGTTGCGGCGCATGTCGTCCAGCGCGCCGCCGTGGTCGCCCAGGTGCTCGCGGATGGCGCCGCAGCAGCCGGCGCCGTCGGCCACCACGGTCTGAATGCCGGCGGCGTCCAGCACGCGCGCGGTGGCGCTGTTGATGTTGGGCGCCATGCCCGGCTGCACGCAGCCCAGCAGCAGCAGCACCTTGCGGTTGAGCTGGCGTGTGGGCCAGTCGTGCGCAGTGGCCGGCGGCTTGGGCGGCACCTTGTCTTTCAGCGCGGCAGGCACCAGCGGGCGCAGGGCCTGGCCCACGCGCAGCGCGGGCTTGAAGAGTGGCGAGGTCAGGCCTTCCTTCAACAGCCAGCGCACGCGCTTCTCACCCGCCGGGCGGGGCACCTTGGCGTCCACCACGCGGCGGCCGATGTCCACCAAGTGGCCGTACTCCACGCCCGAGGGGCAGGTGGTTTCGCAGTTGCGGCAGGTGAGGCAGCGGTCCAGATGGGCCTGCGTCTCACGCGTGGGCGTCACGCCTTCCATCACCTGCTTGATGAGGTAGATGCGGCCGCGCGGGCCGTCGAGTTCATCGCCCAGCAGTTGGTAGGTCGGGCAGGTGGCCGTGCAGAAGCCGCAGTGCACGCAGCGCCGCAGAATGGCTTCGGCCTCGGTGCCGTCGCGGGTGCCGACGAATTCGGGAGCGAGCTTGGTTTGCATGGCTAGACGAAGAATTTGAAGACGAGAGGCATCAGCAGCGACGCCAGCACCACCTGCACGCCCAAGGCCAGGCTGGCGTAGGCGCCGGCATCGGCGTTCACCTGCAGCGCGCGCGCCGCGCCCAGGCCGTGGGCGCAGGTGCCTAAAGCAAAGCCGCGCGCCACCATGGGATGCACGCCGATGAGGTCGAACAGGTATTTGCCGCCCACTGCGCCCACCATGCCGGTGAGCACGGCGAACACGGCCGCGAGCGCCGGGATGCCGCCGATCTTGTCAGCAATGCCCATGGCCACCGGCGCGGTGACGGACTTGGTGGCCAGCGACGCGACCAGCTCCTTCGGCAAGCCCAGCGCCCAGCCGATGGCCACGGCGCTCAGCGAAGCCGCCGCGCCGCCGGCCAGCGCGGCCACCAGGATGGCGCCCCAGCGGCGGCGCAGTTCCTCGCGCCGCTGCCACAGCGGCCAGGCCATGGCCACCACGGCGGGGCCCAGCAGGAAGTGGATGAACTGCGCGCCGGAGAAGTAGGTCGGGTACGGCGTGCCGCTGGCCAGCAGCACGGTGGCCAGCACCGCCACGCTCCAGGGCACGGGGTTGGCCCAGGCGGCGTGATCGAGCCGCACGTAGGCCGCGTGGGCCAGCACGTAGACCGACAGCGTGACGGTCAGCCCGAACAGCGGCGTGGCGCTGAGGTAGACCCAGAGCTGGACGAAGTCCTGCATCTCAGGCCTCGCCTTCCCGCCGAAGGAAGGCACGCAATACCCACGCCGTCACCGCCAGGCCGATGCCCGTGGACAGCACCAGCGCCAGCAGCAGGCGCAGGCCGAACTCGCTGATCAGGTGCAGGTGCGTCATCACGCCCACGCCCACCGGCACGAAGAGCAGCGACAGGTGGCCCAGCAGCCCCTCGGCCGCCGGCTGCACCGTCTGGCGCAGCGGCGCCCATTGCAGCGCCGCCCACATCAACAGCAGGCCCAGCACCGGGCCGGGCAGCGGCAGGTGCGTCAGCCGCACGAGGGCCTCGCCCAGCGCCTGGGCGATGAGCAGCAGCGTGAGCCCGCGCAGCAGCCCCATGGTCAGACCTCGTAGACCAGGGTCCAGAAGTAGGTCAGCTCGCGGAACTCGAAGGCGCGCCCGCCCAGCAAGGCGGCGAACTCGGCGGCGGTCGGGAAGTTCTTCAGCACCTCGTGCGTGCTGCCGTCCGACAGCTGGCGCTGCTGGAAGCCGTTGCCTTCGTCGTCGTGCCGGGTGATAGGCGTGCTGTCACCCGCCACGTAGCGGTTGTCCATCAGCACCACGCGCGCGCCGGGCTGCAGGCAGGCGTGCAGTTGCGCCAGCCAGGCCGCGCGGCGCGACATGGGCACATGAGAGAACCACAGCCCGGCAAAGGCGGCATCGAAGCCGCCGGGCGCCACCGTGGCCGCCAGCGCATACGCGTCGGCATGCTGGAAGCGCACCTTGTGGAAGTCCAGCGGCTTTTGCTGCGCCACGGCCAGCACCTCGGGGTTCAGGTCGGTGCCCAGCCAGGCGGTGGCATCGGCCGTCGCGGCCGGCAGCCAGAAGCCCGTGCCCGTGGCCACCTCCAGCACCCGCCGGCCGGCGAACTGCTTGCGCAGCCAGGCCTGGAGCGTGGCGATGTCGGGCTGGCGGTGGGGCTTGTCGAACACCCGCTCGTACTCGGCCGCGCGCTGCGCGTAGTAGCGCGGCATGACCTGTTCGACGTTGTCAGAGGTGCGCATAGAGGCGCCCTGGGTTGAACACGCCGTGGGGGTCGAAGCTGGCCTTGAGGCGGCGGTGGATGGCCGCGAGCGGTGCTGACAGCGGCGTGAACGCACCGGGCGACTTGTCCAGCGCGCGGAACAGCGTGGCGTGGCCGCCCACGCTGGCCGCGGCCTCGCGCACGGCAGCCGGTTCCATGGGCGTGACCACCCAGCGCTGGGCGCCGCCCCATTCGATGAGCTGCTCGCCGTGCAGCTTGAGCTCCGGCGCGGTGCTGGGCAGCGACAGGCGCCACAAGCGCGCACCGCCCGCCACCGCGCGCTCGGCGCCGACGAAGAACTCGTCGCTTTGGTCGCGCAGGCCGGTCCAAAAGCTTGCGGCCAGGTCGTCGGGAATGCGGTCGCCACCCAGCCGTGTCATCGCCGCCTGCACGGCCGCCTGCGCACCGGCCAGGCGCAGCACCAGCGCACCGTCCCACCAGGCGCTGGCCTCGATGGGCAAGGGCTGGCCGCCCCAGGTGTTCAGCGCCTTCAGCGCGTCGGCCTGGATCAGGTCGAAGCGCAGCGTGGCGGTGGCCGCCGGCAGTGGCAGCACCTTGAGCGTCACCTCGGTGATCAAGCCCAGCTGGCCCAGCGAGCCGGCCAGCACGCGGCTCACATCAAAGCCCGCCACGTTCTTCATCACCGTGCCGCCGAAGCTCAGCAATTCACCGGCGCCGTTGATGACGACGGCGCCCAGCACGTGGTCCCGCACCGAGCCCAGCGCCGCGCGGCTGGGGCCGGAAAGGCCCGAGGCCACCATGCCGCCCACCGTGCCCCGGCCGTTGAAGCGCGGCGGCTCGAAGGCAAGGCGCTGGCGCTGCGCGGCCAACACGGTTTCCACATCGGCGATGGGCGTGCCGGCCAAGGCGCTCAGGTAAAGCTCGCTGGGCTCGTAGGCCGTGATGCCGGTGAGGCCCAGCGTGGACAGCACCTCACCCTGCGGACGCTCGCCATAGAAATCCTTGCTGCCGTGGCCGGTGATGCGCAGCGGCTGGCGGGCGTCGCGCAGCTGCGCTTGCAGGTCGTCGAACTTCAAAACCGCTCCAGCTCAGGGAAGGCCAGCAGCCCGCGCTTCACGTGCATGCGGCCGTACTCGGCGCAGCGGTGCAGCGTGGGGATCTGCTTGCCGGGGTTGAGGGTGCCGGCGGGGTCGAAGGCGCTCTTGAGCGCCAGCATCTGCTCGCGTTCCTCGGGGCTGAACTGCACGCACATGGAGTTGAGCTTTTCCACGCCCACGCCGTGCTCGCCGGTCACGGTGCCGCCCAGCGCCACGCTGCGCTCCAGGATCTCGGCGCCGAAGAGTTCGCAGCGGTGCAGTTGGTCGGGGTCGTTGGCGTCGAACAGGATCAGCGGGTGCAGGTTCCCGTCGCCCGCGTGGAACACGTTGGCGCAGCGCAGGCCGTACTTCTTCTCCATTTGCTGGATGTCCAGCAGGATGGTGGCGAGGTGCTTGCGCGGGATGGTGGAGTCCATGCACATGTAGTCGGGGCTGATGCGGCCGCTCGCCGGGAAGGCGTTCTTGCGGCCGCTCCAGAAGCGCAGGCGCTGGGCTTCGTCGGCACTCACCTGCACGTCGGTCGCGCCGCTGCCGCGCAGCACGGCGGTCATGCGCTCGATCTCCTCGGCCACCTCTTCGGGCGTGCCGTCGCTCTCGCACAGCAGGATGGCCTCGGCCGTCAGGTCGTAGCCGGCGTGCACGAAGTCCTCCACCGCCGCCGTCATGGGCTTGTCCATCATCTCCAGGCCGGCCGGGATGATGCCGGCGGCAATCAGCGCCGCCACCGCATCACCGGCCTTGCGCACGTCGTCAAAGCTCGCCATCAGGCAGCGCGCCAGTTGCGGCTTGGGCACCAGCTTGACCGTGACCTCGGTGACGACGGCCAACATGCCTTCGCTGCCGACGACGAGGGCCAGCAGGTCCAGGCCCGCGGCGTCCAGCGCCTCGCTGCCGAACTCGATGGGCTCGCCCTCCACCGTGAAGCCGCGCACGCGCAGCACGTTGTGCAGCGTGAGGCCGTACTTCAGGCAGTGCACGCCGCCGGAGTTCTCGGCGATGTTGCCGCCGATGGTGCAGGCGATCTGGCTGCTGGGGTCGGGCGCGTAGTACAGGCCGTGCGGGGCGGCCGCCTCGCTGATGGCCAGGTTGCGCACGCCGCACTGCACGCGGGCGGTGCGGGCGTAGGGGTCGATGGACACGATGCGGTTGAACTTGGCCAGCGCCAGCGTCACGCCCGCTTCGTGCGGCATGGCGCCGCCACTCAGGCCGGTGCCGGCCCCGCGCGCCACCACGGGCACACCCAAGCGATGGCAGGCCTTCAGCACCGCGCCCACCTGGGCCTCGGTCTCGGGCAGGGCCACAGCCAGCGGGCGCTGGCGGTAGGCCGTCAGGCCGTCGCACTCATACGGCGTGGTCTGCTCGGCCTGGTACAGCAGCGCGTGGGCCGGCAGCACGGGCGACAGGGCCGCCACCAGCTGCTGCAGGCGCGCGGCGCGGTGCGCGACAGGGTCCAGCTCGGGGTCTTGGACGAGGGCATTCATCGCAGGCGATCCGAAGTCTCATTCAGTGCCGGCCAACTGTAGCGGCCGGCACGGCGTCACCACACCAGCAGGGTGAACGGCCAGACGTACGCCTGCATCGTGATGAACACGCCCACCAGGCAGGCCAGCGCGATGGAGTGGAAGAACACGTAGCGCAGGATGGGGCCCTCGCCGTTCTCCCAGCGCGTGGCGGTGGAGGCCACGACGATGGACTGCGCGTCGATCATCTTGCCCATCACGCCGCCGGAGCTGTTGGCCGCTCCCATGAGGTTGGGGTTCAGGCCCAGTTGCTCGGCTGCCACCTTCTGCATGCCGCCGAAGAGCACGTTGCTGGCGGTGTCCGAACCGGTCATGGCCACGCCCAGCCAGCCCATCAGCGTGCCGAAGAAGGGGTAGAGCACGCCGGTGTTGGCAAACGCGAGGCCCAGCGTCGTGTCCAGGCCCGAGAAGCGCGTGAGCGTGCCCAGCGCCAGCATCAGCACGATGGTCAGCAGCGAGGTGCGCACCAGCCACACGGTCTGGCCGAAGCACTTCACCAGGCCACCGAAGCGGTAGCCCATCACCAGGCCGCCGACGATGGCCGCCAGCAGGATGCCGGTGCCCGTGGCCGACAGCAGGCCGAACACGTACTCGGCGGCTTCTGCCGTGGGTTTGGGCACCACCGGCGCCACCTTCTCCACCAGCTTGTGCAGGCCGTCGATGGGGAACTTGGGCGCGTAGATGCCGTTGAGCGCCGCCTTGGTGGCCGGCAGGCCCCAGACGAACACGAACACGGTCAGGATGACCCAGGGCGTCCAGGCCTTGATGACAGCGGCACGCGGGTGCACGCGGGGCGCCAGGGCCGGCTTGGCCTCGGGGCCATCGTGCTCATGGCCGCGCAGCGAGACGGAGGTCCACAGCTTCTTGGGCTGCCAGAAGCGCAGGAAGCCCACCAGCGCCACCATGGAGCACATGGCCGCGATCACGTCCACCAGCTCGGGGCCGATGAAGTTGCTGACCAGGTATTGCGGAATGGCGAAGGACAGGCCCGTGACCAGGATGGCCGGCCAGATCTCCCACATCGCCTTGCGGCCGGCGAAGGCCCAGATCAGCCAGAACGGCACCAGCAGGCTGAAGAACGGCAGCTGGCGGCCAATCATGCCGCTCACCGCCATCAGGTCGTAGCCGTGCACCTTGGCCAGCGTGATGACCGGCGTGCCCAAAGCTCCGTAGGCCACGGGTGCGGTGTTGGCGATCAGGCTCAGGCCCGAGGCGGCCAGCGGCGAGAAGCCCAGGCCGATCAGGATGGCGGCCGTGACGGCCACCGGCGTGCCGAAGCCGGCTGCGCCTTCGAAGAACGCGCCGAACGCGAAGGCGATCAGCAGCAGCTGCAGCCGGCGGTCTTGCGTGATGCCGGCGATGGAGTCCTGCAGCACCTGGAAGCTGCCGTTCTTCTCGGTCAGCTGGTGCAGGAAGATGATGTTCAGCACGATCCAGCCGATGGGCAGCAGGCCGGTGAGCCCGCCCAGCAGCGCGGCGCGGCTGGCCATGCCGGCGGGCATGCCGAACGCGAACACCGCAATCAAAAAGGCGCTCACCAGGCCGGCCGCGGCCGCCACGTGGGCCTTGAGGTGGAACACGCCCAGCCCCAGCAGCATGACGACCACCGGAACGGCGGCCACCAGCGTGCTGAGCAGCATGTTGTCGAAGGGGTTGTAGACCTGTTGCCAGACCATGGTCGTCTCCAGTTTTTGAAATCTTTTCCGCGGCGAGGCGGGAACTGGGGCGGGATGGTCGTGGCGAGCGCCACCGGGCGGCGTGAATCCTCTTGGCGTGTCGCGTGAAGAAATTTCAGGTGCCCGGGCGGACACAGGGTTGGCCCGGGGGGTACCGAAGTATTCCGGGCCGAGCGCCGGGCCGCCCCCAAGCCGGCCCGCTCCGGCGATGTGCCTGCGGCTCAATGCCGCAGGCATCGCCGTCCCCTCGGGGGGCTGAGGCCGGACACATGGCGCCCGGTGGGCGGCATGTGCCTGCCGAAGGGCTGCGGCTTGAGCCGCAGCGCGGTCTGCAAGACCGACTGGACTCGCCCGCGTTCAGCGGTGCGAGGCCGGGCGAGGGGCGCAACTTAAGCCAGCGCGCGCGTCAGCCACTCGACAAAGGCCGCGCATTCCCAGCGCTCCAGCGCGCCAGGCTTCCAGCAGATGTAGTGGTGAAAGCTCGACGGCACGGTGCGCGGCGACAGGCGCACCAGGCGCCCGGAGTCCAGCCACGACGCGCCCAGCTTCATGCGCATCAGCGCCACGCCGAAGCCGGCAGCCGCGGCGTCCAGCACCAGGCCCAGGTCGTTGAACTGCGCGCCGCCGCGCGGCTCGTCCAGCGGCAGGCCGTGGGCCTCGAACCAACTGCTCCAGGGCGCCAGCGGGCTGCGGATGAGGTGCACGCGGCGGATGTCGGCCACGGTGTCGAAGCCGTCGAACGGGCCGTGCTCGTGCAGATAGTCGGGGCTGCAGACGGGGCTGAGGTCGTCGGTCAGCACGCGGCGGGTTTCCAGGCCGGGGTACTCGCCGCTGCCGAAGCGGATCTCCAGGTCAGCCTCCTCGGACTTCAGGTCCGCCAGCGGAATGGCCACCTGCATCACCAGCTCGATCTCCGGATTCGCATGCCGGAACAGCGCCAGCCGCGGCAGCAAGATCTGGCGCGAGAAGGTCGGCGTGACCGCCAGCCGCAGCCGAACGCCCTGGGGCCGCACGCCGTCGGCGCCCGGAATCTTCTGCAGCGCGGCCAGCCCCTGGCGCACCGACGGCAGGTAGACCTGCCCGTCGTCGCTGGGCACGAAGTCGCGCCCGAAGAGCTTGAAGCCCAGCTGGGACTCGAGCTGCCGGATGCGGTGGCTGACGGCGCTGGGCGTGACCGCCAGCTCCTCCGCCGCCGCGCTCACGCTGCGCAGCCGCGCCACGGCCTCGAAGGCTTGCAGGCACTGGATGGGCGGGATGCGGGGCGGGGCCATGGAGGGCGAACTCTAGCCGCCCAGCACCAGCCACAAGGCCGGCCGGTTCAGCGGCGTGGCCGGTGGCAGCAGCGGGTTGCGCAGGGTCAGCACGCGTCGCTGGTTCAGCCGGTGGCGGGCGATCAGGTCGCCGTAGTGGCGCTGGAACAACCGCTGGAAGCTGCCATCGGCCAGCGCGGCCTCCAGCCCACGCTCCAGGTCCTGTGCCAGCTGCGGGCGGTTGGGCCGCACGAACAGGTAGGCGGCGGCCGGGTAGCGCAGCAGCACCTGGGGCTCGATCACCAGCCCGCGGGCCATGGACGTGGCGGCTTCGTCGTCCACCTCGATGACCGAGCGCGGGAAGTAGTCGATGCGGCCCAGCCGCAGCATCTCGAACAGGGTTTCGTAGCGGCTGGAGGTTTGCACCTTCAGGCCGTTGGCCCGCAGGATCTCGGTGTCCGGCCAGTCGTGGCCCTGCCCGGCCGCCAGCGGCGCGAGGTCGGCCAGCGTGCGCACCTGCGTCCAGCGGTCCAGGTCCCCCGGCCGCACGAACGCGACACGGCAGCCAATCAGGCCGCGGTCCACCGGCACGCGAACCGGCAGCAGCTCGGCTTCGCGCTCGGGGCTGGTCATGGTCCAAGCCAGGTCGGGGTCGCCGCGGCCCTCGGCCAGTTCGCGCATGGCACGGCCCTGCACCATGGCCTGGCGCGACTCCACGAGTTCGTAGTTCGCCCCGCTGCGCTGGATGGCCAGCTTGAGCACGTCTTCCAGGTAGCGCCAGGACGGGATGCGGGCCGGGTCGTGCAGCGGGTACACGACGCGCTCCCGCGCGCCGGCCGCGCCGGCTTGCCCTGTGGACACACCGGCCACCCCGCAGGCCACGGCCAGCAGCAGCGGCCGTCGCTTCACGGCGTGCGCCGGCTCTTGCCCGCGTTCGTGGCGGTTTTGGCGGCCGTCTTCGTGGCGGCCGCCGTCTTGCGCACGGGCTGACCCGACGCCCTGGACGCAGTGCGCGCGGCCGGTCGAGCGGGTTCGTCCGTCACACCGGCCAGGCCCTTGGCCACACTGCCCACCACGGCCCCGGGCACGGTGGCGGCCTTGCGCAGGGTGTCGCTGGCGGCGTCGAACGACTGCTTCACCAGGTTGCCGGCCAGGTGGCGGGCCGCGTCGGTGGCGCTGTCTTTCATGGCGGAAGTGGCGAGCTGCGTGAACTGCTGGGTCAGCGCCGTCCACCACTGGGTGGGGTCTACCGCCGCGCCGGGCACGCCGGCGGCCTTGGCGGCGTCACCGGCAGTCTTCACGGTCTTGGCGGCCACCTTGGCCGTGGTGGCTGCGGTTTTGGCGGCGGTTTTCACGGCGGTTTTGGCGGCGGCTTGCGCGGCCGGCGCTGCGGCCGACAGGATCTCCGGCGGGATGCTGGGCCAGGCGGGTGCTTCCATGCCGGTGGGCAGCTTGAGGCTGTCGCGCAGGTCGGTCAGCGGCACGTTCATGGACTTGAGCGTGGACAGCGTCATGCGCTGCACCTCCAGCGCCTGGATGGTGGCGGCCAGCATGCGGGCGTTCTGTTCCAGCCAGAACTGCACGGTGCGCAGCTCTTCAATGCGCTTGGACAACTCCTCCGGGTTCAGCGTGGGCGCCACCCACTGGCCGATGCCCGGCAGGGCCGAACCCGCGTTCTTGACCAGCCCTTGCAGGAATTCAAACCCGGGCACGAACTTGGTGAAGCTGCTGTCGCTCATGGACTGTCTCCTCCCGGCAGCGCCGGCGGTGGGGGGATGCTACCGGCTCGGCACCAGTTGTTCGACCTCAAAGCCTTCGGCCTGCAACAAGCGCGGCAAGGCCTGCGGGCCGGTCATGTGCAGCGCCCCCACGGCCACCAGCAGGCGCTGGCCCTGGCCGTGCAAGGCGGTGATGCGCGCCGCCAGCGGCCCGTTGCGGCCGTCGTTCACGCGGGCGAGCCAGGCGCGCTCGGCCGGGCTGTCGGCGCAGTCGCACCAGCGGCCGTAGTCGCCCAGCGTGGCGAGGTCGCCGCGCGACCACGCGGCCGCCAGCTTGCGCAGCGGCGCGCGCACACGGCCCTGCTGCAACTGGCGCAGCGAACTGCCCAACAGCTCGGCCTCCTGCTCACCGGGGCTCAGCGCGTCCAGCTGCTCCTGCACGCTTTCCAGCGACAACACGGGCCGGGCTTCGGCCTTGGCCCAGCCCAGCAGCACCACGTCCTGACCGAAGCCGGCGTCAAAGCCGTCGCGGCGCACTTCCATCAGCGTGAGCGTGCTGAGCTGCAACATCGCCGGCAACCGCGCCAGCGCGTCCGGCGGCAGGCAAGCGGCGCGGGTTTGCTGTGCCATGCGACGCGCCAGGGCCGGCGGCAGCGGGGCTGGCGGCGGCAAGGCCGCCAGCGCAGGCATCACATCCGCCGGGTCCAGCTCCACAGCCAGCACCTCGGTGTCGGCCCAGGCAGCACGCAGGGCCGGGCCCGGCACGGCCCACGCCGGCTTGCCGATGTGCAGCGTGCCGTAGAGGTAGCTGCTATGGCCGCCCCGGGTGATGCGCCACAAGAGGCCGCGGTCCGGCGCCGTGGGCAGCCAGGCGCGCACCTGCGCCACGGTGGGCACGGGCGGCTCCGGTGGCGGGCAGGCCGCGTGGCTGGCGCTGGCGCTCCACATCAGCAGCGCCATCAGCCGCAACCCCAGAGCCGACCACGAACGGCTGGGCCGCCAGGAAAAGAGGCGTGTCATCGGCTGTCAGCGTCCTGCGGTTCGATGCGAAGCTCGCCCGGCTTCTGCGAGAAATGCAGCCGGCCGAGCACGTCCATGCCCAGCAGCGGCGCGGCCAGGTCGGGCAGCACGGTCACCGGCAGCCGGGCCGCCTGCACGCCGCCTTGCAGGGTCACGTCGGCGCGAGCCACGAACCCGCGCACCGCGCCCCCGGCGGTTTGCGTGCGCACCGAACCCAGCGGCGCCAGGCCAGCCTGCTCGGCCAGCGCCTGCGGCAAGGCCGTGCTGCTGGCGCCGGTGTCCACGAGAAAGTCCACCGCGATGCCATTGACGCGCCCCGGCCAGTGGAAGTGCCCGTCCGGCGCTCGCGCCAGCACCACGGTCTGGCCGGCCAGTTGGAAGCGGCTGGCCTCGCGCTCGCGCTCCCAGGCCTTGAACGCCAGAAACACGCCGAGCATGACCACCAGCCAGATGGTCAGCAGCTTGAAGGTGTGGGGCAGTTCCTTGGACGGCACAGTGCAGCAACGATAACCGCGCCACGCGGCGGTGCCGGCCTGCTCGGGCCCATGACCCCGAAATACCCCACGGCATGACAGCCCCCGCTCAGCCTGCGAGCATCCGGGCATGTTGCCCCTGCCCCGCCGGATCGCCAGCCGGATCGCCCACGGCATCTCCCGCTGGGCCCTGCTGCCGGTGCTGGTGCTGACGCTGGCACTGGCCGGCTGCTCCAGCCTCGGGCTGGCCTACAACCAGCTGCCCCTGCTGGGTGGCCTGTGGCTGGACCGCTACCTGGACCTGGACCGCCCCCAACAAGCCCGGCTGCGCGAGCAACTGCGCGCCTGGCAGGCCTGGCACCGGCGCGAGGAACTGCCGCACTGGCAGGCCCTGCTGCGCCAGGCCCAGGCCGCGCTGGACGACGGCACGGTCACGCCCGATGAGCTGCTCGCGCTGGAGCGCGGCGCGCGGGCCAGCCTGGAGCGTTGCCTGCAACACGCCGCCCCGCTGGCCGCCCCGGTGCTGGCCGACCTGCGGCCCGCGCAATGGCAGCACCTGGAGCGCACGCTGGACGACAAGACCGCCGAGTGGCTGGCCCAGCAAAACGGCCCCGCCAGCGACCGCGCCTCGCGCTATGTGAGCGCGCTGGAACGCTGGCTGGGCGACCTGGATCGCACCACCCGCCGGCACGCACGCGCCGAGGCCGAGGGCTGGCGCCCGGACGTGCCCGCCCTGGCGCAGGCCCGCGCCGTCCGCCAGGCCCGCACGCTGGACGCCCTGCGCGCCTGGGCCCACCACGACGGCCCGGGCGGCACCGCGCTCTTGCTGCGCAACAGCCAGACCCTGCCGCAAGAGATGCCGCACCGCGAGGAGCTGATCGCCAGCCTGCTGCGCGTGTTCAACCAGATGGACGCCCGGCAGCGCGAGGCGGTGCGCCGGCATTGGGCCGACTGGACCGGCGATCTCGCGCGCCTGCAGCAGCCTGGCTGAAGGATAGTGGCCGCCGGCATGCACGGCGGCACCGAGGCCGCAAGTGCGGGCCGCGTGCAAACCGCACGACAAGCGCTGACAACCACCCCGCATGACAGCGCCCGGACAGGCTGGAAGGGCGTCGCAACCGCCGGCAGGGTTTGCTTACCAATGGGCACAACTCCAGGCGAGACGGCAGCGCCGCGCAGGATCAAGATCGCGGCCGCTTTGAGGAGACTGCCCATGCGCCTCGCCCCCCTGGTCGTCCCGGCCGTGCTGGCCGCCACCGCAGCCCTGCTGCACGGCCCGGCCGCCGCAGCCGATGTTCGTGCCGCCCCGGCCTTGAGCGATTCGGAGGCCCGGCGCTTCCTCGGCCAGGCCAGCTTCGGGCCGACCGAGGCCAGCGTGGCGGCCGTGATGAGCGGCGGCCGGCTGGCCTGGCTGCAAGACCAATTCACCCGCCGCGACTCCGACTTCACCGGCGTTGCCTGGGTGGACCCCGACCCCAACAAAGGCTGCCCCACCGGCACCGCCGCCACCTGCAAGCGCGACAACTACTCGCTCTTCCCGGTGCAGGTGCAGTTCTTCGCCAACGCGATGCAGCAGCCAGACCAACTGCGCCAGCGCACAGCCCTGGCACTGAGCGAAATCCTGGTGGTGTCGGGCAACGTCATCAAGCTGCCCAACGCGATGGCGAAGTACCAGCGCATCTTCCTGCGCCACGCGTTCGGCAACTTCCGCGACGTGCTGCGCGAGGTGGCGATGTCGCCCGCCATGGGCCGCTACCTGAACATGGCCAACAACGACAAGCCCAACCCGGCCAAGGGCATCGAGCCCAACGAGAACTTCGCCCGCGAGGTGCTGCAGCTGTTCTCCATCGGGCTGTGGCAGCTCAACGCCGATGGCAGCGCGCGCCTGGATGCACGCGGCCAGCCCATCCCCACGTACGACCAAGACACCGTGGAGGGCTTTGCCCACGCCTTCACCGGCTGGACCTATGCCCCGCGGCCGGGCGCCACCCGCAACCGGTTCGGCAACCCGAGCTACTACGACGCGCCCATGATCGCGTTCAACGACCACCACGACACCGCCGCCAAACGGTTGCTCAACGGGGTGACGCTGCCGGCCGGCCAAACCGCCCAGGCCGACCTGGACGCCGCCATCGACAACATCTTCAACCACCCCAACGTCGGCCCCTTCATCGGGCGGCAACTGATCCAGCAGTTCGTCACCGCCAACCCGAGCCCCGCCTACGTGCAGCGCGTGAGCCAGGCGTTCAACGGCGGCACCGTGGCCCTCACCACCCCCGCCGGCGTGCGCACCAGCACCACCACCACGCCACGCGGCGACATGAAGGCCGTGCTCACCGCCATCCTGACCGACCCGGAAGCCGCCACGCCGCAAGACCCGAGCCGCTTCGGCAAGCTGCGGGAGCCCATCGTGCAGCTCACCCACCTGATACGCAGCCTCGGAGGCAGCAGCGACGGCGTGTGGCTGCGCGCACAGGCCGCCAACCTCAGCCAGCCGGTGTACAGCCCGCCCAGCGTCTTCAACTTCTTCACGCCCGACTACGACCTGCCGGACAACACCAGCCTGGACGGCCCCGCCTTCGGCGTGTTCAACGCCAGCGCGGCCTTCAAGCTCAGCGGCGCGCTGGCCACGCTGCTCAGCGGCAAACCGGTGCCGCCGGACACCACCGTGGCCGGCGCCACAGGCACCGCCATCGACCTGACGCGCTGGCAAACCCTGGCGGCCACGCCTGCGGCCCTGGTGGCCGAGATCAACCGCGTGATGTTTGCCGGACGCGCCAGCCCGGCTCTGCAAACCGCGCTGCTGAAGGCCGCGCAGCTGGCGCCGGCCACCCGGCCGCTGGACCGCGCCAAGGCGGCACTCTTCCTGGCCGCGATGTCGCCCGAGTACTTGGTGGAGAACTGAGGTGACAAGGCCCCTCGCCCACTCTCGCCTCGCTGAACGCGGGCCAGCCGGGTCGGTCCCCCGTGGGGACGGCGATGCTTGCCGGATTGACCGGCAAGCACATCGCCTGACGGGCCGGCTCGGGAACGGCCCAGCGCTCGGCCCGCAGATTCCTGCGTTCCCATCGGAGAACTGACATGCTGAATCGTCGCCATCTGCTCTCCCACGCCGCCGCCCTCGCCGGCAGCGCCGCCCTGCCCTCGCTGGCCGCGCCGCTGCTCGGCAGCGACTACCGCGCCCTGGTGTGCGTGTTCCTGTACGGCGGCAACGACGGCAACAACATGGTCGTGCCCACTGACACCGCGGGCTACGCCGCCTACGCCAAAGCGCGCGGTGTGGCAGGCGCCGGCGGGTTGAGCCTGGCGCAGTCGTCGCTGGCCACGTTGAACGGCAGCAACGTGGGCCTGCACCCGGCGCTGTCGCCGCTCGCCGACATCTGGGCCCAGGGCCACCTCGCGGTGCAAGCCAACGTCGGCCCGCTGGTGAAGCCGCTGACCAAGGCCGAGTACCGGGCCGGCAATGCGGCCGTGCCGCCCAACCTGTTCTCCCACGACGACCAGCAGGCGCAGTGGCAGCGCGGTCAGTCGTTCACCAGCGCGGGCGCCTCACCCGCGGGCTGGGGCGGCCGGGTGGCCGACCTGCAGGCCAGCGGCGCCGCCGTGCCCATGGCGCTGTCGGTCAGCGGCAACAACGTCTTCATGACCGGCGCCACCGCGCAGGGGCTGACCGTGGGTTCGGGCAACAGCTTTGCCATCCGCGGCTTTGGCAACAACCCCAGCGCCAACCCGCTGTACGGCCTGTACCAAGGCCTGCTGCAGTTGCCCTACGCCAACGCCGAGGCCCACGCTGCGGCCAGCGTACTCAACCAAGCGTTGAAGGCCAGCAATGCCTTGAACACGGCCCTGTCCGGCACGGGCAGCGTGTCGGGCCTGTTCAGCGGGCTCAACAGCAGCGTCGCGCAGCAACTGCTGACCGTGGCCAAGATGATCGAAGGCCGGGCCGGGCTGGGCGTGAACCGGCAGCTGTTCTTCGTGAGCCTGGGCGGCTTCGACACCCACAACGACCAACTCAACCAACAGCAGGCCTTGTTCAGCGATCTGGGCCCGGCGCTCAAGGCCTTCTACGACGCCATGCAGCAACTGGGGCTGGCCCAGTCCGTGACCACCTTCACCGCCAGCGACTTCGCCCGCACGCTGCAACCGGCCTCCGGCGGCGGGACCGACCACGCCTGGGGCAACCACCAGTTCGTGCTGGGCGGCGCGGTGCGCGGCGGGCTGTACGGGCGCATGCCCGACCTCACCCTGGGTGGGCCGGACGACGTGTCCGGCGAGGGCCGCTGGCTGCCCAGCACCGGGGTCGATCAGATGAGCGCCACGCTGGCGGCGTGGTTCGGCGTGAGCGCTGCGGACCTGGGTGTGGTGTTTCCGCATCTGAACAATTTCACGGTTCGCAACCTCGGCTACTTCGGCTGACGGCCGCAGCTGCGCATTAATGCGCACCGAAGCCCGCAGCCGCAGGAGTAGTTGATTCGAGACAAGGGGCGCTGCAAACGATTGACCTAGCATCGGTCGCTCCTCCTTGTCCCTGCATCCCCCATGTCGAACACCCTTGCCGCTGCGACACGGTCGCCGGCTCGCCCTGCCGCCCGTTCGCGCGCCGATGAAAGCGGTTTCTTCACCCACCACGGCCTGTGGGCGCCGGGCATCCGGCTGTTTCGCAACCTGCAGTTCGGCGCCAAGGCGCTGTTGATTTCCGCCACCTTCGTGCTGCCGATGCTGGCGCTGCTGGCCTGGCTGATCCAGGACCAGGCGGACGACCAGTTGGCCGAGCGCCAGGCCGCCGTGCGCCAGCACGTGGAGGTGGCCCACAGCGTGCTGGTGTGGGCCCAGGGGCTGGAAGCGGCCGGCCTGCCGCGCGAGGAAGCGCAGGCCCGCGCCAAGCAGGTCATCGGGCAGATGCGCTACGACGGCAAGGAATATTTCTGGATCAACGACATGCAGCACCGCATCGTGCTGCACCCGATCAAGCCCGAGCTCAACGGCCAGGACGGCAGCAACATCAAAGACCCCAACGGCTTCCCGCTGTTCCAGGGTTTTGTGAATGAAGTGCGCCGGCACGGCCAAGGCTTCGTGGCCTACCAGTGGCCCAAACCGGGCCAGCAACAGCCGGTGGACAAGATGTCCTTCGTGAAGGGCTTCGAGCCCTGGGGCTGGGTGATCGGCTCGGGCCTGTACGTGGACGACCTGCGCGACGCCGAGATGGTCGCCATCCGCGAGGCCGCCATCGTCGTGGCGCTGATGCTGGGCGTGGCGGGCTACCTGTTCCTGAGCTTCTACAAGGTGATGACCGGCGGCCTGAATGAAACGCGGGAGCACCTGCGGGCCATGACCTCGGGCGACCTGACCACCACGCCAGAGCCGTGGGGGCGCGACGAAGCGGCCGACCTGATGCGCGAACTCGCCGCCATGCAGGACTCGCTGCGTCGCATGGTGCGCCGCGTGCGCCGCTCCAGCGACCAGATCATGCATTCCAGCGACGAGATCGCCAGCGGTGCGATGGACCTCTCCGCCCGCACCGAGCAGGCCGCGGCCAACATCGAGGAATCGGCCGCGTCGATGGAAGAGATGTCGGCCACGGTCAACCACAGCGCCGAGCACACGGCCGAAGCCGCCGACCTGGCACGCCGCAACGCGCAAACCGCAGCGGACGGCGGCCAGGTGATGCAGGAGGTGGTGCGCACGATGCAGGGCATCCGCGAGTCGTCCACCCGCATCGCCGACATCATCGGCACCATCGACGGCATCTCGTTCCAGACCAACATCCTGGCGCTGAACGCCGCGGTGGAAGCCGCACGCGCCGGCGAGCAGGGCCGGGGCTTCGCCGTGGTGGCCAGCGAGGTGCGCATGCTGGCGCAACGCAGTGCCGAGGCGGCCAAGGAAATCAAGACGCTGATCGGGCGCAGCGTGGAGCAGGTGGAAACCGGCACCGACATCGTGAGCCGCGCCGGCGAAACCATTGCGCAGATCGTGGACGGATCCCAGCGCGTGGACCAGCTGCTGGGCGACGTGGCCCACGCCGCACGCGAGGAAAGCCAGGGCATCGCGCAGATCGGCCAGGCCGTGCAGGAACTGGACCGCGCCACGCAGCAAAACGCCGCACTGGTGGAAGAAACCGCCGCCGCCGCCGCCTCGCTCAAGGCCCAGGCCGACGGCCTGGTGGGCGAGGTGTCGCGCTTCGTGCTGCCGGCCGACTCGGGGGCCGATGACGACGCACCGACCACCACCGCCGTGGCGGCCGACTTCGACTTCGATGCCGCCATCGGCGCGCACCGTGACTGGAAGGTCAAGCTGCGCCAGGCCATCGCGGAACGCAGCCACCTGGACGCCGACACGCTGTGCCGTGACGACCAATGCCCGCTGGGCCGCTGGTTGCACGGCGACGGTCAACGCCGCTGGGGCACCCGCCCGACGTTTGTGGCCCTGCTGGGCAAGCACGCGCAGTTCCACCAGGTGGCCGGTGACGTGGCCCGGCGGATCAACGGCGGACAGTACGACCAGGCTGAGCGCCTGATCGGCTCCGGCTCGGCCTTTGCCCAGGTGAGCAGCGAGGTGGCCACGCTGCTGACACAGGCCAAGCGCGGCCTCTGAGGCCGGCGCGGGCTCAGGCCCCCGCCGCCACCAGGAAGCAGTAAGCCAGCACGGCCATGCTCAGGCACAAACCGAACAACGGGGGCGTGGTTCTGAGCATGGCAGTCTCCAGCAACACGGGGGGCAACTCCGGGGGGCGTGCGCTTCAGTGCAAGGTTCAGGCGCGCAGCAACCGGTCAGCGTCGCGCCAGCGGGCCGGTGCGTTCGGGAACACGCGCGCCAGCCCTTCGTCGGACAGGCCCAGGTGCCGCTGCAGCAGCGGCATCAGCACCTGACGGAAATCGGTTTGCACGGCCAGGTCGCGGCCGTCGGCCAGCGCGCTGCGGTCCAGCCCCGGCCAGTCGCCCAGCACCTGGCCGCCGGCCACCGGGCCGCCCAGCAGCCACATCACGTTGCCGCGGCCATGGTCGGTGCCGCCATTGCCGTTCTGGCGCAGCGTGCGGCCGAACTCGCTGGCCACCACGATGACCGTGTCCTTCAGCGCATCGCCCAGGCCGGTGGCCAGCGCGTCCAGCCCTTCGCCCAGGCTGGCCAGCTTGTTGGCGAGTTGGCCGCGCGCGGCGCCCTGGTTCACGTGCGTGTCCCAGCCGCCCACGGCGGTGAAGGCGAGTTGGGTGTGCGCGTCTTTGCGAATGAGCTGGCCCAGGCGCCGCGCATCGGCCGCGAAGCTGCGCGCCGACGGCGCCCCGGCATCGGCCGTCGGGTCCATGCCGTGCGGCTCGGGGGCGGCCATGCTGCGGGCCATCTCGCTGCGGCCTTCGGTGGTGTCTTGCAGCGTGTGGCTCAGGGCGGGGTCTTGGGCATAGAGCCGCGCGAGGCCCGCCTGCAGCTGCGGGTTGTCGATGGCCCGGCGCTGCAAGGCCCCGGGGCCCAGGCCCAGGCTGGCCACGCTGGCCGACCCGGCCAGGATGCGCGGCGGCGTGCTGCCCTGGGCCACGGCGCGCGTGGGCGAGGGCTCGCCCGGCAGGCCAGCCAGCAGCCGGTTCATCCAACCGTCGGCCGTGGCCTTGCGGCCCGGTGTGCCGGACTCGAAATAGTCCTGCGCGTCGAAGTGCGAGCGGGTCGGGTCGGGCGAGCCGCTGGCATGCACAAAGGCCAGCTGCCCGCCGCTCCAGTGCCGTTGCAGCGGTGCCAGCGCGGGGTGCAGGCCAAACAGCGCGTTCAAGCGGAACAGGCCGTCCTCGGCGCCGGGCGCGGGCAAGGCGATCTGCGGCCGGCTGGCGGCGTATTCGCGCTCGCCGTAAGGCGCCACAACGGACAGGCCGTCCACCGCGCCGCGCAGCATCACCACCACCAGCTTCTTGCCGGTGGCGCTGTCGGCCCGGGCGCGGGCCAGCGGCAGGCCGCCCAGGGTCAGCGCGCTGAAATTCAGGAATTGACGACGGTGCATGGTGGTCTCAACGCTTCATGAAATCCGGGCTGGCCAGCAGCAAGGCCACCTGCTGCGCCGGCGGCTCGGTGGCCAGCGTGCGGCGGGTGGCGTCGCTCACGGCGGCGCCCAAGGTGGTGCCCAGCCGCTCGGCGCTCAGCCCGCTGCGCTGGCCCAGCGTGGTGGCCAGCTGCACGCGCTGGGTCAACGCCTCGGGGTTGCGCCAGGCGGTGGCCACGTTCTTGTAGCCATCGGGCGTGGTGGCGCCATACAGCGGCTGGCCGGCCTGGGCCAGCGCGGCCAGCAGCGGCTGCGGGGTGTTCACGGCCGAGTTCTGCAGGTCGAGCGCGCGCAGGCTGGACAGCAGGTACTGGTAGGGCGTCTTGAACTTGGCCTGGTAGGCCTCGCGGCTCCAGAACTCGTCGGCCTGGATCAGCGTGCGGGTGAACTCGCGCAGGTCGCCGCCCGTAGAGAGGAAGTTCGCCGCCAGCTTTTGCACCAGCGCCGCGGGCGGCTCGTCGGCCACGAAGGCCTGGGCGAACTTGTGCGCCAGGTGGCGCGCGGTGGCGGGGTGGCTGGCCAGCACGTCCAGCGCGCGCTCGCCCTCGGCCAGGCCGGCCGGGCGCACGGTCTGGCCCAGCCAGGTCTTGGTGCCGGGGTCGTGCTTGTGGGGCTCAAAGGCGAACAGGTCGCCGTGGCCGCCCTGCAGGGCCTTGCGGGTGTCCAGGCCCCAGCCGGTGAGCATGCGGGCCAGTTCGGTCACGTCGCGCTGCGTGTAGCCGCCGTCCACGCCCAGCGTGTGCAGCTCCATCAGCTCGCGGGCGTAGTTCTCGTTCAGGCCCGTGGCCTTGCGGGCCTTGGCCTCGGGGCGCGCGTCCAGCAGGCGGCGCGCACGGTGCGGCGGCTCGTAGCCGGCCACCACGCTTTGGGCGTTGTCCAGGTAGAGCAGCATCGCCGGGTGGCGCGCGGTGGCGCCCAGCATGTCGCGGAACCGGCCCAGCACATGCGGCCGGACGGCGCGCTGCTCGTAGTCGGCCACCAACACGCCCACCGGCCCCTTGCCGGCGAACACGTTGAAATGGTTGAACCAGAACTCGGTCAGCACCTCGTCCAGCTGCGCCGGGCTTTGCAGCGCGCGTGACAAACGCGCCTGCGCGGCCTGCGCCACCAGCGGCCGCACCTGCTCACGCACGGCGTTCAGGGCGTCGGCCTCCGGCGTCATGCCCTTGGTTTTCTCGCGTCGGGCCTCGCGGGTGCTTTTGACGGCCTCACGGTAGCGGCCCAGCAGTTCGGCCTGGCCCAGCGTCAACACCTCCAGCCCGGCCAGGCGCCGCGCCGATGCCGGCGGCGGCTCGGGGCGGGTGGGGGCCAGTTGTTCGGCCAGGAAGCGCTCCAGCCACGGGCCGGCACCTTGCGCGGCGATCGCGGCCGCATCGGCAGCGGTCGGGCCGTAGCCCAGGCGGTTGAGCGCGTGCAGCGCCCGCTCTTGCGGGGTGAGCGGCCCCAAAGCGGCGGCAGAGGCGGGGGTGGCGGCCACGCCTTCCAGCGTGGCGGCCGGCACGCGGCGCGCCAGCATCAGGGCACCGGCCAGGGCGGCGCCACTGCTGAGCATGAAGCGGCGGTTCTTCACGGGGCAGATCTCCGGTTGAGGTGCCGAAGAATCACCCGCCTCACGCAAGGCCGTGTGGCCCGCGCGCAAAGTTTTGTGTCAGGTCCCGGACGGGGGCGACACCGCCATCCAGTGGTCCAGCTGGCGCAGCGTGGCCGCCACATCCAGTGGCTTGCGCCAATGGCCCTGGAAGCCGTGCTGGCGCGCGAGCTGCGCGGCCACCGATTCCGACTCCGCCGTCACCAGCACCGCAGGCACCTCCGCGGGCAGCCCCGTCTCGCGCAGTTGCGCCAGCAGCACGTTGCCGTCCACATCGGGCAGGTGCAGGTCGCACAGCAGCAGGTCCACCCGGCCCTGGGTCACCAGGCGGCGCGCTTCTTCACCGCTGCGCGCCACCCGCAAGGCCACGCCCTGGCGCAGCTCCAGGATGCCCTGCATCAACAGCGCGTTGACGGGGTCATCCTCGACATACAGCACCTGCCAGGCGGTCGCGCTCATGGGCGAGCCTCCGGCCCGGCGCAGCAGTCGGTTCGAGGTGACAGGGTTCGCGGGGCGGCATTCATGCGTGAAATTATCAAATCTACTGATACAGCCAGGCCAGAGGCCGCGGCGCGAAAACACACTCTCACCGAGAAATTTGCAAAAAATTCGGGAAAACCTGATGCGAAACGCGGCTCATCGGGCCCGCAATTCCGTCAAACCGAGCGCCAAAGCCTCCCAACCGGACGGCAGGGGCTGGCCCGGCGCGCACGCGGCGGCCTCGTTTTCCAGTTGCCGAGCCTGGGCCGACATGCCGGGTTCGCCGATCAGTTCCAGCACCGCCTTCAGGCCGTGGGCCACACGCCGCAGCGCAGCGGCGTCGCCCGCGGCCATGGCCGCGTGGCCTTGGGCCAGGTCGTCAGCGAAGCGTTGCAGGCAGCCTTGCCGGAACACCTCGTACATCTCGCGGTCACCGCCGAAATGCTGCGCCACGGGGTCGGGCCCGCTGCGGGGCGGGGCCACCGCCGCGCGGGCGCCGCGGGCCAGCATGTCCGCCACGGTGTCCAGCAGTTCGGTCAGCGGCACCGGCTTGCGCAGCAGGCGCGCCACCCCGCGGGACAGCAGGGCCGCGCGCCGCTCTTCCTGCACCCCGGCGCTGAACACCACCCACGGCGGCGCCCCAGGGGCCAGCGCCAGGCCGTCGGTCAGCAGCACCTCGGCCGAGCCGTCCGGCAGCATCAGGTCGCTGATCACCAACTGCCAGCCGCCCTGGGCCAGCGCCGTGCGGGCCTCGCTCACGAGGGTGGCCACGGTCAGCGTCACGGCCGGCGCCTCGGGGGCGTGGTCGGGCAGGCATTCCACCGCCAGCTCCACAAACCGGGCGATGGACGGGTCGTCTTCGATCAGCAGGATGCGGGCAGTCATGGAAGCACGTCAGGCGCGGCGCGAGCCGGCACCGGGTTGCAGGAAGCGCGTGGCGCGCAGCACAGGCGCCGTCAGGCGGACTGGTCGGCCAGCGAGGCGGTCGCCTGGGCCAGAAGCGCAGGCAGCTCCGCCACCAGCGCCGTCTTGTGCACCAGGGGCACGCCCGTCAGCGCAAAGGCGTAGGGCGCGCGCTGGGCTTCGTCCAGCGCGGTGATCACGATCAAGCGGCTGCGTGCGAACTGCGGGTGCGAGCGCAGGCTGGTGATGAGCGCGGCGCCGTCGATGCCGGGCAGCAGGATGTCGATCAGCAGCAGGTCCGGCTCCAGGCGGCCCGCCATGGCGAGGCCGGCGATGCCGTCGGACGCCACGTGCAGTTCCGCCCCGGGTAACTCGCGCTTGACCACCAGGCTGATGAGGTTCTGGAAGTGCACCGAGTCTTCGATCAGCAGCAGCGTGAGCGGCCGGGCGCCGCCGCTGGGAGTGCCCAGGGCCGGCGCGGCCGGCGCAGTGCCAGCGCGCCCTGCCAGCCACGCGTCCAGCGAGGCCCGCAGGATGCGGCGGTGCCCGCCTGGCGTCTTCCAGGCTTGCAACTCGCCACGGTCCACCATCAATTGCACGGACCGCACGGCCATGCCCAGCCGCTGGGCGGCTTCGGTGGTGGAACAGGTGTCAGGGACGGAAGTGGTTCGGTTCACAGCGAGATATTTTGCCGAATCTGACAGCGCTTGCCCCGCCTTCACTATTTGATAAAAACATTTTTATTGGACAATTCTGCAAAAACCACCGGACGTCTCCATGCCCCTGTCCGCCTCGCTCGACCTCCCCGCGTGCCGGCCCGAACCGGCGAGTGAAGCCCCCGCTTGGGCCGGGCCGAACCCGGTCGGCCGGTTGGCCGAGGCGCTGGCCCTGCACCTGGGCTGGACGGCCCCGGAGGCCCGCGTGCTGCGCGCTGCCACCGAGCCCCGCCCCACCGACCCAGCGGCGGCCACGCTGGCGGCTGAATTTGCCCGCCATCAGCACGAGCGCTGGGACGGCAACGGCCGCCCGCTGGGCTTGCGCGACACGCAGATCCCGCCGGCCTGCCGGCTGCTGGCGGTGGTGACCTGCTTCCACACCCTGACCCGCCCGCGGCCGTTTCGCCCCGCCCGGGCCGAAGACTGCGCGCTGGCAATGCTGGCCGAGCAGGCGGGCCAGGCCTTCGACCCCGCCCTGGTGGCGGCCTTCCTGCACCACGCGCCCGGCCTGCTGGACCGCTGGGGCCACGACGTCGACTGACGCCACGCGCCGGGCCCGACCATGCCGCACCGCAGCCGCTGGCGTCCCAGTCGCATCACCTTGCTGTCGGGCCTGGTGCTGGCCTGCATGGTGACGGCTGGCACCGGCTACGCCCTGTGGCGCGACCACCATGCCCGGCTGACCCAGGCCGACCTGCAGCAGACCCTGCTGGCCCGCGTGGTGGAAGAACACGCCACACGCGGCCTGGACGCCACCCGCGCCGCCCTGGAGCAACTGGCCCAAGCCACCACGCGCCGCACCCCCCACACCGAACTGCACGCCCTGATGGAGCAGACCCGCGCCAGCCTGCATTTCGTGCAGGGGCTGGCGCTGCTGGACGACCACGGCCGCGTGCTGACCGCCGTGGGCAGCGCCGCCACCGGCCCCCAGGTGCCCGCGCTGGCGATGGCGGCCTGGCGCGAAGCCGGCCCGCAGGCGATTGGCCGCTTCGTGGCCCGCACGAGCCTGGCAGCTTCCACATCGCCGTCCACATCACCCTCCACCACGCCCGGCACCGAGCCGTCCGCCCTGACCTCCCCCAGCCCGGGCTACCTGCCGGTGCTGCAGGCCTTGCCCGCCGACCCGGCGGGGCAGCACCACACCCCCGCGCTGCTGGTGGCCATGGTGAACCCGGAGGCGCTGGCCAGCCTGCATGAACTGACCGCCAACGACACCCGCGCCGCCGGCGCACTGGTGGAATACGGCGGCCGCCTGCTGGCCCGCACGCCCGATGTGCCGGTGCGACCCGGCACGCTGCTGCCCGGCCTGACCGCCGGCCACCCGGCCCTGACGCAAGACCCCGCCGTCGCCGCGCTGGAAGGCCGCTGGGACGGCACCGGCCTGCGCCCAGGCCCGCAGTTCATGCGGTTCCGCCACCTGCCGGGCCGCCCGCTGCACGTGCTGGTGGAGTTGCCGCGCAACAGCCTGCACGAGCAAACCTGGCAAGCCGTGCGCGAGCAGGGCCTGCCGGCGCTGGCGATTGCCGCCGCGCTGTTGAGCCTCACCGCGGTGGCATCCGCCGCGTTGCGCTCGCGCGAACGGTCGCTGGCGCAGCTGGACACGGTGCTGGGCCAGGTGGTGGCCCGTGAACAGGAGCTCAGCGCGATCTTCGGCACCGTGCAAGACCTGCTGTTCCGCACCGACGCCGCCGGGCGCGTGACGCTGATCAACGAGGGCTATGCGCGGCTCAGCGGTGAGCCGGTGGCCCAGGTCATCGGCCAGCCCCTGGAAGCCGTGTTCGGCGGGGCGCCCAATGTGGCCGCACTGTTCCTGCCGCAGCAGCACGCCACCGTGCAGCCGCGCCAGACGCGGGCCGACTGGGTGACCGCGGGCGGCCGCCTGCGCAGCTTCGAGATCAGCGTCGTGCCGCTGTACCGCCAGCCGGACCACCTGGAGTGGGTGGGCAGCGCCACCGACGTGAGCGCCTTGGTGCACGCCCAGGCCGAGCTGCGGGCCCAGCTCGGCCTGGCGCGCTCGCTGCTGGCCAGCAGCCCCTTGCCAATGTCGGTGCTGGACACCTTCAACCGCTACCTCGACGTGAACCGGGCCTGGGAGCAGTTCACCGGCCGCCAGCGGGCCGACGTGCTGGGCCGGCAAGCCTGCAGCGACCTGCCCCCCGACGAGGTGGCCCGCGACCGCGAGCGCGACGCCGAACTGTTGGCCCGCGGCGGCGAACTGACGTACGAAACCGTCTGGCGTGGCCGCGACGGCCGCCCCCGCGACCTGCGCGTGAGCAAGTCCACCTTCCCCGACGCGCAGGGCCGGCCCATGGGGCTGGTGGTGTGCTTCATGGACATCAGCGAATTCCGCGAGGCCGACCGTGCCGCACGCGCCGCACGCGACGCAGCGTTGGGGGCGTCGCAAGCCAAGTCCGAGTTCATCGCCAACGTCAGCCATGAACTGCGCACGCCGCTGCAGGCCATCCTCGGCTTTGCGGAACTGGGCAGCCGCCGCACCAAGGAGCAGCCCCGCGTGGGCGAGTTGTTCAGCGATGTGCACCGGGCCGGCCAGCGCATGTTGAGCCTGGTGAACGACCTGCTGGACCTGGCCAAGATCGAGCGCGGGCAGGAGCCCATCCACCCCCAGCCGCTGGACCTGCGCCCGCTGGCCCTGGAAGTGGTGCGCGAACTCACGCCGCTGTTCAGCGCCCGCGACCTGATGCTGGACGCGCAACTGGGCGGTGACGACCTGGGCGTGATGGCCGACCCGCTGCGCCTGCAGCAGCTGCTGCGCAACCTGCTGGCCAACGCGATCCGGTTCTCGCCGGTGGGGGGCCGCGTCGAGCTGGCCGCCGGGCTGGACGACGCCGGCGATGTGCGCCTGACCGTGTCCGACCAAGGCCCGGGCATCCCGCCCGACGAATTGGAGCGGGTGTTCGAGGCGTTCGTGCAGTCCAGCGGGCCGCACGACGCCGCCGGCGGCACCGGCCTGGGCCTGGCCATCTGCCGGCGCCTGGCGCAAGCGCACGGCGGCCGCATTTGGGCCGCCAACCGGCCAGGCGGCGGCGCCGTGCTGACCCTGGTGTTGCCGGCCCTGCCCCGCGAAGACAGCCGCCCGGCCCGGCTCTGAGTCGTCCCTAGAATCCGCCGCGCATTGGCGAAGGCCCCGCCACAAGGGGCTTCAGGGAGGAGCTCATGCAGTCGAGATTCAAGAGCTGGGTGGCCGGTTGGGCTGCCGCGTGGGTGCTGGCCGCTTGCGGTGGCGGCGGCGGTGGTGGGGCCAGCCCCGCGCCTGCCCCCGCACCCGCCCCCACGCCCACGCCGCCTGTGGTCAGCCCCGCCCGGGTCAGCCTCGCGGCCAGCACCCCCGCTGGGCCGGTGGCCAGCAACAGCGGCACGCAAATCCAGGTCACGGTGACCAACGACGGCGCGGCCACGGCCACCGGCGTGAGCCTGTCGCCCAACCTCGCGCCGAGCCTGAGCTACAGCGGCTTCACCTGCGCCAGCGCCGGCGGCGGCGCGTGCCCGGCGTCGTCCAACGGCGCCACCATCGCCCTGCCCGACCTGCCGGCCAAGGCCAGCGTGACCCTGGTGCTCAGCATCACGCTCACGCCGGGCACCACCGGGCCGCTGACCAGCATGCCCGCGGTGCAGGCCGCCAACGACGACGTCACCACCGACAACACCGCCGCCGTGGTGGTGCAGGCCTACACGGCCGACGTGCGTGTGACCGGCAGCGGCCCCACCGCACCCGTGGCCGCGGGCAGCACCGTGCCCTACGTGATGACGGTCAGCAACATCGGCCCGGACGAAGCGCGCGATGTGGTCATCACGAACACGCTGGGCGACTTCCAGACCCTGGGCGTGCTCGGCTGCAAGGCCAGCGGCGGCGCCACCTGCCCCGAGGTGCTGTCGTACAGCATGGTGGTGCCCCGGCTGCCCAAGGGCGCCAGCCTGGAGTTCACCGTGCCCGCCACGGTGCTGGGCGGCGTGAGCGGCAGCATCGCCAACGTCATGACCGCGCGCACCCTGGGCGACCCGGTGGACACCAACAACGCCGCCGCGGTGCAACTCTCGGCCTACGTGCCCACCCCGGTGGTGCAGCCCGGCCAAAGCGTGATCACGCTGCAAAGCGACGGGGGCGACTTCATCGGCGCCGGGCGCAGCTACTTCTACACCCGCGCCAATGCCAACCTCACGGTGCGCGCCGTGGACAACCGGCTGCTGGTGCAGGTGACGGGCGACGACTACTGGTACGGCAACTTCCAGCTGCCCGACGGCACGCCCCAGGTGCAGCCCGGCAGCTTCAGCGGGCTCAAGCGCTATCCCTTCCACAACCCCACGGCCGGCGGGCTGGACTGGACCGGCAACGGCCGCGGCTGCAACGAGCTGACCGGCAGCTTCACCATCACCAGCGCCACCTACGTGGCCGGCGCACTGAGTGCGGTGGAGATGAACTTCGAGCAGCACTGCGAAGGGGCCGGGCCCGCACTGCGCGGTCAGATCAAGTGGTACGCCAGTGACACCACCACGCCACCCGGGCCGGTGAACCCGCCGCCCGCCAACCTGTGGGCGCCCGCTGCCGGCAGCACGCCCGCGAGCGGCAACTATGTCTACTTGCAAAGCGACACGGGCGACTTCATCGGCAACGGCCGCCGCTACACCTACACGCAGGCCGACGCGGTGCTCACCGTGAACGTGGCGGGCGGCGGCGTCTCGGTGAACGTGAGCGGCGACCAGGGCTGGTCGGGCAGCTTCCAGGCCATGCAGGGCCTGGCCCAACTGCAGCCCGGCTACTACGGCAACCTGCAGCGATCGGGCTTCGCCAACCCCACCCGCGGTGGGCTGGACTGGGGCGGCGAGGCGCGGGGCTGCAACACGCTGACCGGCTGGTTCGTGGTGGACCGCGTCAGCTGGGTGAACGGCGCATTGGCCGCGCTGGACCTGCGCTTTGAACAGCACTGCGAGGGCGCCACGCCCGCGTTGCGCGGCAAGGTGCACTGGGAGGCCGGCGACCGCACGGCCCCCGCCGGCCCGGTCAGCCCGCCTCCGGCCGACCTGTGGGCGCCGGCCGCCGGCAGCACGCCGGCCAGCGGCAACTACGTCCACCTGGTCAGCGATGTGGGCGACTTCATCGGCGGCGGCCGCACCCAGACCTACACGCAAAGCAACGCCGTGCTGGGCGTGCAACTGAGCGGCGCCAAACTGACCGTGGCGGTCAGCGGCGACCAGGGCTGGGGCGGCACTTTCTTGGCCATGAACACGGTGGCGGACCTGCAGCCCGGCTATTACGGGTCGCTGATGCGCTACCCCTTCGGCAACCCCACGCGGGGCAGCATGGAATGGAGCGGCGACGGCCGCGGCTGCAACCGCCTGACCGGCTGGTTCGTCGTCGACAGCCTGACCCGCGTGAACGGCCAGTTGACGGCGCTGGACCTGCGCTTCGAGCAGCACTGCGAAGGCATGGGCCCGGCCCTGCGCGGCAAGGTGCACTGGGAAGCCGGCGACCGCACCGTGCCACCGGGGCCGGTCAACCCGCCGCCCGCCACGCTGTGGGCCCCCGCGGCAGGCAGCACGCCGGCCAGCGGCGCCTACGTCTACCTCACCAGCGACGCGGGCGACTACATCGGCCAAGGCCGCACCAGCACCTACACCCGCAGCAATGCGGTGCTGGGCGTGCGGCTCAGCGGCACGCAACTCACCGTGAGCGTGAATGGCGATCAATCCTGGACGGGCGACTTCGCCGGCATGAACAGCATTGCCACACTGCAACCCGGCTACTACGGCAACCTGCAGCGTTACCCCTTCGTGAACCCCACGCGCGGCGGGCTCAACTGGGGCGGCGAGGGCCGCAACTGCAACATGCTCACCGGCTGGTTTGCCATCGACAGCCTCACCCTCGTGAACGGCCAGGTGGCTGCACTGGACCTGCGCTTCGAGCAGCACTGCGAGGGCGCCACCCCCGCCCTGCGCGGCAAAGTGCACTGGGTGCCTTGATGGGTTGATGGCTGACGCGCGTGACACAGGTGACAGCGGCGGCGACCCCGCCGCCGCAGAATCCAACGCACACCCAGGAGACGCCATGACCGCCCGCGCCCGCTTCACCCGCATGGACCACAGCACCCGCGAGGACTGGGCGCTCATCGTGCCCGAGGCCGTGAAGATGGCCCGCGCCCTGCCCGACCGGGTGCTGACCCACCTGCGCCTGCTGGACGGTGACTTCGGCGGCTTTCCGGTGGACCGGCTCACCCACTGCCTGCAAACCGCCACGCTCGCCCACCGCGACGGGCGCGACGAGGAGTACGTGTGCTGCGCGCTGCTGCACGACATCGGCGACACGCTGGGCAGCTTCAACCACCCGGACATCGCCGCCGCCATCCTCAAGCCCTTTGTGAGCGAGGCCAACCACTGGATGGTGCAGCACCACGGCATCTTCCAGGGCTACAACTTCTTCCACCACATCGGCCTGAACCGCGACATGCGCGAGCAGTTCCGCGGCCACGAGCACTTCGAGCGCACGGCCGAGTTCGTGGCGCTCTACGACAACCCCGCCTTCGACCCCGCCGCCGAGGCCCTGCCGCTGGAGTTCTTCGAGCCCATGCTGCGCCGCCTGATGGCCCAGCCGCGCCAGTCCATCTACAAGGCCGCGATGGACCCGCGGCCGGCGGGCTGAGGCTGGTTCACCGCTTCTTCGGCTTCGCCGTGGCCCGGTTGGCCGCAATGGCGGCACGAATCAAGGCCTGCAAGGCCGGCCCATCCGGCATGTCGCCCTCCCCCACATCGATCGCGCGGCGGGCGTTGCCCTCCAGGCTGGCGTTGAACAGCCCGGTCGGGTCGGGCAGCGACGCGCCCTTGGGGAAGGTCATCTTCACCGCCGCCTTGTAGGCCTCGCCGGTGCAGACGATGCCGTCGCACGACCACACCGGGTTGCTCCACTTCCACTCTTCCACGATGCCGGGGTCGGCCGCGCGAATGAGCGCGCGCAGCGTGGCCAGCGTCTCGCCGCGCCAGCCGCCGAGGGTGGCGATGCGTTCGTCGATGAGGACACCGGCGTCAGATGCAGCATCCGACGCGGCGCGAGGGTCAGGTGTGTTCATGACGTGGCAGCTTAGAGCCACAGCGCGGCCACGGCAAAATTCCGCCGCCATGCGCCTGCTGCTTGTTGAAGACGACCCCATGATCGGCGAAAGCCTGCGCGAGGCCCTGCGCCGCCAGGGCTTTGCGGCCGACTGGCTGCGCGACGGCCAGGCGGCCGATGCGGTGCTGGCCAGCGGCGAGCGCTTTGACGCCGTGCTGCTGGACCTGGGCCTGCCCAAACGCGGCGGGCTGGAGGTGCTGCAGCGCCTGCGCGCCCGCGGCGACGCCACGCCCGTGCTCGTGATGACCGCACGCGACGCGCTCACCGACAAGGTGGCCGGCCTGGACGCCGGCGCCGACGACTACCTCGTCAAGCCCTTCGAGCTGGACGAGCTGCTGGCCCGGCTGCGCGCCGTGACCCGCCGCCACGGCGGCCGCACCGACCCCGCGCTGAGCGTGGCCGACCTGCGCCTGAACCCGGCTACGCGCGAAGTGACCCGCGCCGGCAAACCGGTGCTGCTGTCGGCCCGCGAATTCGCGCTGCTGGAGGCGCTGCTGGAGCGCCCCGGCGCCATCGTGTCGCGCGCCCAGCTGGAAGACCGCCTCTACGGCTGGGGCGAAGAGCTGGAGAGCAACGCGATCAGCGTCTACATGCACCAGCTGCGAAAGAAGCTCGGCGCCGACCTGCTCCACACCGTGCGGGGCCTGGGCTACTACGCCGGCCCTGAAAAATCATGAAATGGCTCTCCACCCTGCGCGGCCGGCTGTTTGCGCTGCTGGCCGTGCTCGGCGCCGTGACAGCGCTGGCCGTGGCGGGGGCCACGTACTTCAGCGTGCGCGCCGAGGCCGATGCCTTGTTCGACTACCAGCTGCGTCAGACGGCGCTGTCGCTGCGCGACCAGGGCCGCGTGGCGCCCGACGAGGCCGCCGCGCTGAACGACCCGAGCTTTGACTACGTGGTGCAGATCTGGTCGCTGCAGGGGCTGGAGCTGTATTCCAGCCGGCCGCAGGGCCTGACCGAGCCGCTGCCGGCCAAGGCGGTGCTGGGCTACTCGGACCTGCGCCTGGGCGGCCAGGCCTGGCGGGTGTTCAGCGCCGCCACGCCGTTGCGCGTGGTGCAGGTGGCCCAGCCCCTGGCCGTGCGGCAAAAGCTGGCCGCCGTGGCGGCGCTGCGCAGCGTGGTGCCGGTGGCCGTGGCGCTGCCGCTGGTGGCGGCGGCGCTGTGGTGGTTGATTGGCGTTTCGCTGGCGCCGCTGGCCCGGGTGGTGCAAGCCGCGCAATCGGGCCACGCCAACGCGCTGGCGCCGCTGCCCAGCGCCGGCCTGCCCGGCGAGATTGCCCCGCTGGTGGAGGCCTTCAACGGCCTGCTGGGCCGCCTGGCCACGGCCTTCGACGCGCAGCGCAGCTTTGTGGCCGACGCCGCCCACGAGTTGCGCACGCCGCTCACCGCACTGAAGCTGCAACTGGGCCTGCTGCGCGACGCGGCCCCGGGCCCGCAGCAGGACGAAGCCATCGCCCGCCTGCGCAGCGGCATCGACCGCGCCGTGCGCCTGGTGGAACAACTGCTGGCGCTGGCCCGTGCCGAGCCCGGCGCCGCAGCCGCCGCCCAGGCGCTGGACCTGGCCGCCCTGGCGCAGCAGACCGTGGCCGACCTGCGCCCGCTGGCCGAGCGCGCCGGCGTGGCCCTGCACGTGACCGCGCCCGACGTGCTGCCGTTGGAAGGCGACCCGCAAGCGCTGCGCAGCGCGCTGCGCAACCTGGTGGAGAACGCGCTGAAGTACGGCGCGCGCACCGTGGAGGTCAGCGCCCTGCGCGGGCCGCGCGGCGCACCGCTGCTGCGGGTGGACGACGACGGCCCCGGCATTCCGCCCGAGCAGCGCGAGCGGGTGTTCGACCGCTTCCAGCGCGGCGAACACGCGGGTGTGGAGGGCAGCGGCCTGGGTCTGGCCATCGTGCGAGCCGCCGCACGCCAGCAAGGGGCCCGCGTGGTGCTGGGCACGGCGCCGCTGGGCGGGCTGCGGGCCGAGATCGCCTGGCCCGACGCTTGAGGCCACCGGCCTTGTGTGGGTGGCCGCACTGATACAGCGCCCCCGCAGCACCGCCCTGCTGTAGCTTCACGCCCACGCCGCCCGCCGCTGCAATGGCGGCATGGACGACCTGATGCCCCTGCTGACCTACTGCACGCTGATGTCCGGCACGCCCGGCCCCAACAACATGATGCTGGTGGCCAGCGGCGCGCACCACGGCTACCGGCGCACGTTGCCGGCCATCCTGGGCATCAACGCGGGCGGCGCGGTGCAGACCTTCGTCACCTGCCTGGGCCTGGGGGCCCTGTTCCTGGCCTGGCCGCTGGCGCACACCGCGCTCAAGCTGGCCGGCACGGCCTACATGCTGGTGCTGGCCTGGAAGCTGGCCGGCGCGCCCGCCGCACAAGACCGCCCGCCCGCGCAGATGCGCTTCACGCACGCCGCGCTGTTCCAGGCCGTCAACCCCAAGAGCTGGATCAAGGCGATCACGCTCGCCTCGGTGTTCATGCCCACCGGCCTGGGCCTGGTGCAGGGCGCGCTGGTGGTGAGCGCATTGGGCGCAGCGGTGGGCTTTCCGTGCGTGTCGATGTGGGCGCTGTTCGGCACCTGGATCGGTCGCTTCCTGAAGAGCCCCGCGCGGCGCCGGGCCTTCAATGCCATCATGGCCGCCTCCCTCGCCGTGCTGGCGCTCATGCTTCTTCGTTGAAGGTCTGCTGATGTTCTCGCTGGACCGCGACTCCTCCACCCCGCTGGCCGACCAGATCGAGCAGCGCCTGCACGCGCTGATTGCCGCCACGCAGCTGCCGCCCGGTGCCCGGCTGAGCTCCATCCGCCAGCTGGCCACGCAACTGGGCGTCAGCCCCAACACCGTGGTCACGGCCTATGACCGCCTGGTGGCCGCCGGCCTGATCGACTCCCGTGGCACTGCCGGCTTCTACGTGGCCGAAGGCCCCGCCAACGCCATGCCCGACGCCGCCCGCGTGGAAGCCGGCGAGGAGCAGGAGGCCGTGTGGCTGGCCCAGCAGGCCAACGACCAGCGCGCCGGCGTGCTGCTGGCCAGCAGCGGCGCCCTGCCCGCCACCTGGCTGGAAGACGCCGTGCCCGCCGCCGCCGTGCAACGCGGCCTGGCCCGCGCCCAGGCCGGCATGGCCTCGCGCTGCCCGCCGCAAGGCCTGCCGGAGCTGCGCGAGCGCATCGCCACGCTGCTGCGCAGCCAGGGCGTGGCGGTGGACGCCGGCCGCGTGCTCACCACCTACGGCGGCACGCACGCCATCGACCTGATCTGCCGCGCCTTCCTGCGCCCGGGCGACACCGTGGCGGTGGAAACACCGGGCTACTTCCTGTTGTTCGACCGGCTGCGCCAGGCGGGCGTGAACCTGGTGCCCGTGCCACGCCGGCACGACGGCATCGACCTCGCGGCGCTGGACGCCGCCTGCACCCAGCACCGCCCGCGGCTGCTGTTCATCCAGAGCGTGCTGCACAACCCCACCGGCTGGGGCAGCAGCGCGGCCAACCTGCACCGCGTGCTGATGCTGGCCCAGCGCCACCACCTGCTCATTGCCGAAGACGATGTGCAAGGCCACTTCCACCCCGGCACGCCCACGGCGCCCACCCGGCTGGCGCAACTGTCGGGGCTGGACAGCGTCATCTACTACTCCAGCTTCGCCAAGGCCATGAGCCCGGCGCTGCGGCTGGGCTACATGGCCGCCGAGCCCACGCTGCTGAAGGCCCTGCTGCGCGAAAAGATCGTGTCGGTGCTGACCACCGCCGCACTGAATGAATTCGTGCTGCTGGAGGTGCTGGCCGCGGGCCGCTGGCGCAAGCACCTGGACCGCTTGCAGCAGCGCCTGGGCTCCGCGCGCGTGGCCGCCGCCCGCCAGCTGCGCGAGGCCGGCGTGCAGCTGGAGCACGCGGGCGAGGGCGGCCTTTTCCTGTGGGGTTCACTGCCGCCTGCGGTGGATGTGGACGGCCTCGTGAAGGAGGCCTTTCGCCGCGGCATCTTGCTGGTGCGCGGTGCCACCTTCGCGGCCGATGGCGCGGCCGACGCGCACCTGCGCTTCAACGTCGCCTTCAGCCAGCAACCCCGCCTGGCTGACTTTCTGCGCGAGCAGCTGGGCGCGGCAGCCAGCACCCAGGCGGCGCTGGCCCGGGCGCGCGGCGTGCTGGCACCCGGGCTCAGCCGGGCCTGAACTCAGCGCAGCTGGTAGCTCAGCGACACGAAGACGCTGCGGCCGCGCGGGTCGCCGTAGGTCGGGTCCCAGGTCACCTGGAAGTAGCGCGACTGGTTGGTGAAGTGCGGTGCGGTGTCGGCCACGTTCAGGATGCCGCCGCGCACGCGCAGCTCCGGCGTGATGCGGTAGCTGGCGGTCAGGTCCCACAGTGAGTAGGCCTTGACGTCGCGGTTGTTGTAGGCCGGGGCGGCCAGGCCGTCCACGTTCTGGTCGCGGTAGCTGGAGAGGTAGGTGTTCGTCACCGTCACGCTGGCCGGGCCCCAGTCCCAGTCGACGTTGAGCTTGTGGCGCCAGCGTTGCACGGCCTTGTCGTCCTTGAACTTGCCCAGGCCGTCCACCAGCGGCGAGCGCGGGTCGGTGGCGAACTTGTATTCGGTGATCAGCGTGCCGTTCAGGCCCGCACCGAAGGTGCCGTAGGCCGTGGCCTCGCCGCGCCAGTTCAGCGACACATCGAAGCCCGAGGTGTTGAGCTTGCCGCGGTTCTCCTTCTTCACGGTGATGAAGTCCACGAAGCCGTCGGCATCACGCGCCACCACCTTGGGGTCGTTGTAGAGGGCGGGCGTGGTGAAGATGGTTTCTTCGCCGATCTGGGAAATGATGTCGGACTTGCGGATGCTCCAGTAGTCCACGCTGCCCAGCAGGCCGCGGACTGGCTCGAACACCAGGCCCAGGCTCGCTTGCTTGCTCTTCTCGGGCTTGAGCTCGGGGTTGGCGTAGCGGTCGATGTTGAGCTGGCCCACTTCACCGCTCACGGGGTCTCGCACAAAGCTGGCGGTGATGCCTGAGCGCAGCGGCAGGAACATTTCCGACACCGTCGGCGCACGGAACCCCGTGCCGTAGGACGCACGCGTCAGCACCTGCTTGCTCGGCCGCCAGCTCAGGCCCAGCTTGGGATTGGTGGTGCTGAGGTCGGGCGAGGTGGTCTTGGTGGCCGCGTCGTACACGCCGTTGTAGCGGTCATGCCGCAGCGCGAACTGCGCCTCCAACTCACGGGTGATGGGCGCACTGACTTCGGCGAACACGCCGGCCACGTTGCGGGAATGGTCGGTGTCGGCCAGCAGCTCGCCGGAGCTGGAGCGGTCGCCGTTCACGTCATTGCCTTTGAGCACATCGGTGGCGCGGAACTCGGTCTTTTCCTTGCGCAGCTCGGCACCCAGCGCCAGCATCACATCGCCGCCGCCCAGCTGGCCGATGGCCCGGGTGAGCTTGCCGTCCAGGCTGGTGGACGTGCCCTTGCTGATGCGGGCCGCGCCGTCCAGGCGGATGGAGTCCATGAAGGCGCGGCCGGCGCTGCGGTCAGCGGGCATCACGAAGGGGTTGTAGGCGCCCGCCTTCAGGCCCGCTTCCAGCTTGCTGAGCGACACCCACCCGGAGAGGTCGGTGTCGGTCGCCTTGTTGGTGCTTTGGCTCAGCGCGGTGTCGTAGTCCCAGCCGGCCACGGTGCCGGTGGCGCCCAGCACCAGGCGTGTCGCGTCGCTTTGCACGCGGCTCGTGCGCTGGCCGGCGTCTTCCAGGCGGAAGCGGAAGTCCACCGCGCCGAGCACGCCGGTCACGCTCTGCAGCGACTGGGGCAGCGTGATGCCCGCGCTGGTGCGAAAGCGCGCGGTGGCCGGCGACGCGGCGTAGTCGGTCTGGGCGCGGGCCAGCATCAGCTCGGCAAACACCTGGTTGTCGTCGTCCAGCTGCGCCGTGACGCGGCTCAACAGGCTTTGCTTGCTGGCCTTGGGGTAGATCTGCGAGCCGGCCACGTAGTCGTACGAGCAGCCTTCGCGGCCGCCCAGGCTGGTGCCGTCGACGAAGTTCGCGTTGGGCGCGCCGGTGCAGCTGGCCTTGCCGAAGTTCACGCGGCGCGAGCCGGAGTTGGGGCCGCCCGGGTTCCAGGTGCCGTCGGCGTTCGTGCCCTTGAGCGCGGTGCCGGGGTTGACGCGCACGAAGTTGTTCAGCGCGGCGAGCTGGGCGCTGCTCAGGTCCACGTTGGCCGGGAAGGCGTTGCTGGAGGCCTGCGGCGGCAGGCTGGTGGGCAGGCTGTATTCACGGATGAATTGGCGCTGCGAGGCATCCAGCGCGCCGAGCTTTTGCAGGTCCAGCGTGGCAAAGGCGTTGAAGCCATCGCGCTTCAAGTCGCCGAAGCCGCCGCCCAGCGTCACGGTGGTCTTGGCCGCACCGCCCTCGTGGCTCCTGAGGGCGTAGGCGCTGACGTCCGCGCCCTGGTAGTCCTTGCGGGTGATGAAGTTGATGACGCCGCCCATCGCGTCGGTGCCGTAGATGGCGGAGGCGCCGTCCTTCAGCACCTCCACGCGCTGGATGGCGCCGGACGGGATGCTGTTGAGGTCCACGCCGGCGTCGTCGCCCGGGCTGGCGAAATTGGCCAGGCGCCGGCCGTTGAGCAGCGCCAGCGTGCTGGACACGCCCAGGCCGCGCAGGTTGGCGCCGTTGAAGCCGCGCTGGCCGCCGCTTTGGTCGCTGATGGAGGCGCCGTCCGTCAGGCCGCCCACGTTGGAGGTCAGCTTTTGCAGCAGCTCGGCAGCGGTGGTGACGCCCATCTTGTCGATGTCCTGGCGCTTGACCACGTCCACCGGCAGCGCGGTTTCACCGTCGATGCGCTTGATGCTGGAGCCGGTGACCTCCACGCGTTCGAGCTTCTGGTCTTGGGCGTGGGCGGTCAGGGTGATGGCGCACAGCAGCGCGGCATGGGCGAGCGGGTGCCGGGTGAAGGAGCGGGTCATGAAGGCCTCGGGTGGAGTGGGGTGGGAGCGAATGCCTTCAGGTTAGGGAGCCCGTCTCTGACTTGCCTATGGGGTTTCGGCGTGCCGGTCGCTTCTGCACAAGTGCGCGTCGCTTCGCCGCAAGCGGCCTGTGCGGCCCTTGCGCCGATGCGACATGCAATTGCGTCCGCGGTGCATCACGCACCGCTTTGAGGCCCTACCCGCTGGTTGCCGCGCCACTGCACTGACAAGATGGCCCCATGAGATTCCTGAAACCCCTTCTGCTGGCCGCCTGCTGCTGGGCGGCCAGCGCGCAGGCGGGCACCGCCATCGTCATTGGCGGCGCGCTGCGCGCCGACAACGACGCGGTGTGGCAGCGCATCGTGGACGAAGCCGGCGGCACCGGCGCGCGCATCGCGGTGTTCGCCACCGCAGCCGGCAACCCCGAGCGCAGCGCGGCCTCCATCGTGGCCGCGCTGAACCGGCGCGGCGCGCAGGCTGAGGCCATTCCCATCGCGCCGCGCCTGGTGGGCGTGGACCTGCAAGCCAATCTGCGCGACCCGGTGCTGCTGGACAAGGTGCGCCAGTCGCGGGGCGTGTTCTTCTCCGGCGGTGCGCAGGAATACATCGTCGACAGCCTGCAGCCCGCCGGCCAGCCCACCGAGATGCTGCAAGCCATCCGCAGCGTGCTGGCGCGTGGCGGCGTGGTGGCCGGCAGCAGCGCGGGCGCGGCCATCATGAGCCGCATGATGTTCCGGGACCCACCCGGCAACCACCTCGTCCTGAAGGGCCAGTGGCGTGAGGGCCAAGAGTTCGACCGGGGCCTGGCCTTCATCGAACCCGACGTGTTCATCGACCAGCACTTCCTCAAGCGCGGCCGCATCGGGCGCCTGCTGCCGGCCCTGCGGGCGCTGGGCTTCCAGCAGGGTCTGGGCATTGAAGAGAACTCGGCCGCGGTGTTCAAGGGTGCCCAGGTGGAAATCATCGGCGCGCGCGGCGCGCTGCTGGTGGACCTGCGCGAGGCCACCAGCAACGCCGACCAGACCGCGTTCAACCTGCGCGGCGCGCAACTCAGCTACCTCGACCGTGGCGATCGGCACGACTTCAGCACCGGCGTCAGCACGCCATCAGCCGCCAAGCTGCGCGAGCCCATGGCCCACGCCACCGCCCCCAACGCCGAAGCGCTGCAGCAGGGCAGCCCGTACTTCATGGACATCCTGGGCGACCAGGCCATCGTCAACGCCATGGCCTACCTGTTCGACACCGGCCTGCCCGAGGTGCGCGGCCTGGCCTACCAGATGCGCCCCCGGCCGGGCGACCCGGCGCCCGACCTCGGCTTCGAGTTCCGCCTGTACCGCGGCCCCGGCAGCGCCGCGTGGTTCAGCAGCGCCCAAGGCGGCGAGGACGTCACCGTGCTCAAGGCCCGCCTGGACGTCATTCCCGTGCGCGTTGCGCAACCGCTTCTCTCCCCGCGATGAAAACCCTCCTCCATGACCTGCCGGCCGCCAGCGCCGGCACGCAGCGCCGTGTGCGCAGCCTGCACTTCGGCGCCGGCACCTCGGGCCGCAAGGCCTACCTGCAGGCCGCCCTGCATGCCGACGAAGTGCCGCCCATGTGGGTGGCCCAAGCGCTGATCGAGCGCTTCACGGCGCTGGAAGCTGCGGGCGCCATCGCCGGCGAGATCGTGCTCGTGCCCATGGCCAACCCCATCGGCCTGGCGCAAGACGTGCAAGGCAGCGCCTTCGGCCGCTTCGACCTGGGCACCGGCATCAACTTCAACCGGCAGTTCCGCCACCTCACGCCGGCTGTCATCGCAGCGCTGGAGGGGCGGCTGGGGCCCGACCTCGCCGCCAACACCCGCACCGTTCGCGCCGCCTGCCGCAGCCTGCTGGCCGCCTGGCAACCGGCCAGCGAGGCCGAGGCGCTGAAGCACCTGCTGCAAAGCCTGGCGGCCGACGCCGACCTGGTGCTGGACCTGCACTGCGACAACGAAGCCGTGATGCACGTCTACACCGGCACCCCGCAGGCGCAGGCGCTGCAGCCCCTGGCCGCCTACCTGGGCGCGCAGGCCCTGCTGGTGGCCGAGGTGTCGGGCGACGACCCGTTCGATGAAACCCTGGCCCGCCTGTGGTGGGAACTCGCCGCGCACTTCCACGGCCGCTATCCCATCGACCCCCAGGGCTGCCTGGCCGCCACGGTGGAGCTGCGCGGAGAAACCGAGGTCAGCCCCGCCCTCGCCGGCCAAGACGCGGACGCCCTGGTGGCGGCGCTGTGCCAGCTGGGCCACATCGACCGCCCCGCGCCACCCGTGCCCGCAGGCTGCCCGGCCACGCCGCTGGAAGGCGTGGAGCCGGTGACCGCCCCGGTCAGCGGCATCGTGGTGTTTGCAAAGGCACCGGGCGACTGGGTGAACGCGGGCGACCTGGTGGCCGAGATCGTGTGCCCCCTGACCGACACCCGCACCCCGCTGCACGCGCGCACAACCGGGCGCTGCTTCGCCCGCAGCTCGCGCCGCTTCGCCACGCGCGGCATGCGCCTGGCCAAGATTGCCGGGGCCACGCCCTACCGCTCGGGCAAGTTGCTGTCGCCATGAAGCTCAAGCTGCCCAACACCTACGTGCTGCTGTTCGCGCTGCTCGCGCTGATCGCAGCGGCCACCTGGATCGTCCCGGGCGGGCGCTTCGAGACCGAGCTCGTCAACGGCAAGAAGGTCATCGTGGCCGGCAGCTTCCACCTCGTGGAGGCCCGCCCGCAAGGGCTGGTGGCGCTGCTGACCGCGCCCATCAAGGGCTTCGTGGAAGCGTCACTCATCATCGGCTTCGTGCTGACGGTGGGCGGCGCCTTCGCGGTGCTGCAACGCACCGAGGCCATCGACGCGATGATCAAGTCGGTCGCCCGCGCGCACCGCAACTCAGGCCTGGTGCGGGCGCTGGTGATCCCAGTCTTCGTGACGCTGTTCTCGCTGGGCGGCGCCACCTTCGGCATGGCCGAGGAAGCCATTCCCTTCGTGCTCATCTTCATCCCGCTGGCACTCGCGCTGCGGCTGGACACGCTCACCGGCGTGGCCATCCCGTTCGTGGGCTCGCAGGTGGGGTTTGCCACCGCGTTCCTGAACCCCTTCAACGTGGGCGTGGCGCAGGGCATTGCCGGCGTGCCGCTGTTCTCGGGTCTGGGCTACCGCGCGCTGTGCTGGGCCCTGGCCACGGGGCTGACCATCGCCTTCCTGCAGTGGTGGGCCGCACGCATCCGCCGCACGCCCGAGCTGAGCCCCACGTTTGCGATGGACCAGCAGCGCCGCCAGACGCTGGACCTTGCCAGCTTCGAGGCATTCGCCGGCATGACCGGCCGGCACCGCGTGGTGCTGGGGCTGTTTACCGCCACGCTCGTGGTCATGATCGGCGGCGTGGTGCAGTTCGGCTGGTACATCGAGGAGATCGCCGCCCTCTTCCTCGTCATGGCGCTGGCCGTGGGCGCCGTGGCCCGGCTGTCGGCTGACGAGTTCATGGCCGCCTTCCTGCACGGCGCGCGCGACCTCGTGGGCACGGCCCTCGTCATCGCCCTGGCCAAGGGCACGGTCATCCTCATGCGCGAGGGCCAGATCATCGACACCCTGCTGAACGCGCTGGCCCCGCTGGTGGCCTCCAGCACGCCGGTGCTGGCCGCGCAGAAGATGTTTGCGATCCAGTCGGTCATCAACTTCTTCATCCACTCCGGCACGGGCCAGGCTGCGCTCACCATGCCCGTCATGGCCCCGCTGGCCGATCTGGTGGGCGTGACCCGCCAGACCGCGGTGCTGGCTTTCCAGTTCGGCGAGCTCACCACGCCGGTCATTCCCACCTCGGGCATCACGGTGGGCGTGCTGGCGCTGTCGGGCGTGCCCTTTGGCACCTGGCTGCGCTGGATGCTGCCGCTGCAGGCCGCCTACCTCGTTCTGGCCCTGGCCTTGCTGGCGGTGGCGGCGCTGCAGGCCTGGTGATGCGACGATGCCGGGCATGACGCCGCCCCCACCCCAGCGCCGAGTGGCCCTGCTGCTGCAGCCGGGCTTCTCGATGCTGGCGCTGGCGGGTGTGCTGGACAGCCTGGCCGCCGCCAACGAGTTGCAGGACGAGGTGGTGTGGCGGGGCGAGTGCGTGTCGCTGCCGGGCGGGCCGGTGGTGGCCGCCAACGGCGCGCCGCTGCACACGGTGCCGCTGCCGCCCGAGGCCGACTGGCACGCGGTGTTCCTGATCCAACCCGACGCCACCCCGGTCGAACCCGCGCTGGCCGCGCAGTTGCAGCGCTGGGCCGCCGAGGGCCGCGTGCTGGCCGGGCTGGATGCCGGGGCCGCCGCGCTGGCCGCCTGCGGCCTGCTGGACGGCCAACGCGCCTGCGCCGACTGGCCGCTGCTGGACGGCCTGGCCGACGCCCACCCCGCGGTGGCCTGGGCCAACGGCTTGTGGGAGATCAGCCCCGACGGCCGGCGCCTCACCTGCGCCGGCGGCCTGGCCAGCCTGGACCTGTGCGGCGCGTGGCTGGCCGCGCAGCACGGCGAGCGCCTGGGCCAGGAGCTGGCGCAGTGGCTGGGCCTGAGTGGCCTGCGCCCGCGCGACGAACGCCAGCGCGCCGGCTACAGCGAGCGCCGTGGCGCCGGCAGCCCCAAGCTGGCCGAGGCGCTGGCCTTGATGGACGCCAACCTTGCCGAACCCCTGCCCACCGAAGAAGTGGCGCAGCTGGTGGGCGTGTCGCGCCGGCAGCTGGAGCGGCTGTTCAAGCAGCACCTGGACACCCTGCCCTCGCGCCACTACCTCGCCCTGCGGCTGGCCCGCGCACAGCGGCTGCTGCAACAAAGCTCGCAGTCCATCCTGCAGATCGGGCTGAGCTGCGGCTTCTCGTCGGGCTCGCATTTCTCCAACGCCTACAAAAGCCACTTCGGCCACACCCCGCGCGATGAACGCAGCCGCCGGGCCCTGGCCTGGCGTGGCCCCGCCTCTTCCGGAGACACCCCATGAACCACCTGCTGCTGCGCCCTGTGGCCGAGGGCGACCTGGCCGCCCTGCTGCGCATGGCTGCCGCCAGCGCCGACGGCATCAGCTCGCTGCCCAACGACGAAGCCCAGCTCGCTGCCCGCATCGCCGCATCGCTGCAATCCTTCGGCAGCTCGGACGACGCCAGCGGCGAAGAGACCTACCTCTTCGTGCTGGAAGACACCGCCGCCGGCCGCGTGGTGGGGTGCTCCGGCATTGCGGCCAGCGCCGGCTTCTTCGACCGCTTCTACAGCTACCGCAACGAGTTCGTCGTGCATGCGAGCGCGGCCCTGGGCGTGTCGCAGCGCATGCACACCCTGCACCTGTGCCACGACCTGACCGGCGCCACGCTGCTCACCTCGTTCTACCTGGACCCGGCCTACGAGCACGGCCCCGCCGCGCAGCTGCTGTCGCGCGCCCGGCTGCTGTTCATCCGCGCGCATGCGAACCGCTTTTCCGAGCGCATTGCCGCCGAGAGCCCCGGCATCACCGACGCCGCCGGCCAAAGCCCCTTCTGGGCCGCCGTGGGCCAGCGCTTCTTCGGCATGGACTACCCCCAGGCCGAGCGCATCGTGGGCGGCCGCAGCAAGGCCTTCATCGCCGACCTGATGCCCCCGTCGCCCATCTACGTCGCCCTGCTGCCCGAACCCGCCCAGTGGGCGCTGGGCCAACTGCACCCGGTGGGCGAGCTGCCGTTTTCCATCCTGCAAGACGAGGGCTTCGACGCCGACACCTACGTCGACATCTTCGACGGCGGCCCCACGGTGGAGGCGCCCCTGGCCTCGCTGCGCAGCGTGCGCCTGGCGCGTGACGCCACGGTGCACGACACCGCCGCTCCGGGCCCGCGCGAGGCCGTGTTGCTGGCCTGCACCGACCGCGCACGCTTTCGCGCTGTGCTGGCCGAGGCCGGCGCCACCGTCGACGCCCCCACCGCCGCCCGCGTGGGCGCACGCCCCGGCGACCGGCTCGTCGTGACCCCGCTGCACCCGGAGGTGGCCGCATGAGCCCCGTGCGCATCACCCCCGAGGCCACCGGCCTGCGCCTGGCCCTGCCCGACGGCATCGCGTCGCTGCGCCTCGTGCCCCGCCTGGGCCTCACGCTGCCGCGCCACCACTTCCGCCTGGGCCGCGTGGTGCATGCGGCGGCCGAGCTGAACCTCTTCCGCGTGCAGACCACGCTGCTGCTGGGCAACGACCACACCGGCCACGCCGAGCTCACCGACCTGCACACCGCGCCCGGCATGCCCCCCGCCGAACAGACCGAGGCCCTGGGCCGGCTGATCCAGGCCGCGCAAGCCCAACTGCGCGAACGCCCGGCCGACTTCGGCCCCTGGCTGGTGGCCGAACTGCCCGGCTGGCTCAACGCCCACGGCCACTCGCCCTTCTGGCAAGCCCTGGGCGCACGCTTCTACGCGGGTGACCCGGCCGAGGCCGAACGCCGCCTGGGCCCCGACTGGCGCAGCCACCTCGCCGCCCTGCTGCCGCGCCAGACCGTGTACCTGTCCTTCCTGGGTGCCGAGGCCGAAAGCCGCGTGCTGCAAGTGCCCGAGGCCCACCAGCCCGCGCTCACCGCCCTGCGCGCGGCGGGCTTTCACCCGCCGGTGCATGCGCGCATCGATGACGGCGGGCCGGTGCTGGCGTGGCCGGGAGCACCGGCGTAGCGAAGCGCGCCTGCACCGCCCTTCACGGGCGGCGCCCGGTTCATGACGCAGATGTCACGGACGCCGGCGCCCGGATTCCTAGCATGCGAGCCCATGGGGTGGCCGGGCGCCCTGCGGCGCCTTGTCTTGCCCAACAATCCCGCAACGCCTGGCGGCCCTGAGCCCAGACATCACCGCGCACCATGAAGCTCTTGCTCGTCGAAGATGAACCCAAGATCGCGGCCTTCGTGAGCGAGGGGCTGCGCGAGCGGGGCTTCAGCGTGACCCACGCCGACAACGGCCGAGACGGCCACGCGCTGGGCCTGCAACCCGGCTTTGCCGCCATCGTGCTGGACCTGATGCTGCCCGGCCGCGACGGCCTGGACGTGCTGGCCGACTGGCGCCGCAGCGGCGTCACCACGCCCGTGCTGCTGCTCACCGCACGCAACGAACTGGGCGACCGCCTGCAGGGCCTGGGCCTGGGTGCCGACGACTACCTGGCCAAGCCCTTCTTCGTGGAGGAACTCGCCGCCCGCTTGCAGGCCCTGCTGCGCCGCGTCAGCGGCGAGCGCCAGCAGCGGCTGCAGGTGGGTGAACTGGTGCTGGACCGCATCGCCCGCACCGTGCAGTTCCGCGAGCAGATGGTGGAGCTCACCAGCCGCGAGTTCAGCCTGCTGGAGTACCTGATGCGATCGCCCGGCCAGGCGCTGACGCGGGCGCAGATCCTGGAGCACGTGTGGGGCTACGACTTCGACCCCAGCACCAACGTGGTGGACGTGTGCATCAAGCGCATCCGCGCACGCTTGAGCTCCGCCCAGGCCGACAGCGGCGTGCCCGAAGCCGAGCAGGCGCAGTGGATCGAGTCGGTGCGCGGTGTGGGGTACCGGTTCCGTGCGTGAGGCGGCGCGCATGCCCTGGCAGGGCAGCTTTCGCTGGCGGGTGTTCATCGTCACCATGGCCACGGTCGGGCTGGCCATGGGCGCGGTGCTGTGGGTGGGCGGGCAGCAGGCCTTGTCCAACGCCCGGCAGCGCCTGGACGAACGGCTGTGCATGGAGGGCCGCCGCCTGGCCGACCCGGGCGGGGTGGCCGCCGGCCGCGAGCGCTGGGAGCGCCTGGGCCCCGACATCGCGCAGAAGCTGCAACTGCACGGCGCGCACGAGCTGCGCATGCGAGTGCGCACCGCAGACGGCAGCGTGGCCCTGCAGTCACCGGGCCCCTGGCCCGAGGGCGGCGGCGTGGCCGAGGCCGACGCGGTGCTGGGCCCGGCCGACCCGCGCGGCGCCTGCACGCTGAGCCGCCTGCAGGTGGACGGCTCGTCCTGGCATCTGGCCCGGGTGCATGGCCGCAACCAGCTGGCCGAACTGGCGGCCGACCCGGCGGCCCTGTCGCGCGAACTGCGCGGCGACCTGCTGCAAGCCCTGGCCCGCGTGGCGCCACTGGCCCTGCTGCTGGCGGCACTGTGCGCGTGGCTGCTGTCGGGCATGACGGTGCGGCCGCTGCTGCGCCTGCAGGCTTCCATGCGGCGCATCCGCCCGCAGGCACTGGACGAGCGCCTGCCGACCGCGCGCGAGGACCGCGAGTTCCGCGCGCTGATCGACACCTACAACACCATGCTCGACCGGCTGGAGGCCAGCTTCCACCAGGCCTCGCGCTTTTCGGCCGACGCCGCTCACGAGCTGCGCACGCCGCTGACCATCCTGCAAGGCAAGCTGGAGCAGGCCATCCGCCGCACCGAAGGCCGTGCCGTGCAGGAGGAGCTGGGCGAGGTGCTCGAGGAGGTGGCCCGGCTGGCCACCATCACGCGGCGCCTGCTGATGCTGTCGCAGGCCGACGCCGGCCAGCTGCCGGTGCGGGCCGACACCCTGGACCTCAGCGACATGCTGCAAGACCTGATGGCCGACGCCCCGCTGCTGGACGACGAGGTGCCGCTGCACAGCAGCATCCAGGCCGGGCTGCAGGTGCGCGGCGACGCGGCGCTGCTGCGCCAGGTGTTCAACAACCTGCTGAGCAACGCGCTGCGCCACGGCACCCGGCCCGGCTGGGTGCGGGTGCGCGCCGCGGCGCTGGAGCAAGGCGTGGAGGTGGTGTTCAGCAACCACGCGCCGCCGCTGGACGCGATCCAGCGCAGCCAGTTCTTCCAGCGCTTCTTCCGCGCCGACGCTGCGCGCAGCCGGCAGGTGGACGGCACTGGCCTCGGCCTGAGCCTGGTGCGCGAGATCGTGCGGGCGCACGGGGGCGAAGCCCAGTTGCTGCCCAGCGCCGAGGACGAAGTGCACCTGCGCGTCTGGCTGCCGCGCTGACGCGTGCGGCGACCGGCTGCATGACGCCGATGTCATGCGCGGCGGACGGCGGCTTCCTAGCATGGGCTCATCTCAGCCATGGGCCGCACGACATGACCTCCTTGACCGCTCCCCGCCCCCGTTCGCTTGGCGCCGGCGCGCTGCTGCTGGCCGGCGCCGCCCACCTGCTGTCGGCCTGCGGCGGTGGGGGCAGTGCCCCCGCGCCAGCCCCCACACCCACGCCAGCACCCGTCCCGGCACCCGCGCCAACGCCGGCGCCCACCCCGTCGCCTGCGCCCGCACCCACGCCGGCACCCTCGCCTGCACCGACCCCTGCACCGGCGCCCGCCCCCGGCTTCACGCTCACCAGCAGCGTGGGCGCCGAGGGGGCCGCCCTGCCGGCCGACTACACCTGCGACGGCACCGGCTCCAGCCCGGCGCTGAGCTGGACCGGCGCGCCTGCCGGCACGCAGGAGTTCGCGCTGCTCATGACCACCCTGCCGGGCGACGGCAGCACCAAGTACAACTGGGTGGTCTACCGCATCGCCGCCAGCCGCAGCGGCCTGGCCCGCGATGCCTATGGCGTGGCCCGTTTCGGCGTGGGCAGCGACGGGCCCATGGCCGCCTACCAGCCGCCGTGCTCGCAAGGGCCGGGCAGCAAGGTCTACACCTTCACGCTGTACGCCCTCTCGGCCGCGCCCACGCTGCCGGCCGGCTCCGTGACGGGGGACACGCTGCTCACCGCCCTCACGCCGCTCACGCTCGGCAAGGCCACGCTCAACCTCAACTACGCCCGCAGCAGCAGCTCGCCCGGCAACGCCACGGCGTGCGTGAACGTGCGCAACTCGCTGAACGCCTCCACCACCGGCCGCGCGCAAGCCAGCTGCGACGCCAGCTACGCCTACATCGCGTCAGACGGCCTGGCCACCCATGCCATGATGGACGGCATCACCGCCACCAACTTGCAGGTGCCCACCGCGCAGCACTTCTTCGGCACCAACGCCTGGCGCATCCCGCTCAACCCGGTGGCGGCCAGCAGCCCGGTCAGCGCGACGGACGGCCCCATCGGCGTGGCCGTGAACGGCGTGCCCATCTTCAACCCCTGCAAGCAAGGCGGCTGCCAGAACGGCGACACCAAGGTGCTGGGCGAACTGGATGTGTGCAACGGCCACGCCGGCCGCGCTGACGACTACCACTACCACGCCGCCCCGGTGTGCCTCATGGCGGGCAAACCTTCCAGTTACTGGGACACCCACCCGCTGGGCTGGGCGCTCGATGGCTACGGCATCTTTGGCTACAACGACGCCGATGGCCGCGTGGCCGCGCGTGACGGCCAGTGCGGCGGCAACACCAACGCGGTCAGCAACGCCCCGGCCGGCTACAGCTACCACGTGACCGACGCCGCCCCCTACGTGCTGAGCTGCTTCCACGGCGTGCCCAGCCCCGACCTCGCCGGCCAGGCCGCCAAATACACGCCCATGCGCCAGCCGCCCGTCACGCCCTTTGCCGTGAGCGCCATGACGCTGGCCACCGAGGCCGCCACCGGCGCCCAGGTGCTGCAGTTCACCAGCGCCCGCAGCTTCACCACCACCGCAACCGGCAGCGACAGCTACGCCAACACCCCGGGCACCTACCGCATCCGTTACGTGGCGCTCAGCGGCACCGAGCTGGAAACCCAGCTCGCCCTGCCCGCCCACCAGGGCCGGTCCGCCTGCTGGCGCTTCGAGTTCAGCACCAGCGCCGGCGTGGCCACCCAGCCGGCCACCGTCTACTGCCACTGAACACGGCCACCGAGACCCACCATGACCCCTCGCCAACGCCTCACCCTCACTGCCCTGCCCGTGCTGTGCGCGCTGTGGCTGGGCCTGCACGGCCGCGCCCAGGCGCATGAGCTGGAGCACGACCGCCTCACCGTCGTGCAGCGCGAGCCCCGCCACCTGAGCCTGCAGTTCTACGTGGAGCCGCTGGGCCTGATGCAGCGCACCCTAGCGCCCCAGCAGCCCCGGGCCGAGTTCCTGGCCGCCCTGGTGGCCCAAGGGCCGGCCGAGACCGAGAAGGCCTGGCAGCAGGTGCAGGCCCGCTTCACCGATGCACTGCAACTGCGCCTGGGCAGCACCCCGCTGCGGCTGAGCGGCTGGCGCTTCCCCAGCGGCAAGAACCTGCACGCCCAGCTGCAGCAGCGCCTGATGCGCCAGACCGTCACGCCCCAGGCCCATGTGCATGAAGAACCCGCCGTGATCGCCGTGGAAGCCGTGGCCGACCGTGACATTCCGAACGACCTCGACACGCGCAGCAGCCCCCTGACCGTGGCGCTGCCGCCCGCGCTGGAGCCGCTGATGCTCGTCAGCTATCGTCCGCAGCAACGCTGGGTGGACGGCAAAACCGGCCCCGTGCCCATCGCTTTCTGAGTGCGCCCCATGACGCTCCGCCACCCCCTTCGTCACGCCCCCCGCCGCCAGTTGCTGGCCTGGGCTCTGACCGCGGCCCTCCCCCTGCCGTGCGCCCTGGCCCAGCCGGCCGACGAGCGCCCCGCCCGCCCGCCGCGCCCGCCGCCCCCGGGCGAGCGCCAGCGCTACTCGCTGGAGCAGGCGATGTCTGACCGCGCCCAGCTGCACACCCTCGCCTTCAGCGGCCTGGCCTTCCTGACCGGCAACTTCGCGGCCGACACCTTCCTGCCGCCCGGCAAGGTGTCCGACTACTTCGGCTTCCAGTACCTGCGCGACACCGATGCCGTGGAGGGCGGCCACAGCCCCGCCTTCCTTACCCGCATCGCGTTCAACACGCTGGCCATCCTGAGCCCCGAGCAACGCGCCGTGCTCATCGACGCCGCCCGCGCCCAGGCGGCCGACGTGCGCCGCTTCGGCCTGCTGCGCCTGCCCCTCATCAAGGCCTTCCGCCAGACTCTGGAGCGCACCGGCCCGGCCGCCCGCAGCCCGCTCAACCGCAGCGCCGTGCTCGCCCACTCGGCCGCGCTCTACGCGCTGGACGGCCAGATCGCCTGGGCCCGCGCCGAGGCCATGGCCCGCGTGATCCGCTCGCTGAGCCCCACCCAGCGCGAGCAGTTCGCGCGCCTGAAGTTCGGCGACTCCCGCACCTGGCCCGACGCCCCCGAGCCGCCCGAGCGCCGCAGCCTGCCGCACGAGCTGGACGTGGCCCTCATGACCCACGCCAGCGAACTCTTCGCCTGGCAGGGCGGCGGCCTGGACGCCGACACCTACTTCTGCCCCGAACGCCACGCCATGTACTTCGGCGGCTTCGGCCTCAAGACCGCGCCCGCCCTCGGCAAGCAAGATTTCTCCATCAGCACCGCGCTGACCGGCGACGCGGGCGCCACGTTTTTGAGCCTGCTGTCAGGCCCGCAACGCGCGCTCGTGGAGGCCCTGCCCGAACAACAACGCGCCACGCTGCAGGAGATCGCCACGGTGCGCCGCCAGATCGCCACCGAGCTGCGCCGCCTGCTCACCGGCGAGCCCGCCGACCGGTCACGCGTGCTGGCGCTGTCGCGCCGCTACGGCGAGCTCGACGGCGACCTGTCCTTCCGCGCAGCCCAGGCCTTCGCCCAGATCGGCCAGACCCTGACGCTGAGCCAACGCACCGAACTCCAGGCCCTGCGCGACCGCAGCCCCCACGACGCCCGCGACCCCAAGGGGCCGTTCCTCTACGCCGCGCCGCTGGATGCGGCGGGGGTGGCGGAGGCGGAGAAGACGGGGGGGTTGTTTGGGGGTGGCTGAAGGGTGCGGGGGCGGCGGGTGGGGCGGTGGTGCGGCCTGTTGTGTTGGGCTGAAGGGCTCTTGTCGGCCAGGAGCGGTCGTCGGCGTCAAAGGCACCACTGTCTGAATTCGGCGAGGAGCTGCCGATGGGCGGTGCCCGCCGCTATCTGCAGTGCCCCAGCACCTTGCGCATTTCCTGGACGAATCGATCGGCGACTTCTCGACCCGTCTCGTCGTCCGCCAGGTATCCGGTCGTTACCTCCACAAAGTGGCTGTTCATGGCCAAAAGGTAGACGCTCCAGACCTTCACCCCCTCGTCCGACTCCGAGGTGTAAGCGGTCCAGAGGAATTGCGGGCCGCAACCCGGGTATGCGGTCCGCCTCGGATCGCTCGGCCCGATGAGATCAGGCCCGCGGCCGTTTGGCAGCTTACGTTCGATCTTGGCAATGCGTTCGCCGAACTCGCCCCTGATCGCAGGCGATTCGATGCCGTCCGGGATGGGCTCGGCGCCACGGACGTTTACCGTGACGAAACCAGACGTGTGCTCCGAGTCGTCACTAAGCCAACCGTAGTTGGCACCTCTTTCCGTTTGCACTGATCGAGTCGAGAGGACAAGGGACATGCCCGCGACCTTGTCAGGCAGAGCCAATCGCAAGGCTGGCTCGAAGGTGTCGGCGCGGCACGCACCTGTGAGCGCCACTAGGACGAGCGAACTAATCAGCTTGTGCATGGGGGCGACGAAACAGTGCTGAGGCAAAAGAGCTAGACGTCAGCGCGGGATTGTCCGCTCTCGCGGCGCTGCCGTCGTTCAGTTCAATTGCCTTGCCGACCGCTCAGCCCGGTAGGTTGGGGTGAATTCACGAACCCCAACCCGGGTCTTTAAGGCGAGACAGGCGTGGCCCGACGGGTCGCGGGCTTCGTTGGGGTTCACTGCGCTCACCGCCAACCTACGGGCCTTGTGGCGTGCGGGGCCGGCCTGGCTGGCTCGCTCACCGAGTCGGGTGAAAGCGACGGCGAAGCCAAGCGTGCCGTCGTTGGCTGCGGCCACCGGGCTCAATGCCCCGCCGTCTGGCCCTTCCCCGCCGCCCGGTCGGTGTCGAGCTGCTGCTTGTCGGCCTGGATCGCCGCCTTGTCGGCCGCGACGGCGGTTTTGTTGCCGGCGGCTTTGTCGGCCTTGAGCTGGGCTTTGTCGATGGCGAGTTTTTGCTTGTCTTGCTGCACGCCGGCTTTGGCAGCGGCGTGGGTGCCAGCCAGCGCAGGCAGGGTGGCGGCGCTCACGGCCAGGATCAGCGAGGAGGCGAGGCGAAGTGACATGGGGTGACGCCAAGTTCGTGGATGGAGCCTGAACTTCAACCCACCTGCGCCGCGGCTGCATGACCGTGCTGTCAGAAACGCCCGGCGGCGGCTGACGAATTTGTCATTCAGCGCGGGGCGGCGGTTCCTAGCATCCGCGGCCATGATGAAGACGCCGCTGCCGCTTGCCCCCACGTTGCCGGAAGGCTGCCCCAGGCCCTGGGCGGCGGGGGCCTGGGTGCTGGCCTGCGCCCTGGCGGTGAGCGCCTGCGGCGGTGGCAGCTCGGCCCCCACGCCCGCACCCACGCCCGCACCCACGCCAACCCCTGCGCCCACACCGGCGCCCGCCCCAGCCCCGGTGCCTGCGCCGGCGCCATCTCCTGCACCTGCACCTGCCCCCACGCCCGCACCGACACCCGCACCGGCGCCCGGCACCAGCAGCTTCACCGGCAACGTGGTGCTGGGCAGCCCCAGCGCCACCAGCATTCACGCCAACGTGTTCTCGCCCGATCAGGCCGGCCAGGTGTGGGTGGCCTACGGAACGGTGTCGGGCCAACTGGACCGCAAGACGGCGCCCGTGGCCCTGGTGGCGGGTGAGCCGGTGGATGTGCTGCTGGACGGCCTGGCGGCGAACACGCGCCACTTCTACCGGCTTTACTTTCAGCCCACGGGCGCGGCCAGCGGCGAGCCGGGCACGGAGTACAGCTTTCAAACCGCGCGGCCGGCGGGCAGCAGCTTCAGCTTTGCGGTGCAGGGCGACTCGCACCCCGAGCGGCTCAAGACGCAGTTCGACCCCGACCTCTACACCCGCACCCTGCTGACCGTGGCGGCCGACCGGCCGGACTTCTACGTGATGCTGGGCGACGACTTCAGCGTGGACACGCTGGACCCGGCCACCATCAACGCCGCGCAGGTGACGGGCCGCTACACGCTGCAGCGCCCCTACCTCGGCCTGCTGGGGCGCCAGGCGCCGATCTACCTCGTCAACGGCAACCACGAGCAGGCGGCCGGCTACCTGCTGGACGGCACGCCCAACAACGTGGCGGTGTGGGCGCAAACGGCGCGCAACGCGCACTACGCGCAGCCCGCACCCGACGCCTTCTACAGCGGCAACACCACGCCGGTGAATCACATCGGGCTGCTGCGCAACTACTACGCCTGGACCTGGGGCGACGCGCTGTTCGTGGTGATCGACCCCTACTGGCATTCGCCGGTGGCGGTGGACAACGTGTTCGGCAACGGCGCCAAGCGCAGCGAGATGTGGCAAGTGACGCATGGCGACGCGCAGTACCGCTGGCTCAAGGCCACGCTGGAGGGCAGCCGCGCCAAGTACAAGTTCGTGTTCGCCCACCATGTGATGGGCACCGGGCGCGGCGGCGTGGAGCTGGCCAAGCTGTGGGAATGGGGCGGGCAGAGCGCCAACGGCAGCTTCGACTTCCCCACCCAGCGCCCCAGCTGGACCGAGCCGCTGCACCAGCTGATGGCCCGCACCGGCGTGAGCATCTTCTTCCAGGGGCACGACCACATCTGGGTGCGCCAGCAGCTCGACGGCGTGACCTACCAGACCGTCTCCGAGCCCGCCGACCCGAACTACACGCTCTGGAACGGCGACGCCTACCTGAGCGGCGACAAGTTCCCCAACAGCGGCTACACGCGGGTGAACGTGACGCCCACGGGCGTGAAGGTGGAGTACGTGCGCACCTTCCTGCCGAAGGACGAAACGGCCACCCAGCTCAGCGGCAAACCCGTCTTCAGCTACACGCTGCCCTGACCCTTGCCATGAACCCCGCCATGAGCACCACCATGAGCCCAGCCCCGTCACCTCGCCGCTCCGCGTGGGCCCACCCCGCCGCCCCGCTGCTGCTGGCCGTGGCGCTTGCCAGCGGCTGCGGTGGGGGTGGCAGCAGCGCGCCCGCACCTACGCCTGCACCCGCCCCCACCCCGGCACCCACCCCGGCACCAACGCCTGCCCCCAGCCCTGCGCCAAGCCCTGCGCCCACTCCGGCGCCCAGCCCAGCGCCCGCCCCTGCCCCCACCCCGGGGGCGGCCTTCAACGGCAGCGTGCTGCTGGGTGCGCCCACGGCCAGCACGGTCACGCTCAAGCTGCTGAGTGCGGACCAAACCGGCTCCCTCGTGGTGGCCTACGCGCCGCAGGCCGGCGGGGCTGAATTGCAGAGCGCGGCAGTGGCTGTGAAAGCCGGCGAGGTGGCCAGCCTCACGCTGGGCAACCTGCAGGGCGACACGGCCTACCGCTACCGGCTGCTGTTCACCGCCACAGGCGCCGGCAGCGCCACGGCCAGCCCTGACTACGCCCTGCACACGGCCCGGGCCGCCGGCGCGAGCTTCAGCTTCACGCTGCAGGCCGACTCGCACCTCGACGAAAACTCCAGCCTCGCGCTGTACCAACGCACGCTGGACAACGTGCTGGCCGACCGGGCGGACTTCCACATCGACCTGGGCGACACCTTCATGACCGAGAAGCACAGCGACCCGCTGGCGGCCCTCGTGCAGATGGCGCCCGACGCCGCCACCGTGAACCGCCGCTACGCCTACGAGCGGGTGAACTTCGGACGCTTCAGCCACTCGGTGCCGCTCTTCCTCGTCAACGGCAACCACGACGGCGAGCTGGGCTGGCTGGACACCCGCACCGCCCAGGCCCTGCCCGCCTGGGCCACGCAGGCGCGGCAGACCTACTTCGCCAACCCGCAGCCGGGCTTCTTCTACCGCGGTGACACCCAGCCCGACCCCATCACCGGCACGCGTGCCGCCTGGTACAGCTGGCAGTGGGGCGACGCGCTCTTTGTGGTGCTGGACCCCTACTGGAACAGCACCGCCCAGGCCAGCAAAGACGGCTGGAACCTCACCCTGGGCGAGCGCCAGTACCGCTGGCTGGCCGACACCCTGGCCACCAGCACCGCGGCCTACAAGTTCGTCTTCCTGCACAACCTGGTGGGCGGGCTGGACGGGCAGATGCGCGGCGGCGTGGAGGCCGCGCCCTTCTTCGAGTGGGGCGGCAAGAACTTCGACGGCAGCGACGGCTTTGCGGCGCACCGCCCCGGCTGGGCCGCGCCCATCCACACCCTGCTGGTGCAGAACAAGGTGACGGCGGTGTTCCACGGGCACGACCACCTCTACGCCCGCCAGCAGCTCGACGGCATCGTCTACCAGGAGGTGCCCCAGCCGAGTGCGGCCAACACCAGCAGCGGCGCCAGCCTGGCCCAGGCCTACCACTACACCAGCGGCACCATCGCCAGCAGCTCGGGCCACCTGCGCGTGACCGTGAGCCCCGCCGGCGTGACCAGCGAGTACGTGCGCGCCTGGCTGCCCAAGGACGAGACCGCCACGCGCAAAAATGCGCAGGTGGACGACCGCTGGACCGTGCCGCGCCCCTGAAGCCCCGCACACTCGGCCGCTGACACGCCCCACCCCATGCCGCGACGCCTGCGCCCCCTCCTGCTGATGGCTGCTGCCGGGCTGCTGCTCGCCGCCAGCCACGCACAAGACGGCCGGCCGCGCGGCCGGCCCGGGCCGCCGCCCGAGCGCCAAGGCCCGGCGCACCAGCCCGCCCCCTTCACCGCCCAACCCGAGGTGGACGTGGTGCCGGGCCGGCCCGAGGCCACGGCCGTCACGCTCAGCCTGCGCGCCGCGCGGCGCGACGAGGCCGTGGTGCTGCGCTGGCAGGCCCGCGAACCCGACGCGGCCGGCGGCGAGCGCCGCCTGACGCTGCGCCAGGGCGAGCCCCTGCTGCTGCGCCTGGACGGCCTGGCCGCCGACCGGGCCTACCGCTACGAGCTACGCGCCGAGGATGGCCGCACGCTGGCCCAGGGCGGCTGGCACACCGCGCGTGCGGCCGGTGCGAGCTTCACCGTCACGCTGACCGCCGACTCCCACCTCGACCAGAACACCGACCCCACCCTCTACCAGCGCACCCTGGCCGCAGCCCGCGCCGACGCGCCGGACTTCCACATCGACCTGGGCGACACCTTCATGGTGGACAAGCACGCCAGCCGCGAGGCCGCCGCCGCGCAGTACGCCCAGCAGCACCACTACCTCGGCCAACTGGGCCTGCCGGTGTTTCTGGTGCTGGGCAACCACGACGGCGAAGAGGCCAAGCTGCGCCGCGGCTCCGACAGCCTGGCCGACTGGGCCAACGCCATGCGGCGCCGGCATTTCGCGAACCCCGAGCCGGGCTACATCTACACGGGCGACGAGACCCGCCACCCCGACGGCGCCCGCCTGCAGGACTACTACGCCTGGACCTGGGGCGACACGCTGTTCGTCGTGCTCAACCCCTACTGGCACGGCCCCACCGGGCGCAGCGACGACCGCTGGGGTCTGTCGCTCGGCGAGGCCCAAACCCGCTGGCTGCGCGACACCCTGCAGCACAGCCGCGCACGGCACAAGCTGGTGTTCGTGCACCAGTTGCTGGGCGGGCTGGACCGCCAGGGCCGCGGCGGCGTGGAGGCCGCCGGCTACGGCGAATGGGGCGGCCGCAACGCCGATGGCAGCGACGGCCTGGCAGCCCACCGCCCCGGCTGGGCCGAGCCCATCCACGCGCTGCTGCGGCGCACCGGCGTGACGGCCGTGTTCCACGGCCACGACCACCTCTTTGCCTGGCAGAGCCTGGACGGCATCGCCTACGTGGAGGTACCCCAGCCCGGCCACAGCGGCCCGGGCCACACCCAGGCCGGCGCCGACTACGGCTACCGCAGCGGCGTGGTGCGCGGCGAAGGCGGCTACCTGCGCCTGCGCTGCACGCCGGAGCGCGTGATCGCGGAATACGTGGCCACCGAAGGTGCCAGCCCGCGAGTGCTGCACCGCGCCGAACTGGGGGCGCCATGAAGCGGCACCTGCCCCGGCTGCTGTGGGCCACGCTGCTGGCCGTGGCGGCCCACACCGCGTTGGCCCAGGCCGACGACGACGGCGCCCGCCGCCGCGGCCCCACCGAGAAAGCCGAACGAGGCGAACGCGGCGGCAGGGGCCGACAACCCGCGCTGGTGCTGCCCGCCGATGTGGCCGCGCTGGACCGCCTCTCGGTGCTGCTGGGCCGGCCCACGCGCGACAGCGTGACGCTGAACGTGCTGAGCGCCGACCGCCTGGAAGCCGTGGTGGAGTTTGCGAGCGAGGGCGAGGCCGCCTGGCGCCGCACACCGCTGCGCCAGCTCGAACCCGGCGAGCCGGCCGAGATCGAACTCACCGGCCTGGCCCCGGGGCGGGCGCAGCGCTACCGGCTGCTGTCGCGCCGCGTGGGCGCTGAGCGCTTCGACACCGGGGCGGAGCACGCCTTCCACACCCAGCGGGCACCGGGCGAGGCGTTCAGCTTCGCGTTGCAGGGCGACAGCCACCCCGAGCGTGGCCACCAGTTCGATGCGGCGATGTACGCCCAGACCCTGCGCGCCGCGGCGGCCGATCGGCCGGACTTCTACCTCACGCTGGGCGACGACTTCAGCGTCGACACCCTGCCCGAGCTGAACGCCGCCACCGTGACCCAGCGCTACCGGCTGCAGCGCCCGTTTCTCGCCCTCGTGGGGCAAAGCGCGCCGGTGTTTCTGGTCAACGGCAACCACGAGCAGGCGGCCGCCGCCAACCTCGACGGCACGCCCCACAACGTGGCGGTGTGGGCCCAGAACGCACGCAACCGGCTCTACCCCCAGCCCGCGCCCAACCGCTTCTACAGCGGCGACACGCTCGAAGTGCCTCACATCGGCCTGCTGCGCGACTACCACGCGTGGACCTGGGGCGACGCGCTGTTCGTGGTGATCGACCCGTACTGGCACAGCCCCCAGCCGGTGGACAACGCGCTGGGCTCGCGGGACAAAGGTGGCGACAAGGGCGGTGACACGGGGGGCAGCAAGGGCGGCCGTGACCTCTGGAACAACACCCTGGGCGAGGCCCAGTACCGCTGGCTGCGTGAGACGCTGACGCAAAGCCGCGCCAAGTACAAGTTCGTGTTCGCCCACCACGTGCTGGGCACCGGGCGCGGCGGCGCGGGCCTGGCGCGGCTGTACGAGTGGGGCGGCCAAGACCGCCGCGGCCGCGACGAATTCGCCACCCGCCGCCCGGGCTGGCCCGAGCCCATCCACGCGCTCTTCGTGCGCACGGGCGTGACGATTTTTTTCCAGGGCCATGACCATGTCTCCGCCCGCGAGACCCTGGACGGCGTGATCTACCAAACCGTGCCCGAACCCGCCGACCCCCACGAGGCGCTCTACTTCGCCGAGGCCTACCCCGGCGCGGTGGTGCACCCCAACAGCGGGCACCTGCGCGTGAGCGTCGATGCCCAGCGGGTGCGGGTGGACTACCGGCGCACCGCACCGCCCGGGGCCGCACCCGCGTCCGGCCCGACCTCGCGCGCGGACTTCAGCTACGAGGTGCCGGCACGGCGCTGAATGGGCGTCCAGCGCAGCGCCCCCTCGCCGCTGCCCGCTTCACGCACCCGTCAGCTGCAGTTCCAGCGTCAAGCGAAGCACGACCCGAAAGCCGCCCGAGGCCGGGGCCTCGAAACGCAGCTCGCCCCCGTGGGCCCGCATCACTTCGTCCACGATGGACAAGCCCAGGCTGGCGCCGATGCGGCCGTCACCACGTGGCGTGAAGGGGCGGCGCAGCGCGTCCCAGCGCGTCGGCTCAATGCCCGGCCCATCGTCTTCCACGCAAATCTCGGCGTGAGATGCCGTGGACTTCACCGCCACGCACAAGCGCGTTCGCACGCCATACGTCAGCGCATTGCCCAGCACGTTGCGCACGGCCTCCTTGAGCATGACCGCATCACCGCATGTCCAGACCGGCTGGTCCGGCGCAGTGAACTCGACATCGACCTGCCTCGCGGGCCGGTCTTCCAGTTGTTGCATCAACTGCTGCCGCACAAGGTCCACGAGGTCCACCCTGTCCATGCTCACGCCCTGGGAGCGGTGCAACACCAGGGCATGACTCAGCATCTGACTGGACAGTTCGCCCACGTCCTCCAGCCGCGTCTTGATGCGTTGCGCTTGCACCCGCCGCGTCGCCTCGTCCGGCGCGTACTCCCACAACTCCACCTGCGATGCAATGGCAGCCAGCGGCGTGCGAATTTGATGGGCCACATCCCCCATCACGCGTCGCATCAGCGCGATGCGTGCATTGAGCCGCGCAATGAAGTCGTTGATGGTTTGCACCAGCACTTCGGCTTCTGGCGGCGCCTCGACCACCAGGGGATCGCGGGAGGCGGCGTCACGTGCGCCGATCGCGCGGGCCACGTCGTGCAAGGGCTTCAACGCGCGCTGCGCAGCCACCATGGCAGCGCCGATGGTGATGACCCCCATCAACCCAATGATCCACAGCGCCTTGGTGGCCAGACTCTGCGCCAACGTCCCTCGTGCGATTTGGGTTTCGGCCAGCACAACGGCCGCCCACCCCTGCGGGTCCTGCGGCATCACGTGCCGCCCCACGATGGCCACACGCACTCGCTGCTCCTGAACGACGGCGCTCAACAGGACCGGCCCTCGCTTGATGCCTTCCCACGGCACCGCCACCTGCAGCGACGGGTCTCCGGCCACCACGCGGCGTTGAGGGTCCAGCACTTGGTAGAACACGCGGTCACGGGCCGACAAGACGGCAAAAGCCGCCAACGGCACATCCACATCCAGCACACCCTTGTTCAGCCAGGTGTTCTCCGCAATCTGCAGCGCACCGGACACCAGGATCTGGTCGTACGCCTCATCAGCCGCCACGCTCGCGTACCACCAGGCCGCCACCAGCAAGCCCGAGCCCGCCGCGCCCAACACCAGCGTCAGCGCCAGCGCCAGCCGCGCATACAGCGATCGAGGTTGCCACCTCACGGCGTGACGACCAACTGGTAGCCCAGGCCCCGCAGGGTCTTGATCTCCACCCCTGCGCCCTCCAGCTTGCGCCGCAACCGCGCAATCACCTGCTCGACGGCATTGGCGCTGGGCGCGTCGTCCACGCTGAACAAACGATCGATCAGCTCTTCCTTGCTGAAGATCCGCCCCGGCCGGGCAGCGATGATTTCCAGCAGCGTCACCTCACGGCGCGACAGATCCACGGCCGCACCCGCGACGGTCACGTTGCGCGTCTTGCGATCGATGCCGATGGCACCGCACTGAAGCAGGTTGGTCGCATCGCCCGCGCGTCGGCGCAGCAAGGCCCGCACGCGGGCCTCCAACTCCCGAAAGGCAAACGGCTTGGTGAGGTAGTCGTCAGCCCCCAGATCCAAAGCATCCACGCGGTCGTCGAGGTGGATGCGCGCGGTCAGCATCAGCACCGGCGAGGCCACGCCCGCATCACGCATCCGGCGCAGCAAGGACAGCCCGTCCAGGCCCGGCAGCATCACGTCCAGGATGACCAAGTCGTAGTCGCCGTGCATCGCCAGGCTCTCGGCTTGACGCCCATCCACCTGCCAGTCGACGGTGTGGCCGGTATGCCGCAGCACGGCAATGACCCCCTCGGCCACGTCTTCGGTGTCTTCAACAAGCAGGATGCGCATTCGGTCAGATTCACAACAGAGTCCAAGCCTAATCTGCCCAGCACACAACAGGCAAGGAGACAAGCCATGAGCGCCCACACCGGGCGTCCGCTGCTGCATGTGCAGGGCGTGACGCTGCAATACAAAACCGACGATGCACTGGTCACGGCGACCAGTCGGGTCGACTTCCAAGTGCACCCCTCAGACCGCTTCGTGCTGCTCGGCCCGTCGGGCTGCGGCAAGTCCACCTTGCTCAAAGCCATCGGCGGCTACATCACGCCGAGCGAGGGTCAGATCCTGCTGAACGGCACACCGGTGCATGGCCCGGGCCCCGATCGCATGATGGTGTTCCAGGAGTTCGACCAACTGCTGCCCTGGAAGACCGTTCGCCAGAACGTGATCTTTGCGCTGGAATCCAGCGGCCGCCTGAGGGGCGCTGAAGCCGGCGACCGGGCCGACCACTACATCGAGAAAGTGGGCCTGGCGCGCTTCACGAACAGCTACCCGCACATGCTGTCGGGCGGCATGAAGCAGCGCGTGGCGATTGCCCGCGGCATGGCCATGGAACCCACGGTGCTCTTGATGGACGAGCCCTTCGCATCACTCGATGCCCTGACCCGCCGCAAGATGCAGGAGGAACTGCTGCAGCTGTGGGACGACACCCGCTTCACGGTGCTGTTCGTGACGCACTCCATCGACGAAGCCGTTCGCATCGGCACCCGCATTCTGTTGCTGTCGCCGCACCCGGGCCGCGTGAAGGCCGAGCTCAACAGCGTGGCCCCCGCAGAACTGGGAACAGCCAAACAGGCCGAGCTCGAAGCCCGCATCGACGCCATGCTCTTCCACTGATCGCCATGAACATGACCACCCCTCAAGTTGCACGGCCCGAGATCGTGCTGGACATCGCCCCGCCCTCTGAAAGCGTGGCACAACGACCGCTGTCGACGTTCGATGCCCTGTACCGCCACAGCGGACTGCGCAAGGTCGTCATCCTGGCCGTGCTCGCTGCCATCTGGGAGCTGTACGGCCGCTGGCTCGACAACGCGCTGCTGTTTCCCACCTTTCTGGAGACGGTGACCGCGTTCGTGAAGGGCATTGCGGATGGCGTGCTGCTGGAGCGTGCCGGCGTGTCGCTGCAGGTGCTGCTGGTGGCCTACGGCATTGGCGTGACGGGTGCAGCCGTGCTCACCACGGTGGCCATCAGTTCGCGCGTTGGCACCGATCTGCTGGAAACGCTCACGTCCATGTTCAACCCACTGCCTGCCATCGCGCTGCTGCCGCTTGCGCTGATCTGGTTCGGCCTGGGCACGGGCAGCGTGATCTTTGTCGTGGTGCACTCGGTGCTGTGGGCTGTGGCGCTGAACACCCACGGCGGCTTTCGCGCGGTGTCCAAAACGCTGCGCATGGTGGGCCAGAACTACGGCCTGGGCAACTTTGCGCTGGTGGGGCGCATCCTGATCCCGGCCGCGTTCCCCGCCATCCTGACCGGCTTGAAGATCGGCTGGGCCTTTGCCTGGCGAACGTTGATTGCCGCCGAGCTGGTGTTCGGCGTGTCGTCGGGCAAAGGCGGCTTGGGCTGGTTCATCTTCGAGAACCGCAATCAGCTGGAAACCGCCAACGTGTTCGCCGGCTTGTTCTTCGTGATCTTGATTGGGCTGGTGGTCGAGAACGTGCTGTTTGCCGCCATCGAACGCCGAACCATTCGCCGCTGGGGCATGCAGCACTGAACCCGAACTACATCCAGGAGACACACATGTTGAATCGATTCACGCGCCGCATGGCGCTGGCCTTGGCCGCCACGCTGGCATTCACCGGCAGCGCCCACGCGGAGGAGCAAAAGATCCGCATCTCGCACGGCCACGGGCTGCTGTACCTGCCGCTGATGGTGATGCGCGATCAGGGCCTCATCGAGAAGCAGGCCCAGGCCATGGGCTTGGGCCCGGTCCAGGTCAACTGGATCGTGCTGGACGGCGGCAACGTGATCAACGACGCCATGCTGGCCGGCAACCTCGACATCGCCGGAATCGGTGCACCGGGCTTCATCACGCTGTGGTCCAAGGCACGGGGCATCCCGCGATCGGAAGTGATCGGCCTGAGCGCACTCAGCAGCTCAGCCCTGTGGCTCAACACCACCAATCCGGCCGTCAAGAGCCTCAAGGACATCGGCCCCAAGGACAAGATCGCGATCCCGGGCATCAAGACCTCGCTCTCCGCGGTGATCCTGCAGATGGTGGCGGCCAAGACGTTCGGTGTGGACCAGTACGACAAGCTGGATGCCAACACCGTCAGCCTGGCTCACCCCGAAGCCATGAACGCCTTGCTCACAGGCAAGACGGAAATCAACGCCCACCTCACCTCGCCGCCGTTCGCGTACATCGAGGCCCAGAACCCCAAGGTCCATCGCGTCTTCGACTCGACGGAGGTCCTCGGCAACATCACCTTGGATGTGGTCTTTGCCGCCAAACGCTTCGTGGACGATCGCCCCAAGCACGTGAACGCCTTCCTCGCTGCCCAGGAAGAGGCCAATGCGCTGATCGCCAAGGACCGCAAAGCCGCCGCCCAGATTTATCTGAAGGTGTCCAACGCCAAGGTCAGCATGGACGAGGTGGAGAAGATGCTGGCCGACCCGGCCATGAAGTTCTCCACCACACCGGTCAGCGTCATGGACTACGCCGTGTTCATGAGCAAAGCCGGCACCATCAAAACCAAGCCGGCCAAGTGGACCGACCTGTTCGTTCCCAACCTGCACAGCAAGCAGGGCAGCTGAGCGCTGAGCACGTGAGGCCCGCCCGCCAGCGGGCTCACTCCAAGGAACCCTGGGGGGCGCCCCCGCGCAACCTCCCGATCCACCAGCCAACGCGCGGTCGGCGGCCTTAACCTTGGCCTCACCTTCGCCTCACGCAGCCCTCACGCACGCTGCCTAGAGTGACTCGCAACCGGCCGCACCGCCGCTGGACTGAGGAGCACTCGATGACCCGCAACACCAAGACTGCACTGACGGCCACCGCCGCCGCCCTGTTGGCCGCCGGCGTGACGTTGACCACCACCGCGTCGGGTTGGACGCTGCCGACCTGGCTGCAGAACAAGGCGCCCAGCAGCGCCCCGGCCACCGGCGACGGGCCGGCACGGCTCACGCCCACGGCTGCCGCGGTGGCCGCGGTGACGGCGCCGGCGGCGCCAGTCGCACCGTTGCCGCCGGGGCAGACGCCCAACTACCGCGCCATCGTGCAAACGCAAGGCCCGGCCGTGGTGGGCATCACCGTGGCCGGCCTGCACAAGGCGAGCAACAACGCGTCGGGTAATGACGACGGCGAGGGCGCGGGCAGCGCGGCCATGCCGGGGCTGGAGAACGACCCGTTCTTCCGCTTCTTCCGCGGCGTTCCGGGCCTGCGCATGCAGCCTCGCAGCGCTCAACCCTTCCGCGGCCAGGGGTCGGGCTTCATCATCAGCACGGACGGCCTGATCCTGACCAACGCCCACGTGGTGCGTGAAGCCAAGCAGGTGACGGTGAAGCTCAGCGACCGGCGCGAGTTCTCGGCCCAGGTGCTGGGCAGCGACCCGGCCACCGACATCGCTGTGCTGAAGGTGGACGCCAAGAACCTGCCCACCGTGCAGCTGGGCGACCCCAAGCAGGTGCAGGTGGGCGACTACGTGCTGGCCATCGGCTCGCCCTACGGCTTCGAGCAGTCGGCCAGCCAGGGCATCGTCAGCGCCAAGGGCCGCTCGCTGCCAGGCGACAGCAACGTGGTGCCCTTCATCCAGACCGACGCGGCCGTGAACCCCGGCAACTCCGGCGGCCCGCTGTTCGACGCCGCCGGCCGCGTGGTGGGCGTGAACGCGCAGATCTACTCGCAAAGCGGCGGCTTCCAGGGCCTGGCGTTCTCGATTCCCATCGACGTGGCGCTGAAGATCAAGGACCAGATCGTGGCCCACGGCAAGGTGGAGCACGCCCGCCTGGGCGTGACGCTGCAAGACCTGTCGGCCCCGCTGGCTTCGTCCTTCGGGCTGGAGGCGCCGGACGGTGCTCTGGTGTCCAGCGTGGTGCCGGGCAGCGCTGCGGCCAAGGCGGGGCTGAAGGCAGGGGATGTGATCACGGCCATCGACGGCGAGCCGGTGCGCGTGGCGGGCGATGTGTCCAGCCGCGTGGGCCTGGCCCGCCCGGGCGACAAGCTCAGGCTGGAGCTGTGGCGCGACAAGACCCGACTGAACGAAACCGTGCCGCTGGGCCGCGCCGACAAGGACGTGCAAGAGGCCAGCGCCGCCCCGCAAGGTGGCCAGCTGGGCCTGGCGCTGCGGCCGCTGGAACGGCAGGAGCTGCGCAGCGCCGGCCTGGACCGCGGCCTGCTGGTGGAGCGCGTGACCGGCCCGGCCCAGCTGGCCGGCGTGCAACCCGGCGATGTGCTGCTCGCCCTGAACGGCAAGCCGGTGGACAACGTGGAGCAGGTGCGCGAGGCGCTGAAGAGCAAGCCCGCCTCGGTGGCCTTGCTGGTGGCGCGCGACGGCCAGCAGATCTTCGTGCCGGTGCGGCTGGGCTGAGCCGGACAGCACGCAGCGCAGCCACCTCGCCCGCGCCCCAGGCTCACGGCGTCGGCCGTGGGCCTTTTTCACATGCAGGAACCGACGCGGGTCAGCAGCCGGCTGGGCTAGGCTGCGCCCCTCACCCCATTCCTGTTTGCACCGCACCCGGAGGCCGCCCTGGAGATCTTGCTGGAACTGCTGCTGGAGTTGATCTTCCAGGTCTGCGGCGAACTGCTCGTGGAGTTGGGCCTGCGCTCGCTGGCCCAGCCGTTTCAGCGCCAGCCCAATGTGTGGGTGGCCGCGCTGGGCTACCTGCTGCTGGGCGGGCTGGTGGGCGCCGTCAGCGTGTGGCTGTTCCCCGGTCACTTCACGCGTGAGGGCTGGCCGCGGCTGCTGAACCTGGTGGTGACGCCGGTGCTGGCAGGCGGGGCCATGACGCTGATCGGCCTGTGGCGCGCCCGGCGCGGCGAGCCGCTGCTGCGCATCGACCGCTTCGCCTGCGGCTACCTGTTCGCGCTGGCGGTGGCGGTGGTGCGGTTCAACTTTGCGGGCTGAGTCAGGGCATTCCGTTGCCCACGAACTCGGCAAAGCCTGGCCGCGCGGCCAGGCGCTGCATCCAGGCGGCCACGGCCGGCAGTTCCAGGCGCTCGATGGGGGCGTTCAGCCAGCGCTGGGCGGACAGGCCCAGCACCACGTCGGCCAGCGTGAACTCGGGCCCGCAGACGAAGGCGCCGGTGTTGGCGAGCTGCGCGTCCAGCAGCGCCATGTGCCGGTTCCAGCCAGCCACGCTGGCGGCAATGGCCTCGGCCGTGGCGGGCTGGCCGCGCACCAGCGCCATGAAGGCCACGCGCCAGCTGTTGTTCAACTCGCCGGCCTGCCAGTCCATCCACTGCTCCACGCGGGCGCGGCGCTGCGGGTCGGCCGGCAGCAGGGTCGTGGCGCCGGCCTTGGCGGCGAGGTAGCGGCAGATGCTGTTGCTCTCCCACAGCACGAAGTCGCCGTCGATGAGCACGGGGATGAGGCCGTTGGGGTTGAGCGCCAGGTAGGCGGCCTCCTGCGGCGAGCGAAAGCCGGCGCCCCAGTCCTCGCGATCGAGGGGCAGGCCCAGCTGGGCAGCAGTCCACATCGCTTTGCGGACGTTGATGGAGCTGAGGCGGCCGAGGAGTTTCATGCGGCCGAGTGTCGCCGCAGCCAGAAGCCGAAGGCCAGTGCCGTGACGTACATGCTGACCGAGTACAGCGCCGCCGGCAGCGCCACCGCGAACTGCTGCAGCACGCCCAGGGCCAGGTAGAGCGCGAGCGTGGAGTTGTGCACGCCCACCTCGTAGCCGATGGCGATGCACAGCGGCCGCGGCAGGCGCACGAGCCGCCCGAGGCCATAGCCCGCCGCCAGGCTCAGCAGGTTGAACACCAGCACCGCGCCGCCCAGCTCGCCCGCGGCGCTCAGCAGCGCCTCGCGCTCCTTGGCGATGGCGGCCACGGTCAGCACCACCAGCAGCACGGCAGACAGCGCCTTCACCGGCCGGTCCAAGCGCGCCGCCCACGCCGGCCGCGCGCGGCGCACCACCATGCCCAGCACCACCGGCACCGCGATGACGGCAATCACCTCCACCAGCTTCTGCCACGGCAGCGGCACCACCTGCCCGCCGCCCGCGTAGTGCGCAATCGCACCGTTGGCGATGAGCGGCAGCGTGACGAGGGACAGCACGGTGTTCAGCGCCGTGAGCGACAAGTTCATGGCCACATGCCCGCCGAACAAATGGCTGAACAGGTTGGCCGTGATGCCCCCGGGCGAAGCGGCCAGCAGCATCAGCCCCACCGCATACAGCGGCGGCAGCTGAAACGCGGCGATGACCGCCACGCACGCCAGCGGCAGCACCACCACCTGCAGGCCCAGGGCCAGCAGCGCCGCGCCGGGGTGGGCGCGCAGGCGGCGGAAGTCGTCCAGCGTGAGCGACAGGCCCAGTCCCGCCATCACCACCGCCAGCGCCACCAGCAGCGCGTTCGTCAGAACAAGCGCGTTCATCGCGTCAGGCCCGGAAGTCGGGCGCCGTGCGGTCCAGCTTGCGCAGCAGGGCCGGCCATACGAAGGCGCCGCCCAGCCCGCCGGTTTGCACGCGCATCGCCTCGGCCGTGCCGCGCAGGATGGCGGGGTCCACCGCCGTCAGCGCGCCGCCACCGCTTTGCGCAGCGACCTGGATGCGGCAGGTGGACTCGAAGGTGTGCATGGCCAGGAAGGCATCGGCCACCGAGCCGCCCACGGTCAGCAGGCCGTGGTTCTTCAGCAGCAGAAAGGTGTTCGCGCCCAGGTCGACCTGCAGGCGCGGGCCCTCGTCGGGGCGGAAGGCCACGCCTTCATACGCATGGGTGCCCAGCGAGGCGAGCACGAAGGTGCTTTGCTGCGAGATGGGCAGCACGCCGTCGGCCTGGGCGCTGACGGCCACGCCCGCGGTGGTGTGGGTGTGCAGCACGCACTGCACGTCCGGGCGGGCGGCATGCACGGCGCTGTGGATGACGAAGCCTGCCGGGTTTACCGGGTGGGGCGAGTCGATCACCTTCTGGCACTGGCCGTTCACCTTCACGAGGTTGCTGGCGGTGATCTCGTCGAACATCAGCCCGTAGGGGTTGATGAGGAAGTGGTGCTCGGGGCCGGGCACGCGGGCGCTGATGTGGGTGAAGACGAGGTCGTCCCAGCCCATCTGCGCCACCAGCCGGTAGCAGGCCGCCAGGTCTTGGCGCAGGGCCCATTCTTCGGCGCTCACGTGGTCGCGCACAGAGGTCGTCATCGCAGTCTCCTGAAGTGGTTGTGAGGCGCGATTGGGGCATGCGAGGGGCGGCGCGCTCTGCCTGAAACCCGACAATTCCGGGCATGCCCGAACTCGATGCCCTGCGTGCCAACCCGTGGTTTGCGTCGCTGCCGCCTGCGCTGGCCGAGGCCGTGCTGGCGGCGGGCCGGGTGCAGAAACTCAGCCCCGGCGAGGTGCTGTTCCGCCAGGGCGACGCGCCGGGCGACTGGCACGCGGTGTGCCACGGCGCGATCAAGGCCAGCAGCACGGCGGCAGACGGCACCGAGTCCATCCTCGCGGTGCTGGAGCCGGGCAACTGGTTCGGTGAGATCTCGCTGCTGGACGGCGGCCCGCGCGTGCACGACGCCACCGCCGTGGGCGCCACCGGCGTGTTCGCGGTGCCGGCCGCCGCGTTTGCGCGGCTGATGCAAGACAACGCCTTCGCCACCGCACTGGCCCGCCTGATGGCCGGCCGGCTGCGCACGCTGTTCGGCATTGTGGAAGACGCCACGCTGCGGCCCACCCGCGCCCGCCTGGCGCGCCGGCTGGCCCTGCTGGCGCGGGGCGACGCCACGCTGGCCGCGCAACCCCGGCAGCAGCTGCCGGTGTCGCAAGAAGCGCTGGCCATGATGCTGGGGCTGACACGCCAGACGCTCAGCAAGGAGCTGGGCGAACTGGCCAAGGCTGGCGCGCTGAAGCTGGGCTACCGCAGCATCGACATCCTGGACGCGGCGCTGCTGGAACGCTTAGGCGAGTAGGCGCACCGTCCAGCGGCCGGCGTCGTCACACGCCAGCTGCACCAGCCCCGGGCCGGGCACACCGCCCATCGAGGCGTCGCTCAACAGCGTGAGCTCGCGCAGCAGCACGCTCACGCGCTCGTCCAGCCGCTTGGCGAGCCGGGTCAGCGCCACCGGCTCGCCGCCGGGCGCCAGCTCATGCAGCGTCTGCAGCAGCAGGGCCGGGCTCAGCATGGCGGGTCAGCACGACGGGAATGGACTTGCTCGTCGGCGTGCGCGCGGTGATGGAAAAACTCTCCAGCGGCACCAGCGGGTTGGTCTCGGGGTAGTAGCTGGCCAGACACCCGCGCGGGATGTCGTAGGCCACCAGCAAAAACCGCTCGGCCCGGCGCTGCTGCACGTCCTGGCTGCCTTCGGCGCAGTACAGGCTGGTGATGTCCACCCAATCGCCGGCTTTCAGGCCCAGGTCCTTCAGGTCGTCCGCATGGATGAACACCACGCGGCGGTGGCCATAGACGCCGCGGTAGCGGTCGTCGTGGCCGTAGATGGTGGTGTTGTACTGGTCGTGCGAGCGCAGCGTGGTGAGGGTGAACACGCGCTGGTCCCGCTGGCGGGCGGCGATGCGTTCGGTGGCCAGGTCCGTCGGCAAGGCGTGGGTGCTGAACTGCGCCTTGCCGCTGGCCGTGACCCACACCCGCTCGCTGGCGGTGTTGCGCAGCCGAAAGCCCCCGGGCTGCTGGAGCTTGTCGTTGAAGCCGGCGAAGTCCGGCAGCACGGCTTCGATCTTGTCGCGGATGGCGGCGTAGTTGCCGGCCAGCTGCAGCCACGGCGTGCGGCTGCCGCGCAGCGTGGCCGCGGCCATGCGCGCCACCACCATGGGCTCGGACAGCAGGTGCTCCGACGCCGGCGCGTTCATGCCGTGCGAGAGGTGCACCATGCTCATGGAGTCTTCCACCGTCACGCCCTGCGGGCCGCTGGCTTGCAGATCCACCTCGGTGCGGCCCAGCACCGGCAGCACCAGCGCCTTGCGGCCGTGCACCACGTGGCTGCGGTTGAACTTGGTGGTGATGTGCACCGTCAGCTCGCACTGGCGCAACGCGCGCCAGGTGGCAGCGGTGTCGGGCGTGGCGGCGGCGAAGTTGCCGCCCATGGCGATGAAGACCTTGCCGTGGCCGGCCAGCATGGCCTCGATGGCGCCCACGGTGTCGTGCCCGTGCGCGCGCGGCGGCGTGAAGCCGAACACCTCGCCGAGCTTGTCCAGGAAAGCGGGCGCGGGGCGTTCGAAGATGCCCATGGTGCGGTCGCCCTGCACGTTGCTGTGGCCGCGCACCGGGCACGCGCCCGCACCCGGGCGGCCCAGGTTGCCGCGCAGCAGCAGCAGGTTGACGATCATCTGGATGGTCGCCACCGAATGCCGGTGCTGGGTGATGCCCATGCCCCAGCAGGCGATGACGCGCTCGCTGCTGGCGTAGAGGTCGGCCGCCTGCTCGATCTGCGCCTGCGTGAGGCCCGAGGCGGCCACCAGCGGCGCCCAGGGCTGGGCCTGCAGGCTGGCGATGAAGGCGTCGAACCCGTGGGTGTGCTCCGCGATGAAGGCGTGGTCCAGCAGACCGCGCTCCACCACGCGCTTGCACATGCCCATCAGCAAGGCGAAGTCGCCACCGACCTTCAGCTGGAAGTAGTGGCTGCTGATCGGCGAGTCGCCGAGTGTGGCCATCTCCATCGCGTTCTGCGGGTCGGCAAAGCGCTCCAGGCCCCGTTCACGCAGCGGGTTGAAGCTGATGATCTTGGCGCCGCGTTTGCGCGCCGCGCGCAGCTCGCCCAGCATGCGCGGGTGGTTGGTGCCCGGGTTCTGGCCAAACACCAGGATGCAGTCGGCCTGCTCGAAGTCCGCCAGCGTGACCGTACCCTTGCCCACGCCAATGGTGGGCCGCAGGCCCGAGCCGCTGGGCTCGTGGCACATGTTGGAGCAGTCAGGGAAGTTGTTGGTGCCGTACTCACGCACGAACAGCTGGTACAGGAAGGCGGCCTCGTTGCTGGTGCGGCCCGAGGTGTAGAAGATGGCCTGGTTGGGGTCCGGCAGGGCCTGCAGTTCCTGCGCGATGAGCGCGAAGGCGGCGTCCCAGGTGGTGCGCTGGTAGCGGTCGGTCTCGGGGTCATAGACCATCGGCTCGGTCAGGCGCCCGGTGGCTTCCAGTTCGTAGTCCGACACCTCGGCCCACTCGGCCAGCGTCTTCGCACCGATGACCTCGGGCGTGGCGCGGCGCGCGGTGGCCTCGGCCGCCACGGCCTTGGCGCCGTTCTCGCAGAACTCGAAAGTGGAGCGATGGTCGCGGTCGGGCCAGGCGCAGCCCGGGCAGTCAAAGCCATCCGCCTGATTGGCGTGCAGCAGGGTCTTGGCGCCTTTGACGGCAATGCCCTGCTCGTTCAGCGTGCGGGCCACGCTCTTCAACGCGCCCCAGCCGCCGGCCGGGCCGTCGTAGAGCTCGATCTTTTGTTCACTCATGGTTCGCTCGTCATGCGCAAAAGCCCCGTGGCCTGTGCGGCTCACGGGGCGGTCAGCCTAGCAGGCCAGGCTCATGCCTTGCCGCGGGCATGCGGCAAGGCCTTCGTCGGGCGTCGGACAGCACGCAGGTGCTGTCCTCGGTCCCGACTCAGTGGAAGAACTTGCCGACGCTGATCAGGGTCTTGTAGACACCCCAGGCCAGCGGCAGGCCCACGGCTGCCCAGGCCAGCACCACCACCACCGGCGCGGTGGCGGCCGAGGCGCCTTGGCCCCGGCCCACTTCGGCGGCCACGGCGCGCTCGTGCGCCAGCTTCTTCTCGTGGGCGAGTTCGTCGTCCGTCATGAAGTGCTTGTCGGCCACGGGGCGGATCATCAAGTTGGCGATCAAGCCCACCACCAGCATGCCCACGAGGATGTACATGGTCTGGTTGTAGACCTGCTCGCGCGGCAGGCCCAGGCCCAGCTGGTACTCGCGCATGTAGGTCACCACCATCGGGCCGAAGATGCCCGCCGTGGCCCAGGCGGTGAGCAGGCGGCCATGGATGGCGCCCACCATCTGCGTGCCGAACAGGTCGCCCAGGTAGGCCGGCACGGTGGCAAAGCCGCCGCCGTACATGCTCAGGATCACGCACATCGCGCCCACGAACAGCAGCTTGGAGCCTGCGCCCGCGCTGCTGGGAATGCTGGCGTACATCAGCCCGCCGAGCACGAAGAACACCACGTAGGTCATCTTGCGGCCCAGCTTGTCCGACAGGCTCGCCCAGAAGAAGCGGCCGCCGATGTTGAACAGGCTCAGCAGCGCGGTGAAGCCGGCGGCCACGCCCGCGATGGCGGTGAGCTGGGCCTTGTCGAGTTCACCGAACTTGGCCGGAATGCCGATCAGCGAGCCACCGAACACTTCCTGCAGCATGGGGCTGGCCATGCCCAGCACGCCGATGCCGGCCGAGACGTTCATGCACAGCACGATCCACACCAGCCAGAACTGCGGAATGCCCCAGACCTTTTTCACGTGCACATGGCGCTGCGTGATCATGGCGTTGCTGGCTTGTGCGCCCGGCGGCGTCCAGCCTTCCGGCTTCCAGCCGGTGGGCGGCACGCGGTAGCCCAGGGCACCGCCCAGCATGAACACGAAGTACACCAGGGCCATCACGACGAAGGTCTGCGTGACGCCCACGTCCGACGCGGTGGCAAAGATCTTCATCAACTCGGCCGCCAGCGGCGAGCCAATCATGGCGCCGCCACCAAAGCCCATGATGGCCATGCCCGTGGCCATGCCGCGCTTGTCCGGGAACCACTTGATCAGCGTGCTCACCGGGCTGATGTAGCCCAGCCCCAGGCCGATGCCGCCGATCACGCCGCTGCCCAGGATCATCAGCCACAGCTGGTGGTGATGGATGCCCAGCGCCGAGATCAGCATGCCGCCGCACCAGCACATGGCCGACACCACGCCCGCCTTGCGCGGGCCGGCCCGCTCCAGCCAGCCGCCCCACAGCGCGGCCGAGCAGCCCAGGAACACGAAGAACAGCGTGTACATGAGTTGCAGCGTGGAGATCTTCCAGTCGCAATGGCTGGCAAAGAACTCCGCCCAGAAGCCCACCTCGGGACCGCACTTGACGCCCACCGCCTTGGACAGCGGCAGCCAGAACACCGAGAAGCCGTACGCCATGCCGATGCACAGGTGAATCGCGAGTGCAGCCGGGGGCACCAACCAGCGGTTGAAGCCTGCGCCGGCAATGGTTCGCTCCTTGTCGAGCCAGCCTGCACCCGTCCGACCCGGACCGGGCACGGCACCAATTCCCACAGAAGACATCGTGTTTCCTTCAACAAGTTGGAGGGCGCGGTGCGCCCTCAATCGGGGTGGCCCGGCACGGCCGCGCCAGGGCGGCGCAGGATAGGGGCGCCGCCTGCGCACGGTTACGGAAAACAGGGATCGGAAACACCTAGCTTTGGGTTCACAAAGTAACGGGGCGTTAGCGCTGCAACACACCTGGGCCTGAGCCGGCTCAGCACCCGGCGGCCGCCCCAACCGGGGGTGGCGCCCCCCTGGGGTCACCCCTAACATGCGGTGCCATGCGCATGCCCAGCCTCTCCCTGCCGCCTCCTGCTGCAGCGGCTCCGTTGACGGAGGGGCAGGCCCTGGGCGTGTGGCGCCTGCACCGCCCGCTGCCGGACGGCGAGCAGGCCCACGCCGGCCAGTGGTACAGCGCCGTGCACTCCCGCGCGGCCGAGCAGCGGGCCGCCGTGCTGGTGCTGGACCGCAGCGACCAAGGCGCCGGCGTCATGCTGCGGTACGCCGACCAGGCCGGCGACCTCGGCCAGCTGCAACACCCGCACATCGCCGTGCCTTGCGACAGCGGCGTCACGCCCGACGCCCACCCCTACCTGATCCTGGAAGGCCACCACGGCGAACCGCTGCTGCCGCGCCTGCACGAGTTCGGGCTGCGCAAGCGCATCGAACTGCTGGTGCAGCTGTGCGAAGCCCTGCGCTCGGCCCACCAGCAGGGATGGCTGCTGGCCACCATGGACCCGGCCATGATCTGGCTGGACCCGGAGCAAAACATCCGCCTGATGGGCCTGGGACTGACCAAGATTCCGGACCCCACCGACCCCTTCGACCGCGGCCTGAGCCTAGGCGCCGCCGCGGCCTTCACGGCGCCGGAGCGGCAGGAGGGCGCACCGCCCAGCCTCGCCAGCGAGGTGTACGGCCTGGGCGCCCTGGCGCGCGTGCTGATTTGCGGCTGGGAAGACACGCCCAAGGGCGTCGCGCCGTTGCGCGGCAGCGTGGCAGACCAATGGCCCCTGCTGCCCGAGCCGCAACAGCTGCAACTGGACGCGCTGATGACCGGCAGCATGGCGCTGTCGCCCGAATTGCGCATGCGCGGCGCCGAACAAATGGCCGATGAACTGCGCGCCTGGCTCGCCGCGGCGCCGCGGCGCGGGTCGGCGGGCAAGTCGTCGGGCAAGTCATCGGGCACGCCGTCGGGCGGCGGCCAACCGCCCCGCAAAACCACCGCCTGGTGGAAGCGCTGGCTGTCGCTCGGGGCTGCGGCCGGCTTGGGATGGGCCGTGCTGAGCGCTGCACCGACCGACTCCGACGGCTTCGGCACGCAAGCGGCCATCACCCGCACATCTGCCCACGCCGCAGCGCCGCACTGGGGCTGACGCCGCGCCCGGCGCCCGCAGCGCTCGGCAACAATGCGCGACCGAACTGCGGAGCCCCCATGCGTCGTTCCTTGCGCGCCCTCCTGACGTTGCCCCTCGCGCCCTGCCGCGCGCCGCTTGCTGCCGGCCCGTGCCGGCCCCTTCGCTGATGGCCACGCACGAAGCCATGCCGGCTGCCGGCGGGTGGCTGGGCTTCGGCCCGCTGCAACTGCACCGCCCCCGCACGGGCTTGCAATGGCTGGCCTTGGCGGCCGCGCTGGCGCTGGGTGCCGTGGGGGCCGAGTTGGCCTGGCACCACCCGCTGTCCGGCCCGGTGGCGTTGACGCTGTGGGTGCTGACCGCACTGGCCGCTGCGCTGATGTGGGTCAAAACGCCGGCGCTGCTGCTGGCCCCGCTGGCCCTGATCGGGCTGGCGCCCTGGACCGGCTGGATCACCTTCGAGGAGATGGACCTGCTCGTCACGGCCTGCGGGGTGGGCGGCTACCTGGGCCTGGCGCTGCAGGTGAATGCCCGCGACCGCGCGCCGGCTTGGCGGCACGGCCTCGTGTTTTCGCCACCGGTGCTGGTGCTGCTGGGCGGCCTGGCGCTGTCGGCCGCCTGGAGCGTGAAGCGCGGGTTCGCCGACGCGGGCGGCTTCAGCTTTGGATGGTTCCATGGCTACCACGAGGCCATGAACGCGGTGCGCAATGCGAAGGCGTTGTTCCTGGTGCTGGCGCTGACGCCGCTTTGGACGGCGGCCGCAGCCGCACGCCCGCGCGGCTTCTCGCGCGGGCTGCTGCTGGGGTTGGTGCTGGCGCTGGCTGGCGCCTGCGCGGCGGCGTTCTGGGAGCGCCTGGCCTACACCGGCCTGCTGGACTTCTCCACCGACTACCGCACCACGGCGCTGTTCTGGGAGATGCACGTGGGCGGCGCGGCGCTGGACGGTTTTTTGGTGATGACCCTGCCGTTCGCGCTGCTGGCGCTGCTGCGCACCCGCTCGCCCTGGCACTTCGCGGCCGGGCTGGGTGTGGCGCTGCTGGCGGCCTACGCCACGCTCACCACGTTCTCGCGCGGCGTGTACCTGGCGCTGCCGCTGTCCCTCATTCCGATGGTGCTGCTGGCCGATGCACAGCGCCGCCGCACTGCGGCGGCCAGCCCTGACACCAGCCACTTCGACAGCGTGCTGGGCCCGGTGGACCAGCCCCTGCCGCGCCTGGCCAAACTGGGGGCGCTGGCCCTGGCGGCCGCGTTTGCAATGGCGGCGGCCCTGGTGTTCGGCGGCGGTGGCTACCGCGGCCTGCTGGCCTTGTTTTTTGTGATGGCGGCGCTGCTGTCCCTGCCCGCCAGCCTGTGGCTGCCCACGCGCGGGCAGCGGCTGGTGAGCCTGCTGGCCGGGGCCCTGCTGGCCCTGCTGCTGGGCGGGGTGACCTGGGCATTGGCGCAGGCCATACCCAAGGCCGCCTACGCCCTGAACCTGGTGGCCGCAGGCGCCTTCGCGGCCCTGCGCTGGCAAGACCGCCCCGGCGTGCAACGCCCGGTCTACGGGCTGCTGGTGACGACCTGCTGGCTGTGGCTGGTGGCCACGCTGGTGATCGTGTCGGACCACTGGGGCGGCCCGGCCGGGCGCTGGACGGCGCTGTCAGCCGCGCTGGCCTTGGCCGGCTTGTGGGCGCTGATGCTGATCGAGCCGCGGTTGTGGCCGCTGCAAGGCCGGGCCGCCGCGGGCAAGGCGGGCTGGCGCAAGCGGGCGCTGCTGGCCGCGGGCCTGCTGATGGTGATGGCGCTGGTGGCCGCGCTGGGCGGGGGCGGCTACCTGCGCGACCGCGTGGCCACCTGGAAGGAAGACGGCCAGACCCGCCTGACGCACTGGCGCGATGGCCTGCGCCTGCTGCACGGCGGCACGCAGTGGCTGCTGGGCAAGGGCGCGGGCCGCTTCGTGGCCAGCAACTTCTACGAAGGCCCGGTCAGCACCCAGATCGGCGACTACCGCCTGCGCCGTGACGACGACGAGGCCTACCTGGCGCTGGCCGCGGGCAAGCACGTGCTCGGCCGCGGCGAGCAGTTCCGCATCAGCCAACGCATCCCCACGCCCGCCGTCGGCCCGGCCACGCTGACGGTGGTGACGCGCACAGCCGCCGACGCCCACCTGATGGTGCAGGTGTGCGAGAAGAACCTGATCTACCCCGACAACTGCTTCGGCCGCGAGTTGCTGCTGCACCCGGCGCCACCGGCCGACAGCCCACCTGCCGATTCGACGGCACCCGCCACAGCCGCCCCCGCGCCCCACCCCAACGGCTGGGTGACGCAGACCGTGCCGCTCGGCCCCCTGCCCCACCTGGGCGGCGACGGCCTGCTGCGCCGGTTCGTGACCTTCTCCATGGCGCTGGACACGCGCGGCGCCCGGGTGGACGTGGCCCGCATCAGCCTGATGGACGCGCAAGGCCGCCCGCTGCTGGACAACGGCGACTTCAACCGAGAGATGGCGCGCTGGTTCTTCAGCAGCGACCGCCACCACCTGCCCTGGCACATGAAGAACGCCGCGCTGCACGTGCTGTTCGAGCAAGGCCTGCTGGGCCTGGCGCTGCTGGGCACCGCCTTCGTGCTGGCGCTGACGCGGCTGTCGTTCGGCCGCGGGCGCGACCATCCGCTGGCGCCGGCCTTCGTGGCGGCCCTGATCGGCTTTGCCGTGGTGGGCGCGTTCGACAGCCTGCTGGACGCCCCGCGCATCGGGCTGGTGTTCTTCACGCTGCTGGTGCTGGGCCTGGGCCTGCGGGCCCTGCCCGGCGAAGGGGTGGCGCGGGTGGCATGATCCGCGCCCCCGCTGCCTGCTCACCATGTCTGCTGCCCCACCCGTTGCCGGCCTCAACCCGGCCCAGCTCGAAGCCGTTTACCACCTGAGCGGCCCCTGCCTCGTGATTGCCGGCGCGGGCTCGGGCAAGACGCGCGTCATCACCACCAAGATCGCGCAGCTGCTGGTGTCGGGCTACCGGCCGAGCCAGATCGCGGCCATCACCTTCACGAACAAGGCCGCGCAGGAAATGCGTGAGCGGGCCAAGCACCTGGTGGGCAACAAGGCGGCCAAGGACCTGGCCATCTCCACCTTCCACTCGCTCGGCGTGCGGCTGCTGCGCGAGGAAGGCACGCGGCTCGGGCTGAAAGAGCAGTTCTCCATCCTCGACAGCGACGACGTGCTCAACGTGCTGAAAGACGCCGGCGGCACCACCGATGCCAAGCAGGCGCAGCGCTGGCAATGGATCATTTCGCTGTGGAAGAACCAGGGCATCGGCCCGCTGCAGGCTGCGCAGATCGCCGAATCCGACGACGAGCGCACGGCTGCCGCCGTGATGGGCCGCTACCAGGAGCGCCTGGCGGCCTACCAGGCCGTGGACTTCGACGACCTCATCACCCTGCCGCTCAAGCTGCTGACCACCGACGCCGAAGCCCGCGAGAAGTGGCAAAACAAACTGCGCTACGTGCTGGTGGACGAATACCAGGACACGAACGCGGTGCAGTACGAGTTGCTGAAGGCCCTGGTGGGCGAGCGCGGCATGTTCACGGCGGTGGGCGACGATGACCAGTCCATCTACGGCTGGCGCGGCGCCACCATCGAGAACCTGAAGAAGCTGCCCGCCGACTACCCCGCGCTCAAGGTCATCCCGCTGGAGCAGAACTACCGCTCCACCGGCGCCATCCTGCGCGCGGCCAACAACGTCATCGCGCTCAACCCCAAGCTGTTTCAGAAGAAGCTGTGGAGCGAGTACGGCGACGGCGAACCCATCGCGCTGCTGGAGGCCGACGGCGAGGAGCACGAGGCCGAGCGCGCCGTGGCCCGCATCCAGCAGCTGCGGGCCGACGGCAAGGGCCCGAACTTCAAAGACTTCGCCATCCTGTACCGCGCCAACCACCAGGCTCGCGTGTTCGAGCAGGCACTGCGCCGCGCGCAGATTCCCTACAAGGTGTCGGGCGGCCAGAGCTTCTTCGACAAGGCCGAGATCAAGGACCTGTGCGCCTGGCTGCGCCTGCTGGTGAACCAGGACGACGACCCCGCCTTCCTGCGCGCCGTGACGACACCCAAGCGCGGCATCGGCCACACGACGCTCGGGGCGTTGAGCACCTTCTCGGCCCAGTGGAAGTGCAGCATGTTCGAGGCGCTGTTCTCCGAGAGCCTGGCCACCGCCATCACGGCGCGCGGCCTGGCCAGCCTGCACGAGTTCGGCCGCACCGTGAACGAACTGCAATACAAGGCCAAGCACACCGAAGGCCACACCGCCGCGCACAGCATGCTGATGGAGTGGCTCAAGGACATCGGGTACGAGCAGCACCTCGTCGACAACGAAGAGAACGAGAAGGTGGCGCAGGCGCGCTGGGGCAACGTGCTGGACTTCGTGGACTGGGTGTCCAAGCGCTGCGGCGGCCAGCACAGCGAGGAAGGCGGCGTGAGCTTCACCGAACCCAAGCAGAGCGTGCTGGACGTGGCGCAAACGATTTCCGTCATCTTGAGCCTGGCCGAGCGCGGCGACGAGCAGGACCAGGTCACCCTCACCACGCTGCACGCGTCCAAGGGGCTGGAATGGCCGCACGTGGTGCTGGCCGGCGTGAACGAAGGGCTGCTGCCCTTCAAGCGCGAGGAAGCGGAGCTGACCGCCGAGGCGCTGGAGGAAGAGCGCCGGCTGATGTACGTGGGCATCACCCGCGCGCGCACGACGCTGGCGGTGTCCACCCTGCGCCGGCGCAAGAAAGGGCGTGACACCGTCGTGGGCATTCCCAGCCGCTTCCTGGCGGAAATGAAGCTGCACGAGGGCGGCGCCCGCGAAGACCCCCGGGAAAAGCTCAAGCGCATGCGGGAAGAACTGGCCGCCAAGGCCGCCGCCCGCGCTTCAGCCTCAAGTCAAGACTGACTCGCCCATTCGCGGGGGGGGCCCCGAAGCGCGTGAAGTGTTCACAACTTCGCCACGCTAGGCTACGAACAATGCGCCCGTGCCCGTTTTTTCATGGTGGTTCCGCATGAAAGCCTTTGCCCTCACCGTTGCCGTAGCTGCTCTCGTTGCCGTCGCGCCGTCGGATGCCGCGCGTGAGGCCACCCCCAAAGCGGCACAACCCAGCGCGGGCACGGTGGTGGCGCTGGCCGACGCCGGCCGCCTGGGCACCGCGTCACTGACGTCGCTGAACAACACCACACCGCAATGGACCTCCGGCGGCCGCCCGGCGGAGTTCGACTTCGACAGCTTCACCGGCCAGGTGGACACCGGCACCGTGGTCATCGCCCTGGGTGTGCTGGCCTTGGTGCTGGCCCGTCCGGTCAGCCGCGCCCTGCGCCGCCAGGAGCAACACCGCCGCGCCACGGCCCTGGCCAGCACTTTGGGCCACGCCCCCCGCGCCTGAGGGGCGCCCACCGCAGGCCGGGGGGTGGCCCCGGCAAAGTGTGAACTCTGCACCCGGGCGAACCCGCCCCCGCTTCAACAATGCGCACCAGTCACTCTTTGACCCCGCATTGCCCATGAAGCTCTCCACCGCCTTCGCCGCCGTCGCCCTGTCCGCTGCTGCCGCCTTGCCGGCCATGGCTGCCCCGAACCTGCTGATCAACGGCGGCTTCGAGAGCACGGTGCTGGCCAACGGCAGCTGGGCCAATGTCGGCAGCGTGGCCGGCTGGAGCTGGCTGGCGGGCCCCGGCACCGGCTTCGAAGTGCGCAACAACGTGGAAGGCGTGGCCCAGGAAGGCCGCAACTTCATCGAGCTGGACACCAACGGCAACACCACCATCGGCCAGTACCTGGACAACCTGGGTGCGGGTTCGGAGCTGGACCTGAGCTTCTGGTACGCCCCGCGCCGCAACGTGGCGGCGAGCAGCAACGGCATCCAGGTGTTCTGGAACGGCGTGCTGCTGGACAGCACCATCACCGGTCTGGGCACGAATCAAGACGTCTGGTCGCAGCACCAGTACCGCGTCACGGCCCAAGCCGGCCGCAACCTGCTGAGCTTCGCCTCGGTGGGCACCAGCGACAGCCTGGGCGGCAACCTGGACAACGTGAGCCTGAACCGCGTGCCGGAACCGGGCTCCCTGGCGCTGACCGCCGCCGCGCTGGCCGGCGCCTTCCTGCTGCCCCGCCGCCTGCGCCGGGCCGCGCAAGAACGCCGCGCCAAGGCCCTGGCAAGCACGCTCGGCCGCTGAGCCAGCTCGCGCCGATCCCGGCGCGCCTGAATTCACGCGCTGCCAGACGGCGCGCACCAACCGCCCTGGCCGGTTGATCGTCCGCGACAAAGCCAAGCCGGCCCTGAGCCGGCTACAGTGTTTGGATCAGTACTCCGCCGGGGCGATCCGGGACGTGATGACCCAAACTCTCGCCGCCCTCGGGCGCCGCCCCCTACATGCCGCGGGCCACCTGTGGGCAGCCTTCTTCATGAGCGGTTGCGTGGCTGCTTCGGCTGCACCGGGCCTGTTGATCATCCATGTGGACGCTGTGCAGTTGGACAGCAGCGGCCGTGAGACGCGCTCGGGATTCCCTCTGAACGAGGTCTCACTGGAAGAGGTTCGCACGAAAAAATCCGTGTCCTTCCTGGCGCCCCGGCGGGTCGAAGTGATCGAGTTGGAAGCTGGCGCGTACTGCGTGGACTTCGTCACCATCTCGCGGTCCAACGTCTTCAATTTCTGCGAGAAGCCGCACATCGTGATCGCCGCGGACCGCATCACCAATGCAGGTGCATGGCGGTATGGCATCCAACGGGATCTCTCCGCCGCCCAACGAACGCAGGCCTTTGCCTTTCGCAGCGAGGTGGCCCAACTGGCAGCACAAGACTTTCCAGAGCTGCTGGCCAAGTATCAAACGCTGGAAGAACGCGCTCTGGACTTCACGGCTCAGCCGCACACGCAGTGGACCGAACGACAGCATCAGCAGCTGCGGGACTTCTACACCGGCATGCCGGCGAGCAAGTCGCCACCCCTGCCCTTGCAAGGCATTGGTGCCGCAGTCGATGCCGTGAGAGCCTTCGCGCGCCCCGGTCAAATGCTGGTGTCGAAGTTTTTCATCAACGTCGATGCCGAGGGCAATGCGGTCGGCAGCACCCTCATTGAGAGCACCTCCGACGAAGCGACCCAGGCGGGCGTCGAAGCCTCGAAGGCGCTGAAGTTTGTGCCGGCTCAGTGCAGCGGCAAACCCTGCCCCATGGGCTTCCCGGTCTACCTCGTGTTCCGCTGAATCGACCTTCGTCTGGGCCCCTGCGACTCAGATCGACAACGGATCCACATCCACCGCCCAGCGCAGCACGGCCTTGTGCTCGCGCTTGAGGGCGATGAGCGCGGGCACCCAGTCGCGCAGAAACGCCTGCAGCCGGCCGCGCTGCGCGGCCTCCACCAGCATCTGTTGCCGCTCGACATCGGCCACGCGCGCCACGGCGTGCGGCACCGGGGGGTAGACCAGCACTGCTGTGTCTTGCGCCAGCGCGGCCGCCGCATCCAGAAACGCCTTCGCGGCCTCCGCGGTGCGGGCCTCGGCCCGCAGCAAGGCCAGATGCGCAAAGGGCGGCAGGCTGGCTGATTGGCGCTCGGCGAGCTGGTCGCGTGCGAAGCGCACGTAGTCGTGCCGCGCCAGCGCCTGGTAGAGGGCGTGGTCTCGGTGCCAGGTCTGCACCCACATTTCTGCGGGTGACTCGGCTGACGCATCCCGCCCGGCTCGGCCGCCGGCCTGCATCAGCAACGCGAACAAGCGCTCAGGCGCGCGAAAGTCACTGCTGAAGAGCGCGCCATCCGGGTTCACAGCCGCCACGAAGCGGATGCGGCGGAAGTCGTGCCCCTTGGTGATCATCTGGGTGCCCACCAGGATGTCGACCTCGCCGTCATGAACGGCCTGCAGCTGCGCTTCCAACTCGCCCTTGCGCCGCGTGGAGTCGGCATCGATCCGCAGCACGCGAGCGCCCGGCAAGGCCTCCGCCAGTTGCTCCTCCAGCCGCTCGGTGCCGCGGCCGATGGGCGCGATGTCGTGGTTGCCGCATTGCGGGCAGGCGCGCGGCACGCGCTCGGTGAAACCGCAGTGGTGGCAGCGCAACGTGCGGTCGCGCTTGTGGAACACCCGCCAAGCGCTGCAATGGGGGCAGTCGCTCTTCCACTGGCACTCGCCGCAGTGCAGCACCGGTGCATAGCCGCGACGGTTCAAGAACACGAGGCTCTGCTCGCCGCGGTCCAGCCGGGCCTGCAACTCGGCCAGCAAGGGCGCCGTGAGCGCGGTGGTGACGCCCGCCTTCAGCGGCAGGGATTTCATGTCGAACAGGCGCACCCGCGGCAGTGCGCCGCCGCCGATGCGCTGCGCCAAGGTCACGCGCTCGTAGCGGCCCGACTCGGCGTGCTGCCAGCTTTCCAGCGACGGCGTGGCCGACCCCAGCACCACCGGAATGCCGAGGTCGTGCGCCCGCCAGACGGCGAGGTCACGGGCCGAGTACCGGGCCCCGTCTTGCTGCTTGTAAGACGGGTCATGCTCCTCGTCCACCACGATCAAGCCCAGCGACGGCAGCGACGCGAACACCGCCAATCGGGTGCCCAGCACCAGGCGAGCCCGGCCCAGGTGGGCCGCGAGCCAGTTCTGCAGGCGCTGGGCCGGCGTGAGCGCGCTGTGCAGCGACACGATGGCCGACGGCTCGGGCAGCAGCGCGGCGAAGCGCTCGCCAAAGCGCGCTTCCAGCTGCGGCGTCAGGTTGATTTCCGGCACCAGCACCAGCACCTGCCGGCCGGCCGCCAAGGCGGCCTCCGCCGCGCGCAGGTACACCTCGGTCTTACCGCTGCCGGTCACCCCGAACAGCAGGGTGGGCTTCGGGCGGGCCCCTTGCAACTGGGCCTGCAACTGCGCCTGCAGGTGCTGCACCGCGTGGGCCTGCTCGGGCGCCAGGTCCGGCCGCGCGGGTGCCGCGTCGGGCGGTGCAGCCGCGCGTTTGCGGTCCAGCTTGCGCAAGCGTGCGGCGAGTTGGTCGGTCGACAGCTCACGCAACTGTGGCGGCAGCACGGCGCTGGCCAACTCGCCCACGCTGCGCTGGTAGTAGCCCGCCGCGAAATCCAGCAGGCGGCACCAGTCCGGCCCCAGAGGCGGCAGGTCGGCGAAATGGGCAGCAATGGCGCGAAGCTCACGCGGCAAGGTGTCGTCGCCCGGGGGCTGCGCGGGCCAAACCACCCCCAGCAATTCGCGCTTGCCCAAGGGCACCCGCACCAGCGAACCAGGCTCGACCGCGTGCTCGCTGCGGTAACTCAAGGGCCCCGCAAGCCCGCTGTGCTGCGGCGCATCCACGGCCACCTGCAGCACATGGCCCGGCACCGCCTCAAGCACGTGCACTCCGTTGTTCAAGCCGGGGGGCAGGACACTGCGCCAAGTGCATGATTTTTCAGGGGTTCAGGTTGCCCACAATTTCTGTGGATAAGTTTGTGAGCAAATCGACGCGCCACCCTTCATAGGCCGAAGCACACCGAGCGGAATCGCTTCCATCAGATTTCAAGCCGAAATTGAAACCCTATTTGAAATCAACGACTTAGGGACTCATCGGGAAAACGATAGGCCCCGAGCCTGATTTGAGGCCTCAGCGCGCCCGCTCCCGCCAAGTTGGGGATAAGTACGGGAGCAAGTGCGCCGCAGGACTGCGAACTCAGGCCGCTTGACGTTGCCGGCGCGAGTGGCTGTGCACCTCGTCCACCAGCGCCGCCACGCTCTCAGGCGGGGTGAACTGGCTGATGCCGTGACCGAGGTTGAAGATGTGGCCGTGGCCGGCGGCGGGCTTGCCGAAGCTGTCGAGCACCGCGCGGGCCTGAGCGCGCACCGCGTCCGGCGGGGCGAACAGCACGTTCGGGTCGAGGTTGCCCTGCAGCGCCACGCGGTCCCCCACGCGGGCACGAGCCTGGGCGAGGTTCATCGTCCAGTCCAGCCCCACCACGTCAGCCCCGGCGCCGGCAATTTCGTCCAGCCACAGGCCGCCGCCCTTGGTGAACAGGATGCGCGGAATGCGAACGCCGGCGTGCTCGGTCTTCACCTGGCTCAGCACCTGGCGCGAGTAAGCCAGGCTGAATTGCTGGAACGCCCCGTCGGCCAGCACGCCGCCCCAGGAGTCGAACAGCATGACGGCCTGCGCGCCGGCCTCGATCTGCGCGTTCAAGTACGCCGCCACCGCGCGGGCGTTGACGTCCAGGATGCGATGCATCAGGTCCGGGCGGGCGTACATGAGGCTCTTCACGAGCCGGTAGTCGTCCGAGCCGCCACCTTCCACCATGTAGCAGGCCAGCGTCCACGGGCTGCCTGAAAAGCCGATCAGCGGCACGCGGCCGTTGAGCGCCTTGCGGATGGACGTGACCGCGTCGAAGACGTAACGCAGCTTGTCCATGTCCGGCACTTCAAGCGCCGCCACGGCGGCTTCGTCGCGCACTTGCTTTGCAAACTTCGGGCCCTCGCCCTGCTGGAAGGTCAGGCCCAGGCCCATCGCATCCGGCACGGTCAGGATGTCGCTGAACAGAATCGCCGCATCCAGCGGAAAACGCTCCAGCGGCTGCAGCGTCACTTCGGTGGCGTAGTCGGTGTTGGTGGCCAGGCCCATGAAGCTGCCGGCTTTCTCGCGCGTGGCGCGGTACTCGGGCAGGTAACGCCCGGCCTGGCGCATCAGCCAGATGGGCGTGTGGTCGGTGGGCTGGCGCAGGCAGGCGCGCAGGAAGGTGTCGTTTTGCAGGGGGGCGAACATCGCCGGATTATCGGCGGCGCGCCCTGCCGCGCGTCTGATTCAGAGCAACTGCAGGCTCTGTCGGCCCACCCAACTCTCGCCAGGTTGCAACTCGATCGGCCGGCCGACGTTGGCGGCTTCCACGCACAGCATTTCGCTCCAGCCCTCGGCCGGCATGTCCGCCAGCTGCGCGCAACGCTCCGGGCCGGGATTCCACACCACGGCGTCATCAAAGCCCTGGTGCGCGAACACAACCTGGCGGCGGTCCTCCGTCACCACCAGCGGCCGCTCCTTGACGCCAAAGTAGATGCGATCGAGGTCGAGCACGCCCTTCTCGCCCGTCAGCAGCAAGTCCATGCGCTGCAGGGCCTCGGTTTGTTTGACGCTGTCAAAGTAGCGCAGCCCGGCCAAGCCTTCAACGCTGACCGCGTCCAGGTCGCCCACGCGCAGGTAGGTGTGCAGGGCGGTGGTGAACTGCAGCGGCGCGTCGTCCGGCTGACCGGTGTGCTCGCACGCGAGTTCGATGTCCAGCGTGCGGCCGCTCACGCGCACGCTCAGCTCGAGCTCGAACGCGTGGGGCCAAATCGCGCGGGTGGCCTCGCTGTCCTTCAGGCGCAGCACGGCCAGCGCATCGTCCTTGCCCTGGTCCTGGCTCACCAGCTCCCACAACGCAGTGCGCGCAAAGCCGTGCTTGGGCAAGGTGCCGCGCTCGGCAAACTGCGGAAAGCACACCGGCACGCCACCGCGAATGGCCTTACCCGGCGTGAACTCACTGCGCGGAGAGAGGTACAGCTGCTCAGGCGCGCCCGCAGGCTTCCAGGACAGCAGGTGCCCCCCTTGCAGACTGATCTGGACCCGGGCGCCATCTGGGGCGACGAGGTCGACGAGTGGGCTTGAGCTCATGAGCAATTCCAATCGATGGTGAATGGCATCCAGGGGCCAGAAATGACAAACGCGGCCGAGGCCGCGCTTGGGTTGAAGGCGCCAAGCCTTCCGTGGAATCCGCTGTGCCGCGGCGCCACGCGATTACTTCTTCAGGTACTTCCGCAGCGCCGCGATCTGCGCGGCCTGGATGGCCAACTCGCTCTGGATGGCGGCTTGGTCCAGCTTGTCCTTGGCGTTGCGCAGGGCTTCTTCGGCCAGCTTCTTGGCTTCCAGGGCCTTGGCTTCGTCCAGGTCCTTGCCGCGGATGGCCGTGTCGGCCAGCACCGTGACGCGATGGGGTTGCACCTCCAGCAGGCCACCGGCGACGAAGACGAACTCTTCGCTGCCGTCGGCGCACTCGATGCGCACGGCGCCCGGCTTGATGCGGGTGATCAGCGGGGTGTGCTGGGGCAGGATGCCCAGTTCACCGCTTTCACCCGGCAGGGCCACGAACTTGGCTTCGCCCGAGAAGATCTGCTCTTCGGCGGAGACCACGTCGACGTGAATGGTTGCCATGGGGTGTTGTCCTTGGGTTGAAAAGGTTCAAGACGGGGCGGCACGCCGCCCCTCGGTCCATCACTGGATCTTCTTGGCCTTTTCGAACGCCTCGTCGATGGTGCCGACCATGTAGAAAGCCTGCTCCGGCAGGTGATCGCACTCGCCGGCCACAATCATCTTGAAGCCGCGGATGGTTTCCTTGAGCGGCACGTACTTGCCCGGGGTGCCCGTGAACACTTCGGCCACGTGGAAAGGCTGCGACAGGAAACGCTGGATCTTGCGGGCGCGAGCCACGGCCAGCTTGTCTTCCGGCGACAGTTCGTCCATGCCCAGAATCGCGATGATGTCGCGCAGTTCCTTGTAGCGCTGCAGCACGGCCTGCACGGCACGGGTGGTGCTGTAGTGCTCTTCGCCGACCACGTTCGGGTCGATCTGGCGCGAGGTGGAGTCCAGCGGGTCGACGGCGGGGTAGATACCCAGCGCGGCGATGTCACGGGACAACACGACAGTAGCGTCCAAGTGGGCGAAGGTCGTGGCAGGCGACGGGTCGGTCAAGTCGTCCGCAGGGACGTACACGGCCTGGATCGAGGTGATCGAGCCGACCTTGGTCGACGTGATGCGCTCTTGCAGGCGGCCCATTTCCTCGGCCAGCGTCGGCTGGTAGCCCACGGCGGAGGGCATACGGCCCAGCAGGGCGGACACTTCGGTACCGGCCAACGTGTAGCGGTAGATGTTGTCCACGAAGAACAGCACGTCACGGCCTTCGTCACGGAAGGACTCGGCGATGGTCAGGCCGGTCAGAGCCACGCGCAGACGGTTGCCCGGGGGCTCGTTCATCTGGCCGTAGACCATGGCGACCTTGGAGTCTTCCAGCTTGTCCTGGACGACCACGTTCGAGTCCGACATCTCGTGATAGAAGTCGTTGCCCTCACGGGTGCGCTCACCCACGCCAGCGAACACGGACAGACCCGAGTGCGCCTTGGCGATGTTGTTGATGAGCTCCATCATGTTCACGGTCTTGCCGACGCCGGCGCCACCGAACAGACCCACCTTGCCGCCCTTGGCGAACGGGCAGATCAAGTCGATCACCTTGATGCCGGTTTCCAGCAGGTCTTGCGACGGGCTCAGCTCGTCGTAGGCCGGAGCGGCACGGTGGATGGAGGCGGTCAGTTCCGACGACACGGGACCGCGTTCGTCGATGGGGTTGCCCAGCACGTCCATGATGCGACCCAGGGTCGCCTTGCCGACCGGCACCTGGATGGTGTCGCCGGTGTTGTAGACCTGGGTGCCACGGCGCAGGCCGTCGGACGAACCCAGAGCAATCGTGCGGACGATGCCGTCGCCCAGCTGCTGCTGAACTTCCAGCGTCAGGGCCGAGCCTTCCATCTTGAGGGCGTCGTAGACCTTGGGCATCTGGTCACGGGGGAATTCCACGTCCACCACGGCGCCGATGCACTGAACGATCTTGCCGAGGGCTTGAGTGTTAGCCATTTGTGCGTTCCTTCAATTCAATTCTTTGCGTGCTGAAACCTGATCAACCCACTGCAGCGGCGCCGCTGACGATCTCGGAGAGTTCCTTCGTGATCGCAGCCTGGCGGGTCTTGTTGTAGACCAGCTTCAGTTCCTTGATGAGGTTACCGGCGTTGTCGGTCGCGGACTTCATGGCCACCATGCGAGCAGACTGCTCGCTGGCCATGTTTTCAGCCACGGCCTGGAACACCAGGGCTTCCGAGTAACGCACCAGCAGCTCGTCGATGACGGTGGGGGCGTCCGGCTCGTAGATGTAGTCCCACGCGTGCGATGCCTTCTCAGTGGCCATTTCATCGGCCTTGAGCGGCAGCAGTTGCTGAACGACCACCTCTTGCTTCATCGTATTGATGAACTTGGTGTAGCAGACGTAGACGGCCGACAGACGACCTTCCGCGTACGCATCCAGCAGCACCTTGACCGGACCGATCAGCGTTTCGATGTGCGGCTGATCGCCCAGTTGCGTGGCGTGAGCGACCACCTTGGCGCCGACCCGGTTCATGAAACCGAAGCCCTTGCCACCGATGGCCACCACTTCCGCCTGCTGGCCGGCGTTTTCCAGCTCTTTCAGGCGGGACGTCGCTGCACGCAACAGGTTGGTGTTGAGACCGCCGCACAGACCCTTGTCCGTCGTCACCACGACCATGCCCACCGTCTTCGCTTCTTCGTTCTTCACGAGGAAGGGGTGACGGTATTCCGGGTTGGCTTGCGCCAGGGCCGCAGCGATGTTGCCGATCTTCTCAGCGTAAGGACGGGCCGAACGCATCCGCTCCTGCGCCTTGCGCATCTTGGATGCGGCGACCATTTCCATCGCCTTGGTGATCTTCTTGGTGTTCTCGACCGACTTGATCTTGCCGCGGATTTCTTTGCTTGAAGCCATTCGAACTCCTAGTCAGTGCGAAGCCCGGTCGAAACCAGGCTCCGCGTGTCCCGTGGCTTAGGCGAACGACTTCTTGAAGGAAGTGATCGCGGCGTTCAGTTCGGCCTCTGCGTCCTTGTCCATCGCCTTGTCGTTTTCGAGCTTGGCGAGGAGGGCCGCGTGGCTGGTCTTCAGGTACTGATGCAGACCGTGTTCGAAGGCCAGGACCTTCTTCACTTCGATGCTGTCCATGAAGCCCTTGTTGGCCGCGTACAGCGACGCACCCATCAGCGAAATGGGCAGCGGCGAGTACTGAGCCTGCTTCAGCAGTTCCGTCACGCGGGCACCACGGTCGAGCTGCTTGCGGGTGGCTTCGTCCAGATCGGAAGCGAACTGCGCGAACGCGGCCAGTTCACGGTACTGGGCCAGGTCGGTACGGATACCGCCGGACAGCGACTTGATCAACTTGGTCTGGGCAGCACCACCGACGCGCGACACCGAGATACCGGCGTTGATGGCGGGGCGGATACCGGCGTTGAACAGGTTGGTTTCCAGGAAGATCTGGCCGTCGGTGATCGAGATCACGTTGGTCGGCACGAAGGCGGACACGTCACCCGCTTGCGTTTCGATGATCGGCAGAGCCGTCAGCGAACCGGTCTTGCCCTTGACTTCACCCTTGGTGAAGGCTTCGACGTAGTCGGCGTTCACGCGCGCGGCCCGCTCCAGCAGACGGCTGTGGAGGTAGAACACGTCGCCAGGGAAAGCTTCGCGACCCGGCGGGCGGCGCAGCAGCAGCGACACCTGACGGTAGGCGACCGCCTGCTTGGACAGATCGTCATAAACGATCAGGGCGTCTTGGCCGCGGTCGCGGAAGTACTCGCCCATCGTGCAGCCGGAGTAGGCCGACACGTACTGCATGGCGGCAGATTCCGAAGCGGAAGCAGCGACGACGATCGTGTACTCCATCGCGCCGGCTTGCTCGAGAGCACGCACGACGTTCTTGATGGACGACGCCTTCTGACCGATGGCGACGTACACGCAGGTCATGTTCTGACCCTTCTGGTTGATGATCGCGTCGATGGCGACGGCGGTCTTACCAGTCTGGCGGTCACCAATGATCAGCTCGCGCTGGCCACGGCCGACGGGCACCATGGAGTCGATGGACTTCAGGCCAGTCTGCACCGGCTGGTCGACCGACTTACGGGCGATCACGCCCGGGGCGACCTTCTCGATGACGTCCGTCATCTTGGCGTTGATCGGGCCCTTGCCGTCAATGGGCTGACCCAGGGCGTTCACGACGCGACCGATCAGCTCGGGACCGACCGGCACTTCCAGGATGCGGCCCGTGCACTTGACGGTGTCGCCTTCGGAGACGTGCTCGTAGGCACCCAGAATCACGGCGCCGACGGAGTCGCGCTCGAGGTTCAGGGCCAGACCGAAGGTCTGCGTGCCGTCGGCAGCGGCCGGGAATTCGAGCATTTCGCCCTGCATCACGTCCGAGAGGCCGTGCACGCGGACGATACCGTCGGACACCGACACCACCGTGCCCTGGTTGCGGATGTCCGCGTTGGGGGCCAGGCCCTCAATGCGGCTCTTGATGAGTTCGGAAATTTCTGCAGGGTTGAGTTGCATGTCGGGTCTCCCCCCGGGCGGGCCGGGCGGTTGAATGATTAGGCGATCAGCGCGGTCTTCATGCGCTCCAACCGGGCCAGCACCGAGGTGTCGAGCACCTCGTCACCGACGATCACGCGCACACCGCCGATCAGCGATGCGTCGACGCTCACGGTCAAGGAGAGCTTGCGGCCGAAACGCTTTTCCAGCACGGCCGTCAGATCGGCCAGCTGACCGGCCTCGAGCGGGTAAGCGCTCGCGACCTGGGCTTCGGCCACACCTTGGGACTCGCTGACCAGCGCGTGGAACTGCGCGGCGATCTCGGCCATGGCATCCAGCCGGCGGTTCTCGACCACAGTGCGCAGGAAGTTCTGCACACCTGCATCGAGCGGACGGCGCACGGCCTCCACCACCAGACCCACCACCTGATCGGGCTGGGTCTTGGGGTGCTCAGCGAAGCTGCGCAGGTCGGCGTCGAGCGCCACCTGGGCCAGGGCGTCGACCTGATCGCGCCAAACAGCCAGATCGTGCTGACGCGCGACCTGGAACAGCGCCTCCGCGTACGGACGGGCGATGGTGGCGAGTTCAGCCATGATCAGAGCTCCTGCTTCAGACGGGTCAGCAGCTCGGCGTGGACGCCAGCGTTGACTTCCTTCTGCAGGATCTGTTCCGCACCCTTGACGGCCAGCACGGCGACCTGCTCGCGCAGGGCCTCACGTGCACGCACGACCTGTTGGTCGGCTTCCGCCTTGGCTTGCGCAATGATCTTGGCAGCCTCTTCCTCGGCGCGCTTCTTGGCCTCTTCGACCAAGGCGGCAGCGCGCTTTTCAGCGTCGCCAATCAGCTTGGTCGTTTCGGTGCGCGTTTGCGCCAGTTGGCTTTCGACGGCCTTGTTGGCATTGGCCAACTCGGCCTTCGCCTTGTCAGCGGACGCCAGACCTTCAGCGATCTTGGCGGCGCGCTCGTCCAGCGCCTTGGCAATCGGGGGCCAGATGAACTTGGCCGTCACCCAAGCCAGGATCGCAAACGGGATCCACTGGATCCACAGCGTTGCGTTGATATTCACGGCTTATCTCCTTTCAAGCGTGAAAGGGAGCAGTGATTACTTCGCGACGGTGGCCAGGAAGGTGGCAGCGAACGGGTTGGCGAACGCGAACAGCAGGGCGATGGCAACACCGATCAGGAAAGCCGCGTCGATCAGACCCGCCAGAATGAACATCTTGGTCTGCAGCTGGTTCATCAGCTCGGGTTGACGGGCCGACGATTCCAGGAACTTGCCGCCCATCAGCGCGATGCCGATAGAAGCGCCGATGGCGCCCAGGCCAACGATGATGCCGCAAGCCAGAGCAACCAGACCGAGGATGTCGTTCATTTTTTATCTCCTAGAAGAGAGGTGGGGGAAAAGGAAAGGGAAGGAAAACGGAAATCAGTGGTGATCGTGAGCCTGGCCGATGTAGATCAGCGTGAGCATCATGAAAATGAACGCCTGCAGGACGATCACCAGGATGTGGAACAGCGTCCAGATGGTGCCGGCCACCACATGGCCGAAGGCCATCGACAGGCCCGTGGCGTTGGCCGCCCAGGCACCGCCCATCAGGGCGATCAGCATGAACACGAGTTCACCGGCAAACATGTTGCCGAACAGCCGCATGCCGTGGGACACGGTCTTGGCCAGGAACTCGATCATCTGCATCAGGAAGTTGAACGGCCACAGCGCCCAGTGGTCACCGAACGGCGCCGCGACCAACTCATGGCCCCAGCCGCCCAGACCCTTGATCTTCACGCTGTAGTACAGGCAGGTCAGCAGCACGAAGGTGGACATGCCCAGCGTGGTGGACAGGTCAGCCGACGGCACCACACGCATGTAGTCCTTGAAGCCCAACGCCGGACCGGCGCTGTGCCAGATTTGCGGCAGGAAGTCGACCGGCAGCATGTCCATGAAGTTCATCAAGAAGATCCAGACGAACGCCGTCAGCGCCAGAGGGCCGACGAAACGACGGCTTTGCTCGCTGTGGATCACGCTCTTGGCTTGGTTGTCGATCAGCTCGAACAACATTTCGACGGCTGCCTGCCAACGACCGGGCACGCCCGACGTGGCCTTGCGGGCACCGCGCCACAGCAGGAACAGACCGACGAAGCCGAGGAGCGTCGAGAAGACCAGCGAGTCGAAATTGAACAGGCTGAAATCAACGATGCTCGTCTGCTTGACGCTGTTGAAGGAGAAGTCCTTCTGCAGGTGCTGCAGGTGATGGGTGATGTACTCACCGGCGCTGGGCGCGTGCGTTTCGCTGCTCATCGTCGTCGTTGACTCAATTCGTTTCTTGACCAGGCCTTGCCAACCACCACAAGGCCCACATATGCACTTTCAGGCACAGCACCAAAGCCAGCAGCAGAGCTGTCCAACTCAGATTTCGCACCCACCACACCGCCAAGCCCAGAAGGCCGACGGTGAAAGCAACTTTCACCAGTTCCCAGAACAGGAACGCTGCCAGCGCCGCCGAAGCCTGGGTTGCTTGCCGCCGCAGCCCCCAGGCCATCAAGGCATGAGGGAGGATCACAGCGGCCGCGCCCCAGAGGCTGGAACTGACCTGTTGCGCCGGCGCGGAGCCCAGAAGCCACCACCCCAACGTCAACGTCACGCCGACGACCGCCTGAACCAGCACCACCCGCCAAGGCGAGATCCGGGGCTGCTGCGCGACGAGGTGTTGCACCTGCTGCGCCGTCCAGGGGACTGCGGGCTCGGTGTCAGGCGATGTGTCGTCCCAGTTGCCTGCAGGACGAACCGGGGGTTGCGTCATGGCGGCGAGGGGTTCGACAAATCGCCGGCACAGGTGCCCGCCGGCAAAACCCCGGGAGTATATGTGGAAACCCGCATGATCTGAAGAGCCCGGCATCCAGGGGGATGCCAGGCCCTTCGGCCTCAGGCAAGGGAGGCTGCGGCGCGCGGGGTGCGCCGGCGGTGATCAGACGGCGGCGCGGTGGGCGGGCAGTCCGGGCACCTCGACTCTCAGCATGAGCACACCACCGGCCCAGGGCTGCTGGGCCAGTTCGTCGTCCGGCCGCTTGTCGCGCGCCGTGGTCACGTACAGCGTGCGCAGGTCGGCCCCGCCGAAGCACGGCATGGTGGGGCAGCGCACCGGCAGCATGACCGTCTGCAGCACGACGCCCGCCGGACTCAGCCGCAGGAGCCGCTGGCCTTCGAACATGGCCACCCAGTAGCACCCCTCGGCGTCGACGGCCGCGCCGTCCGGACGCCCACCGTAGGCCGACAGGGGCTGAGCCGCGTCGCGCAGATCGAACTGGGCCCAGGGCTGGGCTTCACCTAACGCACCGGTGGTGGCGTCGAAGGTGTGCCGGTAGATCGCGTGGGCCTTGGTGTCGCTGCGGTACATCACGGCGCCGTCAGGGCTCCAGGCCAGACCGTTGGAGACGGCAATGCCGCCCTGCACGGCAGCGCAGCCGTGGGCGTCGATGCGGTACAGCGCCGCCTCGTGGGCGCGGGCGTCGCTGAGCGCGCCCACCCAGAACCGCCCGGCAGCGTCGGGCTTGCCGTCGTTGAACCGCTGCGCTGTCGGATCGAACGGCGGCGCCATCCACGCGCTCGAGCGCCCGGTCTGGGTGTCGAGCAGCGACACGCCATCGCGCCCCGCCACGAGCAAGCCGCCCTGCGTGCGGGCCGCGATGCAGCCCGGCTCCGCGGGGAGATCCCAACACGTGGGTTCATCGGCGCCAGGTGCCCAGCGCAGCACCTGCCGGCCCGGGATGTCGACGCAGTACAGCTGTTGCTCGTCCGGATGCCACAGCGGGGACTCCCCCAGCCGGCAACGGTGGGAGCCTAGGACTTGGATTTCGTAAGGCGCGGCGTCGGTCATGCCGCCACTCTAGGCCGTTACCCGAGGTAACTCGGGCGGAAGCCGCCCAATTCAGCCTTCAGGTAATGGGCGCCCGGAATCGGGTTGAAGTAGAACGGCGGCACCTCGACAAAGCCGAGGCTTTCATACAGGCCGCGGGCGGCCTCCATGTCGTCGAGGGTGTCGAGCAGCATGGTCGAGTAGCCCGCTTCGGTGGCGCGATCCATCAAGGCCTGCGCCAGGATGCGTCCCAACCCAAAGCGCCGGAAGGCCGGCCGCACATAAAGGCGCTTCATCTCGCAGGCGTTCGGGTAGTCCGACTCCAGCAACGGGCGAAACGCACCGCTGCCTGCCACGGCCCCGTCCACCAGCGCCAGCAGCATCAGCCCGCCCGGCGGCGCGTAGGCGCCGGGCAGGTGGGCCAGTTCCTCGTCAAAGCCCTGGAAGTCGAGGTCCACGTCGAGGCTGTTGGCGTAGTCGCGCAAGATGAGGCGCGTCTCGTGCCAATCGGCGGGCGACTCCGGGGTGATGAGCTGGATTTCAGGGCCTGACATCGTGCCGCCAGTTTAGCCAGGGGCCGCACGCACGGACCACTTAGGGGGCGAAGCCCAGCACGACCCTGCGGGTCTTGGCGAACTTCTTTTGGTGATCACTCACGTTCGCTGCGCTCACATGAGCCATCCCCGAAGAAGAGCGCTTCAAGCGCCGCTTGACTGGGCAAAGCCCAGCACGACCCTGCGGGTCTTGGCGCTCTTCTTTTCGATTTTGGTGACGACGAGGGCGCCGATCTCGGCGGTGTTGGACACATGCGTGCCCCCGCAGGGCTGCAGGTCCACGCCTTCAACCTCCAGCACCCGAACGCGACCCAGGCCACGCGGCGGCTGCACACTCATCGACCGCACCAACCCCGGGTTGGCATCCAGTTCCTCTTCACTGATCCAGCGGTGACGCACCGGATGCGCCTCGGCCACCAGCCGTGCCAGGCCCACCTCGATGGCGTGCTTGTCGAACGGTTCGTCGGTGTGGAAATCGAGCCGCGCGTAGGTGTCGGTGATGGAACAGCCATCCACGGGATACGGCAGCAGCGCGCACAGCAGATGGGTCGCGGTGTGGAAGCGCCGGTGCGCCTGGCGGCGGGCGGCGTCGACCTCGACGCGCACCACCAACCCAACCGCGGGCGGATCGCCTTCGACGAGATGCACGATGGCGCCCGGCGTTTCCTTGCTCTTGCGCGTGTCGGTCACGCGCCAGCGCTGCTCGCCGGCCACCAGCCAGCCGGTGTCACCGGCCTGACCACCGCCGAGCGGGTAGCAAACCGTGCGGTCGAGCGTCACGCCGCCCTCCCCCTGGCCCGTCACGGTGGCCTCGCAGGTCAGCAGCGCGGCGTCCTCGCGGAAAAGTTCTTCGGTCATCACAGCCTCACTTGCCCGTGGATGAGCGGGGTCACGTCGCCGCCAATCCAGGTCGCCTCGGCATCGCGCCTGACGTGCACGCGACCCGCGCGGCCGAGCGCCGCGCCCTGGGCGGCGATGTAGGTTTCGCCCGCCAAGCCCGCGCCCTGCAGCCACAGGGCCAGGCCGGCATTCAGGCTGCCAGTGACGGGGTCTTCCGGCACGCCCAGGTCAGGCACGAAGGCGCGCACTTCGAACTGGCACTCACTGTCGGCCGGATGCGCCCCCACCACGCCAAGCTTCAAGCCCTGCATGGCGACGAAATCGGGCTGCAGGGCCTGCACGGCCGCGGCATCGGGCAGGCGGGCGGCCATCCAGCCAGGGCCGTTGTCCACCCAGACCAGGTCCAGCAAGGCCTCGGGCGCGATGCGCAGGGCGGCAAGCACCTGCTCGCGCAGCGCGCCATCGTCCACCGGGCCGCTGCGGCGCAGCGGCGGTGCGGCGAAGGCCAGGCGCGCACCCTGGCGCTTCACACGCACCCGGCCGATGGCGCACTGCTGCACCACCTCGCCGGGCTTCTTCACGTCGCCCCCGCTGGCCAGAAACGCGTGCGCACTGCCGAGGGTGGGATGGCCGGCGAAGGGCAGTTCGCCACCCGGCGTGAAGATGCGCACGCGATAGTCGGCCGCCGGGTCGGTGGGCGGCAGCAGGAAGGTGGTTTCGCTGAGGTTGGTCCAGCGGGCGAAGGCGGTCATGTCGTCATCCGACAGGCCCGCACCGTCCACGACGACGGCGAGTGGGTTGCCCTTCAGCGGGGCGGCAGTGAAGACATCGACTTGGACGAATCGGCGGAGTTCAGGCATCGGCAGGCGGCTTCAGGTACAGACCCGGCCGCACGATCTCCATGCCCCGGTCCGGCGTCGCCAGCGGCTGGAAGCCATGGCGGGCGTAGAGCGGGTGAGCGTCTCGCGTGAAGAGCATGAAGCGGCGCAGGCCTTGCAGGTCGGGGTGGGCGAGCAGCGATTGAACCATCGCAACGGCCAGCCCCTGCCCCCGATGGGCTTGCAGCACGTAGACGTCGCACAGATAGGCAAACGTCGTGCGGTCGGTAACGACCCGCGCAAAGCCCACCTGGCCCTGCCCGTCGGCCAGCAGGGCGATGCACAGCGAATGCTCGATGGCCCGCTGCACTGTGGCGAGCGGGATGCCCTCGCACCAGTAGGCCGTGGTCAGGAAGGCGTGCGCCGCCTCGGCGTCGATCGCGTCGAAGCTGAGGCGGTAGCCGGCGGGCAGCACGCTCAGTGGCCGCCGCCGAGGTAGGCGGCCTGCACGGCGGGGTCGTCGCGCAGCTTGGCGGCGGGGCCGTGCACAGCGATGCGGCCGTTTTCCAGCACGTAGCCGTAGTCCGCCACCTTCAGCGCGGCGGCAGCGAATTGCTCGACGAGCAGCATGGTCACGCCGCGCGCCTTGAGGCTTTCGATGATGCGGAACACCTCTTCCACGAGGATGGGGGCGAGGCCCATGGAGGGTTCGTCCAGCAGCACGACCTCGGGGTTGAGCATCACGGCGCGGGCCATGGCCAGCATCTGCTGCTCGCCGCCGGACAGCGTGCCGGCCAGTTGCAGCCGGCGCTCCTTCAGGCGGGGGAACAGCTCCAACGCCCGCTCCAGGTCGCCAGCGATGTCGCCCTTGGGCCGCTCGCCGGTGTAGCGCGGGAATGCGCCCAGGCGCAGGTTGTCGGTGACGGTCATGGTCGCGAACACGCGCCGGCCTTCGGGCGAGTGGGCGAGCCCGCGGCGGGCGATGTGGTAACTCTCCATGCCGTCGATGCGGCGGTCGTTCAGCGTGATCTCGCCGCCGGTGGGCTTGATCATGCCGCTGACGGCGCGCATGGTGGTGGTCTTGCCGGCGCCGTTGGAGCCGATGAGGGTCACGACCTGGCCCTTGGGCACCTCCAGCGAGATGCCGTGCAGGACCTGGACCTTGCCGTAGCCGGCGCTCAGATTCTTGATGGTCAGCATGTCAGGCACCTCCGCCCAGGTAGGCCTCGATGACCTTCTCGTTGGCCTGCACCTCGGCGGGCAGGCCCTCGGCGATCTTCTGGCCGAAGTCCAGCACCGAGACGCGGTCGCACAGGCTCATGACGACGTCCATGTGGTGTTCGATGAGGATGACGGTGACGCCGGCGTCGCGGATCTTGCGGATGATTTCCAGCAGTTCCTTGATGTCGGGCGCGGTCAGGCCGGCGGCAGGCTCGTCCAGCAGCAACAGCTGCGGGTCCAGCGCCAGCGCGCGGGCAATCTCCAGCAGGCGCTGCTTGCCATAGGGCAGGTTGCGCGCCTCCTCGCTGGCCAGTTCGCCCAGCCCGACGAAGTCCAGCAGCGCATGTGCGCGGGCGCGCTGCTCGCGGTCTTCGCGCAGGTAGCGCGGCAGGTGCAGGGCGACGTCGACGAGGTTGCTCTTGAAGCTGTGGTGCAGGCCCACGAGCACGTTTTGCAGCGCCGTCATTTCGCCGAACAGCTGCACGTTCTGGAAGGTGCGGGCGATGCCGGAGAGCGCGATGTCCGACGAGGTGCGGCCGTTGACCGTGCGGCCGGCAAACACCACCGTGCCCGCGGTGGGCTGGTAGATGCCGGTGAGCACGTTCATCATCGTGCTCTTGCCCGAACCGTTGGGGCCGATGAGGCCATGGATGGTGCCGCGCTTGACCACCAGGTCCACATCGTTCAGCGCCTTCAGGCCGCCGAACTGCATCAGCACGTGGCTGGCCTTGAGCAGCTCGGCCTCGCCCTGCGTTGTGGCGCGGGTGAGGGCCGCGGCGGTGGCCGCCGTGGTGTCGCGCTCGCTCTTGGGCTTGAGGTTGAGCGCATTGCGCACGAAGCCCACGATGCCGTCCTGCAGGTAGTACACGACGAACAGCGTGATGAGGCCGAAGATGGACAGGCGCCAGTCGGTCATCGTGTCCAGCTTGAACGACAGGGCGGCCAGGCCAACGGTGCCCAGCACCGGGATGGCCGCCATCTGCCCGGCCATCTTGCCGCGCTTCATGGCCACACCGACCGAGAGGGCCACGATGACGGCCAGCACCACCGCGCCAATGCGGAACACCTGCAGGTCGTCCAGCAGCTTGGGCAGCATCACGATGATGGCCGCGCCGAGGATGGCGCCGGTGCGCGTCTTGCGGCCGCCCATGATGATGGCCAGCAGGAACATCACCGTCAGCTCGAAGTTGTAGGTGTTGGGGCTGATGTACTGCTCGGAGTAGGCGTACAGCGCCCCGGCCAGGCCGGCGAGTGCGGCCGAGATCACGAAGGCATAGACCTTGTAGCGGTAGACCGACACGCCCATGCAGTCCGACGCCACCGGGCTGCCGCGCAGCGCCTCGAACGCGCGGCCGAGCTGGCTGTGCAGCACCCGGTGCACGAAGATCAGCGAGGCCACCAGGCAGGCCATCACCAACCAGTAGTACTCCATCTCGTCCAGAGGGTGGCCGAAGAGCGTGGGTTTGGTCAGCGTGATCCCCATCGGGCCTTCCGTCAGGAAGGTCATCTCGTTGATCAGGATCTGGATGATGGTACCGAAGGCCAGCGTCACCATGGCGAGGTACGGTCCGGTCACACGCAGCGCCGGCAAGGCCAACATGGCGCCAAACACCGCGGCCACGGCGATGGCAGCCGGCAGCGTGGCGTAGACCGGCGCGTCGAGCTTCAGGATGAGCACGCCCGCCGTGTAGGCGCCGATGCCGAACAGGCCCGCGTGACCGAGCGACACCTGGCCGGTGTAGCCCACCACGATGTCCAGGCCGAAGAGCACGATCGCGTAGATCATGATCGTTTCGACCAGGTGGATGTAGTACGGGTTGCCGGAGACCAGCGGGAAGGCGGCCAGGGCCGCGATGGCCAGCAGGCCGAGAGCAGTTTTCTGGAGGTTCACGGGTTGCGCCTTCCTCAGACCTTCTTGATGGCGGTCTTGCCGAACAGGCCGGCCGGCTTCACGGCCAGCACGATGAGCAGCAGCACGAGGCCCGGAACGTCCTTGTAGCCAGTGGACAGGTAAAAGCCCGTCGTCGTCTCGGCCACGCCGAGGATGATGCCGCCCACGATGATGCCCATGCCGCTGGTCAGGCCGCCGATGATGGCCACCGCGAAGGCCTTCAGGCCCAGCACCGCGCCCATGGTGGCGCCGGTCAGCGTCAGCGGGGCGATGAGCACGCCGGCGAACGAGGCCGTCAGCGACGACAGCGCGTAGCTGAAGGTGATGACCAGGCCAGTGTTGATGCCCATGAGCTTGGCAGCGTCACGGTCATTGAAGGTGGCCACCACCGCCTTGCCGTAGATGCTCTTGCGGTTGAAGAGCTCCACCGCCAGCATCATGCCCACCGCACCCACGATGACCAGCAACTCCATCGGCAGCACGTTGGCGCCGAGGAACTTCATCGGCGACTCGGGCAGCGGCGACGGAAATTTGAGGTCATCCCGGCCCCACACGTTCTCAGCCACGTTCTTGAAGATGATGCCCAGCGCGATGGTGGACATGATCCAGCCGAACTCGCTTTTCATCTTGATGGCAGGCCGCACGCCGATGCGCTCGACCACCGCGCCCTGAAAGGCGCCGAAGAGGCACACGAGCGGAATCATCAGCCAGTAGTTCACGCCCCAGCCCACGAGGCTGAGGCCCACCAGCGCACCCAGCATCAACGACTCGCCCTGACCGAAGTTCAGGGTGTCGCTGGTGGCAAAGGTGAGCTGATAGCCGAAGGCGATGACGGCGTAGATCATGCCCAGCGCAATACCGCTGAACACGAGCTGGGTCAGGATTTGCATCGGTCGTTCCGTTAAAAAAACAAGGGCGGGGTCGCCACAGCGACCCCGCCCGTCCCTCCAGCAGCTGCCGTGGAACCGGCTTTGCCGGGCCACTGGCAGCGCCCCCTGGGGGGCCGGCGAAGCCGGTACGGGGGGTCTCTTTTACTGCCGCTTCTTCTGCTCGAGCGCGCCCTTGGCGTTCACGTCCTTGACGCGCACTTCCGAGGCCTTCTTGAAGTCATCCGGGTAGGCGTACACCACGCGCTGGCCCTTGACCTCGCCCATGACCGGGATGTTGGCCGTGATGGCTTCGTGGTCGGTCTTGGAGAAGGGCTTGTTGTAGGTCGTGACGACGCCTTCCACCGGCGTCTTCAGGTCTTCCAGCGCGGCCTTGATCTTGGGGCCTTCGGTGGAGTTGGCCTGCTTGATGGCGGCGGCCAGCAGGTAGACCGAGTCGTAGCCCTGCGCGGCGGACACCGGCGAGTCGATGCGCGAGTTCTTCGGCGTGAAGGTGCGCAGGTAATTGATGATGAAGCTCTGACGCTTGGGCGTCGTGGGCTCCTGGATGAAGGTCTGCGGCATGCGCGCGCCTTCACCGCCAGGGCCGGCGTTGTCGATGTAGTTGGCCATGGACAGCGTCCAGGATCCGATCATCGGCACCTTCCAACCCAGCTTGGTCATGCCGTTGGCAATCTGGGCCAGCTCCGGCCCGATGGCGTAGGTCAGGATGGCTTCAGCGCCGGCTTCCTTGGCCTTGAGCAGCTGGGGCGTCATGTCGACGTCCTTGATGTTGAACTTCTCCACCGCCACGGGCGTGATGTTCTTCAGCTTGAGCGCCGCTTCCAGGTCGGCGCGGCCGAGCTGGCCGTAGTTGGTGCTGTCGGCCAGGATGGCGACCTTCTTGAAGCCCCGCTTGGCGATGGCCTCTTCCACGATCATCGGCGCCTGGATGGAGTCGTGCGCCGCGTTGCGGAAGATGTAGTTCTCGGGCTGGCTCTCGAACTGCTTGGTGATGATGGAGCCGGTGGCCACGTTGTTCATCACCGGGATCTTGGCTTCCTGGTAGAAGCGCTGCGAGGCCAGGGCCACGCCCGTGTTGATGTAGCCGACGGTGGCGGCCACCTTTTCCTTGTTGATGAGCTCCTGGGCGATCTGCACGCCGCGCTCGTTCTTGGCCTCGTCGTCGCGCTCGACCAGCTGGATCTGACGGCCCAGCACACCGCCGGCTTTGTTGATTTCCTCAGCCGCCAGGCGCACGCCGTCGCGCATGCTCACGCCCATGGACGACGACCCGCCGGTGAACGGCCCGGAGACGCCGATCTTGATCGGGTCGGCCGCCTGGGCACCCACTGCAAAAACCGCTGCAGCCACGGCTGTCCATACCTGCTTCATCGTTTGCCTCGTCTCTCGTTATGCCATCCACCCGGCGGCATTGCCGGGGGCTTACTGCATACGATGCCAGAGCGGAAGCGACTTGGGGATATGGAAACCCGGGAGCCCGCAAAAGCCCCCGGCTTCAGTTCGGCGTCAGGGTTGAGGGTTAGGGCGTGGGCTCGGCCTCGCCGGCCAGGGCCTGGTGCAGCAGCACGCCGAGCTTTTCCACGCCTTCGCGGATCAGGTCCGGCGTGAGCGTGACAAAGGACAGGCGCAGCGTGCGCGGGTCGGGCTGCTGGGCGTAGAAGGCCGCGCCGGGCACGTAGGCGATGCCGGCATCCACCGCGCGCGGCAGCAGGGCCATGGCGTCCAGGCCCGCCGGCAGGCGAATCCAGAAGAACATGCCGCCCTGCGGCGACTGCCACTCGCAGCCCGCCGGCAGGTGCTGGCGCAGCGCCTCGGCCATCGCGTCACGGTTGGCCTTGTAACGGGCGCGGATGGACGGGATGTGCTGGTCCAGGAAGCCATCGCGGATGACCTCGTACACCACGCGCTGGTTGAAGCCCGGGGTGTGCAGGTCGGCCGCCTGCTTGGCCTGCAGCAGCTTCGGGTACAGCTCGGGCGGCGCAATCAGGTAGCCCAGGCGGAAGCCCGGCGTCAGCACCTTGGAGAACGACCCCAGGTACAGCGAGCCCTGCGGCCACAGGCTGGACAGTGCCGCCGGCGGCGGCTCGTCGAACCACAGGTCGCCGTAGGGGTTGTCTTCCACGATGGGCACGCCCGCGCGGCGCGAGGCCTCCACCAACTCCGCCCGGCGCTGGGCGCCCATCACACGGCCGGTGGGGTTTTGGTAATTGGGCAGCAGGTAGCTGAACCGGGTGCCCGGCGCGTCGTGCGGCAGGGCGGCAATCGCCTCGGGGCGAGGGCCTTCGGCGTCGCTCGCCAGGCTGGCGAACAGCGGCTCGTACGGCGTGAAGGCCTGCAGCGCGCCCAGGTAGGTGGGCGTTTCCACGGCCACGGGGGCGCCGCTGTCGCACAGGATCTTGCCCACCAGGTCCAGACCCTGCTGCGAGCCGCTGGTCACCAGCACCTGGTCGGGCGACACCTGCATGCCCAGCGCGGCCACGCGCTGCGCCACCCATTCGCGCAGCGGGGCGTAGCCTTCGCTGGCGGCGTATTGCAGGGCCTCGCGCGGCGCCTGGCTGAGGACGCGGTCGCAGGCCGACTTCAGGGCCTCGACGGGAAAGGTGTCAGCACTGGGCAGGCCCCCGGCCATGGACAGGATGCCGGGCTTCTCGGTGACCTTCAGGATCTCGCGAATGATGGACGGGTTCATGCGCGCCGCGCGGCGTGCCTGGTTCCAGACGGTGGTCATGTTCGGGTTACGCGTGATTTCAAAAGCAGTCAGCCTAGCATCCAGTCGACCGCCGCCCGAGCCTGCAACTCGGTGGTGTCGAACAAAGGCACCGCCGCGGGCGACCCCGCAGGCAGCAGCAGGCCCAGTTCCGTGCAGCCCAGGATGACGGCCTGGCAGCCGCGCTCGGCCAGTGCCGTCACCTGCTGGCGCAGCCCCTCGCGCGAGGCGGCCTCCAGCCGGCCCTGGCACAGCTCGTCATAAATCAGCCGGTGCACCCAGGCGCGGCCGGCTTCGTCCGGCACCACGGTGTCGATGTCAAAGCGCGTGCGGAAGCGGTCGCGGTAAAAGCCCGGCTCCATCGTGTACTGCGTGGCCAAGAGGCCCGCGCGGCGAACCCCGGCGGCGCGCAGCGCATCGCCGGTGGCGTCCACGATGTGCAGCACCGGCAGCCCGGCGGCCTGCTCCACCTCGGCCGCCACGCGGTGCATGGTGTTGGTGGCCAGCACCAGCGCCTCGGCGCCCGCGCGCTGCAAGCCGGCCGCCGCGGCGCCCAGCCGCTGTGCCGCGCCCGCCCAGTCGCCGGCGGATTGCAGCGCGGCCACGGCAGCGAAGTCCACGCTGTGCAGCACCAGTTGCGCGCTGTGCAGCCCGCCCAGGCGTTGTGCGACGCCGCGGTTCAGCAAGGCATACAGGTGCTGGGTGGACTCCCAGCTCATGCCGCCCAACACACCCAGCGTCTTCATGCCGGCACCCCGCGCGCAACACCCCAGCCGCCGTTCTGGCGCGGCTTGCGGCGCGCCCGCACCCGGGCGGGGGCCAGCACCTGGAACTGTGCCTCGGGCCAGCCCTCCAGCACGGCCTCCTGACCGGGCACCAGCGTGAAGCCGCCGCCGGGCGACAGCCAGTGGTCGGCCGCATCGCCCGACACCGTGACCCACAGCCGGCCCTGAGTCACCACCACGCGGCGTGGGGCCGACGCGGCGGCCAGCGTCACGGCCTGGCCCGCGGTCAATCGATGGGTGAACGTGTCTGTCATGGCGCCTCCTTGCTCAATGCACGCGTTGTCGTTGCCCCAGCCACACCACCGCCAGCACGGCAGCGGCGAAGGCCAGCGTCATGGCGTCCAGCCGCTCGCCCAGCATGGGCACCGCGAACAGCATGGACAGAAACGGCTGCAGCACCTGCACCTGGCTCACCCGCAGCGTGCCGCCCAGGGCCAAGCCGCGGTACCAGGCGAAGAAGCCGATCCACATGGAAAACAGCGACACATACGCAAAACCCACCCAGGCCGAGGCGGCCACCGGCGCCGTGGGCCGGGTCAACACCGCCGCCGGCACGGTCAACGGCAGGCTGAGCACGAGCACCCAGCAAATCACTTGCACCGCCGGGCGGCCAGCCGACAGCCGCGCCCCGCTCACATAACCGGCCGACGCGCACACCACCGCCGCCAGCAGCCAGCCATCGGCCGCCACCAGCGCCCCCGCGCCACGCCAGGCGGCGAACCCCACCACCAACCCCAACCCGGCCCCCGCGCAGGCCCAAAAGCCCCAACTGGCCCGCTGCCGCAACACCAGCGCGGCCAACACCGCCGTTGCCAGCGGCAGCACGCCGGACACCACCGACGCATGCACCGCGTCCACCCGACGCACCGCCAGGCCCAGCAACAGCGGCCAGCCCAGCACCACCCCACAGGCCGTGAAGGCCAGCGCCGGCCACTCCCGGCGCTGCGGCCACGGCGCACGGCACGCCGCCAGGTACAGCACCGACAGCACCCCCGCCACCGCCGCCCGCCCGAAGGCCACAAACGCCGGCGGCAGCTGCGGTGCGTCCACGGTGCCGCCCGCGAGGCGGGTCATGGGAATGCTCAAGGCAAACATCAGCACGCCGGCCACGCCCAGCCACAGGCCTTGCACCTGGGCGGCGGTGCGAGCGGGTGAAGGCGGGGAAGCGGTGATCGTCATGAGGCCCAGTCTGCAACCCAAACCAGTACAGAACCAGTACAGTCAAAGGCACAAATACAGAATCTGTACTGCCATGCCCACCGGTACACCCGCGCCGCTGCTGCGCGACGCCAGCCAACCGCTGGCCACCCAACTGGCCGACCGCTTTGCGCTGCGCATCCGCGAACGGCTGCTGCTGCCCGGCGCCCGGCTGCCCTCGGTGCGCGACTGCGCTCGCCAGCACGGTGTGAGCCCGCACACCGTGGTGGCCGCGTACGACCAGCTCCAAGCGGCTGGCCTGCTGGAGGCGCGGCGCCAGCGCGGCTTCTTCGTGCGAGACAGCCGCCCCACCCCGGCCCGCGCCACCGCACGCCCCGCCGGCAGCATGCCCCGCCAGGCGCCCATGGATGCCACCGCGCTCATCCGCGGCATGTTCGAGGCCGATGCCGCCCGCTCCCCCGGCCTGGGCACCTTGCCCGCCGACTGGCTGGACCCCACCCTGCTGCAAACCGCGCTGCGCCGGCTGCACACAAGCGAAGGCCTGCCGGTGCAGGTGAGCTACGGCGACCCCAGCGGCGACCTGCGGCTGCGCACCGCGCTCACCCAGCGGCTGGGCGACCTGGGCATCCACACCAGCCCAGCCCACCTCCTCACCACCAACGGCGCCACCCATGCGCTGGACCTGATCATCCGCACCCAGCTGCAACCGGGCGACGCGGTGCTGATCGACGACCCGGGCTGGGCCATCATGTTCGCGCGCCTGTCCCAGGCCGGCATCCGGCTGCTGCCCGTGCCGCGTGCGCCGAACGGGGCGCCGGGGCCCGATCTCGCCGTGCTGGCCGCGCTGGCAGCGGAACATGCGCCGCGGGCGTACCTCACGGTGTCGGTGCTGCACAACCCGACCGGCCACAGCCTGGACCTGGCCACCGCCCACCAGGTGCTGCGCCTGGCCGACGCGCACGACTTCTTCATCGTGGAAGACGACAGCTACGGCTTCCTGGCCCCGGAGCATTTGCCCCGCCTCGCGGCGCTGGATGGGCTGCGCCGCGTGATCTATGTGTCGGGCTTTTCCAAGGTGCTCACGCCCGCCTGGCGGGTGGGCTACCTGGCCACCACGCCCGAGCGACTGCAGGTGTTGACCGACACCAAGCTGCTCGACGGCCTGACCAGCTCCCCCGTCATGGAGCGCGCCGTGGCCCTGTGCCTGGAGCAAGGCCGGCTGCGCCGCCACGCCCAGCGGCTGCGCGAACGCCTGGCCACCGCCCGCGGGCGCATCGCGGCGCTGGCCACGCGGCATGGCTTTCAGTGGGCGGCGCCGCCGGACGGCCTGTTCGGCTGGCTGGACGTGGGCGTGGACACCGAACGCCTGGCCCAGCCGCTGCTGGACGCCGGCTGGCTCACGGCCCCCGGCGCGCTGTTCAGCGCCACGCGGCAACCAGGCTCGCTGATGCGCATCAACATGGCCACCTCGCAAGACCCGGCCTTCTGGCACTGCCTGCGCCAGTGCGTGGACACCAGCCGGGGCCCACGCACGGGCCCGGCATGACGAAAAGTTCGCGCCCGCGCCCCGCCCTCAGGGCGACCCGAGCCGCCCGTGCCGGCACAATCCGTCCGCGTTGGTGCCGATCTGGCCTCGGCACGTGTTGTGGACATGAGTGAGCCTTTGAAATTTCTCGTTGTGGATGCCCTGGCCGGGGTGCAAACGTTTGTCCGCCAGCTGCTGCAGGCCCACGGCTTCGCGCCCGACCACATCCTGTGCTGCGCGGACCCCGACAGCGCCCTGTCGCAAGGGCTGCTGTTCAAGCCGAATTTCCTGATCACCGACTGGTTTCCCAAGGCCACGCTGCAGGGGCCCGCGCTGTACCAACGCCTGCGCGAGGTGCAGCCGCGCCTGCAGCTGGCGCTGTTCAGCTTCCAGGTCACGCCGGAGCAGGAGTTCGAGGCCGAGGCGCACGGGGCGCACTTCCTCTTGAAGAAGCCCTTCACCGCGGACCAGCTCAAAACCGAGATGACCCGGGCGCTGGAAACGCTGGCCAAGGACCACCCCGCCCTGCACGGCCAACTGCGTGACGTGATGCGCGCCAGCCGGCCCTCGGCGTCGATGGCGCCCGCCGCGCCCACGCGGCCCGTGCTGCCGGTGCTGCCGCCCCAGCCCGTCATCAAGCCGGGCGACCGCGTGCGCTTCAACGGCGAGCTGCACACCGCCCAGTACGTGGTGCACCGCCAAGGCGGCACCGTGGTGCAGCTCAAGGGCCAGGCCAGCTTCGTGCCGGTGGAAAAGCTCCAGCCGGCCTGAGGCCTGCCGGGGCCGCCGCCGAGCGCCCCCTCCCCCCTACCTCCGCGGGGTCAGCCCAACAGCACCAGCCCCATCAGCAGCGGGTACGGCAGTGCCACCGTCGGGCGCATCGCGCTGCGCAGGTACTCGCGCACCAGGCCCAGCCCGCGAGGCCGCTGCGCCAGCCAGTCGCTGTGCAGCTGCATCGCCGGCGCCCCGGATCGCAGGCCCGCCTCCACCGCCAGCAGCCGGGCGCCCAGCCGGGCTTGAAAGGTCTTGAGCACGCCTTCCTGCAGCCACAGCAGGGCCAGCGCGCCCACGGCCAGGCCGATGGACGGCGCCCACAGCGCGACCGCCACGCCGGCCAGCTTCACGGCCAGCGCCCACGCTTCGTACGGCTCATGCTGCGACTGCAGCGCCAGCCACTCCTGCTGCAGGGCGTCGGCGCTCACTTGGCCTCCAGCACTTCCCAGCGCTCCATCAGCGCCAGCAACTCGGTGTCGATCTCGGCCGCGCGCTCGGTCACCTCGGCAATGCGCTTGGCGCCCTGCGTGTAGAGCTCGCTGCCGGCAATCAGTGCGTTCAGCTGCGTCTGTTCGGCCTCCAGCGCGGCGATCTGCTTCGGAATTTCATCCAGCTCGCGCTGCTCCTTGTAGCTGAGCTTGCGCTTGGTCGCCACCACCGGCGCCGGCTCCGGCGCAGGCGGCGGTGTGGGGGCAGCCTTGGGTGCGGCGGCCTGTTGCAAGGCGGCGGCGCGCTTGGATTGGGTCAGCCAGTCCTGCACGCTGCCTTCGTACTCGCGCCAGCGCGCGTCGCCCTCGTAGACGATGGTGGAGGTGACCACGTTGTCCAGAAAGCGGCGGTCGTGGCTGACGAGGAAGACCGTGCCGTCGTACTCGGCCAGCAGCTCTTCCAGCAGCTCCAGGGTTTCGATGTCCAGGTCGTTGGTGGGTTCGTCCAGCACCAGCACATTGGCCGGCCGCGCGAACAGGCGCGCCAGCAGCAGGCGGTTGCGCTCGCCGCCCGACAGCGTGCGCACCGGCGAGTTCGCCCGCGCCGGCGAGAACAGGAAGTCGCCGAGATAGCTCTTCACATGCTTCTTCTGCGTGCCGATCTCGATCCACTCGGAGCCCGGGCTGATGGTGTCGGCCAGCGTGGCGTCGAGGTTGAGCGTGTCGCGCATCTGGTCGAAGTACGCCACCGTCAGGCGTGAGCCCAGGCGCACGGTGCCGCTGTCGGGCGGCAGTTCGCCGAGGATCATCTTCAGCAGCGTCGTCTTGCCGGCGCCGTTGGGGCCGATCAGGCCGACCTTGTCACCGCGCAGGATGGTGCTGGTGAAGCCACGCACGATGGCGCGCTCGCCAAAGCTCTTGGACACGTCCTCCAGCTCCGCCACGATCTTGCCGCTGCTCGCCCCGGTGTCGATATCCAGCCGCACCTTGCCCTGCACATCGCGCCGGGCCGCGTGCTGCTCACGCATCTCGTGCAGGCGCTGCACACGGGCCACCGAGCGCGTGCGCCGCGCTTCCACGCCCTTGCGAATCCACACCTCTTCCTGCGCCAGCAATTTGTCAAAGCGCGCATTGGCCAGGGCCTCGTTCTCCAGCTCGTAGGCCTTGGCGGCCTGGAAGGCGGCGAAGTTGCCCGGGTAGCCGCGCAGCTGGCCGCGGTCGAGCTCGACGATGCGGTTGGCCACGTTGTCCAGGAACTGCCGGTCGTGGGTGATCAGCAGCAGCGAGCCCTTGAAGTCGTTCAGCAGGCCTTCCAGCCAGGTGATGGCGTCCAGGTCCAGGTGGTTGGTGGGCTCGTCCAGCAGCAGCACATCGGGCTGGGCCACCAGCGCGCGCCCCAGGGCCACGCGCTTCTTCAGGCCGCCGGAGAGGCTGCCCACCAGGCGCGAGCCGTCCAGGCCCAGGCGGTGCAGGGTTTCGTCCACCCGCTGCTCCCAGTTCCAGGCGCCGATGTGCTCGATGCGCTCCTGCACCCAGGCCAGGTCGTCGTTCTCGTCGTGGCGCTCATAGCGCTCGCGCAGCGACTTGGCCTCGGCCACGCCTTCGCTGACGACGTCAAAGATGGTCGCGTCGCCGCGCAGCTCGGGCTCCTGCGGCACGTAGACATTGGTCAGGCCGTGTTGCTGCTGCAGCAGGCCGTCGTCGAGCTTCTCGATGCCGGCGAGGATCTTCAGCAGCGAGGACTTGCCGGTGCCGTTGCGGCCGATCAGGCCGACGCGTTCGCCGGTTTCCAGCGCGAAATTGGCGCCATCCAGCAAGGGCACGTGGCCGAAAGCGAGATGGGCGTTGGTGAGGGAGAGGACTGCCATCGGGGGATTGTCCCTGACGGGCCACACCCGACCCCGCCGGGGTGCTGACCTTGCGTATGCTGTGACTTGCAGCAGCAAAAGGATTGGCATGTCCCTCACCCTGGTCGGTCTGCTCGCGCTGGTGGCCGCCGTGCTGTGGTGGTGGTGGCGCAGCGCGCCCCCGTCGACCCCAGCCGCCCCTCCCCCCCGGCGCGCGCCCTCGGCACCGTTGGCCCCGTCGGCTCCGTCGGCCAGCCCCGCCCATGGGGCGGCGCCCGCCCACCCCCCGGTCACGGCCCCGGTCACAGCCCCGCACACCGACCCAGCCCCTGGCACCGCCTGGGCGGACCTGATGGCCACGCAGATCGCGCCACTGCCCGGCCAGACCACGCCCGGACAAGACCTGCCCCCCGACACCCCGCTGCCCCCGCCCACCCGGCTGCCCCTGCATGCCGCCGAACTGCTGGACCCGCTGCTGACCGAGCCGCTGATGGCCGCACTGCGCGCCCTGCCCCGCCCGCCGCCGGCCGTGCACCACCTGATGTCGCCCGCCTTCGTGCAGTCGGCCACCTCGGCCGAACTGGCGGCGCTGGTGATGGGCGAACCGGCGGTGGCCGCGCGCGTCATCGCCACGGCCAACTCGCCGATGTACGGCCTGCAGCAGCCGGTCACCAGCGTGGGGCAGGCCACCACCTTCCTGGGCCTGGCCAGCGTGCGCCAGATGTGCCTGCAGCACCTGCTGGCCGAGTGCTTTCAGCCGCGCGACGCCGCCCAGCGCGCCGAATTCGACCGCCTCTGGCAGGCCAGCAGCATGGCCGGCGAGCTGCTGCAGCAACTCGCCCCACGCCTGCGCATTGCCGAGCCGGGCCAGCTGGCCACGCTGCTGGTGCTGTCCTTCCTGGGCCGGCAGGCCGGTGCGGCCCTGCTGCCCGACGCCAGCGTGCTGCCCCACATGGACGCCTTCGAGCGCGCCGTGCACGAGCAGCAGGAACTGGGCCTGGCGTCCCACGAGCTGGGCCACCTCTTGATGCGCGCCTGGGAGCTGCCGGCCGATCTGGTGGACGAGGCCCGCACGCTGTCGGCCCTGCGCTTCGACCCCGACCGCGTGCTGCCGGCCGACCGTGAAGCCGCCCTCACGCTGGGCGCCCTGTGCGCGCTGCTGGGCGAGCGCATGGCGCGCAACGAGGTGGGCGCAGCGCTGTTCGACCCCGCGCATGACGCGACGCCCGACATGGCCGCCCTGCGTCCGCGCCTGGCGCGCCCGCCGCTGGACCAGCTCACGCAAGAGCTGCGCTCACCGCCGCTGGTGCGGCTGCTCAGCCGCCTGATGCCCACGCACGGCTGATGCCCTCACACGGCTGAACCCGCTCAGCCCAGCAGCTGCGCGGCGTGGTGGCGCAGGTGGTCGTCCACCACGCTGGCGATGAAGAAGTAGCCGTGGTCGTAGCCGGCATGCCGGCGCAGCGTCAGCGGCTGCCCGACCGCAGCGCAGGCCGCCTCGAAGACGTCGGGGTGCAACTGCTCGGCCAGAAACTTGTCGGCCAGGCCCTGGTCGATCAACACGCCGCGTGGATACGGTGCATGGGCTTGCGCCGCCATCAGGGCGCTGGCGTCGTGCGCGGCCCAGGCCGCCGGGTCGTCGCCCAGGTAGCCACTGAAGGCCTTGTGGCCCCACGGGCACTGCCGGGGTGCAGCGATCGGGGCGAAGGCCGACAACGAGCCAAACCGGCCCGGGTGTCGCAGCGCCAAGGTGAGTGCGCCATGCCCGCCCATCGAATGGCCGGTGATGCCCACGCGGCCCAGCCCGGTGTCGCGCTGCATCTGCGGCAGCAGCTCCTTCATCAGGTAGCTTTCCATGCGCCAGTGCGCCGCCCACGGGGCCTGCGTGGCGTCCAGATAAAAGCCGGCGCCCACGCCGAAGTCCCAGCTGTCGCTCTCGCCGGGCACGCCGGCGCCGCGCGGGCTGGTGTCGGGCGTCAGCAGGGCCAGCCCCAACTCCGCCGCCAGCCGCTGCGCGCCGGCCTTGATGGCAAAGGTTTCTTCGGTGCAGGTCAGCCCGGCCAGGCACACCAGCAAGGCGCGCGGCACCGGCGGCAAGAAGAGGCCGAAGCGCATGGGCCGGCCGATCTCGGCCGAGTCGTGCTGGTAGAAGCCTTGGGTGCCGCCAAAGCAGCGGTGTTCGTTCAGGGTCTGCATGGCTGAAGTGTGGCCGCAGAATCCGGCGCATGGCTTCATTCCAGACCTATCTCGTGGGCGGCGCGGTGCGCGACCGCCTGCTGGGCCTGCCCGTGCAAGACCGCGACTGGGTGGTCGTCGGCGCGTCGCCGGCCGACCTGCTCGTCGCCGGCTACCAACCGGTGGGCAAAGACTTTCCGGTCTTTCTGCACCCGACAACGCACGAAGAAGTGGCCCTGGCGCGCACCGAGCGTAAGACGGCGGCCGGTTACCACGGCTTCGCCTTCCACGCCGCACCCGACGTGACGCTGGAGCAAGACCTGGCCCGGCGCGACCTCACCATCAACGCCATGGCCGAGGGCGCCGACGGCCAGGTGGTGGACCCCTACGGCGGCCAACGCGACCTGCAGCACAAGGTGCTGCGCCACGTGTCGCCCGCATTCGCGGAAGACCCGGTGCGCATCCTGCGCCTGGCGCGGTTCGCCGCGCGGTTTGCCAACTTCACGGTGGCCCCCGAAACCGTGGCGCTGATGCGCACCATGGTGGCCGCCGGCGAGGTGGACGCGCTGGTGGCCGAGCGGGTGTGGCAGGAACTCTCGCGCGGCTTGATGGAACGCCAGCCCTCGCGCATGTTCGAGGTGCTGCGCGAGGCCGGCGCGCTGCGCAAGCTGCTGCCTGAGGTGGACGCACTCTTCGGCGTGCCCCAGCCCGAAGCCCACCACCCGGAGATCGACACCGGCGTGCACCTGATGCTGGTGCTGGACCAATGCGCCGCACAAGCCGCGCCGCTGACGGTGCGCTACGCCTGCCTGTGCCACGACCTGGGCAAGGGCACGACCCGCAAGGAAGAACTGCCCCGCCACATCGGCCACGAGGGCCGCAGCGAAAAGCTGGCCCGCGCCGTGAGCGCCCGCTGGAAGGTGCCCACCGATTGCCGGGAACTGGCCGAGCTGGTGGCGCGCGAGCACACCCACGTGCACCAGAGCGGCGGCTTCGGGCCGGAAGCCCGGCTGCGCCTGCTGGAGCGCTGTGACGCCTGGCGCCGGCCGGAGCGCTTCGCCGAACTGCTGTGGGCCTGCGAATGCGACGCCCGCGGCCGCGCCGGGCTGCAAGACCGCGACTACCCGCAGCGGGCCCAACTGGCCGCCGACCTGGCCGCTGCGCAGCAGGTAGACCTGGGCGCCGTCAGCGCCGCAGCCCTGGCGCGCGGCGCCCGGGGGCCCGAGATCGGCCGGGAGGTGCAGCGGGCGCGCTTGGAGGCCCTGCAAGCCCGCGGCTGAGGCACGCCGCCGGGCCGCCCCGGCAGTCCGAAAAGTCACGCCCGGGGCTTTGCGTTGCTTCACCCGAGTGAAAGCGGTTCCATGGCTACAGTGCCAAGTTTTGCGCTGCGCCCACCCCGGGCGTGGCGAGCGAACCGCAGGTTTGAACGCAATGAAGAAGTTGGCATGGGGTCACAGCGCCCGCGTGGGCGCGTCCGTCCTCCTGATCGCCGGGCTGGGCGCCGGTTTGCAAGGGTGCAGCCCCTCCAACAGCCAGCCGGCCGCCGCCACACCGCCGCCGCCCGAGGTGGGCGTGGTCACCGCCGCCGCAGGCCGGGCCGACCTGACCACCGAACTGCCCGGTCGGCTGGAAGCCTTCCGCGTGGCGCAGGTGCGGGCGCGTGCGGCCGGCATCCTGCAAAAGCGTGTGTTCACCGAAGGCGCCGACGTGAAGGCCGGCCAGCCGCTGTTCGAGATTGACGCCGCGCCCTACCGCGCCGCCCTGGCCAGCGCGCAGGCCCAGCTGGCCCGCGCCGAGGCCAACCTGATGCAGGCCCAAGCCCTGGCCGACCGCTACGCGCCGCTGGCCAAGACGCAGGCCGTCAGCCCGCAAGAAGCGCTGGCCGCGCAAGCCGCCGCCAAGCAGGCCGCGGCCGATGTGCAGGCCGGCAAGGCCGCGGTGCAAACCGCGCAGATCAACCTGGGCTACGCCACCGTCACGGCGCCGATTGCCGGCCGCATCGGCCGCGCGCTGGTGACCGAAGGCGCGCTCGTCGGCCAAGGGGAAGCCACGCCGCTGGCCGTGGTGCAGCAGGTGGATAAGCTCTACGTGAACTTCACGCAACCCGCGGCGGAAGTGATGCGGCTGCGCAAGGCACTGGCGGCGGGCCAGATCCAGCGCGCCGCCGGCAAGGAAGCCGCGGCAGTGCAGGTGGTGCTGGAAGACGGCAGCGTGTTTGCGCAGCCGGGCAAGCTGCTGTTCTCGGACCTGAGCGTGGACCCGGCCACCGGGCAGATCACGCTGCGCGCCGAGCTGCCCAACCCGCAAAGGCAGTTGCTGCCGGGCCTGTACGTGCGCGTGCGCCTGGCGCAGGCCGAGGTGGCCGACGGCATCTGGCTGCCGCAGCAGGCGGTGGCCCGCACGCCGCAGGGCGACACGGTGCTGGTGGTGGCCGACGACGGCGGTGTGAGCGCCCGGCCGGTGAAGCTGGGCCCGCCGGCCACCGGCCGCGCGCTGGTGCTGTCGGGCCTGAAGCCGGGTGAGAAGGTGATCGTGGACGGGCTGCAAAAAACCCGCGCCGGCGGCAAGGCCCGCCCGGTGCCGTGGACGCCGCCGGGGGCCGCTTCGGGCGCGTCTGGCGCTTCCGGCGCAGCGCCGGCTGCATCCGCAGCATCGGCAGCTTCGGCCGCCTCCGCCGTGATCAAGGGCTGACCCGACCATGGCGCAGTTTTTCATCAACCGGCCCATCTTTGCGTGGGTGCTCGCGCTGTTCATCGCCGTGATCGGCGGGGTGGCGGTCAAGCAGCTGCCGATTGCGCAGTACCCGCCCGTGGCGCCGCCGGCGATTTCGGTGTCGGTCACCTACCCCGGCGCCTCGGCGCAGACGCTGGAAGACGCGGTCATCAGCATCATCGAGCGCGAGATGAATGGCTCGCCCGGCCTCATCTACATGGAGGCCGTGAGCCAGGCCGACGGCACCGGCTCGCTGACGCTGAACTTCGACCCCGCCACCAACCCCGACCTGGCGCAGGTGGACGTGCAAAACCGCCTGGCTCGCGCGCAGCCGCGCCTGCCCACGGCGGTGATCCAGCAGGGCGTGCGGGTGGACAAGGCCAACCCCAACTTCCTGCTGTTCGGCATCCTGTCCAGCGACAACCCGGCGTTCGACCCGGTCGCGCTGGGCGACTACGCCTCGCGCACCGTGCTGCCGGAAATCCAGCGCGTGCCGGGCGTGGGCCAGGCCAGCCTGTTCGGCACCGAGCGTGGCATGCGCATCTGGCTGGACCCGGCCAAGCTGCAGGGGCTGCGCCTGTCGCCGCAGGACGTGAACGACGCCATCCGCGCGCAGAACGCGCAGGTGGACTCCGGCACGATTGGCGACCAACCCGCCCTGCCCGGCCAAGGCCTGTTCGCCACCGTGGTGGTGCGCGGACAGCTCACCAGCGCCGAGCAGTTCGGCAACATCGTGCTGCGCGCGAACGCTGACGGCTCCACCGTGCGGCTCAAGGATGTGGCCCGCGTGGAGCTGGGTGCGCAAACCTACGGCGGCCGCTCCACCCGGCTCAACGGCCAGCCCTCGGTGGGCATTGGCGTGCAGCTGGCCCCCTCGGCCAACGCGCTGCAAACGGCCGACGCCGTCAAGAAGCGCCTGAAGGAGCTGCAGCCCTACTTCCCGGCCGGCGTGAAGGCGGCGATTCCCTTCGACAGCTCGCTGTTCATCGACATCTCCATCTCGCAGGTGGTGGAGACGCTGGTGGAGGCGGTGCTGTTGGTGTTTGTGGTGATGTTCCTGTTCCTGCAGAACATCCGCTACACGCTGATTCCGACGCTGGTGGTGCCGATTGCGCTGCTGGGCAGCTTCGCCACGCTGCTGGCCCTGGGCTTCTCGATCAACGTGCTGACCATGTTCGGCATGGTGCTGGTGATCGGCATCGTGGTGGACGACGCCATCGTGGTGGTGGAGAACGTCGAGCGCATCATGAGCGAAGAGGGGCTGTCGCCCCTCAAGGCCACGCGCAAGGCGATGGGCCAGATCTCCGGCGCCATCATCGGCGTGACGGTGGTGCTGATCTCGGTGTTCGTGCCGCTGGCGTTTTTCAGCGGCGCCATCGGCAACATCTACCGCCAGTTCTCGGCGGTGATGGTGAGCGCCATCGCGTTCTCGGCCTTCCTGGCGCTGTCGCTCACGCCAGCGCTGTGCGCCACGCTGCTCAAGCCGGTGGAGGCCGGCCACCACCTCGAGAAGACCGGCTTCTTCGGCCGCTTCAACCGCGGCTTTGCGGCCATGGCCAAGCGCTACGAGAACGGCGTGACGCGCATGCTGCGCCGCGCGCCGCGCTGGCTGGTGCTGTACGCCGCGCTGATTGCGGTGGCCGTGCTGATGTTCCAGAAGCTGCCCACCTCCTTCGTGCCGAATGAGGACCAGGGCAGCATCCTCGTGAACGTGCAGCTGCCGCCGGGCGCCACGCAGGAGCGCACGCTGGCCGTGATGCAGCAGGCCGAGGACTACCTGCTCAAGCAGCCCGAGGTGGAGAGCATGGTGAGCGTGGTGGGCTTCAGCTTCGCCGGCTCGGGCCAGAACGCGGCGCTGGGCTTCGTCACACTCAAGCCCTGGGACGAGCGCAAGGGCGCCGAGCACACCGCGCAGGCGCTGGTGCAGCGCAGCTTCGGCGCGCTGGGCAAGATCCGCGACGCGATCATCTTCCCGGTCAGCCCGCCCCCCATCCGCGACCTGGGCCGCGCCAATGGTTTCGCGTTCCGCCTGCAAGACCGCAGCGGCACCCACACCCGCGCCGAGCTGCTGGCCGCCCGCGGCCAGTTGCTGGCGGCCGCAGCCAAGAACCCGCTGCTGGCGGCCGTGCGGCCTGACGGGCTGGAAGACGCCGCCCAGCTGGAACTGCAGATCGACCGCGAACGCGCCCTGGCGCTGGGCGTGCCGATTGCGTCCATCAACGCGGTGCTGGGCACCTCGCTCGGCTCCAGCTACGTGAACGACTTCCCCAACGCCGGCCGCCTGCAGCGCGTGGTGGTGCAGGCCGAAGCACAGGCCCGCATGACGCCGGAAGACCTGCTCAAGCTCAACGTGCAGAACAACGCCGGCCAGCCCGTGCCGCTGGCCGCGTTTGCCAGCAGCAAGTGGATCACCGGCGCGGTGCAAACCGTGCGCTACAACGGCTACCCCACGCTGCGCATCGCGGGTGAGCCGGCCAAGGGCGTGTCCACCGGCACGGCCATGGCCGAGATGGAGAAGATCGCGGCCACGCTGCCCGACGGCTTCGGCTTCGAATGGACCGGCCAGTCGCGCGAGGAAAAGCTCTCGGGCTCCACGGCCTACATCCTGTTCGGCTTCTCGCTGCTGGCGGTGTTCCTGTGCCTGGCCGCGCTGTACGAGAGTTGGAGCATCCCGTTCGCCGTGCTGCTGGTGGTGCCGCTGGGCGTGCTGGGCGTGGTGCTGGGCGCCACCTTCCGCGGGCTGGAGAACGACGTGTACTTCAAGGTCGGCATGATCACCATCATTGGCCTGGCGGCCAAGAACGCGGTGCTGATCATCGAGTTCGCCAAAGAGCTGCAGGCCCAGGGCCGCAGCGTGGTGGAGGCGGTGATCGAGGCCGCGCACCTGCGCTTCCGGCCCATCTTGATGACCTCGCTGGCCTTCATCCTCGGCGTGCTGCCGCTGGTGCTGGCCAGTGGCGCGGGCTCGGCCAGCCAACGAGCCATCGGCACGGGCGTGATGGGCGGCATGATTTCCGCCACGGTGCTGGCGGTGTTCCTGGTGCCCGTGTTCTTCGTGGTGGTGCGGCGCATCTTCCCGGGCAGTGAACGCCAGCGACGACGCGACGCCCACGAGGCGGAAGACGCGACCGGAGGCCAAGCATGAAGACGACGCTGAGCCTGTTGGCCGCCGCCCTGCTGCTGGCCGCCTGCGCCGGGCCGGAGCCCCGCCGCCTGACCGCCCGCGAGGCGGCCGATGCGGCCCTGCCCGCCGGCTTCACCACGCCGCAAGGCACGGGCCCCGTGGCGGCTGAACTGCCCTGGGCCCAGGCCTTCCAGGGCGAGCGACTGCAGCGGCTGATGCCGCTGGCGCTGGAACGCAACCGCGACCTGCGGGTGGCGGTGGCGAACATCGAGTCGGCCCGCGCCACGGCCAGCGCCCGCGACGCCGACCTCTGGCCCACCGTGAACGCGGTGTTCAGCGGCTCGCGCACGCCCACGGCGGCCGGTGGCATCAACAGCCTGTACCAGGCCGGCGTGCAGGTCTCGGCCTACGAGCTGGACCTGTTCGGCCGCCTGCGTGGCCTGAGCAGCGCGGCAGCAGCCCAGGTGCTGGCGGCCGAGTCGGCCCAGCAGGCGGTGCGCACCGCGTTGGTGGCCAGCGTGGCCACGGCCGAAATTGCGCTGCAGGCCGACGAGGCCCTGCTGCGCCTGACCCGCGACACGCTGGCCACGCGCGAGCAGTCGCTGGCGCTGGTGAAGCAACGCTTTGACGGTGGCGTGGCGGGCGAGCTGGACCTGCGCTCGGCCGAGTCCGCCTTGCAGGCGGCCCGCGCCGCGTTGGCCCAGACCCAACGCCAACGCGCGCTGGACGAAAACGCGCTGGCCCTGCTGCTGGGCGGCCCGCTGCCGGCAGACCTGCCCGCGCCGCGCGGCGATGTGTCGGCGTTCGAGCCCCTGGCCGAGTTGCCCGCCGGCCTGCCCGCCGAGGTGCTGACCCGCCGGCCCGACATCCGCCAGGCCGAGTTCGCGCTGGCGGCGGCGGACGCCAACATCGACGCCGCCCGCGCCGCGTTCTGGCCCCGCATCACGCTGACCGCCAGCGCCGGCACCGCCAGCGGGCATTTGTCAGACCTGTTCAAGAACTCGGCCTGGAGCTTTGCCCCGGCGCTGGTGCAGCCGCTGTTCGACGCCGGACGCAACCGCGCCAACCTGGCCGCGGTGCGCGCGGCGCGCGAAGTAGCCCTGGCGCAGTACGAAAAGGCCATCCAGACCGCGTTCCGCGAGGTGGCTGACGGCCTGAGCAGCCGCTCCGCGCTGGCCGAGCAGCGCAGCGCCCTGGCTGCGCAGGTGGAGGCCGAGCGCCGCCGCCTGGACGCGGCCGAGCAACGCTACGCCGCCGGCGTGTCCAGCGCGCTGGACCGGCTGGACGCCCAGCGCTCGCTCTTTGCCGCGCAACAAAGCCTGGTGCAGGTGCAAAGCCTGCGGGCGCAAAGCCTGGTGGCGCTGTACCGCGCACTCGGCGGGGCGCGCTGAGCCATGGGCACGCGTTGGCTGCCCACGCTGGCCGTGCTGCTGGCCGCGCTGGCCGGGGTCAGCCCTGCCACCGCACAAGACACGCTGCGCGAACGCCTGAAGGCCCGCATCGAGCAGCGGCGTGCCGAGCGCGAGGCGCCGGCCGCGCCGGCGGACGACGCCGCTCCCGGTGGCCTGCAAACGCTGAAGGTGCAAGGCCGCGAGGTGCTGGTGCACCTGCCCGCCGGCCACGACGCGGCACGCCCCGCGCCGCTGGTGCTGGCGTTCCACGGCGGCGGCGGCCACGCGGCCCACATGGCCGATGACGCCCACTACGGGCTGCAGCGGCAGGCCGATGTGGGCGGCTTCATCGTGGCGTTTCCGAACGGCTACAGCGGCTTTCCCGGCGGCAAGTTCGCCACCTGGAACGCGGGCGGCTGCTGCGGCGGCGCGCGCGACCGCGGCAGCGACGACGTGGCCTTCGCCCGCGCCGTGGTGGCCGCGGTGCAAGCCCGCTGGCGCGTGGACGCCGGCCGGGTGTTTGCCACCGGCATGTCCAACGGCGGCATGCTGAGCCACCGGCTGGCCTGCGACGCGGCCGACCTGTTCCGCGCCGTGGCCTCTGTGGCCGGCACCGACGCCACCGCCCAGTGCCAGCCCAGCCGCCCCATTGCCGTGCTGCACATCCACGCCCGCGACGACGACCACGTGCTCTACAGCGGCGGTGCCGGGCCGAACGCGTTCCGCGACACCCGCAAGGTGATGGAGTTCGTGTCCGTGCCCGACACCATCGCCCGCTGGGTGCAGCGCAACCAGTGCGCCGCCCCCCCGCAGCCGGTGCTGGACCGCCCGGGCGCCCACTGCGAGGCCTACCGCGGCTGTGCCGGCGGCGTGCAGGTGCAGCTGTGCACCACCGACACCGGCGGCCACAGCTGGCCCGGTGCGCCCGGTGGCGGGCGCGGCAAGGCCGGGCCGTCGCAGGCGCTGGACGCCAACGCGGTGATCTGGCAGTTTTTCGAGCAGGCCGCGCGCTGAGCGATGGCCGGCTTCCTCCGGCGCTTGACAACGTTGTCCACGGTCAAGCATCATCCATGAAAGCGCTTTCATAGCGCCCTGACCCGCCTTTCCACCATGAAGTTCCTCCGCGCCCTCACCGTCTCGCTGGCCCCCGCGCTGGCCCCTGCCCTGCTGCTGGGCGCCAGCCTCGTGGCCCATGCCGGCCCGCCGGCCATTTACGACGAAGCCGCCGACGCCAAGGCCGCCATCCGCACCACGCTGGCCGAGGCCGAGAAAGCCAAGCTGCCCGTGCTGGTGGTGTTCGGCGCCAACTGGTGCGGCGACTGCCGCATGCTGGACGCGACGTTCAAGTCCGGCCCCAGCGCGCCGCTGATTGCGCAGCACTTCAAGGTGGTCAAGGTGGACGTGGGCCGCTTCGACCGCAACGTCGACATCGCCGAGGCCTACCGCGTGCCGCTGAAGAAGGGCATCCCGGCCGTGGCCGTGCTGTCGCCCCAAGGCAAGCTGCTGTACGCCACCGAAGGCGGTGAACTGGCCGACGCCCGCAAGATGGGCGACCAGGGCGTGTACGACTTCTTCACCCGCATTGCCGCCACGGCCAAGTGATTCCCTTGTGACTGCTGTTTTTCGCGCCTCCCACGCCATCCGGGCTCAGTTTTTTGTGTTGGGCGTGCTGTTCGCCACCTGGGGCGTGCATGTGCCCACGGTGAAGTCGCTGTACGGCCTGGGCGAGCAGGCGCTGGCCCTGGCCATGCTGGCCAGCGGCGTGGGCGCCCTGCTGGCGCTGGCGCAGGCCGGGCGCGTGGTGGGCCGCTGGGGGCCGCGTGCGGTCAGCGGCACCATGGGTGTGCTGTGCTGCGCAGCGATTGCCTGCCTGCTGGCCTGGCCGGTGTACCCGGCGCTGTTGGCGGTGATGGCCGTGTTCGGCATCACCGGCAGCCTGCTGGATGTCGCCATCAACACCGAGGCCACCGAGGTGGAGCACCAGAGCGGCCGGCCGCTGATGAGCGGCTTTCACGGCATGTTCAGCCTGGGCGGCATGGCGGGCGCGAGCTTTGGCAGCGTGGCGCCGGGCCTGGGCCTGTCGGCGCAGGGGCACCTGCTGCTGGCCACCGGGCTGGGCGCGGCCCTCACGCTGCTGGCCAGCCGGGCCATGCTGCCCGTGCCCGAGCGGGCCGCCGAAGAAAAGCACCCGCTGAGCCTGCCGCGCGGCCCGCTGCTGCTGCTGGGCGTGCTGGCCGCCATGGGCCTGGTGGCCGAGGGTGCGATGTACGACTGGAGCGTGCTGTTCATGAAGCAGGAGCGCGGCAGCAGCGCCAGCCACGCCGCGCTGGCTTACGCCAGCTTCAGCGGCGCGATGGCCGCGGGGCGCTTCGCCGGCGACTGGGTGCGCGCCCGGCTCAGTGGTGCGGTGCTGATGCGCTTCAGCGGCGTGCTGGCGGCGTCCGGCATGGCGCTGGGCCTGCTGGTGCCGTCGCCCGCGGTGGCACTGCTGGGCTTTGCGCTGGTGGGGCTGGGCCTGAGCAACGTGGTGCCGGTGCTGTTCAGCGCCGCGTCCAAGGTGCCCGGCATCTCATCGGCCCACGGCATTGCCGCGGTGTCGGGCGTGGGCTACCTCGGCATGATGGCCGGCCCGCCGCTGATCGGCCTGGTGGCCGAGCACGCCAGCCTCGCGGCCGGGCTGTGGGTGGTGGTGGTGTTCGCCGGCTTCATGGCGCTCAGCGCACGGCGGGCGATGCGGGCTTGACCGCGGCCGGGTGCACGGCCAGCCTCGCCTGCGCCTCCTGCCATTCTTTCCACTCGCGCGATGCCAGGCCCTGCGCATCGCGCATCTGCGCCGCGCTGAGCCCCAAGGCGCGGCCCGTGGCTGTCTCGGCCCCCACGCCCGCCGGGTCGCGCCCCAGCAGGCGGCCGTACAGCACCAGCGCCTCCAGGTAGCTGCCCCAGGCGCTGAAGTGAAAGTGGTCCGGCCCCCACAAGGCCCACTGGCCGGGCGTGATGCCGTCGTACGGATTGCGGTCGGCCAGCCCCTCCTGCACCGCCCGCAAGGCCACGTCCCCCACCGGCACCACCTCGGCAATGCACGCCGCCGCCGACTGGGCCTGGGCGTAGGCGCTGCGCAGGTCGGCCTGCATGGCCTCCAGCGTCTGGCCGGCCCAGCGCCCGCCCGGCGTGCGGTAGACCTGATCGGCCCGCGCCCAGGTCTCCATCAACACCACCGTGGCCGCCGGGTTCACCGCGTGCACGGCGGCTTCCAGCGCGCCCGCGGCCTCGACGAACAGCCGCGCATCCCCCGGCCGCTGCGGGCTCAGCGTGCTTTGCTCCTGCAGCACCACCACGTCCCAGGGCCGCGATGTGATCAGCTCGCGCTTGTGCGTGAGGTGGAAGTGCAGCGTCTGCCCGCTCACCAATTCACTGGCCACCTCCACCGGCACGCCCGACTCGTCCGCCAGCTGCTTGAACAGGCCCGGCACGCCGCCGTAGCCGGTGCCGTTCAGGTCCGTCACCGCCGCCGCGTTGTGAAACTGAACCGGCGGCGCATGGCCGTGCAAGAAGCTGTTGCCCACGAACAGCAGGCGCAAGGGCGCGGCCGCCGTCGCAACGAGCGCCGGGGGCGGCGGCAGGCGCATGTCGCACGCGGCCCAGGCGCCGCTGCCCGGCGCTAAGGCCGCACCAGCGGCGATGCAGGCGGTGATGCAAGCCGAGATGCCAGGGGTGATGAAACGGTGCCAAGTCATGCGCCCGAGTATGTCCGCCGGCGCCGCGCGCGCCGATGGCGCGATGCTGCGAGCGCGTAAAGCACAACGGCACCCCGAGGGGTGCCGTTCCATGGGCGCGGCGCGCGAATGCGGCGGCATGGAACGACGGTGAAGCCCGGGTCAGCAGGTCGTCTCCGCCACCGCCCCGGCGCCGCAAGTCAAGGCTTCTTGGCCGGGTCCACCGTGCCGTCCTTGCCCGTGTAGGGGTTGGTGTTGCCCTTGGTGCTGTAGTTGTCGCGCTTGCTGTCGTTGGGGTTGGTGGCGTGGTGCGGCGCCACGTAGGTGCCGTCTTTCTTCGTGTACCCGCTCACCGAATGGTTGCCACCGCTGGACGCCGCCGAGCTGTGCGTGGACGTGTGCGTCCCGCCCTTGCTGCCGCCCTTGGCCTGCGCCACCCCACACGCCAGCACCGCCACCGCGGCACCGCACACCACGTGCTTCAAGTTCATGGTCTTCCTCCTTTTTTTGAGTCCTGATCGGACGGGTGGAGGTTAGCTCAGTCAGCGCGTTAGAAGCTTGCTGATTGCGCACTGGCGGATCCGCCGGTTCACGGTCGGGAGCGTCCGGTGTTCATCGGACAACATCGAGTCAGGATCTCCACAACAGCCAGCGCCGCCGCAGCCCGCATGGCGCCTGCAGGGCCGCAGTGGGCGTCGCTCCTGCGTTTGCCCACTCAAGAATCTGAGCCCCAAAGGCAAACGGCACCCCAAAGGGTGCCGTTCTTGATTTGGTGGCCTGGGGCGGAATCGAACCACCGACACGCGGATTTTCAACACATCCCACAACGTGAAATCCACGCGTCCAAGCCGAAGATTTGCAACGCGTTTTTCGCTTTCTCTCCCCCTGCTCCGCCGACCTACCGAACCTCCCGCCGAACTTTTCTGAGCCTGGCGCCTGATGCCCATACGCCTTTCCTCAAGCGGCTCAACGGCATAGCGCCACCGCCCTCCGAACCGAACTACCGAACCTGTGCCGGTGGGTCGGTCGATCTGCGCGGGAGCATGCCCTTGCTCCCGGCAGACCGCCGCCTCTGCGCCTATGCCGCCTTCGAGCCCGAGGGCCTGACGATCACTGACGCCTCGTTGGCCGCCTCCTTCAACTTCTCGCCCGACAGGTGGGCGTAACGCAGCGTCGTGCGCGGATCGGCATGGCCCAGCAGCTGTTGGATCAGCAGCAGACTTTGACCCGCGTTGGCGAGGAAGGACGCGAAGCTGTGGCGCAGATCATGCACACGCAGGTTCTCGATCCCCGCCTTCGCGCGCAGGCGGTACCAAGCGCGGGTCAGCGTGACCCAGGGCTTGTTGGTCGCCTCGTTGACGAAGAGGTAGTCGTGCTTGCCTTTGGTCCAGAGCTGGCTGAGCACCCACATGGCCGAATCGTTCAGCGGCACGGCCCGGGACTTCTTGCTCTTGCTGTTGCTGGCCGGAATGCGCCAGATGGCGTTTTCAAGATCGACCTGTTCCCACTTGGCCTGCAGTGCCTCATTCAGCCGTGCGCCCGTGCTGAGCAAGAACAGCAGCGCATAGGACGCGCCATAGGCCAAGTCGGTGGTCAGGACGGCCACCAGCCGCTGGGTCTCTTCGGCCGACAGATAACGCTCGACCTTGTTGTCGACCTTCATCAGCGGCACCTTGGCGAGCACGTTCTTCTCCAGGAACTCCCACTGCTGGGCGAGGTTGAGGATGCGCTTCAAGTACACGATGTGGTGGTCCGCCGAGGCCGGCGCGAGCTTGTCGACTTGCACCAGCTCGTTGTGGAACACCTGCACCTCGCGGCGACGAATCTCGGTCAGCTTCAGGTGGCCGAACTTCGGGCCAATGCGGTGGTACAGCTGCAGGTCGCGGCCATGACTTCTCTTGCGCATCGCGTTGTGCGGGTTGACGTGGTCGCGAACGAACACATCCAGGGTCATTTCTGCCGGTGCTGCCGCTGCAGCGTCACCTTGCTTGGCGGCCGACGCGTGTTCGGCGCGCAGCATCTTCGCGAGCTTCTGGGCTTGGGTCAGGCTCAGGTCCTTGATGGTGCCGAGTTTCTTGTAGATGTTTGTTCCCTTCTCGTTTTTCAGGCGCAGGTACCAGGTCGGCACCGACTTTTGGGATGCGCGGCATTCGACGAACAGGCCGGGATCGCCGTCAACGCCGTACTCGATCTTCTTCATGCCGGCGGGACACACCAGGCCGGTCGCCATGAAGGCGGGCGTAAAGGTTTTGGTGGGCATTCAATCTCCTCTGTGGTGAGAACAATCTGCGCGGGCGCTCCGAAAGGCAGCACGCATTGCTGGGTGGATGACCGACGGGAATGCCGAGCGGCAAGGTCCCATCGCGATAGGGGCCAGACGGCCACAAGACTTGTGAAAATCCTTGGGTGACATGGCAGTAGCGGCACGCGCAACGGCACGTGCTGGGCGCCCGTTACTGGGGCTTTGAAAAGGCGCCGCCGAGGTCAACGACGGCGCGGCGTGCTGTCAGAACAGCGGCGGCAAACGAGGCATCAGTGACGCCGTCGATGGGGTGCTGAGCTGCTCGTCAGAGGTGGCACTTGAGCCGCTCTCGCGATCGCTGCGCACGTCACCCTGTTTCTCCGTTGCGGCAACATCGGGGGGAACCGTAGGCGGTGCTGTCGCAGCGTCCGGCTCGGATGGCGTCTTGATGGCCTCGGGCTTCAGGTAACGCGTGAACGCGTCCTTGAAGTCCGCTACCTCATAACCCTTGGGCGTGCTGCCGTTGGGCTCAGCCAAGGTCTTCGGCTGGCGCACTGTCTTCGGCTTGATCTGATAGGCATCCAGCAGCTTGGCCAATTGGCGGGGCGTCAGAGGCTTGCCACGGTTGTACGTGTCCCAGCCCATGTCGTCGTCCTCGATCAGCTTCTGAATGAGGTCGGCCGTCTTGATGGTCGGCTTGGCCCACTTCGACAGGATCTCTTTGATGTCCGCCAAGAGATCGTTGCCGGCGCTCGACTGCGATTCACTGGCCGCCGACATCTTGAGCGCCGCATGGGTTGCTCGCTGCAGCCAGGCATCGCCAGCGCACATCGCGATTGCCAGCAGCGGCTCCCAGTTGTCCTGCGCACGGTCGCTCATATCGTCGGGCAACGCGGGGCGTGCAAGACGGACCTGCTCAGCGTGGTCCAGCGCGAAGCGCGCCACCTTCGATGCCAAGCGATTGAAGACCACATCATCGGCGTTGCGGAAGCGCTCGACCTTCTCGTGGGTCAACTTGCGGCGCATGCCGAACACGATGCCGCGACTCATGGTGGCGTCCGGCAGGTGCTTCTCCAAGGCAATGCCAGCGATGGACTTTGCGCCGTACACCGAGAACATCTTTGGTTCGATGCTTTCCGGACTGACCTCGCTGCGCAGTACGAAGCCACCGCGCTTGTAGCCAGCATTCACCATGCCGTGAAGTTCGGCGTTCTCGCGAAAGAAGGTGTCAGCTTCGTCGATCAGCAGCGTGGCACCCCAGAGTTCGATCGACCGGAAGAGCGCCGAGAGCGACGCATTGGAGGCAAACAGCGGGCGATAGGCCAAGCGCCCCAGGATGGTCTGGAACAGCGTTTTTGCGCAGGCTCGCTCGGGCGCATTGATGATCGCAATTGGCGAAACATCTGCAACATCGGTCAGGTGGGTGTGCACCACCCAGAGCGCCGCCGCGTCGGCCTGCTCGGGCTCCAAGATGATGTACGTCTTGATGACCGTTGCAATCGCGTCGAGGAGTTCAGCGGGATTGACCGGCTCATCGGCAGGCTCGTGCTCCATGAACGGCAGGCGGCTACTGGCACCAGCGCTGGAGCGCGCGGACTTCACCATGTCATCCAGGGTCTTGAGCTGCACCCCCAGCTTCTTGGCCTCCTCACGGCGGACCTTGTCGTACTCCACGGCTGTCATTGCCGCCAGGCGCGCCACCACGTCGCCCACGGAATCGACCGACGGGGCGAGTGCAGTTGTCGCTCCGTTCTCCGGTTCGGCGCTCACGATGGCGGGATTCACGCAATCACCCTCAGAGGCCGCCATCACTGGGTCCCCTCCGCAACGATCTGAAATGCATCACCTTCCGCCTCAGCACAGATGTCCATCCAGTCACGGTCTTGCTCAGCGAGCATGTAGCGCAGCGTCGCCATCCTGAGTGGGCGCTGGTGGTCCAGGCGGAAGGTCTTCCACTTGGCGAGGACATCGCAGGTGCCCTTGTACTTCGCACCCGACGCGCTCCAGGCATCGAACAGTTCGAGGCCCGCCTCCGATCCTCCGGAGACGTTGAAAATGATGGCGCCGATGCGCAGCCAAGTGTCGTAGCCGCAGTCGGCTGGCAGGTACTTGAGGCCCGTGGCCAGCAGGCGCATGGTGCGCTCGGTGGGCGCTTCCACCACTTTGCGGCCACCAGCGTCAGGCTCAGTAGGACGGACAAACGTACCGAAGTGCTCCAAGAGCTTCAGCGGCGCGACGGCCATCTCACTGGCGTGTTGACCGGAGAACTTCACGAGGAACTTGCCGGTGCTGGGCGGCAGGATCACCATCGTGCGCCCGGTCTTGACGTCGATGCGGTCGTGAGCCTCGCCGACGATCATGCTGGTGGTCTTGCAGGGCAGGCCCACGGGCTTTGCAAAGTAGTGGTGCTCGCCGCGCCGCGTCTGCACGATCATGGACGGCAGTGCGCCGCATCGGCACTCGGCTTCGATCAACGCAGCCACTGCCTTGGGGCTGTCCGCATCAAGGACGATCAAGCCGTCGCCGACGATGAAGCCGATTTCGTGGGCCGGGTTCGCCGCCCAATGATGGACGATCCGATGTGGCGATCGGCGTTGCAGCCACAGATCCCACTTGACCGCCGTCTTCTTGGTGTCCGGCAGTACGGGAATGACGTTGAAGCCCAGGCCGAACCAATACAACGCGTTGGCGCGGTAGGAGCTCGCGAGCTTCGGGAGGGTGCTTTTGCGGTCATCGCGATCGGGCGGATCGGATGCTGCGTTTTCCGGTGATGGGAAGACTGCCGAGCTCAACGAGGGCACAGCAGCGGGTGCATCCGACGTGGGATGCGGAGAAGGTTTGGCTTTCATGGAACATCCGAATTCAAGGATGTCCGTCTGATGCGGCAGCACTCGTCAGACGACGAACGACTCTGCGTGTGCGCCCATATACCCGCTTGGGTAGCCTCCCGCCGGGAGCTATGTCATCTGAACCGGACTACCGATCAGCAGCTATGGCATCTGCTGACGGCGTCTATGGCCGATCCGCCTCTAAGCCACCATGGTGGAGGGCGGATTTGCAGCTCGTACGCGCCGCGCACATACGAGTTTCCCACTGGCAGATGTTCGCCTTCCGGGAGGTGGGGCGCTGGTGCCGGAAGACCTTGGGAACATCGGGCGCGGATTCTGCGGTGCAACCCAGGCCACGGTCAAGGGGAGCGAAGTTGCCGCAACGCCGCAACGTTCTGGAAGGAGCTGCCGGTGTTTCGCTGTTGCGGCAGTTGCGGATTGCGTCGCCGACATCCGGCCCAAAATTTAACGCTCTCGGCCAAGACCTGTCGCTGGCTAGCAGTCGTCTCCTGGACACATGAACGACGATCTAGCATCGATCACTTCGTGCTCAAGAAATGAGCATCAGCCATCAAGCGCTACGTATTGCAGGGAGACTCTGTGGCACTCAAGAAGGACTTTGAATTCATTGCTTCGCTCTCGTCTGATTTCTTCCAGCGAGCTCACATCAAGAAGACGCTCAAGGCCATCAACGATAGCGAAATGACCGGATGGGAGAAGTGGCTGCAGATCGAATTGGCTGCTTTTCTCGAAGCCCGAGATGACATCAAGGCTTGGTGGCGGGAGTCCTCCTACGAAATGGACAAGCGGCTGGTGGAGTCGAGGAAGCGATGCGCCGTCGACTTCCTTGTTCATCAGAAGTGGAAGCAGTCCCACATGGCTCTAGAGCTAAAGCAGGTCAACTCGCCGACGGCATGCGTTCAAGGAATGATTCGAGACAAGAAGAAGATTGATGGCATCAAGAGCGCCAAGTACGACATTCGTAGCGTCTGGTGCGTTGGCGTCCACCGGGCCGTAGACCCAGCGGAGGTCGCGCGCCTTGTCGCGTATTACGGAAGCAAGCTCAACTCGCCAGTGAACCCGAAGCTGCTGTCCACTGAACGGATTGGTTATTCGCCGTACATGTTCACGATTTTCTAGGCTGTGCGCAGAGCACGGCCGTTCGGATGCGGGCCTGCGCGGCAAGCGTGACAGCAAAAAATAGTTCGTCGGCTCGCCCCTCCCGACGCACGCAACCCTCAGCATCGCTGATGGAGTCGGTGGTCGGGAGGGTGAGACGCACGGGCTGTGCCCGATGGAGCGGCGATATGGCCCCAGGCGGGCCAGTCGAAGGCGGAGGATGGCCCCGGTAGTCAATCCCAGGCCGCGTGGCCCCTATGGCCCGCTTCGTGGCCCGAAAGCAAGACCGCTTCGCTGGTGATGACCAACGGAAGCAGTTCAGCGGGCAAGTCCCAGTCTTGGGCGTGTTGCGCAGCGATGGTGATGGAGTCGATGTAGGTCATGGGGTTTCCTTTCAATGGATATGGAGGGGGATTCCGGGAGGCGGCGGCGATGGCCTATTGCTTGGCCTTGGCTGCCTTCGACTTCTTGGTCGTGCTGGGATCAATGAGGGCCATGACGACCTTCTCGAAGGTCATCGTGGGGACGTGCTCGTGGATGCGCGTGTTTTCTTCGTTAGCCCTGATCAACCCCAGCTCCTTCAGCGCAGCCAGCACGAAGCCGCTGGTGTTGATGGACCGGCCCGGGTGCAGCGAATGAAAAGACTTCGCCGTCAACTTGGTCGCGCCCTTTGCGATCTGGTCGATGGCTTCGGCGGATGCCCAGCCGTCGAACCACATGCCCTTGCCGCTGTTGTCGGCGATGCGAAGGTGCAGGGTGTGGTCTTCTTGATGCCGGCCGACGACGAACGTCAGCGTTGACCGGCCTGAGATTGACGGGCATTCGCCCTCGTACACGGGCTCGATCGGGTCAATCTCGGTGGGTGCTTCGACTTCGATTTCTGTCATGAGTAGTTCCTTTCGTTTGGGGTGGGTTGGGACGACCTTCAGGCTGTCCATATAAGGTGCTGAAATTCCCGCAGTGCCTTCAGCGCAGGCACGCGAAGACTTCAGCCGGGCGCTGCCGGATCAGCTCCAGCAAGGCCATGCACTCGGCCAGCTCACGGGCCATGCCGCCAGCGAACTCAATGACGGCGGCGCGTTCCTCCCAGGCTTCGCGCAGATCGGCATCGAGCTGGGCCACCAGAGCGGCGACGGTGGGATTGCTGCTGTTCATCGGACCTCCCGGTCAGAAATGGGCGAAAGAAAAGCCACCCGAAGGTGGCTGCGAATGGGGACTTCGATCGGGCGCAGATAGAGCCTCACGGCTGGACCTCCCGTTGCGCATCGGCTGCGGCATACCGCGAGCACATCGCCAGTAGCTCAGAGGCCTGGGCCTCAGCCTTGGGCACATAGACCACGATGCCGAAGCCGTCATCGCTGAGCACATAGGTCAGCTCGAACCAGCCCGTGTGCTCGGTCAGGCTGTCCCACGAGGGTGTGAAGCCCGGCGCACCGAACGGCACGGCATCAAAGCGATTGCTCAAGATGCCAAAGCCGAGGGCGGCGTCGATCTGCTCGACCGCATCGCCGGCCTGGACCACGATGAACGTGACCAGCTCGCCAATCTCATCGGTGTACTCGGCCAGTTCGCCGGTCCGACCATCGATCAGTCCCTGCAGCTCGGCATCGACGCCGGCCGACAGGAATGCGCGCACTGCCGCCGCATCTCGCAACACATACATAGCGACTCCTTCAGAAATGCAAAAGCGCCCAGGGATCGCTCCGAGGGCGCTTGCGGTGGATGGACAGGGACAGCGGGCTACCGGCCGAAAGCCAGATACAAGAGGGCGTAGAACGCCAGGACGTTGATGATCAGGATGAGTGTGGTCTTGATCGTGGCCATGAAGGCATACACGACCTCGCGCCAGGCGCGGCGCATCCAGTAGCGGACACGACCAGGCCAGCTGTGGTCATCGGCGTGGAAGTCGTGCATCGCATCGATGGCGCGATCCAGGTCGCGGCTCAGCTCGGACAGGGAACGGGAAGGGCGGGACGTTGGCTTTTTATTGGTCATGAAGCTCCTGTGATGGCCATAGAAAAGGCGCCCCGGGATTGCTCCACGGGGCGCCTGGCGAAAGGGTTCGGGTTCGGTCAGTTCGATGCGGACAGGTCTCGCAGCAGCCGCAAGGTCAGCTCATCCAGGCCGACGCGGTAGGTGTAGGTCTTGCCCTCCTGGACATTGGTTTCCACCTGCACGGGCGGCACCCTGCCGGTGATGTTGAACATCCGGGCCTCGATGAACACCGTCCCGGGGTCAGCCGAGACGATCACCTTCTCGCCTTGCCGCAGCTCGGCAACCTGCCGGCCGTTGACGAGGATCGTGAACACATGCTCGGCACCATGCAGACCCTGATCCCGGACGATCGTGACCTTGGCCGGATTGGTGGACTTAACGACAGGACGCTCGAAGACCCGTGCAGGCGGAACCTCGCGGGCTTCATGCAAGGGCGTCGGGCTCGTTCCACAACCTGCGGCGAAGCAGGCCACGAAGAGCATCGACACGATGGACGGGCGTGACTTCAAGTTAGATCTCCCACAGGTTGGTGGCGCAGGACGGGCAGATGCGGTGAAAGAAGGAGGCGGGGCCACCGCCAAACGAACGTGGCGGACCAGCCGGCAGCCAAGAACATCGGGGCCAACAACTTCTCGGCCTTCTTCTAAGCGACTGCGATCCATTGGGGCGAGCTGCAAATCCGGCCGATGTCGGCTGCGGTGACGGCCAAGCCGGTCTCCACTGGCACAGGTGATCCCTGAGCAAGATCTGAAGTTAGGACGTTGCGCCCACGCGCCTCCTCGGCGATCAACGTGGGCAAGGTCGAGGCGATTGCGCCAGTAGCGCCCTGGGATACCGGCAATTGCGATAGTTCTCGAAAGATCTGACGGCTTCGACTGCTTACCGAGCCTGCATAGCCTTCAGCGCTTGTTTACATCCATATATTCGCATTCGAAATTAACCTATTTGGCAGAAGCCGTGACACAGCTCACCCATACATTGAATTGGAAGCCCAAAATGGAATGGAATCAAACTGCCTCGCGAACCATTATGCTTCCGCCATTCATGTCGGGGATGGTGAGAAGGCGCCAGTTTTGCAATACATACAAGATTATCTTTGACTTCTTGTTTGCATACTGCCCCGTCGCATCTGGCAACCCAAAACTTTCGAGTCCTGCCGTAAGCTCTATTTGCATTCTGTCCCCCAAAAATATGTATCTATCGTGGTGAGCCTGACGGAATGCAACGGTCACAAGCTGGCAGTCGATAGTTATCGCCGGATTAATCGGCTGCAGGTGTGAAGCTATTTGAGCGTCATTAAAGCAATTCGCACCCAAGTCTGTGGTCCGAATATGTAGGCTACTTCCAGGCCTCATGATTCCAGCTATGCGCTCCAGGAAATGCATCGACTTCAAGTTTATGTACTTGTCGTATATAACTATCTTATCCTCTGGAAGAATGTACTTATCAAGCACCGAAGGATGGAAATGCTTCGCCGAATCAAGTAAAAGGGTCAATATCGGATTGTCGCCCTGTGACTCCTCGGGCGGCGCCGCACGAGGGTCCAGATGGATTAATCCTAAGGCTGCAAGTGCACCAATTGTGCCTGCAGAAGGGGCCGTTGGATCATGAAACAGAATCCCACCGCTAAAATAGGCTGCCGCTCCATAGTCCACTGCTGGCGCTGCAAATGCGGTAAAAACTTTTGGCGCGTCATTTACAGAGCAAATTTGGAAACGACCGTGTGCCTGGAAATATTGAATCCAAGTTTGAAAGTATTTATTTCCTGCGAGAGTTCCTTGGTAATCGGAAATGATCTGGGGTGTCACAGCAGCGCGGCCCGAGTTGACGTATGCAAAAGCCGTTGGATGTGCGCCTCCTTCGAAAATTATTCGCAATGCATCAACGTGGGCGGCGAATCTCACTAATTTCTCCGTCATTGTTGGAGTTGGAGGATTTGGACAGCGCTTGCATCTTCTTTTGCAATAATTTCATTGCTAGTCGATAGGCTTCGTCAAAGAAGCCGGGCGGCCACTCCTGTTCGAACTCGCCCCATTCATTCAATTCAAGCAGCAATGGGGGGTGCGGTGCGTCTGGAACATAGATAAAGCTGACGTCACTAGTGCTGATTCCTTGATGGCCATCAGTATCGGGGGCGGCGGCGACAGCGAGTTGAAGGCCACGAACAAAGTGTTCACTATGGGTTTCTATCAAGAAGCGTCGCCCACTTAAGCTCGCAATCGCTACGATCTCAGCAAGGCGCGTTTGCACACTGGGATGTAAGTGCAATTCAGGCTGCTCAATTATGAGCGTGCTCCCATCCGGCATGACTGCGATTTGCACTAGGATAGGCAGTATTTGGGAAACTCCAAACCCAACGTCAGATATCGCATCAACGTCTCCGCTCCCGTTGTAAACTTTTAGCTTTATCAGTTCGTCAATACTCTCGGTAGAGACGATTTTTCCGGGAAATAGCAGATCTATCCAAGAGTTCAGTTGCTCAAGCCTTTGTCTTTGCACTGGCCTCGAAGATCGCTCTTTAGAGGCGCGCGCCTTAAGGTTGGCAAGTACGCTCGGGGTATGTTCTCCAGCGGCTCCCACAGAAAGCAGGTGACCAGTTCTTGCGTACGAGCGGGACGGACTCTTTCGCAATGGTCCAAGATAGAAGAACTCTTTATCTAGGCCTCTAAAAAATTCGTCGATGATGAATTTGGCAATATATGCCGGCAACCCATACGTGGACAACTCCCTCTTGGAACCTGATAATGAATCATTGCCATGTATGTCCGGAACGATCGAGAAACGGTCATCAATGCGCACCGACACCTTGTGTGACGCTTCCCTGAGAGGATCTTCGCTGCCCTTCGGCCCCCTATTCAGGATAGGAAAGTGTTTTGCGATTGCTTCGCGCGGCAATTCGAGATAATAAGTGTCGCGCGTTTTCTTCTTGGTAATGTGCAGAATCTGATCGCCGGATCCGCCGTCGCACACTGTGAGCTCCTGCAGTCGGGCTTGCTGTGTAATGTGATCGTGCGAATACTCTAGTCGCAGGTTTATTTTACCGTTGGAGCCCTCCGGCATTAAAAAGCCATCCGATGCTGATGTAAACGTGGTTGATATTTCTATATTCTTTGATGTGTCGTGGCCATGGACATAATCCTTGTAGACACCAAGATCAACATACTCGCCTTGGGTTGCGAGTGATTCATTTTCATTGGTGGGTGAAGCGGTTTGCTTCAGTGCAAGAATTGCTTTGATCGCCGAGGACTTGCCGGAACTGTTGGGCCCGAGCAGTAGGGTGATTGCGCGATCTAGTGAAATTGTGACTTCGCCAAATCGTTTAAAGTTTTTTAATCGCAGTTCAGAGATGTGCATCGTGCGCCTTCAGGTGTTCGAAGTGGCTGATTTTCATAACTAGTGATTGCGGAATTTTTGGTTTACTCGGAAAACCCGAATTGTGCAGCCGGGACAATCGATTTTGGCTCTCTTGGTGGGGGCCATCCATAATGAAGGCATCGATCTGGTCGGCAATAAAATTCGCCTCTGGATTTTCAGTTGCATTCAAACCTGCGAGTCGAGCCAAACTTGGCTCGCAACCCAGAGCTCATCAGCTAGGTTATGGGGAAAGCGCTCAAGTGTCTGTCGAACTGCCTTGGCCTGGGTTGTGCCTGACATTTGCCGCGTTAATCGGGTCGCTTATTGAGTCGACATAGCTTGCAGACCAGCCAAATAGTTTGTGCTGTAGTCAGGTTTGTCGGTGATGCTGCTTTGGTGTTCAGTCTGAGTTCGGCCTGAGCTGCGGTAGAGGCCAACATTGAACGGCAAATGGCCACGGCTGCTGTGGGCGCAGTCTTCACCCCGTTCTCCGTGCCTATTGATATTGGGAGATGGTAGACGCGGGCCAGCGCTTGTGCCGTTAGGGGAATGCCCAGCTACGTCCGAGAAGTCCCCGGCCGAACCAGGTGAGAACTGGGGCAAGCGTATGGGGCGCAGGTGCGAGCATTTCGCGAGGCCTTACTAGTTGGAAGAGGGTCGATCCGCCGCGGTTGAGATGGAGTTCGCTGGCGAGCGCCTCAAGGAGCGCGATCTTGAGGCCTTATGCCGAGCCTCCCACCCTCTTGAACGGGCGACTCTTATGCGAGCGATGTGGTATTGACCCGGTCGAGCCCTACGGTCGAGCAGCAGCGGAGTGATGCATCGAATTCCACTACTCGAAAGCGCATGAAGCAGACATGGAAGAGGGAAACGGGACACGGTTGGCCGATCTTCAGTGCCGGCGCGCAAATTGCCATCGGTTGGTTGGGGCAGCGTGTGCTCCGTAGTCTTGCCCCTTCGGCCGCTGAGCAAAGGCCTGACCTACTACCGAGTAGCAAGTGCAACAAGCCACGGCGCAGAACTTGGTTGAAGAGGTACCCGAGAAACGCGCAAGCCCGTGTGTCATTCGGCCGAGCAGCGAGTTGGGCCAAAGTAGGAACCCCACACGCTTTCGCATGTGAGGCTTTGATGTGGCTCCGCGACCTGGGCTCGAATCAGCGTCCTACGGATTAACAGTCCTATGGCCTGCCACGGAGCTCGCATGCCGGCCAAAGTCTCCCCGACTACGCACGACGCCCAACGGCACCCCTTTGAGGGCACGCTGGCACCGAACCGTCGCCGAACCAAGGCTGATCCGCCTCAACTCACCGCCTCAACCTCTGCACGCACACCAAGCCCATGCTGGGGTGCACAGCATCGCAGCCAACTGTTAGGCGCGTCGCTGTCAAAGCTCATCAGCAGGTCAGGAGACTGCCCAACCGCGGCGGTCCTCAGGACTTCAGCCACGCACGTCTTCTGCACGTCGGTCGCCGGATGCTTGAGCTTGGCATCAAGCAGCGCGACTGTCTCGTTTCGCATGCGGTCCGAGCCCAAGACATGCCAGACACAATCGACTTCATAGCGTTCCACGGCGTCCATCCGGCTCTCGCCGTCCAGCCGAGCTTCTTCGGCGAAGCGCGTCAGCGCGCGGGTGCAGAGGCTCTCGGCGACGGGCTTCAACAGTTCGTCATGCGAGTTTTCAGCAACGACGTGTGGCTCCTCGCTATATCGATCACCCATGGAAACTCAATCCTTCGGGAGCCCATGGGCGGACGGTCGACCGCAGAAAGCAAAAGGCCCCTAACTCCGTTGGGAATCAGGGGCCTGCAATCTTGGTGGCCTGGGGCGGAATCGAACCACCGACACGCGGATTTTCAATCCCCCTGTAATCGTGTTTTGCATTGTTGAGCCGCATTCGTATACTCAATGCGAATCAACACGTTAGCGCACATACACTGGCGACCCATCCAGCTTTTGCGTTGACACCCATTCGCCAAAATGCCTATCCGTTGGCTACATGGCGGCTACACCAAGGGGAACCCATGGCACGACGCAAGGCAGGCGCTGACATCGACCTGAGCAAACCGCATGACCTCACCGCGGGGCTGATCGACGGGCTTGCCTGCCCCGCCGGCATGCAGCAGGCGTTCCTCCGCGACTCGGAGACCAAAGGGCTGCGGGTGCGTGTGACGGCAGCCGGCGCGAAGGCCTTCGTCTTCGAGTCCAAGGTGAACGGGAAAACGCTCCGCCGCACCATCGGAGACGCCAAGGCCTGGAGCATCAAGGATGCCCGCATTGAGGCCAACCGCCTGCGCGTGCTGGTCGACCAGAAGCAAGACCCCCGCGAGCTGGAGAAGCAGCAGGCAGAGGAAGCCGCACGGCGGGAAGCCCAAGCGCTGGCCGAAGCAAAGGCCGCAGAGGCGGAAGCTGCAGCCATGGCCCTGACCGTTGGCCAGGCTTGGGCGCGCTACCTCGCTGAGCGCCGGCCGCATTGGGGAGCGCGCACCTATGCGGATCACCTCAAGGCAGCGCAGGCAGGCGGGGACGAACGCAAGCGCCGGCCAGGCGTGCTGACCAAACCCGGGCCGCTTGCTCCCTTGATGGCAATGCGTCTGGTTGACCTTGACGCCGCCGCCGTAGAGGCCTGGGCGAAGCGTGAGGCGCCAGACCGACCGGCCCGAGTGAGGCTCGCGCTACGGCTGATGAAGGCCTTCCTGCGCTGGGCCGCTGAAGAGCCCGACCTGAAGGGCCGCGCCAATCCGGCCGCCGCCAGCGCGAAGAAGGCCCGCGAGGCTGCAGGCCGCCCGAAGGTGCGCAATGACTACCTGCAGCGCGAGCAGCTGGCCACCTGGTTCAAGCATGTTCAGGCCATCCCGAACCCTGTCATTTCTGCTTACCTGCAATGCCTGCTGCTGACTGGCGCTCGCCGGGAAGAGCTGGCCGCGCTGCGCTGGGAGGAGGTGAACACCCAGTGGCGAGGCATTGACATGAAGGACAAGATCGAAGGCCGCCGAGCTGTGCCGCTGACCCCCTACGTCGCTCACCTGCTGGCAAGGCTGCCGCGCCGGAACGAGTGGGTGTTCTCAAGCGCTCGCACCCTGGCTCTTGACCCCAAGAACACCAAGCGCCGCGAGCTTCGCCATGCCAAGGCTGGCACGCTCGCCCCCGCTGGCGACGTGACGACCACGAGCGAATCGGGCCGCATCACGGCGCCCGACATTGCCCACCGCCGCGCCTGCGCTGCGGCTGGCCTTGAGGGGCTGACGCTGCATGGCCTGCGCCGCTCATTCGCCAGTCTCTGCGAGTGGCTTGACATCCCGGGCGGCATCAGCGCGCAGATTCAGGGACATGCACCGCAGGGGGTTCGAGAGCAGAACTACATCCGTCGCCCGCTGGACTTGCTGCGCGTCCACCATGAGCGCATCGAGGCCTGGATTCTTGAACAGGCCGGCGTGCAGTTCGAGGCCGCGTCAGTGAATCCGACGCAGCTGCGCGCCGTCACCTAACTACCCCACAGGTAGACGGCGGCCGTCATTTGGTATGCCGAGCGTGACTTTGTTTGGTTGATGCTAATTAATGCGGAACTGTGTTCAACGGCCCGGAGGGCAGAAGCATGGTTCCGCAATCCTCACCACATCAATCAACATCGCGCCAGCTGGTCACGCCTGCCACGCCGCTGCACGCTGAGACGCGCACCGCCGTCGACACCGAGACAGCTGCAGCGCACCTGAGTCGCCGGCCGCAGACCTTGCGCCTGTGGGCTTGCAAGGAGAACGGTCCGATTCGGCCAATTCGCGTTCACGGCCGGCTGGCCTGGCCGACCGCCGAGCTGCGCCGGCTGCTGGAGTGCGGAGGCAGCACACAAGGCGGCGCGCAATGACCACGCCGCGCTTCACCCACTGCGCCGGCTGCGACTGCCGCGAGGCGTGTCGCTGGGCCAAGGTCTGCATGGCCAAGGAGTCGGCCAGGCTGATGGACGAGGCCACCGACCCGGCTGCCAACGAGACGCCGGCATGGCCTTGGAAGCCGCCCGCTGACGCCGACCGCAAAGAGGTGCAGCGATGAGCGAGAGCTTCGAGCAGCACGTCGAGCGCTACGCCGCTGACAGCCGCGCCATCGCAGCTCACAAGGCCCGCAAGGTGCGCGAGGTGTACCCGGCCACCACGCCAGAGCGTATCGAGCAGCTGCAGGCCATCCGTGAGGTCTGGCGCACCCACAGCCACGAGACTCAGGTGAGCATGCTCATCGACGCCATCGTGCTGGGGCCGCTGATCCCGCACGAGTGCCGCACGTACATGGGCATGCCGAACCCTTCGGAAATCGTCAGGCTGGCCAACGATCGGCTGCGGCACCACGGGGTCATGATCCATTCGACCCCGGCCACCCGCATCGACGAGCTTGGCAACGCTCGGCCGACGACGGTCTACGAGCTGGCGTATGACTGAGGCGGACGGCGCCTGCACGCCTGCCCCTGCCGGTGCAGTCTTCTTCTGCATCAAGGGACAGGGCTACACAGCAAGGCCTGGCCGCGGGAAGTCTCTTGGGCGCGGAGTCCTGGCCGTGGCGCTGCGGCACAACCTGCGCCACAGCATGCCAGGCCATCCGTCACCCAAGGGAGTGGACGCGACGTTGACGCATCGAAATGAGGTCGTCATGGGCGGCAGCACGCCCGAGGAGGCCATGCGGCTGTTCGACGAGGCGCTATCCGCCCGCGGCGTCATCAAGCCAGCCCGTGCGGATGCATGGCTTGCCATCGAAGTCGTGTTCGGAACGTCCCCAGGCATGCGCGACCCTGACGGCTACTTGCGGGCCTGTGCTGACTGGCTGGCCAGCGCGGCGGGGGCGCCGGTCATCAGCGCCGTGATTCACCGAGATCAATCGACGCCGCATCTGCATGCCATCGTCGTGCCTGTCACTGGAGCCGGCAAGGAGTGGAACGTCGGGAAGGAGAGGCGGCCGAGCGACGGTAGGGCCTGGAAGGGAAGCGACCTGTTTTGCAGTGACGCGATGGCCCGTCTCAACAAGGATCACGCCCAGAACGTCGCGGCGAAGTTCGGCCTGAAACGCAAGGCCAACCCGACACGGCTGCAACATGAGGCAGTCGTCCATGCGGTGCTTGAGTGGATGGAGCAGAGCCCGGCCATGGAGTGCGTGACCTGGCCAGCCACCGAAGCGGAGATTCGGCTGGATCCGTTCCCACGCGCCAAGCTGATCGGCCTGGACGCCGACGCCATCATGGCTCGCGTCGGCCTGGCTGATCGCATGACCCGGCCAGCCAGTGATGAATCCGGCCGCCACCGCAGCGAGCGCAAGGCGCCAGCCAGGAGCGCGAAGGTGGCCCACGAACACGGAGTGGAAGGGGCTGCTGTGGGGGCTGTGAACTCCTTAGGAGCAACTCCTTCACAGGATAGGAGTTCGGGGGCGGCGCAGGCCCATGGCTCACCCGCGGCGAACTCCTTAGGTGTTGAGCCAGTCGAGCAACGCAACTCCTTAGGTGTTGCGCCCACTCCGATGACACCGCCGCCCCGGCCACCCATCTCTCCGCCGCCCCGGCCGGCGCTGTCGCTGGTGCCCAGCACGCCCGCTGCGCCATCCGCGCCGACGACGCCGCCCGCGCCGACCCGGCCTGACGAGCCGCCGGAGCACCCGCCCATGACGCCCGAGCTGCAGGCCGAGCTGGACCTGCCGAACCGGCCCAAGAACCCATCCCCCGCCTACCTGCAGTTTGAGGCTGCCGAACTCTGGCGCTTCCGCCAGGAGGTGCAGCGCAAGCTGGCCAGGCGCCAGAACCGGCCGGCCAAGGCCGCCACCCGCTGAACACCGAGGACTAACCCATGAAGCCCTGCCTGAAACACATCCTGTCCCTGCCTGAAGAATTCCAGGACAAGCTGGTCAAGAAGGTCGAGACCCTCATCAGAATCGGCGTCGCTCAGCAGGACGCGAATCAAGCCGCGCTGTCGGCGCTGATCGAAGAGGCCATTGATGAGATGGAAGCGATCGAGTCGGCGTTGCGCGAACAGCACCCGGACCTGTTCATCCAGACCGACGCCATGCGCGCCGCCAACGAGCCAGCCACCGCACCGCCCGCGGCTGACGACCAGGCCACAACGCCCGAGCTGCGCCACTCCCGAGGCCAGCACACCCTGCCCGACTTCGGCACGTTGGCCCAGGCCCAGGAGGCGCTGCAGGACCGTTACAACCGCTGGAAGCAGACCATCGAGGCCGTGCGCGGCCAGGGCGGCACGGTCAACGAGGTGAACGACTTCTACGCCACCGAGGAGCGCTTCTGGGGCAAGGTGGGCGCGCAGAACGAGGCGTTCGGCAAGGAGATTCAGCGCTTCGTCCGCGACGTGCACGCCGATGGCCTGGAGCTGGACGATGTGGCCCTCTACGCCTACGCAAAACACGCCGCCGAGCGGAACCGGCACATTGCCAAGCTGCGCGCCGACATGCCCGATGGTGGCTCCGGCATGGCCACCGACGAGGCGGACGCCATCCTGACGGCGGCCGGGCAGGCGGGCCTGGATGAAGCGCTGGACCGACACGCGCAGACCCTCTGGGACTGGATTGACGGCACCCGCGATGTGCTGGAGCAAGGCGGGCTCATCACCCCCGAGCAGCGCCGCAGCTGGGATGACTCCTTCCGGTACTACGTCCCGCTGCGCGGCCGCGAGGGCATGACCGAGAAGCGGGCCAGCAGCAAGGGCTTCAACCTCAAGGGCAAGGACGCCATCCGCGCGATGGGCCGGCAGAGCAAGGCCCAGCAGATCATCGAGCAGATCATTCAAGACCGAGTGCGGGCCTACACCCGGGCCGGCAAAAACGAGGTGCTGCGCTCCTTCCTGGCCTTCGTGCTGGACAACCCGAGCCCGAACCTGTGGCAGGTCGACGCTGTGGAGACCCGGCCTGTCATCCGCCGTGACAGCGAGGGTGACGAGGTGGTCGAGCTGGCCGACCGCATCGTGACCTCCAACACCATCACCATCATGGACGGCGGCCAGTCGGTGCGCGTGCTGGTGAAGGACGAGGCGCTGCTGAACCAGTTCAAGGCCGTGAACGAGGGCGAAGTTGGCCGGGTCATCGGCGCCCTGCTCTGGGCGAACCGGAAGGTGGGCGCCATGCTCACGACCTACAACCCGGTGTTCACGGTCATGAACGGCCTGCGCGACTACCAGGCTGCGACCGTGGGCATGGTGCGCGAGCTGGGCTTCGGTGGCGCCTTCGGCCTGGCTGCCGAGTACCGGGCGGCCATCACTGCCGCGATGCGCGCCGAGCTGGGCGGCAAGGCTTCGCCGGAGTACCAGCTGTTCAAGGCGCTGGGCGGGACGACCGGCTACGCACCCATGGGCGACCTGAAGGCCACCGAGAACGAGCTGAAGGAGCTGATGCGCCAGGCCAAAAGCCGGAACCTGCCGCTCAAGGCCGCGCGCAAGGCACTGGAGCTGGTAGAGAGCACCAACACCGCCATCGAGAACGCGACCCGCTTCGCTGCCTTCCAGGCCGCACGCAAGCGTGGCAAGACCGAGGCCGAAGCAACCAGCCTGGCCAAGAACATCACGGTGAACTTCAACCGCAAGGGCACCAAGACGCCGTGGCTGTCTGCCTTCGTGCTGTTCCTGAATCCAGCCATCCAGGACACCGCCCGCATCGCGCGCAATCTGTCTGACCCCAAGGTCCAGGCCCTCATCGGCACGGCCATGGTGGGCGTGTTCATGCTGGCCCTGATGAATGCCGACATGGGTGGCGACGATGACGACGGCATTGCCTTCTGGGACAAGGTTCCCAAGGATGTGAAGGAGCGCAACATCGTCATCATGTCGCCCTTCGGCCCGACCCGGAATGACGCCGGCCAGCTGGAGGCGAACTACATCAAGCTGCCCATGCCCTACGGCTACAACGCCCTCAAGGTGCTGGCCGAGCAAATCGCCGACCAGTACCGGCGCAGCGCTGACCCGGCAGCCGGCCGCAGCCCCGCGGAGTCCGTCGCCCATGTGGCCACAGCGCTGCTGAACAGCATCCAGCCGGCCAACGCCATCGGCCAGTCGGTAGAGGACGGCAGCAATCTCGTCCTGGCGCCGTTCTCCAACGCCCTCGGCCCCATCGCCCAGGGCCTGGCCAACAAGTCAGGTTTCGGGTCTCCGTTGCACCCCGAGAACGCCCAGACGCGCGACCTGCCCGACTCGTCCAAGGTGTTCGCCGGCCAGGCCGGCACGGTGTTCGACCGCACAGCCAAGGCCTTGAATACGGCCACGGGCGGCAGCAAGTACGAGAAGGGCCTGATCGACGTGAGCCCCGGCGCGCTGGAGAACGCTGTGCGCTTCTACGGCGGCGGCATCGCTTCCTTCAGTCTGGACCTGGCCAACGCCTTCTACGCCCGGCAGCACCTGGAGCGCGAGGAGATGGACGCGGGCCGGCTGCCCTTCGCTCGGCAGCTGCTGGGCCGCATCAACGCCGAGACCGACCGCATCGGCTACGACCTTCTGAAGAAGGGTGAGGAGGCGACCCAGCCGATGGAGGCCGCACGCAAGGCCGGTGACGCCGAGGCCATCGATGCGATCGAGCAGAGGCACGGCGGTATGGCATGGGCTGGCACCCAAGTGCGGCATGTGCGCCAGCGCCTGGGCGAGCTGCGCCGCCGGGAGCTGGAGGTGATCGAGAGCGATGCCACCGACCGGGAGAAGCTGGCCGAGCTGAAGGACATCCGCGAGCAGGTACGGCTGGCGCTGCAGAACTGGAACACGTCCTACGTCGAGCTGGTGCGCGAGCGGGCGGCCGCGAACGATGCGCGCAAGGCTGGCACCTGACCGCGTTGCGGCTGTCCAACCTTGTACGCATCCTGTCCAACACAGGGCAGCCACGACACCGTAAGATCCACCCATTAGGTAGACACCTGATCGCGCCGGATTTATCCGACCACTTGCCGAGGCGCGCAACAAATGACCGGCTAAAGCGTCGAGCCGCGTCTTCCCCGCACGCTGCCCTGACGATTCAGAGCAGCGGGAACGGAGATGACATGGAAGCCAACCTCATCAGCACGCCAGCCTATGAGCTGGGTGCCAAGCTCGGAGCCAACGAGCAGGGCTACAACCTGGAGCTATGGAGCTTTGTGCCGACTGCACGCCGGCCGGAACCGCACCGCAAGCTCCAAGCCACCCTATCTAAGGACGGACTCTTGCGCCTGCGCTGGCTGATCGATGACGTTCTGCGCGCATGCGGTGAGACCGAGCTTGATCGACCCCAGGACCGCAAGCCGATCGTCTACCCACCCGGCAAGGGGCCGCATGCGGCGAGTTTGTTCCTGTATCAGGTAGAGGTGAATCGCCGCAACCGGCTGGCTGCGCTCCAGTCGCTGGATGAGGGGCGCACGAAGTTCACAACCAGAGAGCTGGCATCGCTGGCACAGGTGCTGTCTCGTGCCCTAGCTGACAGGGCCACGAAGGAAGAGTTCGACGCAGCCCGCGCGCTGCAGGAGGAGTGAGATGCTGAAGCTGTGCTCCTTGGCAGAGGTGGATGCCAGCAACTGGCCGCGAGGTCATTGGTATGAGCTGGCGCCCGGCCCGGACGACGGCAAGCATTGGGCGCCTGACGGTACCTTCGTCCGAATGGACGAGTGGGAGCGCATGCTGGAGCCCCTCATTGAGGGTCGAGTCCCGGACTACGACCGCTACCGGCGCACGCACGCTGACGCGTCTGCATGGGAGCCCTTCTTGGACTATCTCGCCGAGGTGGCGCAGCGCCTGCGAGAGGCCGATGAGGCGCCCATGCTGCATGTGCTGCTGCCCGAGCTTCCTGTGGCGTTGCGCTGGGAACTGGCGCGCGGCTTCCCCACTCTGCCGGCCGAGCTTGCCGCAGACCTGGATGCAGTCAGCGACTGGGTTACCGCTGCCCTCCGGCACTGGAAGTCCATCACCATCATCGGACTGTGAGCCCGGGGCATGGACAGAGCATCGCCGACCATCTGGAACTCACGGGCCTGCCTGGAACTGGTGCGCCTGGCCAAGGAGCAGCACCCGGAGCCGTGCATCGTGCCCGCGAGCGCTGCCACGGCGCTGTGTGTCGCTGGCATCAATGCAGTGGCCAAGCGGCTGTACCGGCACGTCTGGGTGATCGACTGCAGCCCGCAGGCTGAACGGCGCCGCAGAGGGCTGCTGACCAGGCTGCGCGAGCCTCTGGCGCTGCGGGTGAGCTACGGAGTGTGCGACCCGGCCGAGCACGGGACCGGAGCGGCGGCGGCCCCTGGCGCCTGGGCACGGGCCGTCCATGACGGAAACAGCCTCGGGCCGTCGAGCTGGCTACCGGGCAGTGCTCGCAGGCTGGTTGATGCTCGACGCGATGAAAGGCTGTGCATCTACGTCTCCCCCCATGGCCACCCAGACGCCGAGCATTGCGACGGCTCCGTCATTCGCTCGCTTGGACTGTGTGACATCACGGTGATGGCTGCCGGCCCTGTCCGGTGGCACTGGGACGGGTAGGGAAAGTCCCGGTAAACGATGGGTAGACGAACTCGGTGATGTCTACCTGAAACCGACTCCGCAGGTAGACAGTTGACCATCCAGGGGCGTCGATTTCCTTGGACCATCTCGGCACAGTTGAGCCACGCCAACCCCGGCGCAACTCACTGGAGAACGACATGAACGCAACCACCCAGCAAGCCACCCTCCTGACCGCCAACATCCAGTTCCAGCACTGGCTGTACCGTGCCAACCCCAAGGCCTGGAAGGCGGCCGCCCGCGGCTTCAGCGGCGCCAGCGCGACCGAGATTGCCCGCGCCACCGTCGCCGGCCTGAGCGGTGCGGCCGACCTGGCGGGCCTGGACGCGGGTCACTTCCAGGCCCAATTCGTGGCCCCCTTCTTCGCCCACCTGGCGCAGACCCAGCACTGACCCGAGCGCGCGGCCTGTCCGCGCCTTCACGCCATCCAGGCCCGGCACCCCCGGGCCTGTTTCATTTCCAGTCGAGCGCGCTTCATGCACGCGGGCTGTGCCTCTGTCACGCAACAGGCAATGCACCGCCCAGCGCTGTTTCGTTTTGTGTTGCGCTGTTGCGCGGGCCGCATCGAAAGCCGGTGAAAGCCGAGCCGAAAGCTACGGCGCCCGGCGCAACTTTCTGCAACCGGCGCGCAACCTGGGCCGCTGCTGGCGTGCTGACGAACTGCTGACTCCTGCTGCGCCGCGCATGTCTCAGGCGTGCTGCCGGATGCTGCGGCCTGCTGCGTGGGGCTCGTGCCCGCATCCGCGAACGCTTCGGAATGCTTCGGTGAGTGCGCGTCAACGAGGCGCTTAGCTGCCCCGACCGCTACATGGTGGCTACATGAACCCCAGAAACAACAAAGCCCAGCGGGTGAGGCTGGGCTAAGTCGTTGATTTTCTTGGTGGCCTGGGGCGGAATCGAACCACCGACACGCGGATTTTCAATCCGCTGCTCTACCAACTGAGCTACCAGGCCTTTCGCACGTCACGGCGTTGAGCCGATCAGCGAAGTCCGTGACTGTAGCACAGATTTCTGTGCTGTGGTCAGCCGCCGGCGCCGCGTTTGTTGCGGCTGAGGTCAACGCCGAGTTGCTTGAGCTTGCGGTACAGGTGGGTGCGCTCCAGGCCAGTCTTCTCGGCCACGCGGGTCATGGAGCCGTTTTCCTTGGCGAGGTGGAACTCGAAGTAGCTCTTCTCGAAGGCGTCGCGCGCCTCGCGGAGCGGGCGGTCGAGTTCGAAGGTCTGCTCCGACGCGAGCGCGTTGCTGACCGGCATGTGGCTGGACAGCGCCATGCTGTGGCTGCTGGCCACTGGCAGGCTGCCGACATCGGCCACGCGGGTGTAGCTGGGCAGGCCGGGCACGGCGGGCGCGGGGCGCGGCGGGGCGGTTTTGACGAGGGCTTGTTCCACCGCGCGCAGCAGCTTTTGCAGCGTGATGGGTTTTTCCAGGAAGGCGATGGCGCCGAACTTGGTGGCTTCCACCGCGGTGTCGATGGTGCCGTGGCCGCTCATCATGATGACGGGCATGGTCAGCAGGCCGGCACTGCCCCACTCTTTGAGCAGGGTCACGCCGTCGACATCGGGCATCCAGATGTCGAGCAGCACGAGGTCGGGCCGCATGCGCTCGCGCACCGATCGCGCCTGCGTGGCGTTCTCGGCCAACTCGATGGTGTGCCCCTCGTCGCTGAGGATTTCTGACAGCAGGGCGCGAATGCCGAGCTCGTCGTCGACAACAAGAATGGTGGCCATGAATCCTTAGGTCTTGGCACCCGGCACACCGGGCTCGGTGGCGGGGGTCAGATTCGAAAATGATAGCGAAACTTGGGCGCCGATCACGACCGCATCGGGTGCCCCCTCCGGGGGAGAACCCGCATCGGAAGCCGGATGCAGGTTGCGCAGTGCGATGCGGGCGCCGTGTTCATCGGCAATTTTCTTGACCACGGCCAGCCCGAGGCCGGTGCCTTTGGCCTTGGTGGTGACGTAGGGCTCGAAGGCGCGCTTGAGCACTTTCTCGGCGAAGCCGGGGCCGTTGTCGATGATGACCAGCCGCACCGAGCGGGGCGTGCCGGTGTCGGTGTAGGTGAGCACGGAGCGCACGGTGACGTGGCCGTCGGCGCGGTCGTGCACCGCGTCGAGCGCGTTTTGCACGAGGTTGTGGATGACCTGGCGCAGCTGGCTCGCGTCGCCCTTGATGTGCGGCAGGCGCGCGCCGAGGTCGGCCGTGAGGCGGCCGCGATCCTGCGGCTCGGCGTAGAGGCTGAGCACTTCCTGGATGAGGGCGTTGAGGTCCAGGGCTTTCAGCTGGGCCGAGGGCAGGCGGGCGTAGTCGCGGAACTCGTTGACCAGCTGCTTCATCGCCTGCACCTGGTTGACGATGGTGGCCACCGAGCGCACGAGCATGGCCTGGTCGGTGCCTTCGAGCTTGGCTTCGAGCTTGTGCTGCAGGCGCTCGGCCGACAGCTGAATGGGCGTGAGCGGGTTCTTGATTTCGTGCGCCAGCCGGCGGGCCACTTCGCTCCAGGCGGCCGAGCGCTGGGCCGAAACGACCTCGGAGATGTCGTCAAACACCACCAGCCGCGCGCCCTGCGGCAGCGGCGCGCCGCGCACGAGCAGGGTGAGCGGGTCTTGCTTGGGGTCGAGCTGCAGCTCGAAGGACTCTTGCCAGAGCTCGCGGTCCATGTCGCGCTCGCCGTCGGCGCTGGAACTCTGCTCGAAGCGGCGATCCAGCGCGGCCGAGAACTCGGCCAAGCCGGCCACATCGGCCAGCGGCCGGCCGACGAAGGCCGACAAGGGCAGCCGCAGGATGCGCGTGGCGCCGGGGTTGACGGTTTCCAGGTGCCCGCGGGCGTCGAACACCAGCACGCCGGCCGTGAGGTTGTCGAGGATGGTCTGCAGGTGGGTGCGGGCGGCGTCCAGTTCAGCCACGGTGCGGGTGACCTGCGCTCGGGCGTCGGCCAGCTGGCCGGTCATGTCGGCAAACGAGCGGGTCAGGCCGCCGAGTTCATCGCGTGAGGCCAGAGCCGGCCGCACCGACAGGTCGCCCTGCGCCACCTGGCGCACGCCGTCGGCCAGCAGCAGCAGCGGCCGCGCGAGCTGGTTGCCCAGCGTCACGGCCAGCAGCAGGGCGCCGAACGTGGCCAGGATGAGCACCAGCGTCAGCGTGCCCAGGTACATGCGCCGCAGGCCGTCACGCTCCAGCGAGCGTTGCTGGTACTCGTTGTTGGCGGCTTGCACGGCCAGCGCGTTGGTGAGCATGGACGCCGGGATGCGCTGCACCACCATCAGGTAGCGCTCGCCCAGGCCCAGGCGCAGTTCGGTGTTGGGCAGCAGGGCCAGGCTGCGGATCTGGGCGCGGCCTTGCAGGGCAGCGGCCTCGTCTTCCAAGCCTTCGAGTTGGCTGGCCACGCTGCCGCCGCGCGCCTGGCGCAGCATGCTGCCGCTGGGGCGGTCGGGCGTGAGCTGGCGGGCATCGCCGCCGCTTTCCAGCACGATCTGGCCATTGCCACCCACCAGGGCCACGGTGCGGGCGCCCAGCTTGTCGCGCAGGCGCTCCAGGGCCAGCAGTTGCGGCGCGTTGTTCTCGGCCAGCTGCTCGGCGGCGTCGCGGGTTTTGGCGCCCAGGTCGCTGACCATGGCGTCCAGCGTGCCGCGTCCGAGGTTCAGGCCGGCTTCCAGCGCGCTGGCCAGTTTCACGTCGAACCAGGTCTCGATGCTGCGGTTCACGAACTGGTAGGACACCGCGTAAATCATCAAGCCCGGAATCACGCCCACCAGCGCAAAGATGGACGCGAGCTTGAACAGCAAGCGGCTGCCGAACCGCCCCTGGCGCACCCGCACGGCCAGGCGCACGGCTGCCGTCACGATGACCAGGGCCAGCACCACCGCCACGGCCACATTCACCCAGTACAGCCAGTGGTAGTGCCGCTCGAAGAAGCCGCGCTCGGACGTGGTGCCCACGCTCAGCAGGAAGCCCAGCACGCCGGCCACACCCGTGAGGGTCACCAGCGTGATGACCCAGCCCCAGCGAGCGGCGCGGGTCATCGCAGGCTGAAGTCCGGCGCGAAGTTGCGCCGTTGCTCAAGGCTGAGGGCGAAGCCCGACTGCAGCCCGATCTGCATCGGCCGGGGCAACTGGCTCACGTCCAGCCGGTAGCTGAATTCGAGGTAGTAGCTGCCGCCGTCGTCGATGTCCTTGGGCTCGGCAATGCGCCAGGCGCTCTGCCCGCGCAGCACCGTCATGGCTTCTTCCAGCGAGTTGAAGCTTTGATGCAGCCCGCCGTTGGAGACGCGGTACTGCCGGGTCAGCGGCTGCCAGGCCAGGCGCCAGGTGCGCTCGGCACGCGCCACGCGGGCATCGCGCCAGTACCAGCGGTTGCGCAGCACGGTGGCCTCGGCCACGAAGTACAGCGGCACGCCCTTGTGCAGCGCGTCGTCGGCCGCGTGGCCGAGTTCGAAGCGGGTGGTGAAGCTCAGCTCCAGCCCGTCGTCGGCCTTGCGGGTGGCCAGTTGCGCCAGCTCGATGCCCTCGGCCCGCGCGCCGCCCGGCACCAGGGCCAGCAGCACGGCGAAGAAGGCAGCGATGACGAGCCGGGCGAACAAATCAGGGTTTGGTGATCAGGGCGTAGAAGAAGCCGTCCAGGGGCGGCTCTGCGTCCGAGGCATTCTCTGCCACGGGCAGCAGGTGCCCCGTGAACCCAGGCACGGCGTGGGACTTCGCGTCAGCTTGGCGTTGCAAAAACGCGTCGAGCTGGGCCTGCCCCTCGGCACGGAACACCGAGCAGGTGGCGTACACCAGCCGGCCGCCCGGGGCCAGCAGGGGCCACAGGGCGTCCAACAGCTCGGCCTGGATGCGGGCCAGCGCGGCGATGTCGTCGGGCCGGCGCAGCCAGCGCACGTCCGGGTGGCGGCGCACGATGCCGGAGGCGCTGCAGGGGGCGTCCAGCAAGATGGCGTCGAAGGGCTGGCCGTTCCACCAACCGGAGGTCTGGCGCGCGTCGGTGGCCTGCAGCGTGGCCGTCTGGCCCAGGCGCTGCAGGTTCTCTTGCACGCGGCGCAGGCGCTGGGCGTCGGCGTCCAGCGCGGTGAGCTGCAGGTCGGGTTGCAGCTCCAGCAGGTGCGCGGTCTTGCCGCCGGGGGCGGCGCAGGCGTCCAGCACGCGGGCGCCGGGGCGCAGCCCCGTGCCCACCACCAGCGGCGCAGCCAACTGGGCGGCGGCGTCTTGCACCGACACGAGGCCCTCGGCAAAGCCTGGCAAGGCCGACACCGGCACCGGCTGCGCCAGCACCACGGCCTGCGCGGCCGGCGCGCCCAGCACGCGGGCGGCAATGCCGGCCTCGGCCAGCCGCTGCACGTACTGTGCGGGCGTGCTGCGTTGGGCATGCACCCGCAGCGTCATCGGCGGCGGCCGGTTGTTGGCGGCCAGGATGGCCTGCCACTGCGTCGGCCAGTCCTGCTTGAGCTTTTCAATCCACCACAGCGGGTGGTTGAAGGCGCCCAGCGGGCTGCGCTGGGCTGCGGCCACCAGCCCGTCGCGCTCGCGCAGGAACCGGCGCAGCACGGCGTTCACGAAATTGGCGCTGGCCGGCGCGCGGGTCTTGGCGGCAGCCACGGCCTGGTCCACCAGGGTGTGGTCGGCGTACATGGGGGCCGGGCCGCCGGCGGGCTCGGGCCACAGCAGGGCCAGGGCCAGCAGCAGCAGCGCGTCCACCCGGGGCGGCGGCGCCTTGGGGGCGAGTTGCTGGCGCGTGGCCTCGGCGCTGCCCAGGCGGCGCAGCGCAGCGAAGGTGAGCGCCTGGGTGCCGGGGCGCAGGTCGGCCGGCACGCGGGCCAGCAGGTCGGTCAGGGACTTGCCCTCGCGCACGCCCTGCACCGCATCGGCCGCCTGCATCAACAACCGGTGCAGCGGGGCGGATTTGGCAGCAGCTTGGGGGCTTTGAGACATGCGGCCAGTGTAGAAGTGGCAACCGCTTCACAATGCTTCGCATGAATGCACCTGCCCAAGACGCGCCCGTCTCCGAGCGCATCCGCTACCGCCTGGTGTCGGCCGGCTGCCGCCACCATGCGAACGACAACATCGCCGCGTTCATCGAGCCCGGCGAACTGGACGCCCTGCAGGCCGAGGTGCAGTCCAAGATGCAGGAGGTGCTGAAAAGCCTCGTCATCGACACCGACAGCGACCACAACACCCAGGAAACCGCCAAGCGCGTGGCCAAGATGTTCCTGCGCGAGGTGTTCGCCGGCCGCTACGCCGCGGCGCCCTCGGTCACCGAGTTCCCGAACGTCAGCCGCCTCAACGAGTTGATGATCGTCGGCCCCATCACCGTGCGCAGCGCCTGCTCGCACCACCTGTGCCCCATCATGGGCAAGGTCTGGATCGGCCTGCTGCCCAACGAGCACTCCAACCTGATCGGCCTGTCCAAGTACGCGCGGCTGTGCGACTGGATCATGAGCCGCCCGCAAATCCAGGAGGAGGCCGTCACGATGCTCGCCAACGAGCTGCAGGAGCGCGTGCAGCCCGACGGCCTGGCGCTGGTGATGGAGGCCGACCATTTCTGCATGCACTGGCGGGGCGTGAAGGACAGCGAGTCCAAGATGACCAACAGCGTGATGCGCGGCGCGTTCCTGAAGGACGCCAACCTGCGCCGCGAATTCCTGTCTCTGATTGCCAAAGGCTGAACCATGCTCGTCCGACTCATGTACGCCAGCCGCGCGACGTCCACGCCGGCCGACGCCGACCTCTCGGCCATCTTGAAGATCTCGCGGGAGCACAACCCGGCCGAGGGCATCACCGGCCTGCTGTGCTTCACCGACGGCGTGTACGTTCAGGTGCTGGAAGGCGGCCGCGACGCGGTCAACGCTCGCTACAAGCACATCGTGAGCGACCGCCGCCACCGCGACGTCATCCTGCTGGGCTACGAGGAAATCACCGAGCGCGGCTTCCCGGGCTGGACCATGGGGCAGGTCAACCTGCACCGCTTGAACCCGGCGCTGGTGCTGAAGTATTCCGAGACTGGCAAGCTCGACCCGTACACCATGAGCGGCGGCGCCATGGCCTCGCTGTTCCAGGAAATGTGCGCGTCGGGCGCGATCGCCGTCAGCTGAGCCGTTCAGGCCGTGCCGCCCACTCAGGGCAGCGCGGCCGCCACATCGTCCCAAGCCTCGGGCGCGATGCGCCCCTCGTGCCGCGCCACCACCTCGCCGCGGGGGTTGAGCACCAGCGTCAACGGCACGCGCGCCGGCACCCGCAGCCCGCCGGCCAGGTGCTGCTCGCCCGCCCACAGGAAGGGCGTGTCCACCGGTTCACCCTCCACCTGCCGCAGCGTGCGCACATAGGCCTGCACGGCGTCACGGTCACGGTCGGTGCTGACGAGCACCAAGCGGAACGGCTGGCCCCGCCAGCCCCGCGCATTGGCACGCAGCTCCGGCATGCGCTGCACGCAGGGCACGCACGCGGTGTTCCAGAACACCAGCATCACCACCTGGCCGCGCAGCGCCTGCAGGTCGAACGCGCGGCCCTCCAGCGTCGGGCCGCTCAGTTGCAACGCCTGCGCCGCGGGCGGCGCTGCCAGCAGGGCAAGGGGGGTGAACAGGCCGGCCAGGGCCAGCATCAAGGCAGGAAAGGCAGATAGGGCAGAGAAGGCACGCATGCCCTTGCGTCGCGCTGACCGGCCCGGGCCTTACACCCCGGCCCGCGCAGCCTTACAGCGAGCGCGCCTCCTTGAAGCCGTACAGGTTGGCCAGGACGCGCGTGGGGAACTGGTTCAGCGCCTCGTTGTACTGGCCCACCGCCTGGTTGAACACCTGGCGGGTGAAGGCGCGCTGGCGCTCGATCAGCTTGAGTTCACTCACCAGCGCGTCGATCTCGGCCTCGCTGCGCAGCTCGGCCTGGTGGTCCAGCAGCGACAGCAGCCGCGTGAGCGCCGCCGCGTGCAGCGCGCTGGCCACCGCCAACGTGCCCACCGGGTCGGGCGCCCAGGGCTTGGCGCGCGAGGCCTGCGCCGCCGTCTGGGCCTCGGCCTGGGCACTGGCCAGTGCGTCGAACGTGGCCTGCTCGCTCGGCAGGCGCGGGGCCACCGCGGCCAGCAGCTTCTCGCACACCTCGGCGCGCTCTTTCAGGTGCGTGTCCAGCTGGGCGAACGCGTCGCCGATGGCATTGCGAAGCGACATCAGCCGGTTGTAGGCCCCCACGCCCCAGAAGAACAGCGACGCCCCGCAGGCCACACCGGCCCACTGCCAGGGCGTCATGAGGATTGCGGCCCCGCGGCCCGGTAGCCCGCGTGGCCCTTGGCCCGCAGCGCGCACGCCGGGCAGTGGCCGCAGCCGTGGCCCCAGTCGTGCAGCGCGCCGCGCTCGCCCAGGTAGCAGGTGTGCGTGTCTTCCACGATCAGCTTCACCAGCGCGTCGCCGCCCAGTTGCTCGGCCAGGCGCCAGGTGGCCGCCTTGTCGATGAACATCAGCGGGGTTTCCAGCGTCATGGGCGTGTCCAGGCCCAGGCTCAGCGCCACCTGCATGGCCTTGAGGGTGTTGTCCCGGCAGTCGGGGTAGCCCGAGAAATCGGTCTCACACATGCCGCCCACCAGCACGCTGGCGCCGCGCCGGTAAGCCAGCGTGGCGGCGAAGGTCAGGAACAGCAGGTTGCGCCCGGGCACAAAGGTGTTGGGCAAACCGTTGGCCTGCAGCTCAATGGCGCGTTCGCTGGTCAGTGCGGTGTCGCTGATCTGGCCCAGCACGGCCAGGTCCAGCAGGTGGTCGGCCCCCAGCTTGCCCGCCCAGGCGGGGAACTGCGTGGCCAGCTTCTCGCGCACCGTGGTGCGGCAGTCCAGTTCGATGCGGTGGCGCTGGCCGTAGTCGAAGGCCAGGGTCTCCACCTCGGCATAGCGGTCCAGGGCCCAGGCCAGGCAGGTCGTCGAGTCCTGCCCGCCGGAAAAAAGCACGAGCGCTTTGCGGGGGTCGTTCATGGGCGGAATGCTACCTTTGCGCTTCCCTCCACCCCCTGCCGCGCCATGCATCACCCCACCCTGCTCCTGGCCGCCCTGCTGCCCACCCTGGCGGCGGCCCAATCCCGTATCGACGAGGTGCTCGTCTACCCCGGTGGGGCGCAGGTCAGGCGCCTGGCGCCGGTGGCGGCCGGCGCCCGCGAGCTGGTGTTGAACTGCCTGACCGCCCGCTTTGACCCCGACACGCTGCAAATCACCGCACCCGCGGGCGTGAACCTGGGCCCGGTGCAGGTGGAAACCTTGCCGCGCGAACGCGTGCCCGAGTGCGCCACCAGCCCGCTGGACGAGCAGGTGCGCAAGCTCGAAACCCAGCGCGACACCCTCGCCGCCGAATCCACCGCGCTGGACACCAGCCTGGGCTACCTCAAGGCCCTGGGCTCGGGCGAAGCCCGCGCCACGCCGGCCACCGGCATCGCCGCCACGGCCGACAGCATCCGCAAAACCGCGCTGGACGCGCTGCAACGCCAGGCCGTGCTGCGCCGCCAGCTGGACGACCTGGACCGCCAGATCACCCCGCTCAAGGCCGAACGCGACCGACTGGCCGCCGCCAACCCGCAGTGGCGCAGCCTGCGCGTGCGGCTCTCCACCGCCCAGGCGGCCGAGGTCAAGCTCAGCTACCGCATCACGCAAGCCGGCTGGGCGCCCAGCTACCGCGCGCTGCTGGACACCCCCACCGGCGCGGTGGCCCTGGAGCGGCTGGCCCAGGTGTCGCAGCAAAGCGGCGAGGACTGGAAGAACGTGACGCTGCGGCTGTCCACCGCGCAGGTCACGCCCCGCGTGGGCGTGAACCTGCCGCCGCCGTGGTCGCTGGACCTGCGCCGCCCGCAGCCGCAGGCCGAAGCGGCCTTGATGTACGCCCCCGCAGCACCCGCCCCGGCCCTGGCCGCCAAGGTGGAGGTGACCGGCTCGCGCGCTGCCGAGCCGGCGCTGGACCGCTTCGACCTGAGCGTCTTCCAAAGCGCCTACGCCACCGAGTTCGTGCTGCCGCTGCGCGTGACCATCGACAGCAGCACGCAGCGCGCCAGCCTGGCGCTGGGCACCGAGAAGCTGCAAGCCCAGCTGATCGCCCGCGTGCAACCGCAAAGCGAGGCTGCGGCCTACCTGGTGGCCGACGCCGCCCGCCCGGCCGGCACCTGGCCGCGCGGCACCATGCAGCTGCTGCGCGACGGCGCGCTGGTGGGCAGCAGCACGCTCAACATCGCCAGCAGCGAGGAACGGCTGGAACTGCCCTTCGGCCGTGACGACGCGGTGCGCGTGCAGGTGGAGCCTGAGCAGCGCAATGCCGGCAACACCGGTTTCATCGGCGCACGGGCCGAACACCGGTACGCACGCGGCTGGGTGGTGGAGAACCGGCACACGTCGGGTTCGCTGACGCTGCAACTGGTGGAAGCCGCGCCGGTGTCGCAGCACGAGGACATCAAGGTGCAGAGCCAGTTCAGCCCGGCGCCCGCCACGCAGGCGTGGCGCAAGCAGCCGGGGCTGGTGCTGTGGGAGCAGCCGCTGGCGGCGGGGGCGAGCCAGCGGTTCACGGCGGAGTATGTGATCAGTGCGCCGAAGGAGGCGGTGGTGACGGGGTTGCGGTGACGGTGGCCACGCAGCTCCGTGTGCTTTTGCGACGAGCGGCGTGACCCGTTGCACCGTGCCGGGAGTTCGCCCCGGCGGGCGACCTACTTTCTTGTGTCGACAAGAAAGTAGGCAAAGAAGCGCCCCCCCGACCGCACCGCCCCTCGCGTTGCGAGGGGTTCCCTGCGGTACTCAGCCCTTGAGGCCCCGCGCAGAACTCCCTTCGCTACGCTTCGGTCAAACAACTGCACGGAGTCAGTTCTCGCAGCGTGCTGCGCACGCGGCCTCAAGGTCTTCCGCTCCTCGGCGGCGCTAAAGGGGGTAAGAGGAATACCTCGATGCGAACGGATTGCGGGTTTGGCTTTTGGCTGTTCCCGCTGACCCCTTTGGAGGAGCCGAGACGCGCAGGAGCCCGAGGTGCGGGCGAAGCCCGCATCGTCAACTGACTCCGCGCGGCTGTTTGACCGGAGCGTAGCGAAGGGAGTTCCGCGCGGTCCTCGGGTTCCGAGCATCGCAGGGCACCCCTCGCGCAGCGAGGGGCGACGGAGCAGGGGCGACTTTTTGCCTTCTTTTTGGTCGCTCAAAAAGAAGGTCGCCCGCCGGGGCTGAGCCCGGACACGGGGCAGCCCACTGCGGGCTGCCCCGTGCCTGGCGAAGGGCTTGCCGCTTGCAAGCGGCAAGCCAGAACTCCCGGCGGGGACTCACGAACTTGCCAAATGCCGGATAGACCAAGGAAATAGCCGGGTCAACGACCCGCCCTACACGGCTTCAGGGCCGAGTACGTGATCAGCGCGCCGAAGGAGGCGCAGGTGACGGGGCTGCGCTGAGGCTGCACGGGCTAGGTGGCCGCCTCGCGCCGGAGGACGAATTCGAGCACTTCATCCCCCGCCCGGTCAAAGCTGCCAGTCGACACCCAACCCTGCCGGCGATAGAAGCTGTAGGAGCGCACGGCGGGGTCGGGTGAGCAACCCAGGAAGAGGCGCCGATGGCCCGCCGTGAAGAGAACATCCACCACCAAGCGTAGCAACCGCTTGCCGATGCCCTGGCCTTAGTATTGCGGCAGCAATGCCAGCACGACCACTTCACCCGAGGTCTTGTCGCCAAAGCAGTAGCCGACGAGGGTGGATTTGTCGTCGATGCAGACAAAACCCGGCAGATCACCGGCTGCGACGGCCCTCGCCCAGGACTCTGCCGTGATGCCCATGGCCGCCAGTTGCGCGACCGAGATGGCGTTCTCGCGGGTGAGGCCACGGAGGGTCACGCAGGCTGGGGCGTCGGCGGCAGTGGCGGGGCGAAAGCTGATGTTCATGGCGAGTTTTCGTCGTAGCGCCGGCAACTCATCAGCCCGTCACCGTCAGCCCCGCACCTCTCCCTGCCCCAACACCACCCACTTCATCGACGTCAGCCCCTCCAACCCCACCGGCCCGCGCGCATGAAACTTGTCGGTGGAGATGCCGATCTCGGCGCCCAGGCCGTACTCGAAACCATCCGCGAACCGCGTGCTGGCATTCACCATCACGCTGGCCGAATCCACCTCCCGCAGAAAGCGCATCGCGTTCGGGTGGTTCGTCGTCACGATCGCGTCCGTGTGGTGCGATCCGTAGCGGTTGATGTGCGCGATGGCCTCGTCCAGCGACTCCACCACCTTGATGCTGATGATGGGCGCCAGGTACTCGGTGGACCAGTCCTCCTCGACAGCCGCCACCGCGCCCGGCACCAGGGCCAGCGTGCGCAGGCAGCCGCGCATCTCCACGCCCTTGACCTTGAACACGGCCGCGATGCGCGGCAAGAAAGCCGCCGCCTGCGCCGCATGCACCAGCAGCGACTCAGTGGCGTTGCAGGGGCTGTACTTCTGCGTCTTGGCGTTGTCCACCACCTTCACGGCCAGGTCGAGGTCCACCTCGGCGTCGACATAGCTGTGGCAGTTGCCGTCCAGGTGCTTGATGACCGGCACCTTGGCCTCGGCGCTGATGCGCTCGATCAGGCCCTTGCCGCCGCGAGGAATGATGACGTCCACCCACTGCGGGCGGCTGATGAGCAGGCCCACGGCGGCGCGGTCGGTCGTGTTGACGAGCTGCACGGCGGCGCGCGGCAGGCCGGCTTCTTCGAGCGACGCGCTGACGATCTCGGCCAGCGCGAGGTTGGAGTGGATGGCCTCGGAGCCGCCGCGCAGGATGCAGGCGTTGCCGCTCTTGATGGCCAACGACGCGGCCTCGATGGTCACGTTCGGGCGGCTCTCGTAGATCATGCCGAACACGCCCAGCGGCACGCGCATCTGGCCCACGCTGATGCCGGTGGGGCGGCGCTTCACGCCGGTGATTTCGCCGATGGGGTCGGGCATGGCGGCGATCTGCTCGCAGCCTTCGGCCACGGTCGCCAGCGTCTTGGCGTCGAGCTTCAGACGGTCGCGCAGCGGGCCGCTCAGTTCGGCGGAACAGGCCAGGTCGCGGGCGTTCGCCTCGGCCAGCGCTGGGCCGGCCTCGCGCAGGCGGCGGGCCAGGGCCAGCAGCGCGGTGTTCTTGGCGGCCGTGGAGGCGGCGGCCATCTGCGTGGCGGCGGCGCGGGCGGCGCGGCCGAGGTCGTCCATGTAGGCGGTGAGAGACATGCCCCGATTTTCGCCGCAGGGCCGCACGCCAGGCGGGGCGGGCCGGCTTCGCAGCCCGCACAAGCCCGCTTCTCGGGCGCCGTAGGCCCGGCGGCGGGCCTCAGGGCGGTGGCGCCTGCAGATCGATCACGCGGCGCTGGGCCAGGCGCAGCGTGCGCAGTTCAGCATCGAACGCAGCGTTGAAGCGCTTGCGCAGTTCGCCCTGGGCCTGCAAGCGGCTCAGGGCAGTCTCCAGGTCAGCCGCCACGGCCGCCTGGTGGGGGCCAATGAAGATGTAGTTGCCGGTGTCATAGCGCAGCGCCAGGTCGGGCACGATGGCCACGTCCCGCGTGTCCAGCCCGGCCAGTTCGTCCAGCACTTCCATCACCGAGCGGGGGAAGTAGTCCAGCCGGCCGTGGCGCAGCATGTCGTACAGCGTGGCGGTGTCGGCCGCGGTGTCCACGAGGTAGCCGTTGTTGCGCAGGATGTCGACATCGGGCCAGTGCAGCCCCTGGCCGGCCCGGCGCCGCTGCAACTCGGCCACCGGCAGTTGACGGGGCCAGCGGGCCAGGTCGTCACGCCGCACCACCAGCACGCGCCAGCCGATGAGGCCTTGGTCCAGCTTCACGTCCAGGCGCCGCAGCTCGCGGCGGCGGGCGTCGCTGGTCATGCCCCACATCAGGTCCACCGTGCCTTGCGGGCTGCCCACTTCCAGCTCCAGGCGGCGCTGGGTCATGCGGCGGTCGCCCAACGCACGGAAGGTGTAGGGCTGGGCGGTGAGTTCGGCCACACGAGCCAGCAGCGCCACCACGTAATGGCCAAAGCGGTCGTGCGGTGTCGGCACGATGTAGCGCAAGGCAGCGGGCTGCGCGCCGACCGGCTGCGCCCATGCAGCCGCTCCGGCCAGCCAGGCCTGCAGGATCTGCCGTCGGGTACCGGGCACGGTCATCAGAGGCGCACGCAGCACGGGCGCAGCGGGCGCCGATGCCACATCAAACAAGACGCGCCGATGCTACAGGCGCGGCCCCAACCTTGCCGCCGGGTCGGGCAGGGCTTGGCCGCAATGCTCAACGCTCAACGCTCAACGCTGCACGCGGCCGTCGGCATCGCGCGGCTCCACCGTGCGCCCCAGCTTGCGCAGCTGCGGCAGCACCTGGGCGGCATCGCCCACGGCCACGGTGATGAGCTGGGCGGGCTGCAGGTGCTGCTTCGCTGCCTGGAAGGCACTCGCGGCCGTGACGGCGCCGTACTGCGCGGGCAGCTCGGTGATGGCGTTCAGCGGGCGCCCCACCGCCCAGTTGGCGGCATAGCCCGCAACGACCGCGCCGTTGGTGTCGAACAGGCCGGGCAACGACAACAGCTGCGCGTTGCGCACGCGTTGCAACTCGGCCGCGCCCAGCGGGCGGGCGCGCATGGCGGTGATCTCGCGTTGAAGGTCGGCCAGCGCCGGGCCGGTCACATCGGTGCGCACGCTGCCGCTGAGGGTGAACTGCCCGCGCTCGCGGCCCAGGCTGTAGCCCGAGAACATGCCGTAGGTGTAGCCCTTGACCTCGCGCAGCTGGTGGTTGATGCGCGAGGTGAACAAACCGCCCAACGCCGCGTTCATGACCTTGACGGAGGCCGCATCCGGCAGGCCAGCCTTCGGGCCGGGCGCGACAAGGGTCAGCGCGGTTTGCGGGGCGCCGGGCTTGTCGACCAGCACGGTGCGCGCGGCCTGACGGGGCGCGGGTTGGGCGGGCGGCAGGGGCTGCTCAGCCGCTGCGGGGCCGGTGGGTTGCCAGGCGCCGAACAGGGGCTGCACCCAGTCGCGCAGTTCGGCCTCGGTCACGTCACCCGCCACGACGAGCGCCGCCCGTTCCGGTCGGTAGTGGCCTTGCCAGAACGCCCGCAGCGCGGCGGCGTCGATCGCTTGCAGGCTGGCCTCGGTGCCCAGCGATGGCGAGGCCAGCGGGTGGCCCTCGCCGTACAGCACGCGCTGGGCCACGGTGCTGGCCAGCTCGTCGGCCTGCTCGCGCGTCTGCGCCAGCGCGGTGAGGCGCTGCGCGCGCTTGCGGGTGACCTCGGCTTCCGCAAACGCGGGGTGCTGCACCACATCGGCCAGCAGGGCCAGGCCCTCGCGGGCGCTGGCCTTGAGGCTGGAGAACTCCAGCCGCGCGTCCTCCGCGCCGGCCTGGGCCTGCAGCGTGGCGCCGAGGCTGGCCAGGCTTTCGGCCAGCTGCTGCCCGCTGCGCGTGGCCGTGCCCTCGGGCAGCATGGCCGCCACAAAGCTGGCCAGGCCCGGCCGGTCTGCCGGGTTGGCGGCCTGCCCGGCCCGCAGCACCAGGCTGGCGCTGACCAGCGGCAGCCCGGGCTTGGGCGCATGGATGACGGTCAGGCCGTTGGGCAATGTGAAGCTGTGGGACGCCGGCAGCGTGAGCGGTGCGGCGCGGCCCGGGCGCGGCGGCTGGCGACGCCAGGCTTCGGCGGCGTTGAGCGACTCCCGCTCGCCCTTGGCCGCGCGCGTGGGGGCCGGCGGCGTGGGCACCTCGGGCGGCAGCACCGGTTCACCGGGCAGGGCCTGCACCACGACGCGGTGGTCCGGCCGCAACCAGCGCGCCACCGTGGCGCTGACGCTGGCGGGCGTGACGGCAGCGTAGCGGGCCAGGTCGGCCCCGGCATAGCCCGGGTCACCGGCCATCTGGTTGTAGTGGTTCACGAGGTCGGCCAGCGTGGTGACGCGCTCCATGCGCTGCAGCAGCTGGGTCTGGATGGTGGCGCGGGCCTGGGCCAGCTCCGCGTCGGTGGGCGGCTCGGCGGCCAGGCGGGTGAGTTCGGCGTCGGCCAGCGCCTCGATCTCGTCCAGCGATGCGCCCGGGCGAGCCACGATCTCGACGCTGAACAGTGAGCTGAGGCTTTGCGAGTCTTGCCCCACCTGCACGCTTTGCGCGAGCTGGCGGTCGCGCACCAGCAGCGCATGCAGGCGGCTGGCCTTGCCGCCGCCCAGCACGTGGGCGGCCACGTCCAGCTCGGCGTCGCCAGCGGCGAACATGGCCGGCGTGTGCCACACGAAGTTCAGCCGGCGCAGCTCCACGCGGTCGGTCACCACCAGGCGGCGCTCCTTCGTGATCTCGGGCATGGCGACCTTCACCTCGGGCGGCTTGGGGCCCGGCTGCAGGGTGCCGAAGTACTTCTGCACCAGGGCCTTGGCCTGGGCGGGGTCGAAGTCGCCGGCCAGCACCAGCGTGGCGTTGTTGGGTCGGTAGTAGGTGCGGGCAAAGGCCTTCACGTCGGCCAGGCGGATGCGCTGGATGTCGGCGTGCGAGCCGATGACGGCCGCCCGGTACGGGTGACCCTCGGGGTACAGCGCTTGGTAGGTGGCTTCCTCGACGATGCCGTAAGGCCGGTTCTCGAAGCTCTGGCGGCGCTCGTTGCGCACCACGTCCTGCTGGTTGGCCAACGCGATGGAGTCCACCTCGTCGATCATCCAGCCCAGCATGTCCGACTTCAGCCACAGGCCCAGCTCCAGCTGGTGCGCGGGCAGCGTGAAGAAGTAGTTGGTGCGGTCGAAGTTGGTGGAGCCGTTGCTGTCGGTACCGCCGGCAGCGTCGATGAATTGGTCGAACGCCCCGCGCGGCACATGACGGCTGCCGGCGAACATCAGGTGCTCGAACAGGTGCGCAAAGCCGGTCTGGCCCGCCGCCTCGTTGCGCGGGCCGGCATGCACCCACAGGTTGAAGGCCACCAGCGGCAGGCGGTGGTCTTCCACCAGGATGAGCTCGAAGCCGTTGGCCAGCGTGAGCTTTTCATGGCGGATGTTGAACTGCCCACCGGCGAGGCTGACTGCACCCATGGGGGCGGGTTCGAGGTCGGCGGCGGCCCTGGCGCTCAGGGGCAGCGCCAGCGCCACCGACAAAGCCAGGGTGGCCCAGGGGAGCGGGCGGCGGCGAGGGGCAGGCTGCGTCATGGCGGGGTATTAACGGGTGAGCGTGGGAACGATTGGGCGGCCCGGCTCCGGCGGCAGCAAGTGCCGGGAGTCACCACGGCGAGAGCCAGGCCAGCAGCGCCAGCCACCCGGGCGCGGTGGCCACGTAAAGCACGGTGGACAGCACGGTGGCCGCGGTCACATCGGCCTCCAGCGCGCGGTAGCGCTGGGCAAAGATGAGCGCGTTGGACCCAGTGGGCAGCGCGGCAATCATCACGATGACCGCCAGCGGCATGCCGTTCAGCCCCAGGCCCCAGTGCGCGGCCACCAGCACCACCGCCGGCATCAGCAGCAGCTTGGCCGCCACCAGCCCGGCCAGGCCGTGCCAGGTGCGGGGCCAGCCGTAGTACGCCAGCGACATGCCGATCAGCGTCAGGCACAAGGGCACCACGGCCGTGCCCAGGCTCTGCAGGGCCTCGTCCGCCACGGCGGGCAGCGGCAGGCCCGTGGCGTTCCAGCCCAGGCCGGCCAGCACCGGCAGCACCACCGGGTGGATGACGGTGTTGCGCACGGTTTGCAGCAGCGTGGCCCGCAGGTTGCCGCTGCGGCGCTCACGCGCCAGGTCCAGCTCCACGATGGAGGTGAGCAGGGTCAGGATGGACAGCGCATGCAGGCTGACCACGGCGATGTGGATTGCCAGCCCCTTCTCGCCGAACACGCCGGCCGCCACCGGCAGCCCCACCTGCAGCGTGTTGCCAAAGCCGGCGGTGATGGCGCGCACGCTGGGGGCCACCACCGGATCGACCGGCTGGCGGCGCCAGCGCTCCCACAGGTACAGCGCAGCGATGAGCAGCAGCGCCGGCACAAAGAAGGCCAGCAGGAAGGCCCAGGGCAGCGTGGCCGTGTCCAGCCGCGCGGTGGTGCGGAACAGCAAGGCCGGCACGAAGATGTAGAAGGCCGCGTTGGCCAGCACGCGGGCGGGGTCGCTGTCACTGCCGGCCGCGCCACCGCCCAGCCAGCGCATGCGCCCCACGGCCCAGCCGATGGCCACGGCCACCAGGATGGCCAGCAACTTCGCCGCAATCGCCCAGGTCATGCGTACGTCAGGTCAGGCCAGCGGCACGCGCAACTCGAACGCGAACCGGCTGCCCTGCCCCGGCGTGCTCTGCACCACGATCTGGCTGCCCATCAAGCGCACCAGCTGTTGGCTGATGGACAGGCCCAGTCCCGTGCCGCCCAGCTGCCGAGAGGACTCGGACACCTGCTCGAACGCCTGGAACAAACGCCCCTGCTGCGCCTCGGTCAGCCCGATGCCGCTGTCCGTCACCGCGAGCGCCAGGCTCACCTGCGTGTCGTCCTGCGCCAGCACCTCGGCCGAGAGTTGCACCGTGCCCGTGTCGGTGAACTTCACCGCGTTGGACAGCAGGTTCAGCAGCACCTGGCGCAGGCGCTGGCCGTCCAGCATCACGCGGTGCGGCAGCGCCGGGTCCACATCCAGCCCGAAGGTCAGGCCCTTTTGCTCGGCACGCAGCCGCACGCTGTCGCTGGCCATGTCCAGCAAGGCCCGCAGGTCCACGGCGCTGGGCTTGAGGCCCACCTTGCCGGCTTCGATGCTGGCCATGTCCAGCACATCGTTGATGAGCTCCAGCAGGTGCAGGCCCGAGTCGCGCATCAGCTGCAGCCGCCCCTGCTGGCCGGCCGGGATCTGCGAGTCCATTTGCATCAGCTGCGTGAAGCCCAGGATGGCATTGAGCGGCGTGCGGAACTCATGGCTCATGGTCGCCAGGAAGCGGCCCTTGGCGAAGTTCGCCGCCTCGGCGCGCTGCTTGGCCTCCACCAGCTCGGCCGTGCGCTCGGCCACCAGGTCTTCGAGGTGGTCGCGGTGGCGGTTGAGTTCGTCCTCGGCCTGCCGCCGGCGCGAGATGTCGCTCACCATGCCCTCGATGCGCCGCTGGCGGCCCGGGCCTTCGGCCTCCACCCAGTGCGCATTCAGCTCCACCCACAAGGGCTGGCCGCCGGCACCGCGCAGTTGCAGCGGGGCCTGCCGGATCTTGCCCTCACGCTTGAGCACCTGGGCCACGCGGCGCAGCTCGCGGCGGTCGATGCCCGCCACGTCCCGCACGCGGCGCCCCACGGCGGCGGTGCCGCTCACGCCCAGCATCTGAGACAGCGCGCGGTTCATGGTCAGCACGCGGCCCTGGCCGTCGGTCTGGAAGATGCCCTCGGTGGCGTTCTCGAACAGGCTGCGGTAGCGGGCCTCGCTGGCGCGCAGGCCTTCCGCCGTCAGCTGCACCTGGTCCGCCGCGCTGCGCAGCTTCAGGCTCATGGCGTTGAAGCGCATCGTCAGCTCGCCGATCTCATCGGCCCGCTCCACCTGTGCCTGCGCGCCCAGGTCCCCCTTGGCCACGCGCTGCGCCAGGGCCCCCAGCCGCTCCACCGGGCGACGCACCAGCCAGCGCACCAGCAGGAAGCTGGTGGCCACCACGCCAACCAGCACCCCGGCCAACACCTGCATCACGAACTGACGGGTGCGGCGGATCTGCTCGTCCACCAGGTCGGTGGTGAACACCAGCACCGCCTGCGCCACCGGCGCCCCCGGCGCGCCGATGGTGGGTTGATACGTGATCGTGAACTCGCGCCGCAGCGGCCCCCGCGCCTCGCCCTCGCGCACGCGCCCGGCCCGGCCCCCTTTCAGTCCCGTGGCCTGGAGTTCGATGGCGTGCACCTCGGGGTCGGCCATCACCGCGTCGAGCAGGTTCTCGATGGCGACATGGTCCAGGTTCCAGATCGGCCCGGCAAAGCCGCGCTCGATCAGCCCGGCCATGCGCATCTCACGCTGGCGCAGCTGCGCCGCCAGCTCGGTCTGCTCGTGCGCCGTCCAGTACCAGGCCACGGCCAGCACCAGCACGCTGGCCACCAGGGCGATGCCCGCGGTCAGCCGCGTCTGGATGCCGAGGGTGATCGGCGGCAAGGCCATGGTCGGGCTCCCTCTGTCACGCCGTTAGGGTCAAGCTGCGAGCATACGGCCCGCAGCGGCCGGCGCAACGTTGTTTGCGCGGCACGCGGTCACGCCTTGGCCGCGGCCTTGCGTGCCGGCGCCTTGCGCGCGGGGGCAGGCTTGCCGGCGCGGGGCTCGAACTCGAAGATGACCTTGCCTTCCTTCTTGTCATACGCCAGGAAGGCCTTGAACTTGCGACGCGTCTTGTTGGACACGAAGTTCTCCAGCAGGTCGGTCTTGCCGTCGGCCAGCAACTTGGTCACCTGCGCGGGCTCGATGGGCTGGGTCAGGATGACCTTGCCGGTCTTGAAGTCGCAGGTCACGGTCTCGCCCACCGCGTGCTCGCACACGTAGTTGGCGCCGTGCTCGTACACATGGCCGCGGCACTTGGGGCAGGCCCCGAGCGAGGTCTGGCCGGAGAAGTCCACTGGCTCGCCATCGCCTTCGGCCTTCTTGGCGTCTTCGCCGAAGTCGAACTCCAGCTTCCAGTTGGCGATCTCGTCGTCGTACACCAGGGCCAGCTCCGCCGTGAACGGCCAACCCGCCTTGGAGCGGAAGCCTTCCAGCGGGCCGATCTTCTTGTCGCGCAAGAACTGCTCCACCTCGTGCAGCTCGAAGCTGCGGCCGCCCGGGATCTTGCCGATGGAGAAGCCGCAGCCCTCGGCCGCGCCGTCCTTGCCGGTGCAGGTGAAGCGGCGGTAGTTCTCCTTCACGACACCGCCGCACTTGGGGCACGGCGTCTTGAGCGTGGCGTAGTCGCCCGGGATGGTGTCGCGGTCGTAGCCCTTGGCCTTGGCGACCATCTGTTCCGTCATGGCCGCGATCTCGGCCATGAACTGCTCGCGCTTCAAGCGCCCCTTCTCCATCTCGGCGAGCTTGTGCTCCCAGTCGCCGGTGAGTTCAGGCTTGGTGAGGTCTTCCACGCCCAGGCCGCGCAGCAGCGTCATCAGCTGGAAGGCCTTGGCCGTGGGAATCAGCTCGCGGCCTTCGCGCAGCATGTACTTTTCAGTGATCAGGCCTTCGATGGTGGCCGCGCGCGTGGCTGGCGTGCCCAGGCCCTTCTCGGCCATGGCCTCGCGCAGTTCGTCGTCGTCAATGAGCTTGCCCGCGCCTTCCATGGCGCTCAGCAGCGTGGCTTCGGTGTAGCGCGCCGGCGGCTTGGTCTGCAGCGCCTTCACGTCCACGCTTTCAGTGCGCACCACCTCGCCCGGCTGCACCGGCACGAGGTTGGCGTCTTCGTCGTCCACGTCCTTGCCGTACACGGCCAGCCAGCCCGGCTTCACCAGCACCTTGCCGTTGGTCTGGAAGTGGTGGGTCTTGCCGGCGGCCTCGACCTTGCTGGTGCGCGTGGTGACCAGGAACTCGGCCGGCGGGAAGAACACCGCCAGGAAGCGCTTCACGACCATGTCGTACAGCTTGGCTTCCACCTCGGTCAGTGCCTTGGGCGCCTGCAGCGTGGGGATGATGGCGAAGTGGTCCGACACCTTGCTGTTGTCGAACACCTTCTTGGTGGGCTTGATGTAGCCGTGGTTCAGCGCCACGCGGGCGTGCGCGGCCAGGGCTTGCAGCGGGCCGGGCAGGTCCTCGCCGGCAATCATCTCGGCGGTCTGCTTGGCCACGGCCAGGTAGTCCTCGGGCAGGAAGCGCGAGTCCGTCCGGGGGTAGGTCAGCACCTTGTGCTTTTCATACAGCGCCTGGGCGATGGACAGCGTCGTCTTGGCCGAGAAGCCGAAGCGCGAGTTGGCCTCGCGCTGCAGCGTGGTCAGGTCGTACAGCGCGCCGCAGCTGGTGGTGCTGGGCTTGCTTTCTTCTGTGACGGTGGCAGGTTGGCCCAGCACCGCCTTGGCAATGGCGTCGGCCTCGGCCTGGTTCCACAGCCGGTCGGCACGGCGCTCGGCGTCGTCGTTCTTCTTGAACGTGGGGTCGAACCATTTGCCTTCGTACTGGCCAGCCTGCGCGTCGAAGTTGGCGCGCAACTCCCAGTAGTCGCGGGCCACGTGCTTGCGGATCTTTTCTTCCCGCTCCACCACCACCGACAGCGTGGGCGTTTGCACCCGGCCGACCGTGGTCAGGAAGAAGCCGCCGTCGCGCGAGTTGAAGGCCGTCATGGCGCGCGTGCCGTTGATGCCCACCAGCCAGTCGGCCTCGGAGCGGCAGCGCGCGGCGTCGGCCAGCGGCAGCATCTGCGCGTCGGAGCGCAGCTTCTCGAAGCCTTCGCGGATGGCCGCGGGCGTCATTGACTGCAGCCACAGCCGCTGCACGGGCTTGTCGAACTTGCCCTTGGCCGGCTGCGCATATTGCACGATCAGGCGGAAGATCAGCTCCCCCTCGCGCCCCGCGTCACAGGCGTTGATCAGCGCGGTCACGTCCTTGCGGCGGATCAACTTGGACAGCGCCGTGAGCCGGCCCTTGTTCTTGTCGATGGGGTTGAGGTCGAAGTGCGGCGGGATCACCGGCAGGTTGGCAAAGCTCCACTTGCCGCGCTTGACGTCGAACTCCTCCGGCGCTGCGATCTCCACGAGGTGACCCACGGCCGAGCTGACGACGTAGGTGTCGTTCTCGAAGTAGTCGTCTTGCTTGTCGAACTTGCCGGCCACGGGCGTCAGCGCGCGGACGATGTCCTGCGCAACGGAAGGCTTCTCGGCAATGATCAGAGTCTTGCTCATCGGTGTATCTCTAGGTCTTCCCTGCGACGGGGGCTCAGGAACCCCTGCCTACAATCCGGGCCTCGCGCGCATGCCCACGCACGCGCGCACCCATGAAATCACCGTACCACAGCGCCGATGACCGCCAAAACCCCACGCCGCAAGATCGAGGTTCGTGACTCCGGCGTGCACGGACGCGGCGTGTACGCCACCGCCCCGATCGCGGCGGGCGCGCAGATCATCGAATACACGGGTGAACGCATCAGCTGGGAGGAGGCCGTGCGCCGCCACCCGCACGACCCCGAGCAACCCAACCACACCTTCTATTTCCACATCGAAGGCGGGCAGGTGATCGACGCGCTGTACGGCGGCAACGACGCCCGCTGGATCAACCACGCCTGCGAGCCCAACTGCGAAGCCGACGAGACCGACGGCCGCGTGTTCATCCAGGCGCTGCGCGACATCGAGCCCGGCGAAGAGCTGTTCTACGACTACGGCCTGGTGCTGGACGAGCGCCACACCGCCAAGGTGAAGAAGCAGTTCGCCTGCTGGTGCGGCGCCGCCACCTGCCGCGGCACCATGCTCGCGCCCAAGAAGCGCTGATGCCCATGGAGCGGCGCCACCTCGCCGAATGCGGCTCCACCAACACCGAAGCCCTGGCCCACCTGCGCCAAGGCGGCGGGCCGCTGCTGCTGTCGGCCTCGCGGCAAACCGCCGGCCGCGGCCGCCTGGGGCGCGCCTGGCACAGTGAGGCCGCCGGTGCCGACGCCGCGCTCACGTTCTCGGTGGCCCAGCCGCTGCCGGCCACGCTGGACCTCTCCGGCCTGTCGCTGGCTGTGGGCTGCACCGTGGCCGACGCGCTGGAGCCCAACGGCAACCGCATCCGCCTGAAATGGCCGAACGACCTGGTGCTGGACGGCGCCAAGCTCGGCGGCATCCTGATTGAAGCCGTGCCGCTGCCCGACGGCCAGCGGGGCGTGGTGATCGGCATCGGGCTGAACCTGCGCCCGCTGCCGCCCGACGCCGACCGCAGCGCCTTCGCCAGCGGCCACGCCGCCCTGCATATCCTGGACCCCGCTGCCACCCCAGCGAGCACGCTGGACCGGCTGGCCCTGGCGCTGCGCGGCCTGCTGGCCGATTTCGCCGAGCTGGGCTTCGGCCCCTGGCAAGCGGCCTTCAGCCGCCGTGACCTCACCGCCGGCCAGCGTGTGCGCATCGGCGACCAGACCGGCACCGCACGCGGCGTGTCGGTGCGGGGCGAACTGCTGCTGGACACCGACCACGGCCTCGTGCCCTGCAGCGGCGGCGAACTCAGCCTGAGGATGGCATGAACGAACCCGGCACACCCGCTCGTGGCACGCCAACGACCCCACTCGTCGTTGCCAATGCTCGCCGTAGACGCCGCTACGGCTGCGCTTTGCGCCTAGATTGGAGCCGTCGGACGCGCCCCGCTCGGGCGCGCCGAGTCCATTCATACCTTCCGGAGTCCTCCCCGTGATGCGCATCGTCGTGATCCTGATGCTGGCAGCCAATGCCCTGTTCTTCGCCTGGTCGCGCGGCTGGCTGGACACCGTCACCGGCGTGCCGGCCGACGGCGGCCGCGAGCCGCAGCGCCTGGCTTTGCAGCAGCACCCGGAGCGCATCCAGCCGCTGGACGGCCCGGCGCTGGCGGCCCTCACCCGCCGCAGCTGCCTGGAACTTGGCCCGCTGGAGGGCGAGCCGGCCTTGAACGCCGCCCAAGCCGCCGTGCGCGCGCTCGGCGCCGAAGCGCAGGTGCGCAGCACCGAACAGGCCGGCGTGTGGGTGGTGGCCACCATCAAGCTGGCCGACCCCGACTTCCGGGCCCGCAAGGAAGCCACCTACAAGCAGCTCAAGCTCGCGTTCGAGCCGCTGGAAGGCCTACCGGCCGAGCAGCCGGCCTTTGTGCTGACCCGCCACGCCAGCGCGGCCGAGGCGCAGGCCGAACTGGCCAGTTTTGACAAGCGCGGCCTGAAGGGCCTGCGCGTGCTGGCCCTGCGCGCCGCCAGCAGCCGCCACACCCTGGTGGTGCCGCAAGCCGATGGCCAGCTGGCCGGCAAGCTCAAGTCCAGCAAGGACGCGGCCCTGGCCACCGGCTGGCGCGCTTGCAGCGCAGCTTCAGCGGCGGCAGCGGCCGCCGCCGCATCGGCAGCCGCCTCAGCCGCGTCGAGCTGAGCGGACGGCGGCACGGCCCGCGGTGCGCCGCAGGGCCAGCGCCGCCGTCAGCAAACCCGCCAGCCACAGCGCACTGCTGGCACCGCCACCACCACCGCTGCCGCTCGAACCCGTCGGCACCGGCACGGGGTCGACCGGTGTCACAGCCGACACGGTGATCTGCAGCGTCTGGCTGTAGACCACGCCGGCACTGTCGGTCACATCGGCGCGCACCGTGAAGCTGCCTGCGGCGCTGGGCGTGATGGTGGCCGTGGCCGTGTTGGCGCCCGAAGCAAAGCCGGTGACGATGCCGCCCGCATCCACCACCGTCCAGGCCGTGGACGCCACGGTGCGGCCGCTGGGCAGGCCGGTGGCCGTGGCCGTCAGCGTGACGGTTTGGCCCGCCGCAGGCGTGGCCGTGGGACTGGCCGCGATGCCAATGCTCACGCCGTTCAGCGCCACCGTGGCCGTCACGGCGGCCGCGGCATCCACCATGCCCGCGCCGCAGGTGCTGGTGGTGCAGTAGCACTCGTCCTGCACCGTGGCGCTGGGCGCCTTGCACTGCGGCGGGTTGCCATCGGCGGCACTGCCGCCCCCTGTGGTGGGGAAGGGGCGCGCCGTGCTCTTGAGAATCTGCGTGGCCTCCACGGAGGTCAGCCCCGGCCGCACCGAGGCCATCAGGCCCACGATGCCGCTGACGATGGGCGCCGAGAAGCTGGTGCCCACCGAGGCCGCGCTGCCGGTGTACGCCGCGTCGTTGGCCACCGGCGAGGTCGCGCCCGAGTTGGTGGTGCTGACCATGGGGTACAGGCAGGGCTGACCCGCGCCGGTGTTGATGCAGTTGCCGCCGGGCGCGGCGATGGTCACATCCGGGCCCAGGCTGGAAAAGCCGACCTTGGTGCCCACGTGGCGTAGCGCGGCCACCGTCACCACGCCGGGGCAGTTGCCCGGCATCTCCACGGCCAGGCCCTCGGAGTTGCCGGCCGCCACGACGACCGTGCCGCCCACCGCATTCACCTGAGTGATGGCCTCGCGGTACAGCGCGCCGGTGCCCGTGGCGCCGCAGGTCCCGGTGCCGCCCAGGCTCAGGTTCAGCACCTTCGCCTTGTTCGAGTTCAAGGGCAGGCCCGGCACGTTCAGGCCCGCGGCCCATTTCATGCCGGCAATGATGTCGCTGTCATACCCGCCGCACTTGCCCAGCACCCGCACCGGCAGGATCTTGAGGCCCCAGCCCACACCCGCCATGCCGGTGCCGTTGTTGCTGGCTGCGGCGATCAGGCCCGCCACGCGCGTGCCGTGCCAGGAGCTGCTGCCGATGTCGCTGCTGGTGCAGCCGGAAATCGTGCCGGCGTTGATGTCGGCCTGGCTGACCCAGTCGCCGGGGTCCGAGGCATCGGCGTCGGGGCCGTTGCCGTCGTTGGCGATCACCGTGGAGGCATTGCCGGGCGAGCCGTAGCCGATCATGTCGTAGCCGCCCACGATCTGGCCGGCCAGGTCCGGGTGGTCCGGGCGCACGCCGGTGTCGAGCACCGCGACGATCACGCTGCTGGCGCCGGTGGTCACATCCCACGCAGCCGGCGCGTTGATGCTGGACACCACCTGCCCCGGCGTGCTGCTGGGCTTCTTGAGGTACCACTGGTCGATAGTGCGCGCCTGCCCACCGCTGACCGTGGATTCGGGGTTCACCTCGGCCCCGCCGAACAAGGGGTCGTTGGGCAGCTTGGTGTGCTTGCGGCGCTGGTCCACGGCCACAAACTCGACCTCGGCATCGGCCGCCAGCTGGCGGGCCAGCTGCGCGCTGCTCAGGCCCCGCGCGGTGATGACGTGGGTGCGCTCGTCCAGGCTCAAACCGGCCGCCAGGCTGCGCCCGGCCCGCAAACCCAGGGCGGTGGCCCGCGTCTGCGCCACCTCGCGCGCCTCGCCCCGGCTGGCACGCACCGCCAAGGCCTTGGCCCGCACGCTGTCCGCCTGCGCCTTGAAGCGCACGATGACGCGGGCTTCGGTGGCGTCGGTCTGGGCGTGCGCGGCCAGCGGGGCCAAGGCTGCCGACAGCAGGGCCGCGGCGAGCAGGAGGGGGCGAGGAAGCGTCATGACGGGCTCGACAAAAAGGAGTTGCAGGGCAAGTCGGTGGCGCGCGGCCTTGCACCGCGCCCGGCCCCCGATGTTCCCATCGACAACGACGGCGCAGACGAAAAAAAGCCCCGCGGTGCGGGGCATTTGCGTTTCGGAAGGTTTCCGGTCAGCGATTCGACCGGTCACCCGGTCGCCAGGCTCAGCCGTGGACCACGCGAACCATTTCCAGGCACTTGTTCGAGTAGCCCCACTCGTTGTCGTACCAGGACACCAGCTTCACGAAGGTGCCGTCCAGGGCGATGCCGGCTTCGGCGTCGAAGATGGAGGTGCGCGGGTCGCCACGGAAGTCGGTGGCCACGACCTTGTCGGTGGTGTAGCCCAGCACGCCCTTGAGCGCGCCTTCGCTCTGGGCCTTCATTTCGGCGCAGATTTCTTCGTACGAAGCGTCCTTCAGCAGTTCCACCGTCAGGTCGACCACCGACACGTCGGACGTCGGCACGCGGAAGCTCATGCCGGTGAGCTTCTTGTTCAGCTCAGGAATGACCTTGCCCACGGCCTTGGCGGCACCGGTGCTGCTGGGGATGATGTTTTCCAGGATGCCGCGACCGCCGCGCCAGTCCTTGTTGCTCGGGCCGTCCACGGTCTTTTGCGTGGCGGTGGCAGCGTGCACGGTGGTCATCAGGCCGCGCTTGATGCCCCACTTGTCGTTCAGCACCTTGGCCAGCGGAGCCAGGCAGTTGGTGGTGCACGAGGCGTTGGAGATGATGGCTTCGCCGGCGTACTTGGTGTGGTTCACGCCGTAGACGAACATGGGCGTCTCGTCCTTGGACGGGGCGGACATGATGACCTTCTTGGCGCCTGCGGCCAGGTGCTTCTCGGCGCCGGCCTTGTCCAGGAAGATGCCGGTGGACTCGACCACCACGTCGGCGCCGACCTCGCCCCACTTCAGCTCGGACGGGTCCTTCACCGCGGTCAGGCGGATCTTCTTGCCGTTCACGACCAGGGTGTTGCCGTCGACCGAAACCTCACCGTCGAACTTGCCGTGCACGCTGTCGTACTTGAGCATGTAGGCGAGGTAGTCGGGTTCCAGCAGGTCGTTGATCGCGACGACTTCGATGTCTTTGAAGTTCGCGATGGCGGCACGGAACACCATGCGCCCGATGCGGCCGAAGCCGTTGATGCCGATCTTGATGGTCATGGGAGAGTCTCCAGGAGGATGAAAAATTCGGATCGGGCCGGATTCTCGGTGATCCGGCGGCCGGCGGGTTTCGGGTCGATTTCAGTCGCTGTTGCCGAGATTCAGCGTCCCGCAGGGCACGTCGATCTGCAAGACGCTGCCGAACAGGTCGTTGGCCTGGGATTCATTCTTGAACCCCAGCTCCAACCCCGCCAGCCAGGTCAGGAAGGGCAACTTGTTCAGATCCGGCGGGCCGCGCCGGCCCTGCTCCACCGCCTCGTTGGGCACCGCGCCACCGTACAGGGTGTACTTCACCTTGAACGGGCAGGCCATGGTGCCGAAATCGAACGCGGCGCGCAGGGCCTGCGGGTGCCGGGTCATGCGCAGGAACTCCACCAGCCCGAAGGCCTCGCGCTTGAAGCCGTAGCGGCGGTGCCCGGGCGGCACATAGCTGAACTGCTGCTGGAAGCCTTGCGGCGGCTCGGCCCCGGTGCGGCAAGGCATGCGGTACTCGGCCAGCCGCTCACGCACGGCGTCTTCCATCCGCTTGGAACCGGTGGAGTGGATGACCTTGACCTCGGGTGGCTGTTGGCCGTTGCCCGAGAAGGTGGCCGCCACGACCAGGTGCTCGATCTCGTTGCCGAAGGTGTTCCAGGGCCGCATGTCCTGGCGCGGCATGACCAGGCAAAACGGCGCCTCGCCCGGCGCCCGTTCGGCCGGCAGCGGCGTGGCGTCGCGGTCGGTGTTGCTGAAGCTGAATTCCTGCACGGCGGTCACCGTGCCGTCCGCTGGCGTCAGGCAGGGCAGGCGGTAGCGGCGCAGGTAGTCCATCGCCTCGTCCTGCATGTCTTCGCGGGCCGAGTTGAACAGCACCTCGACCTGCGGCGCGGCATCCGGCCGCGTGAACGACAGCTTCACCCGCATGCCGCCGAAGGCGCGGTCCAGCTTGTGCTTGACGGGATAGCGCGGTGCGCGTTCGGGTTTCACCAGACAGGCCAGCGACTGGGCCGGCGACGCCTCCCGGCGCTCGGTCTGGGCTGAAGTCGGCGTGGCGGCCAGGGTGACCGACGCCACCAGCAGGCTGGTGGCCACCGAACTGAATCTCATGCGTTCTCTCCCGCGGTGTTGGCAGCCGCGGGAGTGTCAAACGCGAAGGTGGTGGGCCCGCCGGAAAGATTCACGCGGGCCCCCCCAGCTTCACTTCTTCTTCAGCACGGCCTTGACGGTGGCCGCCACGTTTTCCGGCGTGAAGCCGAAGTGCTTGAACAGCACCGGCGCCGGGGCCGATTCGCCGAAGGTGTCGATGCCGACCACGGCGTCGCAGCCGTACTTCCACCAGAAGTCGCTGACGCCCATTTCCACGGCCACGCGCGGCAGGCCCTTGGGCAGCACGCTCTTCTTGTAGTCCTTGTCCTGGCGGTCGAACACGTTGGTGGACGGCATGGACACCACGCGCACCTTCACGCCTTCGTCGGCCAGCAGCTTCTGCGCGGCCAGGGCCAGTTGCACTTCCGAGCCGGTGGCGATGATGACGGCCTTGGCCTTGCCCTTGGCGGGCTCGGCCAGCACGTAGGCGCCCTTGGCGATCTCGTCGACGTTGGTCTTGGGCGAGTAGGCCAGGTTCTGGCGGGAGAGCGCCAGCAGGCTGGGGCGCTGGGCGTTGCCCAGGGCCATGGTCCAGGCGACCACGGTTTCGGTCGTGTCGGCCGGGCGCCAGACGTCCAGACCCGGGATCAGGCGCAGGCTGGCGACGTGCTCGATGGACTGGTGCGTCGGGCCGTCTTCACCCAGGCCGATGGAGTCGTGCGTCATCACGTGGATGACGCGCTGCTTCATCAGCGCGGCCATGCGGATGGCGTTGCGGCTGTAGTCGCTGAAGGTCAGGAAGGTGCCGCCGTAGGGGATGAAGCCGCCGTGCAGGGCCACGCCGTTCATGATGGCGGCCATGCCGAACTCGCGCACGCCGTAGTTGATGTGGCGGCCGTTGTTCGGCGTGCCATCGGCCTCGAAACGCAGGTTGGGCGTGGACGAGGTGTTGGTCAGGTTGGAGCCGGTCAGGTCGGCGCTGCCGCCCAGCATTTCGGGCAGCTTGGCGGTGAAGGCTTCCAGCGCGATCTGGCTGGCCTTGCGGCTGGCGACCGTGGCGGCGTCGGCGTGGGCCTTGACCACGGCGTCGACCGCGATCTGCGCGAAGTCAGCCGGCAGCACGCCGGCCATGCGGCGCTGGAACTCGGCGGCCAGTTCGGGGTGGGCTTCGGCGTAGGCATCGAAGCGCTCGTCCCAGGCGGCTTCGGCCTTCTCGCCGGCGGCCTTGGCGTCCCAGGCGGCGTACACGTCGGCCGGGATGACGAAGGGCTCGTGCGACCAGCCCAGGGCCTCACGGGTCAGCTTGATTTCCTCGGCGCCCAGCGGTTCGCCGTGGGCCTTGCTGGTGTTGGCGCGGTTGGGCGAGCCCTTGCCGATGTGGGTCTTGGCGATGACCAGCGTGGGCTTGTCGGCGCTCTTCTTGGCTTCGGCAATGGCGGCGTCCACGGCGGCCACGTCATGGCCGTCCACCGGGCCCACCACGTTCCAGCCGTAGGCCTGGAAGCGCTTGGCGGTGTCGTCGGCGAACCACGGGGCGACCTGGCCGTCGATGGAGATGCCGTTGTCGTCGTAGATGGCGATCAGCTTGTTCAGCTTCCACGAGGCGGCCAGCGCGGCGGCTTCGTGCGAGATGCCTTCCATCAGGCAGCCGTCACCCAGGAACACGTAGGTGTGGTGGTTGACGATCTGGTGCGCGTCGCGATTGAAGTCACGCGCCAGCAGCTTCTCGGCCAGGGCCAGGCCCACGGCGTTGGTGATGCCTTGGCCCAGCGGGCCGGTGGTCGTTTCCACGCCGGCGGTGATGCCCACTTCCGGGTGGCCGGGGGTCTTGCTGTGCAGCTGGCGGAAGGCCTTCAGCTCCTCGATCGGCAGGTCGTAGCCGGTCAGGTGCAGCAGCGCGTAGATCAGCATCGAGCCGTGGCCGTTGGACAGCACGAAGCGGTCGCGGTCGGCCCAGTGCGGGTTGGCCGGGTTGTGCTTGAGGTGACGCGCCCACAGCGCCACACCGATCTCGGCCATGCCCATGGGGGCGCCCGGGTGGCCCGAGTTGGCGGCCTGCACGGCGTCCATCGCCAGCGCGCGGATCGCGTGGGCCATCAGGGTGGGGGAGGCGGGCGTAGCAGTCATGGCCGGGGCTTTCCTTGGGCGGGTGGCAAAAACCAGGGATTTTACGGGGGTGCCTGTGCCGCAGTTGATCCAGCGCAAGGCCGACGCACGGCACCCGCGCGACGCTCCGCGTCATGGCCCCTTCAACCCTGCCCTTGGCCGTGCGCGTCATCCGCGCCGAGCACGACGCCCTGGCCGCCATGCTGCGCACGGTGCCGCTGCTGCTGGACGCCCAGCACCGCACGGGCGCCGCGCCTGATTTCGGCGCGCTGCGGGCGATGCTGTTCTATGTGGACGAATTTCCAGAACGGCTACATCACAAAAAAGAAAGCGACCTGCTCTTCCCGCGGCTGCGGGCGCTGGCGCCCGACCTGCGCGGCGTGCTGGACGACCTGGAAGCCGACCACAACCACGGGGAGCGCGCCATCCGCGAGTTGCAGCACAGCCTGCTGGCCTGGGAGCAGATGGGCGAGGCCCGGCGCGACAAGTTCGCGCAGCAGGTCCAGGTCTACACCACCCGCTACCTGCGCCACATGCGGCGCGAAGAAACCGAAATCCTGCCGCGCGCGCTGGCCGCCTTGAGCGATGCCGACTGGGCGGAGCTGGACGAAGCCTTCGGCAGCCACCGCGACCCACTCGCCCTCCGCGCCGGGCAAGCCGTGGACGAGGCCTACGCGCCGCTGCGCGAACGCATCCTGGCCGCTCTGCCGGCGCCGTTCGGTTGGGGGCCCAGTCTCGGTTGACGCCCCCCCTAGAACACCCCCGTAGCTCCTTTGTGGATGGCCTTTGCGGACGTCGTCCACGAACATCGAACTCGCCCGGATCGCGGGTTCCACGAGCTACCCCATGAAAACTTCAAACCTGCTGCGCTACCTGCGCTTGGCCCTATTTGTCCTCGGCGTGGTGGGCGGACACCTCGCGCACGCCGCCGGCTCGCCAAGTTATTTCCTGACCATCGCCGGCCTGACCGGAGACTCCCGAGATGCCAGCCACAAGGGGGCGATCGACCTGGAGAGTTTCTCTTGGGGCGTTCAACGCAGCGTCGGCACGGGCGGCGCGCCCGGCAAGGCCAGCTTCAATGACTTCGCCTGGACACAGTTTGCCGACAGCACCACGCCCCCTTTGTTCGTCAATCTCGCCACAGGCAGGATCCTGTCAACAGTGACCTTGGACGTCACAGCCACATTCGGTGGTGGCAGTCCCGAGTCATTCTTTCAGTTGATCTTCACCAACACGGCGGCGACGATGTTGAAGATGGGCGGATCGACCGGCCAGGGCATCGACGTCAACGCCGCAATGACCTCGGGCGAAACCGTCAAATTGCGCTACCGCGCCGCGGACAGCAAGGGCACCTTGAAGAACTGGGTGGAAGGCAGCTTCAGCATCAAGAACAACACCGCCAATGCGGTGTTTGAGGGCGATCCGACGGTCTTGACGGGCTTGTTCGCGTCGGGCGGTCTGATCAACATCGCCCCGGGTGCCGTCGCGGCTGTGCCGGAGCCCGCCAGTGCCACCCTGTTGCTGGCCGGCCTGGCTGCGGTGGGCGCTCTGAACCTGCGCCGCCGGCGCGGCTGACTCAGGGACGAGCGGCGCCCCCTGGCTGTGCCAGACAGCCTTGCGCCGCCGCCAGGCCCCGCAGGAAACCACGACGCACGCCGCCCGCGGTGATGGCCGCAGTCACCTGCCGGGCATAACGCTCGGCCCCCGTGAGCTTGCGCACCCAGCCGCGGAAGGGAATGACGCCCTCTGCCGTGCGCTGCAGCGCGCCGGTGGCGGCGTCTTCGCCCCGCTCCAGCAGGCCGGGGTTGTTGCCGGTGTGGGGCGCGTCCAGGTCCGGGCCCAGCACCTCGTCCAGCGCGCGGATGTCGGCCAGCAGCGCGGGGCAGCGGCCGTCAACCGGCGCCGCGTAGGGCGCCGCCGCCGCGGCCTTCAGCACGTCGGGGATCTCGGCCCGCACGACGTTCAGATCGCTCAGCGGCGTGGTGGCCGCGTTGGACACCTTGCGGGTGTCGGTGGAAGAACACGCCGACAGCAGCGCGACGGACAGCGCGGCAGCGAGGGCCACGGGCGGGGCGAACAAGGCAATACGCATGGTGGGACCATCATCGCAGCGCGCCGACCCCGGCTCCATCCCCGGCAACGGGGTCAGCGCACCAGCGGCCGGATCGCCGTGAAGCCGCCATCCACCGGCAGCACCTGGCCGGTGATGCGGTGGGCCTGGGGCGAGAGCAGCCAGTCGATCACGGCGGCCACATCGTCGGCCGTCTGCACGCCTTCGGCATGCGGCAGGGGGTACTGGCGGGCGGCGGCCGCCCGCATCTCCGGCTGCCGCGTGAGCCCGGCGCTCAGCGCGGTTTCGGTCAGGCCCGGCGCCACCACGTTGAAGCGCAGGCTTTGCGGGGCGTAGGTGGCCGCTACGCTGCGCGCCAGGCCCTCCACGCCGGCCTTGGCCGCGGCAATGACCTCGTGGTTGCTCACGCCAATGCCCGCCACCACCGAACTCATCAGCACCGCGGCCCCGCCCCCAGGCACCGTGCGGCGCGCCTCCACCCACGCGGCCAGCAGGTGCACCGCGCTTTCCAGATTGACGCGCAGCACCTCGCGCGCCTGGGCCGGCTGGCTGCGGTGCAGCGGCGCAATCAAGGTGCTGCCCACGCAGTGCGCCACCCTCGCCGGCGCCTCACCCCAGGCCTCGCGGCACGCGGCCAGCGCCTGGGCGATGCCCTCGGGCGTGGTCGCATCCACGGCGAGGTGGAGGTCTGCGTCCACCTCCGCCGCGCGGGCGGCGTCGCGGCTGGTGATGGCCACGCGCACGCCACGGGCGCGCAGGCGGGCGGCCAACGCGCGGCCAATGCCGCCGGCGCCGCCGGTGATGAGGGCTGTGTCGAGAACGGAAGCTGTCATGGCGAATCTCCAAAGCGTGCCACGCGACGCAAAGCGCGGTGGACGACCGAAAGGGCTTGCGCGGCGCAGGGCGATGTCCAGGTGTCGCGCTCGATTTCAAATTCGGTTCAAGAATCGCGTTTGTACGGCTCAATGCCAAGTCAAAGGGGTTGGTTCATGGTTCAAAGCCTGTTCAAGACCGGAGTTGCGGCCCACATCGTGGGCATGCCTGCCAACACGCTGCGGGTGTGGGAACGCCGCTATGGCCTGCAGTGCCAGCAGCAGGACGAGCACGGCCACCGGCTGTACTCGCCCGAAGACGTGCAGCGCATCGCCGCCCTGCGGCAGTTGACGCTGCAAGGCCACGCCATCGGCGCCCTGGCCGGGTTGAATCAAGAGGAGCTGCGCGCGCTGCTGTCCACCCAGGACGAGGTGCGGGAGGTGGCGCAGGCCCTGGCCCAGCCCGTGCGGCCGGCGCGCCAGCTGCTGCTGGTGGGGGCGGCGCTGGCCACGCGCATCCGCCGTGCGGCGCCGCGCCGACAGCTGCGCATCACCGCCACTGTGGACACGCTCGCCCAGGCCCGGCTGCCCGAGGGCGAAGGCCGGCCCGATGCGCTGGTGCTGCACCTGCCGTCCATGCACGTGACGCAGGTGGAAGAGCTGGCCGCGGCCGCCCGCGCCTTGGGCGTGGCCCGGGTGCTGGCGGTGTACGGCTACAGCAACTCGCAGGCGCTGCGCCGCTGCACCGAGCTGGACATCCAGCCCTGGCGCGACACGCACAACGACCGCAGCCTCGTCAGCTGGCTGCAGGACAGCTTGGGCGCCACGTCACCAGGCCCTGCAGCCGCCCGCGGGTCGCCTGCCGCCCCCTCGCCCGCCGACCTGCTGCCCGCGCGCATCGCGCCGCCCCAGTACGACGAAGCCACACTGGCCGACTGGGCCGCCCGCACCACCGCCGTGGCCTGCGAATGCCCCGCCCATGTGGCCGAGCTGCTGATGCGGCTGCAACAGTTCGAGGCCTACAGCGCCGACTGTGAGCACCGCGACGACGCCGACCGCCAGTTGCACGAGCAGCTGCACCACCTTGCAGGCACCGCCCGCATGCTGTTCGAACGCGGCCTGCAACTGCTGGCCGACCACGAGCAGGCCCTGGCCCGCCCACCGGCGCACTGAGCGCTCAGGTGCGCCAGCGCGCCGCCAGCAGCGTCACGGCCCAGCAGATCCAGCCCGTCCACAGCGTGTGGCTGGGGTAGTGCGCACCGCGCACCATCTGGCCCGCGCCGTAGACGACGCCCAGCACCACCACCGCCACGGCCCAGCGGCGGGCGGCGCGCGGGTACGCCCGCGCCAGGGCCCACGCACCGGCCAGGTAGGCAAAGGCCGCGCTGGCGTGGCCCGACGGGAAGCAGTGCCCGCCGCCGCCGTCCTGCACGCCGAAGGACCAATGCGACACGTACTGCGCCGCCCCGCCGAACATGGCCAAGTCCCACGGGCAGCTGGTCAGGCTGACGCGCTTGATGAGCGAGATGACAGCCAGGCACACCAGCGTCGTCACCAGCCACCAGGTGCGCTCGCGCCGCGTGAGGGCGGGCAACAGCCGGGGTGACAGGTTCACCGCCACGATGAACGCCATCGCGGCGTACGACACCCAGCGGCCGCCTTCGTGGATGAGCCCACGGGTCAGCCACACCTCGCGCCAGGCAAAGCCCTGCGGCGTGCCCACGGCCTGCATGGCCCACAGGTCGCCCGGGCTGGCGTCCCAGGCCAGCAGCAGCACCAGGGCCAGCAAGGCCCAGCGGAAAGGCAGAAGTGTTTGCATGGGGCGCGATTGTCGTCAGCCGCCAGCGCCCGCCGCACGGGGCGGCTTGTCTACACTGAACGCATGCTTTCCAAACCCTTCGCCGCCGATCGCGCGATTGCCATCGGCCGTGCCGCGCTTGACGTGGAATCGCGCGCCCTGGCCGACCTGGCGCCCCGCCTGGGCGACGCCTTTGCCCACGCCGTGCAACGCGTGCTGGCCTGCTCTGGCCGGGTGGCCGTGATGGGCATGGGCAAGAGCGGCCACGTGGGCCGCAAGATCGCCGCCACGCTGGCCTCCACCGGCACGCCGGCCCTGTTCGTGCACCCGGCCGAAGCCGCGCACGGTGACCTGGGCATGGTGACCGCCAGCGACGTGGTGCTGGCCCTGTCCAACTCCGGCGAGAGCGACGAGCTCAATGCCATCCTGCCGGTGCTCAAGCGCCTGGGCGTGCCCATCCTCGCCATGACCGGCCGCGCCGGCTCCAGCCTGGCGGCCCACGCTGATGTGGTGCTGGACAGCGCCGTGGCCGAAGAGGCCTGCCCGCTGCAACTGGCCCCCACCGCCAGCACCACCGCGCAAATGGCCCTGGGCGACGCGCTGGCCGTGGCGCTGCTGGATGCCCGCGGCTTCAAGGCGGAAGACTTCGCTCGCTCGCACCCGGGCGGCGCCCTGGGCCGCAAGCTGCTGACCCATGTGCGCGACCTGATGCGCAGCGGCGACGCCCTGCCCCGCGTGGCGGCCGGCACGACCTTCACCGACCTGATGCGCGAGATGAGCGCCAAGGCCCTCGGCATGGCCGTGGTGGTGGACGCGGACGACCGCGTGCAAGGCATCTTCACCGACGGCGACCTGCGCCGCCTGATCGAGCAGGGCCGCGACCTGCGTGCCCTCACCGCTGCCGAGGTGGCCCACCCGCGCCCTCGCACCGTGGGCCCGGACGCCCTCGCGGTGGATGCCGCCGACCTGATGGAAGCCGCCCGCATCACCGTGGTGCTGGTGGTGGACGCCGACCAGCGCCTGCTGGGCGCCATCAGCATCAACGACCTGATGCGCGCCAAGGTGATCTGATGGCGGCGCTGCGCTTCCCTCCCGAACTGCTGGTGCAGGCCCAAGGCACCGGCCTGTGCATCAAAGCTGCCATCTTTGATGTGGACGGCGTGCTGACCGACGGCCGCATCTACATCAGCGAAACCGGCGAAGACTTCAAAGCCTTCCACACGCTGGACGGCCACGGCCTGAAATCGCTGCAGCAGGTGGGCATCGTGCCCATCATCATCACTGGGCGCGACAGCCCCGCCGTGCGCCGCCGCGTGGCCGACCTCGGCCTGCAGCACGCCGTCTACGGCGCCCGCGACAAGCTGGCCGTGGCCGAGCCGCTGCTGGCCTCGCTGGGCGTGGCCTGGGGCGAAGTGGCCGCCATGGGCGACGACTGGCCCGACCTGCCCCTGATGACCCGCGCCGGCTTCGCCTGCGCGCCCCCGGGAGCCCACGCTGAGGTGCTGGCGATCGCGCACCACGTGACCCGCGCTCCCGGCGGCCACGGCGCCGCGCGCGAATGCTGCGACCTGCTGCTGATGGCCGGCGGCCATTACGAGCGCCTGCTGCAAGCCCACCACGCCACGTTGGACGGCGGGAGCCCCGCGTGAGCCCCGCCACGCTGCCCGCCCCGGCGCCCAGCCGCCCCCAGTCACGCCCGTGGCTGTGGCAGGCGCAGAGCCTGGTGTCCAACTACCTGCCGCTGCTGCTGATGGCCCTGCTGGCCAGCGGCACCTGGTGGCTGGTGAAGAACACGCCGCTGCTGGACGGCCCCACCGAAACCCCGCCACCGCGCCACGTGCCGGACTACCGCATGTCGCGCTTCGAGATCCAGCGCATCGGCGCCGACGGCCGGCTGCGCGTGCAGATCGCCGGCGATGAGCTGCGCCACTACCCCGACACCGACACCGTCGAGATCGACCACGCCCGCGTGCGCGCCATCGCGCCGGACGGCAGCCTGGCCATTGCCGAGGCGCGGCGCGCCATCAGCAACGGCGACGGCAGCGACATGCAGCTGATGGGCGACGTGCGCCTGCGCCGCCTGCCGCCGGGCTCGGGCGAGAACGCGCCGGCCCAGCTGGAGGTGCGCGGCGAGTTCCTGCAGGCCCTGTCGCAGAGCGAGATCCTGCGCTCGCACCTGCCGGTCAGCATCCGCCAGGGCAGCACCACGCTGAACGCCCAGAACTTCGAGTACCGGCACCTGACCGGCCAGGTCAGCTTCACCGGCAAGGCCCAAGGCCAGATCGCCACGAAGGCCGCGAAATGAGCGAGTTGGTCTTCATCACCGGCGCCTCCAGCGGCATCGGCCAGGCCCTGGCCCTGCGGTACTACCGCGACGGCGCACGCCTGGCCCTGGTGGCCCGCCGCACCGGCGAGGTGGAGCGCTGGGCGGCCGAGCAGCAGCTCGACCCCGCGCGGTTTCGCGTCTACGGCGCCGATGTGGCCGACTTCGCCGCCATGGCCCGCACCGGCCAAGAGTGCCTGCAAGCCCAGGGCCTGCCCGATGTGGTGATCGCCAACGCCGGCATCAGCGTGGGCATGGACACCACCGTCTTCGCGGACCTGGAGGTGATGCGCCGCGTGTTCGAGACCAACAACCTCGGCTTGGCCGCCACCTTCCACCCCTTCGTGGCCGCCATGAACGCGCGCGGCTCGGGCACGCTGGTGGGCGTGGCCAGCGTGGCCGCCATCCGCGGCCTGCCCGGCCACGGCGCCTACTGCGCCAGCAAGTCGGCCGTGGTGGCCTACTGCGAAAGCCTGCGCGGCGAGTGCCGTGCCCACGGCGTGCGGGTGGTGACGCTGCTGCCCGGCTACATCGACACCCCGTTGACCCGCGGCAACCGCTACAGCATGCCGTTCCTGATGCCGGTGGAGGCGTTTGCCGACCAAGCGGTGCGGGCCATCCGCGCCCAGGTCAGCTACCGCGTGATTCCGTGGCAGATGGGCGTGCTGGCCAAAGTGCTGCGCCTGCTGCCTAACGCCTTGTACGACCGGCTGCTGAGCAAACGCGGCCGCAAACAACGCGCCGCGGACTGACGCCTGCGCGCGGGCGCCCCTGACTGAAGTCACGCCTTGGCAAGCGCCAAGGTCGCTGACTACACTGCGCGCCCACAGTCCCCATGCCGACCGCGAAGCGGCGAAGGAGGTTCCCATGGCTTTGGTGCTTCACCCCTGCTGACAGCCCTGCGCTGACCCGTGCTGCGGCCGCCCCCAGGCGGCGCCTGCGCTTCCCAAGTTCCACGACCGCACTCGCCGGTCGTCTTCGCTCGCTTTTCATGAACCTCCACCGTTTGCGGCTGGGCCTGCTCGCCCTGGCCACTCCTTGGTGTGCATGGGCGCAATCGCCCCTTCAAGGCACGCACGCCACCGCCACTGCCCTCACCCAACCCACCGCCTGGCGCCTGCCCGCCGGTGAAGCCCCGCCCGTGCTCGACGGCCGCCTGGACGATCCGGCCTGGCAGCGTGCCCCGGTGTTCGACCGCTTCGTGCAGTTCCTGCCGGCCGACAAACAACCGGCGGCCTGGCGCACCCAGGTGCAAATCCTCGTGACCGACGATGCCCTCGTGTTCGGCTTGCGCGCCTGGGACCCGGCGCCCGAACGCATCCGCGCGCCTTGGACGCGGCGCGACCAGGTCAAGGCCGATCAGGACTTCATCGGCGTGTTCATCGACCCGGTCGGCCAGCGCCGCAGCGCGCAATACGTGCGCGTCAGCGCCGCCGGCACCGTGGAAGACGGCCTGTTCTCGGCAGAAGAAGACACGGAAGACGCTGCCCCCGACTTCGACGTGCAGGCCGCGGCCGTGCGGCTGCCCGATGGCTACAGCATCGAGCTGCGCTGGCCGCTGGCCGCCCTGCGGTTTCCGCACAGCGACGGCGCCCCCTGGCGCGTGATGGTCACGCGCAACATCCCGCGCGAGAACCGCACGGTGAACGTGAGCGCCGCGGCACTCACCAAAGACGCGCTCAGCTTCATCGCCGAACTGCAGGTGCTGGACGGCCTGGGCGACCTGGTGGAGTCGGTGCGCGAGCGCAGCTTCCTCAGCTGGCGCCCCGAGCTGACGCTACGCAGCAGCCGCAGCAGCAGCGAGGCCGACAGCCCCCAGCGCACGCGCCGCACCGCGCTCGGCGCCGAGCTGAAGTGGCGCCCGCGCGCCGACTGGGTGCTGGACGCCACGCTCAACCCCGACTTTTCGCAGGTGGAACTGGACGCACCGCAGCTGGCCGGCAACACCCGCTTCGCGCTGAGCGTGCCGGAGAAGCGGCCGTTCTTCCTGGAAAGCGCCGACGTGGTGGGGCCAACGCAGCCCGATGAATCGGGCGAGAACCGCAGCCTCGCAGCCTTCTACAGCCGCGCGATTACCGACCCCGACTGGGGCCTGCGCGCCACCTGGCGCGGGGCCGGCGCCGAGGCCACGGCCCTGCACCTGCGCGATGCCGGAGGCGGCGCCCTGCTGCGCGCCGGTGCCTTTGCCACCCGCACCGGCACGCAGCCGCGCGACTCGCAAGCCAGCTTCGCCCGCGGCCGCCTGCAGTGGGGCGACCTGGGGCTGGCCGGCCTCGTGTCGCACCGGGACTTCGGCCACGGGCTGGCCACCGAGGTGGTGGGCGGCGACGGCGTCTGGCGCAGCGACGAGCGCACCCAATGGCGCGGCCACCTGCTGCTGTCGGGCACCACGCTGGGCCTGAGCCCGCAAGGCGAGGTGCAGCGCATCGCCCGCGAACAGGGGCACCGGGCCTGGTTGGCCTGGCGCCACCGCGAGGCCGATTGGGTGGCCAACCTGAATGTGGAAGACGTGAGCCCGCGCTTTGCCAACGACAACGGCTTCGTCAGCCAGAGCGGCATCCGCCGGGTGTCCGCCTTCGGTTACCTGCGCCGTGGGCCCGGCCGCTGGCTGGGGCTGGACCTGCACGACCGCGAACTGCAACTCAAGCTGCAGGAGACCCGCACCCAGGCCGACCCGCTGCTGGGCGTGGCCGCCGGCCAGGTGGTGGAGCGCCTGGTGCAGCCCGGCTTCTGGTTCGCCGCCGCGCGCAACACCGGCGTGTGGGGCCACGTGGGCCTAGACAGCCACCGCGCGCGCTCGGGCGGCGCCCTGCACCCCACGCGCACGCTGCTGCTGGGGGCGGAGTCCAACCCCGGCGAGATCCTCAATTTTGTGAATGCCGAGTGGGAGTGGGGCCGCCGCCTGGACGTGGACGCCGACCGCGTGGGCCTGGGCGCCCAGGGGCAAATGCAGGCTCAAGTGCGCCTGCCGCTGCCCAACGGCTGGTGGTTGGAGCTGGACCAGCGCCTGGGGCTGGGCTGGGTCGATGGCGCCGACGGCCGCCGCGCCTTCACCGACCGCAGCGCCCGCAGCCTGGCGGTGCTGCACCTGAGCCCGCGCGACTCCTTGCGGGTGATCCACCAGCACACCCGCTTCACCCGGCAGGGCGAGGCCCAAGCGGGCTTGCCGGGCGCCGATGAGCGCACTCAGGCGCTGGCTTGCATGCTGCAGCACCGCGTGGGGCTGAGCCGGGTGCTGAGCGTGGGCTGGAACCGCGCCGAAGCGCAGCCGGGCCGGCAGCGCTCGCATGAGGTGTTCGCCAAAGCCACGCTGGGCTATTGAGGCGAAGCGAGGCGGGGCGAGGCGGGCGGACCCGCGGCTGCACCGCCTCCCCGCCGGCAGCACGAGGGCCGCCGCAAAAACGAACAAGGCGCCCGAAGGCGCCTTGTTTCATGCATGTGCCGTGAGGCTCAGGGCTCAGTAGCCGCCCGAACGGCCACCGCCGCCGTAGCCACCACCGCCACCGCCGTAGCCGCCGCCACCCGAACGGCCACCGCCGCCGTAGCCGCCGCCGCCACCACCGTAGCCGCCGCCGCCCGAACGGCCGCCGCCGCCGTAGCCGCCGCCACCACCGCCGTAGCCACCGCCGCCACCACCGTAGCCGCCGCCACCCGAACGGCCACCGCCGCCGTAGCCGCCGCCGCCGGAGCGACCGCCGCCGAAGCCGCCCGGACGCTCTTCACGAGGACGGGCTTCGTTCACCACGATGGCGCGACCTTCCAGAGCTTGGCCGTTCATGCCGTTGATGGCCGCTTGGGCTTCCGCGTCGGAACCCATTTCGACGAAACCGAAACCCTTGGAACGGCCCGTTTCGCGATCCATCATGACCTTTGCGGAGGTCACGGTACCGAACTGACCGAACGCCTCTTGCAGCGATTCGTCACGCACGCTGTAGGCCAGGTTGCCCACATAAAGCTTGTTTCCCATGGGGAAGCCCTTCTCTTCTCAAAACCAAAAAACCGTGTGGTGCTTCAACCCATCGTGAACCATTCAAGCGAAGGTGCGGCGTCCAGACACAGGCAATTGATTATGGTGGCCGGGTGTCCGGATTGCAGAAGGGCACTTCGGCAAGTGTTGTTTTTCCGAGCTAGCACAAACCCTCGCGAGTCACCGCCGTCATGGGGTGGTCATCGATACCATCGCCAGCCCACCTGATTCCTGATGCAGACCAGCTTGCTACCTGCCCTGACCCGTGTGCTGTCCAGCGTGGACGCGCTGCGCAATCTCCGCGCCCTGTATGCCTTGATGGCGACGTTCTGCCTGGGGGGCTTGATGCTGGCCTCGGCCCAGGCGGCGCTGCTGCGCGACCAGACCCTGTCCGGCACAGCCTGGCTGGCGGCCGCGCTGGTTGTCACTGTTTTGGGCGTCAATGCCACCGGCCTGATGCTGATGGACCAGGCGCGCGGCCAGCCGGTGCGCGACCCGCAGGACGCCTTGGCCGACGCCCTGCACGCCACGCCCCGGGTGCTGCTGGCACTGGCTGCGTGTGTGTTGCTGGGCAGCGCCGTGGTGGCGGGGCTGGCGGCCCTGCTCTGGGCCACGCGTTGGCCGGGGGTGGGGCCGGCACTGCTGGCGGTGGTGCTGCCGCTGACCGTGGTGCTGCTGGGCAGCCTGGCGTTGGTGGTGGCGGTGCTGGTGGGCCCCCTGACAGGCCCGGCCGTGTGGGCCGGACAGTCCAGCCGCGCGGTGCTGGCCTTCCTGCGCACGCAACTGCGCCGCAAATTACCCGAAACCGCCCTGCTGATGGGCGGCGTGTACCTGTTGACGGCACTGACCACGGCTGCGGTCAGCTTCATCGTGTTGAGCGGCGCCCGGCTGACGGCGGGCCTGGCCATCCTGGGCGCCGGCGTGGAGCTGCCCGCCGCGCAGCTGCTGGCCGGCGTGCTGGGCCTGGGGCCCCGGGCGATGGCGGCCAGCGGTGCCGCCCCCGACGGCAGCCTGGGCACCGCGGCGCTGGCGGGCGGCGGCGTGGTGTTTGCACTGGCCCTGGTGCTGCCCACGCTGGTGTGGCTGCGCGGCTGCTGCGCGGTCTATCTGGCACTGAACCCGCCGGCCGGCGACGCCCCATGACGCAGCACATGACGCCGCGCATCGCCAGCCTCGTGCCCAGCGCCACCGAGACCCTGGTGGCGCTGGGGCTGGCGCCCTGGCTGGTGGCGCGCACGGGGTTTTGCATCCACCCGGCGGAGGTGGTGCGCCAGGTGCCCAAGGTGGGCGGAACCAAGGATGTGAACCTCGACAAGCTGCGCCGCCTCGCCCCCACGCACGTCGTTGTCAACGTCGACGAAAACCGCCGCGAGACGGCCGACGCACTGCGCAGCTTCGTGCCGCATGTGATCGTCACCCACCCCTGCGGCCCGGAGGACAACCGGGGGCTGTTCGAGCAGCTGCGCGCGGCGTTCACCGAGCTGCCGGGGGTGGACGCCCGCGCGGCCCAGCTCACGCACACCTTCGATGCAGCGCTGGCGCGCTGCCGCGCGACCCCGGCCCCGGCCACCTCGGTGCTGTACCTGATCTGGCGCGAGCCCTGGATGACCGTGGCCCGCGACACCTACATCTCGCGCCTGCTGGCCGAAGCCGGCTGGCACACCTGGCCCGATGTGCAGGGCGGCGCGCACGGCGCGGGCCGCTACCCCGCTCTGCGCGGCGACGAGCCCGGGCTGGCCGACGTGCAGCGCGTGCTGCTCAGCTCCGAGCCCTACCGCTTCGGCCCGGCGCATGTGACCGAAGCGCAGGCCCTGTGCCCCCAGGCCACCGTGCAGCTGGTGGACGGCGAGCGCCTCAGCTGGTGGGGCGCCCGCGGTGCCGCCGGGCTGGACTACCTGCGCGAGCTGGCCCACCCGCCAGCGCCTGACCAAGACGGCCCGACGCACTGCCCCCCTCACTGACCCGCACAATCTGCCGCCATGGACATCTACAAGCCCCTCGTTGCCCTGCTGGCCATCGTCAACCCGGTCGGCGTGGTGCCGTTCTTCATCCACTTCACGTCGGCATTCACCCGCCAGCAGCGGCGCAAGACGATTCTGGTCAGCGCCTGCACGGCAGGCATCGTGATCGCGCTGTCGGCGCTGTTCGGGCTGAAGATCATCGAGTTCTTCGGCATCTCGCTGGCCAGCTTTCAGGTGGGCGGCGGCTGCCTGCTGTTGATCAGCTCGCTGCAGATGCTGAACGCCCAGCCGGCCGAGGCGCGCAAGGAAGACGTCTCCGAGGGCAACAGCAAAGCGGACGCCGGCGCCAGCATCGCGGTCGTGCCGCTGGCCATCCCGCTGCTGACCGGCCCGGCCACCATCTCCACCATGGTGATCTATGCCGACAAGACCCGCGTGTGGTGGGAGCTGGCCGTGCTGTGTGGCTACGGCGTGGTGGTGGCAGTGGTCACGTTCGCGGTGTTCTCGGCGTCCAGCAAGATCGCCAAGGTGCTGGGGCAGACCGGCATCAACATCATGACCCGGCTGATGGGTCTGATCCTGGCCGCGCTGGCGGTGGAGTTGCTGGCCGACGGGCTGATCAAGCTCTTCCCGGTGCTGGCCGCCCGCACGGTGGGCTGAGCCCGAACTGCTGCGGACGACCGCGCGCCGCGGCGCTATCGCGTCGGCGTCAGCCGCATGCGGGGCGGGTGATTTACGCTAGGCCCATGTCCCAAGGCTTCGACTACATCATCGTGGGCGCCGGCACCGCCGGCTGCCTGCTGGCGAACCGCCTCAGCGCCGACCCGCACAAGCGCGTGCTGCTGATCGAGGCCGGCGGCAAGGACGACTACCACTGGATCCACATCCCGGTGGGCTACCTGCACTGCATCGGCAACCCGCGCACCGACTGGTGCTTCAAAACCGAGGCCGAAGCGGGCCTGAACGACCGCAGCCTGCGCTACCCGCGCGGCAAGGTGCTGGGCGGCTGCTCCAGCATCAACGGCATGATCTACATGCGCGGCCAAAGTCGCGATTACGACCACTGGGCCGACATCACCGGCGACGACACCTGGCGCTGGGAGCGGGTGCTCAAGGCCTTTCGCAAGCACGAGAGCCACTGGCGACTCGACAAGCCCGACACCGCCCCGGCGGGCTTCGCCGCGCTGCACGGCCCGCTGCCCGGCCGCAAGGGCGAGTGGCGCGTGGAGCAGCAGCGCCTGCGCTGGCCCATCCTCGACGCCTTTGCCGCCGCGGCGAACCAAGCCGGCATTCCGGCCACGGGCGACTTCAACGCCGGAACCAACGAAGGCGTCGGCTACTTCGAGGTGAACCAGCGCAAGGGCTGGCGCTGGAACACCGCCAAGGCCTTTCTGCGCCCCACCACCTACGGCCGGCCCAACTTCGAACTCTGGACCGGCGCGCAGGTGCAGAAGCTGCGGCTGCTGCACGACGACACCGGCCTGCGGTGTGCCGGCGTGGAGGTGCTGACGCCGCACGGCCTGGAGCGGCCCTGGCTGAACGCGGGGGGCGAAGTCATCCTGTCGGCGGGCGCCATCGGCTCGCCGCACCTCTTGCAGCTGTCGGGCATCGGCCCGGCCGCGCTGCTGCAGAAGGTGGGCATCCCGATGGTGCTGGACCTGCCCGGCGTGGGCGGCAACCTGCAAGACCATCTGCAGATCCGCACGGTCTACAAGGTGCAGGGCGCCCGCACGCTCAACACCCGCGCTGCGTCGCTGCTGGGCAAGGCGCTGATCGGGCTGGAGTACGCGGTGCGGCGCAGCGGGCCCATGAGCATGGCGCCCAGCCAGCTCGGCGCCTTCACCCGCAGCAGCCCCGACAAGACCTGGCCCGACCTGCAGTACCACGTGCAACCCCTGTCCCTGGACGCATTCGGCGAGCCGCTGCACCGCTTCAACGCCATCACGGCCAGCGTGTGCAACCTCAACCCCACCAGTCGCGGCTGGGTGGCTGCCACCTCGCCCGACGCCACCGTGGCACCGGCCATCAAGCCCAACTACCTCTCCACCGCTGAAGATCGGCACGTGGCGGCGCAAAGCCTGCGCGTCACGCGCAACATCCTGGCGCAGCCGGCGCTGGCCCCGTTCAAGCCCGAGGAATACAAGCCCGGCCCGCAGTACCAGACCGAAGAAGACCTGGCCCGCATGGCCGGCGAGATCGGCACCACCATCTTCCATCCCGTGGGCACCTGCCGCATGGGCCGCCGCGAGGACCCCGGCGCCGTGGTGGACTCGCGCCTGCGGGTGCTGGGCGTGCGCGGCCTGCGCGTGGCCGATGCGAGCGTGATGCCCACCATCACCAGCGGCAACACCAACTCGCCCACGCTGATGATTGCCGAGAAGCTGGCCGGCTGGCTGGTCGGCTGAGCGCAGCGGCCGGCCGGGCCGCGACAATCCGGGGCATGTCCGCCCCGTCTCCCCGCGTGCTGGCCGTCATCCCGCCGATGACGCAGCTGAACACGCCCTACCCGTCCACCGCCTACCTGACCGGCTTCCTGCGCTCGCGGCAGGTCGATGCCCACCAGGTGGACCTGGCGCTGGCGCTGGTGCTGGAGCTGTTCTCGCCCGCCGGGCTCACGCAGATCCGCGCCGCCGTCCAGGCCCTGCCGCCCGAACGGCAAACGCCGCAAACCGCCTGGTTCGACGGCGAATTCCCCGCGATCGCCGCCGCCACGCCGCGCGTGCTGCGCTTCCTGCAAGGCAACGACCCGACGCTGGCCCACCGCATCAACACCCGCAGCTTCCTGCCCGAGGGCGCGCGCTTCGCGTCGCTGGACCACTACGTCGGCGAGGAAGGCGAAGACCCGCTGGCCTGGGCCTTCGGTGCCCTGGGCCTGCAAGACCGCGCCCGCCACCTGGCCACGCTGTTCCTCAACGACCTGGCCGACGTGCTGCGTGACGCGATCGACCCGCGCTTCGAGTTCGTGCGCTACGCCGAGAAGCTGGCCGCCGCCCAGGCCCACTTCGACCCGCTGGCGGAGGCGCTGGCCGAGGCGCCCCACCTCATCGACGCCACGCTGCAACGCCTGACGCTGCAGGCGCTGGAACAGCACCGGCCCGACGTCGTGCTGCTGTCCGTGCCCTTCCCCGGCTCGGTGTACGCGGCGCTGCGCATCGCCCAGGCGATCAAGGCCGCGCGGCCGGAGGTGGTGTGCGTGCTGGGCGGCGGCTACGTGAATACCGAGCTGCGCGAACTGGCCGAGCCCCGACTGTTCGACTTCGTCGATTACGTGACGCTGGACGCCGGCGAGCGGCCGCTGCTGGCACTGCTGGAGCACGTGGCGGGCAAGCGCTCCAAGACCCGGCTGGTCCGCACGTTCTGGCGAGAAGGTCATGAAGTCAGGTACACCAACTTCGTCGAGCCCGACGTGCCCTTCGACGACGTCGGCACGCCGACCTGGGACGGCCTGCCGCTGAACCGGTACCTGTCGCTGCTGGACATGCTCAACCCCATGAACCGGCTGTGGAGCGACGGGCGCTGGAACAAGCTGACCGTGGCGCACGGCTGCTACTGGAAGAAGTGCAGCTTCTGCGATGTGAGCCTGGACTACATCTCGCGCTACGAGGCCGCGAGCGCCGAAGTGCTGGTGGACCGCATCGAGGCCATCGTGAAGGAAACCGGGCAAACCGGCTTTCACTTCGTGGACGAAGCCGCCCCGCCCAAGGCGCTCAAGGCCCTGGCCGAGGAGCTGATCCGCCGCGGCGTGGCCATCAGCTGGTGGGGCAACATCCGCTTCGAGAAGACCTTCACGCCCGAGCTGTGCCAGTTGCTGGCCGACAGCGGCTGCATCGCCATCTCCGGTGGGCTGGAGGTGGCGAGCGACCGGCTGCTGAAGCTGATGAAGAAGGGCGTGAGCGTGGAGCAGGTGGCGCGCGTGACCAAGGCGTTTGCCGATGCCGGCGTGCTGGTGCACGCCTACCTGATGTACGGCTTCCCGACGCAGACCACGCAGGACACCGTGGACGCGCTGGAGTACGTGCGCCAGCTGTTCGAGCACGGCTGCATCCACAGCGGCTTCTTCCACCGCTTCGCCTGCACGGTGCATTCGCCCGTGGGCCTGAACCCGGCGGAATACGGCGTGACGCTGCAGCCGCTGCCGGCGGACGGGCGATTTGCGAAGAACGACATCGCCTTCATCGACCCCACGCCCACCGACCACGACGGCCTGGGCCAGGGCCTGAAGAAGGGCTTGTACAACTTCATGCACGGCATCGGCATCGACCACGACATCCGCAGCTGGTTCCCCGTGCGCGTGCCCAAGACCACCGTGCCGCGGCGCTTTGTCGAGCGGGCGCTGGCCGGCTCTTGACGCCCTCCCCACCACCCACCCCGCACACCTCCACCACACCCCCATGCAACGCCGCCCCTTGCTCGCCCTGGCTGCCCTGCCCCTGCTGGCGTCTGCCGCCGGCAGCGCCGTGCGCACCCGCGTGACAACCCCGGGCGGCGCCTTCGTCATCGAGGTGAACCCGAGCGTCGCCCCCCGCACCGTGGCCAATTACCTGGCCTATGTGGATGCCCACCAGTTGGACCGCGCCTGGGTCTACCGCCTCGTGTCGCTGGCCAACCAGCCGCAAAGCGCCCACAAGATCGAGGTGGTGCAGTGGGGCCTGAACCTCAAGGACGACGCACCGCCACTGCGCCCCGCGATTGCGCACGAAACCACGCAGCAGACTGGCCTGCGCCACCGCGACGGCACGGTCTCGATGGCGCGCGGCGCGCCGGGCACGGCGACGGCGGAGTTCTTCATCTGCATCGGCGACCAACCCGAACTGGACTTCGGCGGCCGGCGCAACCCGGACGGCCAGGGCTTTGCCGCCTTTGGCCAGGTGGTGCAGGGCATGGACGTGGTGCGCGCCCTGCACGCCGAGGCCGGCCCCGGGCAGTGGCTGAAGCAACCCCTGGCCATCGGCCCCGTCACGCGGGTTTGACGAAGATTTGCTGCAGTGCACAATGGCCGCATTCCGGCGGAGGTGCACGATGCGGCGAGTGGTGTTCAACCAAAAGGGTGGCGTGGGCAAGTCCACGATCACCAGCAACCTGGCAGCGATTGCTGCAGCCCAGGGCCAGCGTGTGCTGGTGATCGACCTGGACTGCCAGGGCAACACCACGCGCTACCTGCTGGGTGACGCGGCCGACGAGGTGGAAGCCGGCTCAGCCGACTTCTTCGAGTCCACGCTGAAGTTCAGCGTGCGCCCGCTGGCCGCCACCGAGTTCGTCACCGAAACCCCGTGGGAGAACCTGCACGTGATGGCCGCCAGCCCCGCGCTGGACGAACTGCACGGCAAGCTGGAAAGCCGCTACAAGATCTACAAGCTGCGCGATGCACTGCTGCCGCTGGCCGACCAGTACGACGAGATCTGGATCGACACGCCGCCGGCGCTGAACTTCTACACACGCTCGGCGCTGATCGCCGCGCAGGGCTGCCTGATTCCGTTCGACTGCGACGACTTTTCGCGCCGCGCGCTGTACGGCCTGCTGGAAGCGGTGGAAGAGATTCGCGCCGACCACGCGCCCGAGCTGAGCGTGGAGGGCATCGTCGTCAACCAGTTCCAGGCCCGCGCTGCGCTGCCGCAGCGCGTGGTGCAGGAGCTGTTGGACGAAGGCCTGCCCGTGCTGGAGCCCTACCTCAGCAGCAGCGTGAAGATGAAGGAATCCCACGAGCTCAGCCGGCCCATGGTGCACCTGGACGCCCGGCACAAGCTCTCGCAAGAGCTGCAGGCGCTGTACGCCGCCCTGGGCTGAACGCCCTCAGCGGCAGGCCGCAGCCAGCCGCAGGCCCTGCTGCCGCGCGGCGGCCAGCGCCGCATCGCTGATCGGCTCGGCCAGCCGGTCGCGCAGGGCCGCGTCCGACGGCGGGCGGCGGCGCCACTCGCCCTCGGCCACCGCGTAGGCCACCGCCAGGGTGCTGCTGCGCGGGGCCAGCTCGCCGCTGTCTTGCAAGGTGGCCAGCAGGCCCGCGGCAAACGGGTCGCACTGGGCCGCGGCGGCCTGCAAACCGGTCAGCGCCTGGGCACGCCAGGCCTGCAGCGCCGGCTCGTCCAGGGCCTGCAAGGGGCTGGGGCCTTCCATGTAGAAGTCCACCTGCGCTTGCGGCAGGCCGGCCTGCACCGCCTCGGCCAGAAAGCGCAACCGCTCCTGCACCAAGGACGCCGGCACGCCCGGGCACGGCGCGCCAGCCGGCGGCACACAGGCCGCCAGCGCCCGGTAGGCGGCATGGCTGGCGCGCACATCGCCCTGCCGCGCAGCAGCCACCAGGCGATCCAGCTCGGACGGCGCGGGCGGCCTCTGAGGCGTGAAACGGGATCGAGCGCTGGGCGCGGACGCCAGCGGCCCGGGGGGCGCAGGCGTCGACACCACCGACAAGGGCGTGAACGTCACCACCCGCGCGCCCCGCTCGCCCTCGGGCCGCGCCGCGCTCGGCACCGGGGGCGTGGCGGGTGCATCGCCCTCCCACCACGCGGGCAGGGCCAGGCCCAGCCCGGCCGCCAACGCGGCCAGGCCCAAACCCGCAGCCCATGCCTTCATGCCGCCCCGCTCAGTTCCAGAGGTAGCAGTAGGTCTGGCTGCGCTCGATGTTGCTGCCCACCGTGCCGCTGGCCGAGAAGCGCTTGACCCAGCCATTGGGCGCGCTGGTGGTGGGCACATCGCCGCAATTGGTGTGCACCCAGTGGATGCCCACGCCGCTGGTGTACTTGGCGCCGCACAGCTCCAGCCGGTCGTTGACCTTGATGGCGGCCAGCGACGCCGGCACGGTGCTGGCGTTCTTCACGTAGTCGATGGCGAACACGTTGTCGATGGCCACGTCGTAGGTCTTGCCGTCCTGGTCGGCACGCAGGCTCAGCTTGGTGTGCGAGAGCTTGATGCCCTGGATGGTTTGCGTGGCGGCGGCGAACTTCGGCGCGCTCGTGACGGTGCCGGTCAGGAAGGTGCCCTTGGCGGCGGTGCAGGTGCTTTGCTCGCTCGCCGAAGCAGCAGCAGCCAGGCCCAGGAGCAGGGAGGCGATGAGGACGGTCTTCAAGTCGGTTCCTTGGTGGGTGGGGTGGGCTCGGGCCCGTGGGCGCCGAGGTGGCGCGCAGTGCGCCGGCCCGCCGCACAGGGCCACCGGTGAACTGCCACGCGCACGCTAGCCTGCCGCCGAGGCATTGCGTCCCCGTGACATCACGGCCCCGCAACAAGGGACAACCCCGCGCGCCACCCGGCTTGACTTGGCCCCGGCGGCCACGGTCGCACCGGCGTTGCAGCGTGCTTTGAGCCCGTCTCGCCCGGCTTTTCCCGCGTTTTCAAGCCGCGCGAGCCCACCAGAATGTCTGCATGAGCACGCCCGCCACCGCCACCGAATCCGTGCGCATCCTTGGCGCCAAGATCGAGACCGAGTTGCCCATCATCGTGGCCGAACTCGGCCCCATTGCCGACCGCCTGCAGCTGGCGCGCGAGGCGATCGAGGAACTGCGCCTGAGCCATCCGCAGTCGCCCGAGTCCAACGTCAAGGCCACCTACATGAGCCCGTGGAAGAGCCACCTGCTCAACCCCAAGCTCCTGCCGCTGTGCGCCAGCGTGGCCGACATTGCCAAGCGCGCCGCGCCGCATGTGTGGTCGGCCGACGTGGGCGGGCTGGGTCTGGACATGCTCGTCACCCACTGCTGGGGCGCCATCTACGAGCAGGCCGACTACACCGCGCCGCACAACCACTGGCCGTCCGACCTGAGCTGCGTCATCTACCTGGAGGCCGAGGACAACTGCGCGCCGCTGGTGTTCTCCGGCACCAGCGCCTACCAGCCCAAGCCGGCCACCATGGTGATGTTCCCGGGCATCGCACGCCACGAGGTGCCGGCCACGGCCGGCCGCCGCGTGGTGGTGGCGATGAACCTGTTCAAGCAGCTGGCACTGACCCCGGAAGTGCAGGCAGACTGAGCCGCGCCCGCAGCCCCGGGCCGGCCTGCGCGTCCAGCAGTTCGAGCTGCCCACCGTGGCGCGCCGCGATGTCGGCCGCAATCGCCAGGCCCAGCCCGCTGCCCGCGCCGGTGGCGCTGCTGCCGCGGCGGAAACGCTGCAAGGCCGCGGCGCGTTCAGCCACGGGAATGCCCGGGCCGTTGTCTTCCACTTCCAGCCAGGTGCCGTCGGCATCCCGCCCGGTGCGCACCGTGATGCGCGCGCCCGAGCCGGCATAGCTCACCGCGTTGTGGATGAGGTTCTCCAGCGCCTCGCGCAGCAAGAACGCATGCCCCAGCGTGGGCGCGTCGGCAAGCTCGAATCCGAGGTCGACGCCGGCGGGCAGGTCGCGGTGGGCCCAGTCCTGCCCGCTTTCGGCGGCAATGTCGCGCAGGTCGATGCGCTGGCCCACGTTCACGCTGCGGTCTTCGGCCCGCGCCAGCGACAACAGCTGTTGCGCCAGGCGGGCGCTGCGCACCACGCGGTGGCGCAAGCGCTGCAGCACGGGGTCCAGGCGCTGGTCGTGCGGCTCCAGCAAGGCCAGCTCGATCTCGGTCTGGAGCGAGGTCAACGGCGTGCGCAGCTGGTGGGCCGCATCGGCCAGGAATTCGCGCTGCGCGCCGGCCGCCCGGTCCAGGCGCTCGAACAAGCGGTTGAAGGCCGACTGCAGCGGCACCAGCTCGCGCGGCAGCCGCGCCGCCAGCGGGTTGAGGCGGTGCAGGTCGCGGTGCTCCAGTTCGGCGCTGAGTTCGGTCAGCGGCGCCAGACCCTGCCGGATGGCCCACCAGCCCGCCAGCGCCAACAGCACGGCCAGACCCAACCCATTGAGCGCCACGAGGCTGCCGATCTGGCTCTGCAAGGCGTCGCGTTTGTGCAGGGTTTCGGCCACCAGGATCTGGCAGCTGCCCGCCCCGCAGTCGTGCCCCAGCTGCACCAGCCGCAGGTCACGCCCCCGCAGCTTCACGTCGCCGTACCAGCTGTGCCCCGCCGGCTGCTGGGCCGGACGCGGCTGGAGGTCGGCCAGGCCGGCATCGCCCTGCATGGCCTCGCCGTCCGGCGACTGGACGAGGTAGAACACATCGTCCTGCCGGTCAAAGCGCAGCGCGCGGTCCATGGTGGCGCTGATGTCGATGCGGGGCGCCCCGCCGCGCAGGTCGATCTGACCGGCCAGCGTCAGCGCGGTGTCTTCCAGGCCTTCATCCAGCCACCCCTGCGCATCGCGCTGCACCTGCTGGTACAGGCCCATGCCCAACAGCGGCAGCGCCACCAACAGCGGCAACAACAACCATGCCAGCAGGCGGCGCTGCAGGCTGAAGCTCAAAAGCCCGGCCACGGCCACGGGCGTCAGGCCACTTCTTCGAGCAGGTAGCCCAGGCCGCGCACGGTGCGCAACTGCACACCGCCCGGCTCGATCTTGGCGCGCAGGCGCGACAGGCACACCTCGATCGCGTTGTCGCTGACGCCCTGGTCCCACGCATTGCTGGCCAGCGCGATGTGCTCCTTGGGCACGACCTTGCCCGCACGGGCCATCAGGAAGCCCAGCACATCCCACTCGCGGGCCGACAGCGCCAGCGGCTCGTCGCCGATGTAGGCGCGGCGCGCCTCCTGGTCGATGCGCAGGCGCGCGAGGTGCAGCTGGTTGCTGGTGCGCGCCTGGCTGCGCCGCACCAGGGCGCGCGCACGGGCCACCAGCTCGGTCAGCGCGAAAGGCTTGACGAGGTAGTCGTCCGCCCCGCCCTCCAGGCCCCGAACGCGGTCTTCCACCGCATCCCGTGCGGTCAGGATGAGCACCGGCACCGGCAGGCCCTCGGCCCGCACGCGTCGCAAGGTTTCGAAGCCGTCGATGCCCGCCAGGCCAATGTCCAGGATGAGCAGGTCGTAGGCATCCTCGCGCAGAGACCGCGCCACGGGCTCGCCGCGGGCGGTGCAGTCCACCACCCACCCTTGCGAACGCAAGGCCCGGGCCGTGGTCTCCACGAGGTGTTCGTCGTCTTCAACGAGCAGGATTCGCATGGTGCCTGAAGTATGGCGCGGCCGCGGCCCAACGGCTGACGCGGGACTGTCTCGCCACGCAAGCTCACGGCAAGCCGCGCGACAAGGCGATGACGGCACCGGTTTGCACACTGCCCGGCATGGATGCTTCTCCCAACCGCCCGCCGGCGGTGCTGCTGCTTCACGGGCTGTGCGCCAATCCGCTGGAGCTGGCCCCCGTGGCCACATCGCTGCGCGCCGCGGGCTATGTCGTCGAGGTGCCCGCCCTTGCGGGTTATGGCGTGAGCCACCACACCGGCCAGCCGCTGCCCGTGCCGCCCTTTGAACAATGGCTGGCCGAGGCCGAGGCCTGCTTTGACCGCCTGGCCGCCGCCCACGGCCAGGTGGCGGTGGGCGGGCTGTGCATGGGCGCCGTGCTGTCGATGGCGCTGGCCGCGCGCCGCCCGGCCGCCGCCCTGGTGCTCATTTCCACCACCTTGCATTTCGACGGCTGGAACGTGTCGCCCTGGCGCCGCCTGCTGCCGCTGGCCTACCTGCCCGTGCTGCGCCGGCGCATGAGCTTCAAGGAAACCGCACCCTTCGGCCTGAAGAACGAACGGCTGCGCACCTGGGTGGCGCAGGCCATGGCGTCGCAACAGGTGTCGGCCGTGGGCGCGGCGCAGCTGTCGGCCGCGGCACTGTTCGAGGCCACCCGGCTGATCCGCCACGTGCGCGCCCGCCTGCCCCGGCTGACGGCGCCGGCCGTGGTGCTGCACGCCACCGAAGACGACGTCGCCGGGCCGCGCAGCGTGCATGAACTGCAGCGCAACCTGGGCCGTGCGCCCGAGGTGCATTGGTTCCACGACAGCTATCACATGCTGACGCTGGACAACGAGCGCATTGCCGTGGCGCGCACCGTGCGCGACTTCCTCCTGGGCCAGCTGCCGCCGGCCCGTCCCACCCTTCCCACTTTGGAACTTCGTGATGAGCACTACGCTTGAACAACTGTGCGCCCTGGCTCAACGTGAGCTGGGCACCGACGACCTGAGCGCCAAGCTGGACACCCCGTTCGCGGAACTGGGCCTGGACTCCCTGGGCCTGGTGGACTTCATGTTCTCGGTGGAAGACCACTTCCACGTCAGCATCGAACACGACCGCGCGCTGCAACAGCCCACGCTGCAAGGCCTGGCCACCCTGGTGGACGAGTTGCGCGCGGCCGCACCGCAGCCGGCTGCGGCCTGATGACCGACGTCTGGATCACCGGGCTGGGCGCCTTGAGCGCGCTCGGCGCGGGCGCCGACACGCTGGCCGATGCGCTGCAGGCGGGCCGATCGGGCGTGACCGCCCACCCCGGCAGCCCCGCGCACGGGCTCAGGCCCTTCGCCGCCGCACAGGTGACGGTGCCGCTGGCCCCGGGCATGCCGCCCGCCCAGCGCAACCTGTACGACCGCCACAGCCTGATGGCGCTGGAAGCCGCGGCCGAGGCCTGGGCCCAAGCCGGCCTGCCCGCCACTGCGCCCCAACCGGAACGCGCCGCCGTGGCCTGGGGCACGGGCCTGGGGGGCTCGGCCTCGCTGGAAGCCTCGTACCAGCAGATGTTCACGGCCCAGCCGCCGCGCGTGCACCCGTACACCGTGGTGCGAGTGATGGCCAACTCGGCCGGCTCCCACCTGGCGATGCGGCACCAGCTGCGCGCTGCCCAGCTGGCCGTGTCCAACGCCTGCGCCTCGTCGGCACAAGCCATTGGCGAAGCCCTGTGGCTGCTGCGCAATGGCCGGGCTGACGTGGCGCTGGTGGGGGGGTCGGAGGCCATGCTCAACACCGGCAGCGCCCTGGGCTGGCAAGCCATGGGCGTGATGGCGCCGCTGGACGCGGACCAACCCGAGCACACCTGCCGCCCCTTCGACGAACGCCGCCGGGGCCTGGTGCTGGGTGAGGGGGCCGCGGCCCTGGTGCTGGAGACCGCCGAGCACGCGCGGGCCCGTGGCGCCGTGCCTCTCGCCCGCTTGGCGGGTTATGGCCACAGCGTGGACGCGGTGCACCTGTCGCGGCCGGATGCTGCCGGCCAGGTGCGCGCCATGCAGGCCGCGCTGCGCGACGCCGGCCTCAGCCCGGCCGAGATCGGCTACGTGAACGCCCACGGCACCGCCACCGAAGTGGGCGATGCGGTGGAGGCGGAGTCGGTGGCGGCGGCGTTCGGCGCCCGGGCGGTGCCGGTGTCGGCCACCAAGGCGCTGCACGGCCACCTGATCGGGGCCGGGGGCGCGCTGGAGCTCGTGGCCACGGTGCAGGCCCTGCGCCGCCAGTGCCTGCCGCCCAGCGCCCACGTGCACGACAGCCCGCTGGCCGCGCAGCTGGACCTGATCACCGACGGCGCCCGCCCGGCCACGCTGCGGGCGGCCATGTCCAACTCCTTCGCCTTCGGTGGCAGCAACGTGTCACTGGTGGTGACGGCGGCCTGACCCCGCGGCCGAGCCGCTCAGCCCGCCGTCGGGGTGGCCGCCACGGCGGCGCGCGCTGCCTCGAAGCACTCGGTCGCGATCTGCCACAGCCGCTCGGCATCGGCGTAACGGTCGCTGGGCTCACCGCCCAGCGCGTCGCCGGCCAGGTCCGCCCGGGGCTGGGCGTAGTGCAGCCAGAAGTCGGCCCCCATCTTCTGCGGCAGCAGCTCGGCGTTGAAGCTCAGGAAGTCGCCCGGCTGCGCGCCGCGCAGAAACCCCTCGAAGCAGCGCTGCCACATCCAGCGAAAGTGCGCGAGGCTGTCGCCCGGCTCGTCCAGCGCAGTCTGGATGCACCCCGGATTGCCCACCCGCGCGTGCAGGAAGCGCACGCGCTCGAACACCGGCGCCAGGCGGCCGGCGCGCTCCAGGAACTCACCGCCGTAGGTCAGCTCGTGCCCGGTGTACCAGTGCGACAGGTCGGCGTTGAAGCGCAGCGCCGGGAAGCGGGCCACCAGGTCCAGCGTGCGGCGCAGGTCTTGCGTCATGGTGCCGCGGTGGGTCTCCACGTACAGCGGGTGGCTGTGCCGGGCCGAGGTCTCCAGCACGGCGGCCGCCAGGGCGTCCATCTCGGCGTCGGTCTCGAAGGAGTGGCCCACATGCAGCGTGGTGATCTCGCAGCCCAGGTCGCGCTGTTCGCGCACGATGGCGTCCACGTCTGGAGGCGTCAGGGCGCGGCAAATGCCAGTCACGCCCAGACCCGCGTCGCGCGCGAGTTTCACGGCGTCGGCCGTGGGTTGCCACAGTTGCACGGCCTCGTGGCCGTCGGTCTTCAACAGGGCCAGCTGTTCGGCCGGCGTGGCCCGCCAACCCCGCGAGCCGCGCGGCAGTTCGGCCAGGGTGCCCAGGTTCATGTCACGGCGCAGGCGGGGCGCGCGGGTGCTGCCGTCGTTGCAGCGGTCGATGGGTGCAGTCATGCCGCCATCATGCCGCGCCGGCCAGGGGCAGATTCACCGCCCGCCGCCGCACCACCGCCCCACGCAGCGCAGGGGCCACGCACTACCATTGCCGTCCTTCGGAAGGCGCCCCCATGAAACTGCTGGCCAAATTCAACCTCGTCTACCTGCTGGTCATGAGCCTGGGCATTGCGCTGAGCGGCTACATCGCCCGCAACCTGCTGCAGGACAACGCGACGCAGGAAACCGTCGCCACCGCGCAGATGCTGATGGAGAAGGCCCTGGCGGTGCGCAACTACACCAACACCAAGATCAAGCCGCTGCTGGTGGCGCAGATGAGCGAGAAGTTCCTGCCCGAGACGGTGCCGAGCTTTTCCGCCACCGAGGTGCTGGGCACGCTGCTGGCCAAGCACCCCGAGTTCGCCTACAAGGAAGCCACGCTCAACCCCACCAACCCGCGCGACCGGGCCACCAGCTGGGAGGTGGACATCGTGGGCCAGTTCCGCAGCAACGCCGAACTGAAGGAAACCGTGGGCACCCGTGACACGCCGGCCGGCCCGTCGCTGTACATCGCCCGCCCGCTGCGCATCACCGACCCAGCTTGCCTGGCCTGCCACAGCAGCGTGGACGCCGCGCCCGCCACCATGGTGGCCAAGTACGGCCCGGCCAACGGCTTCGGCTGGAATCTGAACGAGGTGATTGGCGCGCAGATCGTGTCGGTGCCGCTGGGCGTGCCGCTGCAGCGGGCCGACCAGACCTTCAAGGTCTTCATCACCTCGCTGGTGGCGGTGTTCGTCGCCGTGGGCGTGGTGCTGAACCTGATGGTGTGGCTGCTGGTGGTGCGCCCGGTGACGCAGCTGTCGGCCCTGGCCGACCGCGTGAGCCAAGGCGAGCTGGACGCGCCGGAGTTCCAGGCCCGCAGCAAGGACGAAATCGCCACGCTGTCCGATTCCTTCAGCCGCATGCGCACCAGCGTCGTGCAGGCCATGAAGCTGCTGGAGTCATGAGATTTCCCCTGACCGGCTTCGCCGGCCCCTCAAGGGGGCGCTGCCAGTGGCCTTGCAAAGCCAGATCCACGGCAGCCGCTTGGGAATGCCCCGCGTGATCGCATGAGCGACAAGAAGCACCCGGCCCAGCTCGGCAAGTACCGCATCACCGAAGTGCTCGGCGAGGGCGCGATGGGCGTCGTCTACAAGGGCTTCGACCCCGACATCCAGCGCACGGTGGCGCTCAAGACCATCCGCACCGGGCTGGACGCGGGCGACGACAGCCCCGGCGCGCCGGCCTCGCGGTTTCGCAACGAAGCCCAGGCCGCCGGCCGGCTGATGCACCCGGGCATCGTGGCGGTGTACGACTTCGGCCGCGACCAGCACACCGCCTACATCGCGATGGAGTTCGTCGAGGGCCGTTCGCTGGCGAGCTATCTGAGCGCCAAGCTGCGGTTCACCGACACCGACATTCCCGGCATCATGAGCCAGCTGCTGGACGCGCTCGGCCATGCCCACGACAAGGGCGTGTGGCACCGCGACGTGAAGCCGGCCAACATCATCATGACCACCGCCGGCCGCCTGAAGGTGGCCGACTTCGGCATCGCCCGCATCGACTCGCAGCACCTCACGCAAACCCACTACATGGTGGGCACGCCCAGCCACATGGCGCCCGAGCAGTTCCTGGGCAGCACCATGGACCGGCGGGTCGACATCTACGGCGCGGGCGTGGTGCTGTACCAGCTGCTCACCGGCCGCCCGCCGTTTGCCGGCACCACCGAGGCGCTCATGTACAAGGTGGTGAACGACATGCCCGCGCCGCCGTCCACCTTGGACGGCGCCAACCGGCCGGCGTGGTTCGACGCCATCGTGGCCCGCGCGCTGGCCAAGCGGCCCGACGATCGCTACCCCACGGCCGAGGCCTTCAAGCAGGCCCTGCTGGACGGTGCCGGCCAGGACCTGGACGACACCGCCTGGGACAAGACCGTGATGATGGCGCCGCCCCGGGCACGCCCGCCCCAGCCGCTGCAGGCGCCCACGCAGGCGCCGGTATCGCTGGCTGGCCGCAGCACGCCGGGCTCCACCGGCGGCACCGCGCCGCCGCCATCGCACTGGGACGCGAGCCAACTCGCCCAGGCCGAGCAGACCCTGGCACGCCACGTGGGCCCGCTGGCCAGCGTGCTAGTGCGCCGCGCCGCGCGGGAATGCAGCGACCTGCCCGAGCTCTACGCCCGGCTGGCCGACCAAGTGACCGACCCCCGCGCCCGCGACGCCTTTCTGGGCCAGGCCAGCGTGCTGACCGGCGGCGCCAGCCGCACGGCCGGCAGCACGCGCGGCGCCACCGCGGGCACGCCGCCCACCGCCGCGGGAGCCAGCACGGCTGGCGCGACTGGCACGGCCGGCTCCAACGGCTCCGCGGGCCTGGGCACCACCATGGGCGGCCCGCTGACCGAGGCGGTGGTGGAGAAAGCGCAAGTCCTGCTGGCGCAGCACGTGGGGCCCATCGCCAAGGTGCTGGTCAAGCGCGCGGCCCAGGGCATCGACAGCCGCGCCGTGTTCTTCAACCGGCTGGCCGAGTCGGTGAGCGACGCCGCCGCCCGCACCCGGCTGCTGCAGGATCTGGCGCGCCTGCCCTGAGCGCGGCGCCCGGTGCGTTCAGGCCCAGCAAGCTCAGGCCTGCACGCCCAGGCCGGGCGCTCAGGCCCGCACGCTCAGGCCCGGTAGGCCAGCACCTTCAGGCTGCGGTCGGGCGAAACGTCCTCAAACACCGCAGGGTTGGCCACGCGGCCCACGCAGGTCAGCTCGGGCGCCTGCTCGGCCACCACCTGGCGCAGGAAGTCTTCGGTCAATTCCGGCGCGTTCAGACACAGCAGGGCCAGGCCGCCCGGTGCCAGCAACGCCGGCAGGCGCTTGGCCAGGCGGGCGTAGTCCTTGGTGGCGACGAAGCTGCCTTTCTGGAAGCTCGGCGGGTCGCACACCACCAGGTCGTAGGGCCCGCCGCGCGTCAGCTTGCCCCAGGAGTTGAAGATGTCGTGCGCCAGGAACTTGGCCCCGGCCTTCACGCCGTTGAGCTCATGGTTGGTGCGGCCGGTGCTCAAGGCGCCTGACGCCATGTCCACGTTGACCACCTCTGCCGCGCCGGCCTGCAGCGCCACCACCGAAAACGCGCAGCTGTACGCGAACAGGTTCAGCACCTTGGCGCCGGGCTTGACCTGCTCGCGCACCCAGCGCCGGCCCTCGGCCATGTCCAGGAACAGCCCGTGGTTCTGGCCGCGCATCAGGTGCACGAGGTAGCGCGTGCCGGCCTCCGTCACCACATGCGGCTCGGGCACGGCGCCGGCCATGAGCCGGGTTTCGGCCCCCTCGCCGCGGCACTGGTACACCCAGTTCAGCGCGTCGCCGCAGCGCGCCCGCAGGGCCTGGTCCACCGCCTGAAGCGCGGCCTCGTCCAGCGGCCTGAAGGACGTGAGCAGCAGCACCGGCGGGAAGGCATCCAGCGCCAGGTGCTCGCAGCCGGGAAAGCGACCGCCGCGGCCGTGGAACAGGCGCTGGGCGTCGGAGGCGGCGTTCAAAGGAAGGGCCATCGTGGCGATGGCGTCGAGCAAAGCTTGCATGCCGCGATTGTCCGGGCGCCAGAATCGGCGCCATGGACTTCCAGCTCATCCTCGACGAGATCCACGCCGAACTGCGCCCCCGGCTCGACCAGGCCGGCACGGGCGCGCAAGTGGCCCGCTACATCCCGGCGCTGGCCCGGGTGTCACCACGCCAGTTCGGCATCGCGCTGCGCACCTGCGACGGCACCACCGCGCAAGCCGGGGACAGCGCGGTGCCGTTCTCCATCCAGAGCATTTCCAAGGTGTTCTCGCTCACGCTGGCCATCCGCGCGCTGGACGAGGCGCTGTGGACGCGCATCGGCCGCGAGCCCTCGGGCAGCCCGTTCAACTCGCTGGTGCAGCTGGAAACCGAACGCGGCATTCCGCGCAACCCGTTCATCAATGCCGGCGCAATCGCGGTGGCCGACCGGCTGGTGAGCCTGGGCGACGCCAACGCCGAGTTGCTGGCCCTGCTGAGCCGCCTGTGCGGTGAGCCGATCGGCATCGACGCCGAGGTGGCGCAGTCCGAGGCCGACACGGGGTTTCGCAACGCGGCGCTGGCCAACTTCATGAAGGGCTTCGGCACGCTGGACAACGAGGTGACCACGGTGCTGGACGTGTACTTCCGGCAGTGCGCCATCGCCATGACCTGCGAGCAAATGGCCTGCGCCGCCGGCTACCTGTGCCGCGACGGCGCCCACCCGCTGGCCGGCACGCCGGTGCTCAGCGCGGCGCAAACCCGGCGCGTGAATGCGCTGATGCTGACCTGCGGCACCTACGACGCGGCCGGCGAATTCGCCTTCCGCATCGGGCTGCCGTGCAAGAGCGGCGTGGGCGGCGGCATCGTGGCCGTGGTGCCCGACCACCTCTCGCTGTGCGTGTGGTCGCCCGCGCTGGACGCCACGGGCAACTCCTACCTGGGCCGCCAGGCGCTGGAGCTGTTCGTGGCCAAGACGGGGCTCTCGGTGTTCTGAGGGCTCGGGGCCGCGGCCGGATTCAGGCCGTCGCCCGGCCCCGTTCAGCTGCCGTACTTCACGCTGCAGCCATAGGGCCGCGTGCTGGCTTTCTCGACCTTTTTGCCCGCCGCGACATCGGCCAGCGCCAGCTTCACATACGGCTCGGCCTTGGCGATGTCCTCGACCTTGGCGGACGGGATGCTGTCGATGCCGCCCTTGTAGGCCAGCGTGCCGTCTGCGCGAATCACGAACAGGTGCGGCGTGGTCTGTGCGCCGTACAGCCGGCCGAGGTCACCGGCCGGGTCCAGCAGCGTGGCGGTCGGCGCAGCGCCGCGCTCGGCGTTGAGCTTGAGCGCGGTGGCGCCGTCCACATGGCCCTGCTGGCCCGGGGCCGACGAGATCACCTGCAGCCACACCACGCCCTGCGCCGTGGCCGCCTTTTGCTGGGCCTGCATGTTGCCGCTGCCGTAGTGCTTCTTCACGAAGGGGCAGTCATGGTTGGTCCATTCCAGCACCACGGTCTTGCCCTTGAAGTCGGACAGCTGCACGGCGCGGCCCTCCGCCGTGGTGGCGGTGAAGGCGGGTGCAGGCGCGTCCAGCGCCGCGTTGGCCCAGGCCAGCACGGGCACGGCCAGCGCCGCAACCAGCAGGGAACGACGGAACATCCAGGTCATGGCGAACTCCAGGGTCGGTCAGCGGGAAGCAACCGCCTCGATGACGAGGCCGGGGGTGAGGATTTGCGGCAGCACCACTGCGTCCGCAGCGCCCGGTGCGTAGTAGAGGTACAGCGGCACACCGGATCGGCCATGGGCCTTCAGCACCGCGGTGATCTTGGGGTCTTCGCGCGTCCAGTCGCCCTTGAGGTAGGCCACGCCCGCCTTGGCAAACGCGTCCTTCACCTCGGGGCGCGACAGGGCCACGCGCTCGTTGACGAGGCACGAGATGCACCACGACGCCGTGAGGTTCACGAACACCGGCTGGTTCTGCGCGCGCAGCTCCGCCAGGCGCTCGGCGCTGTAGGGCTCGATGGCCGCGGCAGCCCCCGCACCCGGGCCGGCTGGCACATCGGCCGCCACCGGCTGGATGCGCGACGCCACGGCGCCCGCCAGCGCCACGCTCACCCCCAGCAGCACCGCGCCCACCCGGCCGCGGCTGACCCGCTGGGCCCACAGGCCAAACGCCAGCAGCACCGCGCCCACCAGGGCCAGGGCCACGCCGTCCGGCCCGGTTTGCTGGGCCAGCACCCACAGCAGCCACACGACGGCGGCGTACATCGGGAAGGCCAGCGCCTGCTTGAAGGTCTCCATCCACGCGCCCGGGCGCGGCAGCCAGCGCTGCGCCGCCGGCCAGAAGGCCAGCACCAGGAAGGGCAGCGCCAGACCCAGGCCGAGTGCCAGGAACACCGCCAACATCACCACCGCCGGCTGGGCCAGCGCGAACGCCAGCGCTGCGCCCATGAACGGCGCCGTGCACGGCGTGGCCACCACGGCCGCCAGCACGCCGGTGAAGAAGCTGCCCGCCAGCCCCTGCTGGGCCGCCAGGCTGGAGCCCAGGCCGGTGAAGCCGCCGCCGATGTCGAACAGGCCCGACAGGTTCAGGCCCACCAGGAACAGCAGGTACGCCACCACCAGCACGAACACCGGCGAATGGAACTGGAAGCCCCAGCCCACCTGCTGGCCGCCGGCACGCAGCGCAATCAACACTGCCGCCAGCGCCGCAAAGCTCAGCAGCACGCCGGCCGTGTAGGCCAGACCCTCCGCCTTGTGGTCGCCTTGTTTCACCAGGGCCAGCGCCTTGATGGACAGCACCGGGAACACACAGGGCATGAGGTTCAGGATCAGGCCGCCCAGCAAGGCCAGCGCCAGCGCGGGCAGCAGGCCGAGTTCGCCGGCGGCGTCCGCCTTCGCAGCCGGTGCAGCGGCGCCGGCTTCCGCGGCAGGCGCCGACAGATCCGCCGGCCCCGGCCCCTTGCCTGCACCTTCCGGCATGGGCGCCGACACGGTCCAGGCCTTCTCGCCCTCGGGGCCGGTCAGCACCAGCACGCCCGACAACGGCTGGCCGGCCTTCACCGGCTCGTCGCCGGCCGGAACGTCCAGCGCCCAGCCGGCGCCGTCGGCCTTCAGCGGCTGCGGCGCGCTGTGCGCCACGGCGCCCCAGGTGTCGGCAAAGAAATAAGCCTTGGTCACCCGCTCGCCCGGGCCGCTCCAGCGCACACCCTGCGGCGCGGCGGTCAGCTTCACCGCGAACGGTGCCGGCTGCGGGATGGCACGGCGCCATTCCTCGATCTGCGCGGCGTCCGCACCCGGCTGGGCCGCGGCGCCCACCGGCAGGTCCAGGCCCAGCGTCACCTGCTCGGGAATGCACACGTCCTTGCACACCAACCAGCGCACCTCGGCGGTGGGCTTGAAGCGGCTGCCAGGCTTGGCGTCGGCCGGCACGGTCAGGTCCATCAGCAGCGCCGGCCGGCCTTCGTAACCGTAGTTGACGATGGGGCCGATGGCCTGGATGGAAGGCGTGGGCCACTGGATGGGCTCGGCCTGCGCGCCCTGCCAGTCCAGGCTGGTGGCCTGGCCGGAGTCGCCCGGGTTTTTCCAGTAGGTGTGCCAGTGCGGCTGGATGACCTGCTCCAAAGCCACCGTGAGGCGCTGCCCTGGGGCGACCGTGGCCTGGTTGGCCACAAGGCGGGCCTGCACGTGCTCGGTGCGGGCCTCGGACGGCGCCGGCGCCGCCTGGGCGACCGACGCACACAGGCCCGCGGCCGCGAGCCAGCCCGCCGCGCGAAGAAGAACTTGATTCATCCCGCCATGCTAGGCCACGGCCCGCATCCAGCGCTTGGTCATGGCCATGCCGCGGCACCGCGGGCCCACCGACTGGGCGATTTGCCCCACCCCACCGGCCCGGAATGGGCGAATTGCCCCCACCCTCACCCGGCAAAACAGGCAAGTCGTTGATCGGCCGTCATTTTGGGCCTGGCACGCCCGCTGCGTGCCAGCGGTGCAGGCGCGGCACCCGCCCCGCCGTTCACCACGACCGGAACTCCCCATGCGCAACCTCGCCCACACCCTCATCGCCGCTGGCGTCCTCGCCGCCACCCTGGCCGCTCCGTCGGCCCAAGCCCGCGAAGGCAGCAGCAGCCGCTCCATCGGCGGCGGCATCAAGTGCTACTACACCTACGTGCTGCAGCCCAACGGCAGCCTGGTGTATCAGCAGGTCTGCGGCAAGGGCGCCTGAACCTGAGCCTGAGGGCGGCGGGCCAGTTCCCGCGCAACAAAGCGGTCGAACGCGGCCCACAAAGGCGCAAAGCGCTCGGGCTGACCTTCCAGGCTGGCCAAGGCCAGCAAGCCCGCCTCCAGCGTCGACAACTCGCCCGGCCGGTGCGCCCGCCGCATGCAATAGCGTGACGGCTGCACCGGCAGGCTCACGCGCGGCAAGGCCAAGAGCCACGGGTTGCCGGACAACAAACGCCGGCTCTGGCGCCAGCTGCCATCCAGCAGGATGAGCTGGCGCACCGCGCCCAGGTCTCCACCCGGCCCTTCACCGGGATACAGCAGCGCAGCGCCGGGCGATGCCACGGCCGCGGGGAACACTTCGCCCCGCAGGCAGCGGGCGCGCTGCAGGCCCAGCGTCAACAAAGGGACCGTGTTCTTCGCGTGGCCCGCCTCGGCCGGGTGCTGCAACACCAGCAGTTCCGTGGCGGTCGCCACCGGCGGTGGCAGGTCGGCGCACAGGCAGGTACGCGCCGGGCGCTCACAGCGCGGGCACACCGCGCGCGCCATGGCGCTTCAGGAGCCGCTGGGCGGCGTCAGCGTGGGCGAACCCAGCGGGGGCAGGCTGTCCGGCGCGTCCTCACCCGACAGCGGCGCCGGCCGCGTGCGGCTGCGCGAGCTGGGCAACGCCAGCTGACGCTTCTTGGCCCAGTAACCCGCGAGCCACACCCCGGCGATCACGCCGAAGATGTTCAGTGCCCCGAACAGCGGCGCCGCGTTGGACGACAGCAACATGTTCTGCAGCGGCGCCGAGTACGCCCGCGGCTTCAGCGCGAAGCTGAAGGCGCCAAAAATCAACCACCCCGCCCAGGCTGTGCCCACGCCGGACATCATCCAGGCGACATACGGGCGGTGCCGGCGGCGCTGGGGGCGCAGGGTGAAATAGGCCCACACGGCGGCGATCAGAAACAGCAGCACCATCAGAACCACTGCCTCGCCCAGCATGACCTGCAGGCTGTTTCGCCCGCCGAGCTGCACATACATCTGGCGGGGCAGGCCGGTGTTGGCGTACTTCATGGCCAGGCCGGCGCCGAAGCAGTACAGCAAAACGCCAGAGAAAAAGGCGATGGAGCGGCGGGCGGCTTTCATGGGGCCGCATTCTCAGCGCAGCCAGTGCGCCGTGGCGCGGAAGGATTCCCAGCGCCCAAACAAAACCCACGGACGAGGGGGGTGCCCTGCCGTGGGTGCGAGATGCCGAGTTTACCCCGACAGAGTCCAAGGGGGCCGCGCGCGCCGGTGGTGCGGGCGGCGACCGGCGCGATCAGCGCTTGCGGTCCAGACGCAGGGCGCGGGCCAGGCCGCGGCGCTCGCCGCTGTAGAAACCGGTGTCGAACGCTTCGTGCTTGCGACCCTTGTCGACCGATTCGCCAGCGCTCCAGGCCAGGCCCATTTCGGGCATCGGGAGGCGGCGGGTCTGCGATTCGGAACGGGACTGGATTTTCATGGTGGCACTCTTTTGCCTGTCTCGCGGCCCGGAAACCGGCGCGATTGGGTCCACAACGCGGCTCATTTCTGCTCGGTTGACAAGTCCGATCACATTTCTTTGCGCAGGCGCATTACAGACAATGCCGGCTTTCCGATTCCAGGACTTGCGATGACCGTCCAGCTCAAGAAGACCCTCCCGGCCAAGGCCGTCCCGATCACGGTGGTGGACCGCGCCGCCTGGCCCGCCCTGGCCGCCCGCCTGCCGGAGGCCACCCGCAACTGGCTCGCCACCGTCGGTTTCGTGGGTGCGGCCGACAGCCACGCCCTGCTGCCGGGGGCCGACGGCCGGCTGGCCCAGGTGTTCGCCGGCGTGGCCCACGCCGCGCACCCGTTCGCGCTGAGCGCGCTGCCGCTGGCCCTGCCGGAAGGCACCTACAAGCTCGACGACGCCGGCCTGGCCCTGCACGCCGAGGCCGCCGCCATGTCGTGGGAGCTGGGCGGCTACCGGTTCGACCTCTACAAGCCCGCCAAGCGCGAACCCGCCACCCTGGTGCTCAAGCCGGGCGCTGACGCCGAGCGCGGCCTGGCCCTGGCGGCCGCCATCGCCGCCACGCGCGACCTGGTCAACACCCCGGCCGAGCACATGGGCCCGGCCGAACTGGCCGGCGCCGCCAAGGCCCTGGCCAAACAGTACGACGCGCGGTTCACCGAAATCGTCGGCGACGCGCTGCTGAAGAAGAACTTCCCCAGCATCCATGCGGTGGGCCGCGCAAGCACGCGCTCACCTCGCTTGATTGAAGTGACCTGGGGCAACCCCAAGCACCCCAAGCTCGCCCTGGTGGGCAAGGGCGTGTGTTTTGACACCGGCGGCCTGAACATCAAGCCCGGCGAGAGCATGCGCCAGATGAAGAAGGACATGGGCGGCGCCGCCAACGCGCTGGGCCTGGCCACGCTGATCATGGCCTTCAAGCTGCCGGTGCGCCTGCAGTTGCTGATCCCCGCGGTGGAGAACTCGATCTCGGGCAACGCCTACCGCCCGGGCGACGTCATCAAGACCCGCAAGGGCCTGCACATCGAGATCGGCAACACCGATGCCGAAGGCCGCGTGGTGCTGAGCGACGCGCTGGCCTACGCTGCCGAGAGCAACCCCGATCTCGTCATCGACCTGGCCACGCTGACCGGCGCGGCCCGCGTCGCCCTGGGTGCCCAGTTGCCGGCGCTGTTTGCCAAGCACATGGACACCGCCCGCGACCTGGTGGACCTGGGCCTGAAGCTGGACGACCCGCTGTGGCACATGCCCCTGTGGGCGCCGTACCACGCCGGCATCGAGAGCTCGCTGGGCGACATCGTCAACACCGGAAAAAGCGCGCTGGCTGGGGCCATCAACGCTGCGTTGTTCCTGGAAGACTTCCTGCCCCCGCAGCAGGACTGGCTGCACGTGGACCTGTTCGCCTGGAACGACGCACCCCGCGCCGGTCGGCCGGTGGGCGGCGAGGCGCAAACCATCCGCACCCTGCTCGCTTACCTGGAGCAGCGCTACAGCGCCGCCTGACGCCGGGGGGGGGCTGACCTCCCGGCCAGCCCATCAGGCGCTCAACCGGTCGAATCAACCGGTCGAATCAGTCGGCCGGCTTCATCGGCAGACTCAATCGGCCGCCGGATCCTTCACGGCCGTCGGCTCCACGGCCGGCTCGGCCTTGGCGCTGCGGGTTGCCGCTTGCAGGGCCTGAGCCATCTGGCTTTGCATCGGCTGATCGGCCTGCGGTGCGACGGCGGGCTTGCGGCCGGCGTCGCTGCGGGCCGGGCGGTCACCGCGTGGGCGGTCGCCACGGCCTTGCGGACGGGCGTCGGCGTTGCGGGGGCCGCGGCCTTCGGGCCGACCATCAGAACGGCCTTCAGAGCGACCCTGGGCCGGGCGCGCGCCGCCCGGACGGCCCGCACCTTGGCGGTCGCCGCGGCGGTCGTCTCGCCGGGCTTCCCGGCGGCCGCCTTCGCGCTCGCCGCGCGGCGGGGCCGGCGGCGCCTCGGCGCGCTCCTTGCGGGCCAGTTCCAACAGACCCGGCAGTTCTTCGGGTGTGGTGCCCTTGAGCACGCAGAAGTTGGCTTCGGTCAGCGTGGTGCGCTCGAAATCCCACAGCAGCTGGGCGCGATTGCGGCGCTGCTGCACTTCCAGCTGTTCGCGCTGCTGCACCTGCTGCTCGCGCTCCTGGCGCAGCCCCTTGCGGCGGGCCAGTTCTTCCTTGGCCACGGCCAGGTGCTCTTCGCTGATCTCGCCGGCGGGGTTGCCGTCCAGGTCGAAGCGGGTCTTGGACTGGGTCAGCGCAATCAAGTAGCCCGTGCCACCGGTGTGGCGGCGCAGGAAGGCGCTGAGCTGCGCCTTGCTGAACTTGCCCGGGGCGCGTTCCTGGATGTCGGCCTGGATGCGCAGCTTCACCGGCTTGGCGCGGCCACCGAACAGCGCCGGGAACAAGGCCTTGAGTTCGGCCGTCACGTCAACAGCCGGGGCAGACGCCGCAGCAGGCGCAGCGGTCGCGAGCTCGGCCGGCGTTTCGGCGGGCACTTGAGCAGCCACCTCGGCGGGCACCTCAGCGGGCACTTCAGCGGACACCTCAGCCAGGGGCGCAGCGTCCACAGGAGCGGGTGCGGGAACGGATTCGGGAAGATCGGAATTCATGAAAAAGGCCGGCTTGCGGAACCCGCGATTGTCCGTCAGCCGCCCAAACCCCCGAACACCTTCTTGAGGATGGCGCTGCCGGTGCCGATCGGGTCCTGGCGGATCTTCTTTTCCTCTTCGCCGATCAGGCGGTACAGCCCGTCCAGCGCCCGGCCGGTCACGTACTGCTGGAGGTTGGCCTCATCGCCCTTCACCAGCCCGAAGCTGCCGGCCTTCTTCGCCACGGCGTTGTACTTGTCGGCCAGCGCCACCTTCTCGGTGGCCTGCGTCACGATGGGCAGGAACTGCGCGTGCAGCGGCTCGCGCGTTTTGGCCGCAAAGAACTGCGTGGCCGCGTCGTCCCCGCCGCGCAGGATCTTGAGGCCGTCTTCCAGGCTCATGTCCTTCACGGCCTTCACCAGCAGCGGCTTGGCGGCCGGCACGGCGGCCTCGGCGGCGCGGTTCATGGCGGTCACGAGTTCATCCAGCTTCGCGCCCTGGCCGGTGGCACGCAACAGCTTGGCGGCGTCCTTCAGGTGGCCGGGCAGCTCGATCTTCACGAGCGGGTTGCCCAGGAAGCCGTCCGGCCGCCCGAGCAAGGACACCGCCGCCGTGGCGCCGCGCTCCAGCGCAGTGCGGATGCCGGCGTTGGCATCCCCCTCGGTCAGGCTGAGGGCCTGGGCCGGCCTCCACGCGAGAGCAGGCAGGGCGGCAAGAACAAGGCGGCGTTGCATGGCGGGCTCCGTGAGGCTGGGCGGGCAGACGGGTGATGTTGCCACCGCCACCGCTTGCGCTGGGTCAAGGCGGCGTCAGCCGCGCTTCTTAAGCTGACCGGAGGAGACAAGACCATGCTGCCCGTCTACATCAGCCACCCCGACTGCGCCCGCCACGAGATGGGGCCGGGCCACCCCGAGTGTCCCGAGCGGCTGGGCGCCATTGCCGACATGCTGCTCATCCAGGGCCTGCTGGACTACATGCTGCCGCACGACGCCCCGGCCGCCACGCCGGCCCAGCTGCAACGCGCGCATTCGGCCCTGCACGTGCAGCGCGTGCTGGACGCCGCCCCACGCGAGGGCTACGCGCAGGTGGACCCGGACACCCGCATGAACCGCTTCACCGTGCCCGCCGCCCTGCGCGCCGCGGGCGCGGCCGTGCTGGCCACCGACCTGGTGCTGCGCGGCGAGGCGCCGTCGGCCTTCTGCGCGGTGCGCCCGCCTGGCCACCATGCCGAGCACGACGCGCCCATGGGCTTTTGCTTCTTCAACAACGTGGCGGTGGGCATCCGCCACGCGCTGGACGTGCACGGCCTGCAACGCGTGGCGCTGATCGACTTTGACGTGCACCACGGCAACGGCAGCGAAGACATCCTGGCCGGCGACGAGCGCGTGCTGATGTGCAGCATCTTCGAGACGGGGCTCTACCCCTTCAACGGGCCCGACGCCCGCTCGCTGAAGGACGCGCCCAACATGGTCAACGTCGGCCTGCCGCCGCGCTCAGGCAGCGAGGCGTTCCGCGCCGCCGTCACCCAGCACTGGCTGCCGGCGCTGGAGGCCTTCCGGCCGGAGCTGATCTACATCAGCGCCGGCTTCGACGCCCACCGCGAAGACGACATGGGCAACCTTGGCCTGGTGGACGGCGACTACGCCTGGGTGACGCGCCAGCTGATGGACCTGGCCTGGCGGCACTGCCGCGGCCGCGTGATTTCCTGCCTGGAAGGCGGTTATGTGCTCAACCCGCTGGCCCGCAGCGCCGCGGCCCATGTCAAGGTGCTGATCGGCGCCGACTGAAGCCGGCCCCACCCGGGCCGCACCCTTTCCTCCCTGTGACCCCAGGCTCTAGAGTTCCCGCATGGACAACCACTTCCTGACCCCCCTGTTCACCCCTGGCTCCGTGGTCGTCTTCGCCGGGCCGCCGGACGAACCCGAGCGCCAGACCCGCCAGGCCCGCGTGCTGCGCGCCGCACTGGCCGCCGCCCCCGGGCCGCACCCGCCGCAGTTCCTGCACGGCGAAACCACCGGCACGCTGGGCGAGCTGGCCCGGTCGCGGGCGGACCTGGCCGTCATTGCCCTGCCGGCGGACGAAATCACGGCGGCGCTGGAAGTGGCCTGCCGCATCGCCTGCCGCTCGGTGCTGATCGTGAGCGACGGCATCGAGCCGGCCGAGGCCGCGCAGCTCAAGCGCATCGCCCGCCGCGAGGGGGTGCACCTGCTCGGCCCCAACTGCCTGGGCTTTCAGCGCCCGCACCTGAACCTGAACGCGAGTGCTGCCGGTCCGCTGGCGGCCGAGGGGTCGCTGGCGCTGGTGTCGCAGTCCGGCGCGTTGACCTCAGCCATGCTGGACTGGGCGCGGCAAAACGGCGTGGGCTTCAGCCAGGTGGTGTCGCTGGGCCCCAACGCGGCGGTGGACCTGGCGCAGGTGCTGGACTTCCTGGCCTCGGACACCCGCACGCAGAGCATCGTGGTGTACCTGGAAGGCATCTCCAACTCGCGCCGCTTCATGAGCGCGCTGCGCTCGGCCGCCCACGCCAAGCCGGTGGTGGTGCTCAAAGCCGGCCGGCGCAGTGCTGGCAATGAGGCGGCGCTGACCCACAGCCGCGCCATCGTCGGCAGCGACGATGTGTTCGACGCCGCCTTGCGCCGCGCCGGTGCGGTGCGGGTGCGCAGCTTCGTGGAGCTGTTTTCGGCCGCGAAGTGCCTGGCCGCGCGCTACCGCCCGGTGGGCAAGCGCCTGGCCATCATCACCAACGGCGGCGGCCCCGGCGTGCTGGCGGCCGACTGGGTCAGCGAGATCGGGCTGCAGCTGGCCAAGCTCTCGGCCGACACCGCCCGCGCGCTCGCGCCAAAGCTGGCGGACCTGGCCTCGCTGTCCGACCTCATCGACCTCTCGGCCGCGGCCACGCCCGAGCACTTCCGCGCCGCCGTGGAGGCCGCCGCGCAAGACGGCGCGGTGGATGGGCTGCTGGTGGTGTACGCCCCGCAGATCGGCTCCGACGCCACCGAGATCGCCCGGGCCGTGGGCGCCGCTAAGGCCGCCACGGCCAAGCCGCTGCTGGGCTGCTGGATGGGCGACGCCTCGGTGCTGGACGCACGCCGCGTGCTGAACGACGCCGGCATCGCCAACTTCCGCACCCCCGAGGCCGCCGTGGGCGCCTTCGGCAACATCGCCAGCTTCTACGCCAACCAGCAGCTGCTGCTGCAAACGCCGCCGCCCATGTCCACGCTGGCGCAGCCGGATGTGGAGGCTGCGCGGCTGCTGATCGAAAGCGTGCTGGCCGAGCGCCGCCGCACCATGACCGAAATGGAGAGCAAGGCGCTGCTGGCGGCCTTCCACATCCCGGTCACGCAAACCGTGCTGGCCCGCAGCGCCAACGAGGCCATGATGCTGGCCACACAGATGGGCTTTCCGGTGGCGCTGAAGATCGACTCGCCCGACATCGCCCACAAGAGCGACGTTCAGGGCGTGGCGCTTAACATCCAGAGCGGCTCGGCCGCGCGCGACACCTACAACGAGATGGTGGCCCGCGTGAAGCGGCTGCAGCCGCAGGCCCGCATCAACGGCGTGACCGTGCAGAAGATGGCCCGCGCCCAACGCGGCCGCGGCGGGCAGGAGGTGTGCGTGGGGCTGGTGACGGACGAAGCCTTCGGGCCCACCATCGTCTTCGGCGCCGGCGGCACCATGATCGAACTCATCGCCGACCGTGCGATGGAGCTGCCGCCGCTGAACCAGTTCCTGGCCCGCCGCCTGGTGGAACGGGCCCGCGTGTCAGAAGCCCTCACCGAAGGCCGCGCCGGCGGCCCGCCGGCCGACCTGGAAGCGCTGGAACGCGTGCTGCTGCGCGTCAGCGAAATGGTGTGCGAGTTCCCGCAGCTGCGCGAGATGGACATCAACCCGCTGATCGTGGATGAGACCGGCGCCGTGGCCGTGGACGCACGCGTGGTGCTGCAACCCGGCCCGCAGACCGGCATGCCGCGGGCGTTCGACTACCCGCACCTGGCCATCCTGCCCTACCCGGCCCGCTTCGAGCAGGTGTGGCCGCTGGCCGGTGGCGGCGAGGTGACGGTGCGCCCGGTGCGCCCGGACGACGCCCAGATGCTGCAAGACCTGGTGCGCGGCCTGAAGCCCGAGAGCCGCTACTTCCGCTTCGCCAGCGCCATCAAAGAGTTGCCGCCCGGGCTGCTGGCGCGGCTCACGCTGATCGACTACGACCGCGAGATGGCCCTGGTGGCCGTGTACACCCAGCGCACCGCGCGCGACGACGGCGGCTTCGACGAGGCCGAGCGCATCGTCGGCGTGAGCCGCATCATCACCAACCCCGACCAGACCAGTTGCGAATTCAGCCTGCTGGTGGCCGACGACTTCGGCGGCAAGGGCCTGGGCTCGCGGCTGATGGAGGGCATCACCGACGCGGCCCGCGAAATGGGCCTGAGCGACATCGAAGGCCTGGTGCTGACCAACAACAGCGACATGCTCAAGCTGATGCGCGGCCTGGGCTTCACGGTGAAGCCCTTCCCGGAAGACCCGGACTTCAAGCTGGTGGTGCGGTCACTGCACAGTTGACCCACGCACGAGCGGAGGCCGCGTTCAGTTCAAGCGCGCCAAGCGCTCCGTCAGCAACGCAAAGAACCCGTCGGCGTCCGCGTGCCGCAGCACCTGGGCGTTGGCGGGCAGGCCGGTCACGGCCCACCAGTCGATGACGGTCATGCCGCGCGTGAGTTCGCTTTGCGTCTCGATGCGCACGTTGCACTCGCGGCTGGTGAAGAGTTCGGGCTTGAGCAGGAAGGCGATGACGCAGGGGTCGTGCAGCGGGCCGCCGTCCTGGCCGTATTTCTCTTCGTCGTAGCGCTCAAAGAACTCCATCCACGCGGCCACCACGGCGCCCACGCGGTTGGGCAGCGCGCGGATGGCGTCGATGCGCTTCGCGGTGGTGAGCACCTCGTGCGTGACGTCCAGCGGCGCCATGGTGATGGGCACGCCGCTGGTGAACACCTCGTGCGCCGCCTGCGGGTCCACGTAGATGTTGAACTCGGCCGCCGGCGTGACGTTGCCGCCCTCGAAGAAGCCTCCGCCCATGAGCACGATGCGCTGGATGCGCGAGGCGATGTCCGGCGCCTGCCGCAGCGCCAGCGCGATGTTGGTCAGCGGGCCCAGTGGGCACAGGGTGACGGTGCCGGGCTCGCGTTCCCGCAGCGTCTGGATGATGAAATCCACCGCGTGGCGCGGGTCCACGGGCAGCGTGGGCTCGGGCAGGTCCACGCCGTTCAGGCCGGTGTCACCGTGCACGTGCTCGGCCGTCACCAGCGGCACGTCCAGCGGGCGGTCGGCGCCGGCGCAGACGGGCACGTCGCTGCGGCCGGCCAATTCCAGCACCTTGCGGGCATTCAGCGTGGTCAGCGACAGCGGCACGTTGCCGGCCACGGTGGTCACGCCCAGCAGGTCGAGCTCGGGCGAGGCGGCGGCCAGCAGCAGGGCTACGGCGTCGTCCTGGCCGGGGTCGGTGTCGATGATGATGGCGTGGCGGGTCATGAGAGGTCAGTGGGCGCCAGGGGCGCGATGTCGAGGTCGAGGGCGCCGAAGAGGCTGCTGCCTTCGGCGGTTTTGAGGTCCAGGTGCAGGCTGTCGCCCGCGGTGAGCGTCAGGTCCAGCGCGCCGAGCGACGCGCCCACCACCTGGCCGGCGCGCAGCGCCCGCAGCCGGGCCACGCGGGCCAGCGCGGCGCCGGGCTGGGCGTCGACGTCGCGCGCCGGCTGCTTGCTGCCGTTGTGCAGCGCATGCAGCCGGGCCTGCACGCGGCCGGTGCGCCAGGCGGTGCCCAGTTCATCGGGCGTCACGGCCAGCGGCGCGGCCTGGGTGGCGATGAGTTCATCGTCCAGCCGCCAGTCCACGGCCAAGGTCAACAGGCGCAGCGCGTCCAGCGACGCGGCGGTGTCGCTGGCGGGGGACAAGTCTCCGGCGATGGCGGCCAGCGCCACCTCGCCCACGGCGGGTGCGCGCAGCGGCTGGTGCGGGCCGGCGAACTGGCCGGCGTCGCGGCGCACCGCGCCGTCGGCCATCACCACGGCCCAGCCGCTGGCGCGGGGCAGCGGGGCCAGGCATTTGTCGGGGTCGAACGGAAAGGCGTGGCGCAGCTTGCCGTGGTTGAGCTGCACGGCCAGGTCTTCGAGTTGCGGGGCGAGGAAGCCCCAGTCGTCGAGCACCTGTTGCAGGCGGGTGGCGATGCCGGTGGCGAAGTGCGCCTGGGTCAGATCGCGCGAGACGACGACGAGGTGGCCGTCGCGCGAGCCGTCGGCGTAGCTGGCGAGTTTCATGGGGGCAATCGGAAGCAGTGGCAGCATTGTGCGATGCGCGCCCGGCTCACACCGCTTCTCACCCCGCTCCGGCTGCCCAAGCTGCCCCGGCTGGCGTGGGCCGCCCTGGCCGGCAGTGCGCTGGTGCATGGGTGGCTGGTGTGGCCCGGCCTGCCACGCACCCACCCGACGCAACCCAGCCGGGCGGTGAGCGTGGCGGTGTTGGCGCCGCCGCAGCTGCCGCAGCAACCCGTGGCCCTGCCGGAACCCGCCGAGCCGCTGGCGCCGCAGGCCACACCGGGCAGGTCGCCGCGCGACAGCAGCCGCCCGCCCCAGCCCGCCGTGGAGGCCCCCACGGCCGCCCTCCCCACACCGCTGCTGCGCCTGGCCGGCCCCGCCGCCTGGCAATACCGGCTGCGCCAGGGCGGCCAAGACGGCGAGGCCGTGCTGGACTGGCGCCCCGAGGCCGACGGCCGCTACACCCTGCGCCTGACGCGCCGCGTGGGTGAACGCACCCTGCCCGCCTGGGAAAGCCTGGGCCGCACCGGCAGCACCGGCCTGGCACCGGAGCGCTTTGCCCTGCAACGGGGCGGACAGGACCGCCAGGCCATCAATTTCGACACCGATGAGCGCCGCGTGAGTTTTTCCGCCAGCCCGGCGCACCTGGACCTGCCCGAAGGCACACAAGACCGCCTGAGCTGGTGGCTGCAACTGGCCGCCCTGGTGCAGGCCGCCCCCGCCCCAGGCGGCCGCTGGCGGGTGTGGGTGGCGGGCCTGCGCGGCGAGCTGCGCGAATGGGTGTTTGAAACCGTGGACGCCGCCCCCGACGACGCCGGCACCCTGCACGTGCGCCGCGTGCCCCTGGGCGAGCGCGACCCCGGCGTGGAGCTGTGGCTGGACCCGGCACGCGGCTACTGGCCGGTGCGGCTGCGCCAGGGCGACCCGGAGACGCGAGGTTACGAAATCGTTCTCAACGCTGTGAACTCCTGACGCTTCCTACACGTTGAACGCCTCGGGGATGACCCGAACAGCCAGGGCTTCTGCCAGTATCTGTACCGAGCGAGGCTTGAAACCCCCAGCCTCACCCGCAGTTGAAGCCCCGAGGAGAACACCATGCACATGCTCTACAACTCCGACAGCTTCATCGTCGTCCAGTTCGACGTGCCCAGCACGGCCGAGGTGCACGCAGTGGCGTCAGGCCCGCAGCTGCAACGCGGCGGGTTCGAGATCGTCGACAAGTTCGCCCGCAAGGAAATCTTCATCGAGGGCGCGCTGGCCGAATCGTTCCAGCAAGGCGTGCAAGCGCTGATCAATGACGGCGAGCCGTCGGAAGACGAGTTGGACGCGTTCATCGAGCCCTACGCCCTGATGGGCCAGCAACCGGTGGTGATGCACTGAGGCCCACCGGCCCCGCCCCGCAGCGCACGCCGGTTCTCGACGTCCACACACCGCACCACACCGCTCGGCCCACACGCTGAGTGGCACCTCGGGCGCCTGGCCACCTTTGGCCGTCGGCGCCCGAACCCGTTTCCCCAGCGGGCGCACCTGCCGCTGAAACAGGCCGCCAGGGCGCAGACCGGCACATCCTCACCCTTGGCGGGTGCACAGCGGGTTCGCCCTTGCGCATTGACGGTAAACGCGCAAGAAGTCGCATTGATCTGCCGCCAAGCCTGATACAAGATGGGTCAACGCCGGTCACGGACGACCGCGCAAGGAGCCCATCGATGGTGAAGCGAATTGCCGCAGAGACAGCCCCCCGGGCGTCCGCCGCGCGCGTGCTGCCCTCGCCCGGGCTGGACAGTGCCCCGGTGCTGGACCGGATGTGCTCGCAGTTCGTGCTGACGCTGACCGTCAAGCACGCCGGCCGGTTCAACCTGCGGCGCGATTTCAACGGCCTGCTCTCCTTCACCGGCCGCCACCTGGTGTGGCCCGCCCGCGTGCTGCAGCGCCTGCGCGCCTACCTGACGCAACGCTGCGCCGGCAACGAGCTGTGGCGCGGCCATGAGGCGCTGAGTGACGAAGCCTTCCTGGCCCGCTTCGGCCAGTGGAGCGGCCCGTTCTCGGAAGCCACCGTGTTCTTCTACCTGGACGAATACGTCAAGGACGCGCCCAAGGACATGATGGCCCTGCTGGCCACCACCTGCGAGCACCTGGACCGCCAGCTCAAGCGCGAGTCCACGCTGGTGGAGAAAAACATCGACGCGCTGGGCCAGCTGCTGCAGCTGAATCCGGCCGAGCGCGCCATCCTGCTGTACGGCACGCTGGCGCGCTACCAGCGCGAACTGCGCGGTGCGCTGGTGGAGTTCAAGGTGAACACCGCGCAGGAAGCCTTCGCAGCGATTGCCGCCGTGGCCGGGGTGGACGAGCGCGAAGTGGCCGAGGCGCTGCGCGCCGGCTCGCGGCTGGAACGCATCGGCATGGTGGAGAACCTGATCTCCGAGCACAACATCACCGACCTGGCCGACCTGATGAAGGTCAGCGACCAGCTGCCCCCGGTGCTGATGCGCGAGTACCAGGGCCCGCACGACCTGATGGCCGTGTTCACGCGGCCCGCCACGCCCAGCACCCTCAGCACCTCGGACTTCCAATTCGCCAGCGACGACCTGGGCCTGCTGCAAGGCCTGCTGCGCCGCGCGGTGGCCACCCACGCCACCGGCGTGAACGTGCTGCTCTACGGCCCGCCCGGCACCGGCAAAACCGAGCTGGCCAAGGTGGCCGCCGCCGCCGCCGGGCTGGACCTGTACGAGGTGGAATACGCCGACCGCGACGGCAACTCCCTGTCGGGGCGCGACCGCTACCGCTCGCTGCAGATCAGCCAGGTGTTCCTCAAAGCCAGCGCCAACGTGGCCCTGCTGTTCGACGAGGTGGAAGACGTGTTCCCGCCCCTGTCCAGCGACACCGCCTCGCTGCTGAACCGGCTGGACGCCAGCGCCGAAGGCGGCTTGAGCAACTCCGTCAGCGGCAAGGCCTGGGTGAACCAGATCCTGGAAACCAACCCGGTGCCGGTGATCTGGGTCACCAACCGCATCGAGCAGATCGACCCCGCCTTCCGCCGGCGCTTCCAGTACCACCTGGAACTCAAGTCGCCCCCGCCGGGTGCGCGCCACGGACTGGTGTCGCGCGCGCTGGGCGATGTGCCGGTGAGCGACGCCTTCGTGGCCAAGCTGGCCGAGCGCCCGGGCCTGACGCCCGCGCAGATCCGCACCGCCGTGCGCTTCGCCCAACTGGCCGGCGACCCGGCCGACGCCGAAAAGCTGATCGAGCGCCAGCTGCTGAACGCCGACAAAGCCCTGGGCCGCGACGACGGCGCCAGCCTCGCCCGCCCCTGCGTCACCCAGTACACGCTGGACCTGCTGAACTGCGAAAGCCGGTTCGAGATTCCGCGCATCGTCGAGGCCCTGCGCCGCACCGGCCGCGGGCAGCTGTGCTTCTACGGCCCGCCCGGCACCGGCAAGACCGCGCTGGCCGAGCACATCGCCCAAGCGCTGGGCCGGCCGCTGATGGTCAAGCGCGCCAGCGACATCGCCAGCAAGTTCGTCGGCGAGACCGAGCAGAACATGGCCAAGATGTTCGAGGCCGCGCAAACCGAAGGCGCCGTGCTGCTGCTGGACGAGGCCGACAGCTTCCTGCGCAGCCGCAAGCACGCCGAGCGGAACTACGAGGTGAGCGAGGTGAACGAAATGCTGGCCGGCATGGAGCGCTTCAACGGCCTGTTCATCTGCACCACCAACCTCTTCGACGACCTGGACGAAGCCGCCCTGCGCCGCTTCGCCTTCAAGATCCGCTTCAAGGCGCTCAAGCCTGAGCAGCGCATCGCGATGTTCGAACGCGAGGCCGGCGCGGTGCCGACCGACGAACAGCGCTCACGCCTGGCCGCCATGGACTGCCTGAGCCACGGCGACTTCGCCGCCGTGCGTCACCAGGTCGAGATCCTGGGCGAAGCCTTCACGCCGGATGAGTTCCTGGCGCAGCTGGAGAGCGAGCACCGGGCCAAGCCGGAGGTGCGGGAGCGGCGGGGGATTGGGTTTCGGTAGATCCGCAGAGGGTCAGTCGTCCGAGGTGTCCGGCGTCTTGTCGCGCCTGAAATCACCGTCTTCAACGGCTGCAACGAAGCCGTTGACTGCGATCGCCGCCACCCAGATCAGGCCGGAAATCCAAAAGGACATCCCGGTCCACCAGGCGAATAAGGCAGCAAAGGCCAACACTGCGACCCAAAAGATTGCCAGTGCGTGCCAGCGCGATGACCCCGCCGGTTTCATGGCCCCCATCGTCTCTCACAACAGCCTGAAGTAATACGTCGTCGAACACGGCTCGCCGTCCGGCATCAGCGCGTAGGTCGGAATGTCGCCGGCGCGCTGCCACCCCAGCCGCTCGTAGAGCCGTGACGCGTCGCTGCCGGTCACGGTGTCCAGCACCAACGTCGTTTTGCCCAGTTCACGCGCCTTGACCTCCAGCGCGCGCAGCAGCCGCTCGGCCACGCCCTGGCGGCGGGCGCGGCGGTGGACGAGCATCTTGGACACATCGGCCCGGTGGGGCTGGTTGTCCGGCAGGTCGATGACGAGGGACAGCGTGCCGCAGAGGCGGCCGGCGGCATCTTCCGCCACGAACAGGTGGCGCTCACCAGCGGCCACGCCGGCCGCGACCTTGCGCCAGAAGGCCTCCGGCCGCCCCTCGGCCAATGGCAGCATGAAGCCGACCGAGGCGCCGCCCTCCACGCAATCGCGCAGCACCTCGGCCAGTTCGGGCACGCGGGCCAGGGCCTCGGCGCCGTTGAGTTCTCGGATGGCTGTCATGCGCGGGCTCCGGTCAGGGCCACGGCGTAGCGGGCGGCGCGGGGGCCGGGGTTGTGGAAGGTGATGGGCGCGTCCAGCCGCACGGCCAGGCAGTCACCGGCGGCGAGTTGCCACTGGGTGGTGCCGTGGGTGATGTCCATGCTGCCGTCGATCATCCAGACGAGTTGGTGGATGTCGGCATCGCGGGCGGAGGTTTCAAACTGCACGCGCTGCCCTGGCGGAAAGATCACATCCACGAGTTGCAGTGGCGACACGCCCGGGGGCGACACGTTGCGGCGCCGGTAGCCGGAGGCCGGGTCGCTCCACACGGGTTGATCGGCCACGCGGGCCAGGGGCGACGGCGGCGCCGCACTTTCACCGGCTTCAAACAGCGTGGCCACGCTGACGCCCAGCGCTGACGAGAGCTTGTCCAGCACCACGGCGGTGGGGCTGCTTTGGCCGCGCTCGATCAGCGAGATGTTGGAGCGGCTGACGCCACTTTTGTGGGCGAGGGCGTCCAGCGACAGGCCGGCCTGGGTGCGCAGCGCGTGCAGGCGCCGGCCGATGCGTTCGGTGAGGTCCATGGGCGCCAGCTTACTGGAATTTCCGGTTTTATGGACAACTTCTCCATCAAACTGGAATGGCTCGCTCCACGGCCCGGCGCCAGGCGGGGTCGGGCCAGCGGCGGCCCAGGCGCCAGGCGGCGTGGGTGAGCTTGATGACGTGGGCATCGTGCTGCGCGCAGGCGGCCGAGATGAGGGTGGGCCAGGGGCGGGTGGGCGGCGTATCCAGCACCAGGGCGGGCGTGGCGCCGCTGGCCAGCAGACCGGCCGCAGCGGCCACCACAAAACCAGGCGCCAAGGCGGGCGTGGGCCACCAGGGCTCCAGCACGGCGAGCGCATGGCAGGCGGTGAGCAGGTGCAGCACCGTGAAGTTGCCGGTGGCCGCGTAGGTGCGCGCCGCCAGCAGGGCCAGGTCACGCAAGGCGTCAGGCCCGGCAGGCAGGCGCGCCGCAGCCGCCGCAAAGCCCGGCACAGCACCCCAGGCCTCCATGCGGCAGGCGATGAAGCGGCCGGTCACGTCTGCCGGGCGGGGCAGTTGCTGCAAGGCCTGCAGCGCGTCAGGCCAAGGCAGCGGCTCCTCGGCCGGCAGCACCGGCAGGGGCATGAAGTGCGAGGCCCAGTGCGCCAGGCCGGCGGCCAGTTCGGCGTCGTGCCCGGCCAGCACGGCGTGGCCGGTGCGGATCAGGCCATGAAAGGCGATGGTGCCCGCGCCGGGCAGCAGCAGGGCCAGGGCTTCACGCAGTGCTGTGGGCGTGCCGGCCACGGCCATGCGTGCGGTGAAGTGCGCGCGCCAGGCGGCATCGCTGGCCGGGCGGCCCAGGTCGCGCGCGAGCACGATGCGCGCCGGCGGCTCGGCGGCCCGGGGTTCCAGCACGGTCTCGTGGGCCTCGGTGAAGGCTTGCAGTTGCTCGGCCGAGGCGCCCAGTTCCAGCAGGGCCTGCTGCGCCATGGGCAGGTGGTTGCTCATGCGGCCGCCGTAGGTGGCCGACCAGGCTTGGCCGGCGTCCAGCAGGCGGTGCAGTTGGGGCCGGGTGGCTGGGGTGGCCAACCGGTAAGGGGCGTGCGGAATGCCGCGGGGGGCGTCTGGCGTGGCAGTGTTCAGGTGCATGGCGAGTCCGTTCATGGGAACATGGCGCCATGGTCGAAGTTGAAGTGAACTTGAAGTCAAGCGCTGCCCCGATGACGATCGGCCAGCTGGCTCGGCGCGCGGGCGTGGCGGCCAGCGCCTTGCGGTTTTACGAGGCTGAGGGGCTGCTGGCCGGCAGCCGCAGCGCGGGCGGGCACCGGCAGTACCCGCGGCATGCGTTGCGGCGGGTGGCGTTCATTCGCGCAGCGCAGGCGGTGGGCCTGAGCTTGCCGCAGATCAAGGCGGCCCTGGCCACGCTGCCGGACAGTCGAACCCCGACCAAGGCCGATTGGGCCCGGCTGTCGGCCGCCTGGGCACCGCTGCTGGACGCACGCATCGCCGCGCTGCAAAAGCTGCGCGGGCAGCTGACGAGTTGCATCGGCTGCGGCTGCCTGTCGCTGAAGGCGTGCGCCCTGTACAACCCGCAGGACGAGGCCCGCGCCACCGGCCCCGGGCCCAGGCTTCTGCGCATCGAAACCGAGCGTTGACCTGAAGCTTGAACCTTGGGCGACAGCCGCCTTTCGATTCCCGGCGAAAATGTCGGGTTAACCCGTCACCCGAACCTCAGCGAGCGCCCATGAGTGCCTTCAACGAAGAGACCGTCCTGACCGTCCATCACTGGACTGACCGCCTGTTCAGCTTCACCACGACACGTGACCAGGCCCTGCGTTTTTCCAACGGTCATTTCACGATGATTGGCCTGAAGGGCGACAACGGCAAGCCGCTGCTGCGGGCGTACTCCATCGTCAGCGCGAACTACGAAGAGAACCTGGAGTTCCTGAGCATCAAGGTGCCGGACGGCCCGCTGACCTCCAAGCTGCAGCACATCAAGCCGGGCGACAAGATCATCGTCGGCCGCAAGCCCACGGGCACGCTGCTGATCGACTACCTGCTGCCGGGCAAGAACCTGTACCTGCTGGGCAGCGGCACGGGCCTGGCGCCGTTCATCAGCATCGTGCGCGACCCGGAAACGTACGAGCGCTTTGAGAAGGTCATCATCGTGCACGGCGTGCGCGAAGTGGCCGAGCTGGCCTACCACGACCACCTCACCGTGGACCTGCCCAAGCACGAGTTCCTGGGCGAATACGCCAGCCAGCAGCTGCTGTACTACCCGACGGTGACCCGCGAGTCGTACAAGAACATGGGCCGCATCACCGACCTGATCCAGACCGGCAAGCTGCAAGCCGACCTGGGCCTGCCGCCGCTGAACCCCGAGAACGACCGCATCATGCTGTGCGGCAGCCCCGCGCTGCTGAAGGACATGAAGCAGATGCTGGAGCTGCGCAACTTCAAGGAAGGCAGCACCACGACGCCGGGCGACTACGTGATCGAACGCGCTTTCGTCGAGCAGTGATCCGTCAGGTCGAGCGGGTGGCCGGCGGCGCCCCCGCGTCGGCCGGCCGATCTGCATAGTGCCGCGCCAGCGGCGCGCACACCATGAGCTGCAGCTGGTGGAACACCATCAGCGGCAGCACCAGCAGGCCCACGGCCTGCCCGGCAAAAAGAATCTGGGCCATGGGCACGCCACTGGCCAGGGTCTTCTTGGAGCCGCAGAACACGATGGCGATCTCGTCCTCGCGCGAGAAGCCCAGCACCCGGCTCAGCACCGTCAGCAGCGGCATGACGAGGGCCAGCAGCAGCGCGCTGATGCCCACCAGCGCCAGCAGCGTGAGCGGCGGGAGCTGCCGGTACAGCCCCTGCACCGTGGCCGCGCTGAACGCGCCGTACACCACCAGCAAGATGGTGCCCTGGTCCGACATGCGGATCCACGCCTTGTGGCGGGCCACCCAGCCGCCCGTCCAGCCCTGCAGCACCTGGCCCGCCACGAAGGGCAGCAGCAGCGTGAACACGATGCCCTCGAAGGTGTGCCAGCTCAGCTTCACCGCGCCGGCATCGGCCGCGCCGCCCGCCCACTGCGCCAGGGCCGCCATCAGCAGCGGCGTGACGGCCATGCCGAGGATGTTGGAGGTGGACGCGCTGCACAGCGCCGCGGCCACGTTGCCGCGCGCCACTGACGTGAAGGCGATGGACGACTGCACCGTGGACGGCAGCGCGCAGATGAACAGCACGCCCAGGTAGAGCGTGTGCCCCACCAGCGGCTCCAGCCAGGGCCGCAGCAACAGGCCCAGCACCGGGAACAGCACAAACGTGGCGGCAAACACCAGCGCATGCAGCCGCCAGTGCAGCAGCCCCTCCCAGACCACGCGGCGCGAGAGCTTGCTGCCGTGCAGGAAGAACAGCAGCGCCACCGCCGCCTGCGTGAGCGCATCCAGCACCGGCACGCCCTGCCCTTGCACCGGCAGCAACAAGGCCAGGCCCACCACGCCCAGCAAGGAAAGCACGAAGTTGTCAGGCAGCCAGGCGGGGCGGGTCATGGGGCGGAGTCGATGCGAACGAAGCCCCACATCATGCACCGCGCGGGCGCTGAGGCCCGCTCACCACGCCCCATGCGGCGGCGGCTTTACATACCCTTGAACAGGTGCGTGTAGCTGCGGCTGACTTCGAGCTTTTCGGTCAGGCCCTTCACGCCCACGAGCTGGCGGCCGCGGAAGTCGCGCGTGATGCCGTCGATGGCCCGGGCGTTCACCAGCGTGGAGCGGTGGATTTGCCAAAACAGCTGCGGGTCCAGCTCGTCCACCAGCTCCTTGATGGGCTTGCGGATGAGCGCCTCGAGCTTGGCCGTCTGCACGCGGGTGTATTTCTCGTCGCTGATGAAGAACAGCACGTCCTCCACCGGAATCATCTGGATGGCCTGGCCCACGCTGGCCTGGATCCACTGCAGGTACTGCGGCGCGGCACCGGCCGGGTTCATCTGGCCGGCCAGCTTGTGCAGCAGCTGCTGCAGCGGCGCGGGCGCGCTGTCGCTGAAGTCCGACGTGGGGGCCTCGCGCTGGGCCAGGCGCTTTTTGATGCGGGCCACGGTCAGCTGCAGGCGGTCCCGCTCGGCGGGCTTGAGCACGTAGTCGGCCACACCCTGCTCGAAGGCTTCCACGGCGTACTGGTCGTACGCGGTGATGAACACGATCTCGGGCACGGCCCAGTCGTCGTCGTCCGGCAGGTCGCCCGGCAGCTGGGCGATCTGGCGGGCGGCTTCCACGCCGGTGAGGCCGGGCATGCGGATGTCCAGGAACACGAGGTCGGGCTTGTGCTCCTTGGTGAGCTCCACGGCCTCGAGGCCGTTCTTGGCCTCGGCCACGATCTGCAACTCGGGCCACACCTCGGTGAGGCGGCTGCGCAGTTGCTCGCGCATCAGGCGTTCGTCGTCGGCCAGAACGGCACGGATGGGGGTGGCGGTGTTCATGGCCGGCGATGCTAGTTCAAGCGCGAGGCGGGCAGACCCGAGTCAAACGCGAGGGGGACTCAGGCGCGAGGCGCCTGGGCCCGGCTGCGGTTGCGCAGCACGATGAAAGCCAGCAGGCACAGCAGGATCAGCGGCGAGCCGAGCACGGCGCCCACGCCCAGCAGGCTGGCCACCACCACGGCCATGACGCCGCCCACGATCAACAGCGGCAGCGCCACGCCCAGCAGGAACACCAGCGGCACCACCACCACGCACACCGCACCGGCCACGAAGAGCCCGATGCTGGCGCCCAGCCAGTCGCCGAAGTCGCTGCTGCCGAGGAAGAGTTCCTCGTCGTTGAGCACGATGTGCATGTCGGAGCCGTGGTGGTTCAGCAGGGCAAAGCCGCCAAACATCGCCATCACCACCATCAGCGCGGTGCCGATGAACAGGATCTTGAACAGGGTCTTCATGCTGACGCTCCTTCGTCGTTGCGGCTGCGGTAAGGCACGGTGATGGTGACCACGGTGCCCGAGGGTTGGTTCTCGGTGACGGTGACGCTGGCCTTGGGGCCATGCAGCAGTTGCAGGCGTTCGCGGATGTTGGCCAGGCCCACCCCGGTGCCGCTGGTGGCGGCGCGGCCGAAGCCCAGGCCCGTGTCGGCCACGGTGACGGCCAGCTTGCCGTGCACGATCTCGGCCTTGACCTTGAGCGAGCCACCCTCGGCCTTGGGCTCCAGGCCGTGCTTGATGGCGTTCTCCACCAGGCCCTGGATCATCATGGGCGGGAACTCGGCCGACATCAGGCCCTCGGGCACGTCGATCTCGGTCTGCAGGCGCTCTTCCATGCGCATCTTCAGGATCTCGAGGTAGGGGCGGATGACCGCCAGCTCGCGGCCCAGGTCGCGCACCGCGCCGTTGGCGTTGGCCTCGCGCATGGTGGGCATGGAGGCCCGCAGCAGCGCGATCAGGTTCTTCTGCATCTGGCTGGCGCGGGGCGGGTCGACCTCGATCAGGTGGTCGATGCTGGCCAGCGTGTTGAACAGGAAGTGCGGCTCCACCTGGGCCTGCATGGCGGCCATGCGGGCTTCGACGACCTGGCGCTTCAAGGCCTCGCTCTCGGCGTTCTCGGCGGCCTGCGCGGCCTTCACCTCGGCCTGGATGCGCCCCTTGTACATGGCCTTGATCACGGCCGACGCCAGGATCCACAGCACCGCCAGGTCCATCAGCGAGTCACCGGCGTGCACCACGGTCACGCGGCGGCGGCTTTCGGCGCTGCCCATCTCGGCGGTGGCTTCTTCCAGCGCCTGGCGGGCTTCCTCGGCAGCTTGCTGGGCTTCCTTGAGCTCGTCGGTTTCCTGCTTGAGCTGGCCGATCTGCTCTTTGGCCTGCTCGACGGCGGCGCGGATGTCCTCGGGCTTGGCGCTCTTGGGGAAATCGAGCTGGATGGACGGGGGCGACGGCGGCTCGCCCGGGCCGTCGGGGGCGCCCGGCACATCGGGTGCCTCGGCCGGGGCTGCACTGGCCGCACCCGCCGGGCGCACCGGCACGATGCGGATGCCGCGCTCGTCCACCTTCACCTCGTAGTGCACGCCGGAGTCGCCCCCGGCCTTGCGGGCGATCTTCTCGGCGGCCTTGTCCACGGCCTTGCGGGCCTGCTCGGCGGCCTTCTTGGCGTCAGCCTCCAGCTTGGCCTGGCGGCGCTGGGTCTTGCGGTCGGGTTCCTCGATCTGCTCCGAGATCTTCCAGGTGAAGGGTGGCAGGTCCTTGAGCACGTTCACGCCGATCAGCAGCGCCACCGACAGCAGCGCAAACCGCCGCCAGCTGATGGTGACCAGCCAGCCGGCGTACAGGTGGAAGTAGCGCACCACGGTGCTGGCAAAGCGCTGCCAGCGCTCGATCCAGAGCTTTTGCTGGGGGCTGGGGGTGAAGGAGGTGCTCATGGCCGTTTTTCGTCGTTGGAGCCCACTGTACGCAGGGCCGGCGCCCCGGGCGCGGCGCAGGCGACGCGCTGGCCGAGCCGGGTGACGAACTGCATGGGGGGGCGACAGGCCGCATCGGGCCACCGCAGGGTCGGCCCGGGGGCTGCCGGCGCAGGCGGCAATAGATCACGGATCGCCAGCCAGCGCGCACGAAAAAGCCCGCCAGAGGCGGGCTTTCGGGGGCGGTACGCCGAGCACAAGGCCAGGCGCGAGGCCGGCCGCTTACTGCTTGACGGCTTCGATCTGGATCACGATGCGCACGCTGTCCGGGATGCCCGGCACGCCGTAGGTGATGCCCCACTGGCTGCGCTGGATGGTGGTTTCGAAGTCGCCACCGCACACCTCACGCTTGAGCATGGGGTTGTCGTAGCAGTTGAAGCCGTTGGCGGTGAGCGTGACCGGGTTGGTCTTGCCGCGCAGGGTCAGCTCGCCGCTGACGCTGACCAGCTTGTCGCCGTTGAAGTTGAACTTGTCGCCCACGAACTTGGCGGTGGGGAACTCGGCGGCGGCGAAGAAGTCCTTGCTCTTGAGGTGGCCGTCGAACGGGCCCACGCCGGTGGAGATGGAGTTCATGTCCAGCGTCACGTCGACCTTGCCGGTCTTGGCGGCCTTGTCGTAGACGATGGTGCCTTCCTTCTTGTCCCAGCGGCCGCGGTTGGTGCTGGTGCCGAAGTGCTTGGCCTCGAAGAACACGGTGGTGTGCGTGGGCTCCAGGGCGTAGGTGGCGCTTTGGGCCTGCGCAGCACCAACGGCGGCGAGCAGGGCGGTCAGCAGCAGGGCTTTCTTCATGGGGAGGGTCTCCAGGGGTGGGGTGAGGAACAAACGGGGGGTGGCAGGCCGGTGCCGGGTCACAGACCCGAGAACGCCAGCTTGAACTTGACGGTCACGTCGTTGGCGACGATGGAGGTGTCGGCCCATTCGCCGTCACCGATCTTGAAATCCAGCCGCTTGATGGCCACGCTGCCGCTGGCCACGCCGGCGGCCAGCGTGATGGGCACCACCACGTCGTGGCTGTTGCCCTTGATGGTGAGCTTGCCGGCCACGTCGTACTTGCCCGCGCCGGTGGGCTTGATGCTGCTGGACACGAAGGTGGCGCGGCCGTTGCGCTTGGTGTCGAACCAGGTGGCGGCGGCCAGTTCCTTGTCGTAGCTCGGGTCGCCCAGCGACACGCTGCCCAGGTCCACGCTGAAGCTGATCTTGCCGGCCTCGGGCTTCTTGGTGTCGAAGTCCAACTGGGCGTCGAACTTCTTGAACTTGCCGTCCAGCGGCACGCCCATTTGCTTGAAGGTGAAGGCCAGGTCGCTCTTGTCGGCCTGCAGCGTGGCCGCGCGGGCCGGCAGCAGAGCCACGGCCAGGCTCAGGGCCGCGAGGAATCGGGTCATGGGGAACTCCAGGGTGGGTTCAGGAACGACGCAGCGACATGCGGGCCAGCAGCCCGTCGCGGTCGACGAAATGGTGTTTGAGCGCGCCGGCCACGTGGGCCAGCACCAGCAGGGCCAGGCCCCAGGCCAGCAGCTCGTGGGCTTCTTCCATCACTTCGGCCAGGCCCTCGTGCTTGGGCACGAAGTCGGGCAGCGGCAGCACGCCGAACCACACGATGGGGTAGCCCTTGGCCGAGCTCATGGCCCAACCGGTCAGCGGCACCGCGAAGAACACGAGGTACAGCAGCACATGCACGCCGTGGGCCACGCGCGCCTGCCACGCGGGCATGGGCAAGTCAGCCGGCGGCCGGTGCGTCAGGCGCCACAGCAGGCGCAGCGCCGACAGCGCCAGGATGGTGACACCCGCCCACTTGTGCCAGTTGTAGAGCTTGACCCGCGTCGGCGAGAACGGCAGCTCGGTCATGTACAGCCCCACGCCGAAGGCGCCGACGATGGCCAGGGCCAGCAGCCAGTGCAGGACGATGGCGACGGGGGTGTAGCGGTCAGGGCGGTTCATGGACATGGAGTGTGTGCGGGGTGCGGCCCGGGGCGGTTCATGGGCCTTGATGCCAATGTTCAGCGATTTTGAACAGCGACCCGGGGCTGGGGTCAATCCCGTTCATCGAGCCGCGCGCCCGCGGCCCACCAGAAACACGCCGGACAGCACCAGCACCGTGCCCACCGCGATCCAGCCATTCAGCGGTTCGCCCAGGATGAGGTAGCCCATCAGCAGCGTGCTCATGGGGCCCACCATGCCCACCTGCGACGACAGCGGCGCCCCGATGCGCGCAATCGCCAGCATCACCATCAACACCGGCGCCACCGTGCAGGCCGTGGCGTTGAGCAGCGACAGCGCCATCACCGGGGCCGGCACCCAGGCCGCGTCCAACGGGCGCCACACCAGGAATTGCGCGACGCACAACGCCCCGGCCACGCTGCTGGCCAGGCCCGTGAGGCGCAGCGCGCCCAGGCGCTGCACCACACGGCCGCTGAGGGCCAGGTAGATGGCGTAACTCACCGCACTGCCGAACACCAGCGCCGCGCCCAGCGCAGTGTTGGCGCCGTCGAAGTGCAACTCGTGCGCGAACACCGCCACCACGCCCGCATAGCTCACCGCCATGGCCAGCACCTGGCGCGCCTGCAGCCGGTGGTGGAAGCACACCACCGAGATCAGCAGCACCAGCGTGGGGTTGAGGTACAGGATGAGCCGCTCCAGGCTGGCCGAGATGTAGGCCAGGCCGGCAAAGTCCAGGTAACTGGCCAGGTAGTAGCCGGTGAAGCCCAGCACCGCGATGTCGCGCCAGTCCCGCCGCGTCAGCGCCGGCTGCCCGCGCCCGGCCCACCAGGCCAGCGCCAGAAAGAACGGCAAGGCCAGCAACATGCGCCACATCAGCAGCGTGACGGCATCCACGCCGTAGCGGTAGGCCAGCTTGACGATGATGGCCTTGCCCGAGAACCCGACGGCGCCCAGCATCGCCATCACCAGGCCGGACCAGAGGGGGCGCGGGGTCACCGGACCGAGGAGAGAAACTGCATGCAGCCAGTCTAGGCCGGCGCGGCTGCGTGTGCCGCGAAGCGGGCCGTCGTGTGACGAGCCGCCAAATCCCGACCGCCGCACCGCCGCGTTTTCCCGCGTGCGGGGCGCCCGCGTGATCGCGTGAAATGCCGGCACCGCCTCAGGAGGTTCCAGCCATGGTTTCGTTATTGCCGCGTCGCACGGCATGGGTGATCGCCCTCAGCCTGTCGACGGCGCTGCTGGGCAGCGGCTGCGCCACACGCACCGTGGTGGTGTCGCCCCCGCGCCCGTGCGACGCGCCGGACAGTGACTGCCGGGCCGACCTGATGCGCGCGCTGCAGGCCTGGCAAGACGCCTACAACGCCCGCGACCCCGCGCAGCTGAAGCCGCTGTACGCCCCTGGCGCGCTGATCACCGACGACGAATACGTGGCCGTGCCGCAGGGCGGCGAGGCGGTGCCGGAGTTCTTCGACGAGATGGCCCGCCGCCCCACCGCGCGGATGCGCTGGGTGATGGGCAACCTGCAGTTCTTCGGCGACACGGCCGTGCGCTCGGGCGAATGCGAGTTCGACGTCGACGGCGCCACCGCGGCCCCGAACCCACAAGCTGTGCGCTACAGCCTGGCCTACCAGCGCATCGACGGGCGCTGGCTGATCGTGTTGCAGCACCTCACGCGGCGGCCCTGAAAAGAAACCGCCCCACGCACCGGCGACAAGCCGGCGGGTGGGGCGATGCAAGGGCGGGCGCGCGGCGCCCGGCCACGTCAGACCTTCGCGATCAGCGCGTCCCACTTGGCCTTGGCGGCCTTCTCGTGGCGGGCCTTCACGTGGCCATAGCCGCGAATCTCTTCCGGCACGCGGGCCAACTCGATCGCCGTGGGCAACGACTCGGCCGTCAGGCGGGCCAGCGCCTTCTCCACGCCGGCGCGGTAGTCGGCAATCCAGCGGCGCTCCATCTTGCGCTCTTCGGTGTGGCCGAACACGTCGAACGCCGTGCCACGCAGGCCCTTCATCTTGGCCAGCAGGCCAAAGGCCGGGCGGATCCAGCTGCCGAACGGGCGCTTGACCAGTTCGCCCTTGGCGTTGGTCTTGGCCAGCAGCGGCGGGGCCAGGTGGTGCACCAGCTTGTAGTTGCCCTCGAACTGGCTGGCGATCTTGGCGGTGAAGGCCGCATCGGTGTGCAGGCGGGCCACCTCGTACTCGTCCTTGTAGGCCATGAGCTTGAACAGGTAGCGGGCCACGGCTTCAGTCAGCGTCGTCTTGGTGCCGAGCTTGGTTTCCGCCGCGCGCACCTTCTCGACGAAGGCCTGGTACTCGGCCGCGTAGGCGGCGTTCTGGTAGCCCGTCAGGAACTCCACGCGCTGGGCCAGCATCTCGTCCAGGCTCTGGCGCTTGACGAGCTGGATCACCGCCTGGGCCGCGAACAGGGCCTGCACGGCCTTGAGGTCGTGCGCGCAGCGGCGGCCCCACTCGAAGGCGGCCTTGTTGTTGTCGATCTGCACGCCGTTGAGTTCGATGGCGCGCATCAGCGCGTCGTAGCTCAGCGGGATGCGGCCCTGCTGCCACGCGTAGCCCAGCATCAGCGGGTTGGTGTACAGCGAGTCGCCCACCAGCTTGACGGCCACGTCTTCGGCATCGAACGCGCCAAGGTGCCCGGCGCCCACGGCCTTGCCCAGGGCCTGCTCGCAGGCGGTGCCGGGGAAGGTCCAGTCGGGGTTGTTCACCAGCGTGGCGGTGGGCGAACCGTGCGTGTTCAGCGCGACGAAGGTGCGGCCTTCGCGCATCACGGCGAGAGTCGCCTTGTTGGCGGCCACGATGGCGTCGCAGGCGATGACGAGGTCGGCCTCGGCCGTGCCGACCTTGGTGCAGTGGATGGCTTCCGGCGTGTTGGCGATCTGGATGTGGCTCCAGGTGGCGCCGCCCTTCTGGGCCAGGCCCGCCGCGTCTTGCGTGATGACGCCCTTGCCTTCCAGGTGCGCCGCCATGCCCAGCAGCTGGCCGATGGTGATGACGCCCGTGCCGCCCACGCCGGCCACGACGATGCCCCACGCGCTTTCCGCGTTCGGGATCACCGGCCGCGGCAGCGCGCCCAGGCTCGCGTCGAAGGGGCTCTTGCGGCTGTCCTTCTTGGGCTTCTTCAGCTCACCGCCTTCCACGGTGACGAAGCTGGGGCAGAAGCCCTTCACGCAGGAGAAGTCCTTGTTGCAGGTGTTCTGGTTGATCTGGCGCTTGCGGCCGAAGTCGGTCTCCAGCGGCTCGATGGACAGGCAGTTGGACTGCACCGAGCAATCGCCGCAGCCTTCGCACACCAGCTCGTTGATGACCACGCGCTTGGCCGGGTCCACCAGCTTGCCGCGCTTGCGGCGGCGGCGCTTCTCGGTGGCGCAGGTCTGGTCGTAGATGATGGCCGTGACGCCCTCGATCTCGCGGAACTGGCGCTGGATCTCGTCGAGCTCGTCGCGGTGGTGCACCGTGACGCCCGGGGCCAGGGCCACGCCCGTGTACTTGGCGGGCTCGTCGGTCACGATGACCAGCTTCTTCACGCCTTCCGAGATCACGCTGTTCATGATCTGGATGACGGTGTGGCCCTCGGGGCGCTCGCCCACCTGCTGGCCGCCGGTCATGGCGACGGCGTCGTTGTAGAGGATCTTGTAGGTGATGTTCACGCCCGCGGCGATGCTCTGGCGGATGGCCAGGCTGCCGCTGTGGAAGTAGGTGCCGTCACCGAGGTTGCTGAAGATGTGCTTCTCGTTCGTGAACGGCGCCTGGCCCACCCAAGGCACGCCCTCGCCGCCCATCTGCGTGAAGGTGGCCGTGTTGCGGCCGGGCATCCAGGTCACCATGTAGTGGCAGCCGATGCCGCCCACCGCGCGCGAGCCGTCGGGCACGCGGGTGCTGGTGTTGTGCGGGCAGCCCGAGCAGAACCAGGGCGTGCGGTCGGCGCCACCGGCCGTCTTTTCCTCGGCCTTCAGCGACGCCTCCTTGGCGTCGATGATGGCCATGCGGGCGTCCAGGCGGGCCACGATGTCGGCGTCCACGCCCAGGCGCTTCAGGCGCTTGCTGATGGCGCGGGCGATGATGGCCGGCGTGAGGTCGGCCTGCGGGCGCAGCAGCCAGTGGTCGCTCGGGTTGGGCACGCTCCACTCGCCGCCCTCGCCGTCACCCGCGTCGAACTTGCCCAGCACGTTGGGCCGCACGTCCGAGCGCCAGTTGTAGAGCTCTTCCTTGACCTGGTACTCGATGATCTGGCGCTTCTCTTCCACCACCAGAATTTCCTGCAGGCCCTTGGCGAACTCGCGCGCCACCTGCGCCTCCAGCGGCCACACCACGTTGACCTTGTGCAGGCGGATACCCAGGCGGCGGCAGGTGTCGTCGTCCAGGCCCAGGTCGTGCAGCGCCTGGCGGGTGTCGTTGTAGGCCTTGCCGCTGGTGATGATGCCGAAGCGGTCGTTCGGGCCTTCGATGACGTTGTAGTTCAGGCGGTTGGCGCGGATGTAGGCCAGCGCCGCGTACCACTTGAAATTCATCATCCGCGACTCTTGCTCCAGCGGCGGATCGGGCCAGCGGATGTGCAGGCCGCCCTCGGGCACGACGAAGTCTTCCGGCAGCACGATGTTCACGCGGTCCGGGTCCACGCTGATGCTGGCCGACGACTCGACGATTTCCTGGATGGTCTTCATGCCCGCCCACAGGCCGGAGAAGCGGCTCATGGCGAAGGCGTGCAGGCCCATGTCCAGGATGTCCTGGACGCTGCTCGGGAAGAAGGTCGGGAAGCCGACCGCCTTGAACACGTGGTCGCTCTGGTGGGCCGCGGTAGAGCTCTTGGCGATGTGGTCGTCACCCGCGATGGCGATCACGCCGCCGTGCTTGGAGGTGCCGGCCATGTTGGCGTGCTTGAACACGTCGATGCAGCGGTCCACGCCCGGGCCCTTGCCGTACCAGAGGCCGAAGACGCCGTCGAACTTGGCCTTCTCGGGGAAGAGGTCCAGTTGCTGCGTGCCCCACACGGCCGTCGCGCCGAGTTCCTCGTTCACGCCCGGCTGGAACACGATGTTCTGCTTGGCCAGGTGCTTCTTGGCGGCAAACAGGGCCTGGTCGTACCCGCCCAGCGGCGAGCCGCGGTAGCCGCTGATGAAGCCCGCCGTGTTCAGCCCCGCCATCGCATCGCGTGTGCGTTGCAACATGGGCAAGCGCACCAGCGCTTGCACGCCGCTCATGAAGGCACGCCCGGTGTCGAGGGCGTATTTGTCATCCAGCGTGACCGTTTGGAGGGCGCGCAGGATGTGGTCGGGCAGCGGGGCGTTCATCGGGGGTGCTCCTGAATCGGGGGAGCCGGCGCGGGCCACCCTTGTGAAGCGGGCGCGCGGGCGTCGGGCCAGTATGGCCGGACCGGGCAGTGTAGGAAAAGGCCTGCGCGGGGTGCTTTCTCATTCACGCCGAATTCATCTCACTTCAGCAATTTCCTTGCGCGAAAATCCCCACTTCAATTGAAATTGATCGCAAACTCGCCGATCAGGGCAAACCATGAGTGCTGATGACAGTGCCGACCCCGGCGCGCTGGACCGCTATCACATCGCCATCCTGGACGAGCTGCAACGCGACGCGCGGCAGTCCAACGCCGAGCTGGCGCAGCGCATCGGGCTGTCCGCCGCGCCCACGTGGCGGCGGGTGAAGTGGCTGGAAGACCAGGGCTACATCACCGGCTACCGCGCCGAGCTGGACCGCCGCAAGGTGGGCCTGGGCGTGCTGGCCTTTGTGCGGGTGGACGCCGAGCGCAGCGCGGGCGCCGCCACCAAGGCGCTGGAAGACGAAATCCGCCGCCTGCCCGAGGTCATCGCCTGCCACTACATCTCGGGCACCGGCACGTTCGAGCTGCAGGTCATGGCCACCGACCTGGACGCGTTCTCGCGCTTTTCCATCAACACGCTGCTCAAGCTGCCCAACGTGAAAGACATCCACACCAGCTTCTCGCTGGGCGAGGTCAAGGCCGGCGGCGCACTTCCTTTGACGCATCTGAAAGGTTGAGCCCGTGCGGCGGGGTTAGGCTCGTGGCATGACAGGACGAGGCGTGCGGCGATTCGAGCGACTCTGGCTGGGCACCGACCCGGCCCAACGGCTGAGGCTGAGGCAGACCTCGCTGGCCATGGCCTTGATGGCCCTGTGCGCGCCCATGCTGCACTACTGCGTGGCCATTTCCGGCGGCGAGCGCGGAGCGCTGCTCTGGGTGTGGACGGCCGTGTCGCTGGGCGGCATGGGGGCGTTCTATGCCGCCATCCGCAGCGGGTGGTCCCGCCGCCTGGCGGACCCGTCGCTCACCACCGCGCAGATCGCCTTCGCCATCACCTCGGCCGCGTTCGGCTACGCGCAGGCCGGCGCGCTGCGGGGGGCGGTGTTCCCGGTGCTGAACCTGATCCTGATGTTCGGCATGTTCCAGCTGCGCGCCCGCAGCGCCAACGCACTGTGCCTGTTCGCGCTGGTGCTGTTCGCATTCGTCATGGGCGTGATGGCGACGCTCGCCCCGGCGGCCTACCCGCCCTCGGTGGAGGTCGGCCACTTCCTGATGCTGGCCTGCATGCTGCCCGCGGTGGCCGTGCTCACGGCGCGGCTCAGCCGCATCCGGCGCCGGCTGTCGCAGCAGAAGCAAGACCTGGCGCGGGCGCTGGCCCAGCTGCAGGCCATCGCCACGCGTGATGAGCTCACCGGCCTGCCCAACCGGCGCCAGATGCAGGCGCTGATGGACCAGGAACTGCAGCGCTCGCAGCGGCACGGCCATGCCTTCTGCGTGGCCATCCTGGACCTGGACCACTTCAAGGACGTGAACGACACCCACGGCCACGCGGTGGGCGACACCGTGCTGCGCGCCGTGGCCGAGGTGGGGCAGGCCGCGCTGCGCGCCAGCGATGTGCTGGCCCGCTGGGGCGGCGAAGAGTTCCTCGTGCTGCTGCCCGACACCGCCATGCCCTTGGCGCTGGTGGGCATGGAGCGGCTGCGCCAGCAGATCGGCGCGCAGGCCCTGCCGGCCCCGACCGACGGCGCCCCGCTGCGCGTGACCGTGTCCATCGGCCTGACCGACCACCGCCCGGGCGACGCCCTGGCCGACACGCTGGAGCGCGCCGACCGGCTGCTCTACGAGGCCAAGCACCAAGGCCGCGACCGCACCTGCACTGACTGAACCCATCCCCCTCCCCATGCACCACGCCCCTTTGCCGATGCGCCACTTCCTGCTTGCCCTGGCCGTGGTGGCGATCTGGGGCAGCAACTTCGTCGTCATCAAGTACGCGCTGCACACCCTGCCGCCGCTGACGCTGGCAGTGCTGCGCTTCAGCTTTGCCTTCCTGCCGGCCTGCCTGTTCCTGAAGCGGCCGGCAGTGGGCTGGCGCAACCTCGGCGGCTACGGGCTCTTCATCGGCGTGGGCCAGTTCGGCCTGCTGTACCTGGCCATGCGCAGCCACATCTCGCCGGGGCTGGCGTCGCTGGTGGTGCAGACGCAGGTGTTCTTCACGCTGCTGCTGGCGGTGCGCGTGCGCGGCGAGCGGGTGCAGGCCACGCAATGGCTGGGGCTGGCGCTGGCGGCCGGCGGCGTGGGCGTGATCGCCTCGCACACCGACGGCACCACCACCGCGCTGGGCCTGGGCCTGGTGCTCACGGCCGCGTTCTGCTGGGCCTGCGCCAACCTGCTCACGCAGCGCGCCGGCCGCATCGACATGCTGGCCTACGTGGTGTGGAGCAGCGCCTTCGCGGTGCCGCCCTTGCTGGTGCTGGCGCTGCTGATCGACGGGCCGGCGGCGGTGGCCAGCGGGCTGGCGGCGTCGGACGCCGGCACCTGGGCCGCGGTGCTGTGGCAGTCGGTGGGCAACACGCTGTTCGGCTATGGCGCCTGGAGCTGGCTGCTGGCCCGCCACCCGGCCGGGCGCATCGTGCCCATGGCGCTGCTGGTGCCGGTGTTCGGCATGGGCTCGGCCAGCCTGCTGATGGGCGAGCCGCTGCCGGGGTGGAAGCTGGCAGCGGCCGCGCTGGTGCTGTCGGGTCTGGCGATCAACCTGTTCGGCGCCCAGCTGTTGCGGCTTCGCTCAGCCGCCGCGGCGCGCTAAGCTGGCCCCATGCAACGCCGCTCCCTGCTCGTCTGGCTGGCTGCTGCCGCCTGCGCCCAAGTCCAGGCACCCGCCCAGGCCCAGGCTGCATCCCGTCTGCCACCGGTCACGCTACTGGTGGAACTGCGCTGGGTGGAGCAGCCCCTGACCGGCGCGGCCAAGGCCGGCGTGCGCGACGGCGCGTTTGTGGTGGGCACGGGCGGCACCGTGTCGCCTCGGGGGGCGGGCGTCACCGTCTCCAGCGCACCGACGGCCGAGCCGCGCGTGCTGCACCAGCTGCGTGTGCTCAACGGCCAGCAGGCCCGGGCCCAGCTCATCAGCCGCGAGCCGCTGCAAACGGTGGAAACGGTCTACGACGTGGCGCCCGACGGCAAGGTGCGCGGCGCCTTCGCCAAGCCGCAAACCACCGAGCGGCGCAGCACGCAGTCGTTCAACGTGCAGGCCACCTGGGTGGGCGAGGACACGCAGGTGCGCGTGAGCTTCAGCGTGCAAGACGACCGCACGGCGCTGGAGTCCACGCTGGACCTGCCGCCCGGCCAATGGGTGACCGTGGCCCGCACCGGCGAGGCCGCGCCCGACGCCGCCCCGAAAGGCACGCTCAGCAGCCAGGACGCCGCCCGCCACACCGAGCGCGAGTTGCAGCTGCGGGTGACCGTGCTGCCCTGAGCGGGCCAGACCTCGGGCTGCGCGCCGCCTTCCACGGCCGGCGGGTACGGCGCAAGAACATCTCGACGCCTGTGCCAAACCGCCCACACCCTTCTGGTGCCACCGTGGGCAGCCCGCCGGCCAGCGTGTAAGGTGAGGCCGCGCTGGTGTCAGCGCGCGGACCCTGCCCATGAAACTCGCCTTGATCGCTCACGATGGCAAGAAGGACGCCATCATCGCCCTCGCCGCTGAATTCCTGCCGCTGCTGCGCCGCTGCCAGATCATGGCCACCGGCACCACCGGCGGCCGCCTGCACGCCGCGCACGGCCTGACCATCGAACGCATGCTCAGCGGCCCCATGGGCGGTGACCTGCAAATCGGCGCGCGCCTGGCCGTGGGCGACCTGGACGGCGTCATCTTCCTGCGCGACCCCATGACCCCGCAGCCCCACGAGCCCGACATCAATGCCCTGGTGCGTGCCTGCGACGTGCACGACGTGCCCTGCGCCACCAACGTGTCCACCGCCCGGTTGTTGCTGGAGCGCTGGAGCCAGGCCTGACGCGCTTCACCACGACTTCGCCCCCAGCCGGGCCAGCCGCGCTAAAATCCACAGCTTTCGTCGTTTTGCCCCTGCAAGCGGGCTTTGTTTCACTGGAGAGCCATTCATGGGCAACAAGATCGTCACCGAAGCGGACCGCAAGGCCACTCCCCGTCCCGCCGCCCCCAAGGGCGTCACCTTCACGACTGGCCGTGGCCAGAAGTGCAGCCTGGAGCGCGGTTCGCACACCCGTTCCAAGAAGAACCCGGGCAAGCGCCCGCACTCGGGTTGATTTCCGGGCTGAAGCCCTGAACGATCCACGCACACAGGCCCTCAGGGGCCTGTTTGTTTTTGTCGGCTCGACACTGACCAAAAAGATGAGGCCCCCACGCTCGCATCCGCTCGCTCCCCCCGAGGGGGCGCGTCAGCGGTTTCGGGCGGCCGGGCACCGCTGACCATGATCCGCATCACCGAACTCCGCCTGCCCCTGAACCACGCCGAGGACGCGCTGCGCCCGGCCGTGCTGGCCCGCCTGAAGCTGGCCGACGCCGAACTGGCCGACGTGCATGTGTTCCGCCGCGGCTACGACGCGCGCAAGAAAAGCGACATCCAGCTCGTCTACACGCTGGACTGCACGCTCAGCACCGGCGTGGACGAGGCCGCGGTGCTGGCCCGCTTCAACGGCGACCCGCACGTGCGCCCCACGCCGGACACGGGCTACCACTTCCTCGCGAAGGTGGGCGAATTCACCGGCCCGCGCCCCGTCGTCGTCGGCTTCGGGCCCTGCGGCCTGTTTGCGGCGCTCATCCTGGCGCAAATGGGCCTGCGCCCCCTGGTGCTGGAGCGCGGCAAGGCCGTGCGCGAGCGCACGCAAGACACCTGGGGCCTGTGGCGCGAGCAAAAGCTCCACCCCGAGAGCAACGTGCAGTTCGGCGAGGGCGGCGCCGGCACCTTCTCCGACGGCAAGCTCTGGAGTCAGATCTCCGACCCGCGCCACCTCACCCGCAAGGTGCTGACCGAGTTCGTGAAGGCGGGCGCGCCAGAAGAAATCCTCTACGTCAGCAAGCCGCACATCGGCACCTTCCGCCTGGTGAGCATGATCATCAAGATGCGTGCCGAGATCGAGGCGCTGGGCGGCGAGATCCGCTTCCAGCAGAAGGTGTCCGACCTGCAGATTGAAGACGGCGCCGTGCGCGGCGTGACGCTGGAATCGGGCGAACAAATCGCCGCCACCCACGTGGTCATCGCACTGGGCCACAGCGCCCGCGACACCTTCCAGATGCTGCACGCGCGCGGCGTGCACATGGAGGCCAAGCCCTTCTCCATCGGCTACCGCATCGAGCACCCGCAAAGCCTGATCGACGCCGCCCGCTTCGGCCCGAACGCCGGCAACAAGATCCTCGGCGCAGCCGACTACAAGCTGGTGCACCACGCGAAGAACGGCCGCTCGGTCTACAGCTTCTGCATGTGCCCGGGCGGCACGGTGGTGGCGGCCACGAGCGAAGAGAACCGTGTCGTCACCAACGGCATGAGCCAGTACTCGCGCAATGAACGCAACGCCAACGCCGGCATCGTGGTGGGCCTCACGCCCGAGGACTACCGGCAAGACGGCAAGAAGGACGGCAGCCCCGTGAACCCGCTGGACGGCATGGCCTTCCAGCGCATCTGGGAAAGCCGCGCCTACGAACTGGGCGGCGGCGGCTACCTGGCGCCGGGCTCGCTGGTGGGCGACTTCATCAAGCGCCAGGTCAGCAAAGAGTTCGGCGACGTGCTGCCGAGCTACAAGCCCGGCGTGACGCTGACCAACCTGCAAGCCAAGGGCCATGGCTCGCTGCCCACGTATTGCCTGGAGGCGATCCGCGAAGCCCTGCCCGCGTTTGCCCGCCAGATCCGCGGCTTCGACCGCGCCGACGCGGTGCTGACGGGTGTGGAGACCCGCACCTCCAGCCCGCTGCGCATCAACCGCGGCCGCGACTACCAAAGCCTCAACGTGCGCGGCCTGTTCCCGGCCGGTGAAGGCGCGGGCTATGCCGGCGGCATCATGAGCGCGGGCGTGGACGGCATCGAGGTGGCTGAAGCCCTGGCCGCCGACCTGCTGGGCTTGCCGGATGCCGCGGTGCTGAAGGGCAAGGGCTCCAAGGCCGGCGGACAGGTCTGACCCACGGGCGCGCGCGCCCTGCCCCGTGCGCCTTGCGGCACCGGCGTGAAGCCCGGGTGTCCCGAACGTTTCCGTGCGTGAACCGTTGTGCAGAAGGTTCAACGCCGCGCCCTCAAGCGTGACGGGGTGTTCTTTTCCTTGAGTCCCCTCTTCCTGCTGCCTACGCTGTTAGGTCTCGCGCCCGCTTCGGAAAACCCGCATGCTGGCGCCGATCTTCTGAAAGGCATGCATGACTGAAGCTGTACGGCGCCGCAACCTCCTGTGCGCAGGCCTGGGCATCTCTGCCAACCTGGCCGGCTGTGGCGGCGGCAGCCCGGCACCCACGCCGGCCGATGGTCTGCGCAAGGCGTTGGCCGACAACACCGCCCGACGGGCGGCCGCCGCGGCTGCGACTCCTGCGGCCTCGGCCGCCAGCGCGGTCAGCGCCATCGCTTACGGCAACCCGCTGGTCGAGGCCAACCCCCGGCGCAACTACCTGTTCAGCCCGGCCATCGCGTACTTCATGGTGGGCAAGGCCAACGTGGGTGTGGGCGAAAACGTGTTGAGCCTGAGCACCACCGGCTCCTGGAACACCGCCGTGGGCGACCAGGTGATGGGCCGGCTGACCGAGGGCATCGACAACGTGGGCGTGGGCTCCTTGGCCCTGATGGCCGCGGTGAACACCATCGACTGCACCGCCGTGGGCGTGGAGGCCTTGGCCAGCGCCGTCGACGGCGTGGGCGGCACCGCCATCGGCCGGCTGTCCTGCAGCAGCATCACCTCGGCCAACAACAACACGGGCGTCGGCGACAGCACGCTGCGCTTCCTGCAGGCCGGCTGGGCCAACTGCGCCCTGGGCTACACGACGGCGGAATACCTCAAAGCCGGTTCTCACAACACGCTGCTGGGCACGGCGGCAGCCAAGAACCTGCCGCAGGGCGACTACAACACCGTGGTGGGCGCCCACGCCATGGCGTCGGCCGGCGCGGGCAACGACAACGTCGCGGTGGGCGCCATGGCGCTGGAGGGTGTCACCGGCTCCAGCAACGTGGCCGTGGGCATGAACGCCGGCGCGGGCACGCAGAGCCTGACGCGCTCCATCTTCATCGGCGGCACCGCCGGGACGGGCGCCAGCCAAGCGCCTGCCGTCGACAACGTCGTGGTGGTGGGCCACGGCGCGGTGGCCAGCCGCAGCCACCAGGTGGTGCTGGGCAATGCCGAGACGCAGGAAATCGTGATCGGGGACCTGGCCATCAGCAAGGCGGAACTGCAGTCCTTGCTGCGCTGGCTGCGCAGCCAGACCGCCGCCGTGCGCTGACCCGAACGGCCTGCGCCAAGCGCCCCAAGCCCCCTGCGAGGGCCTCAGCGTGGGGCGGGCGCCGCATCCTGCTGCGCCAGGTAGGCCAGCAAGTCACGCACCTTCTGCTCGTTCACCCCGACGCCCCAGTAGCGCATCTTGGTGCCGGGGACGAGGTCGCTCGGGGCGCGCAGGAACGCGGTCAATGTGGCCTCGTCCCACTTCAAGCCCGACGCCTTCATGCCGGCCGAGTACGCATAACCGGGCAAGCTGCCTGCCGGGCGGCCGACCAGGGCGTTGAGGTGGGGGCCAAACCCATGGCGCGCGGCCGGGCCAACCGCATGGCAATTCGCGCAGGACGAGAACAGCTTGCGGCCCGCCACCGGGTCGCCGCCGGCGTGGGCGGTCAGGGCGGCGGCCCCGAGCCATGCGCAGGCCCAGGCCTTCATGCGGCGGGCGCCTCGGGCGGCATCAACTCGATCAACTCCTTCACAAACGCCAGGGCGTCTTCGGGCAGTTCGAAGTGCATCTCGTTGTTGAGCTCCATCACATCACCGTCCGGCCCCTTGTGCACGACCGACCAGCCGCCCGCGCCGCCGTCGATGGCCAGCACGCCGAACTGGCCCGGCGCCAGGTCGCGCGCGCTGCCGCCGGTGAGCACGATGTCGCGGCCAAGGTGGGAGTGGTAGCGTTTCATCCAACCCATTTTCAAGGAGACCCGCCATGAAGGCAGTCTGGAACGGCATCACCCTGGCCGAAAGCGATGACACCGTGGTGGTGGAAGGCAACCACTACTTCCCGGCCGCGTCGCTGAACACGCAGTACACGACCTTTTCCAACCACGTGAGCCGCTGTGCCTGGAAGGGCGAGGCCAAGTACCTGAGCCTGCTGGTGAACGGCGAGATGAACCCGGATGCCGTCTGGACCTACCCCGACCCGCTGCCCGCCGCCGCCGAGATCAAGGGCCGCTACGCGTTCTGGAAGGGCGTGAAGGTCACCGAGTGATCACGGGCCTGATCAGGGCCTGACGCCCTCAGGCCACAGCGCCCACAGCCGCAACGGTTGCTTGGTGCGGCTGGCGCGCTGCGCGGCGTCCTCCCCCCAGCCCCAGAACAGATCGGCCCGCACCGCGCCGGCGATGGCACTGCCGGTGTCTTGCGCCAGCACCAGCCGCCGCAGCGGCGTGGCGGCGGCGCCGGGGGCCCAGGGCTCGGTGCTGTCCATCCAAAGCGGCGTGCCCAGCGCGATGACGCTGCGGTCCACCGCCACCGAGCGGCCCGGCGTGAGCGGCACGCCTTGCGCCCCGCGCGGGCCCACGTTCGGGTCGGCCAGCGGCTCTTCCCGGAAGAACACCACGCGCGGGTTCACCGCCAGCGCCTCACGCACCTTGGAAGGGTTGCGGCGCGCCCAGTCGCTCAGGGTGCGGGGGGTGGCGTCGGCCACTTCGCCGCGGTCCAGCAGGGCGCGGGCGACCGACAGGAAGGGTTGGTCGTTGTGGCCCGCCCAGGCCACGCGGCTGGTGCGCTCGGCGCCGTTCGCGTCCCGCAGCACCAACCGCCCCGAACCCTGCACCTGCAACTGCAGCAGTCCGAAGGGGTCGTCCAGGTAGGCCAGTTCCAGGGCCGCGAAGCGCGGGTGGGCGTCGACCTCGCGGCGCGGCAGGCGGCGCAGGGCCGGGTCGGTGGGCAGCGCATGCACCGGCCACTGGAACGCGCCCTGCCGGGTGCGGCTGGCCGCAAGCTGGGGCTCGAAATAACCAGTGAGCAGGCCCGTGGTGTCGCCGTTGTCTGCCGCCAGGCGCCAGGGGCGCAGGTGCTTCATCAGCAGCAGGGTCAGCTCCATCGCATCGGCCGGCGCCTGCAAGGCCACGCGGGCGCAAAACTCGGCCCAACCGGGCGCAGGGCGCTGGCAGCCGGCCCGCAAGGCGGGCCAGGCCGCCAGCAGGTCGTCGCTGCCCCAGCCGGGCAACTCGCGCCAGTCCACAGCCTGCCAGCGGGGGCCACTGGGCGCGGGGCGCGCCGGCTCGGTCACCCGCGTTGGCGGGGCCCGTGGCGCTTCGGGCGGCTGCACCGGCGGCGATGAGCAGGCAGCCAGGCTTCCTAGAATCGCGGCCACCACACCCCGCGCCCACCACCCTGCCATGCTGCTCCTTGCCCTCGAAGCCCTCGGCGCGCTGCTGATCTTTGTGTTCATCATCTGGTGGACCATGTTCGCCGGCCGCAACAAGGGCGAACGAAAGGACTAGACCGCCCCCTACCGGCTTCGCCGGCCCCCTCAAGGGGGCGCCGCTGGTGGCCCGGCAAAGCCGGTTCCACGGCGGCCGCTGGGGAATTCATTTCGGTGGAACCAGGAAGCTGAGCGGCTCGCGCCGCAGCCGCGCACGGATGGCGGCATAGACGCGCCGGCGGTCGGCCAGGCGAATGCCGCGCGAGCGCATCGCCACACGAAACGCGCAGAAAAAGCTCACGCCCACGTTGAGCACGCCAATGCCGGCGATGCACAGCACGCAGGACCAGAACGCCCACGTGGCCATTACGCCCACGCCGAGCGCGCCCACGGCAGCGGCCAGCTGGCCGGTGGACAGCGTGACGTGGCGCACCTCCAGCCCCAGGCCGAAGAAGCTGCTCAACGCCGGCACCAGGCCCAACATCAAACCCAGGCTGATGTTGGCCGTGAGGCCCGAGATGTTGGCCCGCCACCAGCGCGACCAGGCCGCCGCCCGCGTGCGGCCCAGCATGGCCACGATGCGCGGGTTCCACGCGATGGCACTGTCCAGCCGGTGCAGCACGAAGCCGTTTTCCACCCAGCCGGCGATCAGGCTGGACGCGAACAGCAAGGTGCCGGTGAACGCAGCGAACAGCAGCGATGGGCCGGCCAGGCTCAGCGAGTGCAGCACGTAGTGCGCCTCCTTCTCGCCCACCCACGGCGCGCCCAGCGTCCACCAGCACAGCCCTTGCACCAGCAGCACCAGCGGCGCGGCCAGCGCGAGGTTGCCCACGATGCCGGCCACCTGCGAGCGCACGAGGTGCGTGACCTCGTCCACAAAGCCCTCCACGCCGTCCTCGCGGTCGATGTGCTGCAGCTTGGCCGCCATGGCCGGCGCCGTCATGGCGGGCTGCTTGGTGGCCACCGTCCAGTGCAGCAGGTGGATGAGCACGAAACTGGCCGCGTAGTTCATGCCGGCCCAGAAGCCGCCCCAGAACGCGGTGAACCCCAGCCAGGCGATGCTGAACTTGAGCAGCGTGGTGCCGGCAATGACCGCGCCGCCGCCGGCCGCGCGCCGCAGCATGTCGCGGTACTCGCCAGGGTTGCGGGTGATGTAGTGCTCGCCGGTTTCGGCACTGCGCTCGGCCACCTTGCGCGCCAGCAGCGAGTAGTGGCGGCCGAACAGCGTGCGCAGGCTGCGGCGCTCGTGCACGCCGCGCACCAGGCCCGCCACCAGGCGCAGCAGCTCGCGCGGCGGCTGGGGCGACAGCAGGCAGGCCAGCAGTGCGTCGATGCGGTCCAGGCGCGCGGTGAGCTGCTCCACCGAGAACATCAGGTCCACCGACACGCCGTGCGCCTCCAGGTGCTCGGGCACGGTCTGCGCGGCGGCGCGGCAGCGGTCCAGCAGCGCATGCAGGTAGGCGGTGGCCGGTGCCCCGGCGGCGGCGCCGTCTGCCAGGGCCCGCTCCACGGCCGCCCACGCAGCGGGCAGCTGATGGAAGGGCTGGTCTTGCAACAGTGTGGGATCCATGCGCACCCGCATCGCACTGCCGAGACCGGCGGCATGCACCTGGCTGATGAGCACCGTGATGGCCGCGCGGGCCTCCACGCGCCAGCCGTCGTCCGGCGTGGCGGCGAAGAGCAGGCTCAGCCGCGCCAGCAGCGCGTCGTCAATGGCGGCAATCCAATCCTCATCGGCCGCGCTGCCGAACAGCAGCTCGAACAGTTCCGCCAGGTCGCGCGTGTCGGTGGTGGCGGGCAGCAGCCGGCGGCGCACGCGGTGAAAGGCCTCGTGCCACAGCGCCATGCGCGGCGCAAAGCCCACTTCGGCGAACAGGGCCACCGCGTCCACCTCGTTCCACACGCCGCCGATGACCTCGGCAAACGCGCGGGCATGTTCGGGGTGGCGCTCCAGCACGTTGAGCAGGTGCTTCAGACGCACCAGCGGCTGGGGCGTGGCGGCGGTGCTGTCGTCCCGCGTCTCTTTGCCGGCCAGGCTGGCCGGGGGTGCGTGTCGCAGCCACTCCAGCAAGCGCACCAGCCACAGGTTGCGCTCGGCAAGCGCCGCCTGGGGATCGGCGGCGTTGAGCAGGGCGGTAAGGTCCCAGTGTCGGTTCGTCAAATCAATCGTCCATGGCACACGCTGGGCCGGCCCCGCCCGCATGACGGTCGCTTCGCGCACCCGGCGGCAGCAGGCCGCAGACGAGGCACTCGAAGGACGTCAATGCAGCGAGGCGCTGTCGGCCAGCAGGAATTCGGGCACATCGGTGTAGAACACCTCGCAGGCCTCGGTCACACACAAGAAGCGGCCGCGCATCGTGCCTTGCGGGGTGCTGATCTGCGCCCACGAGCTGTACTGGAAGGTCTGCCCGGGTGCGAGCACCGGCTGGTGCCCCACCACGGCCAGGCCGTCCACCGTTTGCACCTGGCCGCGTGCGTCGGTGATTTCCCAATGCCGGCCGATGAGCTGCGACAGCACATCGCCGGTGTTCTCGATACTGATCGTGTAGCTGAAGGCGTACAGGCCTTGTTCCAGATGGGTCTGCTCGGGCAGGGCCTGGACGGTGACGCTGCAGCTGAATCGGGGGTTCGCCATCAGAGGATTCTCAGGTGTCGAGGGCTATGCTTGCCGCATGTTCCTCGGGAAGCGTGATCCTAAGTGCTGCGCCGTGCCTGCCTGCTGAGCCCGCTGCTCGGCACGGTGCTGCCTGCCCTGGCCCAGGCGCCGGCGCCCGCCCTGCAGTTGCGCACCGTTCAGCAAAGCGGGTCGCTCGTGAAGTACGACCCCGACGGCAGCCCCAGCCGACCGGGCTTGTGCCTGGAAATCCTGCGGGCGGTCGAGAAAGTGGACCCCGGGCTGCGGTTCACAGGCCTGGACCAGCAAGTGCCGCTCAAGCGCGTGGAACGCCTGCTGGCCGACGGCCTGGTGGACGTGTTCTTCTGCCTGCTGCGCTCGCCCGAGCGGGAGCGACAGTGGCGCTATGTGCCGGTGCCGCTGTACGTGGTGCGGCATGTGGTGGTGCAGCGCAGCGACGACACGCGCCGCATGGAGACCCTGACCGAACTGGCCGCGGCCAGCCGCACCAAGCCCGTGCTGGTGATGCGCGGCACCGCGCTGGCCCGCCGCTTGACGGCCGCCAACGTGGTCATCAACGAGGTGGGCTCCGAGCGGGAGGCGCTGGAAATGCTGACCCGCGGCCGCGCCGACGCGATCTACGGGCAAGACATCAACCTGCAGCGCCAGGTGGCCGAAACCCGGCTGGCCGACAAGGTGCGCGTGGGCCGCAATGCCTTCCATGAAGAGCCCCAGTACGTCGCCTTGCGCGCCGACCTGCCCGCCGCGCACGAAGAGCGGCTGCTGCAAGCCTTGAAGCGACTGGAGCGCGACGGCCAACTGCGCCAACTGGCCGACAAATACCGATGAAACCGCTGTACCTGCCCCCCGACGGCCTGCCCCGCTGCGCCTGGTGCGCCGCCGCACCGGGCGACGCTCATTACCTGCGTTATCACGACGAGGAATGGGGCCGCCCGGTGGCCGACGATGTGCGCCTGTTCGAGAAGCTTTGCCTGGAAGGCTTCCAGAGCGGCTTGTCGTGGCGCACCATCCTGAACAAGCGCGACGCCTTTCGCGCGGCCTTCGCGGGCTTCGACTTCCACCAGGTGGCGCAGTTCGGCCCCGCCGACGTGGCCCGCCTGCTGGCCGACCCAGGCATCGTGCGGCACCGCGGCAAGATCGAAGCTGCCATCCACAACGCGGCCCGCTGCGTGGAGTTGGTGGCGGCCGAGGGCTCGCTGGCGGCTTACCTGTGGCGCTTCGAGCCGCCGAAGAACTCGGTGGCGCACAACCTGTCGCAGTCGCCGGCGTCCGAAGCCCTGTCCAAGGACTTGAAGAAGCGCGGCTGGAAGTTCGTGGGCCCGACGACCATGCACGCGCTGATGCAGGCCATGGGCCTGATCAACGACCACCAGCCCGGCTGCCACCACTGGGCGGCCGCCCAGCGCGACCGCGACGCGTTCCAGCGGCCCACCTGACGGTCAACATTACTGGACGCTCACCCACCACTCGTTGCGGCGGTTCCAGGGCAGGGTGAAGGGGTCGTTGTAGAAGGCGCTGGTGTAGCCGCCCACGGCCTGCAAGCCGCGCTGCTGCACCCAGGCCTGCAGTTGGGCGCGGTGCTGGCCCAGGTTGGATTCGCTGGACAGCCCGGCAAAGCGCACCACCGCCCGCTTCTCGGCCGGCGCCATCACGAAGCGAACCCGCGGGTCTTGCGGCACGGGCAGGGTGTCCAGCGTGTAGGCGCGCGGCATCATGAAGGTCACCTGCCAGCGTTCGGGTTCGCCGCTGTCACCCTGCCCCTCGCGTCGCCCGTCGCGTGGCACGGCAGCCTGCGTGACCGGTGCGGTCATGGCGATCTTCTCGCCCGCCGGCGCCTGGGTCACGGGCGCCATCATCGCGATCTTGCGCTGCCCCTGGTTGCCACCAAAGATGTAGCCCGCCAGCAGCCGAAAGCCCGCGGTGCGGGCGGTGCTGGCGTCGCCGTCCACCTCCACTTGGGCCAGCAACATGGGCTCGTACTGGCGCAGCTCGAACGCGCCGTCTTGCAGCAGCACCTCGTAGGCGGGCTGCTCGATGGCCTGCACCGCCGGGGCGGCGCCCAAGGCGGCCGCGCCCAGCATCAGGTGTCGTCGGTTCATGGCAGGTCTCCAGTCGGTGCAGCCGCTGCATCGGGCGCAGCGGCTGCCCAGGCCTCACTTCGGAAGGACCACGGTGTCGATGACGTGGATGACGCCGTTGTCGGCCACGATGTCGGTTGCCGTGACCTTGGCGTTGTCCACCGTCACGCCGCCGGTCGTGCCGATGGTGAGCTCGCTGCCCTGCACGGTCTTGACCTTGCCGGCCTTCACGTCTTTGGCCATGACCTGGCCGGCCACCACGTGGTAGGTCAGCACGGCGGTCAGCTTGGCCTTGTCCTTCAGCAGCGCGTCCAGGTCGGCCTTGGGCACCTTGGCGAAGGCCGCGTCGGTGGGCGCGAACACGGTGAACGGGCCTTTGCTCTTGAGGGTGTCCACCAAGCCGGCGGCCTGCAGGGCCGTGGCGAGGGTCTTGAAATTGCCCGCCGCCACGGCGGTGTCCACCAGGTCTTTGGCCTGGGCGCCCACGGCAGCGGCGGCCAGGGCGACGAGTGCGATCAGCTTCTTCATGTCAGGGTTCCTTCAAAGGAGGGGAAGAAACCGGGGCCACCGGACATCGGCCGCCCCGGGGAGAGGCACCTCAGGGGCGCGGCAAGATGACCTTGTCGAGCACGTGGATCACGCCATTGCTGGCCAGCACGTCGGTGGCGGTCAGGTTGGCGCGGCGGTTGCGCTGGTCGGTGAGGGCCAGGCTGCTGTTGACCGTGAAGGTGTCGCCCTGCAACGTGGCAATCGGCGTGTTCAGCGGCACGTCGGCCTTGAGCACGCGACCCGAGACCACGTGGTAGGTCAGCACCTGGGTCAGCAGCGACTTGTTGGCCAGCAGGGCTTCCTTGGTCACGCCCAGCTCTGCCAGCAGTGCGGCGAACGCATCGTTGGTGGGGGCAAAGACCGTCAGCGGGCCCGGGGCAGACAGCGCGTCTTGCAGGCCTGCCGCCACCACGGCTTCCACGAGGATGCTGAACTGCGGCAGCGCCACCGCGGTTTGCACAACGGTCTGGTTGGCCGGCAGCAGCACCTTGTCCAGCGCGTGGATGACGCCGTTCTTCACCCGCAGGTCGGTGAAGCCGATGTTGGCGCGGCGGTTGCGGCCGTCGGTCACGACCAGCGCACCGGCGTTGGCGTCGATCTTGAAGATGCCCCCGGCCAACGGCGTGATGGCCTTGCCCACCGGCACCTGGCCCGACAGCACCTGGCTGCCCAGCACGTGGTACTGCAGCACCGCGGTGAGCAGCGGCTTGTTGGCCAGCAGCTGGTCCTTGGTCACGCCCAGCTCGGCCAGCAGCGCGGTGAAGGCGGCATTGGTCGGGGCGAACACGGTCAGCGGGCCGGCGCCCGACAGGGCGTCTTGCAGATTGGCGGCCAGCACCGCCTCCACCAGCACGCTGAACTGCGGCATGCCTTGCAGTTGCTGCACCAGGGTGCGCTGACCCGGCAAGGTCACGTCGCTGGGCAGGAGGACCTTGTCGATCGTGTGCACCACCCCGTTGCTGGCCAGCACATCGGTGCCGGTGATCTGGGCCTTGCGGCCCAGCCGGTCGGTGATGGCCAGGCTGGCGTCCACGCTGAAGCTCTGCCCCTCGACCGTGGTGATGGCCGCGCCCACGGGCACCTCGGCCTTGAGCACGCGGCTCGGCAGCACGTGGTAGGTGAGGATCTTGGACAGCAGCGCGGTGTCGGCCAACAGCGCGGCCTTGCTGACGCCGAGTTCACTCAGGGCTGCCGCGAACGCGGCGTTGGTGGGCGCGAAGACCGTGAACGGCCCGGTGCCTGCGAGGGTGCCCTGCAGGTTGGCCGCCACCACCGCCTCCACCAGCGTGCTGAACGCCGGCACGGCCTGTGCGGTCTGCACCAGGTTGAGGTTGGCCGGCAGCAGCACCTTGTCCACCACGTGCAGCAGGCCGTTGGTGGCCACCAGGTCGGTCTGGGTGACAGTCGCCTTGCGGTTGCGGCCGTCGGTCACAACCAGCGCGCCGGCATTGGCATCGATCTTGAAAATGCCGCCGGCCAAGGGCGTGATGGCCTTGCCCAACGGCACCTGGCTGGCCGCCACCTGGCTGCCCAGCACGTGGTACTGCAACACCGCGCGCAGCAGGGCCTTGTCCGCCAGCAACTGCGCTTTGCTGAGGTTCAACTCCGCCAGCAGCGCTGCAAACGCCGCATCGGTGGGTGCCAGCACCGTGAAGGGGCCCGGGCCGCTGAGCGTGGCGCCCAGGTCGGCCGCAGCCACGGCCTCGGCCAGCACGCTGAAGCGCGCGTCACTGCGGGTCAGATCGACGACGTTCGGGGACGACCCACTGCCGCCACCGCAGGCCACCAGGCCCGCCAGCAGGGCGAAAGCGCCCCAGGATTTCAGCCAGTTCAAGAGTTGCATCAAGGTCTCCGTGAGGTTTCAGGGACGAGTTCATCCGCGCCCCCCAGCGGGGGGCGGGCTTCAGGGCAAACGGGGAAGGTGACGGGCGGTGTCAGCCCGTGGCGGGCAGCAGCACCTCAGGCACGCGGTGCAGCACGCCGTTCGTGCACGGCGTGTCGCTGCCCGGGGCCAGGGGCACGCCCAGGTCGCCGCTGCGCAGGCGGCCCACGGCGTCCAAGGTCAGCTCGCCCTCTGCCAGCGTGCGCAGTCGCCCGGGCCAGGGCAGTTCACTGCTGGTCCAACGGCCCGGCACGATGTGCCGAAGCAGCAATGCGCGCAACGAGTCGGTGTCGCGCCAGAGGGCGCCAGCCGGCAAACCCAGCCGGGCGGCAGCGCGGTCCAACCCTGCCGCGCTGGGCGCGAACAGCGTGAACGGGCCGGCGCTGCGCAACACCGGCTCCAGGCCGGCGCGCGTGAGCGCATCGGCCCAACGGGCCAAGGTGGGATCGGCCTGCAACTGCTCCCAGAGGCTCAACTGGGCCGGGCTGAGCACGCGGTCCACCGCCTGCACCCGCAGCGTGCCGCGCCACCACGCGCGCCCCTGCAGTTGCACCGCGTGGCCGGCGGCGTCCACCCAGGCGGCGGCGCCCTCGGCCCGGCGCAGCAGGCTGCCGTCGAGCAGGGGCAGCAGCCCGTCGTCCCGCGGCGAGCCCAGCGTCAAGTGGCCCAACAACCAACGCTGCAACACCGGCGCGCTGGCGCTGCCCGGCAGCACGCCGGCATGCTGCAGGGCGGCGTCGGTGGGCGCGAGCAAGGTGGTGCCGGCTGGCGCCTGCAGCAACACGCCCAGGTCGGCGCGGGTCAGCAGCGGCTCCAGCCAGCTGCACGCCGGTGCAGGTGCGGAAGCGCTGGGCTGCGGCGGCATCAGGGCCGCCGACCAGCGGGGCAGCCAGGGGGACAGCAGGTGGCGCATGCAGAAACTCCGCTCAAAACTTGAACGGATGAAATGTGAACTCATCAGTTCACATAGTCAACTGTGTGGTCTATTTCCGCATTTCCAAGTTCTTGAGTAGACCCACAAGTACGGGCCGCAGGCGCAGCGCCTAAACTTCATACATGTCAGCCCGCCCCCGTTTCCGAGAACAAGTCCTGCAAGCCCGGGAAGACGCCATCGTGGCGTCCGTCAACCGCCTGCTGGCCGAAAAGGGCTTCGAGGCCATGACCGTGGACGAGGTGGTGGCCGATGTGGGCATCGCCAAGGCGAGCCTCTACAAGCACTTCACGTCCAAGGAAGAACTGGCCGCGGCGGCGATGGTCAAGGTGCTGGACCGGGCGCTGGATGAAATCACGCGTCTGCAGGCCGAGCCGCTGGACGCCCTGGGCCGCCTGCAAGCCGTGGCCCGGTGGACCTACGCCCAGCAACTGGCCGGGCAGATGCCCTCGCTGCCGGCACAAAACTCCACGCTGCGCACCGCCCTCACCACCGACAAGGCCTACATGGAGCGGCTGATGCAGCTGACCGATGGGCTGGGCGCGTGGATCGTGGAGGCGCAAGGCCAAGGGGCGCTGGACGCCACGCTGCCGCCCGAGCTGGTGCTCTACACCCTGTTCGCCCGCGCCTGCGACCCGGTGCTGGGCGTGATGCGGGCCGGCGGCGCCTACAGCGACGCCCAGATCGTGGATTGGCTGGTGCGCACCTGCTTCCGCGGCCTCGGCTCCTAAAATCCGCGGCCATGGCCGCACCTCACTACCGCATCGCTCCCAGCCTTCTCTCCGCCGATTTCGCCCGCCTGGGTGAAGAGGTCCGCAACGTGCTTGCGGCCGGCGCCGACTGGATTCACTTCGACGTGATGGACAACCATTACGTGCCCAACCTGACCTTCGGGCCGATGATTTGCGAAGCGCTGCGCAAGCACGCGGTCAAGCCCGACGGTTCGCCCGCCGTGCTGGACGTGCACCTGATGGTGCAGCCCGTGGACAGCCTGGCCCAGGCGTTTTGCCGCGCGGGTGCCGACATCGTCACCTTCCACCCCGACGCCAGCACCCACGTGGACCGCACGCTGCAGCTCATCCGCAGCGAGGGCAAGCAAGCCGGCCTGGTGTTCAACCCCGCCACGCCGCTGGACGTGCTGGAGTGGGTGATCGACAAGGTCGACGTGATCATGCTGATGAGCGTGAACCCCGGCTTCGGCGGCCAGAGCTTCATCCCGTCGTCGCTGGCCAAGCTCAAGAAGGTCCGCGAGATCATCGATGCGAGCGGCCGCGACATCCGCCTGGAGATCGACGGCGGCGTGAAGGTGGACAACATCCGCGAAATCGCCGAAGCGGGCGCCGACACCTTCGTCGCCGGCTCGGCCATCTTCGGCAAGCCCGACTACAAGGCCGTCATCGACGCCATGCGCCAGCAGCTCGCGGCCTGATCGCGATGGCCTCCGTCCTGCTGGTCTGCACGGCCAACATCTGCCGCTCGCCCATGGCGGAGGCGATCTTCAAGAAGAAGCTCACCGAGGTGTTCCAGACCGTGGCCTCGGCCGGCGTGCATGCCGACCCGCGCGGCGCGCCGGTGGACGCCCGCGCCGCGGCGGCGCTGGCGCGCCACCAGTACGAACTGCCCCGCCGCTGGCGCTCGCGGCGCGTGGAGCCCGAGCGCCTGGGGGCGCATGACCTGGTGCTGGCCATGGAGGCCGACCACGTGGCCAGCCTGCGCAAGAAGGCTGCGCCCGAGCTGCACGGGCGCATCCGCTTGCTGAGCGACTTCCTGCCCGACCTGGTGGGCGAGGACATCCCGGACCCCTACTTCGGCCCGGTGAACGGTTTCGATGCCGTCATAGTCATGATCGAGCGCGCCGCGTCGGGCGTGCTGCAAGCGCACCGCAACGGGCAGTTGCTGCCGCGCGCCTGACCGCTTCCGCTCAGGCCTTGGTGGCGAACTCGGCCACCTCGCGCTCGTCCGGCCCCGTGCCGCTGAAGCGGTCCAGCGCCAGGTAGATGACCGGCGTGATGTACAGCGTCACGGCCTGCGACAGGATCAGCCCACCCACCACCGCCAGGCCCAGCGGCTGGCGCAACTCCGCACCCGCCCCCAGCCCCAGCGCGATGGGCAGCGCACCCATCAAGGCGGCCAGCGTCGTCATCATGATGGGGCGGAAGCGCAGGATGCAGGCCTGGCGGATGGCCTCGGCCGGCGCCATGCCGTGGCTGCGCTGCACGTCCAGCGCGAAGTCGATCATCATGATCGCGTTCTTCTTGACGATGCCGATCAGCATCACGATGCCGATGGTGGCGATGATGGTCAGCTCCATGCCGAACAGCTGCAGCGTGATGAGCGCGCCCACCGCCGCCGAGGGCAAGCCGGCCAGGATGGTCAGCGGATGGATGTAGCTCTCGTACAGCACGCCCAGCAGCACGTAGATCACCGCCACGGCCAGGCCGATCAGCAGCAGCTGGCCGCTTTGCGAGTCCTGGAACACCGCCGCATCGCCGCCGTAGCTGGTGATGATGCTGGAGGGCAGCTTGATCTCCTGCGTGAATGCGTCGATCTGCTTGGTGGCGTCACCCAGCGGCACGTTGGGGGCCAGGTTGAAGCTGATCGTGACCGCCTGCAATTGGCCCTGGTGGTTCACGGCCGTGGGGCCCAAGGTGCGCTGCACCGTGGCAAAGGCCGTCAGCGGCACCTGCGCGCCGTTCTTGCCACGCAGGTAGATCTTGTCGAATGCGGTCTCGCTGTTGCGGTCGTCGTCGCCCGCTTCCATGATGACCTGGTAGGTGTTGCTCTCAGCAAAGATGCTGGACACCTGCCGCTCCCCGAACGCGCCGTACAGCGCGTTGCGCAAGTCCTGCATCTGCACGCCCAGCAGCGCCGCGCGTTCGCGGTCGATCACCAGGCTGGCCTGCAGGCCGCGCATCTGGGAGTCGCTGGTCACGTCGCGGAAGCGTTCGTCGCCGCGCAGCTTTTCCTGCAGCTTGCTGGCCCAGGTGTTGAGCTCGCCAGCCGACACCGACTGCAGCGTGTACTGGTAGCGGCTCTTGCTCTGGCGGCCGCCGAGCTGCAGGTTCTGCACCGGGCGCAGGTAGACCTGGATGCCGGGCACCGCGCGCAGCTTCTTGCGCAGGCCCTCCAGCACCTTGGGCATGGCCTCGCGGTCCCCGCGGGGCTTGAGGTTGATGAACATGCGGCCGGTGTTGGTGCCACCGCCCCCGCCGCCACCCACGGCCGAACTCAGCGCCTTGACGTTGGGGTCGTTGCGCACGATGGCGGCCACGCGCTCCTGCAGCAGGGTCATGGCCGCAAACGAGGTGTCTTCCGGGGCTTCGGTGCTGGCCTGGATCTGGCCGATGTCCTCTTCCGGGAAGAAGCCCTTCGGGATCGCCATGTAGAACCACACGGTGGCCACAAAGCTCAAGCCCGCAACGCCCAGCACCCACACCCGGTGGCGCAGCGCCAGGTCCAGCGTGCGGGTGTAGGCATTGAGCGTGGCCGTGAAGCCGCGCTCGAACAGGCGGCCCAACGGGCCGTCTTCATGGTGCTCGTCGGCCTTGAGCAGACGGCTGCACAGCATGGGCACGAGGGTCAGCGACACCACCGCCGACACCAGGATGGACAGCCCCACCACCACCGCGAACTCGTGGAACAGCAGGCCGATCACGCCCGGCATGAAGAAGATGGGGATGAGCACCGCCACCAGCGAGATCGAGATGGACAGGATGGTGAACGCCATCTCTCGCGCACCGCGCACGGCCGCGTCGAAGGGCTTCATGCCGTCTTCGACGTGGCGCACGATGTTCTCCAGCATCACGATCGCGTCGTCCACCACCAGGCCAACGGCCAGCGTGATGCCCAGCAGCGAGATGTTGTCGAGGGAATAGCCCAGCGCGAACAACAGCGTGAGCGCGCCGATCAGCGAGATGGGCAGCGAGGCGGTGGGAATGAGCGTGGCCACCGCGCGGCGCAGGAAGATGAAGATCACCAGCACCACCAGGCCCACGGTGAGGGCCAACGTCATGTAGACGTCGTGCAGCGATTCGCGGATGGACACCGAGCGGTCGTTCAGCGTCTCCATCTTGATGGAGGCCGGCATCTGCGCGGCGTAGCGCGGCAGCAAGGCCTTCACCTTGTCCACCACCTGCACGGTGTTGGCGTCGGGCTGGCGCTGGATGGCCAGCACGATGGAACGCTCGCCGTTGTAGGTGGAGTAGGTCTTGCTCGTCTCGACGCTGTCCTGCACCTCGGCCACATCGCGCAGCAGCACCGGCGCGCCGTTGCGAGAGGCCACGACGATGCGGCCAAACTCCGCCGCGTTCTTGAGCTGGCGGTTGGCCTGGATGGTGAGCGTCTGGCGGGCGCCGTCCAGCGTGCCCACCGGGGTGTTGGCGTTGGCGGCCTTCACGGCCGTCTGCAATTCGTCCAGCGTGATGTTGCGCTGGTTGAGCAGGTCGGTGCGCACCTTGATGCGCACGGCGTAACGCTTCTGGCCAAAGATGGACACCTGGGCCACGCCGTCGATGGTGGACAGCCCCGGCGACAGCAGGTTCTCCGCGTAGTCGTTCAGCTCCGTCAGGTCGATGGACGGCGAGGTCAGCGCCACCAGCAGCACCGGCGCATCCGCCGGGTTCACCTTGCGGTAGCTGGGCGGCGAGGTCATCTCGGCCGGCAGCGCGCGCAAAGACCGGAACAGCGCGGCCTGCACGTCCACCGCGGCGGCATCGATGTTGCGGGACGGATCGAACTCCAGCGTGAGCGAAGTGCTGCCCAGCGTGCTGGTGGACGAGATGGTTTGCAGCCCGGCGATGGTGGCGAACTGCTTTTCCAGCGGCAGCGCGACCGACGACGCCATGGTCTCCGGCGACGCGCCGGGCAGCGAGGCGCCGACATTGATGACCGGCGTGTTGTACGACGGCAGCGCCGCCACCGGGATCTTGCTCCAGGCCGCCAGACCGGCGATGACCAGAGACAGGTTCAGCAGCACGGTCATGACCGGCCGCCGGATGAACAGCTCGGTCAACCTCATTTGCTGGCGCCTGCTGCAGCAGCCGATGCGGCCGAGGCCGCGGAGGCGGCCCCCGCCGCGCTGGCACCACTTCCACCACTGGGTTGCAGCTTCAGCGGCGTGCCCGGGCGCAGGTTCTGCTTGCCTTCCAGCACCACCTGCGCGGTGGCGTCCAGCCCCTCCACCACCACCTGCTCACCGAGGCTCGCGCGCAGCTGCACCGGCACGAGCTTGGCGGTGTTGTCCGGGCCCACCACGTACACCGAGCGGTCGTTGCCGCGCATGATGACGGCCGCTTGCGGCACCACCGTCACGCCCTGCAGTGTGCGCAGCGTGACACGCACCCGCAGGTACTGCCCGGGCCACAGGGACTGGGCCTTGTTGTCGAACTCGGCCTTGACCTTCAGCGTGCCGGTGCTGCTGTCCACGAGGTTGTCCACCGCCGAGACGCGGCCCTTGATGGACGGCGCGCCCTTGGGCGAGCCTGGCGGCGGCAGGGCCTCCACGTCCAGCGCGCCGGCACGCGTGGCGGCCAGCAAGGCGCCCAGTTGGGTTTCCGGCACGGTGAAGCTGATGCCGATCGGGTCCAGCTGCGCGATGTTCACCAGCGGCGTGGCGCTGGCGTTGGCCTGCACCAGGCTGCCGGGGTAGACGTTCACGATGCCCGCGCGGCCGCTGATGGGCGCGCGCAGCTCGTTGTAGCTGGCGCTGACCTGCGCCGCCTGCACGGCTGCTTCGTCGCTGCGCACCAGCGCTTGGCCGGCGTCGAAGTTGGCCTGGGCGGTGTCCACCGCGTTTTGCGCGATGAAGTTCTGGGCCTTCAGTTCCTTGGCGCGGTTCAGTTGACGTTCCAGGTCCAGCAGGCTGGCGCGGTCACGCGCGAGTTGCGCGCGGGCTTTGTCGAGCGAGGCCCGGTCGGCCCGGTCGTCGAAGCGGAACAACAGCTCGCCCTTCTTGACGTTCTGGCCGTCCTTCACCAGCACCTGCGCCACCGTGCTGGTGGTTTGCGCCCGCAAGTCCACGCTTTGCAATGCGGTCACGGTGCCGCTGGCTTCCAGCGTGATGGGCACATCGGCCTGCCGCACCTTCACCACGCCCACGTTCTGCGGCGGCAGCGCGCTGGCGGCACCGGCCGGCGCCGAAGCGGCCGCCGCTGGCGCGCCGGTTTCGTCCTTGCGACCGCATCCCGCCAACACACTCAACACGGCCAGCACCAGGCCGCCAAGGATCCAAGAGGGGGTTGCGCGCATGCAAGCCTGCCGAAAGTAATAGGGGTTGACTGAAAAAACAGATCAGCTTAACCGCCGTGTTTTGCTCGCAGGTTGCTGGCCCTTCAAGGCTTGGGCGTATTCCGTGCAGAAGCGTGCAAGGCACGGGCCAAACGCGCGCCGGCCTGCGCGTTGTGCTTGACCAGCGCGATGTTGGTGGCCAGGCTGCGCCCGCCGGTCAGTGCCTTGATGCGACCGAGCAGGAAGGGCGTGATCGCCTTGCCCACAATGCCCTGCGCCTCGGCCTCCGCCAGGGCCTGGGCCGTGATCGCATCGATCTCTTCACGCGGCATCGCCTGGGCCGCCGGCACCGGGTTGCTGACCACCACCCCGCCCGACAGGCCCAGCGCCCACTTGGCACGAATGAAGCGCGCCTGGGCTTCGGCGTCGTCCATGCGGAAATCGGCCTTCAAGCCGCTGTCCGGCGTGAAGAAGGCGGCGAAGTTGTCTTGCCCGATGGAGAGCACGGGCACGCCGTGCGTCTCCAGGTACTCCAGCGTCAGGCCCAGGTCCAGGATGGACTTGGCCCCCGCGCACACCACCGCCACCGGGGTGCGCGCCAGTTCCTGCAGGTCGGCCGAGATGTCGAAGCTCTCGTGCCCGCCCCGGTGCACGCCGCCAATGCCGCCTGTCACGAACACCTCGATGCCCGCCAGTTGCGCGCAGATCATGGTGGCCGCCACGGTGGTGGCACCCAGCCGACCGGTGGCGATGGCGTAGGGCAGGTCTCGGCGGCTGAGCTTCATGGCGTCCGGCGCCTGCGCCAGTTGCTGCAGGTCGGCGTCGCTCAAGCCCACGCGGATGCGGCCGTTCATCACCGCAATCGTGGCCGGCACCGCGCCCTCGGCGCGGATCACGGCCTCCACCTCGCGGGCGGTGTCCAGGTTCTGCGGCCACGGCATGCCGTGGGCAATGATGGTGGACTCCAGGGCCACCACCGGCAGGCCTTGCGCCCGCGCTGCCGCCACTTCGGGCGAAAACTCGATCAGTTCGTTCATCGGTTCAACAGGAAATCAGGGGTCAGTTCCGCGTGGACGCTGTCCACGGTTTGAAGCGTCAGGGCCGCCAGGTCCAGGCCCAGCCGGGCGGCGGCATCGAAGTCGGTCGGATTGCGCAGCAGGGCCGCACACACGCCGGCCGACAGCGCGTCCCCCGCGCCGGTCACATCCACCACCGGCACATCCGGCGCCGGCCAGTGCCGCGGCGCACGCTCGGGCTCGCTGAGCAGCAGGCCTTCGGCGCCCTTGGACACCAGCACCCGCGCCACGCCCCGGGCGTGCAAGGCGGCAAAGGCATCCAGCGGCTCGGGCGCCACGCAGGCCAGTTCACCGGCGTTCAAGATCAGCAGGTGCAGCCCGGCCAGGTCGTGGGGCAGCCGTTCCATCTTGGCCTCAGACACCGCCACGCCCACCAGCGGCGCGCCGCCCGCCCGGGCTTCGCCCAGCAGCAGCGGCCAGGCGTCATGCGGCAGGTTGCCATCCGCCACCAGCAACGCGGCCCGGGCCCGCAGCGCCTTGCTGGCCTCCAGCGCCCAGGGGTTCAGCCGCTCCACGAGCGGCATGGCCGCCAGCCCCAGCTCCAGGCTGCCGTCGGGCGCCAGCACGGCGGTGTAGCTGTCGCTGGACTGGCGGCGCAGGCGCAGCACCGCCTGGGTGTCGATGCCCACGGTGGCCGCCTGGTCGAGCAGCATGCGGCCGCCCGCGTCATCGCCCACGGCGGCGATCAGGGAGACGGGCAGGCCCAGGCGGGCCAGGTTTTCGGCCACGTTGCGCACCACGCCACCGGGCGTTTCATGCGCTTCGCAGGGGTTGGACGATCCGGGCAGCGGTCGAGCCAGCAGCTTGAGCTTGCGGTCGATGTTGAAGCCGCCGATGCAGACGATAGGGGCGGCAAGGGAACTCATCCCCTGATTCTAGGAAACACGTGCTAACTTCCGCCTCGGTGCGGCGCCACGCCGCCCACGTCGCTCGGACGGTTCCGGGCGCTGACGTACACAGCCAATGACTTCTCCGTCTTCCGCTTCCGGCGGCAAGCGCCGCTTCGCGCGCATCGACCGCCTCCCGCCCTACGTCTTTAACATCACGGCCGAGCTCAAGCTCGCCGCCCGCCGCCGCGGGGAAGACATCATCGACATGAGCATGGGCAACCCCGACGGGGCCACGCCACCGCACATCGTCGCCAAGCTCGCCGAGGTCGCGCAGCGGCCCGACACCCACGGCTACTCGGCCAGCAAGGGCATCCCGCGCCTGCGCCGCGCCATTTCGCACTGGTACCAGCGCCGCTACGGCGTGGACATCAACCCCGACACCGAGGCCATCGTCACGATCGGCTCCAAGGAGGGCCTGGCCCACCTGATGCTCGCCACGCTGGACCGCGGCGACACCGTGCTCGTGCCCGACCCGAGCTACCCCATTCACATCTACGGCGCGGTGATTGCCGGCGCCGACATCCGCGCCATCCCGGTCAGCAGCGAGGTGGACTTCTTCGCGGAGCTGGAGAAGACCATCCGCGGCAGCTACCCCAAGCCCAAGATGATGGTGTTCGGCTTCCCGTCCAACCCGACGGCGCAGTGTGTGGAGCTGAGCTTCTTCGAACGCGTGGTGGCCCTGGCCAAGAAGCACGACATCCTCGTCGTGCACGACCTGGCCTACGCCGACATCGTGTTCGACGGCTACGAGGCCCCGTCCATCATGCAGGTGCCCGGCGCCAAGGACGTGGCGGTGGAGTTCTTCACGCTCAGCAAGAGCTACAACATGGCCGGCTGGCGCGTGGGCTTCATGGTGGGCAACCCCGACCTCGTCGCCGCACTCGCCCGCATCAAGAGCTACCACGACTACGGCACCTTCACGCCGCTGCAAGTGGCCGCGATTGCGGCGCTGGAAGGCGACCAGCAGTGCGTGAAAGACATCGCCGCCAGCTACCAGCGCCGCCGCGACGTGCTCTACAAGGGCCTCACCGAAGCCGGCTGGCAGGTGGACTGCCCCAAGGCCAGCATGTACATCTGGGCGCGCATTCCCGAGCCCTACCGCGAACTGGGCTCGCTGGAGTTCGCGCGCCAGCTGCTGGAAAAGGCCAAGGTCTGCGTGTCGCCCGGCATCGGCTTCGGCGACCACGGCGACGGCCACGTGCGCTTCGCGCTGATCGAGAACGAAGCGCGCATCCGCCAGGCGGTGCGGGGCATCAAGGCGATGTTCAAGGCCGATGGGGTGCTGAAGTGAGCGCCCCGCAGGCTTGCATCCTCGACCTGGACGGCACGCTCGTCGACACGCTGGGCGACTTCGTCGCCGTGCTGCACGTGACCCTGGCCGACCTGGGCCTGCCCACGGTGAGCCGCACGTTTGTCGAACACACCATCGGCCGCGGCGGCGAGAACCTCGTGCGGCAGACGCTGGCGCACGTGGGCGCCGAACCGGCGCTGTTCGACCGCGCCTGGGCGCTCTACCAGCAGCACTACGCCGTGGTGAACGGGGAACACGCCGCCGTCTACCCGGGCGTGCTGGAAGGGCTGCAGGCGCTGCGCGCCCGCGGGGTGCCGCTGGCTGTGCTGACCAACAAACCCGTCGCCCCGGCCCGCGAGCTCTTGCAACGCAAAGGCCTGGACGGCTTTTTCACCCACGTGTTCGGCGGCGACAGCTTCGAGCGCAAAAAGCCCGACCCGCTGCCGCTGCTCAAGACCTGCGAAGCGCTGGGCACGGCGCCGTCAGCAACCTGGATGGTGGGCGACTCGCGCAATGACGCCGAAGCCGCTCACGCGGCCGGCTGCCCGGTGGTGCTGGTGACCTATGGCTACAACCACGGCGAAGACATCCTCGCGGTGCCGGCGGCCGAGCACGTGGCCCGGCTGGACGCCCTCCGCTGGCTGCAGGGCTGAGCCCCGCCCCGGGGTTCAGCGCTTGCTGCGCTCGCGCTTGATGCCCAGCAGGGCATCCTTCAGCCCGTCGTCGGCCGGCTTGTCGCCGAGCCAGATGCGCAGCAGGGCCGAGAAGAACTCCGGCTCCTTGATGGGCTCGGGCATCGCGGTCTTGCCGTTGACGAGCAGCGTGGAGCCGATGCCCGGCACGTAGTCCACCGAGAAGCTGTCGCCGGTGTTGAGCTGCTTGCGGCTCGCGAACACTTCGCTGAGCTTGAGCACGCCGTTGATGCACTTCACAAACTCGTCGCGCGGCGCGTTGGACTCCATGCCCTTGGTGAAGAGCTTGCCCAGCTCGTTGCCGTCGATGTCGCGCAGCATCTGGATGTGGATGCGCTTCGGGCCCGGGGTGGACAGCACCTCGGCCGTCGAGCCGGCCTTGTGCGTCAGGTACAGGCCGGCCGTGTAGACCTTGACCACGAACTTGTAGCGGATGCCGGCGCCGTTGAGCACCAACTTCTGCCCGGCCAAGTCGGCCGTGGGCTCGTACTTGACGTTGGCCACTTCAACCGTCTGGGCGGCTGCCTCTCCCCCAACCAGGCCGGCCACAGCCAAGCAGGCTGCCACCATGAAAGCGCGCATGTGTCTCACTCCGTTGTTCATGTGCCGCGATGGCGGCGTCTTCGTGTGCCGAAGTATGGCGCGGCTCGCCCAAAACCCGGCTGATACACTGATTCGATCATGTTCGTGACGCGCAAGTACATCACGGGGTCGAGTGACCGGGGAGCCTGGCCCTGGCGTCGCTGGTCCGCTTCCGCCTGATGCCGCTTGGCGCGCCCTGACGCGCAATTTCCGCGTTGCCCGAAGCCCTTCGGGTTGCACGCCAAGCCCTGAACTCCCCTGTTTCAAGGTTTGATGTCGTGATCACTGAACTCGAATTCCAGAGCCTGGCCGCCGAAGGCTACAACCGCATCCCGCTGATCAGCGAGGCCTTTGCGGATCTCGAAACCCCGCTGTCCCTGTACCTCAAGCTCTGCGCCGGCGCCGGCCAGAGCCGCAACAGCTTCCTGCTGGAGTCCGTCGTCGGCGGCGAGCGCTTCGGGCGCTACTCCTTCATCGGGCTGCCCGCGCGCACGCTCATCCGCGCCACCGGCACGCTGTGCGAGGTGGTGACGGACGGCCAGGTGGTCGAGACCCACCAGGGCAACCCGCTGGACTTCATCGCGGCCTACCAGGAGCGCATCAAGCCCAAGATCCCGGCCGGCCTGCCGCGGTTTTGCGGTGGCCTGGCAGGCTACTTCGGCTACGAGGCGGTGCGCGCCATCGAAAAGCGCCTGGCCGACACCCGCAAGGAAGGCGGCCTGGGCACGCCCGACATCCTGCTGCTGCTGAGCGAGGAAGTCGCCGTCATCGACAACCTCTCCGGGCGGCTCTACCTCATCGTCTGGGCCGACCCGCGCCAGCCCGAGGCCTACTTCAAGGCCACCAAGCGGCTGAGCGTGTTGCGCGACAAGCTGCATTACTCGGTGAGCGTGCCGCGCGTGACCCGCAGCGAATCGCACCCGGTGCAGCGCGACTTCTCCAAGGCCGAGCTGATGGCCGCCGTGGAGCGCGCCAAGGAATACATCGCCGCCGGCGACCTGATGCAGGTCGTCATCGGCCAGCGCCTGGCCAAGCCCTTCAAGGCCGAGCCGATTGCGCTGTACCGGGCGCTGCGGGCGCTGAACCCCAGCCCCTACATGTACTTCTACGACTTCGGCGACTTCCAGGTCGTGGGCGCCAGCCCGGAAATCCTGGTGCGCGAAGAGCACGCCAACGACGGCAGCCGCAAGGTCACCATCCGCCCGCTGGCCGGCACCCGGCCGCGCGGCGGCACGCCCGAGCGCGACGTGGCGCTGGAGGCCGAGCTCAAGGCCGACCCCAAGGAGCGCGCCGAGCACCTGATGCTGATCGACCTGGCCCGCAACGACATCGGCCGCATTGCCCGCACGGGCAGCGTGCAGGTGACGCAGGCGTTCGAGGTCGAGCGCTATTCGCACGTGATGCACATCGTCAGCAACGTGGAAGGCACGCTGCGGCCCGAGGTGGGGCAGCTCGACGTGCTCAAGGCTACCTTTCCGGCCGGCACGCTCAGCGGCGCGCCCAAGGTGCGCGCGATGGAACTCATCGATGAGTTGGAGCCCGTGCAGCGCGGCATCTACGGCGGCGCCTGCGGCTACCTCAGCTTTGCGGGCGACATGGACCTGGCGATTGCCATCCGCACCGGCATCGTGAAGAACGGCATGCTGTACGTGCAGGCGGCAGCCGGCATCGTGGCCGACTCGGTGCCCGAGCTGGAATGGCAGGAAACGGAAGCCAAGGCCCGCGCCCTGCTGCGCGCGGCCGAGTTGGTGGAAGAAGGTTTCTGAGCGACGGTCGCCACTGCGCGACACGCCAAGTGTGAAACCGGTTCCAAAGTGGGCAGGGCCGCCAACTAATGCGCGCCCTGGGCCTGCTTGACGCCTGGCGGTTAGAGAGGCCTTCCTAGAATTTTTCGGCACACCTGACAGAGGCCGGATCGAGCTTGCGGGGTGGCGAGGAACCCCCAACCCGATGAAACGTCTTTTGTGGATGCTGCCGCTCCTGGCCATTGCCCTCGGAGCCATCACCAGTTACGTCTATTCCCGCGCCACCAACCAGATGCTGGACGACCTCGGGCGCAGCGACTCGGTGGCTTTGAGCCGGGTCCAGGCCCTGGCCTTTGACCTGACCAGCGTGGCTGACGGCTTCAAGAGCGCGGCGGCCGCCGCCGACGCGGCCGCGCTGGACGCGGTGCGCGAGAAGGCCCAGCGCCTGCGCCAGCGGCTGAAGAGTTATGGCGAGGTGCCCGGTCACACCGACGATGCAGCCCGACTGAGCAGCGCGTTCGAGACCTACCACCAGACCGCCAGCAAGGTCGCCGGCCTTCTGATCGCCGGCAAGGCCGACGAAATTGGCGACTCCGCCCAGGCCATGCAAACCGCGCTGGCTGCGCTGGAGAAAGACCTGGACACCCAGATCACCCAGGCTCAGGCCAACCTGGACGGCCACATCACCCAAACCCAGACCCTGGTGCAGCGCGGCTTCGCGGCCAACCTCGGGGCGTCACTGCTGATGCTGGCGCTGTCGGTGGGGGTGTCGCTGGCGTCCATCAAAGCGCTGACGCGTCAACTGGGCGGTCGGCCGGAGGAGGCCACGCACATCGTGCAGCGCATCGCTGGAGGTGACCTGAGCGTGCCGGTGCAACTCAAGGCCCCGGACCAACGCAGCCTGCTGTTTGCGATGCACGGCATGCAGGGCCGGCTGTCGGAGGTGATCGGCGAAGTGCGCGACGCCGTGCACCGCGTGCACGACGCGGTCGGCGCCATCGGCGACGGCAATGCCATGCTCAGTGAGCGCTCCGAACGCCAGCGCCAGAGCCTGCACGCCAGCGCGGCCAGCATCGACCAGTTGACCGCCTCGGTGCGCAGCAACGCCGACAGCGCCGAACAGGCCCGGCGCCTGGCCAACCGCGCCAGCGCCGCCGCCGACGAAGGCGGCCGGGCCGTGGCCAACGCCGTGGAAGCCATGGCCGCGATTTCCGACCGCGCCCGCAAGATCGTCGAAATCACCTCGCTGATCGACGGCATTGCGTTCCAGACCAACATCCTTGCGCTGAACGCGGCCGTGGAAGCGGCGCGTGCTGGCGAGCAAGGCCGCGGCTTCAACGTGGTGGCTGGCGAGGTGCGCTCGCTCGCGCAGCGGGCCAGTGCTGCAGCCAAAGAGATCAAGACCCTGATCGACGACTCCGCCGACCGCATCGAAGACGGCTCGCGCCACGTGAATGCGGCCGGCGCCGTGATGAGCCACCTGGTGGAGTCGGTCAAGCAGGTCGGCCACCACGTGGATCAGATCTCCACCGCCTCGGTGGAACAGCGCTCCGGCATCGAACACGTCAACACCATGGTGGCCGAACTCAGCGGCCACACCGAGGACAACCACAAGCTGGTGGCCGAGGCGGGTGAAGCCTCGCAGCTGCTGCGGCAGGTGGCCGAGCAACTGGGCGTGGCCGTGGGCCGCTTCCGGCTGGACGACGCCCGCGCCTGACCCGGCATCCGTTCCCGTGCGCTGCCCGGCCTGCAGCGGCGCCCCTTCCTTTTTTCTTCCTGGACCCTTCCATGACGCTTTTGCATTCGCGCTTTGCGCTGACGGGCCTCGTCGGCCTCGCAGCCGCGGCCTTCACGGCGCCCGCCCTGGCGGATGACGCCCTTCAACTTTCCGGCTTCGCCTCGGTCGTGGCCGGCAAGGTGCTCTCGGGTGACCGCACCGAGCCCTACTTCCGCTACGACTGCCCCTGCTTCATCGCCGACTACAGCCACGGCGCGCTCTACAGCGAGCGCTGGCAGGCCAAGCAGGAAAGCAAGGTGGGCGTGCAAGGCACCTACACCTTCAGCCCCAAGCTCTCGGCCACCGCGCAGGTGGTGGGCCGCGGCGTGGACGGCGTGAAGGCCGACCTGGAATGGGCCTACGCCTCCTACGACGTGAACGACAGCTGGACCGTGCAGGTCGGCCGCAAGCGCCTGCCGATCTACTACTACTCCGACTTCCAGGACGTGGGCTTCGCCTACACCTGGGTGCGCCCGCCGGCCGACCTCTACGGCTGGGAGATCGTCAACTACAACGGCGCCAACGCCACCTACCGCGGCGACTGGGCGGGCTGGGCCGCCAAGGCCAACTTCTTCTTCGGCAGTGAGAACAGCCGCAACAACCTGATGCAGCGCATCTACTACGACACGCCGCAAAACGTGAAGTGGAAGAACATCGTCGGCGGCGACCTGGTGCTCACGCGCGGCGTGCTGACCACCCGCGCCACCTACATCCAGTCCGACGTGCAGCAGTGGGACCGCAGCACCGGCGAGCGCGTGACGCCCGCCACCGACAGCCCCAAGAGCGCCGAGAAGCAGCGCATCTACGGCCTGTCCGCCAACATCGACTGGCACGACTGGATGGTGCGCAGCGAATACAGCGTGTTCGACCGCCACGGCTACAGCTACCGCTCGCAGGCCTACATGCTGGGCATCGGCCGCCGCGTGGGCGACTTCACCGGCCTCATCACCCGCACCAACTACCGCGAGCGCAACACCTTTGCGCCCAACGGCCAGCAGCACGACAGCGGCTACTCCGCCACGCTGCGTTATGAGCTCAACGGCTCCACCGCCGTGAAGCTGCAGTGGGACCGGTTCCGCGACATGTCGGGCGCCGACCTGTCCTACGTGGGCAATTCGCGCCTGCTGTCCGTGTCGCTGGACACGGTGTTCTGAACTCGGAGGCCCCACCCATGAAGCTCATTCCCTTCATCGCTGCGGCCCTGCTGACGGGTGCCGCCACCGCCACGTTGGCCGACCCCGTGCTGGCCGTGAACGCCGCCACCACCGTGAGCATCGACGACGAGGCCGCCGCCAAAATCTTTCTGCGCCAGGTCAAGACCTTCCCGGACGGCTCGCCCGCCAGCCCGGTCAACCAGAAGGAAAGCGCCGTGACCGACGCCTTCCGCAGCCAGGTGCTCAAGAAGAACGCCTCGCAGCTCAAGGCCTACTGGGCCCAGCAGGTGTTCACCGGCGGCGCCAAGCCGCCGCAGGAACTCGACGGCGACGACGCGGTGCTGAAGTACGTGGCCGAAACGCCGGGCGGCATCGGCTACGTCGAGTCCGGCAAGACGCGCGCCGGCGTGCGCATCATCAAGCGCTGACTCCCCCCCGCACCGCGCTCTGCACACCGCGCTCAGGCCGCCTGCCACCCACCGTGGCACGCGGCCTGTTTTTCAAGGTGGATGCAGGCTTGCACGGAGCCGAAGCGCCCGGGCAAATCACCGCCCTACAATCCGCGCCCATGCGCACTCAGCAGACCTCGGAACCGCAACTGGCCTGGCGCCAGCGTTGGTGGCGCTAGCCGCCAACAGACACGCACGCCCTCACGCGCCCGAGCCCCGTCGGGCCGCCACCGCCAGGGCCCTCCGAGGGGATCTTCCGGACGCCGCGCACCCGCCGCGGTCCGGACCGAGCAAGTTTCCAAATCTGGAGCCTTCATGCTGCTGATGATCGACAACTACGACAGCTTCACCTTCAACATCGTCCAGTACTTCGGTGAACTGGGCGCCGATGTGAAAGTGGTGCGCAACGATGAAATCACGGTCGCCGAAATGGCGGCGCTGAACCCCGACCACATCGTCTTCTCGCCCGGCCCCTGCACGCCCAACGAAGCGGGTGTGTGCGTGGAGGCCATCCAGCACTTTCTGGGCAAGAAGCCTCTGCTGGGCGTGTGCCTGGGTCACCAGTCCATGGGTCAGGCCCTGGGCGGCAAGATCATCCGCGCGCAGCGCCAGATGCACGGCAAGGCCAGCACCATCACGACTGACCAGCGCGGCGTGTTCAGCGGCTTGCCGAAAGACTTCTCGGTGATCCGCTACCACTCCCTCGTCATCGAGGAAGCGAGCTGCCCGGCCGTACTGGACATCACCGCCCGCAGCGAGGACGGCGAGATCATGGGCGTGCGCCACCGCGAGCTGGCCGGCACGGCCACGCCCTGCGAAGGTGTGCAGTTCCACCCGGAATCCATCCTGAGCGAGCACGGCCACGCCATGCTGCGCAACTTCCTGGAGCTGCGCGCATGACGGACTACGCACCGTCCTCCGGCGGCCGCGCCACAGGTGCCGTGGTGGACCTGCGCAGCGACACCGTCACCCAGCCCACCGCCGCCATGCGCGAGGCCATCGCCCGCGCGGCTGTGGGGGACGACGTCTTTGGCGACGACCCCACCGTCAATGCGCTGCAGGAACGCGTCGCTGCGCTGCTGGGCAAGGAAGCCGCGCTCTTCATGCCCAGCGGCACGCAGAGCAACCTGTGCGGGCTGCTCGCGCACTGCGGCCGGGGCGACGAGTACATCGTCGGCCAACTGGCTCACACCTACCGCTACGAGGGCGGCGGGGCGGCGGTGCTGGGCAGCATCCAGCCCCAACCCCTGCCCAACCAGCCCGACGGCACGATCAAGCTCGACGACATCGCCGCCGCCATCAAGCCCGATGACCCTCACTTCGCCCGCACGCGGCTGCTGGCGCTGGAGAACACCTGGGGCGGCAACGTGCTGCCCACGGGCTATGCCGAAGCCGCCTGCGACCTGGCCCACAGCCGCGGCCTGGCCACGCACCTGGACGGCGCCCGGCTGTTCAACGCTGCCGTGGCCTCCGGCCGCACGGTGGCGGACCTGACCCGGCCGTTCGACTCGGTGTCCATCTGCTTCAGCAAGGGCCTGGGCGCGCCGATCGGCTCCATGCTGGTGGGCTCGCGCGAGCTGATCCAGCGGGCCCACCGCATCCGCAAGATGGTGGGCGGGGGCCTGCGCCAGGTGGGCGTGCTGGCCGCCGCGGCCGACCATGCGCTGACCCACCACGTGGACCGCCTGGCCGACGACCACACGCTGGCCCGCCGGCTGGCGGACGGCCTGGCCGCGCTGCCGGGCGTCACGGTCACGCCACCGCAGACGAATATCGTGTTCGCCCAGGTCGAGGGCGGCCGGGGCGCCGCGCTGCTGGAGCACCTGAAGGCCCGCGGCGTGTTGGCCACCGGCCTCATCGGCCTGCGTTTCGTGACCCACCTGGATGTCGATGCCGCCGGCATCGACCGTGCCATCGCGGCTGCCCGCGAATTCTTCGAGAAGACCTGAAGCCATGCCGATCACCGACAACGAAGCCCTCACCCGCGTCATCGAGCACCGCGAGATCTTCCACGACGAGATGCTGACGCTGATGCGCCGCATCATGGCCGGCGAGATGTCGCCCGTCATTGCCGCCGCGCTGATCACCGGCCTGCGCGTCAAGAAGGAAACCATCGGCGAGATCACCGCTGCCGCGCAGGTGATGCGCGAACTCTCCAACAAGGTGCCGCTCGGCCCCCTGCCCCACCTCGTGGACGTGGTGGGCACCGGCGGCGACGGCGCGCACAGCTTCAACATCTCCACCTGCTCGATGTTCGTGGCGGCCGCCGCCGGCGCGCAGGTGGCCAAGCACGGCAACCGCAGTGTGAGCAGCAAGACCGGCAGCGCCGACGTGCTGGAGGCGCTGGGCGCCAACATCCAGCTCACGCCGCGCCAGGTGGCTGCCAGCGTGGCCGAGTGCGGCATCGGCTTCATGTTCGCGCCCAACCACCACCCGGCGATGAAGAACATCGCCCCGGTGCGCCGCGAGCTCGGCGTGCGCACCATCTTCAACATCCTGGGCCCGCTGACCAACCCGGCCGGCGCACCCAACATCCTGATGGGCGTGTTCCACCCCGACCTCGTCGGCATCCAGGTGCGCGTGCTGCAGCGCCTGGGCGCCGAGCATGCCCTCGTCGTCTACGGCAAGGACGGCATGGACGAGATCTCGCTGGGCGCGACCACGCTGGTCGGCGAGTTGAAGGACGGCGCCATCCGCGAGTACGAGGTGCACCCGGAGGACTTCGGCTTTCAGATGGCCAGCAACCGCAGCCTCAAGGTGGAAGGCCCCGAGCAGTCGCGCCAGATGCTGATTGGCGTGCTCGACGGGCAAGCCGGCCCGGCGCGCGACATCGTGCTGCTGAACGCCGGCGCGACGCTGTACGCGGCCAATGTGGCCAGCAGCCTGCCCGACGGCATCGAACGCGCCCGCCAGGCGCTGGACAGCGGCGCCGCCCGCGCCAAGCTGGACGCCTTCGTCAAGGCCACCCAGGGCCTCGGGAGTGCCGCATGAGCGCCGACATCCTGAAGCAGATCGTCGAGGTCAAGTGGGAAGAAATCGCCGCCGCCAAGGCGCGCCGCTCGCTGGCCTCGCTGCGTGACGAAGCCGAGGGCCGCAAAGGCGAGCAGCGCGGCTTCGAGCGTGCGCTGCTCGCCAAGCTCGCGGCCGGCCAGGCCGGTGTCATTGCCGAGATCAAGAAGGCCAGCCCCAGCAAGGGCGTGATCCGCGCCGACTTCCGGCCCGCCGCCATCGCCGACAGCTACGCCCGCCATGGCGCGGCCTGCCTCTCGGTGCTGACTGACGAGCGCTTCTTCCAAGGCTCCGTCGCCTACCTGCAAGAAGCCCGTGCCGCCTGCGCGCTGCCGGTGCTGCGCAAAGACTTCATGGTGGACGAGTACCAGGTGATGGAAGCCGGGGCGATGGGCGCGGACTGCATCCTGCTGATCGCCGCCTGCCTGGCCGACTCGCAAATGGCCGATCTCGAAGCCGCCGCCCACGCCATCGGCCTGGACGTGTTGGTGGAAGTGCACGACGGCGACGAGCTGGACCGGGCGCTGAAGCTCAAGACCCCGCTGGTGGGCATCAACAACCGCAACCTGCGCACCTTCGACGTGACGCTGGACACGACCCTCGACCTGCTGCCCCGCGTGCCAGCCGACCGGCTGCTGGTGACCGAGAGCGGCATCCTGGGCGCGGCCGATGTGAAGCGGATGCGCGAAGCGCAGGTGAACGCGTTCCTGGTGGGCGAGGCCTTCATGCGCCAGCCCGACCCGGGCCTGGCCCTGGCGACCCTGTTCGCATGATGCGCCCCCTCGCCCAAACTCGCTACGCTGAACGCGAGCGAGTCTGGTCGGTCCCCCGAGGGGACGGCGACGCTTGGCGGATTGACCGCCAAGCACATCGCCATGGTGGGCCGGCTTGGGAGCGGCCCGGCGCTCGGCCCGCAAATTTCACGGCGCCAACGACATGAAGCTGCCTCTCCAACTTCCCGACACCGACTGGCGCCCCGTCGTGGACGCCTGGGCGGCGTCGCCCGTCGGCCAGAAGCTGCTGGCCTACCTGGCCGAGCGCCATGCCGCCGGCGCCACCATCTACCCGCCCGAGCCGCTGCGCGCGTTGACGCTGACGCCGCTGTCGCAAACCCGCGTCGTCATCCTCGGCCAGGACCCGTACCACGGCCCCGGCCAAGCCGAGGGCCTGTCCTTCAGCGTGCCTGAGGGCGTGCCCTTTCCGCCCAGCCTGCGCAACATCTTCAAGGAGATCCAGCGCGACCTCGGCAAGCCCTTCCCGCCCACCGGCAGCCTGGTGCGTTGGGCCGAGGGCGGCACGCTGCTGCTCAATGCGGTGCTGACCGTGGAAGACGGCCAGGCGGCCAGCCACGCCGGCAAGGGTTGGGAGCAGCTGACCGACGCGCTCATTCGCACCGCGGCCGAAGACCCGGCGCCCAAGGTGTTCATGCTGTGGGGCAACTACGCGCAGGCCAAGGCGCCGCTGATCGACGCCGCCGGCCAAGGCCACCTGGTGCTCAAGGCGAACCACCCCTCGCCGCTGTCGGCGCTGAAGCCGCCGCGGCCCTTCATCGGCTGTGGGCATTTCTCCGAGGCCAAGGCCTGGCTGGAAGCGCGCGGGCGCGGGGCGCCGGCTCGAGGCTGAGGGGCTGAACGGGGCTGAGCGGTCACTTTTGCGGCCGCCTCTTCGGGCGCTTCGCGCGGTCGATTGTTCCGCCCGCAGCAACTCGCCGTTCTATGGCACCGGCTTTTTCTCCGGGCGCGCAATTCCTACAGTGACAACCTGTCGGCACACCCCGTCCCCATCGTGAGGGCGAAGGCGCCGGCCCAGGAGCGTCACCATGAACACCCCCCGATCCCTCTTCACCCTGATCACTGCCGCGACGGCCGTCACGGCGTTGGCGGCGGGCATGATGCTCGCGCTCAGCGCACCGGTCAGTGCCGACGAGCTCAGCCAGGCGGCGGTGGGCTCCAGCGCCATCACCGCTTGCGAGCCGGCCTGAGCCGCCCGAGTCGACCGACCCGTTCGCCCTGCCACCCGCGCGGCCTCAGGCCGCGCAACGCATCTTCAAGCCGCCAAGTGACTCGCGGCCGATCAACTCCACCACCCAGTCCACGAACACCCGCAGCTTGCTGCTGAGGTGGCGGTTGGGCGGGTACACCACATAGACCGGGATGGCTTCAGCATCCCAGTCCTCCAGCACGCGCACCAGCGCGCCGCTGCGCACCAGCGGCCCGGCCATGAAGCAGGTCAGCTGCATCACGCCCAGGTGGGCCAGGCCCGCATTCATGTAGGCGCTGGCGTCGTTCACGGCCAGCAGGTGGTTGCCCGCCACCTCCACGGTTTCCTCGCCCTTCACGAAGGTGTCGGACATCACCTTGCCCGTGCGCGCCGAGAAGTAGCCCACCATGCGGTGCGGCGCCTCCATCAGCTGGCTGGGGTGGGTGGGCGTGCCGTGCCGACGCAGGTACTCGGGCGTGGCACAGGTGATGAAGCGGAACTCGGCAATGCGCCGCGCCACCAGGCTTTGGTCGGTCAGCTCGCCGCCGCGGATCACGCAGTCGATGTTGTCGCTGATGAGGTCCACCGTGCGGTCACTCACGCCCAGCTCGATCTGGATGTCGGGGTACTTGGCGTAGAAGTCCGGCAGGTGGGGAATGATCATTTCGCGCCCCACCACGCCGGGCACGTCGATGCGGATGCGCCCGCGCGGCGTGACCCGCGCCTGGTTCATGCTGCCTTCCAGTTCCTCCAGGTCGCTCAGCAGGCGCGTGGCGCGCTCGTAGTAGGCCGCCCCGTCGGGCGTGACGGTGACCCGGCGCGTCGTGCGGTTCAGCAGCTTGGTGCGCAGGTGGGTTTCCAGCGTCTGGATCAGGCGCGTGACCGTGGCCTTGGGCAGGTCCAGCGAGTCGGCCGCCTTGGTGAAGGTGCCGGCCTCGACGACCCGGACATAGGCTTGCATCGCGGTGAGACGGTCCATGGCAGCTCCAGCGGGCCGTGAAAGGCCCCAAGACGAGAAGGGATGACTTCATTGTTCCACGCTAAGGAAAAGTGAGTCACTTTCTGGGGCGTTTATCCCTAAGGCGTCAATCTCTATCGTTCAGGCCATGGACAAGATCGCCACCCCTGCCACCGTTCGCCTCGGCCCCGCGCCGGGCCGCGTGGCCCAGATCTACAAGGCCCGCAGACCGCTGCAGGGACAGGACCGTGCCCTGCTGCTGTGGCTGCACGCCGGCTGCTTCACCGAGGGTTCGGCGGCCGACTCGCGGGACCGCAACGAGCTGCTGGCCGAGGCCGGCGCCGACGTGGTGGCCCTGGACTACCCCCTCGCGCCGGAGCACCCCTTCCCCACCGGTCTCACCGCCGCGTTCCAGGCCCTGCAGACGCTGGCGGCCAGGCCCGCCCTGCTGACCGGCTCGGCCCACACCGCGCTGTTCGTCGGCGGTGAAGAAGCCGGTGGCAACCTCGCCGCCGCCCTGGCGCTGATGGCGCGGGACCAACACGCCCCCGCGCTGGCCGGCCAGCTGCTCGTGTCACCCATGCTGGACCCGCAACTCGGCAGCGCCTCCATGCGCCAGGGCGAGTGCGGCGGCTGCGAGTGCCACTACGCCAAGGGCTGGAAGGCGTATCTGGGCGACTGCATCCGCGCCGACCACCCCTACGCCGCGCCACTGAATGCCACGCGCCTGGCCGGCCTGGCGCCCGCGTTGGTGCTGAGCGTGACGGGCCACCCGCTGAACGACGAGGCCCGCCGCTACGCCACCGCCCTGCGCGAACACGGCGGCCGTGCCCGCGACCTGACGCTGCCCACGCTGGCGCCGGAACACACGCTCAACCCCATCCACGACTTCCTGCGCGAGGCGGCCCGCCGCGCCTTGTCGCTGCCTGAATGACCCTCGGAGAGAACTCGAAATGAACACCCCCCCTCGCTTCAACCGCCGCCTCAGCTTGATCGCCGGCGCCACCGCGCTGGTGGCTGTCGCGGCCATCGGCTTCGGCCCCTTCAGCCACCCGGCCCAAGCCGACGCCGACGCCGGCCCCGCCGTGCCGCCCGCCACGCCGGTCTCCGTCGCCCAAGTCGTGCGCCAGGACGTGGCCGCCTGGAACGAGTTCTCCGGCCGCCTGGAAGCCGTGGACCGCGTGGACGTGCGGGCCCGCGTGTCGGGCGCCGTGCAGGCCGTGCACTTTCGCGAGGGCAGCCTCGTGAAGGCCGGCGACCTGCTCGTCACCATCGACCCCGCGCCCTACCAGGCCGAGGTGGCCCGCATGGAAGCGCAAGTCGCTGCGGCCCAGGCCCGCGTGATCTACTCGCAGAGCGAGGCCCAGCGCGCCAAGTCGCTGTGGGACGACCGCGCCGTGGCCAAGCGTGAGTTCGACGAGAAGGACAACGCGGCCCGCGAGTCCGCCGCCAACCTGCGTGCCGCCCAGGCCGCGCTGCAGACGGCCCAGCTGTCGCTGAGCTACACGCAAGTGCGCGCCCCGGTGGCCGGCCGCGTCGGCAAGATCGAGGTGACGACGGGCAACCTCGTCGCTGCGGGAGCAGGCGCGCCGGTGCTGACGACGCTGGTGTCGGTCAGCCCCATCTACGCCAGCTTCGACGCCGACGAGAAGATCGTCACCGGCGCTCTGGCCGCGCTGCCGGGGGACCGCCGCGGGCTGGAGAAGATCCCGGTCGAGATGGCCACCGGCAGCGATTCGCTCACCGGCCGCCTGCAGCTGGTGGACAACCAGGTGGACGCCAAGAGCGGCACGCTGCGCGTGCGCGCGGTGTTCGACAACAAGGACGGCCGCCTGATTCCGGGTCAGTTCGCCAAGCTGCGCATGGGCCAGGCCAGGAACGAACCCGCGCTGCTGGTGAACGAGCGCGCTGTGGGCACCGACCAGGACAAGCGTTTTGTCATCGTCGTCGGCACCGGCAACCAGGCCGAGTGGCGCCCGGTGACGCTCGGAGCCAGCGTGAACGGCCTGCGCGTGGTGACCAGCGGCCTGAAGGGCGGCGAGCGCATCGTCGTCGGTGGCGTGCAGCGGGTGCGACCGGGCTCGGTGCTCGCGCCCAAGGACGTCGCCATGGACGCCAAGCCCGAGCTGAGTGCCCAGCAGGCGGCCGCCAAAACCTCCTGATCCAAGAAGCCTAAACCCCACCCGCGAGCGCTGTCTGCGGGCCGGCATCACCGGCCTGCGGGGGGCGTGCTGTCGCCTGAAACCGCAGCGCTCGCGCCAGGAGCCCTCATGAATCTCTCCAAATTCTTCATCGACCGCCCGATCTTCGCGGGCGTGCTGTCGCTGCTGATCTTCATCGGCGGCCTGCTGTCGATCCGCGCGCTGCCGATCTCGGAATACCCCGACGTCGTGCCGCCCTCGGTCGTCGTGCGCGCCCAGTACCCCGGCGCCAACCCCAAGGTGATTGCTGAAACCGTGGCCACGCCGCTGGAAGAAGCCATCAACGGCGTCGAGGACATGCTCTACATGAGCAGCCAGGCCACCACCGACGGCCTGATGACGCTGACCGTCAGCTTCAAGCTCGGCACCGACCCCGACAAGGCCCAGCAGCTGGTGCAAAACCGCGTGAGCCAGGCCGAAGCGCGCCTGCCCGAAGAGGTCAAGCGCCTGGGCGTGACGACCGTCAAGAGCAGCCCCGACCTGACCATGGTCGTGCACCTGACCTCGCCCAACGGCCGCTACGACATGACCTACCTGCGCAACTACGCGCTGCTCAATGTGAAGGACCGCCTCGCGCGCATCCCGGGCGTGGGCCAGGTGCTGATGTTCGGTTCGGGCGACTACGCGATGCGCGTCTGGCTGGACCCGCAGAAGGTGGCCGAGCACGGCCTGTCGGCCAGCGACGTGGTGACCGCCATCCGCGGCCAGAACGTGCAGGCCGCCGCCGGCGTCGTCGGCGCTTCGCCCGGCCTGGCCGGTGTGGACCTGCAGCTGTCGGTCAACGCCCAGGGCCGGCTGCAGTCGGTCGAGGAGTTCGGCGACATCATCGTGAAGACCGGCGCGGGCGGTGCCGTCACGCGCCTGCGTGACCTGGGCCGCATCGAGCTGGGCGCCAGCGAATACGCGCTGCGCTCGCTGCTGGACAACAAGTCCGCCGTCGCCGTGCCCATCTTCCAGGCGCCTGGTGGCAATGCACTGGACATCTCCACCAACGTGCGCGCCGCGATGGCGGACCTGAAGACCGCCATGCCCGAAGGCGTGGACTACACCATCGTCTACGACCCGACGCAGTTCGTCCGTGCGTCCATCGAGTCGGTCATCCACACACTGCTGGAAGCCGTGGCGCTGGTGGTGCTGGTCGTCATCCTGTTCCTGCAGACCTGGCGCGCGTCCATCATTCCGCTGCTGGCCGTGCCGGTGTCCATCATCGGCACCTTCGCGGTGATGCACGGCTTCGGCTTCTCCATCAACGCGCTGAGCCTGTTCGGCCTGGTGCTGGCCATCGGCATCGTGGTGGACGACGCCATCGTGGTGGTCGAGAACGTGGAGCGCAACATCGCTGCCGGCCTCTCGCCACGGGACGCCACCTACCAGGCGATGCGCGAGGTCTCGGGCCCCATCATCGCCATCGCGCTGACGCTGATCTCGGTGTTCGTGCCGCTGGCATTCATCACCGGCCTGACCGGTCAGTTCTACAAGCAGTTCGCGCTGACCATCGCCATCTCGACGGTGATCTCGGCCATCAACTCGCTGACGCTCTCGCCGGCCCTGGCCGCGATGCTGCTGAAGGACCACCACGCACCGAAGGACGCGCTGACCCGCGCCATGGACCGCGTGCTGGGCGGCTTCTTCGGTCGCTTCAACCAGCTCTTCGCCAGCAGCTCCGAGAAGTACGGCGGCGGCGTGAAAGCGCTGATGTCGCGCAAGACGGTGATGATGGTCATCTACCTGGCCTTCGTCGCCACCACGGTGGGCCTGTTCAAGGCCGTGCCCGGCGGCTTCGTGCCGGGGCAGGACAAGCAGTACCTGATCGGCTTCGCCCAGCTGCCTGACGGCGCCACGCTGGACCGCACGGAAGACGTCATCCGCCGCATGACCGACATCACGCTCAAGACCCCGGGCGTGGAACACGCGGTGGCCTTCCCCGGCCTGTCGATCAACGGTTTCACCAACAGTTCCAGCTCGGGCATCGTGTTCGCGACCCTCAAGCCCTTTGAAGAGCGCAAGAGCAAAGACCTGTCCGCCGGCGCCATTGCCGGCCAGCTGAACGCGCAGTACGGCGCCATCGAAGACGCCTTCATCGTCATGTTCCCGCCGCCGCCCGTGCAGGGCCTGGGCACGACGGGCGGCTTCAAGCTGCAGCTGCAGGACCGCGGCGGCCTGGGCTACGAGGCGCTGGACGCAGCCACCAAGGCCTTCATGGCCAAGGCCTACAAGACGCCGGAACTGGCCGGTCTGTTCTCGAGCTACCAGGTCAACGTGCCGCAGCTGTTCGCTGACCTCGACCGCACCCGCGCCCGCCAGCTGGGCGTGGCCGTGACGGACGTGTTCGACACCATGCAGATCTACCTCGGCAGCCTGTACGTGAACGACTTCAACAAGTTCGGCCGCACCTACTCGGTCCGCGTGCAGGCGGATGCCGCCTACCGCGCCCGGGCCGAGGACATCGGCGCGCTGAAGGTGCGCTCGTCGTCGGGCGAGATGGTGCCGCTGTCGGCGCTGATGAAGGTGCAGCCCAGCTTCGGCCCGGAACGCGCCATGCGCTACAACGGCTTCCTGTCCGCCGACATCAACGGCGGCGCCGCGCCCGGCTTCTCGTCGGGCCAGGCGCAGGCCGCCGTGGAGCGCATTGCCGCCGAGACGCTGCCCCCGGGCATCGGCTACGAGTGGACCGACCTAACCTACCAGGAAAAGATCGCCGGCAACTCCGCCGTGTGGGTGTTCCCGCTGGCCATCCTGCTGGTGTTCCTGGTGCTGGCGGCGCAGTACGAGAGCTTGACGCTGCCCATCGCCATCCTGCTGATCGTGCCCATGGGCCTGTTGGCGGCGATGACCGGCGTGTGGCTCAGCCACGGCGACAACAACGTGTTCACGCAGATCGGCCTCATCGTGCTGGTGGGCCTGAGTGCGAAGAACGCGATCCTGATCGTCGAGTTCGCCCGCGAGCTGGAGTTCGCCGGCCGCACGCCGGTGCAGGCGGCGCTGGAGGCGGCACGGCTGCGGCTGCGGCCCATCCTGATGACCTCGATGGCCTTCGTGATGGGTGTGCTGCCGCTGGTGCTGAGCACCGGTGCCGGCGCCGAAATGCGCCAGGCCATGGGCGTGGCGGTGTTCGCCGGAATGATCGGCGTGACCTTCTTCGGCCTGTTCCTGACGCCGCTGTTCTACGTCATCGTGCGCCGCCTGACCGGCAACGCGCCCCTGCGCCACCACGGCGGCCAGACCGCCGCCCCGAGCGCGCCCGCCCCGCACCCGGCCCCCGTCATCGACGCCCTGCCGCAACGAGGAAAGTGATCATGAAAGCAACCCTGACTTCCCTGGTGGCCGCACTGGTGCTGGCCGGCTGCGCCTCGGTCGGCCGTGTCGACCCCGCCCAGCTGCCCCAGGCTCCGGCCACCTACAAGGCCCACACGGCCCAAGTCGCCAACGCCACGACTGCGCTGACCGCCAGCTGGTGGCAACCCTTTGCCGACCCGGTGCTGGACGACCTCGTCGCCCGCGCCATGGCCGCCAACACCAGCGTGCAGGCGGCGGCCAACCGGCTGGCGCAGGCCCGCGCCGCGCTGGGCTCGGCCCAGGCCGCACGCCTGCCGCAGCTGGGCGCCTCGGCCGGCGCCAGCCGCAGCACGCCCACGCCGGGCGCCCCCGGCGCCACGCAGTACAGCGCCGGCCTCAACCTGGCCTACGAGCTGGACCTGGGCGGCCGCCTGCTGCACGAGCGCAATGCCGCTGCACTCGACGTGCAGGCCCGCGAGCAGCTGCTGGCCGATGCCCGCCTGCTGGTGCAGGCCAACGTGGCCCGCGGGTATCTCGCGCTGCGGGCGCTGGATGCCGAGCGCGACCTCGTGCAGGGCACGGTCGCGGCCTACGCCGAGACCCTGGCGTTGACCGAGAAGCGCGCCCGCGCCGGTGACGTGGCCGACCTCGACCTGGCCCGCGTGCGCGCCGAGCTGGCCGCGAACGAGGCCGAAGCGCTGTCCCTGGACCGCCGCCGCGTGGAACTCGAAACCGCGCTGGCCGTGCTGCTGGGCGAGCCGGCCTCCAACTTCCGCCTGGCGCCCGTGACCTGGACGACCGCGCTGCCCGCCGTCCCGGCAGGCCTGCCCTCCGAACTGCTGCAACGCCGCCCGGATCTCGCCGCCGCCCGCAGCCAGCTCGAAGCCGCGCAGGCCCGCGTGGGCGAGGCCCGCGCCGCCTGGTGGCCCAGCCTCACGCTGACGGCGCAGGGCGGTGGCGTGTCCAGCGAACTGTCCAACCTGCTCAAGAGCGGCGCCAGCAGCTGGGGCGTGGGCCTGCTGGGTGCGCTGCCGCTGTTCGACGGCGGCCGGCGCGAGGCGGGCGTCAACGCCGCGCAGGCGCAGCTGGACGGCACCGCCATCGCGTTCCGCGAGCAGTTCCTGCTGGCGCTGAAGGACGTGGAAGACCAGCTCGGCGCACTGGCGCTGCTGCAGGCGCAAGGCGAGGCCAACGCCCGCGCGGTCAGCGCGGCCGGTCAGGCGCTGAAGCTGTCGGACGCGCGCTACCGCAACGGCTTGGTGAGCCAGCTGGAATTGCTGGACGCCCGCCGCAGCGAGCTCGCCAACCGGCGGGCCGCGCTGCAGGTGAAGTCGGCGCAGTACCAGGCGACGGTCGGCCTGATCCGCGCCCTGGGGGGCGGCTGGAGTGCCACCCCGGCGCTCACACTGGCAGGCGTTTGAGCACCGCGATGTTCAGGGTGGCCCGCGTGACGAAGCCCAGGCTTTCGTAGAGGGCGATGGCGGCGGTGTTGCTCGCCCAAGCGTGCAGAAAGGGCTGCTCGCCGCGGGCCTGCAGATCTGCCGTCACTGCCGCCGACAACCGCCGCGCCAGGCCCTGACCGCGGAAAGCCGGGTGAGTGCAGACGCCGCTCACCTCCACATGGCCGGGAAAGCGCATGCGCTGCCCGGCCATGGCCACCAGCCGCCCGTCGATGCGCAGGCCGACGAAGCGGCCCATGGTGTGAGTGCGCGGCAGGAAGGGCCCGGGCTCGGTCAGCGTGGCCAGGGCGAGCATGTCCGCCGCGTCCGCCTCGCCCAGCAGTTGGACATCCTCGTCGGGTGGCAGCAGCCGTTCGGCCAGCATCTGAACGCCCTGGGCCGCCTTGGCCACGCCCAGGCCGGTCGGCACGACGACGGGCGGCACCTGGGCGATGAAGACCGCGTCATCGCCCTCACCCACCAGGTCGGCCAGCGCAGCGAGGCTCTCCGCGCTGTCATCGAGCGCCGCGGCGAAACGGTTGATGTCCGGCTTGAAGCGCCGGGCCAGCGGGCCGCCTTCGGCCCAGTGGGGCTGATGCACCAGGCTGGCCCAGACGGGGTGATCCAGCGGCGTCATGCCCGGCCCCCGGCCTGCGTCACGCGGTGGTGCAGCGACCCCTCGGCCAACGCGTCCTCCAGCCCTGCCAGCTGGGCGAGCAGCGGGCCACTGAGCCCTTCGCAGGCCTGGGCCACGGCAGCCTCGATGGCCGGCCAGGCCTCTTGCCGGGCCCGATGCACCAGGTTGCGGCCTGCGCGGCTCAGCACGATGCGCCGCACGCGCCGGTCTCCCTCGACGGCGGCGGACTCGACCAGCCCATCCGCCTCCAGCCCACGCAATGATCGCGTGACGACGGGCTGGCTGACGCCCACCGCCTGGCTGAGCTCTCCCACGCTCAAGTCGCCCAGGCGGTCCAGCGCCGCCAGCAGCGGGAAGTAGGCCGCCGGCTGCTCGAAGCCATGCGCCGCCAGCACCGCCTGGGTCTGGGCCTGCAGCAGCTCGCCGATGCGGCGCAAGCGCGTGCCCAGGCTCAGGTGGCCCAGCTCCCTGACAACGTCCTGCACCATGGCGCTCCCCTCGGCATCAAATACATATCATGCTATGCATTTGATGCCGAGACGTCAACGCCAGGCCGGGGCGTCACGCCGCGGCTCACAGGGGGCATCGAAAGAAGGAGCCGTGCCGCCACGGCGGCGGCACGTCAGCCGGGGGCGTCAGCCGCTCAGGGCTCGGCCTTGCAATTGGGCTTGCAGACCACCTCGTTGCGACCGAGCAGCCGGATGGACTGCAGGCTGGCCGGCGCGCGGTGCTTGCCGCACTTGAAGCAGGAGCGGGTGTGGCCGCTGCCGAGGAAGGGCGATCCGCCCACTTTCGACGCATAGCGCAGGCCATCCTGGCGGACCGCGGTGACGGTGTCTTTGCTCATTCTTCAGACAGGTCGAGGCGAAAGGGACATTGACGCACGGCGAAAATGACAGCGCCATCTCGCAACCCCGCGGTTTCGGCTTGCAATCGATGCGCATCGGGGGCTTACCCGGCCCCGATCCGCGGGGTCGGGCTGCGGGGACAATGCCGCTCCGTTCCCGAGACCCCCATGGCCAAGCTCTTCTTCCGCTACGCCGCGATGAATGCCGGCAAATCCACCGCCCTGCTGCAGGTGGCCCACAACTACGAAGAACGCGGCCACCGCGTGCGGATCTTCACCGCGCGGCTGGACGACCGCTACGGCCATGGCTTTGTCACCTCGCGCCTCGGTCCGCAGCGGGAAGTCGAACAGTTCGACGCCACCACAGACTTCGTGGCCCTGATGGACGCCACGCCCGGCATCGCCTGCATCCTGGTGGACGAAGCGCAGTTCCTGTCCAAGCAACAAGTGCAGCAGCTGCACGAGATGGCCCACCTGCGCAACCTGCCGGCCATCTGCTACGGCCTGCGCACCGACTTCCAGGGCGAACTCTTCCCGGGCTCGGCCACGTTGCTGGCGCTGGCCGACGAGATGGACGAGATGAAAACCATCTGCGACTGCGGCCGCAAAGCCACCATGAACATGCGCGTGGACGCCCACAACCGCAAGGTGACCGAAGGCGCGCAGGTGGAAATCGGCGGCAACGCGCGCTACCGCTCGGTGTGCGGCCGCTGCTTCCGACAGGGGTGAGCACCCGCCAGGCCGCCCGCGACGCCGTGACGGCCGGGTGAACCGGCGGCTCCAAAAAAGCAAACGCCGCTGAGGATCACTCCCCAGCGGCGTTTTGGTTTGGACTGGCGTCGGCGGTTACTTGGCCGCGATCTGGGCGTCCAGTTCCTTGCAAGACGGCGAGCACACCGGCTGCGACTTGCCCAGCAACTTCTTGGACTTCAGCATCGCGCGGGGGCGATGCTTGCCGCAAAGGAAGCACGACATCGTGGCCGCGCCGAAGGAGGAAGTCGCCGCGAAAGGCGAGCCGGGAGCTTTGGAGCGGTAGCGCAGACCATCCGCTTCGATGGTGGTCTTGGTGGTTTCTTTGGCCACGCTGGTCCTGTCGAAGAGTGTTGTAAGGGTGACGCCGGGCAGGCGTTCGGGCCCCGTATTTTCCACGATGTCGCGCCCGGCTCAGCCTAGGGCTTTCAACACCCCTTGAAGTGAGCGGTTCGCTTCTGGGCCCAGGCCGCCTGGCCCTCGACCAGATCGGCCGAATCTCGGGCCCGGCGGATGTCGTCGGCCAACCGTGCGGCGTCCAGCTGCCCCGCCGCCAGCGCGTTGAGGTGCTGCTTCATCGGCAGCAGTGCGAGCGGCGCCATGCCGCTCAATGTGTCGGTCAGCTGTTGAATGGCGAGGTCCAGCTGCACCTCATCCGCCAGCAGTTCATCCAGAAAGCCGCAGGCCTGCAAGGCCGGTGCCTCGAGCGTTCGGCCCGCCAGCATGACCTGCTTGGCCGTGGCCAGCCCGAGCCGGCTGACCAAGCGCCGCAGGCCGCCGGCATAGAAGTGCAGGCCGATGCGCGCCGCCGGCACGAACATCTGCACCGCCGGCACGCCCAGGCGAAAGTCGCAGGCCAGCGCCAGGTCCGCCGCTCCGCCGTACACCCCGCCGTGCAGGCGGGCCACGGTGATGGGGCGCGCCGCCTCCAGGGCATCGGCCAGTTCGCCGAAGCGCGCACCGGCGTCGACCACACCGAGCGAGCCCAGGTCGAAGCCGCTGCAAAAGTACCGCCCCTCCCCTTGCAGCACCAGCACGCGCACCGCGAGGTCCGCCTGAACGGCCGCCAGGTGGGCGTGCAGGTGTTCCAGGTCATCGGCAGACAAGCGATTGGCTTGTTGGGGCCGCCGCAAGGTGATGCGCGCCACGGCACCGTGGATGTCGAGGCGCGGAGGCTGGCCGGTCGGCAGCGAAGGAGCGGGGGCAGGCGCGGTCAAGGCAGGCGGCATGGCTTTACAAGCCAGACATTGTGACGACGTAAGCTCGCGCACCCCGCTGTCACGAATCCGTCATGTTGACCACCCGACGCCACCTGCTGGGCCTGGCTTTGGCCAGCGCCCTCACCGCCTGCTCGACCACGCCGCCCCCGGCTTCCGCGCCCGCCCCTGCCACCCCAAATGCGCCGCCACTGGTGGTGCTGGTCGTCATCGACGGTCTGCCGATGCGGCAGGTCACCGGCTACCGCGACCAACTCGCGCCCGACGGCTTCGCGCGCTTCCTGGACCACGGCCGCTGGTTCTCGGACGCCCACTACGGCCACGGCCACACCGTCACGGCCGCAGGCCACTCGGTGATGCTCAGCGGCGCCTACCCGCAGCGCAGCGGCATCATCAGCAACGAATGGCGCGACCCCGCCACCGGCGCCCAGGTCTACAACACCGGCGACACGGCCTACCAGTACATCGACAGCCCCACGGCGCCTCTGTCGGGCACAAGCCCGCGCAACCTGAAGGTGGAAACGCTGGGCGACGTGCTGCGCACCCGCTCGCCAGCGTCCAAGGTCATCGGCATCTCGGGCAAAGACCGCGGCGCCATCCTGCCGGCCGGGCACAAGGGCACGGCCTACATGTACATGACAGAGACGGGCCGCTTCGCGTCCAGCACCTACTACATGCCCAGCCACCCGCAGTGGGTGACCGACTTCAACGCCGCCAAGCCGGCCGACAGCTTCTTCAAGAAGACCTGGGCCCCGCTGCTGCCCGAATCGGCCTACGCCCGCTCGGTGCCCGACGGCCAGACCTGGCAGGTGGCCAGCGGCAACGGGAACACGCTGCCCGCGGTGATCGGCGACAAGATGGACGGCCCGGGCCCGCGCTTTTACGGCAACCTGCTGGCCTCGCCCTTCGGTGACGAGCTGACGCTGGCCTTTGCCCGCGCGGCCATCACGAACGAGAAGCTCGGCCAGCGCGGAGTGACGGACATCCTGTCGGTGAGCCTGTCCAGCCACGACTACATCAACCACGCGTTCGGGCCCGAGTCCCGCCTGTCGCACGACCACCTGCTGCACCTGGACCGGCACCTGCAGGCCTTCTTCCAGCACCTGGACCGCACGGTGGGCGCCGGCAACTACGTGCTGGCCCTGACGGCCGACCACGGCTTCACCGACACGCCGGAGTGGGCCGCCACGCAAGGCCGCGACGCGGGCCGCTTCAACACCGCGCCGTCGCTGGCCGTGGTGAATGCGGCGTTGTCGGCCCGCTTCGGCGTGGACCGCCTTGCGCGGGACTTCTCCGCCTCCGGCCTGCTGCTGAATGAAGCGCTGGCGAACGAGAAAGGCTTGAAGTTCGCCGAAGTGCAAGCTGCCGCACGGGACGAACTGCTCAAGCTGCCCGGCGTGGCCGCCGTGTTCACGCGCGAGCAACTGCTGGGCTCGGACACCGCCACGCCCTACCTGGACGCCATGCGCAAGTCCTTCGACCCGACCCGCGCCGCGCAGCTGCAGATCGTGCTGAAGCGCCACTGGATCTTCAGCTACCGCCCCGGCGGCAGCACCCACGGCAGCCCGCACGACTACGACACGCACGTGCCGCTGCTGTTCTGGGGTCCGAGCCGCGTGGGTCAGGGTGAGATGAAGCAGCGCGTGGAAGTGGCTGACCTGGCCCCCACGCTCGCCGCCATCGCCGGGCTGCCCGCACCGGCCCAAGCCCAGGGTCGCGATCTGAAGCTCAAGCCCTAGCCAACAGCGTGCTGGCGGAGTCGCCCCAGGCGGCTTCGACCAGCGACACCGCGCCCAGCCGCTCACCCAGCGCAACGGCCTGGGCCGGCCCGGTGGACGGCAGGATCAGCAACAAGCGGCCATCGGCCAGACGTGCGCAACGGTCCTCGCCGCGGATGCGGCCCAGCAAAGCCTCGGTGTCGGTCGTGGCGGGCAACGTGGCCACCGACAACGGCCACGCCGAACTGTCGGCCAGCAGGGACTGCAGCAACTCCAGGCCCACCTGAGCGTCCAGCACCTGTCCGCCCGCCGGCCGTGGGCGGGCTTGGCCGGTGATGTCCATGCCGGTCACCGCCAAATGCCCATTCGGCAGGCGTTGCTCCACCCACCAGTAGCGGCGGCCGTCTCGCCAGGCTTGCTCGAACGCACGCGGCCCGGACCGGGCGCGCCGCTCCGGCGGCCCCACCGGGCCCAGTCCCTGCGCCTGGGCCGCGGCCCACAGGTCACTCCAGCTGGGCAGGGCCCCGGGGGCCATGCCCCAAGCCTCGCGGTAGGCGGCGTTCGCGCTTTGCACCTGGTCGTGCACATCGAACAGAGCCAGCAACACCGGCCCGCCCTGCAGCGTCTCCCACCAAAGCTTGTCGTCCGTCACGCCTCGATTCTGGGCCGAGGCTGCCCAAGCGCCTACCGGCGGTGAATCTCACCCGAGCCGCTGACGCTTTGGCGCAACTGCGGCCGGCCGGCATAGCTCAGGTCGCCCGAGCCGCTGAGCTGGGCGTCGAGCTGCTCCGTGACGCCCAAAGCCACGTCGCCCGAGCCATGCAGGCTGACCTTGGCCGCGCGGCCGGACAGCGCGCGCGCGTCCACATCGCCCGAGCCACTGAGCTGCCAGGTCTGCTGATCCGCGCGCCCCGCCACGTGCACGTCGCCAGACCCGCTGATGCTGACGCTGAAGTCCTTCACCTCCAACAACCCCAGGCGCACATCGCCCGAACCCACGACGCTCAGCGCCAGGGCATCGCCCTTGAAGCTGTCGACCGTCAAGTCGCCCGAGCCCTGGATCGCCACCGACTGCAGGCTGCGCGCGCTGACGCGCACCTGCGGTGCGGACCGGGTGACAAACCCCGCGTCGCGCTTGAGCCGAACCACCAGCGCGTCGCCCTCGACGACCGTGTCCACCAACGGCTCCACGTTGTCGTCGGCAACCACCGTGGCCTGGTCACTGGAACCCTGAGCCAGCTTCACGTCCAGCGGGCCGTCGATGCGCAGCTTGGTGAAGGTGGACAACGCGCGCACCTTTTCCACCTTGACGCCCGAGCCCCGCACCCGGTTCTTGCCGCTGCCGTACTCCATCGGGCCGGAAAAGCTGGCAGTCCAGCCATCGGCTTCCTTCTTGATGCGCAGGCGCCAGTCGTTGTCACCCGCCCACGCGCTGCCCGCGCACACCGATGCCGCACACACCCACAACAGCCAACGCTTCATGCCGATCTCCCGGTTTGTCGATGCCGCGCAGTGTCTGCAGTTCACGCCCGCGCCGCCGCCGCCGCGCGACAGACGGCAAAAACAGCGGCATGGGCCGCCGCCGGCCGCGATTCACGCCGCTGCCCGCCCAAAACCGCGGTGCTCAGCCCCTCCCCGACGCCCCCGAGCCACCCAATCAAGGGGGACCGCGCCACCCCTGAAAACTCGTTGTGTGGAACACTCCCCACCCAAACGACGCGACGCCCGATAAGATGCCGCGCACTGCCGTTACACAAGGAATTGCGCCCCATGCTGGTGCAATCCACCCCCTACACGAGGCCACTGTCATGAGCGAACGCCAATTCCACGACTCCCAGTCGACGCCGCAAGCGCCGGCTTCCGTCGATGCGTCCGCACGCCAGCTGGCCTCCGAGCGCCGTCGCCGCTTCATCAAGCTCGGCGGCGCCGCGGTGCCGACCGCCCTGACGCTGACCAGCCGCCCGGTGATGGCTTGGCACTGCAACACCGCGTCCACCTGGGGTTCGGCGCAGGGCATGTCCAACAGCTCGTACACCCGCTCGCAGGACGTGACCCGCCTGTTCCCGGACGAGACTTACACCACCGCTTGCTGGCTGAACAACTCCACGCGCGCCGGTCTGCCGACGAGCCCGTGGACGCGTGCGCCGCTGAGCCGCAGCGCGACCAGCGGCACCGCCAGCTATTACAAGGCGTACACGGTGGGCCAGTTGCTGTCGGGCACCGGCGCAACGATTGCGGGCGTGAGTTCCGACGATTCGGTCTGGAGCATCCTCAACGGTTCGCCCAAGAAGCCTTCCGGCACGCCCGGCGTGTACGGCCCGGGTTCGTCGACCTGCGGTGAGTTCCAGAAGCTGATGTTGGTGGCTTGGCTGAACTTCAAGGTGCTCAATTCCACCCTGAACAAGTGCCTGGCCCCGGGTGCGACCAACGTGCTGGTCAAGTTCGGCAACACCAGCTATGTCGATCCGGCCGGCGCCACCTGGACGCAAGCCAAGATCGTCACGTACCTGAAGAAGAACTTCGTCGCCTGCGCAGACGATTCCTGCGCCTGACCGGCGCGCCTGCAGCGTTGCGGTGGCCACGCGCTGGCAGCTGAACCGCCCACACGACATGCACGTGCGGGAATGGGAAGATGGCGGCGTGATCTACGACGCCATCAGCGGCAACACCCACCTGCTCGATCCTCTCGCCCTCGAACTGCTGGATTTGTTGCGCCAGCGGCCCTGGAGCGTGCCTGAGCTGGTGACCGACCTGCAGCACAGCCTGCCCGATGACGTGGCGGTCGGCGAGATGCCGAGCCTGTTGACCGCCAAGCTGGAGCAGTTGACGAGGCTGGAACTCGTCAAGCCGGCATGAGCCGGCCGCTGGCCAGCCTCGAACCCGGCGAACTGCTGCGGCAGCTGTCCGGGCCAGGCGTCACGCTGCAATTGCCGCCCTTCGTGGCGCGCCTGCGGTCCGACATCCCGCGCGTCGCCACTGACCTGCTGCGCCTGTACGGCGAGTTCGAGCTGGGCGACGAAACGGATTTCGCCGACTTTCACCTCGCGGTGCACCACGACCGCGGCTGGCATGCGCTGTGGCGCCGACTGGCCGGCCGGCGCCAGGCCCGCTTTTCCACCGATGGGCTGGCGGCCTTCACCACCTTGCGGGCCACCCAGGCCTTCCACATGATCGAGTGGGGTCTGAACTGGGCGGTGACCGCCCACGCCCACCAATACGTCGTCTATCACGCCGCCGTGCTGGAGCGTGACGGCCGAGCGCTGGTGCTGCCGGCGCCGCCGGGCTCGGGCAAGAGCACGCTCACCGCAGCGCTCGCCCACCGCGGCTGGCGTTTGCTGTCGGACGAACTGGCGCTGCTGGATGCCGGGTCAGGCCTGCTCTACGGCATGGCGCGCCCGGTCAACCTGAAGAACCGGGCGATCGACCTGATGCGCACCTTCGCGCCCGACGCCGTGATGACCGACCCGGTGCCCGACACCCTCAAAGGGACGCTGTCGCTGATGAAGGCGCCGGGCGACGCCATCGCCCGCGTGCGTGAGGGCGCCCGGCCCACCTGGGTGGTCGTGCCCCGCTACGAGCCCGGCTCACCGGCAGCGCTGGAACCCCTGCCCAAGGCCCAAGCCCATGTGCTGCTGGCCGACCAGGCCTTCAATTACGACATCCACGGCGTGGCCGGCTTCCAGGCCACCGCCGACCTCGTGGACCGCACCGCCTGCTGGGCGTTCAGCTACACCGACCTGGACGATGCGATCCGCGTCTTCGATGACTTGGCAGGCGCCGCATGACGACTCTGCCCTTGGTGCTTCAGATCCTGCGCGCGCCGCATGACGCCGCCCGGCTCAGCGCGGCCGATTGGGATTTGCTGATCCGCCAGTCGCGGCGGGCGAACCTGATCGCCCGGCTGGCCACCGCGCTGGCGCCGCAGCTCGACGCCCTGCCACCCGCACCGGCCCGGCACCTCGCGTCGGCACTCAAGATCGCCCAGCGACAGCGCCTGGCCACGCGCTGGGAGGCGGAATGCATCCGCCGTGCCCTGGTGCCCCTGGGCATCGAGCCCATCCTGCTCAAAGGGGCGGCGTACCTGCTGCGGGACCTTCCGGCTGCGCGGGGCCGCCTGTTTGGGGACGTGGACCTGCTGGTGCCCAAGTCGCAGATGGCTGCGGCCGAGGCGGGCCTGATGGTCGCCGGATGGGCCTTCGACGCCAGCCTTTCGGCGTACGACAGCCGGTACTACCGGGAGTGGATGCACGAGATCCCGCCGCTGTACCACCAGCAGCGCGACACCGCCCTGGACCTGCACCACAGCATCCTGCCGCCCACCGCCCGGGTGCAGGTCAACACCGCGGCGCTGTTCGACGACCTGCTGGACGTGCCCGACCTGCCCGGGCTCAAGGTGCTGGCCCCCACCACGATGTTCCTGCACAGCGCCGCCCACCTGTTCCATGAAGGCGAACTCGACAACGGGCTGCGCGACCTGTTCGACCTGGACGCCCTGCTGCGCGACTTCGGCCAGGATGCAGATTTCTGGACTGCGCTGGTGCCGCGCGCCCGGGCGCTGGGGCTGACGCGGCCGCTGCACCACGCCTTGCGCTACGTTACGCAGTTGCTGGACACGCCCGTGCCCGCCCCCGTGCTGCAAGCCGCCGCCGCTGACGCCCCGGCTGCACAAGGCCTGCTGGACGCCTGCTACCACCGCGCGCTGATGCCGGTGCACGCCAGCTGCGACAAACGCTTCACCGCCGCAGCACGCGCGGCCCTGTATGTGCGATCACACTGGCTGCGCATGCCGGCCCACCTGCTCACCCGGCATCTGGCGCGCAAGGCGTGGCTGCGCCTGCAACCGCCGGCCGAGGCGCTCAAGGTCTGAGGCCACGGACAATCCGGCCGACCATGAACAAGCCCAAACCCTTTTCTATGATCCGCGAGTTCCACCTCGCCGACTGGTTCACGCTGGGCAACGCCTGCTCGGGCATGGGTGCCCTGTTCTCGGTGATGACGTTTCTGCAGACCGGCGACCCGCGGCACCTGCAGTACGCCTGCGCCCTGATCCCGTTGGCGCTGGCGTTCGACGTGCTGGATGGCCGCATTGCCCGCTGGCGCCAGAAAAGTTCAGCCCTGGGCCGCGAACTGGACTCGCTGGCCGATGTGATCTCGTTTGGGGTGGCGCCTGCGGCGATTGCCTATGGTTGCGGCATGCAGGGCCTGTACGACCGCATCGTGCTGGTGTTTTTCGTGGCCTGCGGCGTCAGCCGCTTGGCCCGCTTCAACGTGACGGCCGAGAAGCTCAGCGCCGGATCGGACAAGGTGGCTTACTTCGAGGGCACGCCCATCCCAACGTCCATGGTGCTCGTCGCCGTGCTTTGGGCTGCAGCAGCGCAGGGTGCTTTGGCCGACGGCCTCTGGGGCGGCGTGTGGTGGCTGGGCGGCTACCGGCTGCACCCGCTGGTGCTGATGTTCGCGGTGTCCGGCTCGCTGATGGTGAGCCGGATCCGGATTCCGAAGATTTAAGCCGACCGACGGGACAACCAGCTCAATGGCGATTCCTGCGGCGAACGGCCCGACTGGGACTCCAGGAAATCCACCGGCGGCTGGCTGCGGTATTCGGCGATGACGCCGCCATCCAGGCAGGCATCGAGCCCGAAGGCCGTACCCAAATCGGCCGGATCCGGTGCGCTGCGCGCGGCAGCATCTCGGCGGAAGAAACGCAGCGCAGGAACGAATCGCATGGCCAACCCCTTGGACGTGAACTCGCGCGAACAGTCATGCACGAGCCCAGGCAGTGTGCGGGATTCGTGTGACAACCGGAGGCCCCAACTGTGAGTAAATATTGCCTCTGATGGCAATACCGCACAGGCCCGATGGCTGTTTTGGCCACTGAGCGGTGGGCCTGCGCCCGAATCGTGCTGCCAGCAACACCGCCCGGTGTTTTGCAATTCTTAGCCTTCACTCCCTAAAGATGAGGATAGGGTGTGGCCTCGCACCTCGTAAGCTGACCTCCCTGCCAACCCGTCCCTGCTTCGCATGAACGTCCTGCTGTTGAAATGGATTGCGCGTGCGCTGATTGCCGGGTTGCTGGCCAGCACACTGTGGATGGCCCTGCGCATCCACCCCGAACAAGCCGCGCCTCACGTGCTGGTCGCCCAGGCGGCGCTGGCTGCGGACGCCGCCTCCGCCCCGGCCGCGGCACGCTGACGGCGTCAGGCCAAGGCCTGGCGCGCGCCCTCCGCAAGCGCCTGGCCGATGCGGTCCAGCAACGCGTCGCGTCCCATCAGCTGCCACTGGTGCCAGAAGAGCGCCACATCCACGCCGACGTCGGGCCGCAACACCTGCAAGTCGCCTGACGCCACCCACGGCCGCACCTGCACCTCCGGCGCCACACCCACGCCCCAGCCCATGGCCGCCGCCCGCACGTAGGCCTCGCTGGACGGCACGAAGCGCTCCCGCAGGCGTGGCGCGCGCACACCAAAAGCCTGCGACACCCACTGCGCCTGCGTGTCGTCCTTGCGGTTGAACACCAGGAACGGCGTGTCCGCAAAGTTGCCGGCATGCAGGCCCTGGGGCAGGTGCTGCGCCAGAAACCCGGGGCTGGCCACCGCCACGTAGCGCATCACCCCCAGCGGCGTGACCCGGCAACCCTGCAACGCCTCCGCCACGGTGGACACGCAACCCAGCACCGCGCCTTGGCGCAGGCTGTCGTGGGTGAAGTCCTGGTCATCCACCACCAACTCCAGCCCGTAGCCCTCGTGCAAGCCTTGTTGAACGAGACGGTCCAGCGCCGGCAGCACCCAGGTGGCCAGGCTGTCGGCATTGATGGCGATGGCCAGGCGGGACTGCGGCGCCACCTGGGCGCCCAGCTCCCGGGCCACATCCACGCGCAAGGCCTGCATCTGCCGCGCAAACCGCAGCAGCACCTTGCCGGCCTCCGTCAGTCGCAAGGGGCGCGAGCGCACCACCAGCGGTTGGCCCACCTGCGACTCCAACACCCGCAGCCGCTGTGACACCGCACTTTGCGTGATCGACAGGCGCTGCGCCGCGCGCTCGAAGCCCAGTTCATCGGCCAGGGCGGCCAGGCAATCCAGGGCGGCGGGGTCCAGGTCATTCATAAGCACCACTAATGTACTGCGACGAATATGAATGAATCTTCTTGAAAGAAGCCGTGCTGAAGACAATCCGCGGATGATTGCCGAGGCCTTGCCCCCACCGTCTGCCGCCGCTGTGTTCGCACAGGGCTGGACGCTGGGTGCGAGCCTCATCCTGGCCATCGGCGCGCAGAACGCGCTGGTGCTGCGCCAGGGGTTGCGGCGCGAGCATGTGGGGGCGGTCGTGGCGGTGTGCACGCTGTCCGACTGGCTGCTGATCGCGCTGGGCGTGTTCGGGCTCGGTGCGCTCATCCAGGCCCACCCGGCCTTGCTGGACGTGTTCCGCTTCGGCGGGGCGGCCTTCCTGCTGGCCTACGCCGCCCGCGCGGCGCGGCGCGCCTGGCAACCGGGCGGCAGCTTGCAGGCGGACGGCCCCGGCAGCAGCTTGGGTGCCACCCTGACCACGGCGCTGGCCCTCACCTACCTCAACCCGCACGTCTACCTGGACACCGTGGTGCTGCTGGGCGGGCTGGGCGCGCGCCAGCCGGCAGACCTGCGCGGCGCCTTCGCGCTCGGCGCCGGGCTGGCCTCGGCGATGTGGTTCAGCCTGCTGGGCTTCGGCGCCGCCGCCGCTGCACCGCGCCTGCGCAGCCCCCACACCTGGCGCGTCGTCGATGGCCTGGTGGCTTTGCTGATGGCGGCGCTGGGTTTACAACTGCTTCTGCAACCCCTCTGACAACAACTCGAAGGAACACCATGAAGATCGTCGTCCTGGGTGCCGGCATCATCGGGATCGCCACGGCCTGGTACCTGCTCGAAGAGGGGCATGAGGTGGTGGTGGTGGACCGCCAACCCGACGCCGCGCTGGAAACCAGCTTCGCCAACGGGGCGCAGATTTCGGTGAGCTTCTGCGAGCCCTGGGCCAACGCCGGCGCGCCGTTCAAGGTGGCCAAGTGGTTGTTGCGCGACGACTCGCCGCTGCTGTTCCGCCCGCGGCTGGACCCCAACCAATGGCGCTGGGGCCTGGCCTTCCTGACCCAGTGCACGAACGCCGCCTTCGAGCGCAACGTGGAACAGCTGGTGCAGCTGGGCCGCTACTCGCACGAATCGCTCAAGGCGCTGGTGAGCCAGACCGGCATCGAATACGACCGCCTGGAGCGCGGCATCCTGCATTTCTTCTCCAGCCAGGCCGACTTCGACAACGGCGCGGCGGGCGCCGAGATCATGCGCCGCCACGGCGTGGACCGGCGCGTGCTGTCGCGTGACGAGGTGCTGAAGGTGGAACCCGCGCTGGCCACCTTCGGCCCGCGCGTGTTCGGCGGCACCTACACGCCCAGCGACGAAAGCGGCGACGCCAAGGACTTCACGCAAAAGCTCGCCCAGCGCTGTGCCGAGCGCGGCGCGCAATTCCTGTACGAACACGACATCCTGGGCCTGCAGCGGGCGGGGGATGGCATCGAGTCGGTGCAGATCGCCCAGGTGCGCACCGGCGTGCGCCAGACGCTGAAGGCTGACGCCTTCGTGGCCGCCATGGGCTCGTACACGCCGGAGCTGGTCAAGCCGCTGGGCGAGTGCCTGAACATCTACCCGGCCAAGGGCTACTCAGCCACCCTGCGCCTGAAGCGGCCCGAAGCCGCCAGCGTGGTGAGCCTGCTGGACGACACGCGCAAGATCGCGATTTCGCGCCTGGGCGACCACATCCGCATCGCCGGCACGGCCGAGCTGTCCGGCTTCGACCTGAACCTGAATTCGCCCACCGCCCAGGTGCGCTGCGCCGCGCTGGTGAAGCGCTACGAAGAACTCTTCCCGGGCGTGGCCGACACGAGCGAGCCGAACTACTGGACCGGCCTGCGCCCCAGCACGCCCACCAACATCCCGTACATCGGCCGCAGCCGCAAGGCGCGCAACCTGTGGCTGAACGCCGGCCACGGCACGCTGGGCTGGACGCATGGCGCTGGCTCCGGCCGGGCCATGGCCGAGCTGATGGCCGGGCGCCGCCCGGACCTGGCCTTCGGCTTCTACGGCATGGCCTGAAGCCGCGCCGGCACGTGCGCGAGGGCCCGCCACGGCGGGCCCGGCTTCAACCGCCGATGGACTTCAGCAGTGCCTGCACCTGCGCCTGCTGCGGCAGCTTGCTGCCCTGCTTGGCCAGCGCTTCCAACTCGGTGCGGGCCGCGGCCTTGTCGCCCGACTGGATCAGGATTTCCGCCAGGCTCACGCGGTAGGCCGGCTGGTCCGGCTGGTCAGCCACCAACTGGCGCTGCAGGCTCAGTGCCTTCGGGAATTGCTTCTCACCGGCCAGGACGGTGGCGTAGGTGTCGCGCAGCGGGCCGTAGTCGGCCGCCAGCTTCAGGCCCCGTTCGGCCAGTTCCACCGCGCCGCCCTTGCCCAGCTTGCTGCGCAGCCAGGCCACGTTGTTGATGACCTGCAGCGCGTCTGGGCTGCGCTTGAGCAACGCCTCATAGCGGCTCAGCGCCGGCTCCATCTCGCCACGGGTGAGCAGGGTGTCGGCCACCGCGCCCTGGAACAGCACGTCTTGCGGGTGCGAGGCCGTCCACTGGCTTTCAAACGCCAGGGCTTCATCGCGCTTCTTGGCGGCCATCAGCACGGCAAACAAGCGCGGCGCGGCCTCGCCCGGGTCGGCCAGGGCCGTGGCCTTGCGCAGCGCGGCAATCGCGGCGTCGAAACGCTGGCGGCCCGCTTCCACATCGGCCTCGGCCACCCAGGCGAACGCTTCCTGCGGGTTGGCCTTCTGACGCTCGCGCAGGGCCGCCAGGCCTTGCTCGGTGCGCCCTTGGCGCAGCATCAGCTGGATGGACAGGCGCTGCGCCATCACCGAGCCCGGCTCGGCTTCCAGCGCACGCTTGACGTCGCGCTCGGCCCCGGCGAAATCGCCGTCACCCACGCGCAGCTGGGCCAGGCCCAACCAGCCCTGGGCCCGCGTGGGCGCCAGCACCGTGAGTTGCGTGAAGGTCTTGCTGGCCTGCGCCTTGTCCCCGGCCAGCAGCTGGGTGCGCGCCAGGCGATCCAGCACATCCGGGTTCTGCGGCAGTGCGGCCACCGCCTCCTGGGCCGCTTGGCCGGCCTTGGCGGCATTGCCCGCGCGGAGTTGGGTGTCGATCAGCGCCAGGCGCAGGCCCACATCGGTGGGCTCCTCGCGCACCCCGGCGGCCAGCACCTCGGTGATGCGGTCCGCCGGCGCGCGGGTTTGGTTCAGCAACTCGGCCAGGGCCAGGCGGGCCTGGGCCGAACGCGGCTGCGCGGCCACGAAGGCCTCCAGGCGCTTCACGCCGGCCTCAGACTTGCCCGCCTGCACCTCCAGGCCCACCAGACCGAGCGCGGCCGGCAGGTAGCTGGCGTCGGCCTTCAGGGCGGCCTCGAAGGCGGCCTGGGCACCGGCGGTGTCCTTGCGGGCCAGGGCCACCCGGCCGCGCAGGTTGTCAGGCACCGGGCTACCCGCCATCTTGGGTGCGAGCTTGTCGATGGCAGCTGCCGCTCCGGCCAGGTCGCCCCGGCGCATCAGGGTGTTGACCACCATCAGGTCGTAGGTGCCGGCCGTGTCTTTGGCGGCCAGGTCGCGCAGCTGCTGGACGGCGGCATCGGCCTTGGCGCGGTTGGCGCCGCTGGGGGCCATGGCGTCACGCGCGATGGCCGACAGCGCCAGCGCGGCACCCGCCTTGCTGTCCTCGGGGCGCAGCTTGGCGGCGGTGGCGAAGGCCTGGTCGGCCGCCTCGAAATTGCCCAGCACCAGGTGCGCCTTGCCGGCCAGCAGGTGGGTTTCGGCATCGCCCTTGGCGGCCTCCAGCACCGGGCGCAGGGTGTCCAGCGCCTTGGCGGCTTCGCGGCGCTGCAACTGCAGGCCGGCGTACTGGCGGCGCAGTGCCAGATCGTCCGGGGCCAGCTTCACGGCCTGGTTGAGCAGGTTTTCGGCGTCGGCCAGCTCGCCCAGCTGCTGGTGCGCGCCCGAGGCCAAGCGCAGCAGCGGCAGGAAGTTGGGCATGGCCTTGAGCAGCGGCAGCGCCAGCTCTCGGGCCTTGGCGGCGTCGCCCTTGGCCAGGGCCACCTGGGCCTGCAGGTAGCGGCCCTGCGGCTTCTTGGCGACGTCGGCCGGCATCTCTTCCACCAGCTTGGCGGCCACGTCCACCTTCTTCTCGGCCAGGGCCAGGCGCAGCAGCAGGCCACGCGCGTCAAAGCTTTGCGGCTCCAGCGCCAGCACCTGGCGCAGCAGCGGCTCGGCCTCGTCGACCTTGCGGCGGCTGATCAGCACTTCAGCCTTCAGCAGCGCGGCCTTGGCCGACTTGGGTTCCTTCTGCAGGAAGCGGTCGAGCGCGGCGAGGGCGTCGTCTGCGGCGCCGCCGGCCAGCTTCACGCGGGCGTCCACCACCACGGAGTCTTCGGCGTCGGGCTGCAACTGCAGCGCGCGGGCGGCGGCGCCCTTGGCCTGGGCGGCATTGCCTTGGCTCAGGTAGGCCAGCGCCAGCGAGCGCTGCAGGCTGGCCATGGCGGTGGGGTCGGCCAGGCTTTGGTCGCCGAACTCGCCGATGACCTTGCGGGCCTGGCCCGACTGCAGCAGCGACTGCGCCAGCATCGGGGCCAGTTCATCGCGCGGCGCGCCCAGCTCCCAGGCGCGGCGCAGTTCGATTTCCGCGCCCGCCATGTCGCCGCTGTCCAGCAGCGCCTTGCCCAGCATCTGGCGCGCCTTGGCGCTGTCCGGGGTTTGCTGCAGCAGGTTCTTGAGCTCGATCACCGCGCCATTCACATCCTTCTGCTCCAGGCGCTTCTGGGCGCTGGTGAGCAGGTCTTGCTCGGAACGTTGGCTGCAGGCGGCCAGCAGGGCAACCGTGATCAGGGCGAGGGCGCGGCGAGATTTCATTCGTTCTCCTTGTCGGCGCGGATTGTGTTCCTAGAATCCGCGCCCCTTCTCAGGACTGGCCCCAGCGCCGGTAATACGCACGATGGCCGCCCCCCTTTTCTGCGCGATTGACTTCGGCACCTCCAACTCCGCCGTCGCCGTGCCGGACGACACCGGTGGCATGCGCCTGGTCGAGCTGGAGCCCGGCCAGCGCACCATGCCCACGGCGGTGTTCTATTTCACCGAGGGCGCGCACGACGCCGACGGCCCGCCACGCGCCTTTGGCCGCGCCGCCGTGGCCGCCTACGTGGAAGGCCACGACGGGCGGCTGATGCGCTCGATGAAAAGCATCCTGGGCTCCTCGCTGATCGACCAAACCACCGACGTGGGCGGCGGCCGCGGCGCCAAATACTCCGACATCGTGGCCGGCTACTTGAAGCGCCTGCGCCGCCTGGCTGGCAACCCCGAGCGCGTGGTGCTGGGCCGGCCGGTGTTTTTCGTGGATGGCGAGCCCGAGCGCGACGCCGCCGCCCAGGCCCAGTTGGAGGCCTGCGCCCACGCGGTGGGCTTCACCGAGGTGCAGTTCCAGTTCGAGCCCATCGCCGCCGCGTTCGACTTTGAGCAGCAGGCCATCCGCCAGGGCAAGGGCGAGCAACGCGTGCTGGTGGCCGACATCGGCGGCGGCACCAGCGACTTCTCGGTGGTGCGCGTGGGCCCCGAGCGCGTGCAGCGCCTGGAGCGCCGCGAGGACATCTTGGCCAGCCACGGCGTGCACATTGCCGGCACCGACTTCGACCGCCACATCGAGCTTGCCGGCGTGCTGCAGGCCTTCGGCTACCGGGCCACGGGCCCCAGCGGGCGCGAGTTGCCCAGCGGGCTGTACTTCGACCTGGCCACCTGGCACCTCATCAACAGCTGCTACGCCCCGCTGCGCGTGGCCGAATGGCGCGGCATGAAAAGCTGGTTCAGCGACGTGCGCCAGCACGCGCGGCTGATGACGGTGCTGGAAGAGCGCCTGGGCCACGAACTCGCCGCGCGGGCCGAGGGCGCCAAGATCGCGATTGCCGGCGGGGCCGACACCACGGTGGACCTGAACCACATCGAGCGCGGCCTGGTGCTGCCGCTGAGCGAGCAGACCGCCGTGGACGCGCTGCGGGCCGACCTGGACCGCATCATCGCCACCGCCCACGAGACCGTGACGCTGGCCGGCCTGAAGCCCGAGCAGATCGACGCGCTGTACTTCACCGGTGGCTCCACCGGCCTGCGCCTGCTGGTGGACGGCATGGCGGCGGGCTTCCCGCAGGCGGCGCGCGTCACGGGCGACCGCTTCGCCTCAGTGGCCACGGGCCTGGGCCTGCACGCCCACCGGGTTTTCACGGCCTGACTTCCTGGATGCAGGGCGGCCCCTGCTAGCCTGCGCGGCTTGCCTTGACCGGGAGCCTGCGCCCCATGATCCGAACCCTCCTGGCCACCGCCCTGGCGCTGGCCCTGACCGCCCCGGCCCACGCGGCCGACCTGCCGCAAACCTACCAGCAGCCTTCTGCCGAGGTGCGCGCCGTGCTGGACGCCCCCGGCCTGCCGCAGTACAGCCGCTCACCCGACGAGCGCCTGCTGGCCCGCATGGACCTGCGGCGCTACCGCAGCGTGGCCGAGCTGGCGCGGCCCATCCTGCGCCTGGCCGGCAAGCGCATCGACGCGGCCGCCAGCGGCCCGCAGCTCATCCCGCAGATCGACCGCCTCAGCCTGCGCCCGCTGGCCACGCCCGGCGCGTCCGAGCGCGAGGTCAAGCTGCCGGCGGGTGGCGGCTTCCATCAGCTGCGCTGGTCGCCCGACGGCCGCCGCTTCCTGCTGAACCGCCGCACCGCCCACGCCACCGAGCTGTGGGTGGGCGACAGCGCCACCGGCCAGATCAAGCCCGTGCCGGGCGTGAAGCTCAACACCATCCTGGAGGCTGACGTGGCCTGGCTGGGGGCCGATGAACTCGTGGTGCTGACCGTGCCCGACGGCCGCGGCCCCGCGCCGGTGTTCGACGCGCCGGACGGCCCGGTGGTGCAGGAGTCCATGGGCCGCGTGTCGCCTGAGCGCACGCTGCAAGACCTGCTGAAGAACAGCCAGGACGACGCCCTGTTCACGCACGTCGCCACCTCGGCCCTGCGCCGCGTGAACCTCAAGACCGGCACCTCGCGCCAGTTCGGCACGCCCGGCCTGTACGCCAACCTGCACGTGGTGGGCGGCGCCACACCGCTGCTGCTGACCGAGCGGCTGGTGGCGCCCTACAGCTACCAACTGCCCTGGAACGACTTCGCCCGCCAGGTGGAACTGCTGGACGCCCAAGGCCAGCGCGTGCGCGACCTGGGCGCCGTCAAGCGCAAGGACGGCGTGCCCATCGAGGGCGTCATCACCGGCCCACGCAGCTTCTGGGCCTCGCCGCTGGCCGACGGCGCCGTCTACTGGGTGGAAGCCCTGGACGGTGGCGATCAGCGCACCAAGGTGCCGCACCGCGACCGCCTGATGCGCCTGGACGCCCCCTACCGCGGCGAAGCGCGCGAGGTGCACCGCACCGCCGGGCGCCTGGCCGGCCTGACCTTCATGGACGGCGGCCCGCGGGCGCTGGTGACCGAGTTCGACCGCGACCGCCTGTGGGTCAGCGTGGACCTGCTGGCCCTGGACGGCAGCACGCCGCCCGCCCGTCTGCAAGACCGCTCCATGCGCGACCGCTACCGCGACCTCGGCACCCCGCTGACCCACATGCTGCCCAACGGCCGCAGCGTGGTGCGCGTGGACGACGAGCACCTGCTGCTGGCCGGCGCCGGCGCCAGCCCCGAGGGCGACCGCCCCTTCATCGACCGCCTCAACCTGCGCGACCGCCGCAGCACGCGGCTGTTCCAGTCCGGCCTGAGCGCCTACGAGCGCCCCATCACCCTGCTGGCCGACGGCCGCCTGCTCACCAGCCGCGAAACCGCCACCGAGCCGCCAAACCTGATGCTGCGCAGCGGCGCCGGCTTCGAGCAGGCCGTGGCCCTGACCGCGCAGGCCGACCCCACGCCGCAGCTGCGCGGCGTGCAGCGCGAGCTGATCAAGTTCAAGCGGGCCGACGGCGTGGAGCTCAGCTTCTGGCGCTACCTGCCGCCGGACTACAAGGCCGGCGAGCGTCGCCCGACGCTGGTGTGGGCCTACCCGCTGGAGTTCACCGACGCCTCCACGGCCGGCCAGGTCAGCGGCTCCAGCAGCCGCTTCACCACCTTTGCCGGCACCAGCCCGCTGATGCTGCTGCTGGACGGCTACGTGGTGCTGATGGACGCCACCATGCCGGTGGTGGGCGACCCCAAGACCGTGAACGACAGCTTCGTGGAGCAGATCACCGCCAACGCGAAGGCCATCATCGACAAGGCCGTGGAGCTGGGCACCAGCGACCGCGACGCCATGGTGGTGGGCGGCCACAGCTACGGCGCGTTCATGACGGCCAACCTGCTGGCCCACACCGACCTGTTCAAGGCCGGCATTGCCCGCAGCGGCGCCTACAACCGCACCCTCACGCCGTTTGGCTTCCAGAGCGAACGCCGCAGCTTCTGGGAGGCGCAGGACGTCTACCTCAAGCTCTCACCGTTCAACTATGCGGACAAGCTCAAGGAGCCGCTGCTGCTGATCCACGGCGAAAGCGACGACAACCCGGGCACCTTCCCCATCCAGTCCGCCCGCTTCTACCAGGCACTCGCCGGCACCGGCGGCAACGTGCGCTACGTGGTGCTGCCGCACGAGTCGCACGGCTACTCGGCGCGCGAGTCCATCGGCCACACGCTGTGGGAGATGAGCGGGTGGATGAAGCGGCAGACCCGAGCCCCTCGTCCAGACGCCCCACGCTGAACGCGGGCGCATCTGACCGGTCTTGCAGACCGCGCAGCGGACAAGCCCGCTGCCCTTCGGCAGGCACGCCGAGCCCACAGGGCTCCCCGTGTCCGGCCTCAGCCCCCGAGGGGACGGCGATTGACCGGGCTTCGAGCCCGGTCAACATCGCCCCGGCGGGCCGGCTTGGGGCGGCCCGGCGCTCGGCCCGAAAGCGAGATCAGCGGCGGGGCGGAGGGCCACGGCGGCGCTGGGCGCCGTGCGGCGCGGTCCGCCCGGCTGGGCGCGGCGGCGCCTTCAAGGGGCGCGACACATCGGCCAGCATCAGCACCGCGCTGACCAAGCCTTCCACGGCCTCCTCCAGGTCGGCTGGCGGCTCCAGAGACTCGATCTCCTCCAGCAGCGTGTCGGCGTCTTCCAGGTCGTCCGGGTCCAGGTGCAGGTAGATGGCCGCCAGCGGCTCCAGCAAGGGCTCCTCGGGCAGCTTCATCAACGCCGGGTGCGCGTCCAGCGCATGGGCGAAGCCGGCCACCCAGGGCAGCACGGTTTCGCTCGGCTCCGCGTCGTCGTCGAGTTCGAAGATCCAGGGGTCGAACCACTGCCGGCCGGCAATCGCGACGTTCAATTCCTTGTGGCGACGGCGCAGCAGCGCCAGCAACTCGTCGTTCACCCGCGCGGGCGTGGGCCGGCCCTCGCTGTCCAGCAACGGCGGCAGCCAGGCTGCGAGCGGCACAGGCTCAGGCTGCAGCAGCACACCGCACAGATAGCCGTCCAGCATGCTCACGTCCAGCGGCTCCAGCGGCGCGGGCAAGGCGTCCAGCAACGCCTGCAGGCGCTCCAGGTCGGCTTCGGAAAGGGTGTCGGCGGCAGGCCGCGAGGCGGTATGGGGCATGACGGGATTATCCGTGGACACCTGTAAATATTGCCCGCCCATCGGCGCACGCCGCCCCTACAGTGCCTGCATCCCAACGACGCCCTCAACCCTGAGGGCTTCCAGACCCGATCAGCTTGCTGACCGGGTCTTTTTTTCGTCCCTCCACCGGCACGGCGCCGAGCGCGCCATGCGGCGCGAGACGAGGCGCGCAGCCGGAGGGGTCAGACGGCCATCCGGGCCGGCGACACGTACTGCCGGCGGAAGGTCTCGAAGTCCAGCGTGTCGGCCGCCTCGATGCGGGCCTGCTCGGCCAGCGACTCGGCGGCCAGGTGCTCGAAGCGCTGTTGCAGGGCGGGCGGGTAGGGCCGGGCCAGCAGCGCCTCGCGGGTGGCTTCGCTTTGGCGGCGGATGAAGCCCACGTAGCTGTCGTCGAAGTCTTGCGCCATCACGGTCAGCATGCGGGCGGACGGGCACTGCTCCGGGTGCTGCAGGCGCTGCGCCACGCGGCGCAGGGCGTCGCTGTAGGCGCTGCCCCCGTGCGCGGCGTCCAGCGCCTGGGCCTGCACGGCACAACCGGCCAGGATGTCGGCGGCCCAGTCAGCCAGCGCCTTGGGGCCGCTGCGCCAGTGCTCCAGCACCAGGCCGGGCTCCCGGCCGCGCGCGGCCACGGCGTGCTGGTTGCGGGCGTTGGCGGCAATTTCCTCGGGGGTGTCGCGCGGGCTGTCGCTGTGCAGGCAGTGCAGCAGGAAGGCGTCGAGCACGCGGATGGTGTCGGCGCCAATGCCCACGGGCTCGAAGGGGTCCAGGTCCATCAGCCGCACCTCGATGTACTCGACGCCGCGCTCGCGCAGCGCGTGCAGCGGGCGCTCGCCCGAGCGGATCACGCGCTTGGCGCGGATGGTGCTGTAGAACTCGTTTTCGATCTGCAGCAGGCTGGTGGAAAGTTGGTTGTAGTCGCCGCCCGGGGTCTGCACGCCGATGGCTTCGTACGCCGGATACGGCGTGCTCAGCGCGCCTTGCAGCGAGGCGGCGTAGCTTTCCAGGCAGTTGTAGCTGACGGCGATGCTGGCCTGCGCGTCGCTTTGGTAGCCCAGGCGCCCCATGCGCAGCGAGGTGGCGTGGGGCAGGTACAGCGTGTGGCCCGACAGCCGCTGCAGGCCGTGCTCACGCCCGGCCACAAAGCTCTCGCACAGCGCCGGGCTGGCGCCGAAGAGGTACAGCAGCAGCCAGCCGTCGCGGCGGAAGTTGCGGATGGCGCCCAGGTAGCCCTCGGTGCCCACACCGGGGATGGACCAGTTGTAGTGGATGCCCGAAATCGTCTGCATGCGCCGGCCGTAACGCTGGCCCAGGCCCATGCGGTAGACGCTCTTGGCGCGGCCCACGTTGCTGTGCCCGTAGCGGCCGATGGGAATGGTTTCGTCCGCCGGCAGGCCGCAGGGCATGGAGCCCACCCACAGCCGCTCGTCGCCAAGGGCCCGGTACACGGCTTGGTGGATCTCGGTCAGCTCGGTCAGCACGGCCTCCACGCCGGCGTGCACGCCGGTGATGAGCTCCAGCTGCGACTCGCTGTAGTCGGTGGTGATGTGCGGGTGGGTGAGCGCCGCCCCCAGCGCCAGGGGGTGGGGTGTCAGCGCCAGGCCTCCGCCGGACAGTGCACGCAGGCTCTCTTTTTCGATGCCGCGGCGGATGCCGAGCAGGGTCTCTTTGTTGTTCATGGCATCTGGCGGGCCGCTGATTGGGCCGAAACGGTAGCAGAGAAGCGCTACAGCTGCCCGGGGGCGTCGTGGTCAGCCAGACTGGGTCTCAGGGCATGTTCACCGGCCTGGATGCCGTCATGGTGGCTGAGGTAGAGCGAGACGTCGTGCTTCTCCAGCCAGCCCACGGCTTTCAGGCGGTCCAGCACGGGGCCCTTCACCTCCGAGAACTCCAGCCGCAGGCCTTCGGCCGCGAGCGTGTGGTGCAGGTCCTGCAACGCAGTCAGGCCGGAGACGTCGATGTGGTTGACCGGCGCCATGAGCATCAGCACCCGCCGGGGCTCGCCCACCCGCTCGCGGTGCTCGCGCACGCGGGCCAGCACCGCATCGGCCAGGCCGCGGGCGTTGGTGAACACCAGGCTCTCGTCCACCCGCAGCCCCACCACCTCGGGCATGCACTCCACCGCGTAGCGCTCCACGTTGCGGTAGTGCTGGGTGCCGGGCACGCGGCCGATGCGGGCCACGTGCGGCTGCGCGGTGCGCTGGATCAACAAGGCCACCGACCCCACCACGCCAATGGCCAGCGCGGCCGCGATGCTCCAGCCCAGCACCGCCACCGTCACCGCCACCATCAGCAGGCCCTCGGCACGGGCATAGGCCCAGGCCTCGCGGTAGGGGCGCAGCGAGAAGCCGCCCAGCACCGCCACCAGGATGGTGGCCGCCAGCACCGGCTTGGGCAGGTGCGCCAGCGGCCCGGCCAGCATCAGCATGGCCCCGCCCATGAACACGGCCACGAACACCAGGCTCCAGCGGCTGCGCGAACCGGCCTCGTGCAGCAGGATGCTGCGCGAGAAGCTGCCCGCCACCGGCATGCCGCCGCTCAGAGCCGCCGCGAGGTTGGCGGCCGCCAGTCCGCGCATTTCTGCGGCGGGCGAAAGCTTCTCGCCACGGCGCTGCGCGAGCGACTCCGACACCGCCAGGCTGGACACGAAGCCCATCAGCCCCACCAACGCGGCCGACGGCAGCAGCTGCCACCACACGGCCGGGTCCAGCATCGGCAGGCCCAGCGGCAGCGCCAGCGTGGGCAGGGCCCCCACCTGCGCCACACCCTGCGCGGCCGGCGTGAAGGCGGACACCACCATCGCCGCCACCAACAGCAGCAGCGGCGCCAGGCGCGCCAGGGTGCGCGATGGCAGGCGGCGTGCGCCCATCAGCAGCAGCACCGCCACCGCGCCCCAGGCGGCGCTCACCGGCCGCCAGCCGCCTTGTGGGGCCGAGGCGATCAGGTCCGGCAGCGTGAAGCCCGCAGCCCGGCTGCCCAGCAGCACCGGCAGCTGGCCGGCCGCAATCATCAGCGTCGCCCCGGTCTCGAAGCCGCGCAGCGCGGGCACCGACAGCAGCGACGCCAGCGCGTCCAGCCGCAGCAGCGCGGCCAGGGCCAGCACGCCGCCCACCTCGGCCGCCAGCACCAGGGCGCCGGCCACCGGGCCCACCTCGGGCGGCAGCTGGCCCAGGGCCTGCGCAATCATCAGCGCCAGCACGGCCACCGGCCCCAGGCCCAGCACCGGGCTGGAGCCCAGCGCCGCATACGCCAGCAGGGGCAAGAGGCTGGCGTACAGGCCCACCTGCGGCGGCAGGCCGGCCAGCATGGCGTAGGCCAGGCTCTGGGGAATCAACAACACGGCCACCACCGCGCCGGCCATCAGGTCGGCGCGCCAGGTGGCGGGAAGAACAACTCGCATGCGTCTCGATCGGTTGCGTCCGGCGGGTCAGCGGTCGACCTTCACCCCGGACAGTTGCACCACACGCGCCCACTTGGCGGACTCCGCCGTCACCAGTGCCGACAGGGCGGCCGCCGTGGTGCCCTGCACCAGCAGGCCCGACTGCGTGAGCCGGTCGCGCAGGGCCGGCACGACCAGTGCCGCACTCGCCTCCCGCTGCAACCGGGCCAGCGGCTCGGCCGGCAGGCTGGCCGGGGCAAACAAGCCCACCCAGGAGCTGGCTTCATAACCGCGCAGGGCCGGCCCGCCGGCTTCGTGCACGGTGGGCAGGTCCGGCAGGATGGCGCTGCGGCGCAGGCTGGTGACGCCCAGCGGCAGCAGCCGCCCCGCGCGCAGGTGCGGCAGCACGGCGGGCAAGGCGTCGAACATCAGGTCCATGGTGCCGGTCAGCACATCCTCCAGCGCCGAGGCCGCGCTGCGGTAAGGGAAGTGCAGCAACGACGCATGCGTGAGCCGGCGAAACAGCTCGCCGGCCAGGTGCGTGGGCGAGCCATTGCCGCCGGATGCCATGTTCAGCCGGCCCGGCTGGCCGGTGGCGGCGTGCACCAGCTCGGCCACGCTGCGCACGCCCAGGCTCTGGGCCGACCCGGGGTTCATCACCAGCACCAAGGGCACGGTGCCCACCAGGCAGACGGGGGCGAAATCCTTCACCGGGTCGTACGGCAGGCGGCTGGACAGCAGCGGGTTGATGACGTGCGTGCCCACGCTGCCCATCAGCAGCGTGTGGCCGTCGCTGGCGCCCGCCACTTCGGCGCTGCCGATGTTGCCGTTGGCGCCCGGCCGGTTGTCCACGGTCACGGGCTGGCCCAGGCTGCGCTGCAGTTCCGGGGCCAGCAAGCGGGCGGCCAGGTCGCTGGCGCCCCCGGCCGGATAGGGCACAACGATGCGCATCGCGCGCGCCGGCCAGGCCGGCGGGCTGACCGGCTGCGCCAAAGCGGCGGAAGGGACTGAAGGGGCTGCAACGCCCCCCAGCCACGCCAACCAGGTGCGTCGCGGCAGACCGGCGCTCATGCGGGCCCGGCCAACTGTCGCAGGGACACCTGGCCGGCCAGGCAGGCGGCGTCGAAGTCTTGCAGGATGACGGCCAGACGGTCGGCGTTCGGGGCGTCCACCGCGCTGATGCCCACCCCCCGGTTGCGGCCCTCGGCCTTGGCCTTGTAGAGCACCATGTCGGCCCAGTTCACGGCCTGCTCCCAGTGCAGGTCCAGCTGCGGCCCACCCTCGCTGCCCAGCGGGAAGCTGGCAAAGCCGATGGAGGCCGTGACCCGCAACGGCCCCTCGGCGGTGGCCACCGGCTGACTGCCGATGCTGCGCAGCACCCGGTCGGCCATCAGGGCCAGATCGTCTGCCGCCAGGCTGGGCGAATACACCAGGAACTCCTCGCCGCCCCAGCGCACCACGAGGTCGCTGTCGCGCACCGCCGCGCGGATGCGCCGCGCCACTTCCACGATCACCGCGTCACCCGCGGCATGGCCATGCCAGTCGTTGATGTTCTTGAAGTGATCGATGTCGATCATCATCAACGCGCCGCGGAAGACCCCGCCGGCGGCTTCGCGGGCCCGCTGGTCCATCACCGCCAGGAAGTGGCGGCGGTTGGAGAGGTCGGTCAGCGGGTCGCGCTCGCTTTGCGCCCGCAGCAGGCTCTGGTTGGCCGTGAGCCGGGCCTGCGCACGGCGCATGCGCAGCAGCGTGACGACGATGAGCACCACGGACAGCAACAGCAGCACCCCCACCGCCACAGCCACTTGCTGGGCCAACTGGCGGTTGGCCAGCTGCTGGTCCTTAAGCTGACCGTCGCGGGCCAGCAGCTCCAGGTCGCGCTGCTTGGCCGCGCTGTCGTACTTGCGGCCCAGTTCCTCCAGCGCTGCCGCGCGGTTGCGCTCGTTGGCCCGTGCGTTCAGTTCACGCTCGTCGTGCAGGGCGGCCAGGGCTTCGCGGTACTGGCCCGCATCGGCCCAGGTGTCGGCCAGTTCACGCAGCTCGCGGGCGCGGTGCACCAGGTCGGCCGGGTCGCCCCCCATCTCGCTCGCCTTGGCCAGCGCCTGGCGCGCCGCGTCGAACTGGCGCAGCTTGATGTGGGTGACGGCCAGGTTGTGGTGCAGGCTGCGCTCGTAGACCCGATCGCCAAAGCGCTGCAACACGGGCAAGGCCTTGCGGCCGACCGCCAAGGCCTCGGCCAGCTGGCCCAGGTGCAGGTAGACGTTGACGAGGTTGGAGCGCAGCTGCGCCGCCAGGTGCGGGGCATCGGCCTGCTCGGCCAGCGCCAGCGCGGCCTCGCCCGCAGCGCGGGATGCGGCCATCGCGCGGGCGCGCCGCTCGATGGCGCCCTCAAAGTTGCGCACCCGTGCGGCCGCCACCAGGTCGCCCGCTGCGGCCTGCGAGCCCAGCTGCAGCTCGGCGCGGGCGGCGTCCATGCGGTCCAGGGCCTGCAGCGACACGGCCAGCATGCCGTGGCTCAGCGCCACCAGGTGGCGGTCGTCGCCCGCCGTGGCCAGGGCCAATGCGCGTCGGGCACTCGCCTCGGCATCGACGAAAGCGCCTTGAGCGTATTGGTCACGCTGCAGCAGGCGCAGGGCCTCCCAGGCACTGCGGAAATCGCACTGCCGTGCGGCCACGGCACGGGCCTCGTCGCCTGTGGGGCATTGGCGGTCCAGCCCGGTGAAGGCACGGCTGGCCAGGCCCCCGGCGGACTTGCCCGCACGCTCCTGCACCAGCGCCCGCAGCAGCCAGCTGCGGTCCACGCCGTCGTCGCGGGCCATGAGTTGGGCGGCCACCGCCTCCACCGCCTCGATTTGCCCGGCCTGCAGCAGCACGCGCCCCCGCGCCATCAGCCAGGCGGATTCGCGCTGGGTCTGGCCGGCAAAGTCGGCAGGCCAGCGTTGGGACAACTCGGCCAGCATGGCCTCGGGGGCATCAAAAGCCCGGCGGCTGATCTGGGCCAGTTGCAGCTCTTCGGCGGCCAGGTCGGCACGCGCGGCCGGCGCCGCCACGGCCAGCGCGAAGGCGCCTGCCCAGGCCCAGGCCATCGCCCAACACCGGCGGGCCGTCATGTGCGGTCTCCCGTCGGGCCGGTCAGCAGCTGCAGGCCCACGCGGCCTTCGCTCCACGCGGTTTCCAGTTGCGCCGTGAGTTCCGCCGCCGCCAGCGCGTCCGGCGCGTCGATGCGCTCCACGCCATAGGCCTTGTTGCGGCCGTGCGCCTTGGCCAGGTACATGACGGTGTCCACCAGGTCGATGGCGCGCTCCCAGGTCAGCCGCAAGGCATTGGGTGGCACGGGCAAGGTGACGAAGCCGATGGAGGCGGTGACCGCAATCGCGCGGCCCTCGTGCACCACGGGCTGGGTGCCGATGAGGTCCAGCAGGCGCTGCGCCAGCTGCGTGGCGAACTGCCCGTCGCGGCTGTTGGCCACCACCAGGAACTCCTCGCCGCCCCAGCGCACCACCAGGTCGCCGTCGCGCACAGCCTGGCGCAGGCGGCCGGCAATGTCGATGAGCACCGCGTCACCGGCGGCATGGCCCTGGCTGTCGTTGATGCGCTTGAAGTGGTCGATGTCAATCAGGAACAGGCTCGCGGCCAGCCCGTCGCCCTGCTGCATGGACTTGATGACCGCCTGGAAATGCCGCCGGTTGGCCAGGCCGGTGAGCGGGTCGGTTTCGCTTTGCCGCTTCAGCGACGCGTTGCTGTGGGCCAGAGCCTCATTCGTGCGGCGCACGCGACGGAAGGCCTGCCACAGCAGCACCAGCGACACCAGCACGCAGCCGCCCAGCGCCACCCACAGCATGAGCGCGAGGTTGCGCTGGTGCACCTGCTCGGCCTTGAGCGCGTTGTCGCGGTTCAGCAGTTCGATCTCGCGGGCCCGCTGCTCGGCGGCCTGGCGCTCCTGGGCTTCCAGCAGCAGTTTGCGGGTTTCGTCGCGCAGCACCCGCTCGCTGACGCGGCGATGCTCCCGGTAAGCCGACACCGCGCCGCTCAGGTCGCCCGCACGCTCCAGGTACTGGGCCAGTTCTTCCCAACCGGCCGAGGCATAGGCCAGCGCGCCCTGCTGCTCGTCCAGCGTGATGCCGGCCAGCACGTCGGCCCGGCCCTTGGCCACCTGCCCCATGGCGATGCGGGCCAGGCCGATGTTGCTGCGCGCCAGGCTCTCGGCGCTGCTGTTGCGCGTGGCCCGGGCCAGCGGCAGCGCCTGTTCGGCCAGCTCCAGCGCCCGGGCCGGGTGGCCTTGGCGCAGGTGGTAGTCGGCAAAGTTGGCCAGGCCCAGCGCGCGCACCGAGTCGGCCCCGGCGCGGGTGGCGAAGTCCAGCGCGTCGAAGGTGGACTGCAGCGTGATGCTCTGGTCGGCGTCGTTGGCGTAAATGATGCCGCGCATGGTGTGCACGCGGTTCAGGGTCATCGGGTCCGGGTCGCGCTGCGCCTCGGCCAAAGCCTGCGTGATGAGCTGGCGCGCACGCGCCGGGGTGTCGGCCCGATCGGACGTGAAGGCCAGGTCGCACAGGCTGAGGGCCACCCGCCACGGCTGGGCCAGTTGCTCGGCCAGGCGCAAAGCCGCGTGGCCGTGCGTGAGCGCGGCGTCGAGTTCGCCGGAGTCGCCCAGGATGGACACCAGCTGGTGGTGGTGGCGCCACTGGAACACCGGCCCGCTGGCGGCCAGCACCTGCGGATCGACCGCCAGCAAGAGCTTGCGGGCTTCGCGCAAGTCGCCCTGCCCGCGCTGGAAATCGGCGCCCACGCTGGCCGCCGCCACCACGGCGGACGCCCGCCCGGGGCCGGCCGGCCAGTCCTGCAGTTGCTGGTTGATCTGATCGACCCCGTTGCGGTCACGTGCCAGGCCCGCCAGGTGCCCGCGCAGGGCCAGCACCTCCAGCAAGGCGGGGCTGCCTGCGGGCAGGTTCTCGCCGCGCGCGCGCAACTCCAGCTCGAGCTGCGCCGGCTTGGCAGCGGCCGCGCGTTCGATCCGCACCAGGTCTTGCGCCAGGGCTTCGTCCAGCACCGCGGACGCCGCCGAGGCGGCGGAGCCGCCCGCGTCCGAGCCCCCGGGCGAACAGCCGGTCAGCAGGAACAGCGCGGTTCCGAGCGTGCAGAGCAGGGTGCGAAAAGCCAGGGGGGCGGGCATCGACGTGGGACGGGCGCCTCGAACAGGTGGCAACCCGTGCATTTCACTCCGATTTCGCACCGGGAAGCTCATCGGGATGCGCCGGCCCGCCGAATTTGCACGGCGCCGCCCCGCCCCCTCAGGCCGGCTGGGCCGTACTGGCGGTGTAACCGCGCGGCACCGCGCCCAACAAACGCTGGGTGTAGGCCTGCTGCGGTGCAGCAATCAGGGCCTCGGTGGGGGCCTGCTCCACCACATCGCCGTTCTGCATCACCAGCACCTCGTCGGAGATGAAGCGCACCACCGCGAGGTCGTGGCTGATGAAGATGTAGCTCAGGCCGAACTCGTCCTGCAGGTCTTTCAGCAGGTTGAGCACCTGGGCCTGCACCGACACATCCAGCGCCGACACGGCTTCGTCCAGCACCAGCACCTCGGGCTGCAAGGTGAGGCAGCGCGCAATTGCAATGCGCTGGCGCTGGCCGCCCGAGAACTCGTGCGGGTACTTGGCCATGGCGCTTTCGTCCAGGCCCACGCGCTTCAGCAGGGCGATGGCCGTGGCCTCACGCTCGGCGGTGTCGCGGCCGATGCCGTGGATTTCCATCGGCTCGCGCAGCGTCTGGCCGATGGTGAAGCGCGGGTTCAGCGACGCATACGGGTTCTGGAACACCACCTGGATGCGCCGGCGCATCTGCTGCCAGTCGGCCCCGCTCATCTTCAGCAGGTCGCGCCCCTCGAACAGCACCTGGCCGCCGGTGGGCTCGTGCAGGCGCAGCAGCGTGAGGCCCATGGTGGTTTTGCCCGAGCCCGATTCGCCCACCACGCCCAGCGTGTGGCCGCGCTTCAGCTTGAAGCTCACACCCTTGACGGCCTTGAACTCGCGCTTGCCGAAAAGGCCTTCCTTGAGCCAGAAGCTCTTTTGCAGGCCGGCCACCTCCAGCACCACCGGCGCCTGCGCGTCCTTGGCTCTGCCTTCGGTGGCGGCAGCACGGCCGGCGATGTGATCGTCGATCACCATCAGCCGCGCCGGGTTCTCGGCCAGCGACGGGCGGCAGGCCAGCAAGGCCTTGGTGTAGGCGTCTTGCGGCGCGTTGAAGATTTGCGCCACGGGCGCGGTTTCGCGCACCTGGCCGTGGCGCATCACCACCACGTGGTCCGAAATTTCGCCCACCACGCCCAGGTCGTGTGAGATGAACAGCAGGCTCATCTTGTGGGTTTGCTTGAGCTTGGCCATCAGCTCCATCACCTGGCGCTGGATGGTGACGTCCAGCGCCGTGGTGGGCTCGTCGGCGATCAGCAGCTTCGGGCTGCAGGCCAGGGCCACCGCGATCATCACGCGCTGCTGCTGGCCGCCGGACATCTCATGCGGGTAGGCCTTGAGCCGCCGCTTGGGCTCGGGAATGCCCACCTCGTGCAGGAGTTCTTCGGCGCGCACCAGGGCCTGGCGGCGCGTCATGCCCATGTGCTTCATCAGCGGCTCGCAGATTTGCGTGGCCACGTCGAGCACAGGGTTGAGCGAGCTCATCGGGTCTTGGAAGACGCAGGCGATGTCTTTGCCGCGCAGCGACTGCAACTCGCTCAGGCCCGTCTGCAGCAGGTCGCGGCCCTGGAACAGGATGCGGCCCTCGCGCTCGGCGTTGCTGGGCAGCAGGTTGAGCACGGACATGGCCGTCACGCTCTTGCCCGAGCCCGACTCGCCCACCAGCGCCACCGTGCTGTTCTCGGGCACGTCGAAGCTCACGCCCTTGACGGCCAGCTGGCGCTGCATGACGCCGCCTTGCTTGCCCATGCGGAAGGCGACCTTGAGATCTTGAATCGACAACAGCATGGTCACTCCAGGCCCCGCAGCTTCGGGTCCAGCGCATCGCGCAGCGCGTCGGTGAACAACGCGAAGGCCGTCACGAACACGGCCATGAAGGCGGTCACGGCGGCCAGCTGCCACCAGTAGCCCAGGATCATTTCGTTCTGCGCCTCGGCCAGCATGGTGCCCCAGCTGACCTGATCGACGCCCACGCCCAGGCCCAGGTAGCTCAGGATGACCTCGCTCTTGATGAAGCTCACCACATGCAGCGACAGCTGCACCAGCGCCACGTGCGACACGTTGGGCAGGATGTGCTTGAACATGCGCGAGAACTGGCTCGCGCCGATGGCCTCGGCCGAGCGCACGTACTCGCGCACCCGGTGCTTCATGAACTCCGCCCGCACCAGCCGGTAAATGCCCGTCCAGCCGGTGAAGGCCAGGATGCACACCACCGCCCCGATGCCGCGCGGAAAGATGGCCGCAAACGCAAAGATCAGCAGGATGCTGGGAATGGCGGTGAACACGTTGTAGACCCACTCCAGCAGGTCACCCACCTTGCCGCCGAAGAAGCCCGACAAGGCCCCCAGCACGGTGCCGATCAGCGTGGCCACGAGGGCTGCGGCCAGGCCCACCACGATGGACACCTCCGCCCCCTTGACCACCTTGGCCAGCACATCGCGGCCCAGCCGGTCGCCGCCCAGCGGCAGCGTCTCGGCGCGCACGATGTCGTCCGTCTTGAAGGCCTTGGCGCGTTCGGCCCATTCGGCGTAGCGCGGCGCCAGCGGGTCGATGTCGCTCAGGTCCACGTTCGGCCCCTTGGGCGCGGTGACGGTGCCGGTGTCTTCGGCCGGCTGCGGGCCCAGCAGCGTGGGCGGCGCGTTGGGCACGCCCACCTCGCGCTGCCAACCCGCGGCCACCAGGTTGCCGGCGGCCGCCAGCACCAGGGCCAGGAACAGGCCGACGATGACCATGCAGGTCATGCCGACGCGGTCGGTCTTCAAGCGCCGCCAGGATGCGGCCCAGACGCCGCCGGAGGAGTTGGACATGGGACTCATTTCAGAACCACGCGGGGGTCGACCCACTTGTAGAGCAGGTCCACCAGGAGGTTGACCGTCATGGTCATGGCCGCCAGGTAGATGGCGAAGGCCTGGATGACCGGGTAGTCGCTGCGGTTCACCGCCAGCAGCAGCTCACGCCCCAGGCCCGGGATGGAGAAGAACACCTCCAACAGGAACGAGCCCACCAGCACGCCCGGCAGCAGCACCGACACGTTGGTGAGGATGGGGATCATGGCGTTGCGCAGCACGTGCTTGAGCAGCACGGTGCGCTCGGTCATGCCCTTGGCGCGGGCGGTGCGCACGTAGTCGTGCCCGATCTCGTCCAGAAAGAAGCTGCGGTACAGGCGGATCTGCGGCGCCAGCGACACCGCCACGGCCACCAGCACCGGCAGCGGGGCGTAGGTGGTGAGGTTGGTCCAGGTGCTGCCCGTCCAGCCCTGCACCGGGAACCAGCCCAGCCGGAACGCGAACACGTACTGCGCCAGGATCACGTACACCAGCAGCGAGATGGACACCGCCACGGTGGACACCACCATCACCGAACGGTCGGTCAGGCTGCCGCGCACCGTGGCCACGGCCAGCGCGAACGGAATGGCCAGCAGCACCTCCAGCACCAGGATGGGCACCGTCACGGTCAGCGTGGCCGGCAGCCGCGTGGCGAACAGGTTGGCCACCGACTCGTTGGTCACCCAGCTCTTGCCCCAGTCGAACGTCACGATTTGCTGGATGAACAGGAACAGTTGCTCCCACACCGGCTTGTTCAAGCCCAGCTGCTCGCGGATGGACTCGATCTGCTCCGGGCTGGCGTTCAAGCCACCCAGCACCAGCGCGGGGTCGCTGCCGAAGTATTTGAAAAGGAAGAACACCAGCAGCACCACCCCGAGCAGCGTCGGGATCATTTGCCATAGGCGTCGGATGAGATAGGCCGCCATTCAGTACTCCAGCGGGGCGCCAAAAACCACAAACCCCGCGGCAGGCGCGGGGTTGTCACCCAAGAAACCGCGCGCAGTCTATGCGAGCCCCAGCCCCGCCGGCATGCCGGTTTCACTAGACTGCGCGACTTCTCCGCCAAAGCCCTGACCGATGAAGTTCCCTGCCCTGCTGTGTGCCCTGTTGCTGGCTTGCGCCCAGCCCGAAAGCCAGGCTCAAGGCCCCACACCTCAGAAGGTCTTGCGCTACGCCTTCAAGGTGGCCGAGACCGGCTTCGACCCCGCGCAGATCACCGACAGCTACTCCAAGGCCATCGCCGCGGGCATCTTCGATGCGCCGCTGGAGTACGACTTCGGCGCCCGCCCGTTCAAGCTGCGTCCGTCCACGCTGACCGCGATGCCCGAGGTCAGCGACGACTTCAAGACGATCACGATGCGGGTCAAGCCCGGCATCTACTTCGCCGACGACGCCGCCTTCAAAGGCGCCAAGCGCGAACTCACCGCGGCCGACTACGTCTACAGCATCAAGCGCCACTACGACCCGAAGTTCAAAAGCGGCAACCTCTACATCCTGGAGAACGCCAAGATCCTGGGCCTCTCGGAGCTGCGCCGCGAGTTGATGAAGGCCAAGAAGCCCTTCGACTACGACCGCGAGGTGGAAGGCCTGAAGGCGCTGGACCGCTACACCTTCCAAATCAAGCTGGGCGTGCCCGACCCGCGCTTCATCTACCAGTTCAGCGACGCGGCCTTCCTGGGCGCGGTGGCACGCGAGGTGGTGGAGTTCTACGGCGACAAGATCATGGAGCACCCGGTGGGCACCAACGCCTACCGGCTGGCCGAGTGGCGGCGCAGCTCGCGCATCGTGCTGGAGAAGAACCCCGGCTACCGCGACGTGCGCTACGCCGAGGTGGCGCCACCCGACGCCAGCGAGCAGCTCAAGGCCCAGGTGGCCGCGCTGCAAGGCCGCAAGCTGCCGCTGGCCGACCGCGTGGTCATCGACATCATCGAAGAGGCCCAGCCGCGCTGGCTGTCCTTCCTGCGCGGCGAGGCCGATGTCATCGAAGAAGTGCCCATCGACTTCGCCGGTGTGGCCATGCCCGGCAACCACCTCGCGCCCAACCTCGCCAAGCAGGGCATCACCATGACGCGCTACCCGCGCGCCGACATCTCGGTGAGCTACTTCAACATGGAAGACCCGGTGGTGGGCGGCTACACGCCCGAGAAGATCGCGCTGCGCCGCGCGATCAACCTCGCGGTGGACCTGGACAAGGAGATCCGCCTGGTGCGCCGCGGCCAGGCCATCAAGAGCCAGGGGCCCATCCCCACCATCGTGTTCGGCCACGACCCGGCCTTCAAGAGCGAGATGACCGAGTACAGCCCCGCCAAGGCCCGCGCGCTGCTGGACATGTACGGCTACAAGGACGTGGACGGCGACGGCTGGCGCGAGCTGCCCGACGGCAAGCCGCTGTCCATCGAGTACTCCACGCTGGCCGACGGCGAACGCCGCCAGCTGGCCGAGCAGTGGCAGAAGAACATGGCGGCCATCGGCATCAAGATGACCTTCAAGATCGGCAAGTTTCCCGAGCAGCTCAAGGCCGCCAACGCCGGCAAGCTGCAGATGTGGGGCGTCGGCTGGGTGGGCACCACGCCGGACGGCGACACTTTCCTGGCCATGGGCTCGGGCAAGGCCAAGGGCCACGCCAACAAGCCGCGCTTCGAGCTGGCCGCGTTCGATGCCATCTACGACAAACAAAAAGCCCTGCCCGACGGCCCCGAGCGCCAGGCGTTGATGACCGAAGGCCAGCGCCTGCTGGTGGCCTACGCGCCGTACAAGTTCCACGTGCACCGCATCTGGACGGACATGGCCCAGCCCTGGGTGAAGGGCTACAGCCGCAACATCTTCGTGCGCGACTTCTGGAAGTACGTCGACGTCGACCCCGCCGCCCAACCGCAAGCCCACTGATGAAACCCCTGCTCGCCGCCCTCGCCGTCTGCGTCACTCTGTGGGCCCCGGCCCGGGCGGCCGAGCCGGGTCAGACGCCGCCCAAGACGCTGCGGTATGCCTTCCGCGTGGCCGAGACCGGGTTCGACCCGGTGCGCCTGTCCGACATCTACTCCCGCGGCATCACCGCCCACATCTTCGAAGCGCTTTACACCTACGACCCGCTGGCCCGCCCCGCCCGCGTGGTGCCGCTGATCGCCGCGGGTGAGCCCGAGATCAGCGCCGATTTCAAGACCTTTCGCATCACGCTGCGCCCCGGCATCTACTTCGCTGCCGACCCGGCCTTCAAAGGCCAGCGCCGCGAGGTGACCGCGGCCGACTTCGTCTACAGCATCAAGCGCTACGCCGACCCGGCCAACAACGCGCAAGACTGGAGCAGCTACGAAGACGCGGGCCTGGTGGGCCTGACCGAGCTGCGCACCCAGGCCATCAAGACCAAGAAGCCCTTCCCCTACGACACCGAGATCGACGGCGTGAAGGCGCTGGACCGCTACACGCTGCAACTGCGCACCCGCGAGCCCCGGCCGCGGCTGGTGGAATCCATCCTCGCCGGCAACGACCTGCGCGGCGCCCTGGCCCGCGAGGTGGTGGCGTTCTACGGCGACAAGATCATGGAGCACCCGGTGGGCACCGGCCCCTTCATGCTCAAGACCTGGCGCCGCAGCTCGCAGATGGTGTTCGAACGCAACCCCGACTACCGCGAGCGGCACTACGAAGCCCACCCCGCGCCGGACGACGCCGAGGCCCAGGCCATCTACGCCCGCATGAAAGGCCGCCGCCTGCCCATGGTGGACCGCGTGGTGGTGGACGTGATCGTGGAAAACCAGCCGCGCTGGTTGGCCTTCCTGAACAACGAGCACGACTTCATCGAGCGCGTGCCCGAGGAGTTCATCACCCAGGCCACGCCGGGCGGGCACCTGGCCCCCAACCTCGCCAAGCGGGGCATGCAGGCGGTCGTGACGCTCGCGCCGGACCTGACCATGACCTGCTTCAACATGGAAGACCCGGTGGTGGGCGGCCTGAGCCCGGAGAAGGTGGCGCTGCGCCGGGCCATCTCGCTGGCCTACGACGTGCGCAAGGAAATTCGCCTCGCCCGCCGCGGCCAGGCCGTGCCGGCGCAAAGCCCGCTCAAGCCCAACACCTCGGGCTACGACGCCGCGTTCAAGAGCGAGATGAGCGACTACGACCCGGCGCGCGCCAAAGCCCTGCTCGACCTCTACGGCTACGTGGACCGCGACGGCGACGGCTGGCGCGAGTTGCCCGACGGCAGCCCGCTGGTGCTGACCCGCAACACCGAGCCCAACTCGCTGAGCCGGGCCATCGACGAACTGTGGGACAAGGCGCTGGCGGCCATCGGCATCCGGCTCAAGCTCAAGATCCAGCAGTGGCCCGAAAACCTCAAGGCCGCGCAGGCCGGCAACTACCAGATGTGGCCCGTGGGCTCGACCGCGGCGCAACCCGACGGCCAGGGCATCCTGCAGCGCTACTACGGCCCGGCCAGCGGCACGCAAAACCTGCCCCGCTTCAAGGAGCCGCGCTTCGACGCGCTGTACGAGCGCATGCAGTCGCTGCCCGACGGCCCCGAGCGCGAGGCGCTGTTCCAGGAGGCCAAGCGCCTGGCGATTGCCTACATGCCCTTCAAGCTGCACGTGCACCGCACGCTGACCGACATCCAGCAGCGCTGGATGACCGGCTTTCGCCGCCCGCTGTTCTGGCAAGACTTCTGGCAGTTCGTGGACATCGACCCCGAGCACGCTCCGCACCGCCCGTGAGCGGCGCGCTCGCGTGCAGCCTGTCCGCGCATTCGCCCGGGCGCATCCCGCCAAATCCACCGCCTGTCGCACACCGCTGGGCAGGCCGCGCAGCGCCGGTAGGCTTCACCCCATCAACAACGACAGGAGCTCGAGATGAATGACGCCGACGAACTGAACAAGCTGGCCGACCTGCACGCCCGCGGCGTGCTGAACGACGAGGAATTCGCCAAGGCCAAGGCCCGCGTGTTGAGCGGCAGCGCGGCCCCCGCCAGCGGCACGGGCGGCCCCAACATGAACACCCTCAACGGCCTGCGCCGCTCGCGCATGGACCGCTGGCTGGGCGGCGTGTGCGGCGGCGTGGCCCGCGCCACGGGGCTGGATTCCTGGGTCTGCCGGCTGATCTTCACCGTGCTGTTCCTGGCCTTCGGCAGCGGCGTGCTGCTGTACATCTTGCTGTGGATCTTTGTGCCGGAGGAGTGAGCCCACCCCCCTACGGCCTGACGGCCGCCCCCTCAAGGGGGCACTGCCAGTGGCCCGGCAAAGCCGGTTCCACGGCAGTAGCTGGAGGGGTCGGCCCTGAAGGCCTCCTGTAGTTCGGCGGGTATGCTGGTCCGAGAACTTCGGAGACAGCGCATGAAACAGCTTGCCGGCCTGGACGCCAGCTTCCTGTATCTGGAAACGCCGCAGATGCCGATGCATGTCGGCGCCCTGCACCTGCTGCAGTTGCCGGTGGGCTACGACGGCGATTTCGTCGAGGACCTGCGGGAACACATGCGCGCCCGGCTGCCGCTGCTGCCCGCGTTGCGGCGCAAGCTGCTGGCGATGCCGCTGGGCTTGTCCAACCCGGGCTGGGTGGACGCCGACCCCGACCTGGAACTGCACATCGTCGAGATCCCGCTGCCCGAAGGCAGCGGCATGGCGGCGCTGGAGGCCGAGGTGGGCTCGCTGCACCCGGTGCTGCTGGACCGCACCCGGCCGCTGTGGAAGTTCCACGTGTTCACCGGCCTGGAGCCCGGCCCTGAAGGTGAGCCGCGCGTGGCGCTGTACACCCAGCTGCACCACGCCGCCGTGGACGGCCAGGCCGCGGTGGCGCTGGCCCAGGTGATCCTGGACCTGAGCCCCGAGCCGCGCGCCATCGACACCCTGGCCGCGCGCGGCAAGAAGCGCGGCCAGTTGGGCACCGTGGGCCTGCTGCGCGCCGCCGTCTCGCAGCAATGGAAGCAGACTGTCAAGTTGGCGCGCTCGCTGCCCAACGCGGCCGGCATCCTGGGCGGCATGGCGGTGGGCTACGTGGGCGGCGCGGCTGCCGGGGCCTCGGTCAACAAGTTGCGCACGCTGTTGTCGGACGTGGCCTCGCAAACCACGGCGGTGGTGCGCGGCAAGACGGCGGTGTCCAGCCTGGGCCCGGCGCCGCGCACGCGCTTCAACGTGAGCCTGTCGGCCACGCGCTCGTTTGCCGGTGTCACGCTGCCGCTGGCCGAGCTCAACCGCACGCGCAAGCGCCATGGCGCGAGCCTGAACGACGCGGTGCTCTTCGTCATTGGCGGTGCGCTGCGGCGCTACTTTGCCAAGCACGGCCCGCTGCCACGCAAGAGCCTGATCGCCGCCGTGCCGGTGTCCACCCGCGCGGCGGGCGACACCACCTCCAACAACCAGGCCACCATGACCTTCATGAGCCTGGGCACGCACCTCGCCCAGCCGGCCGAGCGGCTCAGCCACGTGATGGCCTCCAGCGCCGCCATGAAGGCGCAGATGAGCCAGCTCAAGAGCCTGATGCCCACCGATTTCCCCAGCCTGGGCATCCCGTGGCTGATGCAGGCCGGCGCCATGCTCTACGGCCGCGCCAAGGTGGCCGAGAAGCTGCCGGTGATCGCCAACGTCGTCATCTCCAACGTGCCGGGGCCGCAGGTGCCGCTGTACCTGGCCGGCGCGCAGATGCTGACGAACTACCCCACGTCGATTGCCGTGCACGGCCTGGCGCTGAACGTGACGGTGCAGACCTACAACCAGTCGCTGGACATCGGCCTGATGGCCTGCGGCGAAGCCCTGCCCGAAACGGCCGAACTGGCCGCCTACGTGGAAGCCGCCTTCCTGGAATTCCAGGCCTTGCCGGTGGCCGAAGCACCTAAGACCCCTGACCCTGCCCGTGCCCCTGCCGCCCGGAAGCAGCGCGTGGCCCCGCCGGCGGCCAAGGCCTCCAAGCCGACCCGCGCGCCCGCCCAAGCCTCGAAGGCCCCTGCAACGGCCCAGCCCTCGCGGGCCCGCAAGCCCGTCGCCAAGGCGACACCCCAGCCCCGGGCAAGCACGGCCCGCAAGCGCACGGCCGCTGCCTAACAATTCGGGTCTCGGCGGGCCGGCCCCTCGGCCTGCCGGGTTGCCCGCTGTGTTGTTTGCCGTTTCACCCGCATGTCCGCCTCCCGCTCGCCGCGCCTGTCGTCCCGCTACTCGCGCTGGCAAAACGCCCCCGCCCTGACCGCGCCTGACTGGTCGGACCTGCGCGCCCCCAACGCCTGGCTGCTGATGCTGGAAGGCCGCGCGCCGTGGGAATACGCCGCGCTGCTGGCCGCCACGCCGTGGTTGCGCAAGCTGCCGCAGGGCGATGGCCACCCGGTGCTGGTGTTCCCCGGCCTGGGCGCGAACGACCTGACCACCGCGCCGCTGCGCAGCCTGCTCGACTCGCTGGGCTACGCCACGCAGCCCTGGGGCCAGGGCTTCAACTTCGGCCCGCGCGCCGGCGTGCTGGAGCGCATCCAGCACGACCTGGAAGCCCTTTACCGCCGCCACCACCGCAAGGTCAGCCTGCTGGGCTGGAGCCTGGGCGGCATCTACGCCCGCGAGCTGGCCAAGGAATGCCCGGACCTCGTGCGCTGCGTGGTGACGCTGGGCACGCCGTTCACCGGCCACCCGCGCGCCACCAACGCGTGGCGGTTTTTCGAGATGGTCAGCGGCCATGCGTCCAACGACCCGGAGCTGATCGAAGCCATCCGCCAGCCCCCACCCGTGCCCACCACGTCCATCTACTCCAAGACCGACGGCGTGGTGGCCTGGCGCTGCAGCATCAACGAGCCCTCTCCGCTGGCGGAGAACATCGAGGTGCACGCCAGCCACATCGGCCTGGGCTTCAACCCCATGGCGCTGTACGCGCTGGCCGACCGGCTGGCGCAACCGGAAGGCCAGTGGCAACACTTCGAGCCCAAGGGCGCGCGGCGCTGGTTCTACAAGACGCCGCAGCACAGCGGCTGAGCCGCACCGCCTGCCGCCGCGCGGCTCAGCGGTTGCAGCGCCCGGCCGGGTCCGCCTCGTTGGCGGCGGCCTCCAGCGCCTCGATCGTGTCGTCCGCCGCAATGTCACGCCCGAACAGGCGTCCACCGGGCGCGCCGTCCGCGCCGAGGCTGATCAATGTCGGCACGCCGGCATCCAAGCGATACACCACGGGTCGCCCCCAGAAGTCCTGGGTCATGTCCTTCGCCGCGTCGGCGCTCAGAACCTGGGCCACCGCGGCCTTGAACTCGGCTGCTGACGGATACCGCTGGGTCTGCAAGCGGTGCGTTTCCAAGGCACTGCGCAGCGTGATCAGGTCCTGCCTCACACTGAGGTAGTGCATCTGCAGCAGGTTCGGGTTGACATGCGCGCCCTGACTCTCCAGATAACGCGCCAACTCGAACTGTTGGCGGCGGTAGGCCTGGTACAGCGCGCGGCAGCCTGCGGCATCCACATCACCACCCGCGGCCACGTAGGCCTTGACCGCCTCCACGTCGTTGCGCTGCACAGCAGCCCCGAGCACGCTGGGGCTTGGAGGTTCAGCGCCAGCGGCGACCGACGCCACCGCCGCAGCGAGCACGGCCAACGTTTGAAGCAGGGGCATGGCACGTCGATGCGAGTGGGGCACGGTTCTCACGGTAAGGTAGAGGCTTCAACGGAACTCGATCATGCACCACCACACCCTCGCCGCCGAAGACAAGGCCGCCAAGAAAGAAGCCCCCGAGAAGATGGAAGAGCAGCTGCTCTTCAAGGGCCGCTACGTGATGATCTTTGGCGAGATCGACGACAAGATGGCGCACGCCACCTGCCGCCGCCTGCTGGCGCTGTCGCAAGAGTCGGACGCGCCGATCACGCTGCTGATCTCCAGCCCCGGCGGCCACGTGGAAAGCGGCGACGCCATCCACGACATGATCCGCTTCGTGCGCGCCCCGGTCACCACGGTGGGCACGGGCTGGGTGGCCAGCGCCGGCACGCACATCTACCTGGCCGCGCCGAAAGAGCGCCGCCTGGCGCTGCCCAACACGCGCTTCATGATCCACCAGCCGGCCGGTGGCGCCGGTGGCCAGGCCAGCGACATCGCCATCCAGGCCCGTGAAATCATCCGCACCCGTGAGCGCATCGCCGCCACCATCGCCACCGCCACCGGCCAGCCGCTGGAGCGCGTGGCGGCCGACATCGAGCGCGATTTCTGGATGAGCACCGGCGAGGCCATCGAGTACGGCCTGGTGTCGCGCGTGATCGAGAAGCAGTCCGACCTCTGACCCGCATGCAGGTCAGCGCCAACGGCGTTCGCATCGAGGTGGACATCCAGGGGCCCGACGACGGCGAGCCCCTGCTGCTGATCATGGGCCTGGGCATGCAGTTGATCGCCTGGCCCGACGGCTGGGTGGAACAGCTGGTGGCGCAGGGCTTTCGCGTCATCCGGTTCGACAACCGGGACGTGGGCCTGTCCCAGCCGTTTGACCAGCTCGGCGTGCCCAACATCCCGCTGGCGGCGCTGCTGCACACCCTGCGGCTGCCCCTGCAGGCGCCCTACCAGATTGCCGACCTGGCGCGCGACGCCGTGGGCGTGCTGGATGCACTGGGCATTGCCCGCGCGCACATCTGCGGCGCGTCCATGGGCGGCATGATTGCCCAGCACCTGGGCTTTGCGCACGGCCAGCGGGTCAAAAGCCTCACGCTGATGATGACCACCAGTGGTCACCGCAGCCTGCCCAAGGAAAGCCTGCAAGTGCGCCGCGCGATGCTGTCGCGCCCCAAACCGGGCAGCACGCCCGCACAGAAGTTCGAGAACGTGCTGGACCACTACGTGCGCCTGTACGGCGTGATCGGCAGCCCGGGCTACCCGGCCGAGCCGCGGCAGCTGCGCGAGCGCATCGCCCACGGCGTGAAGCGGGCGTTTCGTCCGCAGGCCGTGGCCCGGCAGCTGGTGGCGATTGCGGCCGACCGTCACCGCGCCGAGCGGCTGCCCCGCATCACGGCGCCCACCCTCGTGATCCACGGCGAGGCCGACCCGCTCATCCCGGTGGCGGCAGCGCACGACCTGGCGCGCCGCATTCCGGGCGCCACACTCGAAGTGATTCCGGGCTGGGGACATGACCTGCCCGAGCCCCTATGGCCGCAGTTCACCCGCGCGGTGTGCGCGGCCGCGAACCGGGCAAACTGAACCCGCTGCCGTCCGTCGGGGCGGCGGGAGCCGCCGGGTGGATCAGCGCGCGGTGCTGACGGACGCGTAGGACTGCAGTGCCGCCGCGGCGTTCACCGCCGTCGATTGCTGCTGCTGCGCCTGCTGGGCCTGCGCCTGGACTTGCGCTTGCTGGGCCTCGTTTTGCAGCTGCGCCTGGCGCTGCTGCTCGGCTTTGGCGGCCACCAGCTTCAAGGTGTAGTCGGCCCCTTCCTTGGGGCTGACCGAGCCGTCTTCGTTCGCATCGGCCGGCTCAAAAGCCTTGGTGGCCGTGGCGGCGGTGCGGGCGGGCGGCGTGAGCGTGACCGCAGGGGCCGGCGCCGGGGCCGCTTCCGCCGTTGCGGTGGACGTGGCCGTCGGCGCGGGGGCGGAGGCTGCAGAAGCTGCCGACAGTGCAGCAGCCGTGTCAGCCGTCTGGGCGGGTTCAGCCGTGGTCGCAGTCTCAGCCTGGCTCGCCGCGCGGGCGGCTTCCGCCTGGGCCCGTTCGGCCGCGGCGGCCGAGATGCTCACCACCGCGTCCGGCTTGGGCGCGGGCGTGACGGCCCCCGTCACCGCCGGGCTGGCCGCCGACGGCTCCGCCGCAGCCTGGGGGGCTGGGCTGGCACCGGAAATGGCGGTCAGGGTGTTGAGCATGGCGGGGCTTTCGCGCAGATGCCCTTATTTTCGGCCAAACCTGCGTTCAGCTGAAGGGGTGTTGTGCGGATCAGTGACCGGCGTGGCCGCCGCTGCGGGCCTCGGCCTGCACTTCCAGCGTGGTGCGCTGCTGGTTCTCGCCCTGCAGCGTGAGGGTCAGCGGCACCTTGTCGCCGGCCTGGATGGGCGCCTTCAGGCCCATCAGCATGACGTGGTAGCTGCCCGGCTTCAGCGCCACGGCCTGGCCGGCCGGCAGGGCCAGCGCGTCCACGGCGCGCATCTTCATCACGCCGCCGTCCATCTTCATTTCATGGATTTCCACCACGGCGGCCACGGGCGAACTCACCGCCACCACCTGCGCGGCTTTGGCCGAGGTGATTTGCATGAACGCGCCGGTGGCCTTTTGCGCCGGCACGGTGGCGCGCACCCAGGGGTCGGTCACCTGCACCTGGGCGTGAACGGGCGCGGCCAAAGACAGGAACAAGGCAGAAGCGGTCAGCAGCAGGCGCATGGCACACACATCGGGGGGTGAAAACGACCATTGTGCGACCGAGGCTTGACCTTTGCTGTCTACGTGTACTATCGTACTAGTACACATTGGCAGCACCCCATGGACCCCCACCACTTCGTCCAGATCAACACCGGCTCGCCCGAGCCCATTTACCGGCAGCTCGTCGAACAGGTGCGCCGCCGCGTGGCCGCCGGCCAGCTGATGGCGGGCGACGAAATCCCTTCCGTGCGCGAACTGGCCCAGGCCCTGGCCGTGCACCCCATGACCATCTCCAAGGCGTATTCGCTGCTGGAAATGGAAGGGGTGCTGGAGCGGCGCCGGGGCTTGTCCATGGTGGTGGCGGCCCAGCACCAGCAGGCCCAGCCGCGGGCCTCGCGCATCGAACTGCTGCGCCCCACGCTGCAAAAGGCGGCTGACGAAGCCCGCCAGCTCCAACTCCCGGCGGCCGAAGTGATCGGCCTGCTCACGCAACTCCTTGACGAGACGAACGCATGACGCCCGCCCACTTCCCCCCCACCGACACCCCCAGCGCCGCACTGAGCCAGGTCACGCTGCGCTACCCCAAGGGCCCCACCGTGCTGAACGCGCTGGACTGGCAGCTGCTGCCGGGTCAGGTGGTGGGCCTGCTGGGCCGCAACGGCGCCGGCAAAACCACGCTGCTGGAAACGCTGCTGGGGCTGCGCGAGCCCGAGGCCGGCACGGTGACGCTGTTCGGCCAGGACGCCCAGCACCTGGACGACGCCACCCGCGCCCGCATCGGCTACGTGCCGCAGGAAAGCGACCTGTTCGAGGCCTTCACGCCGCCGCAGCTGCTGGCGTATTTCCAGAGCTTCTACCCGCGCTGGAACACGGCCAAGGTGGAGGGGCTGATGTCGCGCTGGGCCATCCCGCGCGACCAGATCATCCGCAAGCTCTCGGGCGGGCAGAAGCAGCGCCTCTCCATCATCCGCGCGCTGGCCCACGAGCCCGACCTGCTGGTGCTGGACGAGCCCGTGGCCAGCCTCGACCCCACCGGCCGGCGCGACTTCCTGCGCGAGCTGGTGGGCGACGTGATGGACCGCGGCGCCACCGTGGTGTTCTCCACCCACATCCTGTCGGACCTGGAGCGCGTGGCCTTCAACGTGGCCTTCCTGAGCCAGGGCCGCATCGCGCTGCAGGCGCCGCTGGACGAACTGCTGGACGACGTGCGCGCCTTCACCGGCAGCGTCACCGAGCTGGCTGGCCTGATGGCCCGGCTGGGCCTGCAGCCGCTCAAGCGCACGCCGCTGGAGGCCGGCCGCGAGCGGCTGCTGGCCCGGCTGCCAGCGGGCGTCACGCTGCCCACGGGCCTGGCGGCGGACCGGCTGAACCTGGACGACCTGTTCACGGAGCTCACCTGATGACCGCCGCGCAACTCAACCACACCCTGCTGGCCGCCTGGCGCCAGCGCGACCGCCAGCACCCCTGGGGCCGGCGGGTGATTGCCGCGCTGCTGCTGCTGTTGGCGGCCATCGGCTTCGTGCTGATGGAAGGGCCCGCGCGCTGGGTTCTGCCCATGGGCGCCCTGCTGGTGGCGGTGCACGGCTTCTGGATGGTGCTGGGCTTCAACCTGCAAGAGCAGAACCACCCCAACGCCGCGCGGCACCTGCCGGGGCACCTGCCTGCGCTGCGGGCAGCCGCACTCACCGGCTGGGCCGTGGCCTCGCTGCTGGGCACGCTGCTGATCTCGGCCATGCTGCCCCCCGAGCGCCTGACGGCCTCGTGGCAAGCGCTGTTGTTCGGCAACGCCGCCGTGGCGGTGTTCACGTTCTGGTCGCTGCGCGCTTGGTGGATGTGGGTGGTGGGGGCCTTCATCGGCCCGGCCGTGAGCACGCTGCGCGGGCTGCTGGAGCCCCCGTGGCTGGCGCTGCTGGACCTGTGGCACGCCCACCCCACCGCCATGCTGGCGCTGGCCCTGTTGGCGATGGCGGGCCTGATCGTGGCCGCGTTCGGCACCGGCGACGCGCGGCACCGCAAAGCCTATGCGCGCCAGCGCCTCATGCGCGACGCCCAGCGCCTGCAGCTGCAAGGCAAGGCCGTGACGCCGGCCGAAGCGCTGGGCGGCCTGGGGCGCATCACCCGCCCGTTCGACGCCGTGCTGTGGGCCTGGCGGGAACGGGTCGTGACGCGCGCCGACAACCGCCGCCGCGCCAGCGTGCTCGAGCGGCTGGAACTGGTGCTGCACGGCAACCAGCACTGGACCTACCAATTGATGGGCCTGGGTGCGGCCTGCGTGATTCTGGGTGTGGCGCTGGGCCTGGTGCTGCTGCTGACGGCGGCCACCTGGGACGACCTGCTCAAGCACGGCAATTACGGCATCGTCATCGGCCTGCTGTCGGCCCTGTTGCAACCGGTGCTGGCCCGCCACCAGGCGCTGTGGCAGAGCCGGCGCGAGCAAGCCCTGCTGCGCCTGCTGCCCGGCACGCCCCAGGGGGCCGACCTGAACCGCGCCGTGGCATGGCTGGGCCTGCGGCAAGCGGCCGTGGTGTGCCTGGGGCTGGCGGCGCTGCTGCTGCCCCTGGCCGCGGCGTCCGGCCAGCAACTGGCTGCCTGGGCCGTGCTGGCTGCCGTGCCTTGGGCGGTGCTGGCGGCTACGCGCCCGACCGCCCGCATGCGCAGCCCCAGCGCGCTGACCGGGGCGCTGCCCATGCTGGTGTGCTTCCCCACCGCCGCGGTGGCGGAGTTCGCCGGCCAGTGGCTGGGCTGGTCACCCGTGGTGGTGGCACTGCCGGTGCTGGTGGCTTCAGCCGCGCTCGGCGTGTGGCGCTGGCGCCGGCTGGCGCACGAGCCCGTCGGGCTGCCGACGGGCCGGTTGGGCTGAAGCGCGCTTACTGCGCGATCTCGGGCTCGGCCAGCTGCGCCAGCAGCTGCAGCGATTCCTGCCAGCCCATCACGCAGGCCTGGGGCGGAATGACGGCCGGAATACCGCGCTGCTCAATATGCAGCTCGGTGCCGCAAAACACCGGCTCCATGCGCACGGTGGTGGTCATCTCGCCCGGCAGCTGGGGGTCATCAAACGTGGCGGTGTAGCTCAGCAGGCGGCCGGGCTCCACCGTCAGGTAACGGCCACCAAAGCTGTGGCTGCCGCCGGTGGTGAGGTTGGTGAACGCCATGCGCCAGGCGCCGCCCACTTGCACGTCCATGGCGTGCACCGTGGCAAAAAACCCGTGCGGCGGCAACCACTTGGCGAACGCCTCGGGCATGGTGAAGGCGCGCCACAGCCGCTCGGGCGGGCAGCGCAACACGCGGTGGAAGGTGACGGTGTGGGTGGACGACATGCCAAGCCTTTTTCAAAAACCGGGGCCCCGGCCCCTGCGTGCACGACGAGCCACGCGGCCCGCCTTCGACATCACAGCGGCAGTTCGGTGAAGTAACGGCCGCCGTGGAAGATCAGCGGCTGGGCGCCCGGGCGCGCCTCGCAGCGCTCCACCTCGCCCACGAAGATGACGTGGTCGCCCTCCTCGTACTGGCTGCGGTTGGCGCACTCGAACACGGCCACCACGCCGTCCAGCACCGGCGCGCCGCCCGCGCCTTCGCGCCAGGGCACGCCGGCAAAGCGGTCGATGTCGCGAGTGGCGAAGCGCTGGGCCAGGGCCATCTGGTCGGCCGCGAGGATGTTGATCGCGTAGTGCGACCCTTGGCTGAACACCGGCATGGACCCCGCCCGGCGCGCCAGGCTCCACAGCACCAATGGCGGGTCCAGCGACACGGAGTTGAACGAGTTGGCCGTGAGCCCGACCAGGCTGCCGTCCGCCCCACGGGCGGTGACGATGGTGACGCCCGTGGCAAACATGCCGAGCGCCGCGCGGAAGTGCTGGGAATCCATGTCAGGAGGCCCGGTGTTGCCGAGGCAACCGGCCGGAGGCGCGGGTGAGCGGGTTCATGCCGGTGATTGTCACCGCCCTCGTCCTACGACGCGGCCGCCCGCCTCACCGCAAAATGCCGGCATGCACGCCCGAGATTTCCAGGTTCACGACGACCTGCACTTCAGCCACACGCCCCCGCGCGGGTTCGGCCACTGTGCCGACTGCGCCGCCGGCCGCTGCGCGCCGCCCCAGCAGCGCAGCCGGCGCCTGTTCACCGGCTTGCTGGGCGCCGCAGCGCTGACGCCGGCCTGGGCGCGGGAAGGCGTGGACGTGGGCCCCAAGAGCTGGGCCACGCAGGTGGTGCCCGCCGAACAGCTGGAACAAGCCGGCGGCCAGCAGTACGCGCAAATGATGAGCCAGGCCGCCCAGCAGCGGGGCCTGGCGCCCATGGACCACCCGCAGGTGCAACGGCTGCGCTACATCGCCAAACGCATCATTCCGTTCAGCTACGAGTGGAACGAGCGCGCCCGCCAGTGGAAATGGGAAGTGAACCTGCTCGGCAGCGACCAGCTGAACGCCTTCTGCATGCCCGGCGGCAAGATCGCCTTCTATTACGGCATCCTGGAAAAGCTGAAGCTCGAGGACGACGAGGTGGCGGCCATCATGGGCCATGAGGTGGCCCATGCGCTGCGCGAACACGCCCGTGAACGCGTGGGCAAGACGACCCTCACCAACGGCGGCATTGAAATCTTCTCGGCCCTGCTGGGTCTGGGCAACCTGAGCCGCGGCGTAGTCAACCTGGGCGGCCAGCTGCTGTCGCTGCGCTTCAGCCGCGGTGACGAGAGCGAGGCCGACCTGGTGGGCATCGAGCTCTCGGCCCGTGCCGGCTACGACCCGGCCGCCGCCGTGCGGCTGTGGGAAAAGATGATGGCCAGCAACAAGGGCGCGCCGCCGCAGTGGCTGTCCACCCACCCGTCCAACAGCACGCGCATCCGCGACATCGAGGCCAACCTGGGCAAGGTGCAGGGCCTGTACGACCGTGCACCGCGGCCGGACACGCGCTTCCCTATCGCCCCGCCGCTGCGCAAGGGCAACAGCAACAACGGCAACGGCTGAGCGCTTACCAGCGCGCCGGCAGGGTCTTGAGGCGCTGGTACTTGCCGGCCGCGATGCGCTGCAGGTAACCGCCCAGCTCCAGGTCCTTGATCAGCTTGCTGACCATCTCGCGCGAGCAGCCCAGGCGCTGGGCCATGCCCTGGTGGGTCAGCTCCAGCTGCCGGCCGTCCACCGTGGATTCATCCACCAGGTTCTTCAGGCGGCCGTACACGTCGTTCAGTGCCAGCTGCTTGGTCGACAAGGTGGCGGCCCGCGCGCGGCGGATCACCTTGGTCAGCAGCTCAAAGGCGAACTCGGGGTGCTCGCTGATGTGGGTGAGCAGGCTGGCCCGGGTCACCATCACCAGCCGGCTGGCTTCCTCGGTGATGACGCTGGCCGAACGCGGCCCGCCGTCCAGGCTCATCTCGCCCACGTACTCACCGGGGCCGTAGACGCCGTAGGTGATCTCGCGGCCGCGCACATCGCTGCTGTACGCCCGCAGGGAACCCGCCAGGATGAGGTAGAGGTTGTCGCCGACCGAGCCTTCCTCGATCAGCACCACCCCTTTGCGGTAACTGCGTGGCATGCCGCGCGCCGCCAGCAGGCGCAATGCGGGCGGCAGGGCATGAAATTCGTTGTCGAGTGCGTCGTCGGCCATCCAAGCAGCGCCGGGGCATGTGGCCCGCGGCGCGGCCGGATGTTAATTGACCACCTTGGCCGGCCGCAGCGACGACACCAGCGGCGGCAGCAGCGCCAGTTGGCGCATCAGCTCGCCAATGCTGTCGGCCCCGCTCTTGGCACGGATGCTCTGGATCTGGCTGCGCACGGTCGAGATGGCCACGCCCTGGCGCTGCGCCACCTCGTTGGGCTTGACGCCGTTGGACAGCGCTTTCAGCACCTCCGTCTCGGCCGGGGTGAGCTGGTAGCGCAGGGCGAACCACTGGGCGGCCAAGTCACCGCACAGCTGGCGGCGTTCAAGAATCAGCAGCACCGCCGCCTGGCTGACGTCACGGTTCAGCGGCACCACCACCACGTTGGCGCGACCGCACTCGGCGCGTTCATCGCCCAGGCGCAGCAGGCAGCGGCGGCCGCTCGCTTCCGCACCTTCCAGCGCTTCGGCCAGCGGCACGGCGTCGGTCAGCAGCCGGGCGCGCAGGTGCTGGCCCACGAGCTCCAGTGGGTGGTTGTCGTCCAGCGACGCACGCGCCGCCAGGTTGGTGTGCAACACGCGGCCTGCGCCGTTGAGCAGCACCACGCCGTGGTCCAACTCTTCCAGCACCAAACCCAGCCATTGGTTGGACAGCGATGCCGCCGCGCGGCGCTCGCGGGGACGGGAACCGGGCGTTTGGCCCGCCTGCACAGCCTCGGGGATCCACATCGTTGCACTCCTCTGCCCGCACCTTGCGAGCCATCCTTAAAGCGTAGGAGAGCAGCGTCGGCCGTGGTCGTGAATGTTGTGGGGGGCTGTTGTGAACGAATTACGCCGAACCCCTCAGTCAGGCGGCATCTGCAACATAGGGATTGCTCTTTCGCTCGCGCCCGAGAGTGCCTTCCGGCCCATGCCCGGGAATGAACACCGTGTCGTCCCCCATCGGCCACAGCCGGGTGCGAATCGCGTCCAGCAGGTGCTGGTGGTTGCCGCCGGGGAAGTCGGTGCGGCCGATGCTGCCCACGAACAGCACATCGCCCACGAACACGCGCTGGGCCGACGCCGAATGGAACACCACATGCCCCGGCGTGTGGCCCGGGCAGTGCCGCACGGTCAGTGTCTCGTGGCCCACCTGCACGGTGTCGCCATCGGAGAGCCAGCGGTCCGGCTTGAAGCCCTCGGCCGGCGGGAACCCGAACATCTGCGCCTGCTGCGGCAGCCCGTCGATCCAGAACTGGTCACCCGGGTGCGGCCCCACGATGGGCAGGCCCTGCTCGCGCGCCAACTGGCCGGTGCCGCCGGCATGGTCGATGTGGGCATGCGTGAGCCAGATCGCCTTCAGCGTCAGGCCCCGCTGCTTCACCGCCGCCAGCAAGCGCGGCAACTCGCCACCCGGGTCGATCAACACCGCCTCGTTCGTGGCCGTGCACCACACAAGCGAACAGTTTTGCTGGAACTGGGTAACCGGCAGGATGAGGTACTGAAGCATGGAGCGATTGTGGCTTTGGCAGCGCAGCCCCCATGCCGATGACACACGACGGCAGACTGGCGATGGTGCATTGCCTTTTGCGGCGCGGCACGGCCGGGCAGATCAAATCCGCCCGGCCAACCTTATTGACGTCGTGAACCGCAATATTGGTTCAGCTGTCGAGTTCCCCCGCTGCTGGATTTGCTCGCCAAGCCCTTGGAAAAAAAACTGCGCCGGTCGACCGAGAGCGACGAAAAGACCGGGAGCTGCTCCGGAACTCAGTGCCGACAGAATTCGTTGCACGCCTCAACCGGAAACCAGGTGCCATCGAGTTTCATGCAGACAGACGCTCGATCGCTCTCAATACTTTGGGTAAGAAGGAGCAATCCCCTCAAGGTATGTGAACGTCACGGAGTGCACAAGGGAATCAAGGCTGCCAAGGACAATTTTCGCCAATACATGCCGCTTGGCTTTTTCAGACAATACCAATGAACACCGCGTGCACCGCCCAGGCGCAAAATCCTTCCATCGATCGGAAAACAATTCAGCCACTTCCTTGATGTTCAATTTTTCACTGGCGACATACACCGTGGCCGAAAGGAACGATCGCGGGGAATTCGCGGCGGCAACGTCGATCTGGATGAGAATCTCCCGCTGATTACTCAACGTGATCCTGCAATTACGTCGATGTTCCGCATCCTCGGCCGTACAACTGGCTTGCTCGCTCTGAATCAAAGCCTGTTCGATGCCAGCAGCGGAAGCTTCCGTGCGCTGGTCCACCATGTGTTCGAACAGGGAGAGCACCTCTCGAATGATCGAAACCGGCTCGTCAGCCCGTATTTGCGTAGCAGTTGCCAGTAAGAAGCTGACGACAACGAGTCTGGGCCACAGCGCGAGTCGGTTCATCCCCTCAGTCCTTGGTTCGCAGCCTCGAAGTAGGTCTCACCTCTCCCATTCCCGCCCATCAACCGCGCGCTTTGTCGCCCAGCAGGCTCAGCACCTTGGTGGTGATGATGTCCACCGCCGGGCCGTTGGCGCCGTGCGGCAGGATCACGTCGGCGTTGCGCTTGGTGGGCTCGATGAACTGCTTGTGCATGGGGCGCACCGTTTCCAGGTACTGGTTCACCACCGACTCGGTGCTGCGGCCGCGCTCCGAGATGTCGCGCTGCAGGCGGCGGATGAAGCGCACGTCGGACGCGGTGTCCACGTAGATCTTCAGCGACATCATGTTGCGCAGCTTGGTGTCGTACAGGGCAAACAGGCCTTCCACCACGATCACCGGCGCGGGCTTGACGGTGATGGTTTGCGTGGAGCGGTTGTCGGCCGCGAAGTCGTACACCGGCATCTCGATGGCTTCACCCTTGCGCAGCGCGGCCAGGTGTTGGGCCATCAGTGGCCAGTCGAAGGCGTCCGGGTGGTCGTAGTTCTGCTTGCGCCGGTCTTCCGGCGGCATGTGGGATTGGTCGCGGTAGTAGTCGTCCTGCATCACCACGGCCACGTTGTCGGAGCCGATGGCGGCCAGCACCTGGCGCGTCACGGTCGACTTGCCGCTGCCGCTGCCCCCTGCAACACCGATGACGAAGGGCTTCTGAGGGGATTTGGGCATGGGTCGGTGCATCAGGCAGAGAGAACAACCGCGTATTTTCCCGCCAGCGCGCGGCTGCGGGCGCACCGCCCCACCGCACGAGGGCGCATGCGGTGCCAAGGCGTGCGCACCTGCCCCCAAAAAAGCTCAAAAAATGGGGGCTGGCTCGCTGCCGGCCAGCCCCCCCAAGCCGTGAGGCCCGACGGGGCCACGGCAACTGCCGGGGTAGCGTGCTAGAACAGCGAGCCGGAGATGGGGGCTGGGCCGTCTGCGCCCGGGCCGGTGGGGGTGCGGGCCGGCCGGCTGCGGCGCGGCGGATGCGCCTCACAGGCCGTCACGTGCCATTCGTACGCAAACATGTCGGGCACGGCGGCCCAGCTGCGCGGTTCGCGGCGCGGGCGGGTGGCCGGGGCTTGCGGGTGGGCCACCAACGGCTGGCCGGCACTGCGGGCCAGCGCGCGCTCGGCGTCTTGCAGGCTGCCGTCCAGCCACAGGGCCAGATGCTCGGGCGCCAGCAGCGCGGGCATGCGGCGCGGGCCGTCGGGCGCACCCCAGCGGGCAAACACCGGGTGGGCGCCGGCGGGCTGGGTGAGCCAGGCGAACTCCAACGGCCCGCGGCCCTCAACGTCGAACTGAACGTCGAGCTCACTGTCGAGCTCAGCGCCCGGGCGTTCTTGCCACAGCGCCGCCAGGCACAACGGCTGGCCGTGGGGTGCGTGGACGACCCAGTGCTCGGGCCGGCCGGCGTCGTAAGTCCAGCCCGACACGGCCCGTGCCAGCACCACGGCGCGGCGCCCGGCCCACCAGCTCTCGCGAAAGCGCGGGGTGGACTTCATGCGCTCCACCGCGCAGTTGCCGTGGGCGTGCTCGCGGCCGAAGGCGAGGTCACGCGGCGCGCCGGCCGGGGCACCCTCGGCGCGGCGCAGCAGCGGGCTCAGACCGGCCTCCAGGCGGCGGGACCAGTCAGCGCCCCAAGCCTCCGCAGGCTCGGCGGCCCAAGCTTCATCCCCCCCAGGCACAACCCCCGGCGCGAACGGCGCCAGCGCGCGCAAGGCCTGCAGGGCATCAGGGTCCGTCACGGAGAAGGGTTCGGTGCGCATCGGTCCAGGCGAGAGCGGGAAAACCGCTGCGCATAATACTGTATGCAATCACAGCTTTTTGCCAATTTACCGCCCGGCCGCGCTACCCTCGCGCCGATGAAAAGTGTGCGCGACTTGATGATTCCCCCGGCCCACCTCGAAGGGCGGCTTGAAACCATCATCGTGCGCGGCGCGCCGCGCGACCCGGCCCGGCGGGTGGAGCGCACCGTCGCGCTGGCGGGCATCGGCCTGGCGGACGACCGGCTGGGCCGGCGCGGCGAGGCGGAGCTGTCCACGCGCCAGGTCACGCTGATCCAGCGGGAGCACCTGCCGCTGATTGCCGCCTGGGTGCGCCGCGAAGCGGTCGACCCGCTGGACCTGCGGCGCAACCTGGTGGTGTCGGGCATCAACCTGCTGTCGCTGAAGAAAGTGCCGCTGCGCGTGGGCGACGCGGTGCTGGAGTTGGTGGGGCCGTGCGCGCCGTGCTCGCGCATGGAAGAGGTGCTGGGGCCGGGCGGCTATGCCGCGATGCGCGGCCACGGCGGCATGACAGCGCGGGTGCTGCAAACCGGCGCCATCGCCTGCGGCGACGTTGTGCGGCTCGCCTGAGCCTCACCCTGACCCCCGCCACGAAAGCCTTGGCACGGCCGGGGCACAGGGGGCTTCCTATACTCGTTTCCCATGAGCACTGCCCCTGCCATTCCGCCCGCGCCCACCCCGGCGCCTGGCGATGAACTCAGCGCCGTTGTCGACGCCCTGCGCAGCGCCCGCCGCCAGTGGCGCGACGCCCACCGCCGCGGTGTGGACGGCCGCGAACTGCCCTCGCGCGAGTTGCTGGCCGGCATGGTGCAGTGTTTGTCGGGCGCGCTGTTCCCGATGCGGCTGGGCCCGCCCACGCTGCGGCCAGACAACGAAGACTTCTACGTCGGCCACACCCTCGGCGCGGCCATGACGACGCTGCGCCAGCAGGCCGCGCTGGAACTGCGCCACCACGCCCGCCAGCGCGGTGACGACGCCCCGGCGGCGGACGCGGCCGACCTGGCCAACCGCTTTTTGCTGACGCTGCCCAAGATTCGCGTGCTGCTGGACAGCGACGTGCTGGCCGCCTACCAGGGCGACCCGGCCGCGCGCAGCGTGGACGAGGTGCTGCTGTGCTACCCCGGCGTGCGCGCGCTGATCAGCCACCGGCTGGCGCATGAGCTGTATGCGCTGGGTCTGCCGCTGCTGGCCCGCGTGGTGGCGGAGTTGGCGCATGCCGAAACCGGCATCGACATCCACCCCGGCGCCACCATCGGGCGGGGCTGCTTCATCGACCACGGCACGGGTGTCGTCATCGGTGAGACGGCCATCCTGGGCGAGCGGGTGCGCATCTACCAAAACGTCACGCTGGGGGCCAAGAGCATCCGCACCGACGACGAGGGCCACGCCGTGAAGGGCCAGCCCCGCCACCCGGTGGTGGAGGACGAAGTGGTGATCTACGCCGGCGCCACGGTGCTGGGCCGCATCACCATCGGCCGCGGCTCGGTGATCGGCGGCAACGTGTGGCTGACCCGCAGCGTGCCGCCGGGCAGCGTGGTGACGCAGGCTGACTCGGTGGGCTGCGGCGGCAACTGAGCGCCGCGCGCCCCGGGGCGGTGCCCGCCGCCGCCGGGTCTGCACGCCGGCCCTTGCCGCCCCGGTGAAGCACCGACAGGGCCGACAGCGCCGTGCGGCCTTGGCTGACACGGCCGGCCCGCACCGGGCCGTACCTTGCACTCCTTCTCGATTGAAAGGAGTGCCCATGGACACCACCACCCACCGCAGCCTGGAAGACCTGTTCGCCCAGCTGGGCCTGCCGGATTCGCCGGCCGAGGTTCGGCTGTTCGTGCGCCGGCACCGCCCGCTGCCCACCACGTTGAACCTGGCTGAAGCGCCGTTCTGGACGCCGAGCCAGAAGGCCTTCCTGACCCAGCAATGGCGCGCGGACGATGGCGACTGGATCATGCAGATCGACCTGTTGAACGCCATGCTGCGCGAGCACCCGGACCCGTCCGAGCTGCCGCAGGCGGAAGACGCGCCCACGACCTGACGGCAGGCCCTGGCCGGGCCGATCTTGAGCCCGTGTTGAGCCCGCATAGAGCCGATTCTGGGCGTCCACCGCGCCCACAATCGGCGCATGACCGGCCCGACCGCCACGCCCACACCCCCGCCGCGCGCCCGCTGGCCCGTGGTGGCGCGGCTGGGCGGCGCGCAGACGCTGGCCTGGGCGTCGTCCTTCTACCTGCCCGCGCTGCTGGCGCGGCCCATGGCGGCCGAGCTGGGCATCAGCGAGCCGGCGGTGTTCGGCGCGTTCTCGGCCGCGCTGGGGGTGTCGGCCCTGGTGGGGCCGCACGCGGGCCGGCAGATCGACCGCCACGGCGGGCGCCCGGTGTTGATGGCCACCAGCGGCGTGTTCGCGCTGGGCCTGCTGTTGCTGGCGGCCGCGCCCAACGCCTTGTGGCTGTACCTGGCCTGGGCGGTGCTGGGCGTGGGCATGGGCAGTGGCTTGTACGAAGGCGCGTTCGCTGCGCTGGTGCGGCTGTACGGCGCCGAGGCGCGCGGGCCCATCACCGGCATCACGCTGCTGGGCGGCTTTGCCAGCACCGTGGGCTGGCCGCTCACCGCCGCGCTGGAACACGCGTGGGGCTGGCGCGGCGCCTGCGCCACCTGGGCGGTGCTGCACCTGGCGGTGGGCCTGCCGTTGAACGCGGCGCTGCCGCGCACGCCGGGCCGGCCCTCCGACGAGCCGGCCACCGCACCGAACACCTCCCCCGGAGCGCCCGCGCCCGCCACGATGGCGCTGCCCGCGGCCACCCCGCCGCAGCCACGGTTGGGCACCGTGGTGGCGCTGTCGTGGGTGTTCGCCGTCACCTTGTTCATCAGCACCGCGCTGGCGGCGCACCTGCCCAGCCTGCTGGCGGCGGTGGGCGCTGCGCCCGGCACGGTGATCGCGCTGGCCGCGTTGGTGGGGCCCGCACAGGTGGCGGGGCGGCTGCTGGAGTTCGGCGCGCTGCGGCGGCTGCACCCGCTGCAGTCGGCCCGGCTGGCGGCACTGGCCCACCCGCTGGGGGCCGTGCTGTTGGCGGTGTTCGGCGTGCCCGCAGCGGCGGCCTTCACGCTGCTGCACGGCGCGGGCAACGGCATCTTGACCATCACGAAGGGCACGCTGCCGTTGGCGCTGTTCGGCGTGGCGGGCTACGGCCAGCGGCAGGGTTGGCTGATGCTGCCGGCACGCCTGGCGCAGGCGCTGGCGCCGTGGCTGTTCGGCCTGCTGTGGGCGGCGCGGGGCACGGAGGTGCTGGTGTGGTCGGCCGCGCTGGCGGGCACGGCGCTGGCGGCGCTGGTGTGGCTGCGCGCGCCTGCTGAGCCCGACAGGGGTGGCGAGGGCGGGAACCGTCCGACGACCGTCAACGCGCCGCGTTGATCTGCTGGATCAGCGCGCGGTGCGACGGCAGGTCGGCCACGGCGCGGTCGGCAAAGCGCTGGATCTTGGCGAACACCTTGGCCGCGTCCTCTGCGCGGGGGAAGTCGTCGCGGCCGGCCTGCAGGTCGGTCTCGAAGCCCATGCCGTACAGGATGTACTGGTAGTTGAAGAAGGCAAACGTTTCGGTGTCCAGCACGAAGTCGAAGCGGCCGGGCGGGCGCAGGCGCCATTCGTCCAGCAGGCCGGCCAGGCGTTCGGGCAGCGTGGCGGGCGCGGCGTTGTCGCGCCAGAAGGGCTCAGGCCGCTGGCTGACGGCGTAGTGCAGCTTCAGGAAGTTGATGATGTTCTCGAAGCGGGCCGTCATCAGCTGGTTGAAGCGGCGCGCCGGCGCGTGGATGGGGCCGCTGTGCGGCAGCATCTCGGCCACCATGCCCACCGCCGCTTCCACCAGCACCAGGCCGGTGGCTTCCAGCGGCTCCAGGAAGCCGGCGGACAGCCCCACCGCCACGCAGTTCTTGACCCACTGCTGCTCGCGGTAGCCGGGCTCGAACGGGATGCTGCGCACGGCGGCGGCGTCCAGCTCGGGGCCGCAGTAGGCGCGCAGCAGGTCGGCCGCGCGCTCGTCGCTGAGGTGCTGGCTGGAGTACACGCAGCCGATGCCGCGCGCGCCGTTCAGGCCGATCTCCCACAGCCAGCCGGCCTCGTGCGCGGTGGCGACGGTGCTGCTTTCCATCGGCGCGTCGGCCGCCAGCGGCAGCTTGCAGGCCAGCGCCCGGTCCACGAACAGCTGGTGCCGCACCGAGGTGAAGGGGCTGCCCAGCGCCGCGCCGATGAGCTGCGCGCGAAAGCCGGTGCAATCCACGTACAAGTCCGCCTCGAAGCGGCCGTGCTGCGCGGTGTGCAGGTGCGAGATGGCGCCGGTGGCGTCCAGCACCACGTCGGTCACCTCGCCTTCGGTGTGGCGCACGCCCAGCTCGCGCGCCCGCTCGGCCAGCAGCCGGGCGAGCTTGTAGGCGTCGAAGTGGTAGGCGTAGTTCAGCGGCGCGGCAAACGGCGCCTCGCCGGCCCGCTTGGGCGCGCGCTGGGCCTGGGCCACGCGGGCCTGCAGCGTCATGGCCTCGGCAAACGGCCGGCGCGTGGCGGCGTCTTGCAGCAGCCAGTAGGGCACGAGGTTGAGGTCGTCCGCGAAGTACGGCGCCTCGAACGGGTGGAAGAACGCGTGCCGCGTGCCGTCAGCCGCCGGGGCGTGCGCCCAGTCCATGAAGCGGATGCCCTGCTTCAGCGTGGCCGAGGTCTCGCGGATGAAGCGGGCCTCGTCGATGCCCAGGAACTGCAGCGTGTTGCGGATGGTGGGGAAAGTGCCCTCGCCCACGCCGACGATGCCGATGTCGGGCGACTCCAGCACGGTCACTTCCAGGTGCGGCCGCTCGGCCAGGCGCAGGTGGCGGGCCAGGTAAGCCGCCGTCAGCCAGCCGGCCGTGCCGCCGCCGACGATGAGGATTCGTCGCTTGTGGGTCATGCGCGGGTATACAGGTTCTTGAGCCACTGGTGGCCGGTTTGCGCGCCGTGCGCCCAGTCTTCGTCGTCCTCGCTGGGCTGGGCCACGTAGCCGGACGGGTTGAGCAGCTTCACGCGGCCGGCGCGGAAGGCCGAGACGCGGTGGGTGACGAAGGTGAGGCTGTGCTCCAGCGCGGTGGCGGCCAGCAGGCCGTCGCGGGTGTTGGCGTAGGGCAGCTGCGCGCGGCGGCGCACCACCGCCGCGTCGACCGGCAGCACGCGGCCCTCGAAAGCGGGCATCACGCGGTTGTCGATCCAGTCGCGCAGGGCCAGGCCGGCGGCGCGGTCCCGGCGTGCCAGGCGGGCGGCGGCGGTTTCTATCTCCAGCAGCGTGAGTGCCGAGATGAACAGCTTCTGGCGCGGCAGGCCCGCCGCCCAGGCGGCCAGGCCGGCGTCGGCCGGGGCGGCACGGGCCTTGCGCAGTTCCAGCACGATGCCGGTGTCCAGCAGGTACATCACAGCGGTTCCCGGTGGTCCCAGGCGCCGTCGGGGGCCAGGTCGCCGGCCTCCAACGCCACGGCATCGGGCTGGGCCAGCAGGTCCAGGATGCTTTCGCCCTCGCCGGTGAGGCGGCGGTATTCGGCAATGCTCATCAGCACGTGCGTGGGCTGGCCGCGGTCGGTGATGAGCACGGGCTCCACCTGCGCGGCGCGCTTGGCGTGGCTCACGTCGCGGTTGAAGTCACGGCTGCTCAGGAGCTTCATGGCCGGCGAATGTACCTACCTGCCTGCAATGCGGCAAACGCAAGGTAGGTACGTCGGCACAAAGAGGTTCATGCCGATGGACAGCGCAACCCCGGCTGGCACAGTGCACAACCGCTGGTCTCTTTGACCGGGATCAGAACGAGACAACGTTGTCGCCAACCCACCGCTGGGCGCACTGGCCGGCGACAGCGCCTGACAGACCACAAGGCTTACCCGATGGATTTCGACCTGCTGGCCGTGTTGGCCGATGTGTTCGCCAAGCACGGCCCCGCCGCCCCAGCCGTGGCGCACACCTACTCGCCGGGCGACTTCAGCATCCGCTTCTTCCTGCAGCTGGCCATCATCCTGCTGGCCTGCCGCGTGGTGGGCTGGGCCGGCCGCAAGTTCCTGGCGCAGCCGCAGGTGGTGGGCGAAATGATTGCGGGCGTGCTGCTGGGCCCGTCGCTGTTCGGCATGCTGGCGCCCGAGGTGCAGGCCGCCATCTTTCCGAAGGAAATGCGCAACGTGCTGTACACCGGCGCGCAGCTGGGCGTGGGGCTGTACATGTTCCTGGTGGGCACCACGCTGCGGCTGGACCACTTCGCCACCAAGGCGCGCAGCGCCATCGGGGTGTCGGTGGCGGGCATCACGGCGCCGTTCTTTATGGCGTTCCTGATCACGCCGCTGCTGCTGACCGTGCCGGGCCTGTTCGCCGAGGGCATTTCCACCGCCAATGCCACGCTGTTCATGGGCGCGTGCATCGCGCTCACGGCCTTCCCGATGCTGGCGCGCATCATCAACGAGCGCGGCCTGGCGAACACCTCGCTGGGCACGCTGTCGCTGACGGCGGGCGCGTTTGACGACGCGGTGTCGTGGTGCGTGCTGGCGGTGGTGCTGGCTGCCTTCGGCGCCGGCCCGGGCGTGGCGGTGCTGGCGATTGGCGGCGGGGTGCTGTACGCCACCTTCATCATGCTCTTCGGCCGCCGGCTGCTGGCGCCGCTGGGCCGCATCGTGGAGCGCGAGGGCCACATGAGCACCACGGTGCTGGGCATCACGATGGCGCTGTTCTGCCTGTCGGCGTTCATCATGGACGCGGTGGGCATCCACTCCATCTTTGGCGGCTTCATCCTGGGCGCGGTCATGCCGCGCGGGCTGTTTGCGGAGGAGCTGAAGAAGAAGGTCGAGCCGCTGGCCGTGGTGCTGCTGCTGCCGATGTTCTTCACCTACTCGGGCCTGAACACGCGGCTGGACATGATCAATTCCGCCGAGCTGCTGCTGATTGCGCTGGGGGTGCTGCTGGTGTCGGTGCTGGCCAAGTTCGGCGCCTGCTACCTGGCCGCGCGCCTGGCGGGCGAAGACAACCGCACCGCCCTGGGCATCGGCGCACTGATGAACTCGCGCGGGCTGATGGAGCTGATCATCATCAACATCGGCTTGCAGAAGGGCATCATCGGCCCGGCGCTGTTCTCGATGCTGGTGCTGATGGCGGTGGTGACCACCGTGATGGCCACGCCGCTGTTCGAGGCGGTGTACGGCCGCAAGGCGCGGGAGTCGGGCGAGCTGGATGCGCTGCCCCGCACGGCGGCAGGCAGCTCGGCTTGATCGCCTAAACGCCTAAACGCCTAAACGCCCAAGCGCCTGATCGCCTGAGCGGTTCAACCCGCGGGCCCAGCGTCCGCCACAATCCACGGCGCCCATGAACGACGTCGCCCCACCGTCCGACCCCGCGCCCGCTTCGGGCTTGCGCGCGCCGCGCTGGGCTCGGGCCGTTCGCCACGCGCTGGCCCAACCCTCGGCCGCACCGCGCGTGTCGCTGCACAGCGGGCTGCTGGCCTGCGCGGGCGTGTTCACCGTGATCGCGGTGTTGGGCTGGTGCTCGTTCCAGGCCCACACGCTGTTGCTGCTGGGCTCGTTCGGCTCCACCGCGGTGATGGTGTTCACCTTCCCGGAGCTGCATTTCTCGCAGCCACGCAGCGTCATCGGCGGCCATGTCATCTGCACGGCCGTGGGGCTGGCGGCGCTGGCGGCCTTCGGGCCCAGCTGGTGGGCGCTGGCGGGTGCCGCCGCCGCGTCGGCCGCATTGATGATGCTCAGCGGCACGCTGCACCCACCGGCCGGGTCCAACCCCATCATCGTGTTCCTCGCGGCACCGACCTGGAGCTTCCTGCTGTTCCCAACCTTGTTCGGCGCCCTGGTGCTGGTGGGAGTGGCGGTGCTGTACCACCGCGCCACCGGGCGGACCTACCCCCGCTATTGGCGCTGAAGACCCGGCCGCGGCGGCGGTGCACCGGCCTTCCGGTGTAATGGCCGCAGCCCTGGCCCCGACTGCTGCCCATGGTTCACCTGCACTGCGCCCCCCGCTCGGCCCTCGCGGCCTTGTCCCTCACCTGGACAGTTTTGCTCGGCGGCTGCGCCGCGCCCGGCCGTGACGAGGTGGTGTTGCCCAAGCAGCTGGCGTGGGTGGAGGGGCACCGCGTGGAGTACGTGACGACGGACATCTCCGACGCCGCCATGGCCGCGCTGGCCGGCGTGAACCACGTGCCGCGCCTGGCCGATGCGCTGGGCGCTGGCCGCGCCTCCATCACCGAGCGGGTCTACAAGTTCGCCGACGCGGCACAGATCAGCGTGTTCGCCTCCGGCCCCAACGCCGTGGGTGCCGCCACGCCGGACCCGAACTACAGCCCGCTGTGGCGGCTGGCGCTGGTGCGCTGGCGGCCGGGCGCCACGCCGCAGGAGCTGCGGTCGGAAGAAGCCGTGCTGGCCGCCGAGGCGCGGGGCGACGTGGCGGTGGAGGTGACCGCCATCGTCGTGAACTGCCCCATCACGCGCGGCGCCAGCGGCAGCGCCTTGCGCGGCGTGCGCTGACGGCGCCCGCTCAGCGGGCCGTGGCCGTCAGCTGGGCGGCAAACGCCTTGTGCACGCCCAGCAACGCGGTGGCGCGGGCGGTTTGCACCTGGATGAGCGCGTCCGCCGCGGCCAGGCGCTCCTGCTCGGCGCTGAGCAGCGCGTAGAAGTCGGTCACGCCGGCTTCGTAGCGCTTCAGCGCCAGGTCCCGGGCCCGCTGCGCGGCCTCGGCGGCCGTGGCTTGGGCGGCGGCCTGCTGCTCGGTCTCGCGCAGCGTGGAGAGGCTGCCCTGGGCGTCTTGCAGCGCCGTCAGCTGGGCCTGCTCGGCCGCCGCAACGGCCGCGTCGAAGGCGGCGCGGGCGGCGCTTTCCTCGGCCTTGCGGGCGCCGAAGTCCAGGAAGTTCCAGTTCAGCGCGCCGGCGATGGAGTGAATCTGCGTGGCGCTCTTGAACAGGTCACCGCTGCTGCCGGCGCTCCAGCCGATCTGGCCGGTCAGGCCCAGCATGGGCCAACGCGCGGCCCAGGCCACCTGGGCGCGCGACGCGGCGGCCTTGGCGCGGATGTTGGCGGCGCGCAGGTCGGGCCGGGCCTCCAGCAGCGCTTGCGGGTCGGGCAAGGTGCCCAGGCTGATGAGGCGCGGCGCGGGCATGGCGGGCAGCGGGTCGCTGTCGGCTTTCTCGCAGTCCGCCGGGGGCTGGCCGCGCAGCACGTCCAGCTGCAGGCGAGTGAGGCAGGCAGCGTTGCGCAGGGCCGGCACGCTGGCCGAGGTTTGCGCCACCAGCGCCTCGGCGCGGGCTTGGTCCACCGCGGTGCCGCGGCCGGCGCCCACGCGGGCCTTCACCAGGTCCAGCACCTGGTTCTGCACCGCCAAGGTTTCTTTGGCGAGCTTGAGGCGATGGCCCAGGCCGATGAGCTGGGCCTGCAGGTTGAGCGCGGCGTGGGCCAGGCTGAGCTGGGCGGCGTCGCGGTCCAGCGCGGCGCTTTGGGCGTCATAACCCGCTGCCTGGGCGGTGGCGGCCACGCGGCCCCAGAGGTCCACTTCCCAGCCGGCGGTGGCGTTCACCCCGTAGCTGTTGAAGTTGTTGAACTGTCCCTGGTCGTTGGGCGCGCGCTGGCGGCTGGCGTTGGCGCCGGCACTGACCGAGGGCAGGCGGCGGGCACCGGCCGCGTCGGCCAGGCTTTCGGCCTGCTTCAGGCGTGCGGCGGCGGCGCGCAGGTCGCGGTTGTGGGCGAGCACGTCCTTCAAGGCGCCATCAAACGGCGCGGGTTCCGCAAAGGCCTGGGCGAGTTGCGGCGCACCTGCGGCCGCGCTGGCGGGCACGCCGCTGAACTCCTTGGGCGCGACGTAAATCGGCCCGTTCGACAGGGGGGGCGCTGCGCAACCCACCAGGGCTGCGGCGAGGGCAAGAGGGGTCAAGCGGACGAGCATGTCAGTGGCCCTCCTTTTCATCGTCAATGCCAGGGTGGAAGGCGTGGGCCGAGGCGTCGACCTGGGCGCGCAGGGCGGCCGCACGGGCGCGGCGCTTCTCGGTGCCCTTGCGCAGCAGCGCGTAGAACACCGGCGTGAGGAAGATGCCGAAGAAGGTCACGCCCAGCATGCCGCTGAACACGGCAATGCCCATGGCGCGGCGCATTTCGCTGCCGGCACCGCTGCCCAGGATCAGCGGAATGACGCCGGCGCAGAACGCGATGGAGGTCATCAGGATGGGGCGCAGCCGCAGACGGCAGGCCTCGATGACGGCATCGGCCACCGAGCGGCCCTGCTCTTCCAGTTCCTTGGCGAACTCCACGATCAGGATGGCGTTCTTGCACGCCAGCCCCACCAGCACCACCAGCGCCACCTGCGTGAAGATGTTCAGGTCGCCCGACTGCATGAAGGGCGGCAGGTGCGACAGCCACACGCCGAACAGCGCCGACAAGATGCACATCGGCACGATCAGGATGATGGCCAGCGGCAGGCTCCAGCTTTCGTACTGCGCCGCCAGCACCAGCACCACCAGCAGCACCGAGAACGCGAGCACCGCGGCCAGCGTGGGCACCTGCACGTTGAGCACCGGCAGCGTGACGCTGCGGGTCAGGCGGTCTTGGTAGCTGAGGTCGGTGAACTCGTAGCCGAAGCCGCGCGGCAGGGTCTTCAAGATGCGCTCGATCTCGGCCTCGGCCTGGCCCGACGAAAAGCCGGGCTTGGGCGCGCCGTTGATGTCGGCCGATGGGAAGCCGTTGTAGCGCGTGACGCGGGTGGGGCCGAAGGTCGGCTCCACGCTCATCAGCGAACCCAGCGGCACCATCTGACCGGCGTCGTTGCGGGTCTTGAGCTGGGTCACGTCCTCCGCCTTGGCGCGGAAGGGCGCGTCGGCCTGCACGATGACCTGGTAGGTCTTGCCGAACTTGGTGAAGTCGTTGACGTACAGCGAGCCGAGGTTGATCTGCAGCGTGTCGTAGATGGAGCCCAGCGGCACGCCCATCTGCTTGGCCTTCACGCGGTCGACGTTGGCGAACAGCTGGGGCACGTTGATGTCGTAGTTGGAGTACGGCGTGCCGATGCTGGTGTTGGGGTTGCCGTAGATCTGGCCCAGCGACCCCCAGGCCGCGCCGTACAGGGCTTGCTCGCCCTGGCTGCTGCGGTCCTGCACCTGGATCTTGAAGCCGCCCGCAATACCCAGGCCGTCCACCGGCGGCGGCGGCACGACGAACATGCGCGCGCCCTGGATTTGCTGGATGGCGCCGTTGACCGCGCCGAGGATGGCTTCCTTGCTCTTGTCGCGGCCGGTGCGCTTGTCGAAGTCTTCCAGGCCGAAGAACACGATGCCTTCGTTGGGCGAGGCCGAGAAGCCCGCCACCGACAGGCCGGGGAAGGCCACCGAGTCCTGGATGCCCGGCACCTTGAGCGCGATAGCGCTCATCTGGCGGATGACTTCTTCGGTGCGGTCCAGGCTGGCGCCGGCGGGCAGCTGGGCCACGCCGATCAGGTACTGCTTGTCCGGCGCGGGCACGAAGCCGCTGGGAATGCGCGTGAAGATCAGCGCCGTGGCGCCCAGCAGCAGCGCGTAGACGATGAGCGCCAGCGACTTGCGCTTGAGGATGCCCGTGACGCCGCGGCCGTAGCCCTCCGAGCGGCGGTGGAAGAAGCGGTTGAACCACCGGAAGAACGGGCCGAACAGCGTGTCCATGCCGCGCATCAGCGCGTCCTTGGGCGCGTCATGCGGGCGCAGCAGGATGGCGGCCAGCGCGGGCGAGAGCGTCAGCGAGTTGAAGGCCGAGATCACCGTGGAGATGGCGATGGTGACCGCGAACTGCTTGTAGAACTGGCCCGACAGGCCCGGCACCAGCGTCAGCGGAATGAACACCGCGCACAGCACCAACGCGATGGCGATGATGGGGCCCGACACCTCCTGCATGGCCTTCACGGTCGCGTCGTGCGGCGTGAGGCCGTCCTGAATGTTGCGCTCGACGTTTTCCACCACCACGATGGCGTCGTCCACCACGATGCCGATGGCCAGCACCAGGCCGAACAGCGTCAGCGTGTTGATGGAGAAGCCCAGCGCCAGCAGCACGGCGAACGTGCCGACGATGGACACCGGCACCGCCACCAGCGGAATGATGGACGCGCGCCAGGTTTGCAGGAACACGATGACCACCAGCACCACCAAGGCCACGGCCTCGAACAGCGTGTGCACGACCTTCTCGATGGAGGTCTGCACGAAGCGGGTGGGGTCGTACACGATGGCGTAATCGACGCCCGCCGGGAAGCTGGGCTTCAAGCGCTCCATCGTCTTGCGCACGTTCTCCGAGATGGCCAGCGCGTTGGAGCCCGGCGCCTGGAAGATGGCGATGGCCGCAGCTTCCTTGTTGTTCAGCAGGCTGCGCAGCGCGTAGCTGTTGGCGCTGATCTCGACGCGGCCCACATCCTTCACGCGCACGAAGGCGCCGGTCTTGGGCTCGGTGCGGACGATGATGTTGCCGAACTCCTCCTCACTGGCCAGGCGCCCTTGGGCGTTGATGGCGAGCTGGAAGTCCGTGCCCTTCGGGGCGGGCGAGGCGCCCACCACGCCGGCGGCCACCTGCGTGTTCTGCTCGCGGATGGCGCCCACCACCTCAGACGCCGTCATGTTGCGGCTGCTGAGCTTTTGCGGGTCCAGCCAGATGCGCATGGCGTAGTCGCCCGCGCCGAAGCTCAGCACCGAGCCCATGCCGGGCACGCGCAGCAGTTCGTCCCGCACATTGAGCGAGCCGTAGTTGCGCAGGTACAGCGCGTCGCGCGAGTTGTCGGGGCTGACGAGGTGAACCACCATGGTCAGGTTGGACGCGGCCTTTTCGGTCGTCACGCCGATCTGGCGCACGATGTCGGGCAGGCGCGGCAGCGCGCGGTTCACGCGGTTCTGCACCGCGGTTTCGGCGGCCTCGGGGTGCGTGCCGATCTTGAAGGTGACGGTCAGCGTCATGCCGCCGTCGCCCGTGGCCTGGCTCTCGAAGTAGAGAACGTTTTCCAGGCCGTTGATCTGCTCCTCCAGCGGCGTGGCCACGGTTTCAGAGATCACGCGCGGGTTGGCACCCGGGTACTGGGCGCGCACCACCACCTGCGGCGGCGCGACCTCGGGGTACTCCGACACCGGCAGCAGCGGAATCGCCAGCGCGCCGATCAGGAAGATGAAGAGGGACAACACGGTCGCGAAGCGCGGCCGGTCGATGAAAAAGCGCGAGATGTCCATGAGCGTGTCGCCTTGGGCTTACTTCGAGGCGGCAGGCGCGGGCGCGACGGGGATGGGCATGCCGTTGGCATCCACCTTCAGCACCTGGGGCGTGACGGGTGCACCGGGGAAGGCGCGCAGCAGGCCGTCCACGATGACCAACTCGCCGGCCTTGAGGCCGTCCACCACGCGCATGCCGTCGATCAGCGCGCCCGGCGTGACCGGCCGGGGCTGCACGATGTTGTTGGCACCGACGACGAGCACGATCTTGTGCGTCTGGTCCGTCGTGATGGCGCGGTCCGGCACCACCACGCCGGTGTAGGCACTGCCGCCGCCCAGCTTGATGCGGGCCGACAAACCCGGCGTGAACGCGCCGCCCTTGTTGTCGAACACCGCACGGGCGCGGATGGTGGCGGTAGCGGGGTTGAGGCGGTTGTCCACGAAGTCCAGCTTGCCGGCGTGCGGGAAGCCCGTCTCGTTGGACAGGCCCATCTGCACCGCCGTCGCTGCCGGCTTGGCCGCGCGCATGTACTTCAGGTAGGTGGCCTCGCTCGCGTCAAAGTAGGCGTAGACCTTGTCGCTGGACACCAGCGTGGTCAGCACCGGGTCGCCCACGCCCACCAGGTTGCCGGGCGTGACGTTGGCGCGCGAGGTGCGGCCGCTGACCGGCGCGGTCACGTTCGCGTACTCCACGTTCAGGCGGGCCTGCACCAGCGCGGCCTCCGCAGCCTTCTGGTTGGACTCGGTGCTGCGCAGCGCGGCGCGCAGCTGGTCGATCTCCTGCACGCTGACGGCGTTGGCGCTCACCAGCTTCTCCGCCCGCGCCAGCTCGGCCTTGGCAAGTTCCGCCTGCGTCTTGGCGGCGGCGGCCTGGGCTTCGGCACGGGCGACGTCAGCCTTGAACGCGCGGGCGTCCAGCGTGAAGAGCGGCTCGCCCTTCTTCACGACCTGGCCTTCCTTGAAGCGCACCGCTTCCACCGTGCCGGCCACGCGGGCGCGCACCTCCACGGTGTCCGGCGCCTCCAGGCGGGCGGTGAATTCGTCGAACTCCTGCACCTCCCGCTGCGTGGCAGGTGCCACCGACACCGGCGGCGGCCCACCCGCATGCCCCCCCGGGCCCCCCTGCTGCTGGCCACAGGCGGCGAGCAAAACAGCGGCGAAAAGTGGCGTGAGGCGCAGCGCCAGGCGGGTCTTCATCATGAGGGGCTCCGAATGCAAGCGGGCGACTGTAAGCAGTTCACCCCCCGCTGAGGCCCCTCCGCCCGGAAAGCCCGGCCGGGCTGCTGACAAGCCTTGTCAACTTGTCAACGGCGCGGATCTGTGAACAAAAACGCTTCGCGCGCCGCACGCCCCTCTACAACTGGGCGGTCCAGCTCAGACTGAACACCGGCCGCACCTGGCTGCGCTGCTGCCACTGTTCGCCCGTTGGCTGCCAGATCGCGTGCATCGTGTGACGGTCATTCAGCAGCGGTGACACTTGGAGCGTCAGCTGAGTGACCGCATCGAACGTCCAGGTGGCCGAGGTTGACCAGGTGCGCTTGGTCCCTTGCCGACGAAGCATGCCCATGGCGTCCTGCCATTGATAGGCCGGGTGAAGGGCTCCGTCCACATGCCACTCCAACGGCCATGCGCCAACCCGGACCTTGCTGCCCCAACGCGCCGCCCAAGGCGATTGTTCGGGGAGCCGGTTGTACGGGCCGGCCACTGCACTGACCCGCGAACCCGCCCATTGCAGACTCCCGGTGAACTCCAGTGAGCTGGGAGCGTTCACCCACCAGTCAGCGGGAGCAAGGCTGAACCCCAGCGTCACGGCGCGAGACTGAGCGCGCCCGCCATTGGTGGGCCGTTCCACCCATCGAGGTTCCGTCGACCACAGGACCGATTCCAGCGCCGTCGTTTGAACACGCACGGCACTCAACCACCGCCAGCCCACGCCCAACGAGGCCGAGCTGTGTTCGCCCAGGCTGGCGTCCCAGTTCAGATCGATTCCCCAAGACCGTTCGGGTTGCAGGAACGGGTTGCCGGCACGGTCGGGCGCCTGAGGCCGATTGGTGCCACAGCTGAGCTGACTGCGGCATTCAGCGGTGGGGTCGAGCACAGGGCGCGGACTCAGCACCATCGCCAGTGGCATGTTGAACCCACGCGACAGCCCCAAGGTCAGGGTGTGCTCCCCGTCATCCCCGAAGCTCCACGCAGCTTGCACAGTTGGCGCCCACATGCCCAACGACACCTCATGGCGAGCCACGCCCTCGGCGAGCCGGTGGACACGCTGCTCGTATCTCAATCCGAGCTTCAGTTGGAGCTCGTCGCTCCATGCCCAGTCGTCCTCCACCCACACGCTGCGATCCAGATTGCGGCTGACCGCCTGTGTGGTGAAAAGCGCATCGATGTACGAGCTCGCACCTTCCACATCGAGGCCGCGCCGCTGCGTCAGCCGCTCGTGACGCAGTTCGGCGCCCCATTGCAGGACGTGGCCATCACGCGCCCCCCCGCGACGCACCAGGCGCCACTGGCTCGACGCTCGCTGACGGTCATCTCGATTGGCCAGCACTTGCATCGCCCCGCCGGCCCATTGCGCGCTGCCCGTCACCTCCATGCTTTCATTCATTCGGGCCACCTGCCCGCGCGCGCTCCAGACGGCACCGTCCTCAAGCCGCCGCTCCCACTCCAGCGTGCCCGTCGAACTCGGCGACGTTCGCCAATTCCAGCGGTACCGACTTTGCTGCGGTTGCCGAGCACCCACATCACTTCCGGGCGTGAGATCCGTGTCTTGCACGTTGCCCGAGCTGCCGCTGGAGAAATCGGCGGACAGTTGCAACGACTCGCCCTCGGCCAACGTCAACCGCACGCTGGGCGACAGCGCCACTTGCGTGTGCAACGCGGTGTTGGTGGTCGACGACCGCCACGCATCCACCCCTGTTGGCGCCAACACAGCCCCATTGCTGTCAGTGGCCAACTCCGAGTGCGTGCGCCAGGCATTGAGGGTGAGCCCGGCAGCGTGCCCCGCGGCTTCATCACGCCACGTGCCCTGCAGCCCCATCCGCGCCGTGCGCTGCGCGGAGGGCCCCGACAGTTCGCCGCTCCATTGCCACGGCAGGCTCCGCTTCAGGCTGCGCCGCACCACGTTGATGGTGCCCGCAATGCCGGCCAACCCGGTCTCGGCCACAGTGCCTCGAATGATCTCGATGCGCTCCACCTGGGAAGGGGGCAGTTCCAGAGGGTCCAGGCCGTCCGGGGGCGGCAGCCCGTCCAGCAACACTTGCGTGTAGCCGGGCAACCCGAGCAGACCGATACGCCCCGAGGCCGACACCGACACCGCCGGATCGCGCCTCAGCACGTCACGCAGTGTGCTGACATGGGCGCCATCCAGCACCGTGCGCCCCAGCACCAACTTGCCGGCCATCACCGCGCGCGCTGCAGCTGGCGCGGCCTGTCCGGTGACCTCCACTCGCTCCGGCCCCCGGGGGTCGTTGCCCGATTCCGCAGGAACGCCGCCGGCGGCGCCCGCCGACGCGACACCCACAGTCAACAAGAGCCCCCGCACCGATCCCATCCTGGCAAAGCCCGCTGAAGGCATGACCGGGCAGCCCCATACCCATCGCCAAAGCGCTGTCATGACAAATGCCGGCTCACCACCCAAAACCAGAAGCACGGGCTTTTCCGCAGGTCATGGCGTTTGCACGTCCAAGCATGAGTGTTATCCCACCCTTTGTTTGCCCCGCCGCAAGAGCCTACCGCCCCATGGCGCCGGTTTGACCGATGCCCCTGGTTGCAAATCATGGTCAATCCAGAGACGCAAAACCAATCCCTGGATTTCTTGAGGAATCGGCATGAACTTGCCCCCACCAACACGACGTTGACCGCCGCCTCCCCAAGCCAGCGCAACTGCAGTTCCGCACCCAAAATCGAGCACACCCTGCCAAACCCAAACGCCTGAACGCCCACTCGCACAGATATCGACAACTTGAATATCTGAGGCTTTCCAATCGACACTATTCAATCGGACTGCTGCGCACTGCTCGATGCTGAAGCTGAGGCGGCTGAAGCAGCGGAGGCGGGTGCGGTTGGCTGCGGCGCAATTTGAACGTCCGGCGCAGTGTCGCCCGACGCTTTTGCAGCGGGACTCGCAGCGCGAGCCTTGGCCCCTTTGCGCGGCACGTCGACAAAATCCTTACATATATTTTCGCAACGCGAATCGCCCTTGCCAAAAACCTCTTCACACCGGAATTTGCAAGTCGACGCCCCGACTGAGGAAATTGCAAACGCGCAAGCAACGAAGGCTAAACTTATTTTCATAACCCCCCCCAAAACGCAGCCGCTAAGCCAGGCGGCCGCAAACTGATCAAACCTTTCAACTCAGCAAAGCAAGGCGTGCAAATGCAGAAACAAGCCTTTTAGATTCAATCAGACAGTCCGCACTCAAAAAAATCAAGCCATCGGCTTCGCCATGGCCACGGTCGCCAACAAATCTGCACCGACGAGGCTCGCTGGCTTTCCACGTGATTCTTCGTGCATTCCCTCAAATGACAAATGCCAGCCAAAACTGGCTGGCATTTGTTAATTTATCGGCAAATCTCGAATTCACTGACCAGGGAAACCCTGCGCCCTGCATTGAACTGTTTCAAGGGGAAACCATTGAAACTCAATTTTCGAGCCGATATGCGCCGTCCATCGTCCGGCGCAGGTTTCACTCGGCTCAGTGCACGCCGTGCATCCACTTCTTCATCAGTGGGCTCAGCAGCATCAGCACCACACCGGCGGCGATGGGGATGATGGTGAAGATCAGGAAGAAGGCCGACATCGAGTACGCATTGGAGATGTGGTCGATGTAGGCACCGGTGGAGCCGGCGATCTTGTTGGCGATTGCGGTGTTCAGGAACCACACGCCGAACATCAAGCCCAGCAGGCGGGTGGGCGCCAGCTTGGAGATGTAGCTCAGGCCCACGGGCGACAGGCACAGCTCGCCCATGGTGTGGAACAGGTAGGCCAGCGTCAGGAAGATCATGCTGACCTGCGCCGTCTTGGCGCCCTGCGGGATGCCGGCCGAGCCGTAGGACAGCACGGCAAAGCCCAGACCCAGCAGCACGAGGCCCACGCCGAACTTGATCGGGCCGGAAGGGTTCCAGTGCTTCTCCCACATCTTGGAGAACATGGGCGCCAGCACCACGATGAAGAAGCTGTTCAGCACGCCGAACCAGGTGGCGGGCACTTCGCTTTGGTCCATCGCGAACTCGCGGCCCAGCATCCACAGGCACAGGCCCCAGATGATGGCGAAGGCCGCCGCCAGCGACACATTGGCCAGCAGGTATTGCCCACCGGTGGAGCGGTAGAGCTTGAACAGCAGCCAGGTCAGGATGCTGGCGGGCACCAGCGTCATGGCGGTGTTGACCACCTTGAACGCGAAACCGGCGGTGCCGGCGAGCGTGCGGTCGGTGTAGTCGGCCGCGAAGATGGTCATGGAGCCACCCGCTTGCTCGAAGGCGAACCAGAAGAAGATCGTGAAGAACGAGAACACGAAGATCGCCTTCAGGCGGTCGGCCACCACATGGGCGGGCGTGTCGTCTTGCGCGGCTTGCACGGCCTTCTTGGCGGCGTCCACCTTGTCACCGATGGTGCCGAACAGGCCTTGGCTCAGGTAGAACTGGATCGCGCCCAGGATCATGAACACGCCCGCCAGGCCGAAGCCCAGGTTCCAGGAGATCTTCTCGCCGATGTAGCCGCACAGCGAGATGCCGAAGAACGCGCCGGCATTCACGCCCATGTAGAACAGCGTGTAGCCGCCGTCGCGCTGGCCTTCGTTGTCTTCACCGTACAGCTGGCCCACGATGGCCGAGATGTTGGGCTTGAAGAGGCCCGTGCCCAGCACCACCAGGCCCAGGCCGGCGTAGAAGCTCGGCACCGTGTCCAGGAACAGCGCGATGTGACCGGCCGCGATGATGAAGCCGCCCAGCAGCACCGAGCGACGCGTGCCGAGGATGCGGTCAGCGATGTAGCCGCCCAGGATGGGCGTGAGGTAGACGAGGCCGGTGTACCAGCCGTAGAGGTTGGAGGCGTCCGCACGGGTCCAGCCCCAGCCGCCCTTGGCGGCCTCGGTGATGAGGAACAGCACGAGCAGCGCCCGCATGCCGTAGTAGGAGAACCGCTCCCACATCTCGGTGAAGAAGAGGACGAAGAGCTGGTTGGGCTGGCCCAGGATGGGCGTGCCCGACGGCAGGCCGGCGGCGCCAGACGCGGCCGGGTGGGTCGCGGTGGAAGGGGTAGTCACGTGTTTCGTTCCCGGTAAGACGGCGGACGGTGGTCCGCGCGCGAAGGGCGGGATTTTCCAGGCAGGGGCCGGCCGCCCGGGGCCGGGTAAGCCCGAAATGACCTTCGTCAGCCCCGCCGACCGGGGGTGGCTCGGTCAGAGCTGGAAGTCGTAATCGATGGCCAGCGGCGCGTGGTCGCTGAACTTCTCGCCCTTGTAAATCGCTTCCTTTTTCGCCAGCGCCGCCAGGCCGGGCGTGGCCAGGTGGTAGTCCAGCCGCCAGCCCACGTTGTTGGCGTAGGCCTGGCCACGGTTGCTCCACCACGTGTAGCAGGTGTCGGTGGTGTCGGGCTGCAGGTGGCGGTAGACGTCCACCAAACCGCCTTGATCTTTCTCGGAACCCAGCAGCCGGGTCATCCAGGCCCGCTCTTCGGGCAGGAAACCGCTGTTTTTCTGGTTGCTGCGCCAGTTTTTCAGGTCGGCCTCGCGGTGGGCGATGTTGACGTCGGCCACCAGGATGAACTCGCGCTCGGCTTTCAGGGCCATGAGGTGCGGGTGCATCGCGTCCAGGAAGCGGAACTTGGCCTGCTGGCGGTCTTCACCCGAGGAGCCGCTGGGGAAGTAGCAGCTGATGAGGCTGAGCTTGCGGCCGGGCTTGTCGAAGCGGGCTTCCACCCAGCGGCCTTCGCCGTCGAACTCGCCGCCGTCAAAGCCCACGATCACATCGCTCGGGCAATCCCGCAGGTAGAGGCCCACGCCGGAGTAGCCCTTTTTCTCGGCGTAGTGGAACTGGCCATTCAAGGAGCCGCAGCTGCGGAACTGGGCCTCCACCACGTCGGCCTGCGCCTTGAGCTCCTGCACGCCCACGGCGTCGGCGCCCTGGCGGTCCAGCCAGTCGAAAAAGCCTTTGCTGGCGGCAGAGCGCACGCCGTTGAGGTTGGCGGTGATGAAACGCATGGCTGGGGCGGCGCGAGGGGCGGAGAACTGAGGCGGCGGGAGTATCGCAGTGCAGCAATTGCACAACACCGGGTGAGAGTTTCATCACGAAACCGTCATGTGATCTTTACGATTCCGTAGGAATCAGAGGCGTTTTGAAACGCCCATTTTTTTGTCCCGCCTGCCCCAAAACCCCGTCACCCCGAGGATTCTTCATGCAGACACCCCGCATCTCCCCGACCGTGCTCGCGCTGGCGCTGATCGCCGCCTTCCCGATGCAAGCGGCCGTCGCCCAAACCACGACCGCCCCGGAAGCCAAGAAGGACGTGAGCCAGCTGGAAGCGGTCATCGTGACCGGCAGCCGCCGCGCTGAGAACCTCAAGGAGGTGCCGCTGTCCATCTCCGCCATCAAGTCGGAAGAACTGGACACCTACAACGCCAGCGGCCAGGACATCCGCGCCATCTCGGGCAAGGTGCCCAGCCTGAACATCGAATCCGACTTCGGCCGGACCTTCCCGCGCTTTTACGTGCGCGGCCTGGGCAACACCGACTTCGACCTGAACGCCTCGCAGCCCGTCGGCCTCGTCTACGACGACGTGGTGCAAGAGAGTGTGGCGCTCAAGGGCTTCCCGGTCTTTGACATGGCACAAGTCGAACTGCTGCGCGGCCCGCAAGGCACGCTGTTCGGCCGCAACTCGCCCGCCGGCGTCATGAAGTTCGACTCGGCCAAGCCCACCAAGCGCCTGGAAGGCTACGCCAACGTCGGCTTCGGCCGCTGGAGCGCCGTGAACCTGGAAGCCGCCGTGAACGTGCCGGTGGACAGCGACCTGCAACTGCGCGTGGCCGGCCTGAGCCAGCGCCAGAGCAACCGCGTGCACAACCCGATTGCCGCCACCGCCGGCGGCACGGCCGACCTCGAGGGCTACAACGACAAGGCCCTGCGCATGCAGGCGCTGTACAAGAACGGCAACTTCGAAGGCCTGTTCAAGGTTCAGGCCCGCGACTTCAGCGGCACGGCCACCACCTTCCGCGCCAACATCATCAAGCGCGGCACCAACGACCTGGTGGACGGCTACGACGACGCCTACTACCCCACCGACGGCTACAACTCGCAGACCCTGAAGTCCAGCGAAGTCAGCGCCCGCCTGCGTTGGGACCTGGACGGCATGTCGCTGTACTCCATCACCGCCCACGACCGCGCCAAGTTCTACAGCCGCGGCGACGTCGACGGCGGTTTCGGCTGCCGCTTCTGCGGCATCGCCGACGGCCCGAAGTACACCCCCGCCGGCTCCACCACGCCCTACCCGTCGGTCATCCCGTTCGACGCACAAACGGCCGACGGCATCCCCTACCTGCGCCAGACGACGCAAGAGTTCCGCCTGCAGTCCAACACCGCCGCAGCGATGCAGTGGATCTTGGGCGTGTACTACTTCAATGAGAAGCTGCAAGTGGACAGCTTCAACTTCGACAGCTTCGCCTCGGGTGACCCGCAGAACGGCTACGCCGTGCAGCACCAGAACGCCAAGTCCTGGGCCGCGTTCGGCAACGTGAAGTACGCCGTCTCGCCCGACCTGAAGCTGACCGCCGGCCTGCGCTACACCGACGACAAGAAGGACTTCGACGCCGTGCGCACCTGGACGCCGGGCAAGGCCAAGAACGTCGACATCATTGGCCCGTTCTACGCCAACCCCAAGTCCACCAACTGGAGCTGGGACCTGGGCGCGAACTACAACCTGGACAAGTCCACCAGCCTGTTCGCCCGCGTGGCCACCGGCTACCGCGCACCGTCCATCCAGGGCCGCGTGCTGTTCGGCGACAGCATCTCGATCGCCAACTCCGAGAAGAACCTGTCGGTGGAAGCCGGCTTCAAGGCTGACCTGCTGGACAACACCGCCCGCATCACCGGCACGCTGTTCAAGTACCGCGTGAAGGACCTGCAGCTGACCGCCGGCTCGGGCTCCACCAACCAGAACCGCCTGGTCAACGCCGCCAAGGCCGAAGGCCAGGGCTTCGAGATCGACGCGCAGGCCATCATCGCCCGCGACTGGCGCACCACCTTGGGCTTCTCGTACAACGACACGAAGATTAAGGACGGCAACCTCTTCATCCAGCCCTGCGGCAACGCCAACTTCCAATTCCTGACGCCCAACACGGGCTGCACGGTGCTGGACCCGGCCGGCAAGCTGGCCGGCACGGTCAGCATCGACGGCAACCCGCTGCCGCGCGCACCGAAGGTGGTGTGGAACTGGACGCTGAAGTACAGCACCGAGATCGGCGACGGCGAACTGACCGTGCTGACCGACTGGGCCTACAAGGACAAGTACAACATGTTCCTGTACGAAGCCGTGGAATACAAAGCCAAGTCGGCCCTGGAAGGCGGCCTGCGCGTGGGCTACGGCTGGGCCAACGGCAAGTACGAAGTGGCGGCCTACTCGCGCAACATCACCAACCACCGCCAGGTCATCGCCGCGATCGACTTTGACAACCTGACCGGCATCGTCAACGAGCCGCGCAGCTACGGCGTGCAGTTCAAGGCCTCGTTCTGATCGGGCACTGGGGGCGCCGCGCCCCTCGGTGAAACCCCCTGCCGGCCCGGCCCCTTCTGGGGGGTCGGGCCGCTTTTTGTGACCTCTAGAATCTTTTACATGTCCGCCGCTGCTGCCCTTGACACCCTTGCCCAGTCCTTCGTCGCCTTTGCCGTGGAAGCCGGCGTGCTGCGATTCGGGGAGTTCAAGACCAAGGCCGGGCGGCTGAGCCCCTACTTCTTCAACGCCGGCCTGTTCGACGACGGTGCCAAGCTGGGCAAGCTGGCGGGCTTTTATGCCGAACGCCTGATCGCCTCGGGCCTGCAGTTCGACATGATCTTCGGCCCGGCCTACAAGGGCATCACGCTGGCTGCGGCGGTGTCGATGGAACTGGCGCGGCGCGGGCACAACGTGCCCTTCGCCTACAACCGCAAGGAAGCCAAGGACCACGGCGAAGGCGGCACGCTGGTGGGCGCACCGGTGAAGGGCCGCGTGCTCATCATCGACGACGTCATCTCCGCCGGCACCTCGGTGCGCGAGTCCATCCAGATGATCGAGGCGGCCGGTGCCACGCCGTGCGGCGTCTCCATCGCGCTGGACCGGCAGGAAAAAGCCGCCGAGGGCGGCGTGGACAGCGCCCACTCGGCCGTGCAGCAGGTGCAGCAGCGCTACGGCCTGCCCGTGGTGGCCGTGGCCGGCCTGGCCGACCTGCTGGCCTACCTGAACGACGCGCCGGAACTGGCCGCACACCGTCCCGCGGTGCTGGCCTACCGCGAGCGCTACGGCGTCTGAGGGCCGGATGCGCCGCTTGCTGATCGCCGTGGCTGTTGCGTCGGGGGGCACTGCCGTCCTGGCACAGGAAGCCGCGCCCAGCAAAGGCATCTACACCTGCACCACACCCGACGGCCGCAAGCTCACCAGCGACCGACCCATCCTGGAATGCACCGCCCGCGAACAGCGGGTGCTCAATGCCGACGGCTCGCAGCGCAGCACCCTGCCGCCCTTCTTGAGCCCGGAAGAGCGCGCCGCCAAGGAAGCCGCCGAGCGCCAGGCCGCGGCTGATCGCATGGCCCAGCAAGACGCCATCCGCCGCGACCGCGCGCTGGTGCTGCGCTACCCGAACGAAGCCGCCCACCAACGCGCCCGCAATGCCGCGCTGGACGACGCCAACAAGGCGATGCGCCTGTCCGAGCGCCGCATCAAGGACTTGATGGCCGAGCGCAAGCCGCTGCAAGACGAAGCGGAGTTCTACAAAGGCAAGCCGCTGCCGGGCAAGCTCAAGCAACTGCTGGACGCCAACGACGCCAGCGTGGAAGCCCAACAGGTGTTGATCGAAAACCAGAAGGCCGAGTTGGTGCGCATCAACAAGGGCTACGACCTGGAACTGGCCCGGCTGCGCAAGCTGTGGGCCGGCACCGCGCCGGGCACCCTGCCGCCGTTGAGCCTGCCGGAGAAGGCGCCGGCACCGGCGCCGTCCAAGGCCGCATCGAAGTGACCGCAGGCGGCGCCCGCCGCCTGCCGCCTCAGCCCAGCTTCTTCTTCAACAGCTCGTTCACGAGCGCCGGGTTGGCCTTGCCCTTGGTGGCCTTCATGGCCTGACCGACCAGCGCGTTGAACGCCTTGTCCTTGCCGGCGCGGTACTCGTCGACCGATTTCTGGTTGGCCGCCAGCACCTCGTCGAGGATGGCCTCGATGGCGCCGGTGTCGCTGACCTGCTTGAGGCCCTTGGCTTCGATGACCGCGTCGACGTCCGTCGACTCGCCGCTCCACAGCGCCTCGAACACCTGCTTGGCGGCGTTGTTCGAGATCGTGCCGTCCGAGATGCGAGCGATCAGTTTTGCCAGCAGCGCCGGGCCGACCGGTGCGGCATCGATCTCGGCGCCCGAGGCGTTCAGCCGCTTGCTGATTTCGCCCATCACCCAGTTCGCCACCAGCTTCGGTGTCGCGCCCGCGGCCTTGGCGGCCTCGTAGTAGCGAGCCGTGGCCAGGCTCTGGGTCATCATGGTCGCGTCATAGGCCGGCAGGCCGTCCGCGCTCTCGAAGCGCGCCGCCATCACCGACGGCAGTTCCGGCATCTCGCCCTTCACGCGCTCCACCCACTCCGGCGCGATGACCAGCGGCGGCAGGTCGGGGTCGGGGAAGTAGCGGTAGTCGGCCGAGTCTTCCTTGCTGCGCATCGCGCGGGTCTCGCCGGTGTCCGGGTTGTAGAGCACGGTCGCTTGGCTGATCTTGCGGCCGTCTTCGATTTCGTCGATCTGCCAGTTGACCTCGTAGTTCACCGCGTCGACGAGGAAGCGGAAGCTGTTGAGGTTCTTGATCTCACGGCGCGTGCCAAAGGGCTCGCCGGGCTTGCGCACCGACACGTTCACGTCGCAGCGGAACGAGCCTTCCTGCATGTTGCCGTCGCAGATGCCCAACCACATGACGAGCGCGTGCAGGGTCTTGGCGTACTCGGCCGCCTCTTGCGCCGAGCGCATGTCGGGCTCGGACACGATCTCCAGCAGCGGCGTGCCCGCGCGGTTCAGGTCGATGCCCGACTGGCCCTGGTAGTCCTCGTGCAGGCTCTTGCCCGCGTCTTCTTCCAGGTGGGCGCGGGTCAGGTTGACCTTGTGCTTCACATCACCGACGAAGAACTCCACCGCGCCGCCCTGCACCACCGGGATCTCGAACTGGCTGATCTGGTAGCCCTTGGGCAGGTCGGGGTAGAAGTAGTTCTTGCGGGCGAAGATGGACAGCGGCGCCACCTTGGCCCCCACCGCCAGACCGAAGCGGATGGCCCGCTCGACCGCCGCGCGGTTGAGCACCGGCAGTGTGCCGGGCAGGGCCAGGTCCACCGGCGAGGCCTGGGTGTTGGGCTCGGCACCGAAGGCGGTGGAGCTGCCGCTGAAGATCTTGCTCTGCGTGGAGAGCTGGACGTGGTTTTCGAGGCCGATGACGACTTCGTAGCCGCGGATGAGTTTGGGTGTCGTGGGCATGATCAGAGTCCCGAAGGCGCGGCGCGGTGCCAGTCGGTGGCTTGCTGCAGGGCATGCGCGGTGTGCAGCAGCTGCCCTTCCTTGAAGTAGTTGCCGATCAGCTGCAGGCCGACGGGCATGCCGCCGGCGCCCGTGCCCACCGGCACGCTCATGCCGGGCAGGCCGGCGAGCGAGCCGGGCAGCGTGAAGATGTCGGCCAGGTAGGCCTGGGTCGGGTCGTCCTTGCCCTCGCCGTGCTTCCAGGCGACGGTCGGGGCCACCGGGCCGGCGATGACGTCGCACTGGGCAAAGGCCTGCTGGAAGTCGTCCGCAATCATGCGGCGCAGCTTCTGAGCCTGAAGGTAGTAGGCGTCGTAGTAGCCGTGGCTCAGCACGTAGGTGCCGATCATGATCCGGCGCTTGACCTCCGCACCGAAGCCTTCGGCGCGGGTCTTCTTGTACATATCCAGCAGATCGTCGTACTTTGCCGCACGATGGCCGAACTTGACGCCATCGAAGCGACTCAGGTTGGAGCTCGCCTCGGCCGGAGCAATGATGTAGTACACCGGAATCGCCAGCTCGGTGCGGGGCAGGCTGACGTCCACCAGCGTGGCGCCCAGCTTCTCCAGCTCGGCCAGACCCGCGCGCACTGCGGCGTTCACATCAACCGACAACCCCGCGGGGAAGAACTCGCGCGGCAGGCCGATGCGCAGGCCCGCCAGCGGCTTGCCGGCAGCCGCGCCTTCACGGGCGGCCAGCATCTGGGCGTGGAAGTCCTGCGGGGGCTGGTTGACGCTGGTGGCGTCGCGTTCGTCAAAGCCGCTCATGGCCGACAGCAGCAGCGCGCAGTCCTCGGCCGAGCGGGCCATCGGGCCGGCTTGGTCCAAGCTGGACGCGAAGGCGATCATCCCGTAGCGGCTGCACACGCCGTAGGTGGGCTTGATGCCGGTGATGCCGGTGAAGCTGGCCGGCTGGCGGATGGAGCCGCCGGTGTCGGTGCCGGTCACGCCCGGCACCAGGCGCGCAGCCACAGCCACGGCCGAGCCGCCGGACGAACCTCCGGGCACGCGGCTCAAGTCCCAGGGGTTGTGGGACGGGAAGTAGGCGCTGTTCTCGTTGGCCGAGCCCATCGCGAATTCGTCGCAGTTGAGCTTGCCCAGGCTCACCGTGCCGGCGGCGTTCAGGCGCGCCACCACGGTCGCGTCGAACGGGCTGCGGTAGCCGGCCAGCATCTTGGAGCCAGCGGTCGTCGGCATGTCGGCCGTGACGTAGATGTCCTTGTGCGCCACGGGCACGCCGGTCAGGGCACCTGCGGTGCCGGCAGCCAGGGCCGCATCGGCGGCCGCTGCACGGGCCAGGGCGCCGTCCGCGTCCACATGCAGGAAGGCGCCCAGCTGGGCGTCTTGCGCGGCCACGCGGTCCAACAGGGCCTGGGTGGCTTCGCGGCTGGACAGCGCGCGGGATTTCAGGGCGGCGGCCAGCTCGGCCACGCCCATGTCGTGAACGGGCTTCATTCGATGACCTTGGGAACGAGGAAGAGGCCGTCCTCGACGGCCGGGGCGCTGCGCTGGTTCAACTCGCGCTGGTTGCTCTCGGTGACGGCGTCCTCGCGCAGACGCAGTTGCACCTGCTGGATGGCCGACAGCGGCGTGTACAGCGGCTCAATGCCGGCCGTGTCCACGGCGCTCATCTGGTCCACGATCTTGAAAAAGTCGTTGAGGTTGCCCAGCAGCGCGTCCGACTCGGCCGGCTGCAATTCCAGCCGTGCCAGATTGGCGATGCGGCTCACGTCGTCAGGGGTGAGGCTCATGAGGGTTTTTAGATGTAAGCCATGCGCCAGAAACCTAGTGCTGGCGGGCTCAAAAACAGGGTGATCGGTTATTATCGCCGCCCATCTTGCAAGCCCTCGAGGCTGCCCGATTCGCGATGAATTTCGTCGCAGCCCGGGCGGCCTCGTCGCTTATTCAGACCCCCGATTTCAAGCCGCGCCCCGTCGGCGAGGCTCCCCGCGCCACACCATGTTCGCCTCCCTGCGCCGCTATTTCTCCACCGACCTGGCCATCGACCTCGGCACCGCCAACACCCTGATTTACGTGCGCGGCAAGGGCATCGTGCTCGACGAGCCCTCGGTGGTGTCCATCCGCCACGAAGGCGGCCCCAACGGCAAGAAGACCATCCAGGCCGTCGGCCGCGAGGCCAAGGCCATGCTGGGCAAGGTGCCCGGCAACATCGAAGCCATCCGCCCCATGAAGGACGGCGTGATCGCGGACTTCACGGTGACCGAGCAGATGCTCAAGCAATTCATCAAGATGGTCCACGACAGCAAGACCTTCAAGCCGTCGCCGCGCATCATCATCTGCGTGCCCTGCGGTTCCACCCAGGTCGAGCGCCGTGCCATCCGTGAATCGGCCCTCGGTGCCGGTGCTTCCGAGGTCTACCTGATCGAGGAACCCATGGCCGCCGCCATCGGCGCGGGCCTCCCGGTGGCTGAGGCCTCGGGCTCCATGGTGGTGGACATCGGCGGCGGCACGACGGAAGTCGGCGTCATCTCGCTGGGCGGCATGGTCTACAAGGGCTCGGTGCGCGTGGGCGGCGACAAGTTCGACGAAGCCATCATCAACTACATCCGCCGCAACTACGGCATGTTGATCGGCGAGCCCACGGCTGAAGCCATCAAGAAGAACATCGGCAGCGCCTTCCCGGGCTCCGAGGTCAAGGAAATGGAAGTCAAGGGCCGCAACCTGTCCGAAGGTGTGCCGCGCAGCTTCACGATCTCGTCCAACGAGATCCTGGAAGCCCTGACCGACCCGCTCAATCAGATCGTCTCCGCCGTGAAGAACGCGCTGGAGCAAACGCCGCCGGAACTGGGCGCCGACATCGCCGAGCGCGGCATGATGCTGACCGGCGGCGGCGCCCTGCTGCGCGACCTGGACCGCCTGCTGGGCGAAGAAACCGGCCTGCCGGTGCTGGTGGCCGAAGACCCGCTGACCTGCGTCGTTCGCGGCTGCGGCATGGCCCTGGAGCGCATGGAGCGCCTGGGCAGCATCTTCACCTCCGAGTGACCCCAGAGTAGCGGCTTCGGGCCGCGCAGCAAGCCATGCCGCTCGGCACCCTGGATCGCTCTCCCCCGCCGTTCTTCCGCCAAGGTCCGTCGGCGCTGACCAAGCTCGCGCTGTGCTCGGCGCTGGCGCTGCTGCTGATGGTGGCCGACGCCCGCTTTCAGCTGATGCAGCCCGCCCGCGCCGCGCTGGCGCTGGTGCTGCACCCGGTGCAACGCCTACTGCTGACGCCCGTGGACGCGTGGGACACCGCGGGCGACTACCTGCGCGGCACGCAGCGGGCCATGCAGGCGGAAGACCAGGCCAAGCGCCAGTTGGCGCAGCAGGCCGAGCGCCTGTCGCGCGCCGAAGCCTTGCAGGCCGAGAACGAGCGGCTGCGCAAGCTGCTGGGCCTGCAACCGTCGCTGGCGGTGCCTTCCGTGCCGGCCGAGGTGCTGTTCGAGGCCCCGGACCCGTTCTCGCGGCGCGTCGTGATCGACCGCGGCGCCACGCAGGGCGTGGTGGCGGGCTCGCCCGTCATCAATGAAGCCGGCGTGCTGGGCCAGGTGACGCGCGTGTACCCGCTGTCCAGCGAAGTGACGCTGCTGACCGACAAGGACGCCGCCATTCCGCTGCTCAACGCCCGCACCCAGATGCGCAACGCCGCCGCCGGCCGATCGGATGGCGCTGGCATGGAACTGCGCTTCCTGGCCGCCAACGCCGACATCAAGGTGGGCGACCTCATGACCACCTCCGGCCTGGACGGCGTGTACCCGCCGGGCCTGCCCGTGGCCAAGGTGGCCGTGGTGGAGCGCCGTGGTGATTCCAGCTTCGCGCAGGTGCTGCTGGCCCCCATCGCCCAACCGGACAGTGCCCGCCACGTGTTGGTGCTGTTGCCGCACGACCGGCATCTCGCGGCCAAGAAGGAGGCCGAGGCCGCCGCAGCCGCAGAAGCCGCCTCGGCGGCTGCAGCCAAGGCCGCCGTGCGCGCGGCCAAGAAGGAAGAGCGCGCCGCCAAAGCCGCTGAAAAGGCCGCCGCCAAGGCGTCGGGAGCCACGCCATGATCATGCTGAGCTGTCTGCCCCCCGCTGCTGCGCAGCGGCCCCCCGTGGGGGCCCGGCCTTGCTTGGGGCGGCCCGGCGCGCGGCCGGAAAGGAGCGCGCCATGATCATGCCGCGCGCCGCCGATCAGCTGCTGCTGCCGGCCAACCCCTGGTTCATCGGCCTCACGCTGGTGGTGGCCATGATGATCGACATGGTGCCCACGGGCCGCCTGGCTGGCATGCCCGATGTGCTGGCCGTGGTGCTGGTGTTCTGGGGTGTGCACCAGCCGCGCCGGGTGGGCGTGCTGTGGGCCTTCGTCTTCGGCTTGGCCATGGACGTGCACGACGGTGCGTTGCTCGGCCAGCACGCGCTGGCCTACAGCGGCCTGAGCTTCGGTGCGATCACGCTGCATCGGCGGCTGACCTGGTTCCCGCTGGGCGCGCAGGCCGTGCAGGTGCTGCCGCTGTTCGTGGGCGCGCACGCGCTGGCGCTGATCGTGCGCATGATCGTGGGCGGCATGTGGCCGGGCTGGCCGGTGCTGCTGGCCCCGGTGTTCGAGGCCGTGTTGTGGCCGGTGGCCAGCGTGCTGCTGCTGGCGCCGCAGCGCCGCGCGCCCGACCGCGACGCGCACCGCCCGCTGTGACATGAGGCCCCCACGCGTGCTTCGCCCGCTGCCCCCCGGGGGTGCGTCCCTCGGCCTTCGGGCGGCCGTGCGCCCGAGGGGTTGACCAGATGGTCGTCCTGAAAAACCTCCACCAGGAGCTGTCGCGCTTTCGTGTGCGCGTGTGGGCGGCGGGCGCCTTCGTGCTGTTCTGCTTCGGGCTGCTGGTGGCGCGCCTGGTGTGGCTGCAGGTGGTGCAGTACGACAGCTTTGCCGAGCGGGCCGAGTCCAACCGCATCGCGGTGGTGCCCATCGTGCCCAACCGCGGGCTCATCAAGGACCGCAACGGCGTGGTGCTGGCCAGCAACTACTCGGCCTACACGCTGGAGATCAACCCCGAGAAGGTCACCGACCTGGACGGCACCATCGAGGCCCTCGGCCAGGTGCTGGACATCCAGGCGCGCGACAAACGCCGCTTCAAGCGCCTGCTGGACGAAGCCAAGCACACCGACTCGCTGCCCATCCGCACCAAGCTGACGGACGAAGAAGTGGCCCGCTTCACCGCGCAACGCTTTCGCTTCCCCGGCGTGGAGATCAAGGCGCGGCTGTTCCGCAGCTACCCCTTGGGCGACGTGGGCGCCCACCTGATCGGCTACATCGGCCGCATCAACCAGGCCGAGAAAAAGGCCATGGACGACTGGGACGAAGACGACCTGGCCAACTACCGGGGCACGGAATACATCGGCAAGCTGGGGCTGGAGCAGGCCTACGAGAAGGAACTGCACGGCGCCACCGGCTTCGAGCAGGTGGAAACCAGCGCCGGCGGCCGCGCCGTGCGCCGGCTGGACCACCGCCCGCCCACGCCCGGCAACACGCTGAACCTGTCGATCGACATCAAGCTGCAGGCGTTGGTGGAGCAGCTGTTCGGCGAACGCCGGGGCGCGCTGGTGGCCATCGACCCGCGCAACGGCGAGGTGCTGGCCTTCGTGTCCAAGCCCACCTTCGACCCCAACCTGTTTGTCGATGGCATCGACGCCGACAGCTGGCGCGAGCTGAACGAAGACATCGACAAGCCGCTGCTGAACCGCGCCCTGCGCGGCACCTACCCGCCGGGCTCCACGTTCAAGCCGCTGATGGCCATGGCCGCGCTGAACAGCGGCAAGCGCGCCCCCGGCACGGTCATCATGGACAACCTGACCTACAGCTTCGGCGGCCGCACCTTCGGCAGCCCCGAGACCGACCGGCCCGGCCCCAAGGACATGCGCCTGGCCATCGTCAGCTCGTCCAACGTGTACTTCTACAGCCTGGCCAACGAGATGGGCGTGGACCTGATCCACGACCAACTGGCCCCGTTCGGCCTGGGCCGCAAGACCGAGATCGATGTGCAGGGCGAGGTGACCGGCGACCTGCCCTCCACCGAGTGGAAGCGCAAGAAGTTCCGCCGGCCCGAGCAGCAGAAGTGGTACGCCGGCGAGACCATCTCGCTGGGCATCGGCCAGGGCTACAACAACTTCACCATGCTGCAGATGGCCAACGCCTACGCCACGATCGCCTCAGGCGGCCAGCGCTTCAAGCCGCGCCTGGTGCGCGAGATCGAAGACGTCGTGAAGCACGAGCAGCGCCGCGTGGCCAGCGATGCCCGGGAGCCGCTGCCGCTGCGCCCGGCGGATGTGGACGTGATCCGCAACGCCATGAACGGCGTGACGCTGGAGGGCACGTCGCGCCAGGTGTTCCTGGGCGCGGGCTACCAGAGCGGCGGCAAGACGGGCACCGCCCAGGCCATCGGCCTGAAGGCTGGCGAGAAGTACAGCAGCATCAAGGCCGACGAACGCAAGCGCGACCACTCGCTCTACGTCGCCTTCGCGCCGCTGGACAAGCCCACGGTGGCCCTGGCCGTCATCGTCGAAAACGCAGGCTGGGGCTCGGCCTCGGCCGCCCCGATCGCCCGGCGCGTGTTCGATTACCTGCTGATGGGCCAGTACCCCAGCGAGGAAGACATTGCGCTCACCCAAAAGGGTCAGTCCTTCGCCCCCGTGGGTGCGCCGCGCCGCGCCGCCGACGTGCCCTTGCCCGGCCAAACCCTGCCGAGCGCGGCCATCGCCGCGTCGTCGGCTTCAGCGCCCGCCTCAGCCCCGCGCCCGGCCTCCGGAGCTTCACGATGACCGTCATCGAGCGCCCGCCCCTGCTCAGCCGCCTGCGCCCCTGGCTCAGCGATTTCGACATCCCGTTGCTGCTGGCGGTGCTGTGGATGTGCGCGTGGGGCCTGCTGTGCATGTACTCCGCCGGCTACGACCACGGCACGCGCTTTGTGGACCACGCCCGCAACATGCTGCTGGCGCTGGGGCTGATGTTCCTGGTGGCCCAGGTGCCGCCGCAAAAGCTGATGGCCGTGGCCATTCCCCTTTATGTGTTCGGCGTGACCTTGCTGGTGGCCACGGCCCTGTTCGGCGTCACCAAAAAGGGCGCCACACGCTGGCTGAGCATCGGCATCACACAGATCCAGCCGTCGGAACTGCTGAAACTGGCCACGCCGCTGATGCTGGCCTGGTGGTTCCAGAAGCGCGAAGGCCTGCTGCGCTGGCCCGACTTCATCGCCGCCTTCGGCCTGTTGCTGCTGCCCTTCCTGCTGATTGCGAAACAGCCCGACCTGGGCACCGGCCTGCTGGTGCTGGCCGCGGGCCTGTACGTCATCTTCTTCGCCGGCCTGCCCTGGAAGCTGATCCTGCCGGTGATGGTGCTCGGGGCTGCAGGCATCGTGGCGCTGGTGGCCAGTGAAGACCACATCTGCGAGCCCGACGTGCAATGGATGCTGCTCAAGGAGTACCAGAAGCACCGCGTGTGCACGCTGCTGGACCCGAGCAAAGACCCGCTGGGCAAGGGCTTTCACATCATCCAGGGCGAGATCGCCATCGGCTCCGGCGGCATGACCGGCAAGGGCTTCATGCAGGGCACGCAAACCCACCTGGAGTTCATTCCCGAGCGCACCACCGACTTCATCTTTGCCGCCTTCGGCGAGGAGTTCGGGCTGATGGGCGCACTCGCGCTGCTGCTGGGTTTCACGGCGCTCATCCTGCGCGGGCTGATGATCGCGTCCGACGCGCCGACGCTGTTCACACGGCTGATGGCCGGCGCAGTCACGCTCAGCTTCTTCACCTACGTGTTCGTGAACATGGGCATGGTCAGCGGCATCCTGCCGGTGGTGGGCGTGCCGCTGCCCTTCATCAGCTACGGCGGCACCGCCATGGTGACGCTGGGGCTGAGCCTGGGCCTGCTGATGTCCATCTCGCGGGCCAAGAAGCTGGTCAAGACCTGACCCTGCTCAGCGTCGGGCTGTGGCGTCGGGTGGCTGCTCCGGGCTGCAGCCCCAGGTGGTCGCTCAGGGCAGCGCCACCGCGGCTGGCACGGCAGGGAACCGGATCGTGAACCGCGCCCCCGGCCCTTGCCCATCCGGCGACTCGCCGCCCGCGGCCCGGCGCACCCGCGTGTCGTCCAGGCCCAGCTCCGCGTCGTGCTGCTGCACGATTTCCTGCACGATGGCCAGGCCCAGGCCCGAGCCCTCCACCCCGCTGCCCAATGATCGGTAGAACGGCTGGAACACCTTCTCCCGCTCGCTCGGCGGGATGCCGGGGCCGGTGTCCTCCACCTGCAACACCACCACCTGGCCGAACGGGTCTTCCACCACACGCACCGTGACCACACCACCGGCGGGCGTGTACAGCAAGGCGTTGTCGACCAGGTTGCGCACCAACTCGCCCAGCAGCACCGGCTGGCCCAGCACGCGCAGGCGGCTTTCGTCCGGCACCACGCCGTCGTAGCCAAGGTCGATGCGGCGCTCGAGCGCGCGGGGCACGAAGTCCCGCACGGTGTCGATGGCCACGTCCGACAAGTCCACCGGCTCCCGCCGCATGGCGTGCTCGGCATCCTCGGCCCGCGCCATCGACAGCAGCTGGTTCACCATGTGCGCCGCCCGCTCGCTGGCGCGGGCGATCTGCGACAAAGAGCGCTTGAGTTCATCCGGCGACGAGCGGCCCGCATCGATCTCGCGCTGCACCAGCTCCGCCTGCGTGCGCAGGCCGGCCAGCGGCGTCTTGAGCTGGTGCGCCGCATCAGCCAGGAAGTGCTTTTGCCGGCTCATGGACGAGTCCAGCCGCGTCAGCAGGTCGTTGATGGCCTGCACCAGGGGCGCCACCTCGTCGGGCACGCGGCGCTCGTCGATGGGCGACAGGTCAGAGCTTTCGCGCGAGCGGATGCGCCGTTGCAATTCGTTCAGCGGCGCAATGCCACGCGCCAGCGCCAGCCACACCAGCAGCACCGCCAACGGCAGGATGACGAACTGCGGCAGGATCACGCCCTTGATGATTTCGTTGGTCAGTCGCGCTCGCTTGCCCAGCGTCTCGGCCACCTGCACCAGCAGCATGCGGCTGGACCCGGCCTCCCCTTCGGGTGACACCCACAGGTAGGCCACGCGCACCGCCTCGGCCCCCACTTCGTCGTCCCGAAAGTGCAGCTCCCACGGCACCACGGGCGCATCTTCCGCCGGCACCGGCAAGGCGGCATCCCCGCTCAGCAGTTCACCCCGCACGCCCAACACTTGGTAGTACACGGTGTCGGACGCATCGGCACGCAGCAGCGCCGCAGCCTCGGGCGCAAGGGCGTACCGGTCCTTGCCCTTGGCGCTGGGCGCCAGCGGCGCGGCAGACGCGGCCTGCAGCCCGAGGCTGCGGGCCATCTCGCCCAGTTCGCGGTCGTACGGGCGGCTGGCAATGCCCTGCGCCACCAGCCAGGTCAGCGCCACGCTGATCGGCCAGATCAACAGCAGCGGCGCGAGCATCCAATCCAAGATCTCGCCGAACAGCGAGCCCTGCTGGCGCGTGGCGCCGTCCTTCACCGGCATTTACGACGCGATCTTTTCCAGGCAGTAGCCCAAGCCGCGCACCGTCGCGATGCGGATGGGCCCCTGTTCGATCTTCTTGCGCAGGCGGTGGATGTACACCTCGATGGCGTTGTTGGACACCTCTTCGCCCCACTCGCACAGCCGCTCCACGAGCTGGTCTTTGCTGACCAGGCGGCCCGCCCGCTGCAGCAGCACCTCCAGCAACGACAACTCGCGCGCCGACAACTCCAGCATCTGCTCGTTGATGTAGGCCACCCGGCCGGTGGCATCAAAGCTGAGCGGCCCGTGTTTGATGATGCTGCTGGCCGTGCCCAGGCCGCGGCGCGTCAGCGCGCGCACGCGGGCCTCAAGCTCCTGCAGCGAGAAAGGCTTGGCCATGTAGTCGTCAGCGCCCAGGTCCAGGCCCTTCACGCGCTGCTCGACGCTGTCGGCCGCGGTCAGGATCAGCACCGGCATCGTCGAACCCCGCGCGCGCAGCTTGCGCAGCACCTCCAGCCCGTGCAGCCGGGGCAGCCCGAGGTCCAGGATCACCAGATCGAACTCATGGGTGGCCAAGGCCGTATCAGCCTCGGTGCCGCTGCTGACCCGGTCCACCGCATAGCCGGACGCCCGCAGCGCCCGCAGCAACCCGTCCGCCAGCACTTGATCATCTTCTGCAATCAGGATGCGCATGGTCTTGTCTCCTGCGCCGATGTTATGTGCCGTGGCCGACACCGAACTTGCGCCATCGCAAACCTGGCTCATCGCATGAGCCACCTGGCCGGCACACTCTCCTCAATCCTGACGCCGCGCGCTGCCGCAGCTCGGGGGACAAAATACTGTACAAACATACAGATTGCCCCATAATTCAGCCATTCCCCACGGAGATACGCATGGACGCCCCGGTCAAAGCCCTCAACACCGAAAAAGCCAAGGCCCTGCAGGCCGCCCTCGCCCAGATCGAAAAGCAATTCGGCAAGGGCTCCATCATGCGCCTGGGTGAAGGCGAGGTCATCGAAGACATCCAGGTCGTCTCCACCGGCTCGCTGGGGCTGGACATCGCGCTGGGCGTTGGTGGCCTGCCGCGCGGCCGCGTGATCGAGATCTACGGCCCCGAGTCGTCCGGCAAGACCACGCTGACCCTGCAGGTCATCGCCGAAATGCAGAAGCTCGCCGGCACCTGCGCCTTCATCGACGCCGAGCATGCCCTGGACGTGCAGTACGCCCAAAAGCTGGGCGTCAACCTGCAAGACCTGCTCATCAGCCAGCCTGACACCGGCGAACAGGCCCTGGAAATCGTTGACGCGCTGGTGCGCTCCGGCTCCGTGGACCTCATCGTCGTCGACTCGGTCGCCGCGCTCACGCCCAAGGCGGAAATCGAAGGCGAAATGGGCGACAGCCTGCCCGGCCTGCAAGCCCGCCTGATGAGCCAAGCCCTGCGCAAGCTCACCGCCACCATCAAGAAGACCAACTGCACGGTCATCTTCATCAACCAGATCCGCATGAAGATCGGTGTGATGTTCGGCTCGCCTGAAACCACCACCGGCGGCAATGCGCTGAAGTTCTACGCCTCCGTGCGCCTGGACATCCGCCGCATCGGCTCCATCAAGAAGGGCGAAGAGGTCATCGGCTCCGAGACCAAGGTCAAGGTCGTCAAGAACAAGGTCAGCCCCCCGTTCAAGACCGCCGAGTTCGACATCCTCTACGGCGAAGGCATCAGCCGCGAAGGTGAAATCATCGACATGGGCGTCGTGGCCAAGGTGGTCGACAAGTCCGGCGCTTGGTACGCCTACAACGGCGAAAAGATCGGCCAAGGCAAGGACAACGCGCGCGAATTCCTGCGCGAGAACCCCGACATCGCCCGCGAAATCGAGAACAAGATCCGCGCGGCCGTGGGCGTGTCGCTGCTGGGTGACGGCGAGGGCCACGACGGCGAGTGAGGCCAGGCCGGGAGCTTCCCGGCCGCATCCTCATTGCCCGTCCTCGACCCTCCACGGGGTCGCAGCACAGTGCTGCACACCCGCCTGCACGGCAGCCCTCGGCTGACGCCGCCCCCCCCCTCCACACCGCTGCCGACCGTGAGCCGCCCCCCGCTGTCCCTGAAAGCCCGCGCCATCGCGCTGCTGGCCCAGCGGGAGCACAGCCGGCTGGAATTGCGGCGCAAGCTGCTCGCCATCGAACGGCGGGCGCGGGCTTTGGCAGCAGCAGCTGCGGCGGCGGCGGAAGCCAGTCACTTGGCACCACCCGACGACACGGCGGACCTGGGCGATGACGCCGGGGACGCCGAGGACGCCGAGGACGCCGAATGCACGGTCGACGCGCTGCTGGACACCCTGTCACGAGACGGCTACCTCAGCGAATCCCGGTTCATCGAATCTCGCGTGCACCTGCGCGCCCAGCGTTTTGGCGCGCAGCGCATCCAGCAGGAACTGGCACAGCACGGCCTCAAGCTGGACGCCGACCAAGCCGCCGACCTCAAAGCCAGCGAGCAGGCCCGCGCCCGAGAGGTGTGGCTGCGCCGTTTCGGCCCGGAACCCGATCGAGACGCCGCCGCCCAGGCGAAACAGACGCGTTTCCTGTTGGCCCGCGGGTTTTCACCAGACGTCGTGCGGCGTTTGTTGCGATCGCCGGCCTCGCTTGACTGAGCGCAACGGGCACTTTTCACCCTCCGTGCTACATTGCCGGCTGCCCAAAAATGAGGGTTCACCCGGTTACAGCCCGCCGATCGACGCTTGCAAACGTCCGTCACGGTCTAAAAAACGCCGGAAAACTCCCGTCCCGGCATCGCCCGGGTGGTCCCGCCAATCCCCGCTTCATGTCAGCCGCCAACCCGTCCACCTCGCGCCGCCCGCTTCACCGCCGCGCCTTCGATGTGCAGGTGTTCGCGCGTGATGACGGCCAGTTCGACGTTGAAGCCTCCCTGACGGACACCAAAACCCACGACGTGCCCTTGGCCGGCGTGCCGCGCAAAGCGGGCGACCCCATCCACGAGATGCACCTGCACTTGACGGTCGACAGCTCGCTCACCGTCACCGCTGCGCGCTCCGAAACGCGCTGGATGCCCTACCCCGGCGCCTGCAACGAACACGGCCAGGCCTACGCACGGCTCGTCGGCCTGAACCTGATGAACGGCTTTCGCCAGGGCGTGCAGGAGCGACTGTCCGGCACACGCGGCTGCACGCACCTGACCGAGCTCAGCCTGGTGCTGCCCACCGCCGTCATCCAGGCCCTGGCCGGTTCCGTCATCGACACGCGCGAAGGCGACAGCGACGGCGCGCCCCCTTTTCAGCTGGACCGTTGCCACGCGCTGCGCCGCGATGGCGCCACGGTGGCCCGCTTTTACCCCCGCTGGCATCAGGCAACGCCTGATGCCAGCACGACTGCTTCCTGACTTCCCGACCCGAGAGACCCACCCATGAAAATCCACGAATATCAGGGCAAAGAAATCCTGCGCCAATTCGGCGTGCCGGTGCCGCGCGGCATCCCCGCCTTCACCGTGCAGGAAGCCGTTGAAGCGGCGCAGAAGCTGGGCGGCCCCGTGTGGGTCGTGAAGGCGCAGATCCACGCTGGCGGCCGCGGCAAGGGCGGCGGCGTCAAGGTCGCCAAGACCATCGACGACGTGAAGGAAAAGTCGGAAGCCATCTTGGGCATGCAGCTCAAGACGCACCAGACCGGCCCCGAAGGCCAAAAGGTTCGCCGCCTCTACATCGAAGACGGCGCGGACATCGGCAAGGAGTTCTACGTGTCGCTGGTCACCGACCGCGCCACGCAGAAGGTGGCGTTCATCGCCTCCAGCGAAGGCGGCATGGACATCGAAGAGGTGGCCCACAGCACGCCCGAGAAGATCGTCACCGAAGTGATCGATCCGCTGACCGGCATCACCACCGAGCAGTCCAAGAAGATTGCAGCCGCCATCGGCATGGAAGGCCACACGGTCGACCAGGCCGTCGACCTGTTCGCCAAGCTCTACAAGTGCTACATGGACACGGACGCGTCGCTGGTGGAAATCAACCCGCTGAACCGTGACAGCAAGGGCAACCTGATGGCCCTGGACGCGAAGTTCAACTTCGACGCCAACGCCCTGTTCCGCCACCCCGAAATCGTCGCCTACCGCGACCTGGACGAAGAAGATCCGGCGGAAGTGGAAGCTTCGAAGTTCGACCTGGCCTACATCAGCCTGGACGGCAACATCGGTTGCCTGGTGAACGGCGCCGGCCTGGCCATGGCCACGATGGACACCATCAAGCTGTTCGGCGGCGAGCCGGCCAACTTCCTGGACGTCGGCGGTGGCGCCACGGCCGAGAAGGTGACCGAGGCCTTCAAGATCATGCTGAAGAACAAGGCCGTCAAGGGCATCTTGGTGAACATCTTCGGCGGCATCATGAAGTGCGACACCATCGCTGAAGGCGTCATCACCGCCTGCAAGGCCGTGAACCTGAGCGTGCCGCTGGTCGTGCGCATGAAGGGCACGAACGAAGAACTGGGCAAGAAGATGCTGGCCGAATCCGGCCTGCCCATCATCGCCGCCGACACGATGGCCGAAGCGGCCACCAAGATCGTCGCCGCCGTTGCCTAACGCCCAGGAGTAAGAGATATGTCGATCTACATCAACAAAGACACCAAGGTCATCACCCAGGGCATCACCGGCAAGACCGGTCAGTTCCACACCCTGGGCTGCCAGGCCTACGCCAACGGCAAGAACGCGTTCGTCGCGGGCGTGAACCCCAAGAAGGCGGGCGAGAAGTTCTCTGACATTCCCATCTACGCCACCGTCAAGGAAGCCGCCTCGCAGACCGGCGCGACCGTGTCGGTCATCTACGTGCCGCCCGCCGGTGCTGCCGCTGCGATCTGGGAAGCCGTTGAAGCCGACCTGGACCTGGCCATCTGCATCACCGAAGGCATCCCCGTCCGGGACATGCTGGAAGTGCGCAACAAAATGAAGGCCAAGGAAGCCGCCGGCGGCAAGCGCACGCTGCTGCTGGGCCCCAACTGCCCGGGCCTGATCACGCCGGAAGAAATCAAGATCGGCATCATGCCGGGCCACATCCACCGCAAGGGCCGCATCGGCGTCGTGTCGCGTTCGGGCACGCTGACGTATGAAGCCGTGGCGCAGCTGACCGAGCTGGGCATCGGCCAGTCGTCGGCCGTCGGCATCGGTGGCGACCCGATCAACGGTCTGAAGCACATCGACGTGATGAAGGCCTTCAACGACGATCCGGACACCGACGCCGTGATCATGATCGGTGAGATTGGCGGCCCGGACGAGGCCGAAGCCGCTCGCTGGTGCAAGGCCAACATGAAGAAGCCCATCGTGGGCTTCATCGCCGGTGTCACCGCCCCTCCGGGCAAGCGCATGGGCCACGCCGGCGCGCTGATCTCGGGCGGCGCCGACACGGCCGACGCCAAGCTGGCCATCATGGAAGAGTGCGGTTTCACCATCACCCGCAACCCGTCTGAGATGGGCAAGCTGCTCAAGGGCCTGCTGTAATCCGGGCTCAGCCCCGTGTCCAAGCCGTCGGCGTTGCCGACGGCTTTTTCATTTCATAGCCCCCATGGATCACCTCGACCCCAGCGTTTGGTTTGCCCTGTTCAAGATCGTCTGGGCGGACCTGCTGCTGTCAGGCGACAACGCCGTTGTGATCGCGCTGGCCACCCGGCAGTTGCCGCCGCGCCAGCAGCGCCACGCCATCATCGGCGGCGCGGCCGCGGCCATCGTCATGCGGGTGCTGCTCGCGCTGTTCGCCATCGAGCTGCTGCAACTGCCGGGGCTCAAGCTCGTGGGCGCCGCGTTGTTGGTGTGGATCGGCATCAAGCTGATGAGCCAGGGCGAGGAAGAAGCCCAGGTGCGCGAGGCCGGCGGCCTGTGGGCGGCGGTGCGCACCATCCTGTTGGCCGACCTCGCCATGAGCCTGGACAACGTGGTGGCCATCGCCGCCGCCGCCAGTGCGGCGCCCGCGCCGATGCGTCCGGTGCTCCTGGCCGTCGGCCTGGGCCTGTCGATCCCGCTCATCATCTTCGGCAGCACGGTGCTGCTCAAGCTCATGGAACGCGTGCCGGCCATCATCACGCTGGGGGCAGCCCTGCTCGGATTTGTGGCCGGCGAAATGGCCACCACCGATGTGCTCGTGCATGACTGGGTCCAGGCCCACCTGCACGACCTGGACTACACCGTCAGCCTGTTGGGGGCCGTGACGGTGGTCGCACTCGGGCTCGCCCGCGCCCGGCGTCAGAAGGCAGGCGCCGCCTAAGATCGCGCCTATGGCGCAAGGCGAGACTCCCGGCAAAACCAGCGGCTTCTGGCAGCGCCTGGTAGGCCGCATCGCGCGCGCTGACGACTCGGCAGAAACCTCTCCGCCCCCACCGCCGGCCGCCCCGACAGACGCCTCCGCCGCCGCGCGCACCGCGCCCCGGTCGCGCACCCGCGGCACCAACCCACCACCGGACCTGGCCGACTTCGAGCTGGGCGCCGAAATCGGCCGCGGCGCCATGGCCATCGTCTACAAGGCCACCCAACGCTCCACCGGGCGGCAGGTGGCCATCAAGCGGCTGGCCCTGAGCCGCGAGTTCTCGGCCGACGACCTGGCCGATGTGCGCGACCGCTTCATGCGGGAAGCCCGCGCTGCGCGCGCGATGGAGCACCCCGACATCCTGCAGGTGGTAGACGCCGGCCAGGACGGCAACGACGCCTGGATCGCGCTGGAATACGTGCTCGGCCGCGACCTGAGCCTGTTCACGCGCCCCGGCCAGCTGCTGCCTGTCAGAGAAGTGGTTCAGTTGGGCGCACGGCTGGCGCGGGCGCTGCATTACGCGCACAGCCAGGGCGTGGTGCACCGGGACATCAAGCCCGCCAACGTCATGCTGGATCGGGTGAACGGCAGCCTCAAGCTGATGGATTTCGGCATCGCCCGCGTGGGCGATGGCAGCCGAACCCGCACAGGCCTGGTGTTAGGCACGCCGTCCTTCATGTCGCCCGAGCAACTGGCGGGCCTCGCCGTGGACGGGCGCAGCGACCTCTACTCCCTGGCCGTGCTGCTGTATCAGCTGCTCACCGGCACCCTGCCGCACCAAAGCGAATCGATGGCCCGGCTGATGCAGCAGATCGCGACCGAGCCCGCCCCCGACGTACGCACCCACCGGCCGAGCCTGCCCGAGTCACTGGCCCTGGTGCTGGCCGTGGCGCTGGAGAAGCGCCCCGAGTTGCGCTATGCCTCCGGTGAACAAATGGCCCGCGACCTGGACGCCGTGCTCGTGATGGACTTGCAGGCCGAACCCACTGCGCCGCAGGCGTCGTCGCGCACGGGCGGTGCCTTCGCGCAAACACTGCGGCTTCAGGCCGGCGAAGCAGGGCAGAATCCTCGGTCTTCTGCCACCGGCGGCCCGCCGTCTGATCCCCCTCAAGTCCCATGACCCTGGAGTTCTTCAGCGCCACCGACGTGGGCCGTGCGCGCGACAACAACGAAGACTCGGTGGCCCTTGATGAGGCCGCCGGGTTGATGGTGCTGGCCGACGGCATGGGCGGCTACAACGCCGGCGAGGTGGCCAGCCAGATGCTCACCAGCTTCGTGTGCACGGAATTGGGCCGTTGGCTGAAGGACGGCGGCCGCGAGGCGCGCGCGGCGGAAGTCAAGCGGGCGATGGACATCTGCGTGGACAACGCCAACCGCGCCATCTTCAACTCGGCCAACACCAACCCCCGCTACGCCGGCATGGGCACCACGCTCGTGCTGGGCGTCTTCCGCCCGGAAGGCCTGCTGCTGGGCCATGTGGGTGACTCGCGCGCCTACCGCTACCGGGGCGGCCGGCTCATGCAGATCACGCGTGACCACTCGCTGCTGCAGGAGCAGATCGACGCCGGCCTGCTGACCGTGGAAGAGGCCGCGTTCTCCAGCAACAAGAACCTCGTCACCCGCGCCGTGGGCGTGGAAGACACGGTGCTCATGGAGACGCATCTGCACGAAGTCCAGCCCGGCGACACCTACCTGATGTGCTCGGACGGCCTGTCGGACATGCTGGACGACGACAGCATGGCGAACCTCCTGCATGGCAATCAGGCCCTGCCCCAGGCCGCTCATGCACTGATCAACGCGGCCAATGACCACGGCGGCCGCGATAACATCGCCATCATTCTTGCCCGGCATGAGGGCCGCCAGCGCACCGAAAGCCGCAGCTGGTGGCCGTTCGGTCGCCGGGCTGGCAAAGATTCAGCTACCTGAAAAGTCGCGGCACGCACAACAGAACTTGAGGTCATACATGGGCAAACTGGTGGTTTCGCTCGACGGCGTCGTGATCAAGGACGTCCAGATCACGAAAGACAAGACCACGCTGGGTCGGCGGCCGTACAACGACATCGTCATCGACAACCTGGCCGTCAGTGGCGAGCACGCCGTGCTGCAAATGGTGGGCGCCGACGTCTTCATTGAAGACCTGAACTCCACCAACGGCACCTACATCAACGGCAAGGCGATCAAGAAACAGCTGCTGGCCGACAACGACACGGTCGAGATCGGCAAGTACAAGATCAAGTTCCTGCTGAGCGATGGCGGCGACTACGAAAAGACCATGATCCTGAAGCCGGGCAGCACGCCGCCCAGCGTCAGCCCGGCGGTCGGGGTCACGTCGTCGTACGGCGCCCTGGGTGCGGCCACCATCGGCCCGGCCTCCATCAAGGTGCTGACCGGCGCTGCGGCCGGCCGCGAAGTGGCGCTGACCAAGGTCGTCACCACGCTGGGCAAGCCCGGCGTGCAGGTTGCCTCCATCACCAAGCGCCCCACGGGCTACGTGTTTGCCCACGTGGAAGGCACGCACCGCCCGAGCGTCAACGGCATCCCGTTGACCGGCGAATCGATTGCACTGCGCACCGGCGACCTGATCGAGTTGGCCGGCACGCAGATGCAATTCATCCAGGGCTGACAACCCGCGCCGCCGGCACCGCCCTGGGCACCTGCGGGCGCGCTGCCGCCCGTGTGACATCCTCACGCACACGACAGGTCCAACCCGGTAATCCGACCGGTCAGCGGCCTCCGGCCCTGCGTACATTCTTGGCTCCGCCCCGCGCCTCGCGTGGGCCCACATCGAGCCACGCTTCGCATGAACATCCGCGTCCTGGGCTGCTCCGGCGCCATCGCCGCCGGCTACAAGACCACCGCCTTCCTGCTGGACGACGATGTGCTCATCGACGCCGGCACCGGCGTGGGCGATCTGCCCCTGGACGCCCTGGCCCGCATCGACCACATCCTGCTCAGCCACTCGCACCTGGACCACGTGCTGGGCATCCCGCTGCTGGCCGACGCCGTGCTGCGCATCCGCTCCGCCGCCCGCCGCCCGCCCATCCAGGTGCACGGCCTGCCCGACACCTTGGCGGCGCTGCGCGACAACATCTTCAACGGCGTGATCTGGCCCGACTTCACCGCTTTGCCCACGCGCGAGGCCCCGGTGTTGTCGCTGCATGAATTCCGCACCGGCGACCGCCTGAACCTCGATGGCCGCGTCATCGAAGTGCTGCCCGCCGCCCACACCGTGCCGGCCGTCGGCTTTGCGGTCGATGCCGGCCCCGACCGCGGCCATGCCCACTGGGTCTACACCGGTGACACCGGCCCCAACCCGGCCCTGTGGCAACGCCTGGCGCAACTGCGCCTGTCGCACCTGGTGATCGAAACCGCCTTCAGCGACGAAGAAGAGCGGCTCGCCCAGGTCAGCCAACACCTCTGCCCCAAAGAGCTGGGCCACGAACTCGCCCAGCTGGGCGGCAGCGTGGACGTTCGCATCACGCACATCAAGCCGGGCGAAGTGGAGGCCGTCATGCAAGGCGTCGCTGCACTGCAAAGCCCGCACTGCATCACGGCCCTGAACGCGGGCGACTGCATGGCCCTGTGAACCTGGACACCGGCCGCTCTGGCCCGCCGTTTGCCCCACCAGGCGCCCGTTCGGGCGCCTTTGTTTTTGTCACATCCAGCAACAGATGCCCACCATCCCGGCTGACGTTTTTCGGCAGCTGGCCGACCGCTGACAGAACGCGTCAGCCCCGATGTGACGCTTTTTGTCAGTCCACCCGCCAACTGGCCCGGAATCCGTGTGCTTTTCCACGGCTGACCTCGTCCAAAAAGCTGGCACGCCCCCTGCATTCAAGGAGCGTGTTCCCACCCACCACTCACTTTGCTGGAGTACTGACATGAACCTGAAAGCACGCGCCCAACAAGGCTTCACCCTGATCGAACTGATGATCGTCGTGGCCATCATCGGCATCCTGGCTGCTGTGGCGATTCCGCAGTACCGCGACTACACCTCGAAGTCCAAGGCCGCGTCCGTCGTGACCAGCTTGGGCGCTTACACCAAGGCCGTCGCCATCTGCACGCAGGAAACTGGCACCAACACGGGTTGCAATCTGAGCACCAACGGCATCCCGGCTTCCATGACCACCCCGCTGATCACGTCGGTGGCCGTCAGCAACGGCGCCATCACCGCCAACATTCCTGCCAACGCCATGGGCAACAGCGGCGCCAGCACCATCGTCCTGACGCCTGACCTGACCGACCCGGCTCGCATCAAGTTTGTTGCCACCTTCACCGGCACGATCCCGCAAGCGACCCAGGACTCCCTGACCAAGTCGTTCACCTGATCGATCTCTCGATCCAAGCGCAAGGGCCTTCGGGCCCTTGTCCTTTTGTGAGAGCCCAGTCAACCCGACGCGGCTCCCGATGGGAATGCAGCGCCCCATCACCGGGCCGAGCGCTTCCCCTTCCCCTTGAATCCCGTCGCCACATTTTCTGGAGTTGAACGATGAATCTGCGCACCCGTGCTCAACAAGGCTTCACCCTGATCGAACTGATGATCGTCGTAGCCATCATCGGCATCCTGGCTGCCGTGGCGATTCCGCAGTACCGCGACTACACCTCGAAGTCCAAGGCCGCGTCCGTTGTGACGAGCCTGGGCGCTTACGTCAAGGCTGTGGCCATCTGCACGCAGGAAACCGGCACCAACACGGGTTGCAATCTGAGCACCAACGGCATCCCGGCTTCCATGACCACCCCGCTGATCACGTCGGTGGCCGTCAGCAACGGCGCCATCACCGCCAACATTCCCGCCAACGCCATGGGCAACAGCGGCGCCAGCACCATCGTCCTGACGCCTGACCTGACCGACCCGGCTCGCATCAAGTTTGTTGCCACCTTCACCGGCACGATCCCACAAGCCACGCGTGATTCGCTGACCAAGTCGTTCACCTGATCTAGATTCAGCTGACGCAAAGGGCCTTCGGGCCCTTTGTGCTTTTCGCGCCCAGCACCCACCCCGGCACCCACCCCAGCGACAGCCGCCACGTACCCATGCCCCCACACGCCGCGCCGTCTCGATTGCCATCACCCCTGCTGGCCCTGATGGCGGCCTACCTGCTGGGCGTGCCGTTGCTCCTGCCGGTGGTCACGCCCGGACTGCTGGCCTACGACGGGGCCCGGGTGCTGCAACTGTTGTGCATGCCGCTGCTGGCTGCGGTGGCCCTGCAGGCCCCGGTGCCGGCGTTGTCCTCGCGCATGGCCTGGGGGGCAGCGGCCTTGGCGGCGCTGGGCGTGCTGTCCAGCGCGCTGGCGGCCAATCCGGCGATGGGGTTGCGCGAGGTGCTGAACCTCGCCAGCCTGCTGGCCGTGGGCGCGGTGCTGGCGTCTCAAGGCCGGCAGACGCTGGAACTGCTGCCCAAGGTGGCCGCGCTGGCCGTGGCGGTGTACGCCGTGCCGGTGTTGGGCATGGCGGTGCTGGGTGCCACCGAAGGCCTGCCGATCGCGGCCGACATGCCGCTGCCGGGCTTTGCCAACCGGCGCTACCTCAACCATGTGCAGACGGTCGCCCTGCCGCTGGCTGCGTTTGGGGTGCTGCAGTTCCGCAGTGCGCTCGGGCGCCTGCTGACCGGCGCAGGCCTGGTGGCCAGTGCCACGCTGCTGTGGATCACCCTCGGCCGGGGCAGCCTGTTCGGCTTGGCCGCCGCACTGTTGGTGTGGGGCCTGTGCTGGCGCCGCGGTCAGGCCAATGCGCGCCCGAACCTGGGGGTGTTGGGCGGCAGCCTGGCCCTCGGTGCCGTGCTGTCCGCGCTGCTTCAGGGGTGGTCCGGCGGACTCGCCCAAGCCGCCGGCTTGGCCCGAGACGCCGGCCCGGTGGAACTGGCCAGCGACCACTCCCGCTTCAGCCTCTGGATTCGCGCGTGGGACATGGCCATCGGATCGCCCTGGCTGGGCGCGGGACCCATGCACTACGCCATGGGCAACCATCCCAAGGCGGCACACCCCCACAACGAACCGCTGCAATGGCTGGCGGAATGGGGTTGGCCCGCCACGCTGCTCGCCGCGCTGTTGCTGGCGATGTTGGCTCGGGCGGCCTGGCGCCGTCAGCGCAGTTCGGCGGGCCAGCCTGCAACGCTGGGCGCTGCCGTGCTGGCCGCCTGGGCCTGCGTGTTCGTGGACAGCTGGTTCTCCGGCCTGTGGGTGATGCCCGTGAGCCAGACCTGGCTGGCCGCATTGATCGGCTTCAGCTGGGCTTGGTGGGTGACCTCCGCCCCCGAAACCACCACCGAAACCGCCACCGCCCCGACACCAGCCGTGCGCCGCTGGCATGGGCTGCCTTTGCTGCTGACGGGCGCGCTGCTCGTGCAGACGCTGCCGGAACTGATCCGCCTGCCCGAGCACCTCCAAGACGTGAAACGCGCCTTCCCTGGCGATGGGCCACGCCCGCGCTTTTGGTCGCATGGGCAGATCGGCCCGGCCAACCCCACAACACCTGCCACAACGCCCGCAACTCCGGCGCCCCACCCCTGACGCGCTGACCGCACGGCGCGTGCCATCATGCGCGCCCATGTCCGCTGCCACCCCTGCCCCCCATCGCCCTGCGGCCAGCCTGTGCCTGGCCCTGGCCACCGGCCTGCCGCCCCTGGTGGCCTTCAACCAGACGCCGGCCGCCACGCTGTACAACCAATTGCTGGCCCTGGCCGGCTGGGGTCTGGCGCTGGCGGTGTGCGCGCGCTTCCTGCCGCGCTGGCGGGCGGGGCTGACCACGCCGGCCGGCCTGGCCCTGGTGCTGCTGTGCGTGGCTCCGTGGGTGTCCCTGTTCTGGCGCGGCTTGCCTTCGTCCCTGGCCTTGGGCTCGGCCGTCATTCTTCTGGCCGGCCTGGTGGTGTTTCTGCTGGCCCAGGGTCTGCCTGCCGCCACCCGGCCGTGGGTGGCTGACGCATTCTGCTGGGGCCTGCTGCTGGCCGGCGGGGCCAGCATTGCCATCAGCGCCGTGCAGGTGTTTGCGCCCGAGTGGGCGGACGGCACGCTCATCGCCCGCTCGGGCATCCCGGGGCGCGGCGTGGGCAACCTGCGCCAACCCAACCACCTCGCCAGTTTGATGATGTGGACCGCCGTGGCCGCCGTGTGGCTGACCGAGCGGCGCCGCGCGCCGGCCGCTGCCTTGGCGCCGCTGCTGTTTGCTTGCGTGTTCACCGTGGTGCTGAGCGCCTCGCGCACCGGGTTCATCGGCGTGGCGATGCTGGCCCTCTGGGGCTTGGTGGACCGTCAACTGTCCCGCCCGGCGCGTCTGGCCCTGCTGGCCACGCCCGTGATGCTGGGCCTGAGCTGGTGGCTGATGGCGCAGTGGTCCGCCGAGGGGCACGCCTTCGGTGCGGCCTCGCGCCTGTCGGAAGGTGCCGGCTCGCCCTCGCGGCTGGCGATCCTGCACGACGCCTGGGCGCTGACGCGCGCCAACCCCTGGCTGGGCGTGGGCTGGGGCGAATTCAATTTCGCCTGGACGCTGACCCCGTTCCCCAACCGGCCGATCGCCTTCTTCGACCACACGCACAACCTGCCCTCCCAGCTGGCCGTGGAGCTCGGCCTGCCCTGGGCCGGCGCGGTGCTGGCGCTGCTGGGCTGGGGCTTGTGGCAAGCCTGGCGCGGTGCCGCGCGCCCGGGGCCTGAGGCGCCTTTGCGCCGTGCCGCGCTGATGCTGGTGCTGGCCATCGGCCTGCACAGCCTGCTCGAGTACCCGCTCTGGTACGCCTACTTCCTGCTGCCGGCCTGCTTTGCGCTGGGCCTGGCGTTGCCGGCGCGAGCTGACGACGCCCCGGCGACCTCACCCGCGCCCTGGCAGTGGGTGGGCGGCCTGCTGATGGCCGGCAGCCTGTTCGCAGTGTGGGACTACCAACGCATCGTGGCCATTTACGCCCCGGCCGCGGACGACGCCCCGTTGAGCCGGCGCATTGCCGCGGGCCAGCACTCGGTGTTCTTCAGCCACCAGGCCGATTACGCCGCCGCCACCAGCCTGCCCCCCGGCCAAGCCGCGCTGGACGCCACGCGCCGCACCGCCTTCAGCCTGATCGATGCGCGGCTGATGATGCATTGGTCCCGCTCGCTGGAGGCTGTGGGCGATGTGGACGGCGCACGCTTCCTGGCCGACCGGCTGCGAGAGTTCCGCAACCCGACGGGCGACACCTGGTTCGCCAGTTGCCCCACGGCGGCCTCACTCACCGCGGCGGCCAGCGGCGCCATGCCGCAATGCCAGCCGGCTTCGGACGTGCGCGACTGGCGGCGCCTGCGCTGATCAGGCGGGGTCGGGCTCGGCGTGCCACACGCCGCTCTTGCCGCCCTGCTTCTCCAGCACCCGCACATTGCTGATGACCATGCCGCGGTCGGCGGCCTTGCACATGTCGTAGATGGTGAGCAGGCCGACCTGCACGGCACACAGGGCTTCCATCTCCACGCCCGTGCGGCCCAGGGTTTCGACCTGGGCGCGGCAGTGCACGCGGTGACTTGACTCGTCGAGCTCGAACTCCACCGCCACGCGGGTGATGGCCAGCGGGTGGCACAAGGGCACCAAATCACTACAGCGCTTGGCGCCCTGGATGGCGGCGATGCGCGCCAAGCCCAGCACATCGCCCTTCTTGGCCGTGCCGCCGGCAATCAGCGCAAAGGTGGCCGGCTGCATGCGGATCTCGCCGGCCGCCACGGCCACGCGATGGGTCTCGGCTTTGGCCGAGACGTCCACCATGTGGGCCTGGCCTTGGGTGTCGAAGTGGGTGAGAGGGTGGCTCATGTCGTGCATCGGTTGTGGCGGGTCGGCACGCGCCGGCGATGGGCTGGCGGCGGGATGCCGCACACATCGCCGTCGCCTCGGGCGACCGCTCAGCGGCGCACGCGTTCAGCGATGCGCGGCTGGGCGCCGAGCGCCTTCATGCCTGGAAACATTGGGGCAAGGTGTTGCAGGCATCATAGGAGTCTGTCTGCTGAAGCGTTCCCGGCGCACCCCGCCGCTGCCCGATGAAGAAGTTGCTGCAACGCCCTTTGCTCAGCCTGCTGGCTGCCGCCACGCTGGCCCTGCCGGGGGCCCCTTTGAGTGCGCAGGTCAACCTGCCCGCGCTGGGCGACTCGGTCTCTCAAGACCTGGACGTGGGCGCCGAGCGGCAGCTGGGCGAGCGCTACATGCGCTCCATCCGGCTGGACCCCGCCGTGGTGCAGGACCCCATCCTGCAGGAATACATGGAAGGCATCTTCCAGCCGCTGGTGGCCGCCTCGCGCAAGCTGGGTCATGTGGGTGACGACATCCAGGCCCGCTTTGCGTGGGAGTCCTTCCTGGTGGAGGACAAGAGCATCAACGCCTTTGCGCTGCCCGGCGGCTTCGTGGGCACGCACCTGGGGCTGATCGCGATGACGGTGTCGCGCGACGAGCTCGCCTCCGTGCTGGCGCACGAGATCTCGCATGTCACGCAGCGGCACATTGCGCGGCGCATCGCGGGGGACTCCAAGAACAGCATGATCGCGATTGCCGGCCTGCTGCTTGGCGTGCTGGCGGCCACGCGCGGCAACATCGACCTGGCCAACGCCGGCATCGTGGGCGGGCAGGCGGCGGCCACGCAGATGTCGCTGAACTTCTCGCGCGACATGGAGCGCGAGGCCGACCGCGTGGGCTTCAACGTGCTGGTGGAAGCGGGCTTTGCCGGCAGCGGCATGGTGAGCATGTTCGAGCGCATGGACCAGGCCTACCACCTGATGGACAACGGCTCGTTCCCGTACCTGCGCTCACACCCGCTGACCAGCGAGCGCATTGGCGACGCGCGCACCCGCCTGGCGCTGGAGCCCTTTGCCCGCCCGCGCGGCATTGCCGAACACGCCTTGATGGCCGCCCGGGCCCGCGTGCTGATGGACCCGCGCGTGGAAGCCTGGCAGGTGCTGGAGAACTACGACGCGGGCGCCCGCGTGCTGCGCGACAGCGGCGGCTACGAGCAACTCGGCGCCCGCTACGCCGCCTCGCTCGCGTCCATCAAGCTGCGCAACTTCGAGCGCGCCGAGGCCTCGTTGCGCAGCGCCGAGACCACGCTGCAACTCCTCAACCCCAGCGCCCCGGAAGCCACCGCCGCACGCCGGCTGCTGATTTACCTGCGCGCCGAGCTGGCCCAGGCCCGTGGCCGGCCGATGGAAGGCGTGGCGGCGCTGGCGCAGCTGCAAGGCGAGAAGTCACGCCCGCTGCTGCTGCAACGCGTGGGCCTGGCCCTGGCGCCGGGCGCCGGCCCGGGGGCGCTGCGCGACGCGGCGGACGCGCTGCAAACGCACGTGTCGCTGGAGCCCAAGGATTCCTACGCCTGGGCACAGCTAGCCCTGATCTGGCAACAGCTGGACCAGCCCCTGCGCGCCGTGCGGGCCCAGGCCGAGGTGCATGCTGCGGCGGGCGACCTCAACGGCGCCATCGACCGCCTGCGCTCCGGCCTGCGGCAATCCCGACGACCCGAGGCCGACCAGGTGGAGGCTTCGGTCATCGACGCCCGGCTGCGCACGCTGGTGTACGAGCGCCAGGCCATGCTGGCCGAGATGTACAAGGGCCGCTACATCCCGCCGGACGTGGAACTGCCGAACTAAGACCACCCCCGATCGCCTGACGGCCGCGCCGTCGAGGGGCACTTCCAGACTTCCTGGCAAACGGGGCGAAGCCGAACCTGCAGGCACGGCTGGACGCGCGGCGTGGCTGCGCCCGCCGGGGGGCCGTGCCGTGAGGCGTGAGGCTCAGTCAGCCGGGAACAGGCGTTCGATGACGACGTCGATCACCATGCCGCACAGGCTGTAGATCACCGACCCGATCAGCGCCGCCCAGAAGCCGGTGACGGCCAGCCCGTCCAACAGGGACGCGGCCATCCAGAACATCAGGGCGTTGATCACGAACAGGAACAGGCCCAGGCTCAGCACCGTCACGGGCAGGGTCAGCAACACCAGCAGCGGGCGCAGCAGGGTGTTGAGCAGGCCCAGCACCAGGGCCGCAATCAGCGCCGCGCTGAAGCTGGTGACCACCACGCCGGGGTACAGGTGCGCCACCAGCAGCAGGGCGGCCGCCAGCAGCATCCATCGCACAAGGGTTTTCATGGCCGGGAGCATATCGGCCGGCCCTGGGCCTGGCCGTGGCGCGGGCGCCGCATCGGCCAGCCGCATGACGAACATCAAATAAGAATCGTTCGCATTCGTGTTAAGATTTTTCCATCGATGCTGATCGCCCACGCCGTGAAACCCCTGCACTTCGTCGCCCCCCAGCCGGTTGCCAGCGCCGCCGCGCCGGTGGCGCTGCGCGTGACGGAGCGCCCGAGCTATGCCGACCTGGCCACGCCGCCGGGCCGTCAGCGCTGGGCGGTGGCCGGCATCCTGGCGCTGCACATCCTCGCGTTCTGGGCGCTGAGCCAGGGGCAGGCCGTGAAGCGCACGGTGGCGCGCATGGCCCCGGTGGTGGTGCGCCTGATGGCGCCGGCCGAGCCGCCCAAGCCGCAGCCCCGCCCGCCCGTGGCGCTGCCTGACATGAAGGCCCCCACGCCGCCGCTGATCGAGCCGCCGGTGATTGCCGTGGCCACGGCGCCCGCGCCGGCCTTGGTGGTGGCCGCCCTGCCCGCGCCGCCGCCCGTGCCGGCGCAGGTGCAGCCGGCGCCTGCCCCGGTTGCGCAGGTGGTGCCGCCGCCCGCCCCGGTGGCCACGCCGGCGCTCAAGCGCATCCCGGCCAGCGCCGTGCGCTACGTGCGCGAGCCGCGCTCGACGGTGCCGCTGATGTCCAAGCGGCTCAAGGAGTCTGGCGTGGTGCATGTGCGCGTGGTGGTGGATGTAAACGGCTTGCCACGCGAGGTCGCGCTCGCGAAATCGTCCGGCTTCGCGCGCCTGGACGAGCAGGCCTTGCAAGACATCCGCACCGCCCGGTTCGCCCCCCAGACCGAGAACGGCCAGCCCATCGAGTGGGAGGTCATCACACCGATGTCCTACGAACTCGACCGTTGACCCCACCCTTCCCCTGACCAGCCATGCCGTGGGCGGCCCTGAGGCCGCCGTGGGCAAAGCCACGCCTATTCCTCACGATCCCTCGGAGCAATCCATGTCCCGCAAGAACAAGACGACCCCGGCGCTGTTGCCGCTGGGCGCACTGGCCGCCGGCTTCGGCCTGGCCTCGGCCGCACTGGCCCAAACCTCCCCCACCAAGGAAGACACAGTGATGCCCACCGTGCGCTTCAAGGCCAGCGCCGAGCCCCAAGGCAAGGACGCCTACCAGGCCACCGAAACCCGCATCGGCAAGGGCAAGCAGGACATCCGCGACATTCCGCAGTCCCTCACCGTCATCACCGAAAAGCTGATGGACGACCGCAACTACGGCAACGTCAAGGAGGTGCTGAAGAACACCGCCGGCATCACCTTCCAGGCTGCCGAGGGCGGCGAGGAGGACATCAAGGTCCACGGCATCTCGCTGCAAAGCACCGGCGATATCTTTATCGACAGCATGCGCGACCCGGCCTTCTACGACCGCGACACCTTCTTCCTCGACAAGGTGGAACTGCTGCGCGGCTCGGCCTCGCTGCTGTTCGGCCGCGGCTCCACGGGCGGCGCGGTCAACCAGGTGACCAAGCAGGCCCAGCTCGCCGACCAGAACCAGATCGACGTCACGATGGGCAGCCATGCCAGCCTGCGCGCCATCGCCGACTTCAACAAGCGCACCGGCGAGAACTCGGCGCTGCGCGTCAGCGCCATGACCAACACCGCCGACAGCAACGGCGCCGGCTCCAAGGTGGACAAGCGCGGCATCGGCGTCAACTACCGCCTCGGCGTCGACGAGACCGACGAGTTCGGCATCACGCTGTACGGCCTGCAGAACGACAACGGCATCAACTACGGTGTGCGCTGGATCCGGCCGACGGCCACGTCGCCCTACGCCAATGGCGTCAACACCAAGATGGACCCGGACGCCTACTACGGCCTGGCCAGCGACTTCAACAAGGGCACGGCCTACTACGGCATGCTCACGCACACGCATCGCTTCTCCAAGGACACCGAACTGGTGACCAAGGTGCGCGCCGCCAACTACAGCCGCGACCAGCGGGCCACGCTGTGGAATTTCGCTGCAGCCAACCTGCAGCCGGGCGGCCAGGCCGTCACGCTGGACAACCTCAGCCCCGCCACCGTCATCACCCGCGGCCAGCAGCTCAAGAAGCAGGACATGCAGACGGTCACGGCGCAGAGCGACCTGAGCAGCCGTTTCCAGGCCCTGGGCTTCGACCACCACCTCCAGGCCGGCGTCGATTTCGCGCACGAGAAGAAGCAGGTCTACGCGCAGATCCCGGCAACGCAGGGTGGCATCGTGCCGACGCGCCCCAACACCACGGTGGGCACGCCGTACGACGGCGCCACCATCGACGAGAGCCTGCGCAGCTACCGCACCAACAACGACTATGTGTCCAAGGCCTACGGCGCCTACCTGCAGGACATGGTCCAGATCGCGCCGATGTGGAAGGTGCTGGCCGGCCTGCGCTTCGACAGCCTGAAGGGCACCTACCACCAGTACAACACCTTCTCGTCGACGGTGGTGTACCCGCTGGTGGACGTGCCGGCCACGCCGGCGACCGCCACCGCACTGGCCATGCCCGGCTCGCCCTGGCACATGAACATCTCGGAGGTCAGCAAGCGGGCCGCCGTGCTGTTCCAGCCCAATGAGCAATGGTCCTTCCACCTGATGGGCGCCACCTCGTTCAACACCTCCGGCGATGCCTATTCCCTGAGCGCGGCCAACGAGAACATCCCGCCGGAGAAGTCGGTCAACGTCGAGCTGGGCGCCAAGTGGGACAGCGCCGACGGCAAGCTCAGCGTGCGCGCCAGCGCCTTCCGCAACACCAAGCTGCACGAGCGCAACACCGACCCGCTGATCACCAACCTCGTCACCCTGTCCGGCAAGCGCCACGCCGCTGGCCTGGACATCGACGTCGTCGGCAAGATCACGCCCGAATGGGAAGTCTTCGGCAACTTCACCTGGATGCCGGTGGCCAAGATCGACATCTCCAGCGTCAACACCGGCGAGGTGCAGGGCTCGCGCCCGTCGCTGTCGCCGCGCTACTCGGGCAGCCTGTGGACGGCCTACCAGGTCCATCCTCAAGTGCGCCTGGGCGCCGGCCTGAACGCGCGCAGCAGCCAGACGCCCATCCGCAACCCGGCCGGCATTTACGCGCCCAAGTTCGTCACGGCCGACCTGATGGCCGAATACGCCGTCGTGCCCGAGCAGCTTAGCTTCAAGCTCTACGTCAGCAACGTGGCCAACAAGATCTATGCTGACCAGCTCTACACGAGCTTCTACGTGCCCGGCACCGGCCGCGTGACCAGCCTGACCGGCACCTACAAGTTCTGATCCTGACGACGGACCGCGCGACGCCATGCTGCTGAAGATCCCCCAGATCCTCGACGCCGCCGGCGTCGCCCGAGCCCACGAGCTGCTGGCCGCCGCCACGTGGGTGGACGGCCGCAGCACCGCCGGCGCGCAGGCCGCGCAGGTCAAGAACAACCAGCAGCTGCAGCCTGGCAGCGAGCCCCACCGCGAACTGCAGGCCCTGGTGCTGCAGGCGCTGGACCGACACCCCGTCTTCTTCTCCGCCACGCTGCCCAAGCGCGTGCTGCCGCCGCTGTTCAACCGCTACGCCGGCACCGCCAACACCTACGGTGACCACGTGGACCAGGCCATCCGCTACCTGCCCGGCGGGGTGCAACGCGTGCGAACCGACATCTCGTGCACGCTGTTCTTGAGCAAACCGAGCGACTACGACGGCGGTGAATTGGTGATTGCCGACACCTACGGCGAGCAGCGCGTCAAGCTGGCCGCGGGCGACATGGTCATCTACCCCGGCACCAGCGTCCACCGCGTCGAGCCCGTCACGCGCGGCGCGCGGCTGGCCAGCTTCTTCTGGATCGAGAGCCTGGTGCGCGGCGATGACCAGCGCCGCCTGCTCTACGAGATGGACCTGAGCCTGATGCGGCTGCGCGGCGAGCTGGGCGAGACGCCCGAGCTCGTGCAGCTGACCGGGACGTATCACAACCTCTTGCGGATGTGGGCGGACACGTGAGCGAGCGCCGCGCCGGGCCGCCCCAAGCCAGCTCGCATCCCCACGGGGGATGGGGCAGCGCTTGCGCTGAACGAGGGGCCACATGACTTCGCCCCGCATCGAGAAGCTGCCGGACGGCATGGCCAACCTGGCTGATTTCGAAGCGCCCGCACAAGCCCGCGTCGATGCAGCGGCCTGGGCCTACCTCAACGGCGGCGCGGCGGACGAGATCACGCTGCGCGCCAACCGCGCGGCCTGGGACGCGATCCAACTCCAGCCCCGCGTGCTGCGCGACCTGGCCGGCGGCCACACCCGCGTGACGCTGCTGGGCCGCGAATTGCGCCACCCGGTGCTGCTCGCGCCCATCGCCTACCAGCGCCTCTTCCATGCCGACGGCGAACTGGCCGTGGCCCACGCCGCCGCCGCGCAGGAAGCCGGCCTCATCCTCAGCGCGCAGGCCAGCCTCGAGATGGAGGCCATCGCCGCGCCCATGCTCGCCGACCCCGCCGCCGGCCCGCTGTGGTTCCAGCTGTACTGGCGCGACGACCGCGACTTCATGCGCGCACTGCTGCGCCGCGTCGAAGCCGCGGGCTTTCAGGCCCTGGTGCTGACGGTGGACGCCCCCGTGCACGGCGCCCGGGACCGCGAACGCCGCGCCGGCTTCCATCTCCCGCAGCACATCCGCGCGGTCAACCTCGGCGGCGTGAAGAAACCGCTGAACCTGCAGCCCGGCCAAAGCGCGCTGTTCGACGGCCTGATGCCACGCGCCGCCACCTGGGCCGAGATCGACTGGCTGCGCGCCGAAAGCCCGTTGCCCCTGCTGCTCAAGGGCGTGACCCACCCCGACGATGCCCGCGAGGCCCTCGCCCGTGGCGTGACCGGCTTCATCGTCAGCAACCACGGCGGCCGCGCGCTCGACACGCTGCCACCCACCGCCGTGCTGCTGCCGCCGCTGCGGGCCGCCCTCGGGCCTGACGTACCGTTGCTGGTGGACGGCGGCATCCGCCGCGGCACCGATGTGCTCAAGGCCATGGCCCTGGGGGCGAACGCGGTGCTGCTGGGCCGCCCGTACGTTCACGCGCTCGCTGCCAGCGGCGCCTTGGGCGTGGCCCACGCGCTGCGATTGCTGCGCGACGAACTCGAGATCGCCATGGCGCTCTCGGGCTGCAAGACCCTCTCCAACGCCGGCCCGGCGCTGCTGTGGCCCGGCTCCTTTTCCTCTCCCTCCCCCTCTCGTTGAAGGACGCTCTCATGAAGTTGCTCATCACCCTCGCCCTCGCATTCACCGCCTCCGCCGCCTTCGCCCACGGCAACGTCTCGTGCCCGGCCATGCCCAAGGAAGAGAAGAAGCCGCAGATGGAACTGCAAAAGAAGCTCGAAGCCGAAGGCTGGAAGGTGCGCCAGGTCAAGAACTACAACGGCTGCTACGAGGTCTACGGCATCGATGCGCAGGGCAAGAAGGCCGAGGTCTTCTTCAACCCCAAGACCTTCGAGCGCGTGGCCGCCGAAGGTGAACAGCCCGCCGACAAGAAGTAAGCCGCGCGATGCGCATCCGCGTCTGGGACGGCGCCGTTCGCACGCTGCACTGGGTGCTGGCCGCGTCCGTGGTGACGGCGTGGGCCAGCGGCCACTGGGCGCCGGATGACTTCGACACCGTGCATCACACCGCCGGCTACGTGGCCGGGGCCGCCGTGCTGCTGCGCCTGGTGTGGGGCGCGGTGGGCAGCCGGCACGCGCGATTCGCCCAGTTCGTGAGCAACCCGCGCGAGGTGCTGGCCTATGCACGGGCCCTGCGCGCCGGCCGCGAGCCGCGCTACCTCGGCCACAACCCGCTGGGCGGCTGGATGGCTGTGATGCTGTGGCTCACCGCCGCCGCCGTCGCCGCCACGGGCTGGCTGTACACGACCGAGTGGCTGTGGGGTTATGGCTGGCTGGAAGCCCTGCACGCGGGCCTGGCCTGGGTCATCGCGGCCCTCGTGCTCGGGCATTGGGGCGGCGTGCTGATGACGAGTTGGCGCCACCGCGAGAACCTCGTCGGCGCCATGTTCAGCGGCACCAAACGCGCGCCCGAAGCGGGCGACATCGACTGAGCGCTCACCACGCAGCGGCCCCTCAGAAGGCCCGAGTGATGCGGCCTCGCGACAGGCGACGCACGAAAGGCCCGATTTCATGGGCCTCTGCGGGTCATCCCCTCTATGAAAGCCTTCTTTTTCCCTAGGGAGCGCAGTACCATCGTCGCCGCAGGGTGCTAGAGAGTATTGAAGGCTTACGCGGCCTTCACCCGGACCCGGCACATCAACAACTTTTGATGGAGTGAATCGACATGGCAACTGCGAAGAAGGCCGCGCCCGCGAAGAAGGCGGCACCGGCGAAGAAGGCGGCTCCGGCCAAGACTGCGGCCCCGGCCAAGAAGGCCGCCGCCACGCCGGCCAAGAAGGCTGCAGCGCCTGCGAAGAAGGCAGCCCCGGCCAAGAAGGCCGCCGCTCCCGCCAAGAAGCGCACGCCCAACGCCGCCTTCATGAAGGCCCTGACCCCCAGCGCGGCTCTGGCCGCCATCGTCGGTTCGGCGCCGCTGCCGCGCACCGACGTGACCAAGAAGGTCTGGGAGTACATCAAGAAGAACAAGCTCCAGGACGAGCTGCAAAAGCGTGTCATCAACGCCGATGCCAAGCTGAAGGAAATCTTCGGCAAGGCCAAGGCCGACATGTTCGAGATGACCAAGCTGATCAACAGCCACCTGAAGTGATGCGCCTTCGGGCCGCCCCGCGCGGCCTGATGCGTGACAAGCCCGGCCCCGTGCCGGGCTTTTTCGTTGGTGGGTTTCGTTGGTGGGTTGTGGGGCCGTGAGGAGCGCCTTGCGGAGCGCCCCTGCAAGCGCGCAACGCACCCAGGCCGGGGCCAGAGCCCGCGGCTTCAGTCGATCAACAGGCTGCGCAGGCTGCCTTGCAACTGCGGCACGTCGATGGGCTTGACCCAGTAGTCGTCGAAGCCAGCCTCACGCGCGGCGCGCACCAGCTCGCACGGGTCATCGGCCGACAGCGCCACCCACCGGGTGCGGGCCAGCGTCACGGCCAGCGCCGCATCGGCCGCCACCGCGCGGCGCAGCGCCAGGCCCGTGGTGTCGGGCAGGTTCATGTCCACCAGCACGAGATCCGGCGGCCCGTCCCGCAGGGCGGCCAGCGCCTCCTCGCCGGTCTCGGCGGTTCGCAACGCCAGGCCCGGCAATTGGCGGCACACCTCCTCCATCAGGATCTGATGGATGCGGTCGTCTTCGACGTAAAGCACCTGCGCGGGGGCACGGTCGGGCATGTCGGCTCGGTCACGGGAAACAGAAGCGATAGGCACGATAGCAGCAAGGCACGCCCCCTCGGTTGAGGGAGTGCAAGCCGCCCTACCGCCCGTTCGTGACTTTTTGCCCGTGCCGTAGGCCCCCTCTTTCAGGGGGCGCGAGTCGATACAAGATGTAAATATCCCTAACATGAAGTCCTAGACGCCCTGCAGAGGCGTCACCTTCGTTGGGTCTTTCATGTCTTTGCTCGCTTCTTTCGCGCTGGCCGCTGCGGCCGGCGGCTCGCTGCCGCAGTGCAGCTGGGATCGCCCTGGCGTCAATCCGTTCATGGGTGACGTGGTGGCGGCGGTGGATCACTACGCCGACATCCCCGTGGCCACCCGCCGCAAGCTGCAGGCCCGCATGAAGGCGCGCAACTACGACGACATCGCCCTGATCGAGCGCGACGGCATCACCGGCAAGGGCCGCTACGCGCCCGAGATCCGTGACATGCACTTCGGCCAGGGGTCGATCTGCCGCACCGTCACGCGCACCCGCTGGACGGCGCAGCTGCAAGAGCGCGGGCTGGTGTATTGCGAAGACGGCCAGTGCATCCTGGTGCCCACGGTGTGCCGCAACGTGAGCCGCATCCGCCGCTTGGAAGCCCCGCGCGCCGTGGCCCCCACGCGCGCCGTCAACGAGGTGGCCGGTGCTCGCGCCAGCGAGGAAGGCCCGCTGGAATTCGAGCCGCCGAGCGCGGGCCCAACGGCCGCCGCCGGTGCAGGCGCCGGGGCTGGCGAAACCTTTGCGTCGGCGGCCGGTGTGCCGTCGCTCACCAATGCCACGCCCACCGGTGGCGCGGCCCAGGGCCCCAGCCTGATGGGCGGGTCCGCCCCCACGCCGGCCGCGCCGCCCAGCGGCGGTCCGGGCCTCGTGAACATCGGCATGCCGGCGCTGCCGCCGGGCCAGGTGAGCACCACCGACACCCCGCCGCGCGGGGATGTCGTCAGCTCGGTGCCGGAACCCAGCACCTGGGTGCTGATGGCGCTGGGCCTGCTGCTGATCGTGCACCGCGCGCAGCGGCGCCGCTGAGCCCAGCCGCCGCACGCCCACGGGCCGCGGGCCGCGGGCCGCGGCGCCCCGCCGCGTCAGCGCTTGAGCAACGGCGCCAGGTAGCGCCCCGTATGGCTGGCCTCGCAGGCCGCCACCGTTTCCGGCGTGCCGGCCACCAGCAGCGTGCCGCCGCCCGCACCGCCTTCCGGGCCCATGTCGATCAGCCAGTCGGCCGTCTTGATGACGTCCAGGTTGTGCTCGATGACGACGATGGTGTTGCCCGCGTCGCGCAGTTGGTGCAGCACCTTCAGCAGCAGCGCAATGTCGGCGAAGTGCAGGCCGGTGGTGGGCTCGTCCAGGATGTAGAGCGTGCGGCCGGTGTCGCGCTTGGACAGCTCCAGCGCCAGCTTCACGCGCTGGGCCTCGCCGCCGGACAAGGTCGTCGCGCTCTGGCCCAGCTTCACGTAGCCCAGGCCCACGTCCAAGAGCGTTTGCAGCTTGCGCGCCAGCGTGGGCACGGCGTTGAACAGCGTGTGGGCGTCTTCCACCGTCATGTTCAACACGTCGGTGATGTTCTTGCCCTTGTAGAGCACCTCCAGCGTCTCGCGGTTGTAGCGCCGGCCCTGGCACACGTCGCAGGGCACGTAGACGTCGGGCAGGAAGTGCATCTCCACCTTCAGCACGCCGTCGCCCTGGCAGGCCTCGCAGCGGCCGCCGGCCACGTTGAAGCTGAAGCGGCCCGGCCCGTAGCCGCGCTCACGGGCGGTGGGCATCTCGGCGAACAGCTCGCGGATGGGCGTGAACAGCCCGGTGTACGTGGCCGGGTTGGAGCGCGGCGTGCGGCCGATGGGCGACTGGTCGACGTTGATGACCTTGTCGAACGCGTCCAGGCCCTCGATCTCGTCGTGCGCCTCGGGGTCGGCATGGCTTTGGTACAGCTTCTTGGCCACGGCCGCGTACAGCGTGTCGTTGACCAAGGTGCTTTTGCCCGAGCCGCTCACGCCCGTCACACAGGTCAGCACACCCACGGGAATGTCGACGGTCACGCCCTTGAGGTTGTTGCCGCGCGCGTTGACGATGCGCAGCGCCTGCCCCTCGGGCGCCGTGTGGCGCGTGGCCGGCACTTCAATGCGGGCCGCGCCGCTCAGGTAGCGGCCGGTGGGCGAGTTCGGGTTGGCGGCCACCTCGTCGGGCGTGCCCTGGGCCATCACACGGCCGCCGTGCACGCCGGCGCCCGGGCCCAGGTCCAGCACCCAGTCCGCGGCGCGGATGGCGTCTTCGTCGTGCTCCACCACCAGCACCGAGTTGCCCAGGTCGCGCAGGCGGCGCAGCGTGGCAATCAGGCGGTCGTTGTCGCGCTGGTGCAGGCCGATGCTGGGCTCGTCCAGCACGTACATCACGCCGGTCAGGCCCGAGCCGATCTGGCTGGCCAGGCGGATGCGCTGCGCCTCGCCGCCCGACAGCGTGTCGGCGCTGCGGTCCAGGCTCAGGTAGTTCAGCCCCACGTCGTTCAGGAAGCGCAGGCGTGAGGCGATCTCGCGCACCACCTTGTCCCCGATCTCGGCCTTGTTGCCCTTGAGCTTCAGGCCCTCGAAGTAGTCCAGGCATTCGCGCAGCGTCGAATGCTCCACCTCGTAGATGGGCCGGCCGCGCACGCCGGGGGGCGCGTCGGCCGGCTGCAGCACCACGTTTCGGGCCTCACGGCGCAGGCGCGAGCCCTCGCAATGCGGGCACGGCTTGGCAGCCATGTAGCGCGCCAGGTCCTCGCGGATGGCCGCCGAATCGGTTTCCTTGTAGCGGCGCGACAGCGTGGGCAGGATGCCCTCGAACGCATGGCTGCGCTTGACCGAGCGCTTCTTGCCGTTTGCCGTCTCGGCCTGGTAGACGAACGCAATCTCCGTGTCGCCCGAGCCGTGCAGCAGCACCTGCTGCACCTCGGCCGGCAGGCTCTCCCACGGCGCTTCCACGTCAAAGCTGTAGTGCGCGGCCACCGCCTCCAGCATGGAGAAGGTGTAGGGGTTGCGGCGGTCCCAGCCCTTCACGGCGCCGCTGGCCAGGCTCAGCGTGGGGAAGGCCACCACGCGCGCTTCGTCGAACACCGTGACCTGACCCAGGCCTTCGCAGCTGGGGCAGGCGCCCACCGGCGAGTTGAACGAGAACAGGCGCGGCTCCAGCTCGGGCAGCGAGTACGAGCACACCGGGCACGCGAACTTGCTGGAGAACAGCGTGGTGTCGCTGGTGTCCATGTTCATCACCAGCGCGCGGCCCTCGGCCAGGCGCAGGGCGGCCTCAAAACTCTCGGCCAGGCGCTGGCGCAGCGCGTCGGCCGAGTCGTGCCGCAGCTTGATGCGGTCGATGACGACGTCGATGTCGTGCTTCTCTGCTTTCTTGAGCGGTGGGATGTCGGGCACCTCCACCGTCACGCCGTCCACGCGAAAGCGCACATAGCCCTGGGCCTGCAGGTCCTGGAACAGCTCCACGAACTCGCCCTTGCGGTCGCGCACCACCGGCGCCAGCAGCATCAGCTTGCTTTCGTCCGGCATGGCCAGCACCGCGTCCACCATCTGGCTGACGCTTTGCGCTTCCAGCGGCAGGTCGTGGTCAGGGCAGAAGGGCGTGCCGGCGCGGGCGTACAGCAGGCGCAGGTAGTCGTGGATCTCGGTGACCGTGCCGACGGTGGAGCGCGGGTTGTGGCTGGTGGCCTTTTGCTCGATGGAGATCGCCGGGCTCAGGCCCTCGATGACGTCCACATCGGGCTTGTCCATCAGCTGCAGGAACTGCCGCGCGTAGCTGGACAGGCTCTCCACGTAGCGGCGCTGGCCTTCGGCGTACAGCGTGTCGAACGCCAGCGACGACTTGCCCGAGCCCGACAGCCCCGTGATCACCACCAGCGAATGCCGCGGCAGATCGACGTCGATGTTTTTCAGGTTGTGCGTGCGCGCCCCGCGAACGCGGATGAATTTCGAGTCGGGCAATTGCGGGACAGCCATTTGCGGGACAGCCATGTCAGTTTTTACAAGCGAACCGAGCATGATAGGCCGCCACAATCGCGCGCTCGATCCACCCGGACAACTGTCATGAAGCACTGCCTCGCCACCGTCGTGTTCGCCGTTGCCAGCTTGTTGGCGCCGGCAACACAGGCGGCCACCACGTCTGAACCTCCATCGGCCTCCGCGTTTTTCAAACGCGTGTCCGTTCGCGCTCCCAAGCTCAGCCCCAGCGGCCGATACCTCGCCGTCCAGGCAGCGGGCAAAGGTGATCGGATGTGGCTGGCCATCATTGACCTGCAAACCCTGCAGGCACCCAAGCTGATTGCCGGGTTCAAGGATGCCGACATTGGCAGCCACCACTGGATCAGCGAAGACCGTCTGGTGTTCACCATCACCAACTCGCCCGACGGCAACACCCGCGTTTCCGGGCAAGGCCTTTGGGGCGTGGACCGTGACGGCAACAACAGCAGGCAACTGATTCACAGCGACCAACAGTTCGTGTCGGGTGAGGCCACCCAAGTGAACGACCGCCGGCTGGACATGAACTGGATGCTGTTCAGCGTTTTGCCCAGCCTCGACAGCAACGAAGTGCTGGTGATGCGCCAGCCATGGGCCAGCGACCGCGCAGGCAGTGGAACTCAATTGGCCCGCCTGGACACCCGCACCGGCTTGACGCGCAACCTGAGCCAAGGCGTGCCCGACCACGCGGGTCGCTGGCTGATCGATGCCCAGGGCGAGCCACGCATCATCGAGACGCAATCCAAGGGCCGCAGCCAGTTCTTCCGCCGCGACAGCAGCGGGCAATGGACCCCCTGGTTCGATGACGATGCCGAAGCCCGACGCCACGCCAGCCCATCCTGGATCGGCGTGGACGGCCAGATGTTGGGCCTGGCCAACCACAAGGGCTACAGCGCCTTGTTCCGGCTCGACGCCCAAACGGGCAAACCGGAAGGCGAACCGCTGATCAGCACCCCGGGCTACGACTTCGCGGGCGAACTCATCACGGAACCGGGCGATGGTCGCCTGCTTGGCATTCAGTACGAAACCGACGCACCCAGCACCGTGTGGCTGGACGCCGCGATGAAGGCGCGTCAGGCCGACATCGACGCCAAGCTGCCGGGCACCGTCAATCTCATCGGCTGCCTGCGTTGCACATCGGCAAGCCATTTGGTCGTCACGTCGGTGTCGGACATGCGGCCACCCCAATACTTCCTCTACAAAGTAGCGGACAAGCAACTTCAACCGCTGGGTGGGGCGCGCCCTGACCTGCCGGTGGCAGCCATGGGCCAACGCGACTACCACCGCGTGGCTGCGCGCGATGGTCTGGTGATGCCCGTACTCGTCACCCAACCCGCCGGTGACCTCAAGGGGCCGGCCCCCACCGTGGTGTTGGTGCACGGCGGGCCTTATGTGCGAGGCACGCACTGGCCGTGGCAGCCCACGGCCCAGTTCCTGGCAAGCCGTGGTTACCTGGTCCTGGAGCCGGAGTTCCGCGGCAGCACCGGCTACGGTGCCAAGCATTTCCGGGCAGGCTGGAAGCAGTGGGGGCTGGCCATGCAAGACGACATCGCCGACACACTGGCTTGGGCCGTCAAGCAAGGATGGGCAGATCCCAAGCGCACGTGTATCGCCGGTGCGAGCTACGGCGGCTACGCGGCCATGATGGCCGCCGTGACGCAGCAAGACCTGTTCAAGTGCGCCATCAATTGGGTGGGCGTCACCGACATCAGCCTGCTGTCCACCATCACCTGGAGCGACGCCTCGGATGAGTGGAAACAGTACGGCATGAAGCGCCTCGTGGGCGACCCGGTGGCCGACGCTGAGCAACTTCGCAAAACCTCGCCGCTGGCTCGCGCGAGCGAGATTCGGATGCCGCTGCTGATGGCCTACGGCGCACTGGACCGCCGCGTACCCATCAAACACGGTACGGACCTGAAGGCAGCCCTGCGGCCTGACCAGCAGGTGGAATGGGTGGTTTACGCGGACGAGGGTCATGGCTGGTTCAACCTCAAGTCCAACGAAGACTTCTGGGGCCGCGTCGAGCGCTTCCTGGCCACCCATCTGGCCCCCAAGCCCTGACCATCCATCGCCGCCGCCTGCAGTTCAACGCAGGCGGCCGGCGATTCATCGCACGCCTGTGGCAACGCGGCGGCCTGCTGCAGACACTGCTTCCATCGACACAGCAATTCCGCTGCGTTGAACCCGAAAGGAAGCACCATGAAAGCCACCGTCCTGATCCAAGCCGCCGCCGTTGCCGCGTTTGCCTTCACCGCCTTCACGGCCAGCGCCGCGCCGCAGAAGGTTGAAACCCTGCCCCGCGTCGTCATCACCGGCCAAGCCGCCCGCACCGTGGCCCAGCTGCCCCGCGTGGTGGTGACCGGCATGGCCGTGCGCGACGTCGCCGCGCTGCAACAGCTGCCCCGCGTCACCGTCACCGCCCGCCGCGCCTGAACGCCCACGATGCCGATGCAAACGATGGGAAAACCCCGAGCCGAGTCGCCGGCGCAACAGGCCGGTGGCCGTTGTTGCGCCGCCGAGTCGGCTTGGTGCAAGCGATTGATGCCGGTCTGAAAGACAATCCGGGCTTCTGTGACGGGAGCCCGCTTGTGAAAGAAGAGCTGCGCAAACGCCGGTCCTGGCTGGATGGCTTCATGGCCTACCCCGCCCCGGCCGGCCTGAGTGAAACCGCGCTGCGCGACAACATCATCCTGCTCGACCAGGCGCTCTACACGCTGTGGAGCCTGGGCGACAACCTCATCTACGCGTGGATGCCCGAGGGGCGCGGCCTGCGCGTGCTCGTTGCGCCGCACCAGATGCTGACCGAGTACGCCGTGGGTGACGGCAACCTGCCGCAGACCGAAGTCACGCGCCGCACCCGCCTGCTCGACAAGCTGCTCTCCAACCAGGAGCACCTGGACCCGCAAGCCTTCGACGCCGTGGCCGCAGCCCTGGGCGTGAAGCCCACGCACATCGAGCTGCCCTTCATTCCCGAGCGGGGCCTGGGCCTGCCGTTGATTGCCGCGATTGCCGCGCGCTACGGCATTCGCCTGGTGGAAGACCGCGCCGTCATCCTGTTCGACGCCGTGGGCTTCTCGCTGCTCACGCCGCTGCAGCAGGTGGTGCAGCTCAACAGCCTGAGCTGCTCGGTGAACGCGGCCTACGCCAAGCTGCTGGACCGCGAGATCAACATCAACTTCGCGCGCACCACCACGGGTGACGGCTTCTACATCTGGAACCGCATGCGCGGCGTGGAAGCCAACGTCGAGCTGTACCAGCTGATGCAGTTCATCCTGGCCGACAACGCCATCGCCCAGGAACGCGCCACGCGGCCGGAGTCGGTGCCCAAGCTGCGCGCCTGCTTCCATGTGGGCTCGCACTACGAGTTCTACCAATCGGAAGGCCTCAACCCCACCTCGTTCAGCTACTTGGTGGGTCAGGTCACGATCGAACTCGCCCGCATGATCGACCGCGCCCAGCCCGGCCAGATCCTGGTGGGCAAGTTCAACACCGTGATGCGCGATGAAGGCACCGGCGAGAACGTGCGCATCGACAGCCTGGACTTCGTGGAGCGCACCCGCGCCCCGCTGCGCAGCCTGAACGGCTTGAAGCTCGCAGGCTCGGAGGTGGACGAAATCGCCTGCTACCTGACCGGTCGGCGCGACGCCACCGGCCTGTGGGGCATCAGCGAGTACCAGATCGCCGACAAGCACGGGCTGATCCACCGCGTCTACAACGCCAAGATCAACATCCACCGCCGCAACGGCGAGCCCATCTACCTCGGCCTGCGCGAGGAAGACCTCCCGGCGGATGCCCCGCGCACCACCGCTGACACCGACTTCGCGCCGTTGCCGGCATGAACGGCCTGGAGATCACCCTCCAAACGCCCGTAATTCACGCGCTGCCGCGGCGGTAACGGCTAGCATCCCCGGCGTCGTGACTGTGTCCCTCGCCTCTATCGCCGCCCCGAACCGCAGCGCCGGCCAGCGCCGGCTGCTGACCGTGCTGTTCGTCGACCTGAGCGGCTCCACCGCCATGGCCGAGTGGATGGAGGCCGAGCACTACGCGGCCATGCTGGCCGACCTGCGGGCGCTGTACGAGCGCATCGTGCCGCACCACGGCGGCGCCATTGCCCGCATCCAGGGCGACGGCATGCTGGCCATCTTCGGCCACCCCGAGGTGCGCGAAGACGACGGCCGCCGCGCCACCGAGGCCGCGCTGGAGCTGCACGCCGCCGTGCGCAACCTGCTGCCGCCCGGCCCCCGCCCGGCCGATTTCGCCGGCCTGACGCTGCACAGCGGCATCCACGCCGGCATCGTGCTCGTGAACGAGGGCGACGAAATGCGCGGCCGCTACGAGCTGCTGGGCAACGCGCCCAACATCGCCGCGCGCCTGTCCGAGGCCGCCAAGGCCGACGAAATCATTGCCAGCGAAGAAAGCCTGGGCCTGCAAAGCCAGTTCTTTGAAACCGGCCCGCGCTTCACCCTGCAGCTGCGCGGCCGCGCCACGCCGCTGGCCGTGTACCGCGTGCACGGCCGCGCGCCGGTGGGCCGGCGCTTCGAGGCCAGCGTGCGCCGCGGGCTGGCCCCGTTTGTGGGCCGCTGCCGCGAACTGGCTGCGCTGGACGATGCGCTCTCCCACGTGCTCACCGGCCACACCCTGTGGCTGGGCCTGCGCGCCGGCGCCGGCGTGGGCAAGACGCGCCTGACCGAAGAATTCCTGCGCCACGCGGCCGACCAGTCGGTGCAAATCCACCGCGGCTACTGCGAGAGTTATTTGAGCGCCGAGCCGCTGCAGCCCTTCCTGCAAATGCAGCGGGCGCTGGACGGCCTGCACAACGCGCCGCCCGAGCTGTTCGCCGCGCAGCAAAGCGCCCCCGCCCAGCGGGCCGACGCCCTGCTCGCGCTGCTGCTGGCCCTGGCCCGCGAGACCCCCCAGCTGGTGTGCATTGACGACCTGCAGTGGGCCGACGACGCCTCGCTGCGCCTGCTGCACCGGCTGCGCACCGCTGCGCAGCTGCAAGGCCTGCCGCTGCTGCTGCTCACCGCCAGCCGGCCGTCCAGCGACAACGCCCACATGCCCAGCGCCAACGACGGCGACGCCGCGGTCATTGAACTGCCGCCGCTGACCGAGGACGAAGCCGCGCGCGCCGTGCAGCAACTGCTGCCCACCACCGACCCCTTCGTCGCCTCCGAAGTGCAGCGCCACGCCGGCGGCAACCCGCTCTTCATTGAAGAGCTGTGCCACGCCGCGGCCGACGCCGGGGGCGGCTTGGGCGAAGGGCAAAGCAGCTCGGCCTGGCTGGCCGCTTTGGTGGAATCACGCGTGGGCCGCCTGCCGCCGGCGCAGGCCGCGCTGGTGCGCGTGGCCGCCGTCATCGGTAACGTGATCCCGGTGTGGCTGCTGGAAACGCTGACCGGCTGCGGCGAGCGCCACCCCGACGTGCAGGCCCTGGCCGCGCAAGACTTCATCTTCCCCGACCAGCGCCCGGGCCACCTGCGCTTCAAGCACGGCATCACGCGCGACGTGGTGTACGAGGCCACCGGCCTGCACGAACGCCAGGCCCTGCACCGCCACATCAGCGCTGCGCTGAGCGCGCGCGGCGGCACCGAAGACCAACTCCACGAACCGCTGGCGTACCACGACGCGGCCGCCAACGACTGGCACGCCGCCGCCCGGCACGCCGAGGCCGCGGGCGACCTGGCGCTGGCCGCCTCGGCGCTGGACCGCGCCAAGAAGCAGTTCCGCGCCGCGCTGGCTGCGCTGGAGTTCCTGCCCGACGACGACGACCGCCGCCGCCGCTGGGTCAGCATCGCGCAGCGCCTGGGCATGGCCTGCGTGTTCGACGCCTCGCAAGACGACCTGCGTGTGCTCAAGCACGCCGCGCAACTGGCCCACGCCGACGGCGACGCCGGCCTCATGGCCCGCACCGAGTACTGGCTGGCCTACGTGGGCTACGCGCTGGGCGAAACCCGCGACAGCCTGCGCCACGCCCGCGCCGCGGTCGACATCGCCCAGCAATGCGGCGACCAGGCCCTGCTGGCGCAGCTGCCCGGCACCGTGGGCCAACTGCAGGCGGCCGCCGCCGACTACAGCCACGCGCTGCCCATGCTGGACTTGGCCATCACCCGCCAGCGCGCCCGCGCCAGCAAGAGCCCGGCCAACCAGATCGGGCTGGCTTACTCGCTGTGCTGCCGCGCCTACGTGCTGGGCGACCAAGGCGAATTCGACGACGCCCATGCCGTGTTTGCCGAAGCCCTGACCCCGTTCGACGGCAGCGGCCACGCGGTGGAAGCCAGCATCCAGGGCTGGCGCGCAGCCGTGCTGCTGTGGCAGGGCCGCTGGGCCGAAGCCCGCGAAGCCGCCGCCGTGGCCCACCGCGTGGGCGCCCAGGTGCGCAGCCTGTTCACCTGCGCCATGGGCCACGCCGCCGGAGCCTACGGCGCCTGGATGCAGCAGGCCGACCCCACCGCCCGCCAACACATCCTGGACGCCACCGCCTGGCTCGCCCCGCGCGGCGGCGGCCTGTACAGCAGCTTCAACCACGGCTGGCTGGCCGACATCCTGTCCACCCAGGGCGACGCCGGCGCGGCCCGCCACCACGTGGCCCTGGCCCTGAAGCGCGGCCGCCAGCACGACTGGATCGGCGGCGCCATGGCCTACCGCGCCGCCGCCCGCCTCGCTGCCAAGGTGGGCGATGTGAACCGCGCCAAGCGCTACCTCAGCCTCGCCCGGGGCGCCGGCGCGCAGCGCAACTCCGCCCACGAAGCCGCCGTCACCGCGCTGCTGGAAGCCGAGCTGCAGCTGGACGACCGCTGGCGCGCCGCCCGCGACCTGGCCCTGGCCGAATTCACGCGGCTGGGCATGACCGGCTTCCTGGACCGCGCCCGACAGCTCTGACCCACGCCCGCCCGCGAGCGGGTGCCGGGCGGCACTGCTGGCGGCCCCGATCTGAGCTGCATCTGGGCCCGGTCGTCACTGCTATCGGCCTCATGAAACCACGCGCCCACAAAAACAGAACGTCGTTTCATTATTGCGCCCGCCAGATGCGCAGCGGTATCGCGCCGACCTGACGTCGCCGCGCCCACGCGCGCGGATCGGCACCGAATGACCGGCTGCGACCTGACGTCTGCGCCGGTTCCCACCCACAGCCCCCCCCCCCCGCGCCTCGCAGCGGACCCGCCGTGCACAGCTGCGCCTGACACCCGGCCGCACGCACCGCAACCGCCCCTGCGCGGCCGCCACGACCTGGAAACCACCCCATGACGACGTCGACCCCGCTCACGCCCCCGCCGCTGCCCGCCACCCGGTCGGCCGGTGCCGCCCTGTCCCTGCTGCTGGCCGCCACGGCCGCGCAGGCCGTTGACTGGCCCACGGGCTACTCGAAATGCGCCAACGAAGGCGAAACCTGCGCCGCCGGCGCCAGCGCCCGCCCGGTGTCCTTCGGCATCAAAGACAAATGGGTCGTCAAAACCCTCAAGGGCGATGTCGCCTGCTCCGTGGCCACCTTCGGCTCCGACCCCAACCCCGGCCTCACCAAGAAGTGCGCCGTCGGCCCGGTGGGCAGCCCGGCCCCAACACCGGCACCCACACCGGCGCCCACGCCCGCACCCACGCCTGCGCCGGCCCCCGCACCCGCCGGCAGCAGCGGTGGCTATGCGGGCACGGTGACCGGCGGCGGCACGAAGGCGGCCGTGACCGTCAGCACCGCCGCCCAGATGCAAGCCGCCATCGACAGCTATGACGGCGCCTCGGGTCTGGTGTTGCGCTACACCGGCCGCTTCGACTTCGGCACCATCCCCGACGCCTGCACGCAATGGAAAAAACCGGCCGGCGCCATTGTGGAGATCAAGGGCAAGGACAACGTCACCGTCGAAGGCGCCGATGGATCGGCCGCCAACTTCGGCCTCGCCATCAAGGGCGACTCGCAGAACATCATCGTCCGCAACATGACCATCGGCCTGCTGCCCGGCTCCATCGACGCCATCGGCATCGAAGGCCAGAGCGGCAAATTCCCCGGCTACATCTGGGTGGACCACAACACCCTCTTCAGCAGCCTCAAGGAATGCAGCGGGGCGGGTGACCTGGAGTTCGACGGCCTGGTGGACAACAAGGCCGGTGCCCACCACATCACCTACTCCTACAACTACATCCACGACCACCACAAGGTCGGCCTGATCGGCTCCAGCGACAGCGACGCGAGCGACCGCTTCATCACCTTCCACCACAACCACTACAAGGATGTGGGCTCCCGCCTGCCCCTGCAACGCGGCGGCTACACCCACCTCTACAACAACCTCTACACCGGCATCCAAACCTCGGGCGCCAACATCCGCATGGGGGGCTACGCGCTGATTGAGGGCAACTGGTTCGAGAACTCACAGAACCCGGTCACCTCGCGCGACAGCTCGTCCATCGGCTACTGGCAGCTGCGCAACAACAACATCCAAAGCCCGGCCGACTTCGCCACCTACGGCATCACTTGGGTGGCCAGCGGCTCGTCGCCTTCACGGGACGCCACCGACTGGCGCAGCACCGCCAACTTCCCGCTCGGCATCCCGTACAGCTACACGCTGCAAGCACCGGCGTGCGTGAAGCAGAAGCTGCCGGCCGCCGCCGGCGCAGGCACCGGGCTCGCCAAGATCAGCTGCTGATGCAGCACCCGGGGGCACCGCCCCCGGGTCGGCCCTTGGGTCGGCCCCAGGCGGCGGGCTCAAACTAGCGGCGTCAAAGGCTTTAGAGGTTCACCTCCCATGCGCTGGATCGCCCCGCTGCTGCTCAGCCTGGCCACCACGGCCCAGGCCGCGCCCCAACCCTTCACCGGCGCCGACTACAGCGGCCGCTACACCTGCCAAGGCGTGGACGACCACGAAGGCCCCTACACCGGCACCGTCACCCTGACCCTGGTGCGCGAGCAAAGCAGCGGCCGCCACGGCGCGTACCGGTTCGAGCTGGAGGTGCCCGGCTACGGCCGCTACCCCGGCCAAGCCGCCAGCGACGGCGCCCACATGGCCATCCACTTCGCGCTGACCGACCCGTCCACCCAGGACTACGGCACCGGCATCGCCACCTTCCGCAAAACGCGCGGCGGGCTGTGGCAGTTCAGCAAGTGGTACTACGAGCCCGAGTTCAAGGGCGGCAATTTCGGCCGCGAAACCTGCACGCAGCAGAAGTAAGCGCCTTGTTGGGGCGGGCAGCGGGGGACGGGCCCGCTGGGCCCCCGCGTCCTCAAACCAGCCCCAGATTCCGTGCCTCCAGCGCACCGCCTGCCGCCGCTGATGCCCGGCGCCCACAATCGGCGCCATGACCTCCCACCCACCCGCCGCCCTGGCAACGCCCCCCGCTGAGCCGTGGCTCCCCCCGCGCGAGGTGCTGCGCATCTACGCCCTGGCCTGGCTGCCGGTGCTGTTGATCTACCTCGTGGCGGTGGAGACCGACGGCGTGTGGGCGCGTGGCTTCAACCTGTGGAGCGCGCTGCACGGCACGCTGCGCAACATGGGCCCGCAGTTCGTGCTGCTGTTGCTGCTCTGGCCCGCCACCGGCTGGATGGAAACCCGCCGGCTGGGTGCCGTTCGCCAGGTGGCTGCGCACGCGGTGCTGGCCGTGGCCTTTGTGGTGGCCTGGTACGGCGTGCTGTGGGGGTGGATTGCGCTGGAGTCGGGCGTGGACGCGGCCGAGCGAGCGCGCAACAACTGGTTCATCTGGCAGCTGGAGTTCGGCATGCTGGCCTACGCCGCTGCGGCGGGCGGCTTCAGCGCCTACCGCGCGGTGCAACGCGCCCGGGCCGAGGCCGCCGCCGCGGCGCAGGCGCAAATGCTGCTGGCGCGCAGCGAGTTGGCCGCCCTGCGCAACAAGCTCAACCCGCACTTCTTGTTCAACACGCTGCACAGCATCCTGGCGCTGGTGCGCAAAGACGCCGTGCGCGCCGAAGAAGCCCTGTTCACCTTCAGCGAAATGCTGCGCTACCTGCTGGACACCGAACGCAGCGGCGACGACCAGGTGCTGCTGCGCGACGAACTCGCCTTCACCGAGCAGTACCTGGCGCTGGAAGCCATTCGCCTGGGCGACCGGCTGCGCGTGCACTGGCACGTGGACGACGACCTGCTGGGCCGCAGCGTGCCGGCGCTGAGCCTGCAGCCGCTGGTGGAGAACAGCATCAAGCACGCGTTCAACCCGCGCAGCGAGCCCGGCACCTTGCGCATCGACATCGACACCGCCGACGGCCCGCTGCGCCTGCGCGTGGCCGACGACGGCCCCGGCGTGCAACTGCCCCCCGACGGCGCCCTGCCCCCCGGCACGGGCCTGGGCCTGCGCACCGTGGCCCGGCGGCTGGCGCTGCGCTGGGGCGATGCCGCGCGGTTTGAAGTGCGGTCGGCACCCGGCCAGGGGTTCACTGTGGAAATGAGGTTGCCAACATGACCATCCGCGTTGTCATCTGCGAAGACGAGCCGCTCGCCCGCGAGACCCTGCGCGACTTCATCGCCGCGCTGCCCGAGCTGGTGCTGGTGGGCGAAGCCACCAATGGGCGCGAGGCGCTGCGCCTGATCACCGCCCTGTCGCCCGACCTCGTGTTCATGGACATCCAGATGCCTGAGCTCACCGGCCTGGAGGTGGTGCGCCAGCTCGCCACCGTGCCGCCGCTCATCTTCACCACCGCGTACGACCAGCACGCCGTGACCGCCTTCGAGCTGCACGCGCTGGACTACCTGCTCAAGCCCTTCACCCAAGCCCGCTTCCAGGCCGCCGTGCAGCGCGCACTGCAAACCCCGGCGCCCGCCGCCGAACGCAGCGCCGCTGCCGTGAGCGCGCTGCAAACCCAGCCCGGCGAGGCGCTGGCGCGCATCCTGGTGCGCGACCGGGGGCGCATCTTCCCGCTCGCGCTGGGCGAGATCGAACACCTGCGCGCCGACCTGAAATACACCCAGATCACCGCCCGCGGCGCGAGCTTTCTGGTGCGCATGGCCCTCACCGACCTCGAAGCCCGGCTGGACCCCACCCGCTTCCTGCGCGTGCACCGCAACGCCATCGTGAACCTGGACTTCGTGGAGTCCATGAAAGCCGACGAGCAAAGCCAGCTGCAAATCCTGATGAAAGACGGCACCGAACTGCTGGCCAACCGCGAGGCGAGCAAGCGGTTGAGGGATTTGTCGATTTAGGAGGGCGAGGAGCCGCACGGCGGCTTAGCCACTGAGCCCGTCAGCCCCTCCACGCCTCAGTCCTTCAACCCGCCTCACACTGAAACACCGGCCGCGTGTCGCCGGTGGCTTCGGCATACAACCGGGGCCGGCCCACCAAGCGGCCCACCTGCTTGCGCAACTGTCCGTCGGCATCGCGCCGCATCACAAAGCATGGCGCAGCGCCGCTGGCCTGGGCCAGGCGGTCCCAGCGGGTCAAGGGTGCGGAGTGGGCCCGGTCGTCCTGCGCCGCCCAGGCGGCGCCGTGGTCGGCCGGAGTGCGCAGCGCAGCCCGAGGCACCCGCAAGTCCAGCGGGGCGACAGCCTCTGCGGGCGTAGCCGGCAGGCGGGGCACCACGCCCTCGGCAGCGCCGGCGCCTGAACCGGCAGCACCCGTCACCGGTCGCGCGTCGGACACGGCCTGCGGAGCGTCCACGGGCGGCACGCCCTCCACCCACCGCGTTGAACGGCCCACCGCGCCACCGCGCGGTTGCGCTGCCGCCACCGTGCCCGCCACCCGCGCGGGCGGGGGCGCCACCCAGCGCACCGGCACCACTGTGCGAATGCTCGGCAGCGCCGCGGAAGGCGAAGCCCCGGGGCCGCCACTCTGGCTGGCCTGCCACAGCCCAGCCCACAGGCCGCCTTGCAACCCCAGCGCCAACGTCCATGCCACGGGGCGAATGCCGCCGCGAGGGCGCCATGTCGGCAGCGCGGTCATACCCCGAGCTTTGCGCGCCTCGCCTGCTGGCTGCCAAGGAGCCATTCATCCGGGACTCGACAGTTAGGCATCGCTTTCCTCGATGTGCCAAGTGAATACCACCAGATCATTTGGGTCCACGACAAATGTTCTCCAAAGGGCAGGCTCGTCAGTGAGATTGAATTCCCACACATCGACGGCCCGGCCGTGCCGAGGCCTACGCACATGAATGGGGCCGGCGGGCCACTTCGTCGAAGTCCGAGCAAGGCTTGCCTGCCAAGTCCAGTGCTCTTTCAATCGTCATCGGCGGCGCCACCTCATGACGCCCAGGATTTGCCACAGCACCGCTAATCAGCACAAACATGACCACAGTGCGATCTTGAATTGATGCCTAACGTCGAAGTTGAGCCGTGAGCGGCGGCGGCATGGCGACGCGAGTCGGCTCGAGCGACTGGTCAGCCATTGCTACAGGCAAACCCATAGCAGCAATCGCTTCCCTTGAGCCACCGCTCCAGCAGCAAGCGCAGAGAGTTCTCCAAGAAGCGGCTCTACGTCTGCTGCGACCCAACGATCAAGCTGAGCTTCCTCGGTATTTGCCCAAGCAGTTGCAAGCCTTTGGATATCTGGTGCAGAGATTGCGGCAAGCAGACCAACCAAGTCCTCGGGCAGTGAATCGACCCACGGCCCCTCTGCGCCACCATCGGCTTGGATCTCAAACGACTTCATGTACTCGATGACCACCTGATCCTCAGGCGGCTCACCCTTCAAGATGAAGCGGAGGCTTGCCAGCTTGACTTGGTCAATGCCTTTCGCTTCCAGGGTTGGCCAAATGCTCGCGTGTCCCTGCGATTGCAAAATTGCAGGGGCTTCTTCAAGAGTTGCAACGATCAGATCAGTAAGCATGCCGAGATGGTATTTGCAATGGCTAACGTTCACGCTCAGCGAGCGGCGAAGCCGTCCGCTGCAGCAAAAGGTTGGGCAGCACCAGGTTCAGAGAAATGGCCAGTTGCCAATGTAGATGTAGTAGGCATGCACCTTCCCCGTCTTTGGATCTTTGAACTCATACGCGTCGCAGTGATGAAATTCCCCTGGCTGACTTACGCCGCAGTCCCCCACCTGTACACGGGCTTGAATCACGAATGCTTTGGGCACGTTTCGGCCAAGCCAGATCTTTTGCAAGTCTGTTCGATTCTCCAGATCCGACTTCAATAGATTTCTTCCGATTGCGGAAATCACGATTGGATCGTTTGAGGTAGCGGCCGCCTCAGAAAACTCATACCTCAATTCGGGGCTCTCGCGCGAATTCACCACGAACGACGCAAATTTCTGCTTTCGGTCAGCCCCTTGAGCGCCAAAGGCGACGAACAAGAGAATGGACAACGGGATGAGTGCTTTACGCATGCTGTTCTGTCCAACGCCCTGGTTAACCGGCGCCGGAAGCCGAAGGCTGGAGGGCACCAACATAGGCCATGAAAATGGCGAAGCCATGGCCTATGTTGGCGTCCGCGTTGAACCCCCAGTTAGGCTGGGGCGCGTAGGCACGGTGTTGCATTTGCATAGATCTAGCCTGGTTGATGTGCTCATTCAAGGTTTGATTTTTGGACCTCTAGCGCATCTTCGATTGCGATTTTCAGCTTTTCTTCATCAGCCAGGAGTTGCTGGAATGGTTCATAAGGAAGGTTTCCTTCGTTTACCTGACGCTCGATGAAGATTTTCATGCGCCATGGATCTGGGTTTGGTTTGTCGAAGTCAAAATCAATTCCGCCGACGTCGGGGGTTTTGTAGATATCAACACCGATGCCGTGAGTGCATAAGAACCAAGATGTTCCAGGAATTGCATGCCTGCCTCTGTTCGTGTGAAGAAGGATGTCCTCTGGATGCTCCAAATTGAAGCTGCGCTTGATGAGTTCTTTGGCCCATGCCATTTGCGCATGCCAGAGGGGAATAGCTGCAAGGACAGGATTAGTACTCATGATGAACTGACACTCTAACGTGTGCCTGACAGGCTGTTTGAAGAGAGCCTAACTATTGGTTTATCCAGCACGCCGTGCCGCAGAACTCCGGGCACTGCTGCTTAACCAGGCCCGGGAAATTAACGGCAACTCGCTGACCGGAATAGAGATTTCAAGCGGCAAGCTGCAATTCACTGCCATTAAATTGATGCGGAAAGCGGCATGAACCGGCGCGACTCTGCCAGCCGCTCGGACCCAGCGCAATTGAGGGGGCTGCCTCAGCGCGACATGCCCACCGATTGCTTGCAGGGCAGTCAGGTTGACCTCCGCATACCCGCCGTCTGCGGGTGATGGCGCGTGGCCGATAGCCGCCCCGCTGGCAACCAGGCCCGGACGACCACTGGCACCGTGCCCCACCGTCCCCTCAGTCCATCAGCCGCCACACGCCGCCGCGGCGCGTGAGCGAGGCCAAGCCGCAAAGCTGGGGCTCCGGCGCGGTGGGTTGCAGGCACACCTTGGTGACCTCCACGCGCTCGGCCGTCACCCAACGAACCGCACGTGGCCCCCAGGCCGGCTTGAAGCTCGCCTCGCGCTGAATCGCACCATCCGCCACGCGCCAAATTTCGAGGACGTTGGGTCGAAAGCCAGCCCCCAGGTCTTCGGACGCGACCACCGCATGGCGGCCACCGGGCGCCACGACAGGAAAGCTGGGCAGCTGGGCGATGTGGCCGGATTCGGCATCGATCAGCCAATGGCTGCTTTGCTCCTCGTGCAGCTGAAGCACCAGGTGGTGTGGGAGCGGCTTGGCCGGGCCGAGGTAGGTGTAGACGGTCGTCGGGAAACCGGTGGCGTCGAACGTGTCCTTCAGGCGCACGGTGGCCCGAGCGGTCTGGAGCGTGAGGACGCCCGGCGACCGGCTCACACCGACACCCGGCAGCGCCTGGCGCTCGATGCCCCGGGCGCAGTCCAGCCAGCTGAAGTTGGCGTCGGCACACGCGGCCACGCCGGCCTGCACCTCGGCCGGCGCGACCTGAGCCGAGGCCGGCAAGGCCAGCAGCGCCACACAGGTCAGGCCGGCCCGGAAGATGGAACGCCCCCTCACACCGCCAACGCCACCACCGTCGGCGAGCCCGTGAACCGCATCACCCCCGCGTCCAGCACGGCGGCGATCACGCCCAGCATCACGCCCATGGCCATGCCGTAGCCGGGGCAGGCGTGGGGCGGGGCGCCTTGCGGGTCGGCGCGGTCGCCGCCGAAGGCGACGTGGTGGCGCAGCGGGTCTTGCTGGGTGGCGGAGCCCAGGGCCACCACCAGGGTGTCGCCGGCTTTCACGTCCACCTCGCCCAGGCGGTGGTCGGTGCGGGCCAGGCGCCAGATCTGGAAGGGCGTGGGCTTGTAGTTCATGGTGGCCACCAGCGCGGGGCGCAGGCGGGCCACGGCGGCGGTGTAGCGCTCGGGCAGCGGCGTGGTGGCGGGCACTTCGTGCCATTGGGGCTGCAGGTCCCACAGCTTCTTGGTTTGCACCCAGATGGCCAGCGTGGCCAGCAGGTTGGCGTGGGTGGTGGGCGGGAAGCCCAGCATCACGCCGGCCAGGGTGCGCACGGGCAGGTCGGCCGGGGCGTTGGGCACGGCACGGGCAGCCATCAAGATGGCCTGGGTGAGCTTGGGCAGTTGCTCGAATGGCGTGGCGGCCAGCCAGCGGTCCACCGCAGCGGTGAAGCTGCTGCCGGCGTCGCGCCCGGCCTGGCACACGTCGGGCGTGGGGTGCGGCCCGAACACGTAGCGCGACACGCGGAACAGCGCGGCCGGGCAGCGCGGGGCTTCGGGTTCGCTGGCGGGGTGGAACTCGGTGCCCCACACGTGGCGGCCGTCCGGCGGGCCAAACCACACCTGGCACAGCTTGGCCAGCACGCCTTCGCTCAGGCGCTCCAGGTCCAGCGGGGTGTCGGTGGGCAGGTCGGCGGGCTTTTGGCTGGGCGGGAAGGCGGCCAGCAGCGCCTGGGCCTCTTGCTTGAGCCCGGCGATGCCGGCGGTGGCGATTTGGTAGGCGGCGGCGAAGGCATCGCGCTCGCTGACGCTTTCCAGAATCTTGTTCACGGCGGGCGCCTGCTCGCGGTGGCCGGTGTCGTCGTCCAGGCCCAGGAAGCCCACGCCCACGGAGTCGGCCATGCGCTGGCCGTAGCCGGCGTTGGAGTAGCGGTCGGGCGCATTGCGCAGCACCTGCTGCACCCGCTCGGCCGCGCCCACGAGCACGCCGTAGGCGGTGGACACCACGCCGCCGGGCTGGGCGCGCACCCAGGCCCAGGTGGAGTCGCGCTTGTTGGTGTCTTCCAGCGCCTGGCGCCAGCCGTCAAAGTCGGTCAGCGCGGGCACGGCGTCGGGCAGTGGCACGGCGGGCAGTTGCGGCAGGGGCAGCTCCACCAGGCCGGGCAGGCTCTTGAGCGCCCGCACCGAGGGCACGAAGAAGTAGGCGCCCCACTGCAGCGTGACGAAGGGCTGATGGCCCAGGTCAATCTCATACGCGCGCTTGTCGTGCTCGAACGGGTACAGGCGCGGGCCGGTGCCGTCCACCACGCCCAGGAGCGGGTCGCTCTGGCCGGAGTAGCCACCGCTGGCGTTGCCGCCGGCCACCCAGCGTTGCACCACCTCGAACTGCTCGGCCAGGTGGGCGTTGTAGGCCATGAAGACGAGGCCGCGATCGGCGTCGTCCACGGGTTGATCGCGGTTGGGCGGGGGGCCGTAGCTCATGCCGCGGCGCAGGATGCGCGGCATGCGGGCGCGGGCGAAGGCCATGTCGGCACCCTGGTCGCGCGGGTTGGTGCGGCGGATGTGCGCGTGGAAGGGGCACATCGCGCCCTTGGCATCGGCCTCGTAGTTGAAGTCGTTGCCTGACGCGGGCACGCGCTCGTCGGCCAGCGGCACGCCGGTGCGCCAGCGGCCCATGAGCTTGGCCAGCAGCAGCTCTTTGGGCAGACCGGTGGTGCGGGCGGCGTCGGTGATGCGCGCATCCAGCCGGCCCACGTACTGGCGCAGCTTGCGCACGACGAGGAAGCTGCCGCGGTCCAGCAGCGCGTCGGGCTGCTCGGGCACGGCGTAGCCCTTGTCGCGCGCGGTGGGGTAGCCCTGCAGGATTTCGCCGTTCTCCACCCGGTCGTCCCAGTTGGCGCCGGTGGCGGTGGGCGTTTTCCACTTCGGGGTGGGCTGGCTGATGCCGTCTTTGAAGCCGAAGTTCTCGCTGTCCACCGCGTTGCTGCGCAGGGGCTCCACGGCCATCAGCGCGAGGCCCGTGCCTTGGGTGAGCGCCTGGGCGGCGGCGTCGATGCGGGCCTGGTCAGCGGGGGTGACGGCCTCGCCCGGCTCGGTGCTGGTGAAGCGAATTTGCACCAGCACATGGGCGCCGGCGGGGTCGAACCGGTCGCGGCCGTTCACGTGCGGGGCCAGGGCCCAGTGCGCGGGGTGGTTGTGGCGCACGTCGCCCAGCAGGCCGGCGCGGGCGGCCATGCCTTCCTTGAAGGCCTGCGGGAAGCGGTCCAGCCGCGCCTGCGGCACGCCCAGGGCTTGCAGGCCGGCCAGCGTGAGGGCGAGTTGCGTCCACACGCCTTGCAGCGCGCCGGTGCCGGCGGGCGCCTGGCCTTCGGCCGTGACCGGCGCGGTGGACAGCCAGGCCAGCGCCTGCGTGGGCTGGGCAATGCGCAGCAGCAGCAACGCGCCGCGGTTGGTGGGCAGCTTGGTGAGCATGCCGGCTTGCAGGTCGGCGTCTTGCACGTCCAGCGCACGGGCCTGCACGGCGGGCGGCGTCAGCGTCGTCTCGAACCACTTCAGCATGGCGAAGTGGCGGCGGCGCAGCAGCTCGCCCGGGGTGGTGCCGGTGCCCACCGGGAACTGCAGCGCGGTGCCCAGGCGGGTCAGCTCGAACAGCACGTCTTGCGTGGCGCGCAGCAGCACGCGGCCATCCCAGGCCTTTTCGTTGAAGAAGCGTTGCAGCGTGAACAAGGCGGCCAGCGGCACCAGGCCGCGCGCGGCCATGGCGAACTGGTCGGCCGGCGCGGTGGGCAGCGGCTGCACCTCGCCGGCGGCGGGGGCGCGCAGGCGGTCGGCGCCCAACTCGCTGGCGTGGCCGCGCTGGGCGGCTTCCAGCTTGGCGAGGTATTCCGCATCGCTCACCGTGCGGCCGGACTCGATGAACAAAAAGTCGGCCGAGATTTCATGCGCCCGCACCCAGCGGGCGTAGGTCTCGAAGCTGCAGTTGCACGAGAGCTCGTAGCCCTCCACGTGGCACAGGATCAGGTCGAGCGTGGAGCCGAGCTGGTCCCAGATGACTCGCATGTAGGGCTCCCAGCCGCCGTCGAAGTTGACGTTGAGCAGCAGGCGGTCGGGCGCGCCGTTCTTGCCCTCCACCACCGCCCAGCGGAAGGAGTGGACGATGCGCCAGCGGGCCACGATGTCGGTGTAGGGCGAGGCCGGCGCGCTGCTTTCGCGCGAGCCCAGCCGCAGGCTGTTGAGCGTGCGCAGCACCTTGCGCAGGCGGTCCACATAGGTCGCCACTTCCAGGGCGTCCACAAACCCCGGTTTGATGTCGGCCAGCAGCACCAGGTCGGTGATGCCGCCGAGTTGAACGTCGTTGCCACGTGCCATGTTGATCTCTCCCTGATAGGCGGCCCGCAGTATCCGGGCACCGCACGACCGCCGCGTCAGGGGCGGCCCTCAGGCTTGACGACGAACGCCGTCCATCCCGCCCGGCCGCAGTTCAGGCGCGTTTTCCGGCGACCTATCGCAAACCCTTAGTTCCGGGCCGTTCCCCGCCGCACACTGGCGCCACAGACAGAGAGGAACACACCATGAACCGCATCGCCACCACCACCGCCCGCACCACCCGCCTGCAAACCGCCAGCGCCGCCTTGCTGGTGGGGCTGGTGGCCCTGACCGCGGCCGCCTGGACCACCATCACCGCGCCGGCCGAAGGCCCCGAGGTGGTGAAGTTGGAGCGCGTCGTCATCAGCGGCGTGCGCACGCCCGACGCCGTGGCTGCCGTGGAGCAACTGCCGCGCGTGGTGATTGAAGGCCGCCGCAGCGTGGACGGCACCCAGATGGCCAGCGCCGACCTCCCGGTCAGCGCCCGCTGATCACCGACCCAGCACGCGCAGGATCTCGCGGCCGTAGGCTTCGAGCTTCTTCGCCCCCACGCCGCTGATGTCGCCCAGCTCGGCCAGGTCGGCGGGCATCTGCCGCGCCATTTCGGCCAGCGTGGTGTTCTGAAAGATCACATAGGCCGGCAGGCCATGCTCCTTGGCCACCTCGGAGCGCCAGGCCTTGAGCGCCTCGAAGCGCTCGGCCGCTTCCGCATCCAGGCCCAGCGCCGGATCGGCCTTGGGGCGCGCCCCGCCGCGGGTGGACTTGCCGCGCGGCTTCTTCTCCTCGGCCTCGCGCAGCCGAATCTCCACCTCGCCCTTGAGCACCGCCCGCGCGCTGTCTTGCAGCGCCAGGGTGTTGAACTCACCCTCGGCCGCAACATGCCCCAGCGCAATCAGCTGGCGCAGCACCGCGCGCCACTGCTGCTCCGACAAGTCGGCGCCGCAGCCCCAGGTGGACAGGCTTTGATGCCCGTACTGGGTGGTTTTGTCGGTCACCTTGCCGCGCAGCACGTCGATCAGGTGGCCGGCGCCGAAGCGCTCGCCCCGCTGATGGAAGCGGTAGATGCAGCTCAGCAGCTTGCGCGCGGCTTCGGTCGCGTCCCAGGTGGCCGGCGGGTTCAGGCAGTTGTCGCAGTTGCCGCAGGGTTCACTGGCTTCGCCGAAATAGCCCAGCAGCCGCACGCGCCGGCAGTCGGTCGCCTCGGCCAGGGCCAAGAGCGCGTCCAGCTTGCCGCGCTGGCCTTGCTTGAACTCCTCGCCCGCCGGGCTCTCGTCGATCATGCGGCGCTGGTTCACCACATCGGCCAGGCCGTAGGTCATCCAGGCTTCGGCGGGGGCGCCATCGCGGCCGGCGCGGCCGGTCTCCTGGTAGTAGGCCTCGATGTTCTTGGGCAGGTCCAGGTGGGCGACGAAGCGCACGTCCGGCTTGTCGATGCCCATGCCGAAGGCGATGGTGGCCACGATGATGAGCCCGTCTTCGCGCAGGAAGCGGTCTTGGTGGCGGCGGCGCACCTCAGCGTCCAGCCCGGCGTGGTAGGGCAACGCGTTCAGGCCTTGCGCTTGCAGGAACTCGGCGGTTTCTTCCACCTTCTTGCGGCTTTGGCAGTACACGACGCCCGCCTCGCCCTCGTGCTCGTCTTGAATGAAACGCAGCAGCTGCTCGCGCGGCGATCCGTTCTTCTCGACGATGAGGTAGCGGATGTTGGGCCGGTCGAAGCTGCTGATGAAAACGCGCGCGTCTTGCAGTTGCAGCCGCTCGATGATGTCGGCGCGGGTCAGGTCGTCGGCCGTGGCGGTGAGCGCGATGCGCGGCACCTCGGGGAAGCGCTCGTGCAGCAGGCTCAGCTGCAGGTACTCCGAGCGGAAGTCGTGCCCCCACTGGCTCACGCAGTGCGCCTCGTCGATGGCGAACATGCTCAGCAGGCCCCGCTCGCGCAGGCTTTCCAGCTGGGCCAGGAAGCGCGGCGTGGTCAGCCGCTCGGGCGCGGCGTACAGCAGCGTGAGGCGCCCGCTCAGCATCTCGCGCTCGATGCGCGTGGCCTCTTCGCTGGTGAGGCTGCTGTTCAGGAAGGCGGCATGCACACCGGCTTCTTCCAGCGCGCCCACTTGGTCGTGCATCAGCGCGATCAGCGGGCTCACGACGATGGCCACGCCCTGCCCGCGCGTGTGGCGCAGGATGGCCGGCACCTGGTAACACAGGCTCTTGCCCCCGCCGGTGGGCATCAGCACCAGCGCGTCGCCCCCGGCGGCCACCTGCTCCACGATCTCGGCCTGGGGGCCGCGGAAGGCGGTGTAGCCAAAGACTGCTGACAGGACCTGGTGCGCAGCGGATTGCAGGTCGTCGGTGGCGCTTGGAAGATGCAGGGGCGGATTCATTCAACCGCCATTGTCCCCGGAGACCCTGCATGACCCTGCCCAACCGCGCGGCCGAACTGCGCCAGCGCCTGATCCGCAACTTCCACGACGCCCCCCGCGAGCGCTTCGTGCGCGCCCCCCGCTACGACACCGAGGGCGCCTCCCTCACCCAAGGCACCGCCGCCCAGCAGCTGGGCGCCCGCATCGACGTGGTGGCCCCGGGCCAGCAAGGCTGCCCCTACCACTACCACCACGGCGAAGAAGAGATGTTCATCGTGCTGCAAGGCGAAGGCACGCTGCGCGTGGCCGGCGAGCTGCTGCCCATCCGGGCGGGCGACGTCATCACCGTGCCGGCCGGGCCGGAGTACCCGCACCACATCCTCAACACCTCCGACGCGCCGCTGCACTACCTGTCGGTCAGCACGCAGAAGTCGCCGGAGATTTGCGTCTACCCCGACTCCGGCAAGGTGGGCTGCTACGCCCCCGGCCTGCGCCTGCTGCAACGCCAGGACGCCGGGGTGGACTACTGGGACGGCGAGGCCTGAGGCGCCTGAGCCTCGCGGTTCAGGCCCACATTCAGGGCCACCTCCACGCCCACATTCACGCCCGCCTTTACCCGCTCACCGGCCCCACCAGCTGCGTGTGCCAGCGCATCACGCGGGCGTCGCAGGCGCTGGCCAGCCAGTCGGCCAGCAGGCGGCGTTGCTCGCCGGTGCTGCCGGCCTGCTCGTGGGCCTGGCGTTGGGCCTCGGGCAGCAGGTGCAGGGGGTCGTCCCAGAAGGCCTCGGCCACCGCGCGCAGCATGCGGCCGCCGCGGCGCTGGTAGGCCGACACGGCCGGCGCGCCCAGGGCCACCTCGTGCACCAGGTGGCGCAGCTGCGCCAGGAAGGCCTCGGCCTCGGTGAGCAGGCACACGCGGTGGCGCAGCAGCGGCTCTTCGATGTCGTCGCGCTCGTCCACCTCCACCGACACGATGAAGGCATTCACCAAGGTGCCGATGGCGCGGCGCCGGGCCGACTCGGACGCCCCGAACAGCGCCCGCGCCGCTTCGCTGGGCGAGCCCAGTTCCACCGCTGCGGCCCATCCCGGGTCGGGCTTCAGGCGCAACCAGCGCTCGGCCGTCACCAGGCCGAGGCGGATGCCGTCTTCCAGCACGTGCACGCCGGTGGCCAGCGCCTCGGCCAGGCCGATGAGGCTGGCGTCGAAGCCGCTCCAGCCGGCGGCGCCGTGGTGGCCGTCGCGCGGCAGGGCCGAGGGCAGCATGAAGGCGTGGCTGTCGCTGCTGCTGGCGGGCAGCAGGGTCCAGTCGACGATGTCCTGGTCGGCGTCGTAGTAGCAGCCGGGCGGGCGGCGGCGGTCGTCGCGGCCGGCGCTGCTGGCGCTGAACACCAGGCGGCGCGGCGCGGGGTGGGCCAGGCAGCCCAGCAGCACGCGGCGCGACAGGTCCAGGCCGAACTGGTCGGCATAGGGCTCCTGGCGGGCCAGCAGCCGCAGCGTTTGCGCCGGGGCCGAGAAGCCGCCGCTGTCGTGCAGCCAGTTGTTCAGCGCGGTTTCGCCCGCCTCGCCAAAGGCCGGGCAGCCCATCTGGCGACCGAAGGCAATGGCCTCGATGAGGTTGGGCTCAGGCAGCAACCGGGCCCACGGCGCGCTGGCCGAGTGCAGGTGCTGCAACGAGCGCAGCAGCCCGCGTGACAGCTGCGCGGCTTCCTGCGCCAGCGTGGCGCGGGTGCGGAACACCTCGCCGTCGTCCACCCCGCCCAGCAGGTGCTTGCCCTGCAGCTGGCGGTAGCTTTGGCTGTGCATCACCCGCGCGCGGTCGCGGGCGTAAGGGTTGCGGTAGGCGCCGCGCACGCGCATCAGCTCCGACCCCGAGCGGCGTTGCTGCCACTGGAGGTCGTCTCGCTGCACTTGCAGGGCGGGTTCAGGCTGGGGCCGGTCCTCGGCAACAGCGGCTTCCATCAGGACGTCCATGGCGCACAACTCCACGCAAGACTTGGCTCCCTGAGGTGTGCCGGACGGGGCTGTGAGCGCCGCTTGAGAAGGCCGACACGTGCGCCAAGGGTAGGCCGGTCGCCCCCGCCGTGGCACAGCGGCCGGCGCGTGAGGTGTGCAGAAAGTCGCAGCTTGCGCCGGCCCAGGCTCGCGATGGGCGCGCGGCAGGGGCGCGGGCCGCGGGCAGATCAATAGTGCGGCGGCAGCTCGTCGCGCAGGCTGCGAAACCCACCCGGCTCGGCGGCCGAGGCGGCCTGGTTGCGCAGCTCCACCAGCTCTTTCACCAGCCGGTCGATCTGCGCCTGCTGGCGCACCACCACCTGGTTGAGTTGCTCCACCGTGTCTTCGGCAAAGCTGGCCTTGATCTCCAGGTCGGTGATGCGTTGTTCGAGGGCGTGCAGCGTGTCCATGGCCGCAATGGTGGCGCAATTCCGCCGCCTTGCGGCCCACGCGCGGGACAATCACCCATGACCGAAGCCGCCTACACCGCCCTTCCGACCTGGCCCCGCGCCTATCCCGACACCGGCGCCCGCGCCACGCTGAAGGCCCGCAACGAAGACTTCCTCGTGACCGAGCAGCCGCTGCAGCTGCCCTCCGGCGCCGGCGAACACCTGTGGCTGGACGTGCAGAAGAACGGCGCCAACACCGCCTTCGTGGCCCAGCAGCTGGCCGCCGCGGCGGGCGTGAACGAATGGGACGTGGGCTACGCCGGCCTGAAAGACCGCTACGCCGTCACGCGGCAGTGGTTCAGCATCTACCTGCCGATTGCCAAGGGCGCCGGCGAAACGCCCGACCTGACCCAACTCCAGCACCCTGAGTTCCAGGTGCTGAGCCAAAGCCGCCACGTGAAGAAGCTGCGCCCGGGCGACCTGCAGGGCAACCACTTCCGCCTGGTGCTGCGTGACGTGACCGGCGACCGCGCCGCCGTGGAAGCCAACCTGCAGGCCGTGGCCGCGCAGGGCGTGCCCAACTACTTCGGCGCCCAGCGCTTCGGCTTTGACGGCGGCAACGTGGAGCAGGGCCGCGCCATGCTGGCCCGCGAGATCCGCGTGCGCAACCCGAAGAAGAAGGGCATCTACCTCTCGGCCGTGCGCTCCTTCGTGTTCAACGAGGTGCTGGGGCTGCGCATTCAGCAGGGGCTGTGGGGGCAGACGCTCGCCGGCGATGTGCTGGACGCCGCCGGCCGCCCCACCGGCCCGCTGTGGGGCCGTGGCCGCGTGAGCACCACCGACGCCGCCCAGGCCCTGGAAAACGGCGTGGCCGCCCGCCACGCCACGCTGTGCGACGGCATGGAACACGCCGGCCTGGACCAGGAACGCCGCGCCCTGGCCGCCCACCCGCAAGACCTGACCTGGGCCTGGCCGGAGCCCGACCAGCTGGTGCTGAGCTTCACCCTGCCCGCCGGCCAGTACGCCACCTCGGTGCTGCACGAACTGCTGCACACCACCGAGCCCGAGCGGCACGGCGAGCCCGACGCGGAGACGCCGCCGGGGGAGTGAGCGGGGGCACGGCGCCACGGCCGCTGCCGCCGCGCTAGTTCGCCACCTGAAACTCCACCCGCGCCCAGCGGCCCAGACCGTCCATCACCGTGAGGCGGTGCGGGCCGGGGCGACTGACGTGCAGGGTTTGCGCGGCCGCCGCGGTATCGCTGGCGGCCATCCATTGCCCGTCCAGCAGCCAGGTGGCGCCTTGCTGCGCGCCGATGGCCTGCAGGCGCAGCGTCACCTCGGCCTGCCCCGGCGCGGGGCGCAGCATGGTGCCGGGCTCCAGGCCCACCACGCGCAGGCGGTTCGCCACCGGCTCGCGCGGCGCGCAGTCGGCGCGCCAGGGCAGGCGTTCCATGGGGTGGCGCTGTTCGGCGTCCAGAAACGGGCCGAGCAGCGCGGGCCAGCGCACGGCGTCCACGCGTTCGGCGTCGGGCGCGCAGCCGGGTTGCACGCGCTGGCCGGCCTTCACCCACACGGGTTCGGCCAAGGGCGTGGGGCGAAGCCGGTCGGGCAGCGTGGGGGGCACGGCGCCGTCCAGCGTCCAGGCGGTGCGGCGTTGCAGGCACAGGCCCGGCTCGGTGGCGGCCTCGGCCTGGCCCTGCGGCCAGCAGATGGGCACGGCGGCCACGTTGTCGGGCTTGCGGCGGGGGCCGAGTTGCTGGCGGGCTTGATTCGACATGCCATCGGGGCCCAGCGCCGCGGCCAGGTCGCGCAGCAGCGGCGCGGCCGAGTTGGCGCCGAAGTGGCCGGGGTTGGGCGTGCCGTCGGGCCGGCCGATCCACACGCCGAAGGTGTAGCGGTCGGTCACGCCCAGCGCCCAGGCGTCCCGAAAGCCGAAGCTCGTGCCCGTTTTCCAGGCCACGCGCTGGCCGCTTTCACGGAACGGGTTGCCCGGGCGGCCGCCGTTTTCCAGGATCTCGCGCACGATGAAGGCGGCGCCTTCGCTCATCAGCCGCGTCTCCTGCAGCGGTGCGCCCGGCGTGAGGTGCGGCCGCGCGGCCAGGCCGCCGCGAGCCAGTGCCGTGTACGCGCCCACCAGCTCTTCCAGCGTGGTGCTGCCGCCGCCCAGGATCAGGCTGAGGTTGGGCGCCGCGTTGGCCGGCATGCGCAGCTTCACACCCGCGTTGCGCAGCCGGCCGGCAAAGCGCTCCGGGCCCAGGCGGTCCAGCAGGTCCACGGCGGGCACGTTGAGCGAGCGTTGCAGCGCTTCGCTCACGCTGACCGGGCCGGAAAAATCCGCCTGGAAGTTGCCCGGCGCGTAGCCGCCGAAGTTCTGCGGCGCGTCGATGAGCAGGCTTTCGGAATGGATGAGGCCTTCGTCCAGCGCCATGGCGTAGAGAAACGGCTTGAGCGTGGAGCCCGGCGAGCGCTTGGCGCGCACCATGTCCACATGCGCGCCGCGGCGGGCGTCGGTGAAGTCGGCCGAGCCCACGTAGCCGCGCACGTCCAGCGTGCGGTTGTCCACCACCAGCGCGGCCATGGACACGGCCTCGGGCAGGCTGTTCAGGCGGTCGGTCAGCAGCTGCTCCAGCCGGGCTTGCAGGCCGGCGTCCAGCGTGCTTTGGATGACGGCCTCGGTCTTGCCTTGCCGGCGGGCTTCCTGGCGCAGGCGCTCGGCGGCCAGCGGCGCCAGCCAGCGGGCGCGCAGCGGCGGGGCGAACACGCGCTCCAGCTTGGCGTCGGCCACCTCGGCGGCGGTCCACACGCCTTGCGTCTGCATGCGGGTGAGCACCTTGTCGCGCGCGGCCTGGGCCGAGGCCACGGCGCGATCGGGCCGCAGCCGGGTGGGCGACTGCGGCAGCGCCACCAGCAGCGCGGCCTCGGCCTGAGACAGGTCCGCCGCGCCTTTGCCGAGATAGGCGCGGCTGGCCGTTTCCACGCCCTCCAGCGGGCCGCCCATGGGCGCAAGGTTGAGGTAGAGCGCCAGGATCTCGTGCTTGCTCAGGTGCAGCTCCAGCTGCAGCGCGCGCACGATCTGGCGCAGCTTGGCCGGCACGCTGCGGCCGGCGGCGCGCTCGTCCACCAAGCGGGCCACCTGCATGGTGAGCGTGGAGCCGCCGGACACGATGCGCCCATGCCGCACCCACTGCCAGGCGGCGCGCGCCAGGGCCACGGGGTTCACGCCGGGGTGCACGTAAAACCAGCGGTCTTCGTAATGCAGCAGCGCCTGCAGGTAGTGCGGCGACACGGCCTCGGGCGTGGTCGGGTGGCGCTGCGCCCCGTCGTCGCCCGGCCAGGCGCGCAGCGGCGTGCCGTCAGCGGCCAGCACGGTCAGCGTGGGGGAGTTGCTGGCGGGCGTGGGCAGGGGGAAGGCGAAGTCCAGCGCCAGGATGAGCAGCAGGACGGCGGCGAGCGAGAGCTCAAAGCGGCGCCAACGGGAGGCAGGCAGGGGCATGGGGCAGGAGGTCAGGGCGCGGCAGCGGCCAGGGCGTTCAAGCGCGCCTGGGCCTGGGCCACCACGGCGGCCAGCTCGGGGCGGCCGGCCAGGGCTTGGGTGTAGCAGCGCATGTAGGCCGCGAAGGCAGAGTTCTCGCTCTGGCGCTCGCGGTGCAGGAACACCGCACGGCAGGCGGGCATCTCGGGCAAAGGCTCGGCCAACGCCAGGCGCACCAGCAGCACGCGGTCGCCCTGCAGCAACGTGGCCACCACCGACGACGGCGGCACCGGGGCCACGTCTTGCGCCCACAGCCCCAGCAGCGCCACCGCGGCCGACGCCCCGGGCGGCGCGGCCACGGGCAAGGGCTGGAACACCTCGAACGCCGCGCCGGCATCCAACGCGCGGCCGTAGAAGCGCGGGTGGGCCAGCGCTGCGGCCCGGGCGCGCGGCAAGGGCGGCTCGCCGCTCGCCGGCGGCTCCGCCCGCCAGGCGTCCAGCAGGCGCCGGTGGGTGTGCACCACCGCATCGTCCGCCGCCGGCCCGCAGCGGTAACGCAGGCCGTCCAACATGCCAAAGCCCAGCTCGGGCATCAGGGTCTCGGCGTTCAGCACCGGCTCGGCCTCGCAACCCGGCCAGGGTTGCACGCCCAGCATCGCGCGGAGTGATGAGAACAACGCGGCTTGCCGGGTGCGGTCCAGCGCCAGCACGGGCGCCATCGCCTCATCCACCCCCGCGCCGCATGCGCCCGGGGCCGTCAGTGCGACCGGGGCGGCTGATTTGGCGGCGCAGTCGCGCCCTTGCTGCACCGCCGCGGCAAACGCCCGCGCCACCGTGCGCTGGGCGGCGCGGCGGTCGCTCAGGTACTGCTGAACGTCAGCCGGCTGCGCGGCGGCGCTGGCCCACAGTGGCAGGCACAGCGCCGCAGCAGCCACCTGCAGCCGGCCCCACCAGCCGCTCATGGCGCGCCCTTTCGCCGGCCCGGCCTGTTGCAACGAGCGTCGGCCCCGGCGCCTGCAGAATTGCCGCAGCGCCGCCCGCCCTGCCCCCCATGCAAAAGCAAGCCTGGAAACTGTTCCCCACCCTCGTGCACCGCTACAGCGAGGTGCTGACGCCGCCGCAGCTCGACACCATCCTCACCCACTGCCTGCAGGCGGAGGCTGGGCGGCACGGCGCGCTGCTGGGGGATGCGCAGTCGACCTTCGACAAAGACGCGCACTTTCTGGAAGCGCTGGAAGCCACGCATGCCAACCTGCAAGGGCTCACGCAAGGCCTGGCGCAGCTGATGGACGCCTATGCGCGCGAACTGGGGCTGGACGGTGCCCGCTTGTCCAACTCGTGGTTCAACATTCAGCGTCCGGGCAGCGTGCTGCGGCATCACACCCACCCCGACTCGCGCGTGTCGGCCGCGCTGTGCATTGCCAGCGACGAGGCCAGCAGCAAGCTGCACTTCGAAAACCCCAACCCGCTGCTCGGCTTCATCGAGGCGGCCCGCCCCACCGAGTTCAACATGGAGATGGCCAAGTTCAAGCTCGTGCCGGGCGACCTGGTGCTGTTCCCGTCCTGGCTCAAGCACGGCTCGGGGTTCGAAGCCAATGGCTCGGACCTCCGGGTGGTGATCAGCCTCAACGCCGGGGCCTGACAAACGCCACAAGGCCACACGCGGGCGCTCCAACGCTCAACGCGGCGCCGAGGCTGCGCGCCCCGCACGCACCTGCTGCAACTGCGCCTTCAGCCACGCCGCGCTCTCCACCGGCGCCTGGCCCGCACAGCGCACGAGGTAGGCCTTGCCGCTGGTGCTGCTGGCCGTGGCGCCGCGCTCGATGAACTGCTCAGCGCTGCTGACCATGTCTTTGCCTTCGAGGTAGTCGAGCTTCTTCAACAGATGCGCCTTGGCCTCGGCGCCGGCGTACCAGCTGCCGTTGCGGTTGAACTCGCAGCCGGAGGTTTGGAGGCGGGTTAGCAGCGCGTCGACTTCGGCGCGGGCGGGCGCGGGCAGGGGCGCCGCTGAGGCAGTCAGCGCGCCGCCCAAGGTGAGCAGTACGGCGGCCGTGCGGAAGCAAAGGGTGGGGTTCATGGTTCGCAGGACTCGGCGGGGCGTGGCAGCGCGCTTGATGAAGCAGGCCACACAGGAATTGGAGCTTGGCGCTGCATTTCCGCCGCAGGTGGGTGGTCAGCCACGCGAACCCCAACATGCGTTGCGCGGAGTCGTTGGGGTTCACTGCGTTCATCCCAACCTACCGGGCTGAACCTGTTGCTGTGAGACTGGTTACGGCGCGCGTACTTATGCTTTAAACCCGGTGTTGCAGTAGGGGTGCGTGAGTTGTCCATTCTCAGCGCCTGAAGATCCGCCAGCGCTGCGGCGTTCTACGTGATCGATTGATATTGAATTTCGGTGTATGTAGCCATCGCATATTTTGCATACGGGAGCAGTCTTCAGAACTTCCCTCAGATACACAGCGCTTTTTGCATCGGAATCGAACTTTTTTCCCGCCTGTCCTCGCTTGTTTGCTGGGCGTTGAAGGCTTAGGTGGCCGAATTCCGGAAGCAAGAGAATTCTTCCCAAAATTGCTTGGCTATCCGAGTTGCTCGACATTCCATCTATGACGGCCTCGAGAAATTCGGATATGTGCGGATAGCTAGCCTGCGCGGTTCTGTATTTTCTATTGATTTGCTGAATTAAATAATCATATTCCAGCAGAAAGGCTTCAAACGGCTTCCTGACTTTGACGAAGTCATTGATTTTGCCGTGCTTAACAAGGCGAGCTACAAGGTCGGTCAGAGCCAAGAAGGAAGCTGTTTTGTGACGCCCTTCTTGCGAATAGAAATAGACCGCGGGATGTAGTCCCAAAGAGGATGCGTGGTTGCTATTTAGCAGGTAGGCCACACGACGCACGCTTTTTAGGACAGCCACCGTCTTTTCGCCGGTCGTGTCATCTGCCCCATCGCCCGGAGGCACCACAATACTGATCATATCTACGATCAGAGGCAACGTCTGCGCGGAATACAACTTGCCGGCAATCGGCAGGTCAAGAGTCTTTATGGGCGTTTGGAGCCGCGGAGAAAATAGAATGTTATTAATTTCCGATGCCAAGTCCTGGATGAGAGACTGCTGTTCCTCGCTGAACAATGACCAATACTTGTGTCCCTTTCCGCTTCGGATGATGGCGCGAGCTGCGATGCTATTCGGCCGCCGGCGGTCTTCCAGCAATTTAAGCTCCGTCTTGTCGATGGGTGCTGCTTGCTGATTGATCTTGAAGAATGAGCTCTCCGCTTTTCGTGCGTCGCCTTCAACCCACTGCAACTGAATCGCTAGCGCTCCTAGATTTTTTGCGTTTCGGACAATTTCTGGCTTTACCTTATCAGGGTGTGTTAAGGCCAGCTTGTAGTCTTTGTAGCTTCCAACTAGCTTCTCGACCTGTTTACGCGTTTCCTGAGCGATAGCGAGTTGTTCGTCCGGCAGGATGCCATCATAAAAAAGTTTGGATGCTGCATTGTCACCATAGTCGTCATTGACCCAGGCAGCCAATGCGCTCAGGCGGTGACTTCCGTCAATCACAAACAAATAGCCGCCAGTGCTGCGCCAAAGAATTACAGCGGGTATGAGGTCGCCCGCAATAAAGGATCTGATGAGTTCGGCGACTTTCGCCCCATCCCATTCATTGGTTTCCCGCTGAAAATCTGGCTTACGAAGGTTTGAGAAAAAGAAGGAATCCGAGCGAATATCCTCAATGGATATGGTTTCCTTCTTCTTTCCAGAATTAATTACCTCTTCGACTTCGAAATCTTCGCGCTGAATGAGCGCATCCAGATTTACCTTGGCCATATTTTCTCCCTTCCGCTAGCTTTTTTTGACAATCCTAAAAATCGGTGGCGTCCCAAATTTTGGTTCAGGCCTCAAATAACAAGTCCTCAGCCCAGAAATAGCCGACCGCCTTGGCAACGTACTGGGGTACCAGTTTCTTCATCCGCGCTATCAATAGGGCCTCGATTGCCGTCATGAATCACCCCATATGGGCGCGTCCCCCATTTCATTGATGCTAGTAGCGAGGTGCTGAGCTGGCGATGGCGTGCATATCCCCGCTCACTTCTTATCCACCACCGTGATCTCGCCTTCCGCCTTGCCGATGCCCCGCACCTCCGGCCGATACATGTCCTCGGCAAAGGTGGCCGGCACCACATACCGGCCCGGCGTCACCGCACGCACCAGGTAGAACACATCCAACGTCTGCCCCAACGCCGCAGCCGCCACAAACCGGTCGTCGCGGTACTCCATGTGGGTGATGCGTTCGTTGGCGTTGGCTTGGGCGATGTTGATGCCGTCCACCGTGAACTCGCCGGCCTTGGGGCCTTGGCTGAGGTTCAGGTTCTCGATCTCGAAACCGGCGGGGATGCGGTCCACCACCAGGCCGTCCTTGATGCTCTGGCTGGCCTTCACGCGCAGGCGGACGATGAACATCTCGCCCGTCGTGAACTGGCGAGCTGTGACCGGTTTGCCGTCGGTCGTGAACATGGCGCGCTCCACCGAGATGCGGTCGCTGCTGGGGGGCAGCGGCTTGACCGGGTAGCCCTGGGCGGCCACGTCCACGTACAGCGGTGAGCCGCCTTCGTTCTTCAGCGCCACGCCGGACTTGAGCTGGGCGAGCACCAAGCTCTGCTGGCCCACGCCGGTGCCGGTCCAGGCGTCGGCCTTGGCGCCGACCGTCAGCGAGGTTTTCCAGGTGTCGTCCTTGGCGGTGCCGTTGGTGGCGGCCTGCACGGCGAGGAACAGGGCCAGGCGCTCTTGCGTGGAGTAGTAGTTGCGCTTTTGGAAGTCTTCCGACAGGTCGAACAGCAGGTTCTCGCGCTTGTCGTGCGCCACCTTGTGGCGCAACAGCAGCGCGTAGGCCAGCGCGCGGTCGCGCACCTTGCTGCCGTAGTCGCCCAGCCACTGGCCCCACCAGGTGTTGTTGGGGTCGTCCGGCTGGTAGCCGTAGCCGCGGGCCATGGCGTCGTCAAACGCCACTTTGGCGCGGGCTTCGTCACCCATGAGCTTCAGCGCCAGGCCGAGGTGGACGAGGGGCAGGGGCGACAGCGCATGGCTGCGGTACTGGTCGTGCAGCGTGCGCAGCGTGGCCAGCGGCGCCTGCTTTTCGCGGGCCAGGATGTAGCCGCCATGCGCGGCCTCGGCGAAGCGCTGGTGGGCCAGGCGCAGGGCCTCGGCGTCTTGCCAGTTGGCGATGCGGCCCTTGTCGTCGCGCTTGGGGTCTTTGGCCGGCGTGGTTTGCTGCGACGGGGCGCGCTGGAACTGCTCCAGCAGGCCGTCCATGGAGCGCTTGAGTTGCGCCTCGGGCACGGCAAAGCCGGCGTCGCGCGCGTCCTGCAGGAAGCCGGTGACGTAGGCGCTCAGCCAGGCTTCGTAGGGGCTGCTGGCCGCCCACAGGCCGTAGCCACCCTTGGGCTGCTGCATGCTGGCCAGGCGGGCGAAGGCGCCGTCCAGCCGCTTGGCGCGTTCTTCACGCGGCACGGGCTTGAGGCCCCAGCGCTTGGCGGCTTCGTCGTCGATGAACACCAGCGGGTAGGCGCTGGAGGTGGTTTGCTCCAGGCAGCCGTAGGGGTACATCAAGAGGCCTTGCACCTGGTCCTTGATGTCGATGGGCGGGGTGTTGGACACGCTGAGCGTGACGCCCGCCGAGCCGGCCCAGAAAGCGTCCAGCAGGGTCTTGTCCAGCGCTTGCGTGGCGCCCGCCTCCAGGCGGATGCGGCGGCTCTCGCGCACCAGCGGCGTCACGGGCTGCACCTGCAGTGCGGCTTCGCGCGTGAGGCTCAGGGCCCCGGCGCTCACCTTCACCTGGATGGGCGCCAGGCCCCAGGCGTCCAGCGCCTCGGCCTGGAAGCGCAGGATCTGGCGCTGCTTGTCGGCGAGCTTGACCGTGTCGGCCGCGCCGGTGATCTTGACCGGGCCGCTGGCGGTGACGGCCACCTTCACCTCTTGCGGCGCGCCGCTGAGGTTGGTGACGTCCAGCGCGATGGTGGCCTTGTCGCCGGGGGCCACGAAGCGCGGCATGTTCAGCTCGGCCACCAGCGGGGCGGCGACAACCGTCTCAGCCTGGGCTGAGCCATAACTGTCTGCACTGCTGACCACGGCCATCACGCGCAGCGTGCCGTTGAAGTCGGGCAGCTTGAGGTTGACCGTGGCTTCACCCTTGGCGTCGAGCTGCACGGGGCCGCTGAACAGGTCCACCAGCAGCACCTTGCGCGGCATGCTTTGGGAGTCGCGCTTGCCGGCGTCGCCGCCGAAGCGTTGCTTGGCCATGTTGCCGTCCATCTTCTCGATGAGGCGGCCGTAGAGGTCCAGCATGTCGGCGCCGTAGCGGTGCTTGCCGAAGAAGTAGTCCTGCGGGTCGGGCGTCTTGTAGTTGGTGATGTTCAGGATGCCCACGTCCACGGCGCTGACCGTGACGATGGCCGGCTTGCCCGCCAGCGACGGCGCCTTGACGGTGATGGGCAGCGGCACGGACGGCTGCGTCTTGGCTGGCACGGTGAGGGCCACCTTGGCCTTGCGGTCTTCACGGTTCAGCGGCAGGTGCACCAGGCCCAGCGCGCGGGCCGGGGTGACCTTGTCGCCCTGGCTGCCGGGGCGGAAGGCAGCGACCGTGACGTAGAGGTCGTGCCGCGCCCAGGCGGCGTCCACCGGGATGTCCAGATCGGTGCCGCTGGCCTTCACGCCGATGCGCTTGGTCCACAGCACGCGGTCGCCTTCCACCGTCACCACGGCTTCGCCGTCGTGCGGGGGCTTGATGGCGAGCTTGGCCACGTCGCCCGGCTTGTAGGGGGCGCCTTGCAGCTTCAGTTGCACGCGGTCCGGGCGGTTGCCGATGTCGTCGGCGTCTTGCGCGCCGTAGCCGGCGTAGAAGCCGTAGCGCAGGGCCAGGCCCGTGTCGGGGTCCATCACCTCCAGGCGGTAGCGGCCCCAGCGCACGGGCAGGGCAACCTTGGTGCGTTCTTTCAGCGCCAGCGTGCGGGCTTCGATCAGCTCCTCGGTGGTGTTGAAGCCCGAGTGCCAGCCGCGGCCGTCGTCATAACGCCAGTACCACTGGCGCTCTTCGTAGATGAGCTTGAGCTGCACTTCCTTCGCAGGCTTGAAGTTGCCGGCCGCATCCACACGGGCAAGCTCGAACTCGGCCAGGCCGCCTTCGGGGGCTACGTTGCGGTCGAACAGCGGGCGGGCGCCGACCAGCACCGGCGCCGGCCACCAGCTGCGCTCCAGCGTGCGCACCACCGGGCGGCCGCCGCTTTCCAGCAGGCTGAAGGCGGCCCGGATCTTCATCGGGCTCTTGCGGTCGCCGAAGGCGGTCTTGATGTCCATGCCGGCCTTGCCATCGGCGTCCAGCTCCTGCTCTTCCAGGTCCTGGCGGTTCTTGGCCTTGTCGTCGGCCAGGTCGCCAAAGATGAAGCCGGGCAGCTTGGCCGGCAGCGGCATCAGCAGGCGCTCGGAGTACGCACTGCCCTGCAGCCGGTTGCCGGCGGCGGGGGCGCCATAAAGGTAGTCGCCCTGGGCCTGCACGGTGAGGCCGCCTTCGCCGGTGAGCACGCCTTCAGGGGCGGTCAGCGCCAGCTTCATGCGCTCGGGCAGGAACTCTTCCACCTTGAAGGCCCATTGGGCGTCGGGGGTCTTGGCAGCAGGGTCGATGCGGGCCTGCACCGTCCAGCCGCCGGTGGGGGCATCGGCCGGCAGGGTGATGGTGTGTTGGTAGTAGGCCGTGCCGGTTTTGCCGGGCTGCACCAGCTGCTCGACGAGCTTGCTGCCGTCGGGCTTCTTGACCGTGATCGTCACGGGCAAGGGCTTGGGGAAAGGCTTGCCATCGGCATCACGCGCCAGCACCGAGAGCGGGAAGCTCTCGCCCGGGCGGTACAGGTCACGCCCGGCGTAGACGAAGAGCTTGTTGCTGCGCGAGGGGTGGCCGGTGGCCTCGAACTCGCTCAGGTCCAGCGCGGCGTCGCGCAGGCTGAGGATGGACATCTCCTTGTTGCCGCGGCGGGCCAGCACGGCGCGGGCCTTGTCCAGCTTGCCGGTGAACACGGCGTGGCCGTCGCCGTCGGTCTGCGCCTGGCCAATGGCCTTGCCGCCTTCGTCCACGAGGCTCAGTTCGATGCCCGACAGTGCGCCGCCGCTCTTGAGCGAGGTGGTGAAGACGTCGATCTGCGCGCTGGAACCCGAGTTGAAGCGGCGCAGGTGCAGGCCGATGTCTGTCACGTAGTAGTGCGTGACTTGATAGTCCCAGCCGAAGCGGCCGGGCTGGTTCATGATGGCCACGTAGATGCCGGGCTCCTGCAGCTCCTTGATGTTCTCCACCGGCAGGAAGCTGACGTTGCGGCGGTTGGCGCGCGCGTCGGTCGTGAAGCGGCCGAGGTAGACGCTGTCGCTCATGGCGCGCAGTTCGTCCAGCACCCAGCCGCCCACGGTGCCCTTCAGGCGGCGCTGGTTGTCGCCCCAGCCGTCGTAGTAGTAACCGCCTTCGCCGTCTTCCTCACCGGAGTTGACCTGGCGCTCGCGCCGGCCACCCACCTGCTCCATGAAGGCAGGCAGGGACTCGGGCCGCACGCGCAGGAACTGCACGTCCACCTCGGGCGTGTTGACGGTCACCACCGGCAGGCCGCCGTTCTGGCCGGCCGGCAGCACCAGGCCGCGGCTGGCGAAGTAGTAGCTGTCGGGCATGGCCTCGCTGAAGGCGTCGCAGGCCTGCGCCGTGGCCAGCTTGGCGCCGGCGCGGGCGGCCAGTTCGGGCTTGAAGGCGAACTTGAAGCTGCGGTCCGGCGTGACGAAGGGCAGGTACAGCACGCGCGGGTTGTCGCCCAGCACGAAGCGGGCGGCCACGGGCTTGAAGGTGTTGTCGGCAGGCGGGGTTTTCTTGCCGCCGTCGTCGGTGCTGGGCGCCGCGCCTTCCTGCGCGGTGATGAGGGCGCCGAAGTCTTGCTTGCTGTCCAGCGGCTGCGTGAAGCTCAGCGCGATGGCGGGCGAGCCGTCGAACAGGCGGGGCTTGCAGTCCTGCAGCGCAAACGCGGCCTGATCGCCGCCGACCTCGGCACTGCTGGGCAAGCCGGGCTGGCCCATCTTTTGTGCCGCCCACCAGCCGCCGCCGACCACGGCCGCCGCACCCACCAGGCCCAACACGGCCTTCTTCCACGCCACCATGCACGATCTCCCTGCAATGTGGCGCGGAGTTTAGGCAGCGGTCAGCGGCTGTCCACGGAAGGTTTCTTCTCGCCGCGGGCGTTGATATTCCCCATGCCCGACACCGAGCGCTGCACCTGGGGGCTGCCGAAATAGTCCACCGAACCGATGCCGGAGATGTGGGCGTTGAGGTCGTCCATCACCCACAGCACCACGTTGCCGATGCCGCTGACGCTGACGCGCGCGCGCTGGGCTTGCAGCCGGTCGGCCACCACCTTGCCCTTGCCGGAGATTTGCAGCGTCAGCTCGTCCACGCGGCCACCGAGCTGGCCGTCGCCCGCGCCGGAGATGGAGAAGCTGAGCTGGCGGGCCTGCAGCTGGTCCAGCCGCGCCACCCCGGCGCCGCTGATGCTGAGCTTGAGCTGATCGGTGCGCAGCGGGCCGGGGGCGTGCACGTCGCTGGCGCCAGAGACAGACAGCTGGCGCAGCTCGCGCATTTCCACGTGCACGAAGAGCTTCTGGTTGCTCCAGAACTTCCAGCCGCCGGCCGGGCGGATGACGAGCTGGCGGTCGTTCAGCACCACGTCCACGCCCTTTTGCACCTCGGCGTCACCGGCCACGAAGGCCTGGTCACGCTCGCCCTGCACGACGATGACGCGGGCGGCGCCAGCCAGCTCCAGCCGGTCGAACGGGCCGGGGGCGTAGGTGCGGCCGGGCTCGGGTGGCAGCGGCGGCAAGGGCGGCAGCGCGCGCACGGCGGCGGGGGGCACCACCGGCGCGGGCGGGGTGGCGGCGCCGGGCGGCGTGACGGGCGACACCGGCGTCACGGGTGTCACAGGCGCTGGAGGCGCCGGCTGCGCGTGGGCCAGCGCCGCGCTCAAGCCGGCGGCCAGCGCCATCAGGGGGGGCCAGGTGTTCACAGCGATTGCTCCCTCAACATCTTGGACACCTCGCGGTTGGCGGTGATGCGCGTGCCGTCGCGCAGCTGCACCACCAGCTGAGAGTTTTCGTCCGGGGTCAGGCTGTCCACGCAGTCCAGGTTCACGATGCAGCCGCGCTGCACGCGCAGGAAGCGGGTGGGGTCCAGCTTGGCTTCGAAATCGGCAATCGGCAGGCGCACCAGGTAGCTGCGGCCCTTGCTGGTGATGGCGGTGTATTTGTTGTCGGACCGCAGGCACTCGATGGCGTCCACCTGCAGCGGGAAGATCTTGCCCTGGTCGCGCACCAGCAGCCGGGTGAGCGGCGCGTGCGCCGGCGCGGCCAGCGTGGCGGCCACTTCGGCCAGCTGCGCCATCTGACCCACGGGTGCCAGGTCCGCCCCGGCAGGCGCCACGTCGCGCAGCGCATGGGCAATCGCTTCGTCGAAGCGCTCGCGCGAGAAGGGCTTGAGCAGGTAGTCCACCGCGTGCAGCTCGAACGCGGTGAGGGCGTGCTGGTCGTACGCGGTGGTGAAGATGATGCGCGGCGGCTGGCCCGCGCCCCAGTCGTGCCCTTGCAGCGCCTGGGCCACCTGCAGGCCGGTGAGGCCGGGCATCTGGATGTCGGTCAGCACCAGCGCGGGCTGCAGCGCGCGGATTTGCGCCAGCGCGTCGTCGCCGTCTTCGCACACCGCCACGAGGCGCAGCCCCGGCGTGTCTTTCACCCAGTCGGCCAGCGCCTCGGCGGCCAGGGGTTCGTCTTCGGCAATCAAGACCGTGGTGATCGTGTTCATGGCTGCGGAATGAAAAGGTCGACGCGAAAGCCCGCGCCGGGGGCGGTGTGGATGTGCATGCGGGCCTGGCCGTTGAAGTCCAGCGCAAAGCGCTTTTGCAGCGCAGCCAGGCCCACGCCGCGGCGCTGGCCGGGCTGGGGTAGCAGCGCCTCGGGCTCGCAGCCCGGGCCGTCGTCGGCCACGGTCAGCTCCAGCCCCTGGTTGGTGAGGTTGCGGCGGCCGCTGATGGTGACAGTGCCGCCGCCCTTGCGAAGCGCCACCGCGTGCAGGATGGCGTTTTCCACCAGCGGCTGCAGCGTCAGCGGTGGCAGCTCGTCCGCCAGCACGCGCTCTTCCACGGCCCACTCCACGCGCAGGCGCGGGCCCAGCCGCAGCGCCTCGAGCGCCAGGTAGTCGCGCAGGAAGTCGAGCTCGTCGGTCAGCAGCACCCGGTCTTCGGCGCCGCGCTTGCTGTCCAGCACGTAGCGCAGCATGGTGGCGAACTGCATCAGCGCTGACTCGGCCCGGGCGGGGTCTTTGCGGGTCAGGGCGATCAGCACGTTCAGCGTGTTGAACAGGAAGTGCGGGTTGAGCTTGCCGCTGATGGCCGACAACTCGGCCTTGGCCAGCGCGCTCTCGGCCTGCGCCGCGTGGATGGCCGCGGCCCGCGCCGAGCGCGCCTGCAGCACTGCCGTGAACGCGGTGGCGATGGCGGCGTACACCACCACGCCCCACACCGAGCGCCACAGCAGCCCGGCCAGCAGCACCGCGCCGGCGTGGTCGCCCCCGAACAGCACGGTGTTGACCGCGAACTCGCCGCCCTGCCACAGCCCGGCAAACGCGAGCGCCGCCCCGGTGTGGGCCAGCGCCACCGGCGCCAGGCCAATGGGTGCTGCATGCAGCCACCGCGCCACCGGCCACACCGCCATGCCGAGCACCATGGGCGCCCACAGCATGGTGGTGGCCTGGTACACGGCCAGCCAGAACGGGTCCAGGCCCCGGTCGAACTCGCTGCCCGCCAGCACAAACAGGCACCACGCCAGCACGCAGCAGCCGGCATAGGCCAGCCACAGCCGGCGGTTGCCAGGGCGGGGGGCGGCGGGCGGGGTGACGGGGTTCATGGCTTCATCTTAGGGACGCCCCCGGCCCGCCCGGGGGCGGGGGAGACGAAGTGCGGCTCCCGGGGTGCGGGATGCGGTCTGCGGGGTGTTGCTGACAGGGCAGGGAGGGCCTGCCCGGCATAATTCCACCCCTTCCCCATCGAATTCGGACGAGCCATGGCCAGCGTCAACAAAGTCATCCTCATCGGCAACCTGGGCCGCGACCCCGAGCTGCGCTACAACCCCAACGGCGGTGCCTGGTGCACGCTGAGCGTGGCCACCACCCGCAACTGGAAGAACCGCGAGTCCGGCGAGCGCCAGGAAGAAACCGAATGGCACCGCGTCGTCATGAACGACCGGTTGGCTGAAATTGCCGGCGAATACCTGAAGAAGGGCCGCCCGGTCTACATCGAAGGCCGCCTGAAGACCCGCAAGTGGCAAGACAAGGAAGGCCGCGACACCTACACCACCGAAATCATTGCCGACACCATGCAGCTGCTGGGCGGCCGTGACGGCGCCGGCGGTGGCGACGACATGGGCGGTGGCGGCGGTGGCTACAGCCGTGGCGGCGGCGGTGACGACTTCGGCGGCGGCGCCCCCCGCGCAGCCGCCCGCCCGGCCGCCCCGCGCCCGGCACCCCAGCGCGCCCCGGCGCCGGCCCCCAAGGCGTCGACCGGCTTCGACGACATGGACGACGACATTCCGTTCTGACCCATCGCGGCGGCCTCCGCGCCGCTTGCGCACCCGCAGCCCGTGGCACCCCCACGGGCTTTTTTTCGCCTGTGCGCACCGCCTTGCGGCACGCCACCGTGCACCGCAGCGGGGCGGCGTGTGCACAACGCCTGTGCCTTGCGGTGCGACAGCACGGCCCCACGCCCCCGTCCGCCCGAGCCCAACCGCACCTCGCCGCGCGCCGCTAACGCGCTGACGCCCTGCAAACCCCGCCCAACACCCCGCGCTTGCGGGGGTGCTGTTCAAGCTGGCACGAAGTCCGCTACAGCGGATGTGACGTTCGAGAACCCACAACGGTCCACCGGAGGAATGTCCATGCGCTTGAACCTCGTGTTTGCAACCGCCCTCGGCCTTGCCGCCCTGGCCCCCGTGGCACCCGCCCACGCCGCTGTCACCCCGCCCGTGGTGGTGGTCACGCCCGGCGCCTGGACCTCCAGCGGCGTGGCCCTGGACGGCCCGGCCTCGGTCCAGGCGTCTCGAGCCGTCGAGTCCATGTTGGGCCTGCCGGACACCAGCACCTCGACGGTGTCGCAGCTGGTGAAGCGCGTGGTCGTGGCGCCCACCGCCACCACGGCCGGCCTGGCGCAGTGGGTGGAGGTCAGCACCACGACGACGACCACCACGGATCACTTCGCCACGTACGACCAGTTTTCGCTGAAGCAGAGCCTGACGGGCAACACGGCGAACCCAGAGTTCATCACCTTCAGTGCGACCGTGACCGCATCTCAATTCCAGAGCGGCTGGCTGTCTCTGAACACCAGCGGCAGCTATGTACCGATCAGCTCACCCTTTGGCAATGCGGTGCCGGCCCTGCCCTCGTTCTTCCTGCGCACCGCTGGCAGCGGCACCTGGACGGCCCTGCAGACCAACCAAAGCGTCGACACACCCAGCAGCACGTTCTGGAGTTCGGCCTGGCAATCTCTGAGTCTGGCCGCCGGTTCCACCACGATCGAAGTGGCCACCTGGGCCGACAGTGCCGTCAACCTGAGCAGCTTCAGCCTGAGCCTGGAGTCGGGCAACTACAACGCACGCGACGTGGTGCAGAACGTCAGCTCGGTCACGACAGAAACCATCAAGAGCTCCGAACTGCTGGCACCCATTCCTGAACCCGAGACTTACGCCCTGTTCGCTGCAGGCCTGATGTTCGTGGTGCTGCGCGCCCGCGCTCAGCGACCCTGACTTGGGGGCCCGGCACTGACAGGCCGGGCCCGGTCTCCTCCTACAGCCCATCGCCTCCACGACCGACCCGCCGCCCCGCGCGCCGGTCGCACAGTGACTGCACGGTGCTCACGCACCCACGCCGCGGCCAGTTCGGGCCGCCGCGTCCCCGTGTTGCCACTTCAGGAGATTCCGCATGGCTTCCATCAGTTCCACCATCTCGTCGTCCAAGGTCGAAGGCACCAACGTCTACAGCCCCAGCGGCGACAAGCTCGGCTCCATCGATGACCTGCTCATCGACAAGCACAGCGGCCGCGTGCGCTACGCCGCGCTGGAGTTCGGCGGCTTCCTGGGCCTGGGCAGCGACCGCTACCCCCTGCCGTGGGACCAGCTCAAGTACGACACCAGCAAGGACGGCTATGTCGTGCACCTGAGCAAGGAGCAGCTGGAAAACGCCCCGCGCTACGCCTTGAACGACACCCCGACCTACACCGACGACTACGGCCGCAAGGTGTACGACCACTACGGCTCGTCCTGGTGGGTCTGACGCGGGTGGACCCTGCGTCCGCTTGAACCTCGCCGCCCCTGACGCCCCACCGCACTCGCCAAAAGTGCGGATGTCAGGGGCGGTGTTCGTCCGCACAGTGCGCCCCTCTGCACGTCATGGCTTGAGGAGTGCACATGGACGACCTGCTGGACCGCCCCACCACCGAGAACGCCCCCGCGCCCGTCACCACCGAGCCGCCAACCCCGGGCCTCGGCGCCGAGCTGCGCGGCTCCTCGTTCGACTTCCTGACCCAGCCCGGCACCGACCTCGCCGCCAAGGCGCAGGCCTTTCACGCCTGGGCCCAGCACCGCACGCAGCACGGCGTGTTCCCGTACGGCAAGCGGCTGGGCGGGCGCCCCGGCGCCACGGCAGAACTTACGCTGCTGGACGGCCAACGCCACGCGGGGCTGAATTTCTCGTCGCAGGAGTACCTCTCGCTGGCCCGCCACCCCCAGGTGTGCGCCGCGGCGCTGATGGCCATGGACCGCTACGGCGTGCACAGCGCGGGCTCCACCGCGCTGGCCGGCAACGTGGAAGAAACCACCGCGCTGGAAGCCGAACTGGGCGAGCACCTGCGCATGCCCGAGGTGCTGCTGTTCCCCACCGGCTGGGCCGCGGGCTTTGGCGCCATCAAGGGCCTGGTGCGCGAGACCGACCACGTCATCATCGACCAGCTGGCCCACAACTGCCTGCACGAAGGCGCGAAGGCCGCCACGCCCCACATCCACCTGCACCGCCACCTGGACGTGAACCATGTCGAGCGCCTGCTCCAACGCGTGCGCCGCCGCGACCCGCACAACGGCATCCTGGTGGTGACCGAGGGCTGCTTCTCGATGGACGCCGACGCGCCCGACCTCGCCCGCCTGCAGGCCTTGGCCCGCGCGCACGGCGCCCTGCTGCTGGCGGACGTGGCACACGACCTGGGCAGCCTGGGCGCCAGCGGCGGCGGCCAGCTGGAGCTGCAGGGGCTGCTGGGCCAGGTGGACCTGGTGATGGGCTCGTTTTCCAAAACCTTCGCGTCCAACGGCGGCTTCGTGGCCTGCCATGACCGGGCGATCAAGGAGTACCTGCGCTTCTACGCCGCACCCAACACCTTCTCCAACGCGCTCTCGCCGGTGCAGGTGGCCGTGGTGCGCGCCTGCCTGCGGCTGGTGCGCAGCGACGAAGGCGCCGCCCGCCGCGACCGGCTGATGCAGGCCATCCTGGCGCTGCGCAGCGCGCTGGGCACGCACGGCATCGAGGTGCTGGGCCAACCCTCGCCCATCGTGCCGGTGATGCTGGGCCCCGACGCCCTGGCCCGCGTGGCCTGCCGCGAAATGGGCGCCGCCGGCCTGCTGGCCAACCTGGTGGAGTACCCCGCGGTGTCACTGAACAGCGCCCGGCTGCGCATGCAGGTGATGGCCGACCACACGCCGGCCCTGTGCGCCACCGCGGCGCACATCGTGGCCGATGCATTGGCCAAGGCGCGGGGGATGACGGGCTTGCAGTGAGGGTCAGCCCGCCGGCACCGCCAAGCCCCGCTGCACGGCCGGCCGCGCGAGGAAGGCTTGCAGCACGCGCTGCACCTCGGTGAACTCGGCATAGCCCACCAGGTCAGCGGCGCCGTAGAAGCCGATGAGGTTGTTCACCCAGGGCCAGGTGGCGATGTCGGCCACGGTGTAGTCGTCGCCCACCAGCCAGGTCTTGCCGTGCAGGTGGCGGTTCAGCACGCCCAGCAGGCGGCGGGCCTCGGCCACGTAGCGGTCGCGCGGGCGCTTGTCCTCGAACTCCTTGCCGGCGAACTTGTGGAAGAAGCCGACCTGGCCAAACATCGGCCCCACGCCGCCCATCTGGAACATCAGCCACTGCAGCGCCTCGTACCGGCGGGCGGTGTCGGCCGGCAGCAGGCGGCCGGTTTTCTCGGCCAGGTAGAGCAGGATGGCGCCGCTCTCGAACAGCGGCAGCGGCTGGCCGCCGGGGCCGTTGGGGTCGAGGATGGCGGGGATCTTGTTGTTCGGGTTGAGCGACAGGAACTCGGGGCTGAGCTGGTCGTTCGTTGCAAAGCTCACCACGTGGGCTTCGTAGGGCAGGCCCAGCTCCTCCAGCGCGATGGACACCTTCACGCCGTTGGGCGTGGGCAGCGAGTACAGCTGCAGCCGGTCCGGGTGGGCGGCGGGCCATTTGCGGGTGACGGGGAAGTCGTGCGGGAAGGTGAGCGGCGCGGCGTGCGGGTGGGTCATGGCGGTCAGGCGATGGAACTGCAGTGAGGGGCAGGTCAATGTAGGGCGACGGCGCAAAGCCCCGCTGTGGCGCGGGCATCACGGAGGCGGCAGGCGGTCAGCCGGCGTCGGGCCAGGGCTGGCGGTGCACCGGCGCGCCACGACGCAAGGTGTTGTGCACCTCGGCCACCGCGTCGGTTTCGCGCAGCAGCTGCTCGATGCGCTCGGCCGAATCGGGCGACTGGATGCGGGCGCGGTAGCGCACGTCACGCGCGGCCAGGCCGATGCCGTCGAACTCGGCCTGCGCCTCGACCTCCACCGCGGTCAGTTCGATCTGCAGGCGCGCGGCTTCGCGGTAGAGGTCGTTGCAGTAGCAGGTGGCCAGGGCCAGCATCAGCAGCTCGCCGCCGTTGAGGCCCGACCCACCGCCCGCACGGCCGGGCACCGCCACGGTTTGCGCCCGCCCCTGCGTGGCCACGGTGGCCTGGTGGGTGGTGGCGGTGTTGTGGACCTGGGCCGAGATCTGCATGCATGCCTCCGGAGTGATCAAGGGTTGGAAACCACCGCCCACTATGCCCACCCGCCCAGCGCCGGGCGCGTGAAAATGCCCCCATGTCCACCTCGCTTCCTGTGGCCGCGGCGCCGTCGCGGCTTTCGCTTTACCTGCAGCTGATCCGCTGGGACCGCCCGGCCGGCTGGCTGCTGCTGCTGTGGCCCACGCTGGCCGCCTTGTGGATGGCGGCCGACGGCTTCCCCGGCTGGCATTTGCTGGCGGTGTTCACGCTGGGCACGGTGCTGATGCGCTCGGCCGGCTGCTGCGTGAACGACGTGGCCGACCGCGACTTCGACCGCCATGTGAAGCGCACCGCCGCACGGCCGGTCACCACCGGCGCGGTGTCGGTGAAGGAGGCGCTGGGGCTGGGCGCAGCGCTGGCGCTGGTGTCGTTCGGCCTGGTGCTGACAACCAACCCGCCGGCCATCTTGCTGAGCTTTGCCGCGCTGGCCGTGGCGATTGCCTACCCGTTTGCCAAGCGCGTGCTGGCCATGCCGCAGGCGGTGCTGGGCGTGGCGTTTTCGTTCGGCATCCCGATGGCGTTTGCCGCGGCGCAGGGCGGCATGGAATGGCACCTGCGCTCGGTGCCGTGGTCGGCCTGGGGGCTGCTGGTGGCCAACCTGTTCTGGGTGCTGGCCTACGACACCGAGTACGCCATGGTGGACCGCGACGACGACCTCAAGATCGGCATCCGCTCCTCCGCCATTGCGCTGGGGCGCTGGGATGTGGCGGGCATCATGGCTTTCTACGCGCTGTACCTGGCGCTGTGGGCGGCGCTGGGCTTGCATCTGGGCCTGGGCCGCTGGTACCTGGGCGGTGTGGCCGTGGCGGCCGCACAGGCGCTGTGGCACTACACCTTGATCCGGGACCGCAGCCGCGAGGGCTGCTTCCGGGCCTTCCGCGCCAACCACTGGGTGGGGTTTGCGGTGTTCGCCGGCACGGTGCTGGACCTGGCGCTGCGCGGATGAACACCCGGCGCCGTTGGCTGCAGGCGGCCGGCACGCTGGCCGGGGCCACGCTGGGCCGTGCGTGGGCGCAACCCACCAGCCCGGCCAGCGGTGCGCAGGACGCACCCCTGCTGCTGGTGAACACCGTGTACCCGCCGCTGGTGAACCCGGCCGGCCACAGCAGCGGTGAAGGCATCGACGTGGACATCGCCCGCGAAGCCCTGCGGCGCGGCGGCTACACCGGCGCGGTGGAGTTGCAGTGGGTGCCGTGGAAGCGCGCGCTGTTCATGCTGGAGCACGGCCAGGCGGACTTCACCACCACCGTGAACCACAGCGCCGACCGCGAGCGCTTCCTGCGCTTCAGCACCAGCTACCGGGCCGGCAAGCGCTACCACTTCTACACGCGCCGCGGCGCCGGGCTGAAGCTGGAAAAGCTGGCCGACCTGCACGGCCTGCGCCTGGCGCTGAGCGCCGGCTATCTGTACCCGCAAGTGGTGCTGGACCAGGCCGCCGGCCAGCTGGAACATGCCCGCGACGTGGGTGCGGCCGTGCAGCTGGTGGAGCAGCAGCGGGCCGACGTGGTGCTGGTGACCGCGCTGGTGGGCGCCTGGGAGATTCGGCAACTCGGTCTGGCCGACCGGCTGGAGCGCCAGCCGCTGCAGCACTTCAACCCCGAGCCCACCTACATGGCCTTCGCCAAAGCCAGCCCGCGCGCGGCCGCCGCCCAAGCCGCCATGGACGCCGGCCTGGCCGCGATGCTGCGCGACGGCAGCATCACCCGCATCGAACGGCGCTACGTGCGCTGAAGGTGCGGGCAGAAGGCGCGGGCAGAAGGCGCTGGCTGAAGCGCGGGCTGAGGGTGAAGGCTGACGCCTGCGGGCGGCGCCTCAGGCCTTGTTCACGCCGCCGGGAAACTGCGCCCGAATCGCGTCCATCCAGCCCGCCAGGGCCAGGGTTTCGGCGTGCGGCATGCGGGCGCTTTCCAGCTGCCCGGCGCGGATGCAGGCCTGCGCCTCGGCAATTTCGCCCTCGAAGCCGTTGACGGCGAACGGCGCCTCCAGCCGCTCCACCGGGGCTTTGCGCGTCACGCGCTCCACGGCTTCGGCCTGCCAGAAGTCCACCGGGAAGCGCAGCGCCGCAGTCGAGCCCTGGGCCTCGAAGGCGTTCAGCGACGACGCGTCGAACCCGCAGCGGAACTGCGAGGTGACGCCGCCCGGGAAGTGCAGCGTGGCCGTGACGGACGCGTCCACCCCCGTGGGCGCCAGCGTGGCCGCCACCTCGATGCGCTCGGGCTCCGGGCACACGCCGCCGTGGAACTGCTGCAGCACCCAGCGCGTGACGGCCAGGTTGTAGATGCCGATGTCCCACAACGAGCCGCCGGCCAGCGCGGGGTTCCAGTTGCGGTGCGACGGGTCGTACGCGGCCGAGAAGCAGAAGCTGGACTGCATGGCGCGCAGCTCGCCGATGGCGCCCTCGCGCAGCAGCCGGCCAGCCAGGTCGTAGGCCGGCAGAAAGCGCGTCCACAGCGCCTCCATCAGGAACACGCCGCGCGAGCGGGCCAGGTCCACCAGCGCTTGTGCCTCGGCGCGGGTGGTCACCAGCGGCTTCTCGCACAGCACGGGCTTGCCGGCCTCCAGCGCGGCGCGCACGTAGTCGCCATGGTGGGAATGCGGCGTGGCGATGTAGATCGCGTCCACCTCAGCGCTGGCCAGCAACTCGGCCAGCTGCGTCGTCACCCACGTGGGTGCCTCGCCCGCGCGCTGCCACTGCTGGGCGTAGGCCTGGCCCTTGGCCGCGTCGCGCGCGAACACCGCCGCCAGCCGCGCGCCGGGCACGGCGGCCAGGGCGCCCGCAAACCGGTTGGCAATGCCGCCCGGGCCGATCACGCCCCAGCGAAAGAGTGGTTGGTCATCAAGAGCCATGGGTGCCAAGGGCCTTCACAAGGTCAGATTGCGTGAGGATGCCGACGAGCCGTGCCTGCTCGCCAACGATGGGAATGTGGTGATGCCCGGTGGCCGAGAACAATGGCACCAGTTCCGCCAGCGCCCGCTCGGCACTGGCCACGCGCACCTGGCGCGTCATGATCTGCCCCACCACCTCGGGCTTGCTCGAATGGCTGGCCGGGTCGGGCTTGAGCAGCTGCTGCAGGCGCTGGCCCAGGCCCTCGTGCCGAGCCGATTCCGCGGCGCGAAGGAAATCGGCCCGGGTCACGATGCCCACGATGCGCTGCACGCGGTCCACCACCGGCAGGGCCTTGATGCGGTGCTGCTGCAGCAGCCCCCAGGCCTCGGCCAGCGGCGTGCCGAACTCCACGGTGATGACGGGCTGGCTCATCACGTCCTGGCAGCGCAGGCTGCCCATGCGGCGCCGGTAGCTCACCATTTCGGCCTCGTGCAGCAAACGTGCAAGGTCGTCGCGTGGCACGTCCAACACCTGGTTGTAGCGGGCCAGCACGGCGTCCAGATCGGCATCGCTGAACCGGGGTGGCGCCACCTGCGCGCCTGCCGATGCGGCCGACACCGCCGCCGAGGCCGGCTGCTGGCCGTGCGGGTAACGCCGGCCGGTGAGCGGGTTGTAGACCATGCCCGCCGCCACCAGCAGCACCGAGTTCAGCGCCACGGGCGCGAGCGCCAGGTGCCAGTCGTGGGCACCGGTCAGCACCATCAGCAAGGCCGCAGCGCCGCCCGGTGGGTGCAGGCAGCGCAGCCCAAACATCGCGCTGATGGCCAGAGCCACCGCCACCGCCGCCACCACCGGCGCGGGCCCCGGCAGGGCGTGCATGCACGCCAGCCCCACCAGGGCCGACACGCTGTTGCCTCCCACCACCGCCCACGGCTGCGCCAGCGGGCTGGCCGGCACACCGAACACCAGCACCGCGCTGGCGCCCAGCGGCGCCACCAGCCAGGGCACACCCAGCGGCATCACCGCTTGGCTCAGGCCGCCGGCCAACAGCAGACCCAGCACCGCGCCCAAGGCCACCCGGGCCCGCTCGCGGGCGTTCACCGGCTGGGGCACGGGCCACAAGGCCTGCCCCCAGACACGCAGGCGGGTGATGAAGGTGTGCACGGCAGACATGAAAACGGCCCCGACCAAGGAGGTCGGGGCCGCCGATTGTGTGCGCTACCAGCGCGGGCGCAGGTTCAAACCGGTTTCACACCGGCCGGCGCCCCCGCCGGGCGTTCAACCCTTCAGGAAGGCGTTCATCTCAGCCTTCAAGGCCTGGGCCTGGGCGCGGCGCTCTTTGGTGGCGGCGCGTTGGTAGGCGGCTTCGGCCTTCTCACGCAGGGCCACGGCGCGTTCCAGGGCTTCCTGGTACCGCTCGATGGTGTAGGTGTTCTCGGTGCCGATGTACACGCTGCGGGCCAGCGGCGTGTCGCCAAAGCGCGGCAGCGTCACGGCGAAGCTGCAATCGCGCACGCGGCTGCCCGCGCGCTGGCGCACGATGGGGCCCGAAATGCCCGAGGGCAGGTCGCTTTGCTTCTTGCGGCTGGGCGTGCGGCGCAGGCGCGAGGGCGCCGGGAGCGTCGCGATGCGTTTGAGCAATTCCTTGGTCGCCAGGGCCAGGGCGCGCTTGGCGCCGGAGCCGTCTTGGCTGTGGTCCGAGAAAAGCTTGGTGCCGCCGTAGCGGAGTTGCCAGCCGTGGGTGGAAAGGTGGTCGATTCGTTGAATGCACTGCGGAACGACAAAGCGTTCGCCGCTGAAGATCACCACGTCGCGCGTGTTCATCACTGCCCCAGTCACTGCGCCGGCTTCTTTTCACTGCATGGCAGGGCCGGTCTACTAACGCCTCTCTGGTACGGATCAGAGTTTATGGGCGTTTATGGATTTGAAGCGAATTTATGACTCAGGAAAAACGCTCGACCATGAAAAAAGACAGCCCGCGGACAGGCAGCGTGGCGTTTTCGCTCAGCGGCGCAGCCGGCCGGGGCGGTGCCCGGCCAGTTCTGGCGCGAACAGCTCCATCACGCGCAACTGCGCACCGCCCCGGCTGAACACCGAGTGGCGGGACCACAGCATCTGCGACGACATGGCCGTGCCCGTGGCCTCGGCCCACTGGCGCTCGGCATGGCGCCGGGTGTGACCCTGGCGCGCCAGGCGGCGGGGCTGCAACTCGCTGCGGTGAATGTGCGGGTCGTCGTACAGCAGGTGGGCCAGCGGCCGCGTGCCCAGACCCTTCAGCGCCCGCCAGGGGCCGGTGGTGGCGCGTTGGTGCAGGGCCGACCGCGCCCACACCAGCGGCTCGCCGTCGACCCGCAAAATCACCTCGCGCACCACGGTCAGCCCGCGCGGCGGCAGGCCCAACGCGGCCCGCTCCAGCGCGCGAAACGGCGTCACGCCCTGGTGCAGCACCTGCACCTCGAAGCGCTGGCCCAGGCGCGCCAGGCGCCGGCTCAGCGAGCCGGGTGCCCGCAGCCAGTCGCGCAGGCTGTCTCGCGTGGCAATGCCCATCCCGCGGTGTCAGCCGAACTCTTTGCCGAGTTCCGCAGCGCGGTGTTGAGCCGCCCGCACCGCGCGCCGGATTGCAGCGTCCACCCCGTCGCCTTGTAGCGAGGTGATGGCCGCATGCGTGGTGCCGCCCTTGCTGGTGACGCGTTCGCGCAGCGTGGTGGGCGACTCGGGCGAGGCCAGCCCCAAGGCTGCCGCGCCGCCGCAGGTGGCCAGCGCCAGGCGGCGGCCCTGCTCGGCCGTCAGGCCCATGTCCACGGCCGCGGCCATCATGGCTTCAACGAAGAAGAAGAAATACGCCGGGCCCGAGCCGGACAGCGCGGTCACGGCGTCGAGGTCGTCCTCGCGATCCACCCACAGCGTCTGGCCGGTGGGCTTGAGCAGGCGCTCCACCGCGGCGCGTTCGTCGGCCGACACCGCCGGGCGTGCATACAGCCCGGTCATGCCCTTGCCCACCAGGGCGGGCGTGTTGGGCATGCTGCGCACCACACGCTCGCTGCCGGTCAGCCTGACCAGTGAGGCCGACGGGATGCCCGCCATCACGCTCAGGTGCAGCGCACCGCCCAGCCAGGCCTGCAGCGGCTCGGCCGCCGCGGTGAACAGCTGCGGCTTCACCGCCCAGATGACGGTGCCGGCGCGGGCCAGCGAGGCGTCGCCCGCCGCCAGGGCCTCGACGCCGAAGTCGGCGCGCAGCTTGTCGCGCTGCGGGGCATAGGGCTCGACGACGAGCACATCTGCCGCCTGCACCTGGCCCGCGCGCAGCAGGCCTCCAAGGATGGCGCCGGCCATGTTGCCGCCGCCGATGAACGCCAGGGTGTGCGCTGAATTCATGGGGCGCGAGTCTAGGCCCTGGGGGCTGGCCCTGCCGGGCTGAGACGCCGCTGAGACGCCACGCCGCCAACATCGTCTGCCGCTCGATTCCTGCAACGCTTGCCATGCCCACACTGCCCCGCCCCTCCCTGCTGACGCTGTACCGGCGGGCCCTGGCCGCCTGCTGCTGCGCCGCCAGCCTTGGCGCCAGCGCCGCCCCCACGCTGACCACGGTGGACCTGCGCGTGAGCCGCATCACCCCCGGCATTGCCGCCACCGGCATCGCGCAAGGCAGCCACCTGGCCGCGCACACCACGCAGTCGGGCGACCTGTTCGCGCCTACGCTGGGCGTCGCGCGCCAGGGCGTCCTGGGTGTGAGCGACGAAGGCGGCCTGACCCTGGTGGCCACCGACCGCATCCGCGCCGACGGTAGCACCGACGCTGCCAGCACCGGGCCGCTGGCCTTGTCCGCCCGAGGCGGCATCGCCCGCAGCCTGGGCTTCGTCGTCGCCGTCAACTCAGCGGGCGGGCTGACCTACTTCGACCCCCAGCTGTCCCCGTCGTTCAGCGTGTCCTCGGCACCGGGCCTGTTCTCGCTGGGCAGCGACCTGCTGGCCTTCGACCTGCCGCGCGGCCAGTCCCTCTTCGGCCAGGTCAACACGGCCGGCGCCGGCACCGGCCTGCTGGGCACGACCGCGGACGGCCGCCTGCGTCTGGTGCGCACCGACGGCGCCGTGGGCAGCACCTCCCAGGTCAGCCGGCCCCTGGGCTTTGCGGCCGACACCGGCTTGGCCATGGCTGCCGGCTTCATCGTGGGCGTGAACACGCAGCACCGCGTCAACCTTTATGAACCGTCGCTGGACCTGCTGCTCGAGAACGTCGGCCCCGCCGGCCTGTTCTCGGACGCGGGCGACCTGGAAACGTTGTCCTTTGACGCCGGCCTTGACGCCAACTTGTTCGACCTGCAAGGCGACGTCATCGGTAGCCTGGGCGTGTTGGGCCTCACCGACAGCGGTGGGCTGGCCTACCTGCGGCTTGATGTGGTGCCCGGCCCGGGCGGCGCCTCGGACTTCGCCACCCTCAAGCCGGGGTTGGGCTCGGGGCTGGACGCCGAGGGCGGGCTGGTGCTGCGCAACGGCATCGTCACCGCGTTGGCTGCGCCCGCAGCGGTGCCTGAGCCGCCCATTGCCGCCTTGGTGGCGTGGGCATTGGCCTGCGCCCTGCGTGTCCGCCCACGCATCCGCTCCAGCGCCGTCTGACACTGGGGCCCTGTGCCCCCCGAAGCAGCCTCACGCAGCACCCCGTGCGACGGCAGCCCCTGCGCGACACTTCGCGCGCCATGCTGCGCCTGCTCACCGTTCCCGCCTGGGCCCCCGAGGGCTCGCCGCCCCGTCGCCTGCCCACCACCGTGCCCGGTGCGCTGGTGCTGGTGCTGGCCGTTCAGGGCGAAGCCGGCATGGCGCGCGAGCGCCTGGCTGCGCTGTTTTGGCCCGAGGCCGAACCCACCGACGCCCTGCACCACCTGCGGGTCAACCTGCACCGCGCCCGCACGCTGCTGCGCGACTGGGGCTTTGCCGACGCGCTGCGCGCCGACGGCTTCGTGCTGGCGCTGAACCTGCCCACCGATCTCGGCGTCTTGCCCGACGCCGCACCGCAGGCGCAGGACTGGCTTTCCGGTTGGCGACTGAACGGTTATGACGCCTTCGAGGCCTGGCGCCTGGAAACCGCGCAGGCCCTGCACCGCCGCTGGCTGCAGCAACACCGCCAGCAGCCGCTGGCCGCGCCCACCCACCCACCGCCGCCGGCGCGCGACGCGGAACACGCCCAGCTGCGCCACAGCCCGGCCGCGGCCGTGCTGGTGCTGGGCGAGCCCGGCGCCGGCAAGAGCACGCTGCTGGCCGCGGCCTTCCCGCACGCGCCCTGCCTGCGCGGGTTGGAAGGCCTGCACGGCATGCCCTACCGGCCGCTGCTGGACGTGCTGCGCACCCGCCTGCCCACGCTGCAGGCCGCCCTCGACGACCCCCGCGGCCCCCTGCGCCCCTACCGGCTGGACCTGGCCCGCGTGCTGCCCGAGCTGGCCCCGGACGAACCCCTGCCCCCGCTGGACGCGCTCACCGCCCAAGCCCGCCTGGCCGAAGCCCTGGCCCGCGCCTTCGAGCTGTTGGGCCCGGTGCTGCGCGTGGACGACCTGCAGTGGTGCGACACCGCCACGGTGGAATGGCTGCTGATGCTGGCCCACGGCGAGCGCCTGCGCTGGCGTGCCGCCGCCCGCCCGCATGAACTGCCCGCCAGCCACACACAGGCGCTGCAAGCGCTGCGCGAAGCCGGCCGCCTGACCACGCTGGACCTCCCGCCCCTGAGCCGCGACGCGCTGGATGAAGTCTGCCGCGCGCGTTGGCCCGACAGCGGCTTCGGCGCCGACGACCTGGACCGCCTGCACGCCCTGAGCGCCGGCAACCCCTTCGCCCTGAACGAGTTGGTGGCCGCCGGTGCCCCCGCGCAGGCCAGCCCCGCGGCGCTGCCCGAGCGCGTGCGCGACATGGTGCAGCGCCGCCTGCGCGCCCTGCCGGCCGCGGCTGCACAGACCGTGGAGGCCGCGGCCGTGTTGGTGCAACCCGTGCCCGAGGCCGCCTTGCGGCTGATGCTGGGCCTGCCCGACGGTGAAGCCGGCGACTCCGCGTGGCACGCCGCCCGCCACACCGCGCACCAGGCCGGCATGCTCGCCGAACACCCGGGCGGCTGGGCCTGCGCCCACGACCTCATCCGCCAGGCCACGGCCGCGCAGCTGGGCGCCGCGCGGCGGCTGGCCCTGCACCGCCACGCGGCCCTGTGGCTGGGCAGCCAGCCCCAGGCTGATGCCATGACGGTGGCCGAGCACTGGCGCGCGGCCGGTGAGCCCCAAACCGCGCTGGCCTGGCGCCACCGCGGCGCCGAGCAACTCAAGGCCCGGGGCCGCTACGACGAAGCCATCGCCGTGTGGCGCGAGGTGGCCGATGAATCGCAAGACCTGGCCCAGTCCCTGCTGGCCCGGCTGGAGCTGGCCGCCTGCGCGCTGTTTGAAGACCTGGCGCGCGGCGAGGTGGCCCTGAACGCCATCCGCGCACAGCTAGACGGCGTGGCCGACCCCGCCCAGCGCCTGCTGATGGAAGGGCGCCTGCGGGCCGCGCTGGTGGACAACCGCGTGTTCGCCGGCGACCTGCCCGCGGCCGCCCTGCACGCTGCCCGCCTGCGCGAGCTGCTGCCCGACCTGCCGGCCAAAGAGCGGGTGCAGGCCTACGAGGTGCTCATCGAACTCGCCATGCGCGAGCCCGACATCCCCGCCGCCTGGGCCCTGCTGGCCCAGCTGCGCGAGGCGGGCCCGCACCTGCCTTCGGTGCTGAGTTTCGAGGGCCAGATCCACTGGTTCGGCGGCCATGTGCTGCCCGCCCACGACGCGCTGGCCACACTGCTGGCGCGCCACCCCGACTACTGCCGCGGCCTCACCGTGGAAAACGACCTGGCCGTGATGCTGCATGCCCTGGGCAACCTGCCGGCTGCGGAGGACATGGCCCGCCGCAGCCTGCAAAGCTGGGCCGGCGTGAGCCACACCGAGTGCCTGTCGCGCCTGGTGCTGGGCAGCGTGCTCACCGCCGCCGGCCGCCACGCGGAAGCCGACGCCACGCTGCAACTGGCACTGACGCAGGCGCAGGCGCAATCCAGCGCGCTGTTCGAGGCCGAGGCCCGCGTGCGGCTGACCCGGCTGCGCCTGCAATGCGGCCGCGTGGAAGACGCCGCCGCCCTGCTGGCCGCCGCCGCCCCGTTGCTGCGCGAGGCGCAGGAGCCGCTGCGCGTGTCCAACTGGGTGTTGATGGCCACGCTCGCCGCCACCGCCCGCGGCCAGCGCCCGGCTGCGGAAGACCTGGCACGGTTGCGTGCCGCCAGCGCCCGGCTGCAGCACCCCATGGTGCAAGCCCGCGAGGCCCGCGTGGACGTGGAGCTGGCCCTGGCCGACGGCGACGCCCCCGCCGCGCTGGCCGCCGCCGAGCGCCTGGCGGCCGTGGCCCGCAGCCACGGCCTGCAGGAATGGGCGGCTGAAGCCGCGCTGCTGGCCCTGCGCGCCCGCACCCTGGCCGGCGAGCCGGACGCCGCGCTGCGCCCGGTGGCCGAGGCCGTGGCCGCCCACGCCAGCACGGCCGGCTACGCCGACCTGCACTGGCGCGCCTGCGCCTGGCTGACCGCGCACAGCGGCACGCCGGCCGACGCCAAGCGCGCCCGCGCGGCGCTGTCGGTGCTCAAGGGCAGCGAGCGGCCGAGCCTGTTCGACGCCGCCGCCGCCGCCCGGCGGGAACCGCGCGCGGCCTGAAGCCCGAAGCAGCTCCCCCACCTCTGGGGGGCGCACCCAGCCCCATCGCGCCCGCTGAACCTGCCGCTGAGACGCCGCTGAGACGCCCGGCCGGCAGCATGACCCTCGTCACCCCTTGCGGGTCTTACCGAGGATTTCCATGCCGCGCTTTCTGCCTCTGTCTCTGCCCCTGCGTGCCTGTGCTGCCGCCATCGTCGCGCTGACCGCTGCCAGCAGCGCCCACGCGGGCTTCCAGGTCTACAACAGCGAGGCCGCCTTTCTCGCCGCCGTTGGCGCCACCCGCACCGAGAACTTCAACCGTTTCGCGCAGGACATCTCCATCGCCTCCAACCACCCCGCCGCCAGTGGCAACTTCGGCGGCGACTTCGTGTTGCAAGGCTCCTGGATGATCGACTCCCCGACCTTGCTGCGAGACATCGACGGCACCACCAACCTGTTCTTCGGCCTGCCGGGCGGCAGCTGGGCGGACATGAGCTTCAACACGCCGCTGCGCGCCTTCGGGGCTTGGTTCAACGGCGTGCCGCCCAACTTCACCGTCGACGCCAACAGCCTGGAGGGTCTCGGCTCCTACCGCAACGTGGCACGGCTGCAGCCCTCCGGCAGCGGCCTGCAGTTCATCGGTTTCACGTCGGACCAGACCTTCAACCGCCTGGTGTTCGAGAGCAACGGCTGCTGCTCGGCCTCCTTCGCCATCGACAACCTGAGCTACGCCGCCGCACTGGCCCCCGTGCCCGAACCCGGCAGTTGGGCGCTGATGGCCGCCGGCCTGGCCGGAATCGGGGCGTGGAACCGCCGCCGCCAGCAGGCCCCGCGTTCGCGCTGAAACACCTCCACCGGGAGCCCGTCATGCCCAAATCCGTCGACGACCTGCTGGCCCAGATTCCGCAATGGCTGGGCCAGTTCACCCACACGCTGGCGCACCCCAGCCAGGTGTTGGCGGATCAACTGGCCAACGCGGCGCCGGCGGCGGCGGGCGGGCCGGGGGGCGCGGCCAAACCCGATGCCAAACCCGAGGCCAAGGCGGATGCAAAGCAGGACGCCAAACCCGAGGCCAAGCCGACCGAAGGCAAGCCGGTGCAAGACGGGGTGAGCTTCCTGATCCTGTCCCTCGCCGTGGCCGCCGGGGTGGCCGTGGCCTTCCCGGTGGCCAGCATGGCGCCGCTGGAGGCCGCCAAGCCGCAGGACGCCCTGACGCAAGGCGCCACGGTGCTGCGCCAGCTGTTCGTGTTCCTGGGTGCGGCGGCCGTGGTGCACGGCGGCAGCAAATTGCTGGGCAACCGGCAGGCGTTTGCCGGCTTCTTCGGCGCGGTGGCCCGCTTCGGCGGCGCCACGCTGGTGTTGCTGGCGCTGGCCGGGGCGCTCACCAACGTGGGCATGGCCGACCCGGTGGTGGCGCGCAACTGGCAACAGATCCGGCACACGGCCCAGCAGATCGGCAACGGCGCCCGCGTGCTCTTGTGCCAGGCGGACCTGAAAACCGGCCAGCTGCCGGCGGGCGCGCCCCCCGCCGGCCTGGACCCCGAACAACTGCTGCAAGCCCAGACCCTGTACCTGGACACGGTGAGCCGCCCGCTGTTCTTGCTGGCTGGCGCGCTGGAAGGCCTGTGCCTGCTGGCGCTGAGCCTGTGGCTGGGCTGGGTGTGGTGGCGCTACTTGCGCGTCAGCGGCCTCACCCCGGGCCGCGCCCTGGCCGCCACCGCCGTGGGCGCTGTGGGCCTGGGCGCTGGCTACCTGCTGCTGACGCTCGTCGACAGCGGGCAGATGACCTCACAGCTGATGCAGGGCTGCCCGTGAACGCGGCCTCGCCCTTCACCTGGACAACAAGAACCGCTCTGGAGACCCCCATGAAAGCTTTCACCCTGCGGCGCACCGCCCTCACCTTCGCCCTGGCGCTGGCGCACGCCCAGGGCGCCTGGGCCGGCACGGCCACCGTGGCGCTCACCGGCAGCGCCGCGCCGAATGGCGGCGGCGTGGTCTTCTCGGCATTTGAAGCTCCGGCGCTCGACGACTTCGGCGCGGCCTTCTTCAAGGGCACGCTGGCCGGCCCCACCGTGACCAGCAGCAACAACAGCGGCATCTGGCGAGGTGCTTCCCTCATCGCCCGCACCGGCAGCGCGGTACCGGGCCTGGGCAGTGGTGTGAGCTTCGCGTCTTTCGACGTGCTGCAGGTCGGCGCGAGCGCCGGGACCGTGCTTTACGGCGCTTCTCTCGCCGGCTCCAGCGTCAAGCCCAGCAATGACTTCGGCCTCTGGCGATCGGGCTCGCTCGTCGCCCAGGAGGGCAACGCGGCGCCCGGGACGAGCGGGTTGCTGTTTGGTGCGCTGGGCAGCCGCAGCATCAGCCCCGCAGGAATGGTGGTCTTCACGTCCAGCCTCACCAGCTCCGCAGGTACAAGGCCCGGTAACAGCGTCTGGCGCAGCAACCCGGCGATCGGCGGCTCAAGCACGAACCTGATCGTCAGCTCGGGGGAGGGAGCGCCGGGCGTCGGCAGCGGCGTGGACTTTCAATCCTTCTCCGCCGTGCTTGCGAATGTGCAGGGTGCAGTGGCCTTCCAGGCGCGCCTGGAGGGCAATACAAATCTCACCAACGACGAGGGCATCTGGCGCGACAGCAGCTTGATCGTCCGCAAGGGTGCAGCCGCCAGCGACGCGGGAAGCGGGGTGCGCTACGACAGTCTTCAGCTGCTGAAGATGAACGCCACGGGCGCAGTGGCTTATGCCAGCAACCTAGCCGGCACGGGCACGACCGTCAGAAACAGCGAGTCCCTCTGGCTAGGCAGCAGCCTCATCGCTCGGGCAGGCTCGGCGGCGCCCGGCGCAGGCTTGGGCGTGACCTTCGACGAGTTCAGCCCCTTCAATCCCTTTGAGGTGCAGCTCAATGACGCCGGCCAAATCGCCTTCCATGCCAACCTGGCGGGCCTGGGGGTCAACAACAACGTCAATGACCAGGGCCTGTGGCGGGACAGCAGCCTGATCGCTCGCTCCGGCACCGCCGCACCCGGTGCGGGTGCAGGCGTGAACTTCAGCTCCTTCTCGAACCTGCAACTCAATGCCGGTGGGCAGGTTGCGTTCCTGGGTGGACTGACCGGCTCGGGCGTCACCAGTGGCAACAACGCGGGCCTGTACCTGGGCGATGGCCGGGAACTCATCCTGGCGGTGCGCGAGGGCGATGCGCTCGCGGGTTCCACCGTCATTGGCCTCACGCTCGCAGCTGACAGCTTCAACAGCAAGGCCCAGCTCGCCTACCGCGCCACCCTGGCGGACGGCCGCAGCGGCGTCTTCGTCTACACCCAAACCGATCTGCGCTGGCGCAGCACAGCCGGCGGCAGCTGGGCCGACGCCGCCAACTGGACGCTGGGCATGAACCCCGCCGACGTGCACGACGTGGCCATCGACGCCGCCACCAGCCTGCGCATCACCGGCCCCACCAGCGCGGTGACGCTGAAGTCCCTGCAGGTGGGCACCGGCGCCGGCATCGTGACGCTGCAGATGGCGGGTGGCAGCATCGACGCGGCTGACCCCATCCTGATCGGCCCGCGCGGCGTGCTCACCGGCACGGGCAGCTTCTCGCGGCTGGTGGTCAACCAGGGCACGGTGCAGGCCGACCAACTGGCGATGACGGCCAGCCTCAGCAACGCCGGCCTCGTGCGCGGCGTGGCGGGCGGGCCGCGCAACGGCGCCGGGCTGGACGCCGACCTGCTCAACCAGGCCAGCGGCCGCGTGCTGGTGCAGCCCGGCGAGACGCTGCAGCTGCGCGGCGCCAGCCACCGCAACCTGGGCGTGTTCGAGATCAACCAGGGCCGGCTGGAGCTGACCGGCACGCTGCTGAACGGCAGCGGCGGCGTGATCGACCTGAACCGCTCGACCACCCTGGCCGAAGGCGCCTGGACCAACGCCGCCGGCGCCCGCCTGCTGCTGGGCGACGCCCGCCTGACGGTGAGCAAGGGCCTGACCAACGCCGGCCAGGTGCTCGTCACCTCGGGCGACAGCGATGTGTTCGGCGCCGTGACCAACCAGAAGGCCGGCCAGATCCTGCTCTCCGGCCAGGGCACCACCACCTTCTACGACGCGGTGGAGCTGCAAGCCGGCAGCGAGCTGCGCACCTCGGCCGGCGCCACCGCCGTGTTCTTCGGCGCCGTGGCACAGCGCAGCGGCGCGCTGCTCACGGGCACGGGCCACAAGTACTTCGAGGGCAGCTTGAGCGTGGGCAACTCGCCCGGCCTGGGCGAAGACGCCGGCAGCGTGAGCTTCGGCCTGGGCAGCACCTACCTGGCCGAGATCGGCGGCACCGTGCTGGGCACCGGCTACGACCACTACCGCGTGGCCGGCACCCTCACGCTGGGCGGCACGCTGCAGCTGGTGTCCTTCGCCGGCTTCACGGGCCAGGCCGGCCAAAGCTTCGACCTGTTCGACGGGGGCACGCTGCAGGGCCAGTTCAGCAGCATCGACAGCAGCGGCCTGCAGCTGGCCGCCGGCACCACGCTGGACGTGAGCCGCCTCTACACCGACGGCGTGATCAGCGTGACGGCCGTGCCCGAGCCGGGCAGCTGGGCACTGATGGCCACGGGCCTGCTGGGCCTGGGCTGGCGCGCTTGCAAGGCCCGTCGCACCAACACCAGCGACGCAGCATGACTCCCGGCGTTCGACAAGCGCCAGACAACCATTCCATTCTTTCCAGGGGGAAACGCATGAAAGCTGGAACGCTCACAAAAGCACTGTCCGTATCCGTTCTTGTGCTCGCTGCTGTTGCTGCCCAGGCCAGTGGCGTGTTGGGAAGCAACCTCGTCGTCAACGGTGACGCTGAATCCGGCGCCGGGGGCAACGGAAACGCGATCGTTGCAGCACCCGGATTCCTGAGTTCGGGCAGCTTCACCGTCGTGTCCTACGCGGCGGGGGGTGGCTTTCCTGCGGCGCGCGATCCGGGGCCGTCCAGTCGGGGGAGCAACTTCTTTGCAGGGGGGCCGAACGCTCCGCAATCCAGCGCCACCCAGTCGTTTGATGTCTCGTCCATCCTTGGATTGATCGATGGCGGCGCGGTGTCTTTCGAGCTCGCGGCGTACCTGGGCGGCTTTTCTTCTCAGCAGGACAACGCCATGCTGACCGCCACCTTCCTCGGTGCCTCCGGAGATGTCCTGGGCGCCGGGTCGGTGGGCCCGGTGACACACACCGATCGTGGCAACGCCACGGGTCTTTTGCTGCGGCAGACGTCAGGCGCCGTGCCGGTGGGCACGCGGTTCATCGACTTGCAACTCACCCTGACGCGGCAAGCGGGTTCGTACAACGACGGCTACGCAGACAACCTGTCACTTGTGCTGTCTGCGGTTCCAGAAAGCTCAACCATCGCCATGCTGGGTTCGGGCCTCGCGGTGCTGGGCCTGTGTCGGCGCCGGCGGCATGCAGGTCTCGCGGTCGACGGGCGACATGAACCAAAGGTCTGAGCCTGCACAGCGGATCGGTGCCATGACGCGACGCACCGTTCGCACACGCCCGAGTCCATCCACACGCATCAGTCACTGAACGCAGCTGCACGGGATCGAGCCCGGGCAGTCCTGCCTTTCCACGACACGGCATCCGCCGCACACCGAGACGCTGACATGCCTTCGCATCCACTCACCCACGCGCTTCGAACACTTCCCGCCGCCCTCGCCCTGATCGGCCTGTCGCCTGCGTCCGTCGGCGCAGCCGTGCACACCTGGACGGGCACTGCCAGCGCCAGCTGGAGCGACACCGCCAACTGGGCCGGCGGCCTGCCCGTGGCCGGTGGTGAGCTGCTGCTGGACAGTGCCGCGCGCCCGGCCAGCGTCAACGACCTCGCCGGCGGCTTCACGCTGCTGGGCCTCACGCTGGGCGCCAACGCGCCGGCGCCAACGCTGACCGGCAACACGCTGCGCTTTCAGGGCGCGGGCGCCTACCTGCGCATGCAGTCCAACGGCGGCCATGGCAGCGTGAACAACGCGCTGGTGCTGAGTGACAACCTGCAGGTGGCCGGCGGCCTCAGCAACGCCAGCCAGCTCTTCCTGCGCGGCGACATCAGCGGCACCGGCGGCCTGGCGCTGGCCAGCGGCCGCACCGTGCTGAGCGGCAACAACAGCTTCAGTGGGCTCACCACGGTGGCCACCGGCGCCGCGTTGGGCGTGGCCGGCGGGGCGCTGGCCGGCACCGGCGGCGTTCAGGTGGCGCGAGGTGGCGAGCTGCAGATCGTGGCCTCCAACGTCGCCACCACGCTGACCCCAGCCATCGCCCTCGGCGGCCGCCTGAGCAGCAGTGCGCCGTTCGTGCAGACCCCCTTCGGCGCGGTGGCCGGCGGCACCGTGAGCGGGCCCGTCACGCTGACCGACGCGGCCGACATCCAGGCCCTCGGTGGCACCAACGCGCAACCCGTGCGCTTCGTGGTGAGCGGTGCGGTGGACCGCGCCGGGCAGGCGCTCACGCTCAGCACCGCGGGCGCGCAGAACACGCTGGTGCTGAACACAGTCGCCGGCACGGGCAGCCTGACGCTGCGCCCCAACGGCGGCAGCGTGTCCACCGGCGCCGTGACCGGGGCGGGTGACCTGAACGCCGGGGGCGCGGGCGGCAGCGCCACGGTGGCCAGCCTCGCCGGCAACGGGCGCGTGGTGGTGGACTTCGATGCCAACAGCTTCGGCCAGCTCACCGTCTCCGGCGCCTTGAGCGGTCAGCGCGATCTGGACGTTCGCAGCGGCACGCTGGTGCTGGGCAGCGCCGCGCCCCTGACCTTCGCCGGCCAGATCACCTTGCGCAACACCGGCACGCTGCAGGTGGGCCGCGAGAGCGTGTTGGGCAGCGCCAGCCCGGTGCTGCAGTTCGACGGTGGCGGCCGCCTGCTGGTGCGCGACGGCTTCGACCTCGCGCGGGCCATCACCACCACGGGTGGCCAGGGCGTGCTGCAGTTCGGCAACGGCACCACCAACACCGTCAGCGGCACCATCACCGGCGACGGCGGCGTCAGCGTCATCGGCGGTGTCATCACGCTCACCGGCGCCAACAGCTTTGCCGGCGGCCTGGGCGTCTTCAACGACGGCAGCCTCAACGCGGCCGGCCAGCCCAACACCACCACGCTGCGCTTCACGCACGACGGCAACCTGGGCGCTGCGGGCGCAGGCATCACGTTGGGCGGTGGCCTGGCCCTGCCGGACGGCTACGACCTGAACCGCCCGCTGACCTTGCAAGGCAATGCCGCCACCGTGAGCGGCTCGGGCACGCACACCGTCACCAGCACCCTCAGCGGCACCGGCCGGCTCAACCTCAGCGGCGCAGCGCGGTATGTGTTGGCGAGCACCGCAACCCAGTCTGGCGGCGTGGCCCTGGCGGGTGTGTCCAACGGCCAGGCGGCGGTGCTGGTCGTCGACAGCGACGCGCGGCTGGGCGCCGCCGGCGGCGTGCTGAACATCGGCCGTGCCAGCGGCCTGTCTTCCCTGCCCGGCACGCTGGAGGCGGCCGCAAACCTGAACATCAGCGCCACGCGCAGCACGAGTTTTCGGGACATGACGGTGGACACGGCCGGCTTCGACGTCGTGTTCAACCAGCCCATCACCGGCCTGGGCATGACCAAGGCGGGCGCCGGCACCTGGACGCTCAACACCGCCAACGCCGACGCCAGCGGCGACAACCGCGTGCAGGTGCTGCAGGGCGCGCTGGCCCTGGGCGTGAACGAGGCGCTGGGCGCCCGCAGCCTGGTGGATGTGGCCGCCGCAGCCCAACTGCAGATGGGCGGCCGCGCGTTGACCGTGAACACGCTGAACACGGCCGCCGGCAGCACCGTGGACCTGGGCGCTGGCGGCACGCTGCGCCCGCTGTTCGGCACGCTGGACGGCAGCCTGGCCGGCCAGGGCCACCTGCTGGTGGGCCGTGCGGGCTTCTCGTCCGCGGCCGTCACGCTGAACGGCGCGAACACGTTCTCCGGCAGCGTGGAGGTGACGCAGGGCAGCCGGCTCACGGTGGGCCACGAGAACGCGCTGGGCGCCGCGAGCAACCTGCTGCGGCTGGACAACGGCTCGCTGGAGGCCAGCAACCGGCTCGCGGCACCGCTGGTCATCAGCAACGCGATGAACCTGCAGATCGGGCCCGGCGGCGCGGGTTTGGTGGCGGGCGGGCAGTCCATCGTGGTCGAGCGGGCGCTCACCGGCACGCTGGCCTTGAACGTCCAAGGCGGCAGCCGTCCGGGCGATGGCGGTGACAAGTTCGACGTGCGCCTGGCCAATCGCAACAACACGTTCACCGGCGACCTGCAGCTGGGCGACCCGCAGGGCTTCGGCAGCGCGGTGCTGGGCATCACGGCCGATGGCTCGCTGGGTGCGGCCAGCAACCGCCTCATCTTGGGCAAAAGCTTCTTCGACGGTGAATCCACCCGCAGCGCCCAAGGCGGCCTGCGCGCGTGGGATTCGTTCACGCTGGCGGCCACGCGCACCGTGCTGCTGGACGGTGAATCGGGCAGCACCGCCGGCTTCATCGACACCAACGGCCACACGTTGGTGGTGGCCGGCAGCATCGGCGAGTTGCAGTCGGGCCTGGGCCTGCTCAAGACGGGTGCGGGCACGCTGGTGCTCAACGGCGCGCAGGCCTACACCGGCCTCACCGCCGTGGAAGCCGGCACGCTGGGCGGCCACGGCACGGTGGAGCGGTTGGCCGTGCAGTCGGCCGAGCTGGCCCCGGGCGCCAGCGCGGGCCTCTTCAGCGTGCGGCAAGACCTGAGCTTCAGCGGGCTGGCGGTGCTGAACATGGAGCTCGGCGGGCTGTTGCGGGGCAGCAGCTACGACGCGCTCAACGTGGGCGGCACCGTGGACCTGGGGCAAGACACCACGCTGCGCCTGAGCTTCATCGGCGGCTTCACGGCGGCGGCCGGGCAGCAATTCCAGTTGATCCAGACCGGGGGCGATGTGTTCGGCCAGTTCGCCAACGTGGCCGACGGCGGCCGTCTGCTCACCGCCGACGGCACCGGCAGCTTCCTGGTGCACTACGGCACCGGGCAAGGGCTGGTGGTGAGCGACTTCCAGGCCGCCGCCGTGCCCGAGCCCTCCACCTGGGCGCTGATGGCGCTGGGCGTGGTGGGCCTGGGCCTGCGCGCACGCCGCAGCACGGCGGCCCGCGCTTGAACGCTGTCGCGCCACGCCTCCCAAGGAGTTGAGCCATGCCCAACGTCGTACTCGCGGGCGAGGTGTTCTCGCTGGACGCCTCTGCCGGCTTTGATGAGGGCCTGGTCCGCGGCCAAGTGGGGGCCAGCGCCCGGCTGAACTTCACCACGCGCTTCACCGCCTGCCACGGGCTGGCCGTGCAGGCCGGCGCGCAGGCACGGGCCGACGCCTCGGCGCAGCTGGTGCTGCTGGGCTTGCTGTCGGGGGATGCACAAGGCGCCGCCCTGGCCAGCGCGGGCGCACGGCTGGTGGCCACGGCCACCGTCGACCCGTTTGACCGGGCCGGCCTGGATGTGAGCGTGGCGGCCTACGCGGAGGCCTCGGTGGCGGGCCGGCTGGCCGTGTCGCTGGACCTTCAAGATGTGGCCCGGCTGGCCGCAGCGCGGCTGGACGGCCCGGCGCTGGAGATCTTCCTGGCCTTGCTCGGTGAGATCCGTCTGGGCGCCGGGGTGTGGGCGCGCCTGGGCGTGGCAGCGATGGCGCGTGGCGAGATCTCGGTGCTGTTGAGCCTGGCCGACGACAACCACGCGGGCTTCGTGATAGCGGGGGGCCTGGCCGTGGGCGCGGCCGCCGGCGCGGGCGTGGATGTGTACGCCGGCGCGCGGTTCGAGAGCCCCAAGCGGTTCTTCCTGAACGCCGTGAACATCGCGACCGGCGCCTTGGTGACGGAAGCCCGCAAGCACCTGCCACCCGCCTTGACCCTGCCGCTGGCGGCGCTGGAATTTGCGCTGCCGGCGCTGCTCCATGCCGCGTACGAAATCGCCCAAATCGACACCGCTGCACTGGCCGCCCGGCCGGCGGTGGCGGGCGAGGTGTTCGCGGCCTGCATGGGCGCCGAGTTGCAGCGCTTCGTGCTGGACCAACTCGCGCGCGGTGCGGCCGCGCGGCTCGCCGCGCAGCTGGATGCTGTCATGGACCGTCTGGCGGCGGCGCCACCGTCGGACGTGGCCACCCGCACAGCCGCCGCGGTGCAGGCCGCGCTGGACGCCCTGGCGTCGATGGAGGGCGAGGGCTGGACGCTGACCCGCGCCACCGAGGCGTTGCCCCGGCTCGTTGCGCTGTTGGATGCGCTGGATGCCGCCGAGCGCAGCACCTGTCGCACCGCGTTGGCCGCCCTGTGGCTCAGCCTGGCGGCAGCCCAGGCCTTGCGCCAGGGCGTGGTGGCCGCGCAGGCCAGCGCCAGCGCCGGGGTGCTGGGCCTGGCCACGCAGGTCTCACAGGTCATCCAGATCGAAATTCGCGACGTGCCGGCCTTCGTTCAGGACGAGTTGCACGCACGGCTGGGCCTGCCGCGCGACAGCCGGCTGTCGTTTGCGAACGCCGTGGCGTGGCTGATCGACAGCCGCCTGCTGCCGCAACTGCGCGCCGCGCTGCCAGAGCTCGCGCCGCTGCTGGACCTGATCGAGCAGGAGCTGGATGTGGGCGACCTGCTCACGGCCGCGCTGCGGGGCGACCTGCGGCTGCGTTACGCACCCTGCCGGGCGCTGGCGTCGCGCCTGCTCGATGGGCTGTTGATCCAGCAACTCCTGCCGGCCTTGGCCGGCGCGCTGCCCGACGACGCCCCAACCCGCCTGTGGACCGACGAGGTGGTGCGCCCCAGCCTGCTGATGCTGCGCGACTTCGTATTGGCCCGGCTGGACGACGCCGTGGCGGGCCGCGCGCTGCAGCAAGAGCCGCTGCGCGCTGCGCTGGGGCTGCTGGTGGGCAAGGTCGTGATCAGCCATGTGGTGGTGCTGCGGGACATCCTGGTGGACCACGTCCGAGACCACGCGGCCGAAGCCGCCCGCGATCTGGCCGACGCGCTGCGAGACGGCCGGCGAACACCGCTGGCGCAGGCCTTTCACACCGTGGCGCAACCTCTGGCAGCAGCGGTGGGCGGCGTCATTCCCAGCGCCGTGATGTTGGAGGCCAGCCGGGAGCTGGCGGCGGACCTGCTGCTGGTGCTGGCCAGTGCCACCGGCGAGCAGGTGTGGACCGACGCCCGCCGCGCCCGCGAGCGCGAGTTGCTGCGCCGCATCCTGTTCAGCGTCTACGGCGAAGCTGACCGGGCCGACCCAAATCGCTTCATGGCCGACATCGCCGCCTGCGCTTACGTGCCCGCCCCGCAAGCCGTGAAGGACATGGTGGTGCTGCAGGCCGAAGCCATGGCCGCCACGCTGGGCCAGACCTTGTCGGCCACGGTGGCGGCGCTGGAGCGCTTCTTTGCCCGCTTGGGTGAGGGCCTGGTGCAGCGGATCGAAGTCGGCCTGGCCGCCGGCTTGGCCCGCCTGCGGGACGACCTGGTGGTGCTGGGCCGAACGCTGGTGGTGCTGAGCCGGCAGGCCGACGCGCGGCTGGCCGAGGCCGAACGCTGGGCGCGAGAGATGTCGCGCCAGCTGGACAACGCCGCGGCGGCCTGCCGCTCGGCGGCCCGCCGCCAGCAGATCCTGGACCGCCTGCAGCGAGACGGCATCGCCAACGCGCGGGCCTTCGCCCGGCAGGTGCCCGGCTTCGCCCAGCTGCCGCGGGATGCCCGTGCAGCGGCCCTGAACGTCGCCGGCGCGGCGTTTGCCACGGCCTTCGCCGGCATCCGCCCGCTGCTCGACGGCGCGCTTCAAGTGCTGCGCGCGGTGGGCGACGACATCGCCCGGCTGTTTGCCGCAGCCGCCGATGCCACGGCATTGACGCGCGCGCTGACCCAAGCGATCACCGACCGGCTGGATGCCGCCGTGCGCGCCGTGGCCAACCTGCAGCTGCCGCGCGAGCTCTCCATCACAGCCATCGTGAAGGCCGCCGTGGACGTCATCACCCAGCTGCCGCCCCTGCGTGATGCGTTGCGGCTGGCGTTCAGTGCCCGCGAGAACGAGCAAGCCGCCCGCACCCGGCTGCGCCAGACCCGCACCCAGATCGCGACCCAGACCCAGGCGCAGGAGGCGCAGCAGCGGGCGCTGGATGCCGCCCTGGGGGGTGGCCCACTGGGGCTGAACATTTGCAGCCCGCTGGGCATCGCTGCCGACCTGCAGGCGGCCTGCGCGTACCACGCGAGCATCCCGATTCGCATCGTCGTGGCGGGCCTGCCGGCCCCCTCCAACCCCACCATGGACGGCCAGGCCGTGCTGCTGCTCAACGGCGACGCTCTGAGCGTGCCAGACACCGCGTGGCAACACACCGACGGGCTGAGCCGCCTGTCGCTGCAGCTGGCGAGCACGCACCGGGCCATCCGCCCGGGCCTGAATGTGCTGGAGTTCGCCTGCGCCCAAGGCGGGCGACCGGCGCAACGGGTGCGCAAGACCTTCCTGGTCCACCCGGGTGCGGCGCCCACCGACGGCCTGCGCGTTCGGGTGGTGAACGCAGCCCTGGAGATCAGCAGCACGGGGCCTGCGCCCCTGACCCCGCAATCGCTGCAGGGCTGGCGGGTGGTGGTGCCCGGCGGGCAGGTGCTCCGTGGCGTGCTGACCGCGGGCCAGCCCACGCCGCTGAGTGCCCTGGCGCCCCGCCCGGCGCCGGGCCCCAGCCCGCGACCCCACGGGGCGCCGGGGCTGCCCCGCGTCCAGTCAGGCCCGTCAGCGCCGGTAACCCCGGTGACCCCGGGGGGGCTTTCCAACCTGCGCCCCCTGCGCCTGACGCCTTGTCTGCGCGCCATCACCGTGATCGACGCCGCCGGCCGCCACCGGCTGGACCACCTGCTGGGCGATGACGACTGACGCCAGCAGCGCCGGCCTGGGCTGAGGCGCCTCCGTCAAGGGCAAGATCACCCAACCCGAGCCCTGCCGCACGGCCCCGCCGTGTCTACAGTTTTTCCCAGAGGCTGCCGCTGGAACGGCAGCCCAGGGAGAGAACACATGAACACCACACGACGCGGCCTGCCTTGGGCGGCCGGGCTGGCCTGGGCGCTGGCCTCCATGCACGCCGCACAGGCCCTGCCCATGCCGGTGGCCGTCAGCACCAGCCCCACGCTGCTGCGCGTGGGCGAGGCCTTCACCATCACCGTGAACGGCGTGATCGCGCTGACGCCCACACAGGGCGAACGCCGCCTGCACGAGATGCCCGGCCCCAAGTTCGCCGGCGATCAGTTCTGGACGAGCTACGACTGGGTGCAAAGCACCGAGGTGCTGGACTGGGCCGCCTACCAATTCCAAAGCTCCGACGGCCAAAAGGGCACGGTCACCACCTTCGGTGATCCGCGCATGCAGGGCCAGGTCAGCTTCACGTTCCAAACGCCGGGCACCTACTGGCTCACCGGCACCTGGTTCGCCGCGTCGGACCTGGACTGGCAGATGGAAAGCCACGACTACCGCCGGTTCTGCCTGTTCTGGATTTGCGGTGACTGGGCCCCCGACGGCGTGCGCAACACGCGCTGGAGCACCCCGCTGCCGCCCGTGGGCCCCTTGACGCCCTGGGCCGCCCAGCTGACCGTGCGTCCCGCCGTGGAAGAGGTGCAGCCCACCGAACAACCGCTGCCCGAGCCCGGCAGCCTGCCGCTGGCCGGCGCGGCCTGGGCCGCCCTGGCCCTGGCACAGCACCGCCGACGCCAGCAGCCCCAGCCGCAGCCACGCTGAGCCGGCCCGGGCGCGCTAACGTGGCGGGTGTTGCCCCCGCCCGTGCTGCCATGCCCCTGCACCGCCCCGCCCTGCCGCTGCTGACCCTCCTGACCTCGCTGGCCCTGGCGGCCTGTGCAGGCGGGCCGCCGGCGCCGCGCCCTTGGGCCGAGGTGGCCACCCGCGAGTTGCAGCTGCAACTGGCGCAGGTGGAGGTGGCCGGGCGCCCCGTGGGCCTGACGCTGCCCCGCGGCCGCAGCGGCCCGCTGCCGGTGGTGGTGTACCTGCCGGGGCTGGGCCAGGCGCACGACGCCGGCCAGCGCTGGGCCGCGGGCTGGGCGCAGGCCGGCTATGCGGTGTTGACCGTGCAGCCGCTGGCCGAAGACGCCGACGCCTGGCGCACCCCACTGGCGCGCAGCGGCGAATTCCGGGCGCTGGGCGAGCGGCACTACGGGGCCGAGCTGCGCACGCAGCGGCAGGCCGCGGTGGCGCACCTGCTGCACGCCCTGCGGCGCTTGCCGACGCTGACCAGCCCCGCCCTGCCTCCTGTGGCCTTGGACTGGCAACACGCCGCGCTGGCCGGCTATGAAACCGGCGCCCAGGCGGTGCTGGACCTCGTCCCCGCGGCGGACGGCTGGCGGCCGCGCGCCGTCATCGCCATCAGCCCGCCGCCCATGGACGCCGCACCCGGCTTGCCCGCCGCGCTGCTGGTGACCAGCGACGTCGACGGCGACGCCCTGGGCCTGGTGACCCGGCCGGCCGACCGCCAGCGCGCCCTGGCCTCGCTGCCGGCGGGTGAACTGCTGAACCTGGGCGGCGTGAGCCACGCGGCCTTGTCGGGCACCCTGGCCCCCGAGGGCTGGCACACCCAAGACCAGCACCGCGGCCGCGAGCCGGGTCTGGGCGCCGGGCAACGTGGCGGGATGAATGGGGGCATGGGTGGGGGCCCCATGGGCCCGGCCGGCGGGGCTCCGCGAGGCCCGCGCAGCGGCAGCGCCACCGAGGCCGCGCAGGCCGATTTGAGCGAGGCACTGCGCTCGACCGTGGCATTTCTCAACACCCGACTCCGGGGGTAGGAGATGCCCGCTTGTCGGCGCTTGCCCCCTCACTGAAGCGGGCCGACCTCTCTACACTGCCGCCCGTTTTGGGGACAAGGCGATTGGGATGGGCGGGACAGCGGAACTGAACGAGCTGCTGCAACAGGAACAGCAGCTGAAGGCATTGGCCAAGCCGGTGTGGCTGTGGCTGGCCCTGGTGTGGGTGGCGCTCGTGGGCGTGCTGGGCAAGAACGTGGCCGTCATCGTGGTGGGCTGCATCGGCACCTGGCTGGTGGGCCCGTGGGTGATCCAGCGCGCCGTGTCGCCGCTGCGCGCGTCGCCGCGCCTGAAGCTGCCGCTGTTCCTGAGTTGCGCCCTGCCGGTGGTGAGCCTGGCCGCACCGCTGTACGTGTGGCAGCGCTCGCGCACCACGCGCGACGTGCTGGCCTCCGACATCCGCCTGGCCCGCGCGCTGGAGCAGCAACGCGACCTGGCGCCCGCCGATGCAGTGGCCGCCGCCGTGACCCGCCCCGCCCTGGCCGCTGAACCCGCGCCCGCGCAGGAAGCCCTGCCCGTGCTGCGCGCCGTGGCCGCCGAAGGCTGGCCCGAGGGCGAGGCCGTGATGCTGCCCGGCGTGCCCAAGCCCATGCCGCCCACCCGCGGCACGGCGGGCGTGTTTGCCGTGGGTTACCACGTTGAAGCGGGCGAGCACTGGAGCCTGGTGGGCGAACAGGCCATGCAGGCCGCCGGCCTGAACCTGGACCTGCTGCACCGGGCCGCGCTCACCAACCTGCGCCAGCGCGTCAAGCAAGGCCGCGGGCTGCGCCTGGTGGAGCGGCCGGACTGCTTCAGCCTCAAGCTCGACGGCGAGCACGAGGCCTGCATGGTGCTGGTGGACGGCGTGTGGGACCGCCTGTTTGCCGACAAGACCCCCAACGGCGCCGTGGTGGCCATTCCGGCCCACGGCCAGCTGCACTTCTGCGACGCCCACGCCACCGAAGGCCTGGCCGCGCTGCGCGCCGCCTGCCGCCGCGTGACCCCGCACACCCCGGGCGCCCTGTTCCAGGGCCTGCTGCGCCGCCGGGATGGCCGCTGGACTGTGCTGGAAACCTTCTGACCGCCGTTTGACGCGAGCACCGGGCGCGGCTCCTCAGCGCGCCGGCCCGCATCGCGTGCCCGCACAGCCCCGGCGCGCCAAACCCGCCCGTGCGTGTGGGAAATGCCACGGCGCGCTCAGCCGCCTGACGCGGCTGCGTGCGCCGCCCGACGCACCGCCGGCCTACGCTCGGGGTTCGACTGCCGATCAGGAGATCGCATGTACGGACTCGTCAACCGCGCCATCGAACAGCTGGTGGTGTCTTTGAAAGGCGACTCGGCCTGGGAGCGCGTCTGCCAGCGGGCCGGGTGGCCCGACGGCGGCTTTGTGGCCATGCAAACCTACGACGACGCGGTGACCTACCGGCTCGTCGGCGCCGTCAGCGAGGAACTGGGCCTGCCGCCCGATGCCGTGCTGCGCGCCTTTGGGGAGTACTGGATCCTCTACACCGCCGAAGAAGGCTATGGCAGCATGCTCACCATGTGCGGCAGCGACCTGCTGAGCTTTCTGCACGGCATGAATCAGATGCACGCCCGCATCGAGGCCTCGTTGCCGGAAATCCGGCCGCCCAGCTTCGAAGTGCATGAGCTGGATGCCCAGACCTTCGCGCTGGTCTACGAGTCCACCCGCGAAGGCTTGGCGCCCATGGTGGAGGGGCTCATCACCGGGCTGGCCAAGCGCTTCGGCCAGCGCGTGGACATCCGGCTGACCGCCCCGCGCGACGCCAGCACCCCGCACGACCGCTTTCTCGTCCAGATCCTGGCGTGAGCGGCACAACGCCCCAGCTCAGCGGCGCCGCGCTGGCCCGTGCGTTTCCGTTCTTCCTGCAGCTCAACCGTGACGGCACGGTGCGGGAGGCGGGGCCGGGCCTGCAGCGCGTCATGCCGGGCTTGGTGCCGGGCATGCTGCTGAGCCAGCACCTGACGCCCAGCCGCCCGAGAGCGTTGGCCAGCACGGCCGACTGGGCGCGCTTCGACGGCCAGGCTCTGCTGCTGGAAAACCGGGAGCCGGGCGGCCTGGGGTTTCGCGGCCAGATCTCCGTGCAGGACGACACCGCCGTGCTGTTGTTGCTGCGGCCCAAGCTGCAGAGCTTCGAGGACATGCAGGCGCGCGGGCTGCAGCTCACCGACTTCGCGGCCCACGACGCGACCGGCGACATGCTGATGCTGCAACAGGCCGCCACCGCCTCACGGGAGGACGCCCAGCGCCTGACCGACTGCCTGCGCGAGAAGTCCGACCACCTCCAGCTGATGAGCGAGCTGTCCCTCATCGGCATGGGCTACTTCTCCAGCACCGGCGAGTTGAAACAGTCCAACCTGCGGCTGCGCGCCCTGCTCAACCTGAGCGCCGACGCGCCGGCCCTGAAGACCGTTGACGACGTGGAACGCCGGCTGCAGGCGCTGGCCGCTGAAGCCGACGCTGCGGGCCTGAACCTGGGGGCGCTGGCCCGGCATGCCGAGCACGGCGGCGAGGCCACGGAGCTGCGCACGCGCGACGGCCGGCACCTGTCCATCGCCTTTCGCGCCGGCACGCAGCAGGAGCATGTGATCTTCATCCGCGACATCACCCAGGAGACGCTGGTGGACCGCATGAAGAGCGAGTTCCTGACCACCGCCGCCCATGAGTTGCGCACGCCCATGACCAGCATCTACGGTTTCTCGGAGCTGTTGATGCGGCCCAACCTGCCGCCGGACAAATTGCGCTCGGCCGTCGACACCATCCACCGGCAGGCGGCCTGGATGGTGAAGCTGCTGAACGAGGTGCTGGACATGGCCCGCATCGAGGCCCGGCAGTCCGACGACCTGCGGCTGGACACCCTCGCGCTGGCCGACCTGCTGGCCAGCGCCGTGGACGCCTACGGCAGCTCGCCCCAACGCGAGCGCTTGCAGCTTCAGGTGCAGGCAGCACTGCCGCCCCTGCTGGCCGACCCCGTGAAAGCGGGTCAGGCGCTGGGCAATGTCATCAGCAATGCGCTGAAGTACTCGCCGGACGGCGAGTCGATCGAGATCCGCTGCATGGCCGAGGATCGAGACGGCCTGGCGGGCGTGAGGATCGAGGTGCAGGACCGCGGCATCGGCATGTCCGAAGAGCAGGTGGCCCGCATCTTCGAGCGCTTCTACCGCGCCGATCCGTCCGGGCACGTGCTGGGCACGGGCCTGGGCATGTCGCTGGTGGAGCAGATCATGAAGCTGCACCGCGGCAGCGTGGACGTGCGCAGCACGCCGGGCCTGGGCACGTGCGTGGGCCTGTGGTTTCCGGCCCAGCCCTGAACGCGCCCGCCAGCCTCAGCCCTCAGTCTTCACCCAGGAAGCCGCCGCTCTGGTGCGCCCAGAGCCGCGCGTAGATGCCGCCGGCGGCTAGCAGTTCGGCGTGCGTGCCCTGCTCCACGATGCGGCCGGCGTCCATCACCACCAGCCGGTCCATGGCCGCGATGGTGGAGAGCCGGTGCGCAATCGCCACCACCGTCTTGCCTTCCATCAGCGTGTACAGGCTTTGCTGGATGGCGGCTTCCACCTCGCTGTCCAGCGCGCTGGTGGCTTCGTCCAGCAGCAGGATGGGCGCGTCTTTCAGCATCACGCGGGCGATGGCGATGCGCTGGCGCTGGCCGCCCGACAGCTTCACGCCCCGCTCGCCCACGAAGGCCTCGAAGCCGGTGCGGCCCTTGGGGTCGGACAGCGTCGCAATGAACTCATCGGCATGGGCCCGCACCGCGGCGCGCTGCAGGTCTTCGGCGCTCGCATCCGGGCGGCCGTAGAGGATGTTGTCGGCCACCGAGCGGTGCAGCAAGGAAGTGTCTTGCGTGACCATGCCGATGTGGCGGCGCAGGCTGTCCTGCGTCACGCGGGCGATGTCCTGGCCGTCGATGCAGATGCGGCCGCCATCCGCCGGCAGGTCGTACAGGCGCAGCAGCAGGTTCACCAGCGTGCTCTTGCCCGCGCCGCTGCGACCCACCAGGCCGATCTTCTCGCCCGGGCGGATGGTGAGGTTCAGCCCGTCCACCACCACCTTGCCATTCGGGTAGGCAAAGCGCAGGTTCTCGAAGCGCACCTCGCCGCCCGAGCCGTCGGCCGGCACGGTCAGCTCGGTGGCGCCGTTTGCATCCGTGATGGTCTGGGGCTTGGACAAAGTGGCCAGCCCGTCCTGCACGGTGCCGATGTGCTCGAACAACGAGGCCATTTCCCACATCACCCAATGCGAGATGCCGTTCAAGCGCATGGCCATGGCCGTGGCCGCCGCCACCGCGCCCACGCCCACGGCCGATTCGCTCCACAACCACAGCGACAGCAGCGCCGTGCTGCCCACGAGCAGCGCCGACAGCGTGGCGTTGACCACCTCGAAACCCGTCACCAGCCGCATCTGGCCGTAGGCGGTGAGCATGAAGTCCTGCATCGCAGCCTTGGCGTAGCCGGCCTCGCGCCGGCCGTGGGCGAAGAGCTTGACGGTGGCGATGTTGGTGTACGCGTCGGTGATGCGGCCGGTCATGAGGCTGCGCGCATCGGCCTGGGCCTGGGCCACCCGGCCCAGTCGGGGCACGAAGAAGCGCAGCGCCACCAGGTACAGCGCCAGCCACACCGCGAACGGCGCCATCAGCCGGGCGTCGAACGCCGCCACGATGGCCACCATGGTGCCGAAGTACACGCACACGTAGACCAGGATGTCCACGACGATGAGCCAGGTGTCGCGCACCGCCAGCGCGGTCTGCATCACCTTGGTGGCGATGCGGCCGGCGAACTCGTCACCGAAGAAGGCCAGGCTCTGGTTGAGCATGCGGCTGTGGAAGATCCAGCGCAGCCGCATCGGGAAGTTGCCGAACACGCCCTGGTACTTCATCAGCGCCTGCACGCCGGCCAGCACCACGCTCAGGCCCAGCACGCCCACCAGCATCAGCACCACCGGCTGCGGCCGGCGCCACAGCTCGGCCGGCTGCTGGGTGGACAACCAGTCCACCAGCGAAGCCATCAAGCTGAACAGCCACGCTTCCGCAGCCGCAATGCCAGCGGTGAACAGCATCACCGTCAGCAAGTGCCGGCGCACGCCCTCGGCACAGCGCCACAGGAAAGGAAAGAACCGCGACGGCGGCGCACTGCCGGCCGCGTCGGAGGTTTCGGGGTAGGGGTCGACGAGGCGCTCGAAGCGCGAGGTCAGCGGCTGGAAGATCGACATGCCGCAAGTGTCGCCGGACAACGCTGTCCACACACGCCCTACCCGCGGCGTCAGGCGGCGCGCCCTGGCTGGCCCGCGCGAGGCCCCAGGGGCCCGACCGTGGGGCCGCCGGGATCAGCGGCCGGCTGTTGGCGAGGCGGGCGCCGGCACCACCACCCCGGGAGGTTGGAGCGTCGGGTCCGCCTGCACCAGGGCCCAGGCCGTCGCCCGCAGCTCGCGCGCGGCGTCGGCCTCGTCCCGCTCCTTTTCAAAGTAGTGGCTGCGGTCGTCGTCGTGGCACCCCTTGGCCTGCCGGTAGTACGCCCCGGCTTGGGCCTCGTGCGCGTTGGCACGGCCCAGCAGGCTCAGGATGTGCTCTGGCGTGGTCATGCGGGGTTTTGGGTTGATGCGGTCGTTATGACGGCACACCCTCAGCGGCTGGCCGCCGACGCTGCCGCCGGCACCGGCACCACCACGCCGGGCGACAGCGAGATCTCGTCCACCGGGGTCACGCCGGTCACGAAGTAGCGGGTCTCGCCAAAGCACGAGGTGGGCAGGCCCACCTTCTCTTCGTAGTGCAGGTTCACGCGGCGGCCCATCACCTTGTTGATGGCCTCGGCTGTGGCCTCGTCGTGCACGGTGAAGTAGAACTTCTCCACCGTGCTGGAACCCGGCAGCGACACGAGCGCCTGCTCGCCCTCCCAGGTCTTGCAGATCCAGCCCTTGCGCGAGAACTTCTGCACCCAGCCGGCGCGCTCGCCTTCGGAGTAGCTCCAGCGCCAGGCAAACGCCATCCAGGCGGTCACCAGCAGCACGAGGGCGATGAAGAACAGGGCGAGCTTCAGGCGCATGGGCAGACTCAAGGAGCGATGGCGCGGCGATTGTGCGTCAGCCCGCCGTGCCGCCGAACCGTTCGGCCGACCGGGCTCGCGCCTTGGCCGCCTCCACCTCGCGGTTCTTGGGCGCAGCGGTGGTGGAGAGCGACGCGATCAGCGTGCGCGCCTCGGCCGCAATCGCCTGCACCGCATGGTCGAACGCGGCCGCGTTGGCCTGCGAGGGCACGTTGAAACCGCTGAGCTTGCGCACGAACTGCAGTGCCGCGTCGCGAATCTCGACCTCGGTGGCCGGCGGCTCGAAGTTGAAGAGGGTGCGGATGTTGCGGCACATGGCGGGGCTCCGGGCGTGAAGCGGTCGATGCTAGGCCCTGCGCTATCGTGCCGGCCCATGCGACGCACTGGTTTTCAATGGGTGGCGCTGGCGCTGCTGATGCTCACGCTGCAGGCCTGCCAACGGCCGGGGCCCGGGCCGGGTCCGGACTCGGACACCGCAGCGGCATCCGCACCGGCGGGTGCCGCGGACGACAGCCCCGGCGCGCTGATGGCACAGGTGTTCGCCGGCTGGAAGGCCGACGCGCCCCACGCGGTCGACATGCCTGCCGAACCCGGTTCGCCGGAGAAAACCTCGCGCGTGCTGGTGTCGCCGATGCAGGTGATCGCGCTGGACGCCGACCACCGCGCGCTCGTCGTCGCCGGCCCGCTCGATGGGGGCCGCGGCGAGCCGGTCGACGGCCATGCCACGGGTGCCAGTGTCAGCGTCTACGGATTCGAGCGGCGCGATGGCCGCTGGTTCGCAACCTTCGCACGGCCGGCCCTCACCTGGACCGGTTTCTTCGGCACCCCCGGCGAGTTGAAGCAACAGGCACTGGCCCCCGGACGCGTAGCCCTGTCGATCGAGAACGGCAGCTGCTGGCAAGGCTTCTGCGGCAGTTGGGTTGAGGTGTTCGGCGTCACGGCAGCGGGCGTGCAGCCGCTGTTCAACGAGCGCATCGCCACGAGCGCTGCGGGCGCCGTCGAGGGGTGCAGCGAATGGCTGGAGGGCAAGAAGGCCGACGCGGCTGAGGCATCGCTCACCGCGGACAACTGCTTCGACATCCAGGGCACCTGGCGCTTCGAGGCCGCCACCGGCACGGGTTGGCCGGATGCAGTGCTGACGTTCACCGGCACCGAAGCGGCCCAAGAGCCCCCTGGCGCCCCACTGACCCGACGCACCATCGACGAGCAGCGGGTGCTGCGCCACGACGGCACCACCTACCGGCCCCTGCACGGCCGCAACCCGACGCACGACATCTGACGACCGCGGCGGCGCCGGGACTGCCCCTCAGGCCGGCACGTCCGGATGCCGCTCCCGCCACGCCCTCAGCGCCCGGCGGTACTCGTCCATCGCCAGGTCGTGCAGGTCGAAGATGCAGGGATCGCAGCCGTTGCCGCAGCAGGCGTCAAAGTCCGGCGCGGGCGGCGGCACGGGCATGGGGTCAGGGTCGTCGCGCATGACCCGGGATTGTCCGGCCGCGAAGATGGCCCTACGGCCCAAGACCCCCACACCCCACCGCCAACAAGCGCCGCCCGCATGTACCTGCTCAAAGCCGCGATCCCCGACCCGGAGGCCTGCGTGCTGGTGTTCACCGCCCAGAAAACCATGTACGGCGGCAAGCACGTGGCGGTGGGCGACACGGTGTACCTGATCGCCAGCGAGCACGAGGGCGGCAGCGGACTGGTGGCCCGCGGGGTGGTCACGGCCACAGCGCCCTGCCCGCGCCGGCCGGACTGCGACCGGCAAACGCCGCGCGTGGACCTCACCGTGCAGGTCACGGCCCGCGCGCAGCAGCCGCTGGGCCGCGCCCAGCTCAAGCCCTTCACCGCCTGGGACGACGGCCAGCCCGAGACCGAGCTCAACTTCAAGTGCTACCGGCAGGCGACGAACAAATTGGTCGGGCTGAGCCCGGCCGCGGCGGCGTTTCTTGTGCAGTTTTTCTGACCCGATGGCCGCTGTTGCGACGTGACACCTTTTTGTCACACCATTTGGTAAAAATTGAGCTATGCTGCACCGCAACATTGCATAGCTGCAATGACCGTTTGTCTCCTCCACCGCCCCTGGGTGGATTTGGCCCTCTCTGGTGCGAGTCACCCGCAGAGGGCCTTTTTCTTTTCAGCCCGCCGTCGTCACATGAGGCCGCTCCGCGCCCCGGCGTGACGAGCCGCACCGGGCCAAAGCGGCGCCCACAATGCGCGCACCTCCCCGCCTGGTGCCCGCCATGACCGCGCCCCACACCCACCGGCTGACTGACCGCCTCGTGCAGACCGAAGCCGACCTGCGCGCCCTCATCGGCGAACCGCTGCCGCTGACCTGCGCCAAGATCACCGACCGGCTCTACCCCGAGACACGCCGGTTCATCGAGCGCGCACCCCTGGTGTGCCTGGCCACCAGCGACGCGCAGGGCCATTGCGATGTGAGCCCGCGCGGCGACCCGGCGGGGTTTGTGCGCATCCTGGACGACCGCACGCTGCTGATGCCCGAGCGCCCCGGCAACCGCATTGCCGACTCGCTGCGCAACCTGCTGGCCAACCCGCGCCTGGGGTTGCTGTTCATCATTCCCGGCGCGACCGACACCTTCCGCGTGAACGGCCGGGCCGTCATCACCACCGATGCGGCCCTGCTGGCGCCCAGCGCGCTGGAAGGCAAGGTGCCCCGCCTGGGCCTGCTGATCGACATCGAGGAGGCCTACACGCAGTGCTCCAAGGCCTTCCTGCGCTCGCACTTCTGGGAGCCGGCCCGCTTCATCGACCCGGCCGAGCTGCCCACCGGCGGCGAGGTGCACCGCGCCATCCAGGGCGAGGCCTTCGACGCGGCGGGCTACGACGCCGAGCGCGCCGCGCGCTACCGCCGCCGCGAAGGCTTTTACTGAGCCCTGCGCGGGCCCGGCCGGTCAGTGCACGCCGGCCAGCAGCGCGGCGTTGCCGCCGGCGGCGGCGGTGTTGATGGTCAGCGTTTGCTCGGCCGTGAAGCGGTAGAGCTGGCGCACATGGCCGGCGGCCACCACCAGGGGCAGGATGGCGCCCGGCCGCGTGGCCAGGGCCTGGGCCATCGCACGCGCGGCGGCCGCATCCGACGACGCCAGGGCCACGCCCGCCAGTTGGGCGGAGGCCAGCACGGCGCCCAGCGCCACCTCGGGCGTCAAGGTCAGGGCGCGGGCAGGCAGGCCGGCGCGCAGCAGGGCCTGGCGGGCCGGCTCGTCGCCGCCCACCCACACCACAGTGTTGCCCGCCAGCAGCGCGCTCACCACGGCCGCCAGGCCGGCTTCGGCACGGCCCAGCACCGCGAACACGCCGCGGGCATGGTGGCGCAGCGTGTTGCTTTCACCGGTGGGGCCAGGCAGCGACACGTCTGCCAGCTGGGCCTGCGCGGCGCCGAACAGGCTGCGCAGGGCCAGGGCCGTGGGCGCGTCCAGCGCGTCGGCCGCGCGGCGCAGCGTGGCGATGCGGTCGGCGAGTGCGGTGTCGCGCCAGGCGGTGTCCAGCGCCAGGGTGGGGGCCGGGGCCGCGCCCGTCAGGGTCACCGAGGGTGCGGCGGCGGCCAGCACGGGCTCGGCGCAGAAGCGGCGCAGGTAGTCGGGCCCGCCGGCCTTGGGGCCGGTGCCCGACAGGCCTTCGCCGCCGAAGGGCTGCACGCCCACCACGGCGCCGATGATGTTGCGGTTCACGTAGACGTTGCCGATGCGGGCCGCGTCGGCCAGGCGCTGCGCGCGGCTGTCGATGCGGGTCTGGATGCCCAGCGTGAGGCCGTAGCCCAGCGCATTGATCTCGTCGATGACCTCATCCACGCCACCCTCGAAGCGCACCACGTGCAGCACCGGGCCGAAGATCTCTTCGCCCAGGTCGGCGATGCGCTTCAGCTCAAAAGCCACGGGGCGGATCTGGCGCGGCATGGCCTCGGCGACCGGGGCTTCGGCAATGAGGCGCGCCTCGCGCTTGAGGCGCTCAACGTGGCGGCTGATATTGGCGTGGGCTTCGTCGTCGATGACGGGGCCCACATCGGTCGCAAGCTTCGCCGGCACGCCGACGTGCAGCTGCTCCAAGGCGCCCTTGAGCATCTCCACCACGCCGTCGGCAATGCTGGCCTGCACGCACAGCAGGCGCAGGGCCGAGCAGCGCTGGCCGGCCGAGCGGAAGGCGCTTTGCACGACGGCGTCGATGACCTGCTCGGGCAGTGCCGTCGAGTCGACGACCATCGCATTCAGGCCGCCGGTTTCGGCGATCAGCGGCAGCGGCGCGTTGGGCTTGGCCGCCAGGGCCTTGTGGATGATCTGCGCCACGGCGGTGGAGCCGGTGAAGCACACGCCGGCCGTGTGTTCGTGGGCCACCAGGCCCGCGCCCACGGTCTCGCCGGCGCCGTGCAGCAGGGCCAGCGCGTCGGCTGGCACGCCGCTGTCGTGCAGCAGCGCCACCATCTGCAGCGCCACGAACGGCGTCTGCTCCGCCGGCTTGGCGGCCACGGTGTTGCCCGCCACCAGCGCGGCCACCACCTGGCCGGCAAAGATGGCCAGCGGGAAGTTCCACGGGCTGATGCAGACGAACACGCCGCGGCCCTGCATGCCGCTGGCGTCCAGCTCGGCTTGGTCCGCGTAATAACGCAGGAAGTCCACGGCTTCGCGCACTTCGGCCACGCAGTCGGCCTGGATCTTGAAGGCTTCCTTCACCAGCAGCGCGCAGAACTCGGCCAGGCGGGCGTCCAGCGCATCGGCCGCGCGGCGCAGGATGGCCGCGCGCTGGGCCACCGGCGTGGCGTTCCAGCCGGCAAAGCCAGCGTGCAAGCGCTGCATGGCGGCGTCGACCTCGGCGGCGGTGGCTTCGGGCACGGCCTGCACGGCCACGGTGTCCAGCGCGGCTTGCAGCGGCGCGCGGTGGGCAGGGGCGGTGAGGTCCGCGCCGGTGGAGTTGGCACGGCCGCGGCTGTCACCGTCTTGGTACAGCGCCGGGGGCAGGGGCAGCGCGCCGGTGGTGCGCACGTCGGCCAGCGGCGAGCCCAGCAACTCGGGCACCTGCACGGTGGGGTCGGCCAGTTGGTGCACGAACGACGAGTTCGCGCCGTTCTCCAGCAGGCGGCGCACCAGGTAGGCCAGGAGGTCGCGGTGCTCGCCCACGGGGGCGTAAACGCGGCAGGGGATGCTGCCGTCCTTCAGCACCTCGCGGTACACGCCTTCGCCCATGCCGTGCAGGCGCTGCATCTCGAAGGCCGCGCCGGCCGCACGGGCCATCTGCACGATGGCCGCGATGGTGCCGGCGTTGTGGCTGGCGAACTGCGGGTAGATGACGTCGGCGTGCTGGATGAGCGCACGGGCGCAGGCGAGGTAGGAGACGTCGGTGTGCTGCTTGTGCGTGAACACCGGGTAGTGCGGCAGCCCGAGTTCCTGGGCGCGCTTGATCTCGCCGTCCCAGTAGGCGCCCTTCACCAGCCGCACCATGAAGCGCAGGCCGTGCTTGCGAGCGATGGCCGCCACTTCGTCCACCACCGCCAGCGCGCGGGTCTGGTAGGCCTGCACGGCCAGGCCGAAGCCGCGCCATTGCGGGTAGCGCAGCGCAATGCCGGCGGCCAGGGTGTCCAGCACGTCCAGCGACAGCTCCAGGCGGTCCACCTCTTCGGCGTCGATGGTGAGGTTGATGTTGGCGGCCGCGGCCAGCTCGATCAGCTGCCACACGCGCGGCAGCAGCTCGGCGAACACGCGGTCGCGCTGCAGCACCTCGTAGCGGCTGAACAGCGCGCTGAGCTTGATGGAGATGCCGTCCGAGCCTTCCGGGCTCTCGGCGCGGCGGCCGGCGCTGATGGCCTGGATGGCCTTCACGTAGGCGGCCTGGTAGCGGCGCGCGTCGTCTTCGGTGCGGGCGCCTTCGCCCAGCATGTCGTAGCTGAAGCGAAGTTGCTTCTGGGCCTTGCGCGCATCATCGGCCTCGCCCATGGCTTCCTGGATATTGCGGCCCAGCACGAACTGCCGGCCCAGCAGCTGGATGGCGCGCACGGTGGCAGCCACCACGGTCTGCGCGCCCAGGCGCTTGAAGAGGCCGCCGTCGTCGTCTGCCCCCGGCAGGAAGCGCTTGGACAGCGAGATGGCCGAGGCCGACAGCGCGGCCAGCATCTTGTGCGGGCTGCCCTCGCTGGCACCGTCGAAGTCGGCGCGGCCCAATTGGTCAGCGGTCAGCGCGATGGCGGTGGGTGCGTCGGGCACGCGCAGCAGCGCTTCGGCCAGGCGCATCAGGGCCAGGCCCTCGGCGCTGGTGATGGGGTACTCGCGCAGCAGCGATTCCATGGCCCAGAAGGGCGCGGGGTTCTTGCGCACCTGCTCCACCCAGGGGGCGGCCATGTCGATGACCTGCGACCAGGCCAGCGCGCCGCCCATGCGGTCGGCCAGGGCTTGCACCACGCCGTGTTCAGGCCGGTAGGCGTCGGGCAGGCGGGGATGCTCGGGCGGGGCGATGAAAGGCGTGGGCATGGGGGTCTCCTGGTGAGGAGTCGCACTCTATCGACGGTGAGACTGGATTAAATTCCAAGGATCAACGCTCTCGCCGAGTTAAATCCAGATGAAGCACCCCAATGACTGACGCCACCACCGCTTCCCTCGACAAGATCGACGAGCGCATCTTGCGCGTGCTGCAGGCCGATGGGCGCATTTCCAACCTCAAGCTGGCCGAGACCGTGCATCTGTCGCCCACCGCGGTGCTGGAGCGGGTGAAGCGGCTCACGCGCGAGGGCTACATCCTGGGCTACGAGGCGCGGCTGAACCCGGCCAAGCTGGGCGTGGCGATGCTGGTGTTCATCGAGGTGCACCTGGACCGCACGGTGCAGGATGTGATGGACACCTTCAAGGGCGCCGTCCAGGCCCGACCCGAGATCCTGGAGTGCCACCTGGTGGCCGGCGGGTTCGACTACCTGCTCAAAACCCGGGTGCGCGACATGGGCGCCTATCGCGAGTTCATCGGCAGCGTGATCTGGACGCTGCCCGGCGTGCGCGAAACCCGCACCTACGCCGTGATGGAAGAAGTGAAATCCACCACGGCCCTGCCGTTCTGAGGGCCGCCCGCGTGGGCAGCGTCGCCCAGTTCATGCACCATGCCCGGATGACCCGGGCGGCAGCGGCGCCGACCGGCCATTCCGCCAACGTGAGAGGCAGCGCATGCGTGTGGAACAACAGGTGTTTCGAGGGGTGCCGACGTCGGTCGACCTGGGCTTTCTGGCCGGGGGCTGGGCGCAACTGATCCTGGTGTTCGCCTCGCCCGGGTGGCTGCAAGCCTTGCAAGCGCCGCTGGCGCAGGCCGCACCGGCGGCGGTGCGCATGGGCTGCTGCACCGCGGGCGAGATTTCCAGCCGCGGCGTGAGCGACGACACCGCCGTGGTCACCGCCGTGAGCTTTGACCGCGTGCAGGTGCGCGCCGCCGTCACGCGCCTGGCCGGCATGGCCGACGCGCAGGCCGCGGGCGAGCGCCTGGCCCAGGGCCTGCCGGCCGACGGGCTGCGCGCGGTGCTGCTGCTGTCGCAAGGCGTGGGCATCAACGGCAGCGCGCTGCTGCAGGGCATGAAGGGCGTGCTGGGCGGTGTGCCGATTGCCGGCGGCCTGGCGGGGGATGTGAGCTTCCAGGCCACCTGGGTGCTGACGCCCGAAGGCCTGTCACAAGACCAGCTGGTGGCCGTGGGCCTGTACGGCGACGCGCTGCAGTTCGACTTCGGCTGCTACGGCGGCTGGACGCCCTTCGGCCCGGCCCGCAAGGTGACCCGCTCCGAGCACAACGTGCTGTACGAACTGGACGGAGAACCGGCGTTGGAGATCTACAAGCGCTACCTGGGCAGCCACGCGCAGGGCCTGCCGGGCTCAGGCCTGCTGTTCCCCTTCGCGATGCTGGGCGAGGACGACCAGGAGGTGGGCCTGGTGCGCACCATCCTGGGCGTGAACGAGGCCGAGGGCAGCGTGACCCTGGCCGGCGACATCGACCCCGACGGCTACCTGCGCCTGATGCACGCCAGCACCGACGCGCTGGTGGACGGTGCCGGCACCGCAGCGCAACAGTCGGCCACGCCGCGCTCAGGCCCGGGCCTGGCGCTGCTGGTGAGCTGCGTGGGCCGCAAGCTGGTGATGGGCGACCGGGTGGACGAAGAAGTGGAAGCCGTGGCCGACGTGTTCGGCCCCGGCGTCACGCTCACCGGGTTCTATTCCAACGGCGAGGTCAGCCCGGCCGGCACGCTGCTGGACTGCAAGCTGCACAACCAGACCATGACCATCGCACGGCTGCACGAAGCCTGAGCCCGCCCCTGCCGCCATGCACAAACTGCTGATCCGCCAGCTGCGCCGGGCCTGGGGCCTGCAAGAGGCCGAGGTGGGGCCGCGCCTGGCGGAGCTCACCGCGCTGAAAGCCGGCGATGCCCTCAGCCCCGAGCAGGCGGCGGCACTGCAAGGGCTGGGCCTGCTGCTGGAGCGCATCGACGGCGCGTACGACAACTACGACCGCGACCTGGACCTCAAGACCCGCAGCCTGGAGCTCAGCTCCGCCGAAACCACCGACAGCAACAAGCGCTTGCGCGCCGAGCTGCTGAGCCGCAACCGGGCCATCGACGCGCTGCGCGCGACCGTGGACACCCTGATGGCCGAGACCGGCGACGCCCGGCTGCCCGCGCAGGACGACAGCCTGGAATCGCTCTCGCACCGCGTGGCCGACCTGTTCCGCCAGCGCGAGCAAGGCCGCCGCGAACTGCAGGCCGCGCTGGCCGAACTCGCCAACCAGAAGTTCGCGCTGGACCAGCACGCCATCGTCAGCATCACCACGGTGGGCGGCGAGATCACCTACGTCAACGACAGCTTCATCAAGATCAGCGGCTACAGCCGCGAAGAGCTGGTGGGCCAGAACCACCGGCTCATCAACTCCGGCGTGCAGAACCGCGCGTTCTTCGCCAACCTCTGGCAAACCATTCGTGCCGGCCGGGTGTGGCACGGCGAGATTTGCAACCGCGCCCGCGCCGGCCACCTGTACTGGGTGCAGGCCACCATCGTGCCGCTCAAAGACGAGCACGGCGTGCCGGTTCAATACATCGCCATCCGCACCGACATCACCGCGCGCAAGGCGCTGGAGGCCTCCATCCAGCAGGCCGAGGCGCGGCTGCGGCGCATCACCAACGCGGTACCGGGCGCCGTGTACCAGGTGGAGGTGTCGCCAGAGACGCTGACCTTCCGCTTCACCTTCGTCAGCGAGACGGTGCGGCATCTGATGGGCCTGCAGCCCGAGCACGTGCTGAGCGACACCGACGCGATGCTGGACCTGATCCTGCCGGAGGACCGCAGCCGCGCCGCGGTGGCCATGCACGACGCCATGCGCCAGCGCATCGCCTGGCGCGGCGAGTTCCGCATCCGCCGGCCGGATGGCGCCACGCTCTGGATCAGCAGCGAAGCCCACCCCGACGCCCACCTCACACCGCGCGGCCACATCGTCTACACCGGCATCTGGCAGGACGTGACCCAGGCCCATGCGGTGGCGCAGGAGCTGCGCAGCGCCAAGGAGGCCGCCGAGTCCGCCAACCGGGCCAAGTCGGAATTCCTGGCCAACATGAGCCATGAAATCCGCACGCCCATGAACGGCATCATGGGCATGACCGAGCTGGCGCTGGACACCCCCCTGGACGACGAGCAGCGCGGCTACCTGGAGGTGGTGAAGTCGTCGTCCGAGTCGCTGATGCGGGTCATCAACGACATCCTGGACTTCTCCAAGGTCGAGGCCGGCAAGCTGCAGATCGAGGCCCTGCCCTTCAGCGTCGAAGCCACGGTGGACGCCGCGATCAAGTCACTCGTCGGCGCTGCCACGCTCAAGGGCCTGACCCTGACGCACAACATCGCACCCGACCTGCACGGCTGGGTGGTGGGCGACGCTGGGCGGCTGCGCCAGGTGCTTTTGAACCTGCTGGGCAACGCCATCAAGTTCACCGAGCGCGGCGAGATCGTCACCACCGTGCGCATCGAAGACGCCTCGCCCGAACGCTACGAGTTGCGCTTCAGCGTGCGCGACAGCGGCATCGGCATCCCGGCCCACCTGCTGCACACCATCTTCGACGCCTTCACGCAGGAAGACAGTTCCATCACCCGCCGCTACGGCGGCACCGGGCTGGGGCTGACCATCTCGGCCCGGCTGGTGCAGGCCATGGGCGGGCGCATCTGGGTGGACAGCGAGGTGGGCCGCGGCAGCGAATTCCATGTGCAGCTGCCCCTGGCCCGCGTGGCCGCTCCGCAGGCCCCTGAGGCCCCCGCCGGCACCACCGCAGACGAGGCTGGCGACGCCGCCGCGATGGATGTGCTGCTGGTGGAGGACCACCCGGTCAACCAACGCCTGGCCATGAACCTGCTGACCCGGCGCGGCCACCGCGTGGTGCTGGCCGGCGACGGCGAGGAAGCCCTGGCGCAGCTGCTGGCGCGGCGCTTCGACCTCGTCTTCATGGACATGATGATGCCGGTGCTGGATGGGCTGGAGGCCACCCGGCGCTTCCGCGCGATGGAGCAAGGGCCGCGCACCCCCATCATCGCCATGACCGCCAACGCCCTGCCCGCCGACCGCCAGCGCTGCCTGGACGCAGGCATGGACGACTACCTCGCCAAACCCCTCGTGGTGGCCGAGTTCGAGCGCGTGCTGGCCCGCCATGCCCCGCGCAGCGCGCCCGCGCCTGCTGGCCGAGCCGAGGCCGCACCGGCACCGGGCTACGACGCCACCCAGGGCCTGGCCCGCGCCGACGCCACGGTCGTGGCCATCATTGCGCCGGTGTTCCTGAAGCAGTGGCCGCTGGACGCCGAACGGCTGGCCACCGCCGTGGCCCAGCGCGACTGGGAGGGCATGACCTACGTGTGCCACACCCTGAAATCGACGCTGCGCATGTTCGGCGCCGAGCCCGTGGCCCTGGCGGCCGAGCGGCTGGAAGCCAGCGCCCGCCAGCGCCAGGCCGAGCGCGTGGACGCCCTGCATGCCCAGATCCTGCGCGCCATGCCAGGCCTGCTGGACGCCCTCACCCGTGTGGAGACCACCCTGCCATGAGCCGACAACGCGTGCAGGTCATCGACGACAACGCCATCAACCTGGCGCTGTTCCAGGCCCTGCTGGGCAAGCTGCCCGACTGCGACGCGGTGGTGTTTGCCGACGCCCACGCCGGCCTGGCCTGGGCGCAGGCGCAGCGGCCGGACCTGATCGTGCTCGACTACATGATGCCGGGGCTGGACGGCGTGCAACTGCTGCAGGCCCTGCGCCAGACCCCCGGCTGCGAAGACCTGCCGGTGCTGATGATCACGGCCGACGCCGACAAGGACACCCGCTACCGCGCGCTGGACGCCGGCGCCACCGATTTCCTCACCAAGCCGGTGGACCGGGTCGAGTTCTCGGCCCGGGCGCGCAACCTGCTGGCCTTGTCACGCGCGCGCCGCGCGCTGCTGCACCACGCTGACCGGCTGGCCGCCGAGGTGCGCGAGGCCACCGCTGAACTGCGGCTGCGCGAGCTGGAAACCGTGCTGCGGCTGTCGCGCGCGGCGGAGTTCCGCGACCCCGAGACCGGCGCCCACATCCTGCGCATGGCGCACTACGCCCAGCTGATCGGCCGCCACCTCGGCCTGAACGGCGACGACCTGGACCTGCTGCTGCACGCCGCGCCGCTGCACGACATCGGCAAGGTCGGCATCCCGGACCACATCCTGCTCAAGCCCGGCAAGCTCACGCCCGAAGAGTTCGAGGTGATGAAGCAGCACGCCCGGCACGGCTACGACATCCTGAAAGACAGCAGCTCGGCCTACCTGCGCGCCGGGGCCGACATCGCCCACGGCCACCACGAGAAGTTCGACGGCAGCGGCTACCCGCAGGGCCTGGCGGGCGAGGCGATTCCACTGTTCAGCCGCATCGTGGCGGTGGCCGACGTGTTCGACGCGCTGACCTCGCAGCGCCCCTACAAGCCGGCCTGGCCGCTGGACCGCGCGCAGGCGTTCATCCGCGAGGCCTCGGGCCAGCACTTCGACCCGGCTTGCGTGGACGCCTTCCTGGGCGACTGGCCCGGCGTGCTCGCCATCCGCGAGCGCTTTGCCGACGACGACGCCGCGCTGGCGCCGCAGCTGGCCGGGCTGCTGGGCAAGGTTTGAGTTCGGCCGGAGCGCCGCTCAGGCGCGCGGCATGATCACCGCGTTCAGCACCTGCTGGCGCAGGTCGCGCAGCAGCGCCAGCCCGCGGTCGTGCACCACCAGGTCACCGGCCTGGCGCTGGTCGCCATACAGCATGCCCACCACCTGTTGGCCCGTAGTCATCAAGGGCAGCACGAGGAAGGTGCCGGCCTTGACCCGCTCCGGGTACCAGCCCGGCAGGCGCTTGGCGATGACGGGGTCCGCCACGTCGCGGATCAGCGTGTCGGCATTCTTGGCGCACAGCAGGCCGAACAGGCAGCTCGGCGGCGCCAGCGGAATCTCGAAGAAAGGTGCCAGCACCACGGCCTTGTCGCCCACGCCCATGCTGCCGCGCAGGCCGGCGGCGCTGGGGTCGGTGAGGCACACCACGGCGCGCTGCAGGTCCAGCGACTTCATCAGCAGCTTCAACGCCGCGTCCAGCACGTCTTGCAGCGGGGCCGAGCGCCGGTTCATGCGACGCAGGTGCTCGATGGCGTCCGCCAGGTTGTCCGCCAGGTTCTGGCGGTACTCGCGCGAGTTGGGGTCCAGCTTCTTGGCCGCAGCCTTGGCCGGCACCTCGCCGGGGGCCAGCAGCGTCACGCCCAGGGCCTTGAGCAGCTCCAGCCACGCAGCAAAGGTCTGCTCCACCGCCTCGGCCAGGGTCTCGGGGTTCAGGCCCAGCTGCTCCGCATGGCGCTCGGCAAAGGCACGCACCACCGGGCCGCGGGCCTCGGCCTGCTCTTCCAGCGTGCCCACGCGCGGCACCTGCATCAGCTCGCCGGCAAAGCTGTTGACCGCGGTGCACAGCACGCGGGCGTAGTCGTCGCCTTCCAGCGGGTCTTCGGGCGACTCGGGGTGCAGGCTGCGCATGGTGCCCAGCAGGTTGGCCGGCCAGCCCCAGCCGCGCGCCACGTCGTGGCCGATCTCTTCGACCGTCACCCCCCAGTTGGCGCGGGCCAGCTTGTCGCGCGCGCGGTGGCGCTGCGGCGACTCCTTGGGCAGGTCCTGCATGTCCAGCTTGTCTTCGATGACCTGGGCGTCGTCCTGGAAGTGCAGGCCGGCCAGCAGGTCCCCCAGCCGCTGGAACAGCGCCGAGAGGTAAATGGTGTCGCCGTGCCGGCGGCTGTGGCAGAAATCTTGCGCCAGCAAAGCCGCCAGCTGCGAGCGGGCGAACTCCTGCTGCATGCGCAGGCCGTCGGCGGTCTTGGGCAGGGTCTCGAACAGGCGCAGCGAACTGGCCAGCATGCCCACCTTCTGAAAGCCCAGCAGCTGCACGGCGCGCGCCATGCTGGTGATCTCGCCGCCGCCCACCGAGCGGTAAAAGGCCGCATTCACCAGCCGCAACAGCTTGGCGAGCATGGCCGGGTCGTCGTGGATCAGGTCGGTCAGCGCCCGCACGTGCGAGCGCTCGGAGCGGCTGATCTGCTGCAGGTTCAGCATCGAGGCCTTCACGGCCGCGAAGTCGGGCTGGGCATCGATGCTTTGCATCACACGGGTCAGGCGCTGCTGGCGCATCGCCTCTTCGCGCGCCTCGGCCTCGTCCTGCGCGGCAGCGCTGGGCGGTGGCGGGGGCGGCGGCGGTGGGGCCGGCGCTGGAGCCGGTGTGACCTTGGACGCGCTGACGCCCGTGCCGTTTTCCCCGTCGGCGCGGCGTGTTTCCTCGTGCTGCATCGATCTGCATCCCTGCGCCGGCGGGGGCGCATCTCTCGTTTTTGTGGAGCGCCGGCAGGCTAGCACGCAAGCCCCCACACCCGCCATGGATTCAGCGGGGCGGGGGTGGCGGATCGGGCAACTTCGCACGGCTGGCTGCCGTGAGGGGCGCCACGAACGGGCCGACTCACCGAACAGCTGCACTCATCGCAGCACCCCACACCCGATGCAAACAAGAACCTCACGCGGCAAGCGCGAGGTGCTTCGACACGCGGGTCAGCGGGTCAGGCTTGGCGCTTGCGGCGCACGGCGGCAGCGCCAAGAGCCGCGGCGCCCAGAAGGGCCAGGCTGCCCGGCTCGGGCAGGTTGTTGAGCGGAGCCGCTGGAACGCTGCTGTCGTTGAACTGGATGTTGTCGAAGAAGACGTCACCCGCAACACCACCCGAGCCTTGAAAGTCCTCGAACATCAGGTGCACCGAATTGCCGATGGTGGACTTGAAGGTCAGGCTGTAGTGGTGCCACGCACCGTCATCGATGAGGTTGATGACGGGCACGCCGTTGGCCATCTGGTAGCCATCCAGGGTCCCGGCGATCCAGTCGTGGAAGCCCGGGTTGCCTTGGCTGATGCCGAAGAAGCCGCCCAGGTCACCGGCCACGCTGCCCGGCTGCGCAAGGCCCAGGTAGTCGAAGCTGACCGTGAACATGCCATTGGTGGTCTGGATGGTGTCAGCGCTGAACAGGCTGCCGGCGCTGTACATCATGTTGAAGCCGAGCACGTGGTTGGCCGCATTGAGCGGGTCCACCACGATGGCGGACTGAACCGGGCCGCCGACGGAGACGCTGCGGTCAACCCACTTCGACAACGTGCCCTCGAAATTTTCAGAGATGGCCGAGACGTTCGCCGCAGCCAATTGACTGGCGGTCAGCAGAGAGGAGGCCAGGGCGAGGCCGAAGAGATTCAGGCGCATGTGTAAGTGTTGGTGTATCGGATGGCCGACCGAAGATCCGGGCGGGCGGGCGGTGCCACAAGCAAAGGATGGGCCAGCGGCCGAAAGAGCCGATCAACAAAAGCGATGGATGGCCTTGATAGACTCCGGCGGAGCGCCGCTGTAAAAAATCTCGACGCGGCATTGCGCCCCTTGGCCCCGGGGGTCCAGGTGGACGTCATGCGCGCCGGCGCAATCGCTGTGTGCCGCCGCTGCAGCGGTCACCCCGCCATGCAAGGTCAGCCCAGGTGCTGGCCGAAGAAACGCAGCGTGCGGTCCCAGGCCTGGGTGGCCCAGGTGGCGTCGTATTGCGTCTGCGGCAGGCGGTGTGGGCCTTGCGCGGTTTCGTTGGCGAAGGCGTGGTGCGCCAGGTAGCGGTGGCCCTCGTAGCGCACGCCCGCGTCGGCGAACTTGGCTTCCAGCGCGTCCACGCCGTCGATCTTGAAGAACTCGTCCTGCGTGGCCCAGTGGGCCTGCACGGGCATGGCCACTCGGCTGGCGTCCACGTACTCCAGCGGCGGCATGCCGTACCAAACCACGGCGGCCGCGGCCTCGGGCGTCATCGTGGCCGCCAGCACGGTCAGCGCACCGCCCATGCAGTAGCCGGTGATGCCCACCTTGCCGCTGCCCAGCTTCAGGCCTTGCAGGTACTGCACCGCGCCGCGCACGTCTTGCGAGGCGGCCTGGCCGAAGTCCAGGCCCGTCATCAGGTGGTGGGCCTCCTCCGCCTCCACGGTGCTTTGGCAGCGGTACAGGTCGGGCACCAGGGCCGTGAAGCCAGCGCGGGCGAAACGGTCGGCCACGCCGCGGATCTGGTCGTTCAGGCCCCACCACTCCTGGATGACCACCACCGCCCCCACCGGCCGATCGGCCTCGGCCAGATAGCCCGGCACGCTGACACCGTCGGGACGTGCGAAGTGGATGTTTTGCGCCATGGTTGCTCCTTGGGTTGCAGATTCAGCCGCGAATGCTGCCGCATCTGCCGGGGGGTTTCCCGCCCAGGGGACAATGCGGGCTCGCCATGAAGATCGAACACATCGTTTCCACCCGCCTGCCCACGCCCTACGGCGAGTTCACCATCCACGGTTTCCGGGAGGGTGACAGCGGGCAGGAGCACGTCGTGCTGAGCATGGGCGACCTGGCCGGCGACGAGCCGCCGGTGGTGCGCGTGCACTCCGAGTGCGTGACGGGTGAGGTGTTCGGCTCGCTGCGCTGCGACTGCCGGCCGCAGCTGGAAAGCGCCATGAAGCGCATCGCCGCCCTCGGGCGCGGCGCCATCATCTACATGCGCGGCCACGAGGGCCGGGGCATCGGCCTGGTGCAAAAGCTGCGCGCCTATGCCGAGCAAGACGCCGGCCGCGACACCATCGAGGCCAACGCGGTGCTGGGCCTGCCCATCGACGCCCGTCGCTACGACGCCGCTGCCTGCATGCTGCGCGCGCTGGGCGTGCACCGCATCCGGCTGCTGACGAACAACCCGCTCAAGATGGCCGCGCTGGCCGAGTTCGGCATCGAGGTGGTGGAGCGCGAAGCCTCCCTCACCCCGCTGGGGCCGGACAACGAGAAGTACCTGCGCACCAAGGCCGAGTCCATGGGCCACCACGACCTGGGGCATCTGTTCGAGTGAGCCTCACGCGCCGCCGCTGTGTTGCTCGCGGTACGCCGTCGGGCTCAGCCCATGCCGGCGCCGAAAGCGCAGCGTGAAATAGAACGGGTTGGCAAAGCCCACCATCTCGGCCACCTCGGCCACGGGCTGGCCGGTGGCGCGCAGGTAATGCGCGGCCATTTCCAGGCGGCGGTCTTCCATGTAGACCTGGGGCGAGCGGCCGGTGCCGCGGCGGAACAGCAGGCAGAACTGCGAGCGCGACAGGCCGGCGAACTCGGCGAGCTGATCGACATTCACCGGCGCGGCCAGGTCGCAATGGAAGCGCTCCAGCACGCGCTCGATGCGCGGGTCCACCGGGTTGGCGCCGCCCGGGCTGGCCTCGGCGCCGGCCACGCGCAGCAGGAAGGCTTCCAGCAGCGCCTCGACGATGGCCTCACGCTGGGGCAGGTCGGGTTCGGTCAGGTTGAAGCGGTGCGCGGCCTCCAGCTGCGAGGCCAGCTCCACGCGCAGCGACACATCGGCCACCGCATGCGCCTGCCAGCGGCGGGCCGGGTCAAACCAGGGCAGGCAGCCGTCCAGCCGGGGCGTCGTCCGAAAATGTAGCCAGTAGAACTCCCAACCCGTTTGCGGGTCCGGAATGCGGTAGGAGCGCGGGTGCGTGGGCGCCAGCAGCAGCAGCTCGCCGACGCTGGTGGTCACCATCTCCTGAGGGAAGCGCACCTCGCCTTTCCCTCGGAGCGTGAAGTAACCGTTCCAGTGCGCGAGGTTGCCCTCCACCCACTGACGCGGCTCCGCGCGGCTGTTGAAGTAGCCGGTCATGGGCATCATGGGTCCGGTCGATCCGATCACGCCGCGCATCGGCCGATGTTATAGGCGGATCGCCCGTGCGGCGATTCACGCCCCCCGGGCCCGGAACCTAGAGTCGCCGCCGGTCAGAACACCACAACGATTCAGGAGACATCCCCATGGCCCGACTCTCGCCGCTGGCTGCGGCCGCCTGCGCCTGCTTGCTCACCGCCACCACGGCGGGTGCCGACACCGTCACGCAACGCGCCAACGCGCTGATCGCCCGCATGACGTTGGAGGAAAAAATCGGCCAGCTCACGCAGCTGGGCGCCGAGGTGCCGGGCCCGAACAAGGAGACGCCGGACGAGCTCATCCGCGCCGGCAAGGCAGGTTCGGTGCTGTGGACCATCGACTCCGACCTGATCGCCCGGCTGCAGCGCGTGGCGGTGAAGGAAAGCCGCCTGGGCATCCCGCTGCTGTTCGGCTACGACGTGATCCACGGCTACAAGAACGTGTTCCCGGTGCCGCTGGGCCTGGCCGCCTCGTGGGACCCGGCGCTGGTGGAGCGCTCGCAAGCCATCGCCGCCAAAGAGTCGTCGGTGGCCGGCATCAACTGGACCTTCACGCCCATGGTGGACATCGCCCGCGATGCCCGCTGGGGCCGCATCGTGGAAGGCGCGGGCGAGGACACCTTCCTGGGCGTGGCCATGGCCCGCGCCCAGGTGCGCGGCCTGCAGGGCCCGGCGCTCGGCACGCCCGAGCGCGTGCTGACCAGCGTGAAGCACTTCGCCGCCTACGGCGCGGCCGACGGCGGGCGCGACTACGACTCGGTCTTCGTGCCCGAGGTGACGCTGCGCAACGTGTACTTCCCGCCCTTCCAGGCGGCCATCGACGCGGGTGCGGGCACGGTGATGTCGGCCTACATGACGCTCAACGACGTGCCGGCCTCGGGCAACGCCTGGCTGCTGCGCAACGTGCTGCGCCGGGAGATGGGCTTCAAGGGCTTCGTCATCAGCGACGCGTTCGCGGTGCAGTCGCTGGAGAACCACGGCTTTGCGGCCGACAACGCCGACGCCGCCGCGCGCGGCCTGCAGGCCGGCGTGACCATGGACATGGCCAGCAACAGCTACATGCGCCAGCTGCCGGCGCTGGTGAAGGCCGGCAAGCTGCCGATGCGGGTGGTGGACGACGCGGTGCGTGAGGTGCTGACGGTGAAGCTGCGCATGGGTCTGTTCGAACAACCCTACGGTGCGCCGGAGCGCAAGGCCGCCGTGTTCAACGACCCCGCCCACCGCGCCGCCACGCGCGAGGCCGCGCAGCGCTCGCTGGTGCTGCTGCGCAACGAGGGCCGGGCGCTGCCGCTGGCGGCGTCGCTCAAGCGCATTGCCGTCATCGGCCCGCTGGGCGACAGCGGCGAAGACATCCTCGGCTCCTGGACGGTGGAGAAAACCACCGGCGTGACGGTGCTCGAAGGCATCAAGGCCCGCTGGCCGCAGGCCGAGGTGACGTTCGCACGCGGTGGCGACATGCAGCGCGCCTATCCGCTGCCCTGGGATGCCGATCAAGGCAAGGCGGCCCCGGCGCTGATGTCCGCTGCCGAGCAGCAGGCCGAACTGGCCAAAGCCGTGGCGACCGCGCGCCAGGCCGAAGCCGTGGTGATGGTGCTGGGCGAGCGCGCCAACATGAGCGGCGAGGCGGCGTCCGTCGCGTCGCTGGCGCTGCAGGGCAACCAGCAGGCGCTGCTGGAGGCGGTGGTGGCCACGGGCAAACCGGTGGTGCTGGTGCTGCTGAACGGCCGGCCGCTGGACATCGCCTGGGCCAGCACGCACGTGCCGGCCATCGTGGAGGCCTGGTTCCCGGGCAGCGAGGGCGGCCACGCGGTGGCCGACGTGCTCAGCGGCGCGGTGAACCCGGGCGGCAAGCTGCCGGTGAGCTGGCCGCGCAGCACCGGCCACGTGCCGGCCTACTACAACCACAACCGCACGCATGCCGACGAGACCGGCCGCAACTTCACCTCGCGCTATTCGACCGATGCGCCCTCTTCGCCGCTGTACCCCTTCGGCCACGGCCTGAGCTACACGAGCTTCACGTACAGCGGCCTCACGCTGGACCGCACCACGGCCAAGGCCGGCGCGCCGGTGAAGGTGAGCGTTACGGTGCGCAACACCGGCGCGGTGGCGGGCGACGAGGTGGTGCAGCTCTACACCCACCAGCGCTCGGGCAGCGCCGCGCGGCCGCAGCGGGAGTTGAAGGGCTTCCAGCGCGTGCACCTGGCGCCCGGCGCCGAGCAGACGGTGAGCTTCACCCTGGGCCGCGACGAGCTGAAGTTCTGGAGCCCCGTCACGAAAGCCTGGGGCGTGGAGCCCGCCCGCTTCGACGTGTGGGTGGGCGGCAGCTCCGCGGCCACCGCGCACACCGAGTTCCAGCTGACGCGCTGATCAGGGCTGACGCGCATCGCGGCGCGTCAGCGCCCCCACGCGCTAACACGCAGGGCCGTCGGGCTCGCGCGGGCCAAAGCACTTCGAGTGCTGGCGGCGCACCGTTCGGCGGGACCCCTCGAAGCGCTCAGGCGGCCGCACACTTCGTGACGGTGTCCCAGGTGCGCGTCGTGATGTCCTGGCCGAAGGTCTTCTCCAGCAGCTGCATGAAGGCCGGGCCCCGCTTCTCGTCGGGCACGTAGACGGACAACACCTCGCTGCCCACGCGCTTGAAGATGTAGGCATCGGGCACGCCGATCGGCAGCAGGACCTCGGACACGGCCCCGGGGTTGCGCAGAAAGGTCACGACGCGCTTGGCCTCGGTCGGCAGCTCCAACTCGGCAAACGGATCGGACTGGATGAGCTGCCGCAACTGCGTGCTGAGCCGCACGACGGCAGGGAAGCTGCGCCCCATGCCGTCCTTCATGGCCTTCTCCACGCGCTTCTGCAGCACCGCGGGCGGCAGCGTCCGTGCCACCGTGAAGGCCACATTGCCGCTGCTCAGCAGCGTCTTCACGTCGGCCAGGCCGGCGGCTTCCAGGCTGCGCTTGAGCTCGGACATGCTGCAGTTCATCGGGCTCACGCCTCGGAGCATGGCGACGTAACGGGGCATGGTTCGCGTCCTCGATCGAAAAGGCCGAACGCTAACCCATCGCCACCTCGGCCAGCGCGGCGCGCGTCACCTCGTCCGTTGGGAACAGGTGCTCCACCTTCAGCGACGCCAGCGTGATGTCCAGCGGCGTGCCGAAACTGGTGAGGGTGGAGAAGAAGCTCAACACGCGCCCGTCCGCCGCGCGCAGGCGGAAAGCCAGCACGGGCAGCAGGCTGCAGGTCTCGCTGCCCGCCCAGGGCGCCAACGTCGGCCGCAGCTCATCCAACAATGTGCGCAGCCGGGGCAGGTGCTCGGCTTCTCGGCTGGCGCGGGCCCACATCTCATTGCACAGCCAGGCTTCGTCCACGCACAGCGTGCGCAGGCCGCCCGGCGCAAACACGGCACGCAGCAGGTTCAGCGGTTGGGCCAGGAGGGCCTCGGCCGGCAGGCCCAGCAGCGTGAGCAGCCGCGCCAGGCCCGCGTTGGCCATGACGACGTTGTACTCACCGTCCAACACCAGCGCGGGTGCAGCGCCGTTGGCGTGGATGAGCTGCGCCAAGGCCGCACGCACTGGCGCCATTTCCGGATCGTCCAGCGAACGCTCGGTGTGGGCCGGTGCGTAGCCGGCGGCCAACAGCGCCTGGTTGCGCTCCTCCAGCGAGGCACCCAGCCCGTCCAGCAACGTGAGCAGCGTCTCGCGGCCCACGCCGGAGCGGCCTGTCTCGATGCAGCTGAGGTGGCGTTGCGAGACGCCGGTTCGCAGCGACAGCTCCAGCTGGCTGACGCGACGCGACTTGCGCAGGGTGGCGAGGAGGGCCGTCATGTGGCGCATTCTGAGGCGCAGCCGGCCGTGAGGCGATGACCTCCCAGGTCATTGCGGCCCTGCGGCAGCCCCCGCAGCATGACGGCACCCCAACCTCAAGGAGATCGTCATGCGACCCGTCCTCTTCCTCGTTTTGGCCGCCTTCGGTGCGTTCTCGCTGTACGCCATGTGGGAGGTCGGCTACCTCGGCATCTGGCAGGCGGGCATGGCCAACCTGGGTGCCTGGCAACTGCTGGTCGACTTCGTCATCACGTCCTTGCTCTTGCTGGGCTTTCTCGCGCGGGACGCCCAGGCCACAGGCCGCCGCGTCTGGCCCTACGCGATGATCACCCTGGCCGCTGGCTCGTTCGGGCCGTTGCTGTACCTGCTGCTGACGCCTGCGGCCCAGGGCGCGCAGCCCCTACGGGAAGTCGCGGCCTGAGCCCAGGCCCGCGCGAACGCCCAGCGAGCGACCCGATGCGGGGCCGCTGCCCCAGAGCGCACCGCGCAAGCTGCGAGCAAGCCCAGGGACAGCGGGCCTTCATGTGCGGGCCGGGCCAGCCCCGTAGGCTGCCGGCTTCTGCTCGCAGGGCCCCATGTCTGACCGTCGCTACTTCACCCGCTCCGCCGTCGAGGCCAGCGTCAACCGCTGGGACTGGGCGCTGCTGCCGCTTGTGCTGGCGGTCCTGGTGCTGCTGGCCATGGCGGCGGCCCAGATGGCGCGCCCCTTCCACCTGGGCGAGGCGCTGCCGCTGAGCCTGGACCCGACCCAGCTCCCGTACTACCTGCTGCGCACCACGCTGCGCATGTTCATCGCGCTGGCGGCGTCGGTGGTGTTTGCGTGCGTGTTCGCGGTGCTGGCCGCCAAGGTGCGCGCCGCCGAGAAGGTGCTGGTGCCGCTGCTGGACATCCTGCAGTCCATCCCCATCCTGGGCTTCCAGGCGATCGCGGTGGCGCCCTTCATCGCGCTCTTCCCGGGCAACCTGTTCGGCGTGGAACTGGCAGCCCTGTTCGCCATCTTCACCAGCCAGGCCTGGAACATGGCCTTCAGCCTCTACCAGTCCCTCCGCACGGTGCCGGGCGAGTTGCAGGAGGCCGCGCGCATCTTCCAGCTGTCGGGCTGGCAGCGCTTTTGGCGGCTGGAACTGCCGTTCGCCATGCCGGGCCTGCTGTGGAACATGATGATGAGCATGAGCGGCGGCTGGTTCTTCGTCGTCGCATCCGAAGCCATCTCGGTCGCGGGGCAGGACATCAAGCTGCCCGGCGTGGGCTCCTACATCGCGGTGGCCATCGAGGCGCGTGACCTCGGCGCCATCGGCTGGGCCATCCTGGGCATGCTGATCGGCATCCTGCTGTACGACCAGCTCTTCTTCCGCCCGCTGCTGGCCTGGGCCGACAAGTTCCGCTTCGAGGCCACGGGCAGCGAGAACGCGCCGCAGTCGTGGCTGCTGACCTGGCTGCGCCGCACCGCGCTGCTGCAGCGCCTGGGCGCGTGGCCGGGCCGCTGGATCACGGCCAGCTTCGCGTCGTTCAAGAAGCGCCACGACGGCCGCTCCATCCACGCCCGACCGCAGGCCCCCAACCCGCTGTGGGCCCGCGCCTGGGACGCCTTCATCGCTGCGCTGGTGCTGTTTGCCGTCTGGCGCCTGGTGAGCTTCATCCACACCGAAGTGGGCTGGGGCGAAGCCGCGCATGTGTTCCAGCTGGGCTTCTACACGCTGATGCGCGTGCTGGTGCTGATCGCCGTGGCCTCCGTCATCTGGGTGCCCATCGGGGTGTGGATCGGCCTGAACCCCCGCATCGCCGGGCGCGTGCAGGCGGTGGCGCAGTTCCTGGCGGCGTTTCCGTCCAACCTGGTGTTTCCGGTGGCGGTGCTGTTCATCGTGAAGTTCAAGCTGAACCCGGACGTCTGGCTGTCGCCGCTGATCATCCTGGGCACGCAGTGGTACCTGCTGTTCAACGTGGTGGCTGGGGCCGCCACCATCCCGACCGAGTTGCGTCTGGCCGCGCAGAACCTCGGGCTGAAGGGCTGGTTGGCCTGGAAGCGCTACCTGCTGCCGGCCATCTTCCCCAGCTTCGTCACCGGCGCCATCACCGCCAGCGGGGGCTCCTGGAACGCCAGCATCGTGGCCGAGTACGTGACCTGGGGCGACACCCACCTGCAGGCCGCGGGCCTGGGCAGCTACATCCAGCAGATGACCACCGCCGGCGACTTCCCGCGCATCGCGTTGGGCATCGGCGTCATGTGCGTGTTCGTCATGGCGCTCAACCACTGGGTCTGGCGACGCCTGTACCGCATCGCCGAGGAAAGGATGCATTTCTGAATCACTGCCAGCCCCTCGCCCAGTCCCGCCCTGCTGAACGCGGGCAGGCCCGGTCGGTCCCCCGTGGGGACGGCGATGCTGGCCGGTTCGACCGGCAAGCCCATCGCCACAACGGGCCGGCTTGGGAGCGGCCCGGCGCCCGGCCCGTCAAACACAAGGATCAACGTACATGAAGGCACTCATCGAACTGAAGGGGGTCGCCAAGGGCTTCAAGTCGGCCGACGGTCATCTGCGCTCGGTGCTGGAAGGCGTGGACTTCCAGCTCGCCAAGGGCGAAATCGTGGCGTTGCTGGGCCAGAGCGGCTCGGGCAAGAGCACGCTGCTGCGCATCATGGCCGGGCTGATTCCGGCCGATGCCGGCGACGTGCACTACGGCGGCCAGCCGCTGTTCGGGCCGGCGCAAGGCATCGCCATGGTGTTCCAAAGCTTCGCGCTGTTCCCGTGGCTCACGGTGCAGCAGAACGTGGAGCTGGGCCTGGAAGCCGCCGGCATGCCTGCGGCCGACCGGGCCGAGCGGGCCGAGGCGGCCATTGAACTGATCGGCCTGGCCGGCTTCGAGGGTGCGCTGCCGCGCGAGTTGTCGGGCGGCATGCGCCAGCGCGTGGGCATCGCCCGGGCCCTGGTCATGGAGCCCGACGTGCTGCTGATGGACGAAGCGTTTTCAGCCCTGGACGTGCTGACCGGCGAACGGCTGCGCAACGAAATCCTGGAGCTGTGGGACGGCGGCCAGATGCCCACGCAGGCCATGCTGGTGGTGTCGCACAACATCGAAGAGGCCGTGATGATGGCCGACCGCGTGTTGATCTTCTCCAGCAACCCCGGCCGCGTGCGCGCCGAGCTGCCCATCACGCTGCCGCGCCCGCGCCGCGCCGACAGCCCCGAGGTGCGGCTGCTGATCGACGAGGTCTACCGCCTCATGACCAGCGCCACCACGCTGCCCGGCGCGGCCGAGGAGACGGCCAAGCCGCACCTGGGCGACCGCCTGCCCGAGGCCGAAGTGGGCCGCATGGAAAGCCTGCTGGAACTGCTGGCCGACGACCCCTTCCAGGGCCGCGCCGACCTGCCGCAGCTGGTGGAGGAGAGCGAGCTCACCGACGAGGAAGTGCTGCCCCTGGCCGACGCGCTCAACCGCCTGGGCCTGGCCCAGCTCAGCGGCGGCGACTTGCTGATGACGGCCCTGGGCCGCAAGTACGTGGAAGGCACGCACGAGTTCCGCCGCCAGGTGTTCGGCCAGCAGCTGCTGGAACACGTGCCGCTGGCGGCGTACATCCGCCACAGCCTGGAGCAGGAGACCGACGGCGAGCTCAAGGAAGAGCCCTTCCTGCAACTGCTGTCGGCCCACATGGACCACACCGAGGCCGAGCGCGTGCTGCGCGTGGCCATCGAATGGGCCCGTTACGGCGAGGTGTTCGAGTACGACTTCCACACCGGCGTCATCCACCTGCCGGAAGCCGACGAAGACTGAGCGCCCATCCCGGGCGCGTCAGCGGGCCTGGCCCGCCAATCGGACCTGGGGGTCAAGCCAGCAGGTGCGCCACCCCGGCGCGGGCATACACCGCGCGCACCACCTCGGTCACCGGCAGGGCGGAGTCGGGCTCGGTGCTGCGCACCAGGCCGCCACGCTCCACGATCTGCTGCAGCTCCTGGGCCCGAGCCGACTCTTCGGCACGGGCGCGGCCGGGGTCGGCAAATGCATCCAGCAGAGGAAAGGCCTGGGCCCACCAGGGCGCGGGATACCAGGTGTCGTCCGCCGCCTGAACCCAATACCGCGGTGCGAATTCGAGGTCTTGAACCATTTGCGTCTCCCCCTTGAGCTGGCACAGCAGAGTTGCTGTGTGTCGATCATTTTTTCGGGGTTAGGCGGGTTCGGGTGGTCAAAACTCCGCGGCGATGAAGGTGAACAACACCGGCGCCACCCCCCGTAACTCCGGGGTAACCCGCAGGGAAGGCCTCACTTGGCGGCGGCTTTCTCGCGGTCTTGCAGGGTGCGCCACATCACTTTGCCGGCGCCGCTTTTGGGCAGGCTGTCCACGAACTCGATGAGCGCCGGCACCTTGTAGGCCGCCATGTTCGCGCGGCACCACTCGCGCAACTCGGCCTCGGTCAGCGATTCATGGCCCGCACGCCGCACCACCACGGCCTTCACCGTCTCGCCGCGGTAGGCGTCGGGCGCCGAAATGATGCAGGCCTCGGCCAGCCCCGGGTGGGCGTGCATGAGGTTCTCCACCTCGCTGGGCCAGACCTTGAAGCCGCTCGCATTGATCATGCGCTTGAGGCGGTCGGTCATGAAGAAGTAGCCGTCGGCGTCCACGAAGCCGATGTCGCCGGTGCGGAAGAAGCGCTTGCCCTCGAACGCGATGAACGCGGCCTCGGTGGCGTCGGGCCGGCCCCAGTAGCCCTCGAACACCATGGGGCCGTGCACGATGATTTCGCCGGCCTCGCCCACGGGCAGCTCGCGCATCGTGTCGGGGTCCACCACGCGGGCATCGCAGCTCAGGTAGGGCACGCCCAGGCACTGCTGCTTCGGCGCGTCGTAGGGGTTGCTGTGGCTGGGCGCGGCGGTTTCGGTCAGGCCGTAGCCTTCCATGTAACGCAGGCCGTAGCGCTGCCACAGCCGCTCGGCCACGGCTTGCGGCATGGCCGCACCGCCGCCGCCGATGGAGATCAGGCTGCTCAGGTCGAAGCGGTCCACCTGCGGGCTGGCCAGCAGGTCGATGACCATGGTGGGAATGTTGGTCCAGCGGGTGACGCGGTGGGTGGCGATGAGGTGGGCCGCGTACTCGCGCTGCCAGCGCGGCATCAGCACCAGCGCCGCACCGCAGGCCAGGGTGCCGTGCAGCACCACCACCATGCCGGTGATGTGGAACATGGGCACCACGCCCAGCACCACGTCCTCGTGGTTGGCGTTGGCCCACAGGCCGCCGGCAAAGATGTTGTGCTGCAGGCTGCGGTGCTTGTGCATGCAGCCCTTGGGGTGGCCGGTGGTGCCGCTGGTGTAGGGCAGCAGGGCCAGGTCGTCGGCGCCCACCTGGACCACCGGCGGTGTGGCGGTGCACGCCATGGCCTCGGCCCAGGGCGTGGCGCCAGCGGGCAGGGCGAGGTCGGCATTGAGCCAGTCGGCCCAGCCGGCGGGCAGCTCGGCGCCTTCCGCCCGACCGCCGGGCAGCACCTCGGCCAGGCGCGTGACGAGCAGGTTTGAGGCCGCCATGCCGGCGGCCAGCCACTCGGCGCTGAGGTCAACGCTGGTCACGGCGAACCCGGCGCCGCTGTCGGTGATGAGGTGCCGGATCTCGGCCGCGCGGCACATCGGGTTCACCGGCACCACCACGGCGCCCAGGCTCAGGATGGCGTAGTGCGCGATGACGAGCTGCGGGCAGTTCTGCAGGTCCACCAGCACGCGGTCGCCCTTGGCGATGCCGCGCCCATGCAGCCACGCGGTGAGGCGCTGCACCTGCGCCGCGAGTTCGGCATACGTGGTGGTGTGCCCCAGGAACACGAGCGCCGCCCGGTGCGGAAAGCGCCGCGCGTTGACGAGCAGGTTGTCGGTCAGCGCGGTGGCGGGCGGCTCGATGGCGTGCGGCACGCGGGCAGGCCAGAACTTGTGGTGGGCTCTCGTCGTCATCGGGGGTCTCCGGTCTACTTTTTCACCACCACCAGGTAGACGCCCAGCAGCGTCACGCCCATGCCGGCAATGGCTTGTGCGCCGAGTGTTTCACCGAACAACAACCACGCCATCACCGAGGTGACAGAGGGCACCAGATACATGGTGCTGCTGACCGCCGTGACCCGGCCGTGGCGCAGCATGTAGAACATCAGGCTGATGCCGCCGGCCGTCAGCACCAGCACGCTCCAGCCCATGGCGAAGATCACGTCGGCGTTCCAGACGATGCGCATGGGCTCCAGCCACCCCGCCAGCGGCAGCGTGCCGGCCAGCGCGGCGGTGAACTGCACCACCTGCCCGGTGCGCAGGTCGAACTGCGGCACGAAGCGCTTTTGGTAGAGCGTGCCCGCCGTGATGGCCAGCAGCGCCATCAGGCTCAGCAGCAAGGGCGGGCCGTAGCTGGCGCCCAGGTTGAGCTTGTGCCAGATCACCAGCACCACGCCCGCGAGGCCCAGCGCCACGCCCGCCCACTGCCGGGGCGACACGCGCTCGCCGATGAGCGGCGCGGCCGCGGCCACCAGCACCGGCTGCAGGTTCACGATCAGCGCCGCCGTGCCCGCCGGTAGCCCCTGGCGGATGGCCACCCACACGCCGCCCAGGTACAGCGCCTGGATGCCCAGGCCCGCCACGGCCAGGTGCAGCATCTGTCGCGGCGACGGCCACGGCGCGCGGGCCACCACGGCCAGCGACAGCATCAACGCCACCACGCCGGCATAGCGCCAGCTCAGGAAGGTCAGCGGGTCGGCATAGGGCGCGGCCAGCTTGGCGGCGATGTAGCCGGTGGCCCAGATGAAGATGAACAGCGGCGGCGCGAGGCGGTCAAGGGCGGTCATGGCCGCCCATCATGCCAAGGCGCGGCGGCTCAGTCGGGCGTGGCGGCGCCGGGCGGCAGCGGCGGGCGGCTGTTCGCGTCGATCAGTTCGCGCAGGCAGGGCAGGCACAGGCAGCCGCTGTAGCGCTCGGCCAGCTCGGCCCGCAGCCGCTCGGTCAGCCGGATGCCAAAGCAGGCGCAGTGGCCGGCCTGCATGCCGCATTCAAACGCGCCACCGCAGCGGGGGCAGCGGGCGTCGAGCATGGGGCCGTTCATGCGCGGCCGGCCGCGCGGCGGCCACGAAGGGGCAGGAGGGGGACGGACGGCACAGTCAGGAACTCGGCAGCCATGTCAGCGGGCAGGACGAACGTTCAAAGTAGGGATTGTGGATCCTCCGGCGGCGCCAGCGGCGTGGCGCGAGCCAGGGTCATCCAGGTGGCGAAGTCCGGCTTGTGGGCGCGGCGCGGGGCGGGGCGGGCCAGCTCCAGGTGCGTGTCGTGCCCGATGAGCACGCCGAACTCGGGCGGAATTTCCTCGGGCTCGGCGATGCCGGCGCGCAGCACGAACCAGCACTGGCCGCACAGCGCGCGGTAGGCGGCCGATTTGTCGGGCCGGCGCAGCTCGCCCAGCAGGTCGGCACGGCTGACCTTGATCTCATGGATGGCCGGCTCCAGGTACTCCTCCACCGTGCTGTGGCGGATGGAATAGACGTCGGGCATGGCCTGCACCCAGCGGGTCTGCCCCTCGCTGTCGCCGGGCAGGCCGGCCCGCAGCGTGAGCCCGCGCCAAGCGATGCGACCGGCCCGCTGCATCTCCACCGCCACGCGCTCCACCAGTTGCTCGTGGCGGTCGCGCGCGGCGCGGTTGCGGGTCAGTGACGCGGCAATCAGCGCCACGCCGGCCTCGGTCACGCGCAGGCGCTCGCGGCCGTCGGGCTCTTGCAGGCGCTCCACCCAGCCGGCGGCCAGCAGTTCCACCTCCACCAGGTCCTGGCAGGGCCAGCCGGCGCTGCGCCACAGCTGGCGCAAGCGCTGCAGGTGAAAGCGGGAGGGCGTGGCCATGGGGCGCATCTTCGCCGCAGTCCGCACGCGGGCCGGGCATGAAAAAAGCCCCCGGCCGGTGGCGCGGGGGCTTTGCGTGCGGATCGCGCCGGCGGCGGATCAGCGGTCCTTGCTGAGCTTGCCCTTCGGGGCGTTCGGGTCGCCCATCACGAAGATGGTGTAGACGCCGTTGGCGGTCAGCGGGGTCAGGCCCGACGAGGTGCCGGCCGACGGGTTGTACAGGGCGTCCACCTTCAGGGGCGAGTTGACCGTGACGACCGAGCCGGTCGACGAGCCGATGCTCACCGGGGCCGAGCTGGTGCCGGGCAGCACGTTGCTGGCTTGGGCCTGGAAGTCGATGTTCAGCGACGCGACGCTGCCGGCGACCGACAGGCCGTTCACCAGACGCATCTTCACGTTGCCGCTCACGGTGGGCAGGCGGTTGTCGTCGCTCAGCACGGACAGTTGCGGCGCCGAGGCATCACCCCAGATCAGCAGGGTGTAGTCGCCACCGGCGGCGAAGCTGGGCGAACCGACCGTCAGCGGGATGCTGTTCACGGTGATGGACGTCGTGCTGGCACCGGCGGTGAAGCTGTAGTAGTCGGTCGTGTTGGGCGGCAGCGAAGCGGGCAGGATGTTGTTGCCGTTCACGCTGGCGGCCACGATGGGCGTGCCGGCCAGGGCGTTGACGGCGCGCACGCGGGTCAGCGAGTTGGCGTAGTTCTTGACGGCGCCCTTTTGCACCAGCTGCATGCCGTTCACCAGCACGCCGCCGTTGGTGGCGGTCAGGATCAGCGTGTTGACGCTGGCCGAGTCGAGCGTGATGGCCGGGATGTCCAGGCGCAGGTCATTGCCCTTCTTGGTGTAGCCCGTCACGCGCACGCGGAAGGTGCCGGCGTTGATCAGGTTGTAGCCGCTGCCCGAACCGCCTTGCAGGTTGGACGTGACCGGGGTGGCGGTGTCCAGGGCGTCCGCGCTGGCCGTGACGTACACGTCCAGGGCGCCGGCGTCCGGCGCCAGGTTCAGCACCAGCAGCTTGGCCTTGCCGGTGTCGGGGGCGGTTTCCGCTTCCTGCAGCAGCGAGGTGCGGATGGCACCGGCGAAGCCGTAGGAGATGTAGGTGTAGTTGTTGCCGCCGGACAGCGTCGGCGTGGTGGCCGAGATGCTGGTGCCGACGTCGCTGGTCAGCACCTTGGTGGCGGTGTTGTTGGTGTCCACGCCGCCGTACTCACCGACGGTGGCGTAGGCGACCTTGCTGTTGATGGTCTTGTCGTTGACCGTCAGGTCCAGCTGCGCGTAGGACTGCGTGGCGTTGAGCAGGCGGACCTGCGCGGTGCTGCCGCTGCCGCCGCCGCCGCCGCAAGCGGTCAGGAAGGCGGTGGCCGACAGGCTCAGCGTCAGGACCAGTCGGGTGGCCCAGGGGGTGAATCGCATCGAAAACTCTCCGAAAAAACCAAACCGCCGGGCCAAATCCCCCGTTCGCGGACGCGTGATTAGAACCCAACCCAGCCCGATCGCGATTGCCGCCATCTGGCAGCGGGTGAAGAACTGTTGCTGGTCGAGCCGGGTCGACCTGAGGAGAACTCTCCAATCCACGCGCGGCCGGCGTCGCTAGCATCGCCGCCATGACCTACCCCCACCTCCTCGCGCCCCTGGACCTCGGCTTCACCACGCTGAAGAACCGCGTGCTCATGGGCAGCATGCACACCGGGCTGGAAGACGGCCGCAAGCACTTCGAGCGCATGGCGGTGTTCTTTGCCGAACGCGCCCGGGGCGAGGTGGGCCTGATCGTGACCGGCGGCTTCGCGCCCAACATCGAGGGCTGGGCCAAGCCGTTCGCCGGCACGCTGGCCACAAGCGGCGCCGCGCGGCGCCACAAGCTCATCACCGACGCGGTGCACGCCGAGGGCGGCAAGATCGCGCTGCAGATCCTGCACACCGGCCGCTACGGCTACTCGCCGCTGTGCGTGGCGCCGTCGCGCATCCAGAGCCCGATCACGCCGTTCACGCCCCGCGAGCTGAGCGCCCGGGGCATCGAGCGGCAGATCCGCGCCTTCGTGCGCTGCGCCAAGCTCGCCCGAGAGGCCGGCTACGACGGCATCGAGGTGATGGGCAGCGAGGGCTACTTCATCAACCAGTTCCTGGTGGAGCACACCAACCACCGCACCGACGCCTGGGGCGGCAGTTACGAAAACCGCATGCGGCTGCCGCTGGAAATCCTGGCGCGCATCCGCGAGGCCGTGGGGCCGGACTTCATCGTCATCTACCGCCTCTCGATGCTGGACCTGATTCCCAACGGCAGCAGCTGGGACGAGGTGATGGAGCTGGCCCGGCGCGTGGCGCGCGGCGGCGCCACCATCATCAACACCGGCATCGGCTGGCACGAGGCGCGCATCCCGACGATTGCCACCAGCGTGCCGCGGGCCGGCTTTGCGTGGGTGACGGCCAAGCTGCGTGCGCAGCTGCGGGCCGAAGGCATCACCACGCCGCTGATCACCAGCAACCGCATCAACACGCCCGAGGTGGCCGAAGGCGTGCTGGCCGACGGCAGCGCCGACATGGTGTCCATGGCCCGGCCTTTTCTGGCCGACCCGGAGTTCGTCAAGAAGGCGCGCCAGAACCGGGCGGACGAGATCAACACCTGCATCGCCTGCAACCAGGCCTGCCTGGACCACACCTTCCAGCAAAAGATTTCCAGCTGCCTGGTGAACCCGCGCGCGGCCTACGAGCAAGAAATCGTGGTGAAGCCACTGGCGGCAACCGGTGCCGCGAAGAAACGCGTGGCCGTGGTCGGCGCGGGCCCGGCCGGGCTGGCGGCGGCCACCACGTTGGCCGAGCGCGGCCATGCGGTCACGCTGTTCGACGCGGCGGCCGAGATCGGCGGCCAGTTCAACATGGCCAAGCGCGTGCCGGGCAAGGAAGAGTTCCAGGAAACGCTGCGCTATTTCGGCCGGCGGCTTGAGATCACCGGCGTGGACCTGAAGCTCAACACCCGGGTCGCGGCGAATGACCTGAAGGGCTTCGACGAGGTGCTGCTGGCCACCGGGGTCAGTGCGCGCAACCCGCGCATCCCCGGCCAGGACGAAGGTCAGGCCCGCGGCCAGGTGCTGAGCTACATCGACGTGCTGCGCCACGACAAGCCGGTGGGCGCGCGCGTGGCCATCGTGGGCGCGGGCGGCATTGGCTTTGACATGGCCGAGTACCTGCTGGAAGCCGGCCACTCGCTGACGCTGGACCCCGCCGCCTGGCGCAAGCACTGGGGCGTGGGCGACCCCGAGGCGGTGCGCGCCGGCCTGGCCCGCCCGGCGCCCGACGCCCCCACGCGCCAGATCACGCTGCTGCAGCGCAAGGCCGGCAAGCCTGGCGCGGGCCTGGGCAAAACCACCGGCTGGATCCACCGCGCCGCGCTCAAGATGAAGCGGGTGGAGATGCTGGCCAGCGTCAACTACGAACGCATCACGCCCGAAGGGCTGTGGGTGAGCTACGGCGAAAAGCGGGCCGATGCCCAGCTGATCGAGGCCGACACCATCGTGCTGTGCGCGGGCCAGGAGCCGCTGCGCGAGCTGGAAGCGCCGCTGAAGGCGGCCGGCGTGAAGGTGCACCTGATCGGCGGTGCGCTGGAAGCCGGCGAGCTGGACGCCAAGCGCGCCATCCTGCAAGGCACGAAGCTGGCCTGCAGCCTCTGACGCTGACGGGTTCAGCGCTGACTCAGCCCCGGGCCAGCTGCCACAGCTGGTAGAGGGTGTCGTTGTCCTGCTCCACCACCTCCAGGCCCTGGGCGAGGTCCATGCTGGAGTCGAACCAGCCGTAGGCCTCGGGCTTGCGCGGCGCGCTGCTGCTGCGCACCGGGCCCAGCGCGGGCAGCTTGGAGTTGGACCAGAAGGACGACGAGCTGTTGAAAAAGGGCATGGCGGGCTCCGAAGGGGTGGGCGGTGACGTGCGGTGACGCCGTGCCGTCAGCATCGGGCGCCCGGCCCGCTGCGCCCATCACCCGGAGGATGGGACGGGTGGGGGACGCGCGCCCCCAGCCACCCCCACCTCCCCCCGCCCCTCCCCCGAAAGAGGGATGCGCGGGTCGTTCGCCAATTCAGAAAACCGGGGTCAGAGTCGTTTTGACGCAGCGCCCGGTTCCCGCGCCCGCAGCTCGCGCCGCGCGTCGTGCCCCACCCAGCGGGCCGCAGCCGCGGGTTGGATGCACAGCTGCTCGGCCAGCGCCAGCGCCGGCCCCCACAGCGTGGGGCTGCGCTTGCCCGTCTGGCGCAGGGCCCAACTGACGGCCTTCTTGACCATGGGGCGCGCGTCGCCCGCACCGGCTTCGATCAGCGGCAGGCGGTCCAGGAAATCGCGGTCCGGCCGCGCCTTGTGGTGCACCGCCGCCACGGCCAGCAGCGCAAAGCCCGCGCGCCGCTCGAATTCGGCCTCACGCGCCGCCCAGCGGGGAATCGCGTCCCACGCCCAGGGGCTGCACACAAAGGCGTTGAGGCAGGCTTGGTCGCACACGTCCCAGGCGGCCAGGTCGGCCACCCAGCGGTCCATCTGCTCGACGGTCAGCCGCGCGGGCTCGGCCACCATGCCGGCCAGCATCTGCGCGTCCGGCACGCCCGTGTCCCACAGCGCCAGGGCCAAGGCGTGGTCGCGCCCGAACTCGCGGGCCAGCGCGCGCAGCGCCGGCACGGCCACACCCAGGCGGCCCGCGCCGGTCTGGCCGAAGCGGGCCAGGGCCGCCAGCGCCTCGGGGCGGGCGGCGGCATGCAGGGCCGCGAGGGCGGCGTCCAAACGGTCAGAACCCATGGCGTGGGCACTCTAGCGGCTGGGTGGCTCATGCGGTTCCCGCACAAGCATCCGCGCCCACCCCAGGACCGCAGCGCAGCAAACCCAAGCAGAATTCCGCCACCCCCATTTCCTGTTGCCGCCTGCCCATGAAGCTGCTGCCCCTTCTCTCGTCGCTCGCGCTGGTGCTGACCCTGAGCACCTCGCCCCTGCACGCCAGCACCGGCCCCGGTGTGGCCTGGCAGGCCGCCGCGGCGGATGCCGACATCGAGCGCCATTTCGCCCAGGCCAAGGCCGAGAAGAAGCCCGTGCTGCTGTACTGGGGCGCCAAGTGGTGCCCGCCCTGCAACCAGCTCAAGGCGACGCTGTTCAACCGGGCGGACTTCATCGAGCAGAGCAAGGCCTTCGTGGCCGTGGGCATCGACGGCGACGCGCCTGGCGCGCAAAAGCTGGGCACCCGCTTCAAGGTGCGCGGCTACCCCACGCTCATCCTGTTCAGCCCGGCGGGCAACGAGATCACCCGCCTGCCCGGCGAGGCCGATGCGGCGCAGGTGATGAAGGTGCTGCAGCTGGGCCTGTCCAGCGGCCGCCCGGTGAAGGCCGTGCTGGCCGACGCCAAGGCCGGCAAGAAGCTCAACGCCAACGAGTGGCGCCTGCTGGGCTTCTACGGCTGGGAAACCGATGAGCAGCAACTGCTGCCTGTTGAACAACGCGCCGCCACGCTGGCCCAGCTGGCCAAGGCCAGCGAAGGTGCCGACGCCGAAACCGCCACGCGGCTTTGGCTCAAATCGGTGGGCGCGCTGGCCGACGGCCAGGCCGCAGACCCCGCCGGCCTGCCGCGCCTGCGCGCTGTGCTGGCCGATGCGGCCCAAGCCCACGCGCAGATGGACGTGCTGACCAACGAGGCGCCCGACCTCGTCAAGGCGCTGACCTCGCCCGGCGACACCCGCACCGCGGTGGTGGCCGAGTTCGACGCGGCCCTCAAACGCTTGAACGCCGACGCCAGCCTCTCGCGCGCCGACCGCATCAATGCGCTGCAGGCCCGCGTGGACCTGGCCCGCCTGGACGCCCCGAAAGACGAGCCCTACCCCAAGGGCCTGCCCGCCGCCCTGCTGGCCGACGCGCGCGACCAGGCCAGCCGCGCCAACCGCGAGATCACCGACGGCTACGAGCGCCAGGCCGTGGTGACCGGTGCCGCCCACCTGCTGGGCCGCGCCGGGCTGTGGAAGGAGAGCGACGACCTGCTCAAGTCCGCCCTGGCGCGCAGCCACTCGCCCTACTACCTGATGAGCCAACTCGGCGGCAACGCCAAGAAGCAGGGCAAGAAGCAGGAGGCCCTGCGCTGGTACGAAGAAGCCTTCAACAAGAGCGAGGGCCCGGCCACCCGGCTGCAGTGGGGCTCCAACTACCTGGGCGCGCTGGTGGAGATGTCGCCCGAGGACGCGCCCCGCATCGAGAAGGCCGCCGCCCAACTGTTTGCTGAAGCCGAGAAAGACCCCGGCGCGTTCTACGAGCGCAGCGAGCGCTCGCTGAAGAAGGTGGCCTCGCTGCTGACCAGCTGGGGCCAGGCACCCGCCCAGGCCGCCGCGGTGGGCCGCCTCAAGACGCAGCTGGACGGCGTGTGCAGCAAGCTGGACGCCGCCGACGCCAAGGCCAAGTCAGCCTGCGAAGGCCTGCTCAAACCCAAGAAGGCCTGACGGCGTGGACGGCCTGAACGGACTCACGGGCGGCGCGGCCGCCGTGGCCAGCTCGGCCGAGCTGGCCGGCCTGGCCGGCGGCGGTGGGCACGGGGGCTCCGGCCCGCACGGCAGCCATGGCTCCACCGGCGCTTGCCTGAACTGCGGCACGGCGCTCGCCCCCGACGCACGCTTTTGCAGCCAGTGCGGGCAAGACACCGCCAACCACCCGCCCTCGCTGCTCGAGTTCGTGCATGAATTCGTCAGCCACTACATCGCGGTGGAAGGCACGCTGTGGAAGAGCCTGTGGGGCCTGATGGCCCGGCCCGGCTTTCTGACGAAGGAATACCTCGCCGGCCGCAAGCAGCGCTACGTGCTGCCGTTGCGGCTGATCCTGACGCTGGGCCTGCTGTTCTTCCTGGCGCTGAAGTTCGTGCCTGGCGCCACCGACACCGTGGGCCTGGACACAGGCCATGACGAGGCCACAGAGCAGACGGCGAACGACGGTGCCGCCTCCGCCGTGTCGGGGGCCGCGTCGGCGGTTGCGGCGGCGGCGTCGGGCTCCCGGGCCGCGCAAAAGCTCGACAAGGCCGCCCGCCGCGTGGCCGAGAAATCGGGCGACGTGACCCTGCTCGACAAGTCCATCGCCCAGCACCTGCCCGACGGCATGCAGGCCCGCATCCAGCGCGCCGAAGACCACTGGCGCGAAGACCCCAAGGGCTCCGCCAAGGCCATGGGCGCCACCATGCTGGGCCTGGCGCCGTACGCGGTGCTGTGCTCGCTGCCGTTCTTTGCCGGCTTGCTGAAGCTGCTGTTCTGGCGCCAGCCCTACGGCGCGCACTTCGTGTTCGCCATGCACCTGCACGCCGCCTGGTACGGCATGCTGCTGCTGGCCGTGCTGCTGCCCTGGGGCGGCGTGATCTTTGCGGCCTGGTTGTGGTCCAACATCTACCCAGTGGTGGCCCTGAAACGCGTGCATGCCGCCAGCTGGTGGACCACGCTGCTGCGCGCCGGCCTGCTGGCCGCGCTGCACTGGGTGCTGATCGGCCTGGGGCTGCTGGTGCTGGTGTTGGTGGGGGCGCTGGCCACCGCCTGAACCTTGCGCCCCGGCGTGAGGCCGGCATCGGGGACATGCGCGCCGCGCCGCAGGACGGCCGACCCGAAAGTGCAGATCATGGCGGGGCCAGGGTGCCCCGCCTGACTGCATGTCAGCGGCGGCGCCACGGCATGTCCCCGCGGCCCGGGCGCCCGCTGCGCCTTGTGGCCGCACACCCCGTCACGCCCAGGGAGCACCGCATGCCCAAGTTCACCGTCAACGTGCCCGTGAGTACCGACCAGCCGAACGTGGTCGTGGAGGTCGATCCCCAATCGCCACTGCCGCCGGGCCGCCACCGGTTCAACCTCGTGGTGGTGGACGACTCGGGCAACGAAAGCGCGCCGGACACCGTCGATGTGATCGTGGCCGACCGGGACCGCCCCACCGCGGTCTTGCAAGGGCCCGACATCGCGTCGGCCGGCAAGCCATTCACGCTGAGCGGCGCACGCTCCTTCGACACCGGCGGCGGGGTCATCAAGACCTGGCGCTTCACCTACCTCGGCCCGGCCACCCGCTGAAGGCCATGGCTCTCCTGCCGCTCCAGCAACCCGTCAGCAGCCCCGAGCCGCGGCTGGTCGTGCACAACCTGCTGCCGCCCGGCCGCCATCGTTTTTCTCTGGTGGTGGTGGACGAGCACGGCCGCACCAGCGCGCCGGACGTGTGCGAGGTGACGGTGCGACCTCGCCCGGCCCCCACCCCAGCGTCCACGCCAGGACCCCAGCCATGAAGACCTTCCTTGCGGCTCACCTGCGGTGGCCCATTGGGCGGCGTCGCCTGCTGAGGGGGATGGGCCTGGCGGGCGTCATCGGCCGGCTGAGCCCGGTCGGGTGGATCAGCCTCGCCACGGCGCAACCCCGTCCGAGCGCCCAGCCGACCCCGCTGGTCGGGCACTGGCGCCGCACGCGCATCGTGCTGGAAGAGCCCATCGACGATCACCTGAACCTGGGCGCCGACGGCACCCTGACCGTTTGGCAGGTGAAAGCGACCTCGCGCAGCACGCCCCAGGTCGGCCGCTGGCGCGTGACCGAGGGCCAACTGATGCTGCAAGTGCCCGGCGAAGCCGAGGGCGGCGCGCCCTACGTCATCCACGAGGGACGGTTGGTCTTTCCCAACATCCCCAACCGCCGCCAGTTCTGGGAGCGGGTGGCGTAACGGCGCGCTGCTGCGGGCTCAGTCCCACCCGCCCAAGCCCGCGGGCTCGCGCCGCAAGTCCGCGTCCACATCCATCAGCACGCTGGCGAGTTCCAGGCTGCGCCACAGCGCCTCGGGCATGGCCAGGATGCCTTCGGGCGTGCGCGTGCGGCGCGCCCAGGCCCCGATCTCGGCATGCTGCTGCACGGTGAGCAAGCCGCGGTCGCGCATTTCGTCCAGGGTCTGCATGGCGGGCCTTTCTGCCGTGGGGTGGCGCCAGCATAGGCGCCATTCATGACGTGGCAACCGCCATTCACCCGGCGGCTGTGCCATCCATCGCAGAGTGAGCTTCACGCCCCCGCAAACCCAGATACTGCCGGGCATCCCAGCCTTGGAGGTCTGTCATGCCCTTCCCCGCCCGGCGCGCCTGTGCGCTCGCCGCTGCCCTGGCCCTCAGCGCCCCGCTCGCGCACGCGGCGGCGTCGCTCCAGCCCTGCCGGCTGGCCGGCGTGCCCACGGAATTGCAGTGCGGCAGCCTGCAGCGCCCGCTGGACCCCGCCCGGCCCGAGGGCGTGAAGATCGACGTGCACTACGTGGTGGTGCCCGCGCTGGCCCGCAACAAGCAGCCTGACGCGGTGCTGATGCTGGCCGGCGGCCCCGGCCAGAGCGCCATCAGCGTGGCGTCACGCGTGCTGCCGCGGCTGTCCCGCTTGAACAACCGGCGCGACCTGGTGTTCATCGACCAACGCGGCACCGGCAAGTCCGCGCCGCTGGACTGTGCCGACGACAGCAAGCTGCCCCTGACCGAGCAACTGGACGAAGCCGCCCGGCTGCGCCGCCTGGACGCCTGCCGCGCGACGCTGGAGAAATTGCCCTACGGCCAGGACGGCGGGCTGCGCTTCTTCACCACCACGCTGGCCATGCAGGACATGGACGCCGTGCGCCAGGCACTGGGCGTGCCGCAGTGGAATTTGATCGGCGCCAGCTACGGCACCCGCGCCGCGCTGGAGTACCTGCGCCTGTTCCCGGCCCAGGTGCGCCGCACGGTGATCGATGGCGTGGCGCCGCCGGACATGGCGCTGCCCGCCAGCTTCTCCACCGATGCACAGGCCGCGCTGGAGGCTTTGTTCCAGGCCCACGCCAGCACCCACCCCACGCTGCGAGCCGACTGGCAGGCGCTGCTGGCCTCGCTGCCGCGGGCGGTGACGGTGCAGCAGCCGCTGACCGGCGTGCCCGAGCGCTTCACCGTCACGCGCGAGCTGCTGATGAGCGCCGTGCGCATGCCGCTGTACCAGCCCGCACTGGCGGCCGCCCTGCCCGCCGCGCTGCAGGCCGCCGCGCGCGACGGCAACTTCGCCAGCCTCTTCGGCCTGACCACCGCCTTCGGCAGCAGCCCGGCGCTGCGCCTGGCCATGGGCATGCACTTCTCGGTGGTGTGCGCTGAAGACCTGCCCCGCCTGCCCGACGCGCAAGACCCGCCCGGCGCCGACTTCCGCCGCAGCCAGGCCGAGATGTACACCCAGGTGTGCAAGACCTGGCCCCGGGGCGCGGTGGCGCCCGAGTTCTACCAAGTGCCGCCGGCCCCGAGCCCCGTGCTGCTGCTCAGCGGTGGGGCCGACCCCGCCACGCCGCCGCGCCACGGTGAGCGCGTGGCCAAGGCGCTGGGCGCGGGCCACGCCGAGCGGGTGCAGCACATCGTGGTGCCCGAGGCCGGCCACGGCGTGATGCCGGTGGGCTGCATGCGCGACCTGGTATTCCGGTTCATCGACGCCAAGACCGACGCCGCCGCGCTGCCGCAAGACGCCGCCTGCGCCACGCGCATCCCGCGCCCATCGGCGTTCCAACCGATCACGCCCGCGACGGAAGGGACCGCGAAATGATCCACATCCAGGACGTTCACAAGCAGTTCACCGCCCAGACCGGCGGCAGCCTGTTCAAACGAGGCACCCAGCGCACCGTGCACGCGGTGCAGGGCGTGACGGTGCAGGCCGGCAACGGCCGCATCACCGGCCTGCTGGGCGCCAACGGGGCGGGCAAAACCACCACGCTGCGCATGCTGGCCGGGTTGTTTCCGCCTGACGCCGGGCACATCCATGTGGACGGCATCGCCGTGCAAGACGCCCCGCTGCAGGCCGTCGCCCGCATGGGCATCCTGGGCGACGCGCACGGCCTGTACCCGCGCCTGTCGGCGCGCGAGAACATCGTCTACTTCGGCCGCCTGCAAGGCATGACGCCCGATGCCGCCCACGCGCGCGCAGACGAGTTGGCGAAGTTGCTGGAGATGCAGCCCATCCTGGACCGCCGGGCTGACGGCTTCAGCCAGGGCGAGCGCATGAAAACCGCACTCGCCCGCGCGCTGGTGCACGACCCCGCCAACATCGTGCTGGACGAACCCACCAACGGCCTGGACGTGCTGGCCACCCGCGCGCTGCGCGAGGCGCTGCGCTGGCTCAAAAGCCCCGAGGGCGGGGGCAAATGCATCGTGTTCTCCACCCACATCATGCAAGAGGTGGAACAGCTGTGCGACGAGGTGGTGGTGGTGTCCAAAGGCCGCAGCGTGGCCCACGGCAGCGTGCCCGAGTTGCTGGACCTGGCGGGTGAATCCCGGTTTGAAGACGCCTTCGTGAAGCTCGCATTCCCTGAAGAGGTGGCTCCATGAAAGACACACGGACTGGCCGCACGCCGGCTGATGTACGCACCGGACAAGGGGTTGGCATGACTCAGGCGCTGATCGTTTTCTCGAAAGAACTCACCGACGCCCTGCGCGACCGCCGCACGCTGCTGCGTCTGCTGGTGCCGGCCCTGCTGATGGGGCCGCTGCTGCTGATGGCGCTGTCGGGCCTGATCGCCTCGTTGGAGGAACGCGCGGACAAGCGCGAGATCCTCGTCGTGAACATCGACGCCGCGCCCACGATGAAGAACTTCATCGAGCGCCAGACCTACACCCTGAAGGCTGCCCCGGACGACTACGAGGCCCGCCTGCGCGGCACCACGCTGCTGGAGCCGGTGCTGGTGCTGCCGGCCGACTTCGAGGCCAAGCTGCGGGCCGGTGAAGCGCCGACGGTGGAAGTGGTGACTGACAGCGCCAACCAGCGCGCCAGCGCCGGTGTGGGCGCGATCAAGAGCCTGCTGTACGGCTTCAGCCACGAGCGCGCGATGCTGAACCTGGCGATGCGGGGCGTGTCCACCGAACTGCTGGAGCCCGTGAACGTCGAAGAGCGCGACCTCGCCAGCGCCCAGGCCCGGGCCGCGCGGTTGACCGGCATCATCCCGATGTTCATCATCATGGCCGTGCTCTACGGCGCACTCACCGCCGCGCTGGACAGCACCGCCGGCGAGCGCGAGCGCGGCTCGCTGGAGCCGCTGCTGATGAACCCCGCCCCGCACGGCGCCATCGTGGCCGGCAAGTGGGCCGCGGCGGCGCTGCTGGGCATGGCGGTGGCGCTGATGTCGTCGCTGAGCTTCATTCCCGCCCAGTGGCTGCTGCAGAGCGACGTGCTGCAGGCCCAGTTCAGCTTCGGCAGTGGCGAGGTGCTGGCCTTCTGGCTGCTGCAGATCCCGCTGGCCATGGGCCTGTCCGCGCTGCTCATGGCGCTGGCCATCCGCTCCAAGACCTTCAAGGAAGCGCAGGCCGGCAGCACGCTCGTCATCACGGCAGTGAGCCTGATGCCCATGGTCAGCCTGCTCAACCCCGGCGGCGAAGCCCCGTGGTACTTCTGGGTGCCAGGTCTTGCCCAGAACACGCTGATGATGAGCGTGCTCAAGGGCGAGGCGCTGCGCTGGAGCCAGGTGATGCCCGGCGTGCTGGTGGGCCTGGTGCTGACGGCGGTGGGCCTGGCCTACGTGGCGCGCTCCATGCGCGCGGCGGTGGCCCGGTAAGCTGGCGGTGTGATGACCTCTCGCTCCCTTCGCCTGTTCCGGTTCCCCCGGTTCGCCCTGTGCACGCTGGCCGGTCTCGCGGCGCTCACCGGCTGCGCCAGCTTCAAGGGCTTCGAGCCCGCCACGCCGGAGGGCTTTTCTGGGGCCACGGTGAACGTGGCCGACCGGCTGGAGCCCATCGGCAACGACCTGGTGCAGGTGTTCGAGCTGACCCGCTTTGATGGCCGCCGCCTGCTCAGCAGCAGCGTGGCCACGCTGAACGCCAACCAGGGCCGGGGGTTCTCGGTGAAGCCGGTGGCCCTGACCAACGAGGTGCCGCCGGGCCCGGCGCAGGTGCAGCTGCAGGTGGTGACGCAGTACGCCGCACCCTTCCTGGCGATGACGCACCCGACCTGCCGCGTGCAGGGCGAGGTGGCGTTCACGCCCGAGCTGGGCCAGGCCTACCGCGTGACCGGGCGCGTGGCGGCCGAGGCCTGCGAGGTGTGGATCGAGAACCTGGCCACGCACCAGCCGGTGACGGCCAAGGTCAGCGGCAAGGGCACGGGCGCCGGCCGCTGAAGCGGCAACTGAAGCAGCAAGGGAAGCGCCAACTAGGCGCTCAACCGCCGGGCTGCGGCGCGCAGCAAGGCGCGCGAGTAGGCCCGGTGCAGGCCCAGCAGGGCGTGGAAGCCCCAGCCGAAGCGGGGCTCGCCGGCCGGCCCGCGGCGGCGCGGCATCAGCGCCGAGCCGAACCACAGCGTCGTGCTGCCGGCCGGCCCGGGCTGCACCTGGAACCAGGAGCGGGTGACGCCGCTGTCCTCGTGCATCAGCAGCTCGTGCGCCGTGCGGGCTTGCACCGTCCAGACCGCCAAGCGCTCGGCCTGGCCCTGGGCCACCGCGCGGGCCAGGGCGTCGGTGGAGCGGCGGCCGGCCAGCGCCAGCACCGCCCGCTCCAGCTTGAACAACCACGAGGTGTAGAACGCCTCCACGAACTCGGCCAGCGCCACCGGGCGCGGCAGGGGCAGGCTGTAGGCGTCGGCAAAGGCGCCGCGCTCGGCGGCCAGGGTGCCAAGCAGGCTGCCCGGCGCGGGGGAAGAGTCGGTCACGTGCATCGGGCGAGTGTCGGCCCGCATCGCAGCCATGAACGGAATCGATTGGCCGGCGGTGTTGAGAATCACTAGCATTTGGCTATCAACATCAACCGAGCGATAGCTTCATCATGGCCAAAACCCTGAGCTTCGGCGCGCTGCACCTGGTCACGTCGTTCAGCGTGACCTACGCGCTGACCGGCAGCGTGGCGGTGGCTGGGGCGGTGACCTTCGTCGAGCCGCTGGCCAACACCGTGCTGCACTATTTTTTCGACAAGTACTGGGACCACCCGCGCCTGCAAGCCTGGCGCGCCCGATGGCACGGCCGGCAGGCCCCGCAGCCCGCGAGGCAGCCGGCCTGACCCAGGTCTAGCGCAAGCCTTCCAGCAGGCTACGGCGCAGCGTGGCCTCGTCGGCGATGCCGTCATGGCGGCGCATCAGCTGGCCATCCTTGAAGGTGAAGTAGGCCGGGATGCCACCCACGCCGAACTGACGGACGAAATCGTTGTCGCCCACCGTCCGCCACGGTTGGAAGGCCACGCGGGCGAAGCGGGTGCCGGTGTCAGCCTCCGCAGCGGCCAGGGCATTGAATGCAGGATTGGACCGCACGCAGAAGCCGCAGCCGGGGTCGTGCGAGCTGAGTTGAACGACGACCCACCCCTTGCTCTGCCGCACCCAGCCACTCAGCGCCGCCGGTGCCACGCTCTCGATGCCGGGGACATTGGCGGGCGCACGGCCGGGCGGAGGCGGCAGCGGTGCATCGGCAGCCGGCGCCCTTTGCTGCTCGACGTAGGCCAGCAGCGGCGCGCGGTCCAGCTGGGCAGAGCTGACGGTCTTGACGACAGAGGCATAGCCCCCGGAGCTCGCGCCCACGCGAACGGCCACGACCGCGTCGGCCCGGTGGCCGATCAGGTACATGCCGCGGTCGCCGAAGGCGCTGTACTGCAGGCGCTTGGCCAGGTCCAGCTCGTGGAACCAGTACACCGACGCGTCAGGGCTGCCCGGACGACTGCAGGGGATGTCGCAGATGGCGACGAGCTCGAAACCCTGCTCCGTCAACTGCGCACCGTAGTGACGGGCGATGAGCAGCGGGCTGTCGTCGGCCGGATGCTTGTACTGCTGCATGGCCACCTTGCCCTCGTAGGGCAGGCGCCAGCGGCTCTGGTTCTTGCCGTTGGCGCGCTCGGGTGGCGAGACGGGCAGCGCCCCCGCCTCCAGCGGATTGTCGTAACGGCCCAACTCCTGGGCACGGGGGTAAGGCCGCAGCTCGATGGGCTGCGCCTGCGCGATGGCCGCGCCCAGCAGCCAGACCCCAACGGCCCAGCATGGCTTGAATCTCATGTCGCTCCCTGACTGATGTCGCGCCGCACCCTGGGTGCAGCGCGGCGGCAGTCTAGGGGGCCAGCGCGACGCCAAAGCCCGAAGATCCGGGGGATCAAGGTGACAAGCTGTTTCGCGGCGGGCTGCCAGCCGGCGCGGTCTCGCGCTCCATCCAGCCCAACCAGCGCATGGCCTGCTCGCGGCTGTCGCCGCACATCAGCTCGCTGGGCTGCAGCGAGCCGCACACGGCGGGCCGGTCTGGGTGGCCGAAGATCCTGCAGCGATCCTGCTCGTTGAGCTGCACGCAGCGCACGCCGGCGGGCTTGCCCTCGGGCATGCCGGGGATGGGCGAGCTGATCGACGGCGCGATGCAGCAGGCGGCGCAATTCGGTCGACATTGCATGGGGCGGCAGTCCATGGCGGCATTGTCGGCCGGCGCGGGCCGGGTCAGGTCTTCATCGGGCAGGTGTTGAAGCCCAGCACCGAGTACAGCGGGCAGCTGCTCAGCAGACCGGTGGCCAGCGGCACGAGGCCGATCCAGCCCCAGACGCCGATGGTGCCCGTGAGGGTGAGGGCCAGCAGGACGAGTCCTGCCAGGATGCGGGCGATGCGGTCGATGCCGCCGACGTTGGTCTTGAACATGAGGCGCTCCTTCGAGATGGGATGACGCCATCGTCGGCGCGCGGGCCGGCGCTGTCGGTGACCTCAGTCACACAGCGTTTGACGCCGCGCAAACCCGCTGCAGGGCGGCCGCGTCGGTCACCTCGATGCGCTCGCGCCCCAGCGCCACCCAGCCGTCGCGCTCGAAGCGGCGCAGCAGCCGGCTGACGATCTCGCGCACGGTGCCCAGCTCATCGGCCAGTTGCTGGTGGGTGGCCAGCAGGCGCGGCCCCCGCGCGCACAGCAGCGTGGCCAGACGCTGGTCCAGCCGCTGGAAGGCCACGGCCTCCACCAGGGCCATCAGGTCGGCCAGGCGCTCGGCCATCAGGCCCATCACGTAGCGGCGCAGCACGGGGTCGCGCTCGCAGACGGCCTCGAAGTCCGCCGGGGTGATGAGGCGCAGCGCAGTGTCGGTGCGCGCCTCGCCGCTGGCCGTAGCCACCCGGTGGGCGAACAAACAGGTGGCCGACACCACGCACACCTCGCCGGGATCCACGCGGTACAACTCCAGCCGCCGGCCGTCCGGCGCCAGCAGCGACACGCTGACGCTGCCTTCGTCCACCAGCGGAAAGCCCGGGCACGGGTGGCCGGCGTCAAAGAGCCGGGTGCCAGCAGGCACGCGCAACGGCTGGGCATGGGCGGCCAGCTCAGCAAGCGGCGCGAGAACGGGGTCGGGCGGAAACGGCATGCCCCGATTCTGGATGCCTGCGGGTTGACCGGGAGCGCCACCGCCGCCGGGCGCTAGCCTCGCGGCATGCACCGTGCATTCACGGGCCTGATCGGCCTGACCACCTACGCGCTGACGCTGCTGGCCATGGCGGCCCTGGTGGCCTTCACCGCGCCGTTTGGCTGGCCCTGGGGCGTGAACCACGGCCCCACCGGCCCGTGGGACCTTGCCGTGACCATGGATGTGGCCCTGCTGGCGCTGTTCGGCTTGCAGCACAGCCTGATGGCCCGGCGCCGCGTGAAAGCCTGGCTGGCACGCGCCTGCCCGCCGGCGCTGGAGCGGTCAACCTACCTGCTGGCCACCTGTGCAGCGCTGGCGGCCCTGATGCTGCTGTGGCGTCCGCTGCCGCAGCCGGTGCTGTGGCAGGCCGAAGCGCCGGCCGCCGTGGGCGCGCTCGGGCTGCTGTGGGGCCTCGGCTGGGGGCTGGCCGCGTGGAGCACATTTTTGCTGGACCACGCCGAGCTGTTCGGCCTGCGGCAGTCGCTGGGCTGGGCCCGGCCGAATGACTCCGCCAACCTGCGCACGCCCGGCATCTACCGCTGGGTGCGGCACCCGCTGTACTTGGGCATGCTGATCGGCCTGTGGGCCACGCCGCGCATGACCGCGGGGCACGCGCTGCTGGCGGGCGGCCTGAGCGTGTACGTGGCCCTGGGCATGGCGCTGGAAGAGCGCGACCTGATCGCCCATTTCGGCGAGGCCTACCGCCGCTACCGGCAGCAGGCTGGCGCCCTGTGGCCCCGGCTGGGCACCCGGCGCGACATCTCCCACTGAAAGGCCCCGCCACACACCGCGGGGCGGGGTGACTTGTCCACAGCCCCTTCGTAAAATTCGGGGTTTGCCCGAGCCCTCGCGCGGGCTTGCGTTCTTTCCAGGATCGAGATGCTCTACCCCAAGGAATTCGACGTCATCGTCGTCGGTGGCGGCCATGCCGGCACCGAAGCGGCCCTCGCCAGCGCGCGCATGGGCGCGCAGACGCTGCTGCTGACCCACAACATCGAAACCCTCGGGGCGATGAGCTGCAACCCCAGCATCGGCGGCATCGGCAAGGGCCACCTCGTGAAAGAGGTGGACGCGCTGGGCGGCGCGATGGCCCTGGCCACCGACGAGGGCGGCATCCAGTTCCGCATCCTGAACGGCAGCAAGGGCCCGGCCGTGCGCGCCACCCGCGCGCAGGCCGACCGCATCCTCTACAAGGCCGCCATCCGCCGCCGGCTGGAGAACCAGCCCAACCTGATGCTCTTCCAGCAGGCCGTGGACGACCTGATGGTGGAAGGCGACCGCGTGGTGGGCGCCGTGACGCAGGCCGGCATCCAGTTCCGCGCCCGCGCCGTGGTGCTGACGGCCGGCACCTTCCTGGACGGCCGCGTGCACGTGGGCCTGCAGAACTACGCCGCCGGCCGCGCGGGCGACCCGCCGGCGGTCAGCCTGTCGGCGCGCCTGAAGGAACTCAAGCTGCCGCAGGGGCGCCTGAAGACTGGCACGCCGCCGCGCATCGACGGCCGCACCATCGACTTCTCCAAGTGCGAGGCGCAACCGGGCGATCTGACGCCGGTGCCGGTGTTCAGCTTCATGGGCAGCACGGCCATGCATCCGCAGCAGGTGCCGTGCTGGATCACCCACACCAACGCCCGCACGCACGAGATCATCCGCAGCGGCTTCGACCGCAGCCCGATGTTCACCGGCGTCATCGAGGGCGTGGGCCCACGCTACTGCCCGAGCATCGAAGACAAGGTGAACCGCTTCGCCGACAAGGACTCGCACCAGATCTTCCTGGAGCCCGAGGGCCTGACGACGCACGAGTTCTACCCCAACGGCATCTCCACCTCCCTGCCCTTCGACATCCAGCTGGCCGCCGTGCGCAGCATCCCGGGCCTGGAGAACGCCGACATCATTCGCCCCGGCTACGCGATCGAGTACGACTACTTCGACCCGCGCGGGCTGAAGAGCAGCTTCGAGACCAAGGTCATCCAGGGCCTGTACTTCGCCGGCCAGATCAACGGCACCACCGGCTACGAAGAGGCGGCTGCCCAGGGCCTGTTCGCCGGCCTGAACGCCGCGCTGCAGGTTCGCGGGAATCCACACTTTTCGGGCCCCTGGACGCCGGCGCGTGACCAGGCCTACCTCGGCGTGCTGGTGGACGACCTCATCACCAAGGGCGTGACCGAGCCTTACCGCATGTTCACCAGCCGGGCCGAGTTCCGCCTGCAACTGCGCGAGGACAACGCGGACGCGCGCCTGACCGAAGTGGGCCGCCAGCTGGGCCTGGTGGACGACGAACGCTGGGCTGCCTTCAACCGCAAGCGCGACGCTGTTTCACGTGAAACAGAGAAGCTCAAGAGCACCTGGGTGCATCCGGGCATCCTGCCCGCCGCCGACGCCGAGCGGCTGGTGGGCAAGGCGCTGGAGCGCGAGTACAACCTCGCCGACCTGCTCCGCCGCCCCGGCGTCGACTTCAACACCGTGGCCGAGGTGGCCGCCATTGCGAAGCCCGGCCTGGCTGTTTCACGTGAAACACTGGCGGCCGAGCTGGGTGCCGAGCTGGCCGACCTCGTGGCCGAGCAGGTAGAGATCAGCGTCAAGTACGCCGGCTACATCAACAAGCAGGTGGACGACGTGGCCCGCGCAGCGCACTTCGAGCACCTGAAGCTGCCGGAAGACCTGGACTACAGCCTCGTCCACGCCCTCTCCTTCGAGGCCCGCCAAAAGCTCAACACCCACCGCCCCGAGACCCTGGGCCAGGCCTCGCGCATCTCCGGCATCACCCCGGCGGCCATCTCGCTGCTGCTGGTGCACCTGAAGAAGGGCAAGTTCAAGGGCTTCACCACCGAAACGGAAGCGGCATGAAAGACACCCTCCAAGCCGCCGCCACCCAACTCGGCCTGAACCTCAGCGACACCCAACTCGACCAGCTGCTGGCCTACCTCGCCCTGCTGCAGAAGTGGAACAAGGTCTACAACCTGACCGCCGTTCGCGACCCGGCGCAGATGCTGAGCCACCACCTGATCGACAGCCTCTCGGCCCTGCCGCCGTTGCTGCGCCATGGTGCCCCCCAGCGGTTGATGGATGTGGGCGCTGGCGGTGGGCTGCCCGGCGTGGTGATTGCCATCTGCTGCCCCAGCACCGATGTGACCTGCGTGGACGCCGTGGCCAAGAAGGCCACCTTCATCCAGCAGGTGGCCGCCGAGCTGAAGCTGCCCAACCTGCACGGCGTGCACAGCCGCGTGGAGCAGCTGGCCACCGCGCCCTTCGGCCTCATCACCTCGCGCGCGTTTGCGTCGCTGGTGGACTTCACCTCGCTGACGCGCCAGCACCTGGCCCCGGGCGCGGTCTGGATGGCCATGAAGGGCCAGCACCCGGCCGAAGAAATCGCCGCACTGCCGGCCGACGTCGAGGTGTTTCACGTGGAACAACTGTCCGTGCCCGGGCTGGACGCCCAGCGCTGCATGGTTTGGATGCGCCCACGCTGAAAGCCCGAGGGGCGGGCAGCCCCCTCGCTTAAACTGGCCGCCCCACCCCGGCCGCGCTCCGCGCCCACCCCATGTTCGGCATCGCAGACTACGGCGCCTTTGTCGCTGCCATCGTGATCTTTCTGGCGATCCCGGGCCCGGGCAACCTGGCGCTGATCACCTCCACCGGCAAGGGCGGCATTCGCGGCGGGCTGGCCGCCACGCTGGGCATCATTGCCGGCGACCAAGTGCTGCTGTGGCTGGCCGTGGCCGGCGTGGCCGCCTTGCTCACCGCCTACCCCGCCGCCTTCCATGCCGTGCAGTGGCTGGGCGCGGCTTACCTCGCCTGGATGGGCTGGCGCATGCTGACGGCCAAGCCGGGCGAGGCGCCGGTGCTGAACATCCGCCCCCGCCACTACTTCCGGCAAGCCGCCCTCATCACGCTGCTCAACCCCAAGGCCATCATGTTCTACATGGCCTTCTTTCCGCTGTTCGTGGACCCGGCCCGGCACCAGGGCGCACTCACCTTCGCGGCGATGGCGGCCACCATCGCGGCACTGACCTTTCTGTACGGCCTGATCGCCGTGCTCCTGACCCACGCCCTCGCCGCCCGACTGCGCGCCCAGCCCTGGATCACGCGCACGCTGAACCGGATCGCAGGCGTGTGCCTGCTGGGCTTCGGCCTCCGGCTGGCCCTGTCCAAGTAGCCCCCTCCCGCAGCATCCACAGCCCCAGAAGAAGATGGCATCCAAGATTTTCTGCGTCGCCAACCAGAAGGGCGGCGTCGGCAAGACGACCACCACCGTCAACCTCGCCGCCGGCCTGGCCAAGATCGGCCAGCGCGTGCTGGTGGTGGACCTGGACCCCCAAGGCAACGCCACCATGGGTTCGGGCATCGACAAGCGCAAGCTGGAGACCACCGTCTACGACGTGCTGCTGGAGTCCGCCACCATCGCCGAGGCCAAGGCCCACGCCGAAAAAGCCGGCTACGACGTGCTGGGTGCCAACCGCGAACTGGCCGGCGCCGAGGTGGACTTGGTGGCCCTGGAACGCCGCGAAGCCCGGCTCAAGGCCGCGCTGGCCGAGGCGTCGAAAGACTACGACTTCGTGCTCATCGACTGCCCGCCGTCGCTGTCCATGCTCACGCTCAACGGCCTGTGCAGCGCCCACGGCGTGATCGTGCCCATGCAGTGCGAGTACTTCGCGCTGGAGGGCCTGACTGACCTGGTCAACACCATCAAGCAGATCCACGCCAACCTCAACCCCGACCTGCAGATCATCGGCCTGCTGCGCGTGATGTTCGACCCGCGCATCACGCTGCAGCAGCAGGTCAGTGACCAGCTCAAGGCCCACTTCGGCAACAAGGTGTTTGACACCGTCATCCCCCGCAACGTGCGCCTGGCCGAAGCGCCCAGCTACGGCCTGCCGGGCGTGGTGTTTGACCCCAGCTCCAAGGGCGCGCAGGCCTTCATCGAGTTCGCGAAAGAAATGGTCAAGCGCATCGAGACCATGCGGTGACCGCGCTGCGCCTGCGCCCCATGACCCCGGCCGACGCTGACGCGGTGGCCGCCCTGCACGCGGTCAGCTGGCGCAACACCTACCGGGGCGTGTTCACCGACCACTACCTCGACCACGAAGCCGACACCGAACGCCGCACCGCCTGGCGCGACCGGCTGCAAACGGCGCCCGCCCCCGCCGACTGGGGCCTGGTGGCTGAAGACGCTGCCGGGCGCGTGGTGGGCTTCGCCTACGTCCAGCCCGACCACGACCCCACCTGGGGTGACTACATCGACAACCTGCACGTGGCGCCCGACCTCCACGGCGCGGGCCTGGGCCGCCGGCTGATGCAGGCCGTGGCCGAGCGGCTGCAACGCGACGGCTCCACCCGCCCACTGCACCTGTGGGTGCTGGACGCCAACACCGCCGCCCGCCGCTTCTACGAACGCCTGGGCGCAGAACTCCACGGCCCACAACTCAGCGACCCGCTCGCCGGCCAGCAGCACCCCGTGTGGCGCTGCGTCTGGCGCCAACCCGCCCGCCTGCTCGACCATGCCTGACCTGTCTGCCCTCGCGCTGCGCGCCGAACGCGCCGGCCTCGACGCCAGCGCCCCGCCCCAGCAGACCGACATCGACGGCTGGCTGATCCGCCTGTCGCCCGGCAAAGCCAAGCGCTCGCGCTGCATCAACGCCCTGCGCGAAGGCACGCTGCCGCTGGACGAACTGCTGGCCCGCTGCCAGCGCGCGTTCGATGCCGCCGGCCTGCCGCTGGCCGTGCGCGTGACGCCCTGGAGCCAGCCGGCCGACCTGGACGCCCACCTCGCCGCCAAAGGCTGGGGCGCGTTCGACGCGGCCGATGTGATGGTGCTCGCCGACCTCGCCCCCGAGCCGGCACCCGCGTCCCTCCAGGCCCTGGACGCCCCCACCTACGCCGCCACCGTCGGCGCCCTGCGAGGCTCCTCGGCCACCGCCATCGCCGCGCATGCCGAGCGCATCGCTAACGCCCCCGTCACCTACCAGGGTTTCGCGCTGAACGACGCAGCCGGCCAGCTGCTGGCCTGCGGGCAGATGGTGGTGGCCGGCGACCTGGTGGGCCTGTACGACATCTTCTCGGCCGTGCCCGCCCGAGGCCACGGCGAGCGCCTGTGCCGCGCGCTGCTGGGGCTGGCCCACGCCCAGGGCGCACGCCACGCCTACCTGCAGGTGGGCAGCGACAACGCGGTGGCCCAGCGCCTGTACACGCGGCTGGGCTTCGTCTTCGCCTACCGCTACCACTACCGCAGCCCCGAGGCCGAACTGGTCTGACCGCGGCCGACGCGGCACAGGCGGCCGTGTCCCTTGTTTGCAGTTCGCCCGCGCCACGGGCAGCCGCGTTGTGTGGGCCAACATCCCGGCTCCCACTTCACGCCCTGCCATGACCCTGCGCCCTGCTGCCCTCGCCTTGCTGGCTTCTTTGGTGTCCCTCACGGTCGGCAGCGCCGCCCACGCCGCGGAGGGTTGGCCCACCGCCGATGTGAAAGGCAGCGCCGACCACCCCGTCATCAGCCGCTTCACCGGCAGCCTGCTGGTGGGCTACGCGCAGCAAGACTGGGCCGCGGTGCAGCAGCCCAGTGCGGCCGGCCTGTCCAAGACCGAACGCAACAAGTTTGCGGACCCGATCTCGGCCGAAGGCAAAGTCACCCGCCTGTTCTACCTGGGCCCGGCGGGCAAGACGCCGCTGGAGATCTTCCGCAACCAGCAGCAGGCCCTGATGGCCGCCGGCTTCAAGCCGCGCTTCAGCTGCGAGCTCAAGAGCTGCGAACCGGTCTACTTCGCGCTGGACACCGACACCCGCGGCCAGGGCATGAACTGGTCGCCCGGCGCGCTCATCGGCGTGAAGGGCAGCAACTTCCAGGGCGCCCGCTGGGCCCTGCCCATGTCCCTCAGCACCGACGAGGCCCGCATGACCGTGGGCACGCTCAGCCGCGGCGGCAGCACCGTGCAGCTGCTGGTCTACACCTCCATCGCCGAGAACGAATACACCGACCGCGCCGCCAGCTACATCGAGATCGTCGAGCCCAAGGCCATGCCCACCGGCCAGGTCACGGTGGACGCCAAGGCCATCAGCGCGGGTTTGCAGGCCGAGGGCAAGGTGGCGCTTTACGGCGTGCTGTTCGACACCGGCAAGACCGAGCTCAAGCCAGACAGCAACGCCCAGCTCGACCAGATGGCCGCCGTGCTCAAGGCCCAACCGGCGGCCAAGGTCTTCATCGTCGGCCACACCGACAACGTCGGCGCCGTGGACGCCAACCTCAAGCTCAGCCAGGGCCGCGCCCAGGCCGTGGTGGCCGCGCTCACGCAGCGCGGCATCGCGGCCAGCCGGCTGGCCGCGCACGGCAACGCCGGCTATGCGCCGGTGGCCTCCAACGCCAGCGAAGACGGCCGCGCCAAGAACCGCCGCGTCGAGATGGTCTTGCAATGAACCCGAGGACCGCCATGCGTCACCGCAACCCGCTTTGGTCCCCGCTTTACACCCCGCTTACCGCTGCGCTGCTGACGGCCACCCTGCTCGCCAGCGCCCTGCCCGCCCACGCCGCCGATGGCTTCGCCCCTGACGCCCCCGGCGGGGCCGACCACCCGCTCATCAAGCGCTTCGCTGGCTCCTGGCTGGCCGGGCAGCGCGTCATCGAATGGGACGCCGCCGCCGTGCCCGCCGCACCCGAGTTCCAAAAGGCCGACAAGTACAAGTTCAAGGACCTCGTGGAACTGGAAGGCAAGGTCACCCGGCTGCTGTACATCGCGCCGCGCGGCAAGGCGCCGCTGGAGGTGTGGCGCAACTACCAGCAGGCGCTGAACGCCGCCGGCTTCAAGCCGCGCTTCGTGTGCGAGCGCGACTGCAGCGACCTGTACTTCGCGTGGTCGCGCCAGCTCGACCCCACCAAAGGCTTCACCTGGGCCAAGGGCGACGTCGACACCCCCACCGGCAGCCGCTACAGCCTCACCTCGGCGTTGAGCTACGACCAGGGCCGCATGCTGGTGGGCACGCTCGGCAAGGCTGGGCACGAAGCCACCGTGCTGCTCTACACCTCCGTGGCTGCCAACGCGTCCACCGGCCTCGTCACCACCTACCTGCAGGTCATCGAACCCAAGGCCATGGCCACCGGCCAGGTCACCGTGGACCCTGCCGCGCTGCAGGCCGGCCTCGCGGCCGACGGCCGGGTCACGCTGACCGGGCTGTTCTTCGACACCGGCAAGACCGAGCTCAAGCCCGAGTCCAGCGCCCAGCTCGACGCCATGGCCGAGCTGCTGAAGCAGCAACCTGCGCTGAAAGCCTGGATCGTGGGCCACACCGACAACGTCGGTAGCTTCGAGGCTAATGAGAAGCTCAGCCTCGCCCGCGCCCAGGCCGTGGTGGCGGCGCTGACCGCCGCGCCCTACAAGGTCGAGCCCAAACGGCTGACGGCCCGCGGCCTGGCCTCGCTGGCCCCGGTGGCTGGCAACGTCGACGACGCCGGCCGCGCCCGCAACCGGCGCGTGGAGCTGGTGGCGCAGTGAGGCGCACACCGCCCTCGCGAACCGGCTGCCGCTTGGGCGCAGCCAACACAATGGGCTGAACTCACCCACCCGCACCATGAGCTACGTCATCCACCTGTTCGAGCATCCCGGCCCCGCCACGCTGGCCGAAGCCGCCTCGCTTCACGAACGGCTCAGCGCGACCCCGGCAGGCCGCAACGAGCGCCTGCTGCGCTGGGCCAACGCGATGCAGGCCCGCTTCCCGGCGGACCACGCCGGCTGGCTGGAAGGCGCGCCCGATGGCGACACGGGCGGCTCGGCCGTGCTCAGCGTCGGCCTGACCCACGCCGGTCTCGACCGCCTGCTGCCGGCCGCCGTCAGCCTGGCCCTGCCGCTGGGCCTGTGTCTGTTCGACGAGCAGGCCGGGCGTTGCTATCTGCCCGGGGGCTGGGCGCTGACGCCGCGTGGGCGCTTTGCGCTGAAGCCCGCCGCCGCGGCGCCGGCCGCTGCACCCACCGCACCTGCACCTGCCGCACCTGCCGCCCCGCGGCTGGAGCCCGGCAGCGGACCCTGGGCCCTGCAACGGCTGTTGAAGCGCATGGCACCGGAATTGGAGGCGCATGGCTTCCGGGCCTTCCATCGCATGAGCCGCCTGCGCTTCGCGCGCACCGTGCCCATGGGCATCCAGTCGCTGACCCTGGTCGCCTGGGACGGGCCCAAGATCCAGCCGTCGGTCGAGCTCGAGCCCCTGCTCCCGCATGCCCTGGTGCGGGCGATCCGGCCGGGCCGGACGCTGCCCTGCCACACCCACCGGCTGGGCGGCCTGCCGCGCTTCGGCGCCGCGGCCCAGGAACGGCCCGACCCCTGGTACACGGTGCGCTGCAGCGAGCACGAGATCGACGCACTGGCCGATGCGCTGCTGGCGTGGTTTGTCGATGCGTTCATACCCCTGCTCGAGGCCTGCCGGGACCTGCCCGGCATCCTGCGCTGCGAGGGCCCTCAGGAGGCTTTGCCGGCCCACGTGGGCACGAACCGCACCCAGCTGGCCCTGCAACACTGGGTGCACGGCGGGGACCTCAGCGACGCTGCCCGCCGGGTCGCGACCCTCACAGGCACCCGCCCCGAGATCGCCCTGCGCGCCGCCCAAGTGCTGCAGGCCCAGTCCCGCTGGGCCGGCACCTGGCGGCCGATGGCCGCGCCCAGCCAGCTGTACGACGAGGACGAGGCCGTGAGTGCACCGGCGCTGGCCGAAGCCGCATTGCCGCGTCTGCTCGGCGTGGCGCAGGCCCACGGCTTCCAGCTCGTCGAGCAGGGCCCGCTGATGCTGCGCCTGCGCCGCCAGTCCACCGAAGTCGAGCAGACCCTTTGCGTCGAGGTGAAGCCGCTGTCCCTGCCGGGCGCGGAGCTGAAGGTCGAGATGCTGTGGCAGGCCCCCGCCCTGACCGCCCATTGGCTTGCCACCCTGCCGGGCGCCCCAGCCGCGCTGGGCACCTGGCAGGACAGCGGCCCGCCGAGCTATCGCTGGCTGCGCGGCCCGCTGGAGCTGCTGGGCATCGACAGCGGCGACCTGAACCTTCAAGTCCAGTGGCCGGACGAGCTGGCCGACCATGTGCAGTTCGCCGAGCAGGCCCTGCGTGACAGCATGGTTCGGGCCTTCGACCCAGCCCTGCGCTGGCAGGGCCTGGCCGCGCAACTCCCCAGCGCGCAAGACTTCAGCCGCTGGGCCGGGATGCACTGGATGTCCAGCTCCCTCAGCCTTCTTCAGCCAGGCGGCTGGGCGGCCGTGCTGATGCTGGCCAGTCTGTACCGCCAGGACGCCGCGGCCTATGCCCAAGCCCTGCGCGCCGCCCACCTCGCCGACACCCTCGAACCCCTGCTGCAGGCGGTGGAAGCCGGGCGCGGCGCGCCCCAGCGCTGATCGCCAAGGCCGCCGATCACCCGCACGCGGGCCGTGGTGGCTGCGCGGCCGACGGCGCGGCGCTCAGGCCGGGCCTGCCGCGAAGGCGTAGAGCAGCGCGGGCCAGCCGTCGATCACCTCGCGGCGCGGCAGCACCGGCGCCCCGGTGATCTGCGCCAACGCCTGTGTCCAGAACGCTTGGGCGGGCGTGTTGCGCTCCAGGTGGTAAACCTCCCACCGGCCCGGGTGGCGCTCGATCAGGGCCTGCGCCAGGCGCCGGCCCAGGCCGTGCCCGCGGTAGCGGCGCGCCACAAAGAAGTAGCCCAGGTTGAACTGGGCCGCCGGGTCCAGCACCTCGTCGTCCACCACTGCAAAGCCCGCCAGCTCGCCGGCCACCCGGAGGGTGTAGGGCACCACCCCCGGCCGCGCCCAGTACGCCGCCTTCGAGCGCAGCTCGTACAGGCCCTGGGGTCCGAAGTCGATCGGGTACCACGCGCTGAGTTCGTAGTTATAGAACTGCATGAGGTTCTCGATGCGCTCGAGATCCTGCGGTGTGGCGCGGTCGATGACCGCAACGTCGGGTGGGCAGGTCATGGGAAAACTCCGAAACATGGCAGCGCGCCCGGCACCGGCAGGGCACGCCCCCGGGGAGGAGGTTCAGTCCGGCGCTGACAGCCGGTCGCCCAGCCAGCCCAGCACCCGCTCGTCCTGAAAGTAGTTGCAGTGGTGCGTCGTCGCGCTCGGCCCCAGATCCTGCCAGTGCGGCGGCGTGAGCCAGCGCTCACCTGCGGCGTTCATCGAGGCGCTGTCCACCACCAGATCGTTGGGCTGGTCGAACACGAGATCGGCGCCGTAGTACAGGCCCTGGTCTTTCAGATGGGTCACGCGCTTCCAGAGTTGCCACAACGGCGTGTCCACCTCCGTCGGCCGGAAACTGCCGCCAATCGCGTGCAGCTCGGCCCGGGTGTCCAGCGGCCACAGCTGGGCCAGCTCCAGGTTGTTGGCCACCCGGCCCTGGGCCAGCAGGCCCGGCACCAGGCCCACCGCCGCGTCGGCCAGCGGCGTGCGGGCGCCCAGCTGCAGCACCCGGCCCAGCGCGCAGGCCAGGCCCGCCACGCCCAGCGCCAGCGCGCCCACGCCGGGCGGCGCGGCCATGCCGGTGCGTGCGGCCGTGGCTGTGACGGCGTCCGCCAGGCTGGCCAGCGTGTTGAGCGCCTGGCGCAGCTTGTCAGGAGCCGCGAGCGAGGTGCCCGCCAGCGGCGAGCCCACGAACACCGCCCGGCGCGCGCGCAGGGCCGGCGCCATGCGCAGCAGCCACGCGATGACCAGCCCGCCGCGGCTGTGGCCCAGCAGGTCCAGCTCGGCCGTGGAGCCCGACAGCGCCTCACTCAGGGCATCCCGCAGCGCCAGCGCGTTGAGCCAGGGCGACACCGCCAGCGTCGGGTGGTCAAACGCCAGCAGCGCGGCGTAGGGGCCGCCCGCCTGCGTCCAACGCGCCCACAGCGCCCGGCCGGCCGGCGTGGCGGCGAATTCCTTCTCGTACATCGCGCTGGCGCTGAAGGTGCCGTGCACCAGCACCAGCGCCCGGCCCTTCAGCCCTGCCAGACACCCCGCCGGCAGCGGCACCCAGGCGCGGCCGTCCCAGCGGCGCAGGCCGTCGGCCGGCCGCCCCAGCGTGCCCAGCACCGGGTTCAGGCGCTGGTCCAGCCGCTGCAGGGCGGCGGTCACCTCGTTTTCGCCCAGTTCGGGGAAGGTGAAGCGCTGCACCGTCTCGCGCGGCTGCAGGGCGTCCACCCGCCAGCTGCGCCGGCCGGGCGCCGGCACCGCGCGGGCCTCGGCCGGCTCGTACACCCAGCGCAGCAAGCCGTCCTCGCGCACCAGGCGCACGGCGGCCTGGGCGGGCGCGGCAGCGGCCCCGCTCCCCCGGCGGCCGGTTCGGTCCGGCGCAATTGCTGTGGCGGCGTGTGGCGCGGCCAGCGCCTGGGCCACCCCCGCCCACAAGGCGTCTGGCCCGTTGGAACCTGTGCTCGCGCTCATGGCGCTCCTCCCACCCAAGGCAGCGGCGTCACCAGCGCGCGGCGGGCCGCCCGAATGTCCAGCAGCGACTCGAAACGGTCCCCCGCCCCGAGGGCTGCAATGCCCGCCTCGATCGCCTCGATGAAGCCGCCGTGCTGCGTGAGCTTCACGGCCTCCAGCGGCACCAGCTTGCGCTCGCGAATCCAGGTGGCCACCTCGGGCCAGCTGGCGCGGCCGGCCTGCCACGACACGCCGCGCGCCGGGTCGGCGCCGCTGTCGGCCGCGGCTTCGGCCAGGCCCGCCTGGCTCATCTCGCGCAGGCCCAGGTATTCGTCGCGGAAGCTGTCGTGCCGCCACCAGCCGGGCAGGGCGTGGCCGTCCAGCAGAAAGATCACCGGGTGGATGTCCACCAGCTCCAGGCAGGCGGCGAACAGCAGCGCCAGGTCGATGCAGGTGCCCGCGCCTTCGGCCTCCACGGTGGACGGCGTGCGCAGGCGCTGCGAGTCGCGCCCCGCGCTGTAGGCCGGCGGCGGGTTGATGTAGCCCAGCTGGCGGTCGTGCAGCAGCGCGGCCCACAGGGCTTCGACCTGGCAGTCCACGCGGCGCAGCAGGGCGTCGTCTGCCGGCCCGCTGCGGCCCAGCGCGGTGGCCGGCACGCCCTGGTAGCCCTCGAAGCCGGCGCTGGGGTCGTCGCGCAGCACGCGGTTGTAGCGCTGGGCCTGCTGCACCACGCGGCTCACGGCCGGGTCGCGCGGCAGCACAAAGGACGGCAGCCAGCGGCCGTCGTGCGCGTTGTCGCGCCACTGGTCGGCCGGCAGCAGGCGCAGGCGGTGGCTGTCGTCGTGCAGCACCTGCGCGCCCTGCACCACGCGCACCCGCAGCGTGGCCAGCACCGCTTCGCGCAGGCCGCGCACGGTGTCGGCCGCCAGCGGCAGGTGGATGCGCTCGGCCAGTTTTTCGCGCTGCAATTGCAGCGTGAGGTGGCGCTCGAAGCGCACCTGCTCGGTGCCGGTGTCCAGCGTCACCTCGATGTCCACCGGCGCCGCCTGGGCGGGGTCGTCGCAGCTGAGCACGAAGTGCCGGAACAGCGGTTGCGCGTTGTGCAGGGCGGCGAAGTTCAACTCCGCCAGCGGCTCGATCTGGCAGCGCACCGGCGGCCGCGCGCGCACGGGTTCGGGCGGGGCGCCGCGTGGCACAGGCTCCGCCTCGCGGCGGGGGCGGCGCTTTTCGGCGGCGGGTGGCGCGAGCACCGGGGCGCCGGCCCACAGCGTCACGCCCGTGGCGTCCACCGCACCGGGCAGTTCGCGCACGATGAGCCAGGCCCGCTCGAACGCACGCGGCAGGTCAAAGCCGTTGGCGAACAAGCCCTGCAGCAGCTGCACGAGCATGAACTCGGCCAGCGCGTCGTCGAACGCATCCTGAAAGCCCACCGCCGCCAGCGAGGCGCCCTCGCCCACCATCAGCGGCGCCAGCCGCGCCGCGCTGTTCCACACGTTGAAGGTGGTCAGGTAGATGGGCACCTCGGCGCCCTGGGCCGCCTGCGCCGCAACCCGGGCCAGCACCTGGGCCGGCACCAGCTGCGGCTCGCCCTCGGGCCCGCGCAGCAGCAGACCGTCCACGCGGGCATGGCGGTCGGCCAGCAGGGCGTCCAGAGCCCAGGGCTGCGCAGCGGCGCCGGGCTCGCTGCCGCGCACGCTCACGCGGCCCGGCGTGGCGCCCAGGCGCTGCAACTCGCGCAGGCCTTGGTGGGCATCCACCCCGGCGATGTGCAGCAGCGTGGGCTGGAACTCGCGCAGCGCCTGCGCCAACTCGTCCAGGCTGGGGTGCTGCAACACGCGCAGGGTCACCACATCGGCCGGCAGCGCGCGGCGGAACTGGGCCAGCTCGGCGTCCACCGGCCAGGCGGCACGCAGCTCCGGCGGCAGCGCGGCCACGAACAGCGCACGCGGCGGGCGCGGCAGGGCCACGCGTGGCGGCGGGCGCACCGTCCATTGGCCCCGGTCTTCCAGCTGCACCTGCAGCTCGCGAATCACCGTCAGCGGCTGCGGGCGGCCCGTGGGGCTGCGCCGGCGGCTGCGCGTGGCGGCGGCCAGCAGGTACTCCCAGGGCAGCACGCGCCCCTCCCAGCCCAGCGCCTCGTGGCGAAAGGGCATGCGCACCACCAGCAGCGGCTCGCGCGCCAGGGCGTCCAGCCGGGCTTCGTCCAGGCCCAGCGCGGCCAGGCTCTCGCGGGCCGAGGCTTCCAGTTGCTCACGCAGGGCCGGGTCGTGCACCCAGCGCTGGCGCGATCGCACCACGTGGGTCCAGCGCAGCGCCTGCTGGGCCAGCAGCTGCCGGCCGTCGTCCGCGGGGGCCCCCAGGGGCCGGCCCCGGCGGTCGCTGGCACTGGCCAGGCACACCCCGTTCAGCCACGCCCGTGGCGATGACCCCGCTGCACCCATCGTCCGCTCTCCCTGCGCTGTTGTTGTGACGGCGGGCGCAGTATCGCCAGCCGCGGCAGCGCCGGGCGGCGGCGTCAGACCAGGCCCAGGCTCTCTTCCACACCCAGGTGGACGTTCATGCTCTGCACGGCCGCGCCGCTGGCGCCCTTGCCGAGGTTGTCCAGCCGGGCCATGACCAGCACCTGCGTGTCCGACGCGAACACGAACACGTCCACGCGGTTGGTGTCGTTGCAGCCCTGCACATCAAAGAAGCCGCCCTCCAGCGTGGCCGCGTCGCGCAGCGGCATCACGCGGATGAAACGCTCGCCTTCGTAATGCGCGGCGATAGCGGCGTGCACGGCCTCGGGCGTGGTGCCGGGCGTGAACTGGCTCAGGTGCAGCGGCACGCTCACCGCCAGGCCCTTGTAGAAGCTGCTGACGATGGGCATGAACACCGGCGGCGTGGCCAGGCCGGTGTGGGCCATCATTTCCGGCAGGTGCTTGTGCTTCAGGCCCAGGCCGTAGGGGCGCGGCGCCTGCAGGTGGGCGGGCAGCGGCTGCTGCTCGTACTCGGCAATCATGCTTTTGCCGCCGCCCGAATAGCCGGTGATGGAGGTGGCGCTGACGGCCGCACTCGGCGGCAGCAGGCCGGCGTCCACCAGCGGGCGCACCGCCAGGATGAAGGCGCTGGCATGGCAGCCGGGGTTGGCGATGCGCTTGGCCGCGCGGATCGCGTCGCGCTGGCCCTGGGCCAGTTCGGGCAGGCCGAAGGTCCAGCCCGGCACGGTGCGGTGCGCGGTGCTGGCGTCGATCAGGCAGGTGTTGGGGTTGGTGATCATGGCCGCCGCCTCGCGCGAGGCGGCGTCGGGCAGGCACAGGAAGGCCACGTCAGCGGCGTTCAGCAGGCGGGCGCGCTCGGCGGGGTCCTTGCGCTTGTCGGCGTCGATCTTCAGCACCTCGATGTCGGTGCGGGCCGCGAGGTACTCGTGAATCCGCAGACCCGTTGTGCCCTCTTGTCCATCCACAAACACCTTGAACGTCATGCCTCGAACTCCTTGAGCGGAAATAATCGCGTCCGTGATTGTCTCTGCTGGAGCACACCCGCATGAAACCTCTCGTCAACCGTTGGGCCCTGGTCACCGGCGCCAGCCGCGGCATCGGCCAGCAGGTCGCCCAGGCGCTGGCCGAGGAGGGCTGCCGGCTCATCCTGCACAGCCGCACGCTCGACGCGACAGCCCCGCTCGCTGACCGCCTGCGCAGCCAAGGCACCCACGTGCACACGGTGGCGGCCGAGCTGAGCGACAGCGCCGCCGTGCTGCGACTCGCCGCCGAGGTGAGCGCCCTGTGCGGCGGCACGCTGGACATCCTCTACAACAACGCGGCGCTGATGACGCCCTATCACGCGGACTGGCTGAGCGTCGTGCCCGCCGACTACGAGCTGAGCTTTCGCGTCAACACCATCGCACCCATCCTGCTCAGCAACCATTTCCTGCCGGCGATGCTGGCCCAGGGTTGGGGACGCATCGTCAACGTGACCTCGGGCATCAAGGACCAGCCGGAACTGATGGCCTATGCCGCGTCCAAGGCGGCGCTGGACAAGTTCGTCCGCGACACCGCGCCCAAGCTCGCCGGCACCGGCGTCACGATGAACCTGCTCGACCCCGGCTGGCTGCGCACGGACCTCGGCGGCCCGAACGCGCCTGGGGCGGTCGAGAGCGTGCTGCCCGGTGCGTTGGTGCCCGTGCTGGCGACGGACGGCGTCAGCGGCCGATGGGTCAGCGCCCAGGACTTCGCGGGAGTCTGAAGCGATGCGCGTCCTGCTCCTCCCCGGCTGGCAGAACTCCGGCCCCGACCATTGGCAAAGCCGGTGGGAGCGGCTGCATGGCGACCTGCGCGTGGAGCAGCACGACTGGGACTGGCCGCGCCGCGGCGACTGGATGAGCCGCCTGGACGAAGTGCTGCTGCAAGACGACGCCCCGGCCCTGCTGGTGGCGCACTCGCTGGGCTGCCAGCTGGTGGCCAGCTGGGCCGAGCATTCGCAACACACCGCCCGCGTGAAAGGCGCGCTGCTGGTGGCCCCGCCCGACACCGAGCGCGACGACACCCCGCCCCAGCTGCACAACTGGCGCCCCATCCGCCGCAGCCGCCTGCCGTTTCCGAGCATCGCCGTCATCAGCAGCGACGACCCTTTTGGCGCCGCCGAGCGCAGCACGCAGATGGCGGCCGACTGGGGCAGCAGCGTCGTCATCGCCGGCCCGCGCGGGCACCTGAACGCCGACTCGGGCCTGGGCGACTGGCCCGAAGGCCGCGCGCTGCTGCACGGCCTGCGCACCGCCTGACCCCAGGCTCGATGCGGCACCACCCGCCACCCGACCCCCAGCGCCGCCAATGGCTGCTGGGCTCGGCCTCCTTCACTGCGGCCATGCCGCCGGCCACGGCGGCCGCGAGCCCGATCGAGGCTGTGTACCCGCGCATGCCTGAGCGGCCGGTCGACGGCTACGCCTACCAGCTGCTGCGCCTGGCGCTGGAGGCCTCGGGCCAGCCCTTCCGGCTGCGCCTGACGGCGGAAGAGCTGCCCTCGGTGCGGGCCTTCAAAAGCCTGGAGTCCGGCGAGTTCAACGTCATGGACGCCGGCGCCGCCCCACGCCTGGCCGAGCGCGCGGAGGTGCTGCCCTTTCCGCTGGACCTGGGCCTGTGCGGCTACCGCGTGATGCTGGTGCGCCGCGACCGCGTGGCCGCGCTGCGCCAGGTGCATGACCTGACCGACCTGCGCCGCCTGAGCTTCGGCCAGGGCCCCGACTGGGTGGACAACTACATCCTGCGCGCCGCCGGCCTGAGCGTGCAGGAGGCCGAATTCCTGGCCCTGTTCCGCATGCTGGAGGCGGGCCGGTTCGACGCCTTCCCGCTGGGCGCCGACGAAGCCGGCACGCTGCTGGACACCTTCCGGCACCTGGCCCCTTCGGTGGTGGTGCTGGAGGACTGGTGCCTGCACTACCGCTTTGCACGCGTGCTGGTGGTGCGGCGCGGCCAGCCCGCCCTGCGCCAGGCCCTGAGCCGCGGGCTGCAGGCCATCTTCAACGACGGCCGCGCCCAAGCCCTGCTGCGGCGCGACGCCCGCCTCGGCCCCGTGCTCACCGGCCAGCGGCCGCTGCCCGAGCGGGTGCTGCAGTTGCCCAACCCCCAGTGGACCCGCGCCTTCGACGCGATTCCCGAGCCGTTGATGTTCATGCCTGGCCGGCCGGCCCACTGAACGCATCCCCGACAATCCGCCCCATGGCAACGAAGAAACCCAAAGGCCTCGGCCTCGGCTTGGAAGCCCTGCTGGGCCCCAAGGTCAGCGACACCCCTGCCCCCGAGCGGGAGGGCACGCCCAGCACGCTGAAGCTGGAGCAGCTGCAGGCCGGCAAGTACCAGCCGCGCACGCGCATGGACGAGGGCTCGCTGTACGAGCTCGCCGAGAGCATCAAGGGCCAGGGCATCATGCAGCCCATCCTCGTGCGCCCGATCACGCCGAACGGCGGGGTGAGCTACGAAATCATCGCTGGCGAACGGCGCTTCCGTGCCGCCAAGCTGGCCGGCCTGCGCGAAGTGCCGGTGCTGGTGAAGGCCGTGCCGGACGAATCGGCCGCCGCGATGGCGCTGATCGAGAACATCCAGCGCGAAGACCTCAACCCGTTGGAAGAAGCCCAGGGCCTGAAGCGCTTGACCGACGAGTTCGGCCTGACGCACGAACAGGCCGCGCAGGCCGTGGGCCGCTCGCGCAGCGCCGCCAGCAACCTGCTGCGCCTGCTGAACCTGGCCGCCCCAGTGCAGAACATGCTGATGGCCGGCGACCTGGACATGGGCCACGCCCGCGCGCTGCTGCCGCTGGAAGGCGCCACGCAGATCACCACCGCGAGCGAAATTGCCGCCAAGAAGCTGAGTGTGCGCGAGGCCGAGAAGCTGGTGGCCAAGACCCAGGGCGCCGCGCGCCAAACGCCGCTGCTGCGCGTGAAGGGCGACAAGAGCCGCGACGTGCTGCGCCTGGAAGAAGAGCTGGCCGACGCGCTGGGCGCCACCGTGGAAGTGCGCGTGAAGAAGCGGACCAAGAAGGGCGGCCAAAGCGGTGAGCTGGCCATCCACTTCGACTCGCTGGACGCCCTGTCGGGCATCCTCGACAAGCTGCGCAGCGACGCGGGCTGACCCAGCGCCCCCTGCCGATCGCCCCCTGAGGCCGCGCAGCCTCAGTCAGCGTCGGCCACGCAGCGAAAACCGATCAGCCCCGAGCGATCCTTCGACGGGGCCATCAGCAGCAGCTTGCCGTGCTGGTCCAGCCGGCGCGTGTTGGGGAAATACCAGGACGCGCCCTGCGGCTGGTACGGGCTGCCGCCGCGCACGATGGCCGCGCGGGTGCGGTCGTCCTCGAACTCATCCGTCCACTGCCACAGGTGGCCCACCAGCTCCTGCACGCCGAAGGGGCTGGCCGCCTGCGGGTAGCGGCCCACCTCGGCCAGCACCGGCAGGTGGCGCGCGGTGTGGGTGGGGGGCACGAGGTCGTCGCGCCAGCCCGATCCCCACGGGTAGCGCCGGCCGTCGGTGCCCTGCGCGGCGTACTGCCATTCCCACTCATGCGGCAGACGCTTGCCGGCCCAGCGACAGTAGGCGCGGGCGTCTTCCAGGCCCACCCACACCACGGGGCGCTTCAGGTCTTGCGGCGCCGGCTGCCCGTCGCGCCAGTGCGCGAGGAAGTGGTGGTCGTCCGCCGGCCGGTAGCCCGTGGCCTGCACGAAGCGCGCGAACGCCTCGTTGGTGACCGGGTGCACATCGATGTGAAAGCGTTGGATGGCCATGCGGTGCACGTGCTCGCGCCGCGCGATGGTCTCCCACGGGTACTGCACGTCCAGCCCCGGGCGGTTCTCGCCTTCGATCTGCAGGCCCGTCACGCGGAAGTCGTAGGCCGGCGTGGCCGGCACCGTCACCATGCCGGCGGGCGCGGCCTTCACGCGCGGTGTGGGCGCCTGCGGCACGAGCCGCTGCGGCAGCGGCTTCCATTCGCGTGAGTACGCCGCGAGTGGCTTCTCGGCCAGCGCGCGCTGCGCCTGCAGCACCGGCTGGGCCGCCGCCACCGCGTCCGCGCTGCGCAGTTGCACCAACGCGCCGAAACCGCGCGGCTCCAACGCCAGGGTCACGGTGGCGCGGCCATCGGCGCCCACCTCGGCTTTCAGCTCGCGGCCGTTCCACGCGTCCACATAGCGCGCGCCCGGCTCGTGAGCCATGGTCAACGGCAGCTCGCCCACGGCGAAGTCGTTGCGGTTCACCACCGTCCACAGCGTGGCCGTGTCGCCGGGGAAGCGGCTGGCATACACGCCGTACTGGCCCGTGGGCACGTGCGGCTCCCAGCCCGCGCTGGACAGCAGCGCCGGCCAGCCGCGGTACACGCCGGCAATGCGCTTGAGCGCCGCCGCATCGCGCGGCGTGATGCCGTTCCACCACCCCCACACGTTCTCCCAACTCTGGATGCCCGTGCCGTTGAAGAAAGCCGCTTGCAGGATCTCGTGCCGGTCGGTGGCCCAGCGGTCGCACACATGCACCAGGTGGCGCGGCTCCAGCCACTTCCACTTGCTGACCATGGGCACGAAGGGCGTGTCCCAGTAGCCCCAGCTCAGCGTGTTGAAGGCGAGCATCGCGTCGTCCTGCAGCGGCAGCTCGGGCTCAAGCGCCATCGGCACGCCACGGGCCTCCGCGGCGCGCAGGAAGTCGAAGGGCAGGCCGGCCATGGTGTCGCCGTTCACGCCATCGGCGCCGATGGACGCGAGCAGTTCCACCGTCGCCTCGGCCTGGCTGGGGCCTTCGTCGCGCGTGCCCACGTCCCACGGCATGGTGGGGAAGAACACGCGCACGCCCTGGCGCTGGAAGTCTTGCACCATGGCCTTCACGCCGGCCACACCGCCGGGCATGTCGCGCAGCAGGTCCCACTGGTTGCGGTCGTCCACGCCGCTGTTGGGGTACACCGGCCACAGCAGCACGCTGTCGATGCCACCGTAGCGCTGGCGCAGGTTGTCCAGCAAGCGGCTCACGGTGTAGACGCGCTTCACCGGGTCGTACAGCAGGCGGTCTTCCACCATCACCTGCGGTTGTACGAAGCTGCGCTGCGTCCACTGCAGGTCGGGCCGGCGGTACTGGGCGTCGTCAAAGCCGATGCGCTGCAGCTGCTCGCGCCGCCATTGCTGCAGGGCCTGCAGCCACGCGGCGTGCGTGGTGGCGGGGTCGCGCCGCCAGTTGTTCATGCGGGCCAGCCAGTCGGGCTCGCCGCGGTCGTCCTGGTCGGGGCCGGCGATTTGCGTGCCGCGCACGGTGATCTTCATGGCGTTGGCGGAGGGGGTGTCGGCGGGTGCGGCGTGCGCGCCCAGGGCGCCCGCGAGCACGGCAGCGGCACACAGCAATGAAAGGCGGGGCATGGACGTCCTGGGCAGGGGCAAAGCCAAAGAGGGGCCCTCAACCAGCGGCCGGCGAAACCGCTTTCATGATGCCAGCGGCGCACCGCGCCCGTCATGCGCGGACGAACCCGCACGCCGCCTCGCCTTCATCGACAGGCCGCGAGTTGTTTCAGCGTGAAACACCCGGCCCCTGCCCTCAGCATGAACCCACCAAACCCGGGTGGTTCGTGTGGTTTGCCTGAAAAGTGACAGGTCTTGCCTGTGCGGCGGGCGTATGCTGGATCGCAACCCGTCAACCGAATGGCAAGCCGTGGTGTTGGAGGGTCAGCGGTGGTCTGTTCCTGCGATCAGCCTCCCGCGCCCGGCGGCAAGCTGGGTTGGTCGAGTGATTGGAGAGTTCCGATGACGCCTTGCAGTTGAGGCGCGATCAGAACCCCCCAGCCCCTCGGGCACGCATCGTGCCTGTGGCCCTGTGGAGTTCACACCGCAGGAGGTCGACATGGACGTGATCAGCCACTTCGCCGCGCGCTACGAGCGCAGCAAGGTCGAGGAACTCTCGCTGGAGGAGTACCTCGCCGAGTGCAAACGCAACCCCCTGGCCTACGCCACGGCCGCCGAGCGCATGCTCAAGGCCATCGGCGAGCCGCAGATGCTGGACACGCGCAACGACCCCCGGCTGTCGCGCCTGTTCGCCAACAAGACGATCAAGATCTACCCGGCCTTCGCCGAGTTCTATGGCCTCGAAGAAGCCATCGAGCAGGTGGTGTCCTACTTCCGCCACGCGGCGCAGGGGCTGGAGGAAAAGAAGCAGATCCTCTACCTGCTGGGCCCCGTGGGCGGCGGCAAGAGCAGCATTGCCGAGCGGCTGAAGCAGCTGATGGAGCAGGTGCCGTTCTACTCACTCGCGGGCTCGCCGGTGAACGAGTCGCCGCTGGGCCTGTTCGACCCCACCGAAGACGGCCCGCTGCTGGAGCGCGACTACGGCATTCCGCGCCGGTATCTCAACCGCATCCTCTCGCCCTGGGCCGTGAAGCGGCTGGACGAGTTCGGCGGCGACATCCGCAAGTTCAAGGTGGTCAAGCGCTATCCCAGCGTGCTCAAGCAACTGGGCGTGGCCAAGACCGAGCCGGGTGACGAGAACAACCAGGACATCTCCAGCCTGGTGGGCAAGGTCGACATCCGCAAGCTCGAAACCTACGCGCAAGACGACCCCGACGCCTACAGCTACTCCGGCGGCCTGTGCCTGGCCAACCAGGGCCTGCTGGAGTTTGTGGAAATGTTCAAGGCGCCCATCAAGGTGCTGCACCCGCTGCTGACCGCCACGCAGGAAGGCAACTACAAGGGCACCGAAGGCTTCGGCGCGATTCCGTTCGACGGCATCGTGCTCGCGCACAGCAACGAAAGCGAGTGGAAGACCTTCCGCAACAACAAGAACAACGAGGCCTTCCTGGACCGCGTCTACATCGTGAAGGTGCCGTACTGCCTGCGCGTGAGCGAGGAGGTGCGCATCTACGAAAAGCTCATCCGCGGGTCGTCGCTGTCGGAGGCCAAGTGCGCCCCGGGCACGCTGAAGATGATGAGCCAGTTCGCGGTGCTGACCCGGCTGAAGGAGCCCGAGAACTCGTCGCTGTTCAGCAAGATGCAGATCTACGACGGCGAGAACCTGAAGGACACCGACCCGCGCGCCAAGAGCTACCAGGAGTACCGCGACTACGCCGGCGTGGACGAAGGCATGAGCGGTATCAGCACGCGCTTTGCGTACAAGATCCTCTCCAAGGTCTTCAACTTCGACGCGGCCGAAGTGGCGGCCAACCCGGTGCACCTGATGTACGTGCTGGAGCAGCAGATCGAGCGCGAGCAGTTCCCGAAAGACCTGGAAGAAAAGTACGTCGGCTTCATCAAGGAGCAGCTGAGCCCGCGCTACGCCGAGTTCATCGGCAAGGAGATCCAGACCGCTTACCTGGAGAGTTATTCCGAGTACGGCCAGAACATCTTCGACCGCTACGTGACCTATGCCGACTACTGGATTCAAGACCAGGAGTACCGCGACACCGACACCGGCGAGGTGTTCGACCGCGCGGCGCTGAACGCCGAGCTGGAGAAGATCGAGAAGCCCGCGGGCATCTCCAACCCGAAAGACTTCCGCAACGAGATCGTCAACTTCGTGCTGCGGGCGCGCGCCAACAACGCGGGCAAGAACCCGAACTGGACGAGCTACGAGAAGCTGCGCACGGTGATCGAGAAAAAGATGTTCTCCAACACCGAGGAGTTGCTGCCCGTCATCAGCTTCAACGCCAAGGCCAGCGCCGAGGATGCCAAGAAGCACGAGAACTTCGTGCAGCGCATGGTGGACAAGGGCTACACGGCCAAGCAGGTGCGGCTGTTGTGCGAGTGGTACCTGAGGGTGCGCAAGAGCAGCTGAACATGAACCCCTCGTCCGACGCGTACATCGGCAGATCCCCCGAGGGGATGCGGGCCGGCTTGGGGCGGCCCGGCGCTCGGCCCGATTGAAAGGCAGCGAATGTCGCTCCAGCAAATCATCGATCGACGCCTCTCCGGCAAGAACAAGTCCATCGGCAACCGCGAGCGCTTTCTGCGTCGACACAAAGAGCAGATCCGCGAAGCGGTGAAGCGCGCGGTGGACGGCCGCGGCATCCGCGACATGGAGCGCGGCGAGGATGTGCACATCCCGAAGAAGGACCTCTCCGAGCCCGTCTTCGGCCACGGCGACGGCGGCGTGCGCGAGGTGGTGCGCCCCGGCAACCAGGAGTACGTGAAGGGCGACCGCATCGCCAAACCCAAAGGCGGGCAGGGCGGCGGCGGCAGTGGCAGCGGCGAGGCCAGCGACTCGGGCGAGGGGGACGACGACTTCGTCTTCCATCTCAGCAAGGAAGAGTTCATGCAGGTCTTCTTCGACGACCTGGCCCTGCCCAACCTTGCCCGCACGACGCTGGCCGACACGCCGGAATGGAAGAGCCAGCGCGCCGGCTTCGTGTCGGACGGCACACCCACCAACCTGCACGTGGTGCGCTCCATGCGCGGCGCACTCGGCCGGCGCATTGCACTGGGCATGGACAAGCGGCGCGAACTGCACGAGCTGCAAGCCCGCGAGCAGGACCTGCTGAAAGAGGACCGCCCGGAGACGCCTCGCCTGCTGGCCGAGACCCGCGAACGCATCGCCCACCTGCGGGCGCGGCTGGAGGCGATTCCCTTCCTCGACCCCATCGACCTGCGCTTTCGCGCGCGCACCCGCATCCCGGTGCCCACCACGCGCGCCGTCATGTTCTGCCTGATGGACGTGTCCGGCTCCATGGACGAAGGCCGCAAGGAACTCTCCAAGCGCTTCTTCATCCTGCTGTACCTCTTCCTCACGCGGCACTACGAAAAGATCGAGGTGGTCTTCATCCGCCACCACACGCAGGCGCAGGAGGTGGACGAGCAGAACTTCTTCCACGCCACCGAGACCGGCGGCACCGTGGTGTCCAGCGCCCTGGTGCTGATGGAGCAGATCATTCGCGAGCGCTACTCGCCGACCGAATGGAACATCTACGGCGCTCAGGCCAGCGACGGCGACAACTGGCACCACGACAGCGGCCGCTGCCGCGAGCTGCTGGCGGGCAAGATCCTGCCGCTGTGCCGCTACTTCGCCTACGTGCAGGTGGCCGAGCCCGAGCAGAACCTGTGGGAAGAGTACGAAAAGCTCGCGGAAGACCAACCCCACTTCGCGATGCGCAAGGCCGTGGAGGCGTCGCAGATCTACCCCGTCTTCCGGGAGCTGTTCAAGAAGGAAGGGGCCGCCGCATGAGTTCCCTGGAAAACCGCCGCAACCCCGGCCGCGCCGACGACCGCCGCGAGGTGGGCGAGCGCCGCGCGCACGACCCGCTGCGCCACATGCGCCCGCTGCTGCAGCGGCCCAGCGCCCCCCTGCCCTCACCCAACGACTGGACCTTCGAGCTCATCGAGGACTACCACGCCGTCATCAAGCAAACCGCCGAGCGCTTCGGGCTGGACACCTACGCCAACCAGCTGGAAGTCATCACCGCCGAGCAGATGATGGACGCCTACGCCAGCGTGGGCATGCCGGTGAACTACCGGCACTGGAGCTACGGCAAGGAATTCATCGCCACCGAGCGCAGCTACAAGCGCGGCCAGATGGGCCTGGCCTACGAGATCGTCATCAACTCCGACCCCTGCATTGCCTACCTGATGGAGGAGAACACGCTGGCCATGCAGGCGCTGGTCATCGCCCACGCCTGCTACGGCCATAACTCCTTCTTCAAGGGCAACTACCTGTTCCGCATGTGGACGGATGCGTCCTCCATCATCGACTACCTCGTCTACGCCAAGAACTACGTGGCCGACTGCGAAGAGCGCCACGGGCTGGACGCGGTCGAGACCCTGCTGGACAGCTGCCACGCACTGATGAACCATGGCGTGGACCGCTACCGCCGCCCCGCCAAGCTGAGCCTGGCCGAAGAGCGCGCCCGGCTGAAAGACCGCGAGCAGCACGCGCAGTCGCAGGTCAACGACCTGTGGCGCACCCTGCCCAAGAAGCCCGACCGGCCCGACGAAGCCACGGAAAGCCGCCGCTTCCCCGACGAACCGCAGGAGAACCTGCTGTACTTCATCGAGAAGAACGCACCGCTGCTGGAGCCCTGGCAGCGCGAGATCGTGCGCATCGTGCGCAAGATCGCGCAGTACTTCTACCCGCAGCGGCAAACGCAGGTCATGAACGAGGGCTGGGCCACGTTCTGGCACCACCGGCTGCTCAACCAGATGTACGACGATGGGTACTTGAGCGACGGCATGATGATCGAGTGGCTCAAGTCCCACACCAACGTTGTCTACCAGCACCCTGGCGCCAACTTGAATCCCTACGCGCTGGGCTTTGCGATGTACACCGACATCAAGCGCATCTGCGAGGCGCCGACGGATGAGGACCGCGCCTGGTTCCCCGACATCGCCGGCAGCGACTGGCTGCCCACGCTGGACCACGCCATGCGCAACTTCAAGGACGAGAGCTTCATCGGCCAATACCTCAGCCCGAAGCTGATGCGCGACTTCCGGCTCTTCGCCATCCTCGACGACGAGGCCAAGACCGAGTACGAGATCTCCGCCATTCACGACGAAGGCGGCTACCGCCACCTGCGCCAGGCGCTGTCACGCCAGTACGACCTCTCCACCCGCGAGCCCAACATCCAGGTCTGGAACGTGAACCTGCGCGGTGACCGGTCCCTCACGCTGCGCCACGTGCAGCACATGAACCGCCCGCTGCACGACAGCGCGCAGGATGTGCTCAAGCATGTGGGCCGGCTGTGGGGCTTTGCGGTGAACCTGGAAAGCGTCAACGCTCGGGGCGACGTGACGCGGCGCTGGAACGTGCCGGCGCAGGCGGGCTGATCAGCTCGCCAGCTTCAGCCCCACGATGCCCGCCACGATCAGCCCCAGACTGACGAGGCGGCCTACGGTGGCAGGCTCTTGGAACAACACCATGCCCAGCGCCGCCGTGCCCACGGCACCCACGCCCACCCAGACGGCATAGGCCGTGCCGACCGGCAGCGTCTTCATCGCCACGCCCAGCAGGCCCACACTGGCCACCATGGCGGCCACGGTCAGCACCGTGGGCAGCGGGCGCGTGAAGCCCTCGGTGTATTTGAGGCCGATGGCCCAGCCGACTTCAAGGAAACCGGCGATGACGAGGAGGAGCCAGGACATGGGTCAGCGTTGAATCTGAGCCGCGAGCGGTGGCTTGCCGATGCGAGCCGGCCCGCGTGACTGGTCAGCCATCACGGTGCCTCCATTCGTAACTTTGAAGTAGCGACTGCCTCCGAAGTAAAGCTATCAGGATGGCGGAGGATGACTGCCTCGAAAGCGAACTCCATGAGCCCCATTTCCGCCAACGCTGTGAAGCCGACAGAGACCTCACGCTTTGTCACCACGCGCTCAACAGCCGGAATGATTCCATGGCGCGAAATCATCTGCCAAGTTCGAGAAGCGCGTTGGCGCTTTCCCTTCTGGGCAGAAAGAACTTCCTCGTAAGCGAAAACAGCAAGCAGGCATTCGCGCTCGACTTCAGTTTCGGCACCGTAGGCATCTGCGCGAATCTGGACCGCGCGCTTTCTGGCTTGATCAGCGAGCTCCGGAGCGCCTCGCTCGCGTGCATTCACTGCGAACGACTCGCAGTCCGCTACGGTTTTCAGATTTGCAACTCGTGGGTCCACGGCGATGTGTGCTTTGTGATGGCTGACGTGTTCTCGGAAGACCGCCGCTGCCACCGATCCCGGCGCATCATTCGGGCAAATCCCTGCAGACGCTCGACTATGCCAACAATACATGGGCAAAAGCAGCATGTGCTGGCTACCGGGTAGCCGATGCATCACTCGACCCACCATCACCCAACGCCACCCGCCCCGGCGGCGTCAGCCGCAACTCGCGCGATCCCTCCACGCGCCGCAGCCAGCCCTTGGCCACCATCGCCTCCAGCCACGCCACCGCCAGCGGCCCGGCGAAGTGGTCACGGCGTTCGGACCAGTCCACGCAGTCGTAGAGCACGCGGCCCGTCGCTGTGAAGCCTTCGGGCGTCAACTCGGCCAGCGCTTCACGCCCCGCAGCACTGAGTTCGTAGCGCCCGTCCGGCGACGCCGTGACCCAGCCCTGGGCCAGCAGCTTCTCGCGCCACTGCACGCCCAACTCGCCGGCCAGATGCCCATAGCAGCTGCGCGCATGCCGCAGCCCGCGCATCGCCGGCTTCTGCCAACGCTGCAGGTCCGCCGCCGGGCCGGCGTCGCGGCTGTCGGCCACGCGCAGCAGGGCTTCCAGGGCGTGGGCCACGTCACCATCGGCCAGGCCGAAGTAGCGGTGCCGGCCCTGGGGCCGCACGCGGGCCAGGCCCTCGTCCACCAGCAGCTTCAAGTGGGCCGACATGGTGGCCGCCGTCACGCCCGCGTGCGTGGCCAGCTCGCCGGCGGTGTGCAGGCGGCCGTCCAGCAGCCGGGCGAGCACGCGGGCGCGCGTCGGGTCGGCAATGGCCGCCGCGATGCGGGCCAGGCGCGGCTCGGCGCCAGGGGTCATGGCGGCGCCGCCCGGCCGCCCGAAGGCGCCAGCGCGCCCCCTCGGGGGGCCGTGAGCGGCAGCGAGCGTGGGGGCGTCATGCCGGCACCTGCTCGCGGTCGTTCAGGCCGTAATCGCGCACCACGTGGGCCACGCGCAGCCGGTAGTCGGCGAACAAGCCCCCACGGCCGGCGGCCTGGGCCTCGCGGTGGCGTTCCATCTCGCGCCAGCCGCGCACGGCGGCTTCATCGCGCCAGAAGGACAGACTCAGCAGCCGGGCCGGGTCGCTCAGGCTCTGGAAGCGCTCCACGGAGATGAAGCCGTCCATGCGCTCCAGCAGGGGCTTGAGCACCGCGGCGTGGTCGAGGTAGGCGGGGCGGCCCGCCTCGGTGGGCTGCACTTCAAAGATGACGGCGATCATGGGCGCACATCCTCACAGAACGTGCGCTCCTCGCGGCGGATGAAGCGCTGGGCCTGGGCGAACTCGAAGTTGGCGCGCGCCTCGGGGTCGGCCTTGAGCCGCGTGCGGTAATCCTCGTAGGCGGCCAGCGAGTCGAAGCCGACCAGGCCCCAGGCCTCGTAATTCGTGCCCTCGTGCGGCAGCCAGTAGCCGAGCAGCCGGCCGCCCAGGCGCGGAATGATGTGGCCCCAGGCCTGGGCGTAGGTGCGGAAGGCGTCGCGCTGGAACGGGTCCAGCTCGTAGCGGATGAAGCAGGTGATGGCGGGCATGGCGGCTCCTCGTTGTCGATGCACCGCACTGTGTGCCGCCGGCACCGGGTGATGCTTCGCCGCGCAACGAAGCATCCAGCGAAGCCGCCACTCAGGCTTCACGGCCCGCCAACGAAAGGCTCAGCGCGGCGGCCGCAGCTTCTGAGCGCCCAGCACCAGGAACAGGGCGCCCGGCCCGAGCAGCGCCACCTGCTTGGCCAGCATGGCGGCCACCATCATCATCACGCCGGCGGCCACGAAGAGGTAGCCGCTGCGCCGGGTGGTGTCTGGTGAGGCCATGAAAACTCCCGAGCTGAAGGGCTGAAGGGGGCGGCGGCACGCTGCAGTGCCACGCGGGGTGCGGCGACTATGCCGCCAAACCGCACCCGCTGGATGGGGCTCAACCCCAGGCGCGCACCAGGTGCCGCATCGCGTCTGCCAGTTGGCCTGACAGCACCTCGCTCGGCGCCTGCGAGCCCGATTGCAGCGCCACCACCACCCAGGGCGCCCGGCCGCCGGGCGGGAACACCAGGGCCACGTCGTTCACCGCACCAGCCATGCCGGTGCCGGTTTTGTCCAGCACGCGCCAGCCTTCGGGCACGCCGGCGCGCAGGCGCTTCAGGCCGGTTTGGGAGGCCTGCATGTCGGCCCACAGGCGGGCCCGCGCGCTGCGGCTCAGGCCCGGCCCCAGCAGCAGGTGCTGCAGGGTCTGGGCGAAGGCCCGGGGGGTGCTGGTGTCACGCGCATCGCCGGGGGCGTTGTCGTTGAGCTCGATCTCCCAACGGTCCAGCCGGGTGACGGTGTCGCCCTGGCCGCGCAGCCAGGCCGTCAGGCCCGCGGGCCCGTTGCAGCAGTGGCGCAGCAACACGTTGGCGCAGGGGTTGTCGCTCTCCACCAGGATGCCCTGCACCAGCGCTGCCAGGCTGGCTTGGCCGTGGGGCAGCAGGCGGTCGAAGGTGGGGGCGTGGGGCACGCGGTCGCGCGGGTGCAGGGGCACGGTGTCGTCCCAACGCCAGCGCCCGGCGTCCACGCCCTGGGCCACGCAGGCGGCCAGCAGCAGCTTGAAGGTGGAGGCCATGGCGAAGCGCTCGTCCGCCCGGTGCGCCAGCGTGCGGCCGGTGGCGGTGTCTTGCGCGAAAAAGCCCAGTCGGCCGGCCGAGCCGAGTTCCAGCGTGGTCAGGTCCGGCAGCGCGGCGTGCGCGGGGCGCGCCCAAGCGAGCCCGGGCAGGGCGGGCAAGGCGGGCAGCGAAGGCAGCAGGTGGCTCAGCAGGCGGCGGCGGGCGTTCATGCGCTGCATTGTGTGGGGGCATGGCGCACAAGCTCGGTGCATGGCGGGCGTGTGACGGGGGGGTTGGCCGTCCTGAAACTGACTACTCCGTCAGACTTGCGCAACAGCGGCGCACCGGCGGTGGCAAGGCGCCAATGCTGCGCCGCACAATCCGCGCCGGCTCCGCAGTTGGAGCCGTTTTCCTTTTGGAGTCGTCCACCGATGATCGCCCCGCGCCTGAGCCTGCTGACCCTTGCCTTGAGCACCGCCCTGCCCGTCCTGGCCCAAGAAGCCCCCAAGGACCGCAGCCAGCTCGAAACCGTCGTGATCACGGCCGAGCGCCGTGCCGAGAACATCCAGGACGTGCCCAACGCCGTCAGCAAGATCAGCGGCGACAAGCTCGACGTGCTGGCCTCCGGCGGCCAGGACGTGCGCTTCCTGTCGGGCCGCGTGCCCAGCCTGAACATCGAATCCAGCTTCGGCCGCGCCTTCCCGCGCTTCTACCTGCGCGGCTACGGCAACACCGACTTCCGCCTGAACGCCTCGCAGCCGGTCAGCGTCATCGTGGACGACGTGATCCAGGAGAACCCCATCCTGAAGGGCTTCCCCATCTTTGACACCGCCGCGGTGGAAGTGGTGGCCGGCCCACAAGGCACGCTGTTCGGCCGCAACACGCCGGCCGGCGTGGTGAAGTTCGACTCGGTCAAGCCCAGCCACAAGCAAGACGGCTACGCCAGCGTCACCGTGGGCAACTACGGCACCCTCAACCTCGAGGGCGCGGCCAACCTGCCGCTGACTGGCGACTGGGCCGCCCGCATCTCGGCGCAAAGCCAGCGCCGCAGCGACTTTGTGGACAACGTCGCCCCGGGTGCGGCCACGCCCAAGACCGAGGGCTACCGCGACACCGCCGTGCGCGCCCAAGTGCTGTACGAGCCGCACAAGCAGTTCAGCGCCCTGGCCAACCTGCACGTGCGTGACCTGGACGGCAGCCCGCGCCTCTTCCGCGCCAACGCCATCAAGCGCGGCACCAACGACCTGGCCGACGGCTTCAGCGTCGACACCGTGGCCTTCAACGGCGTGAACGAGCAAACGCTCAAGCAAACCGGCGGCAGCCTGCGCCTGAAGTGGGCCCTGGACGGCCTGAACATCTACGCCATCACCGGCGGCGAGCACGTGAAGCCCCTGTCGCGTGGCGACATCGACGGCGGCGTGCCCGGCCAGGCCGGCGTGCCCTTCCAGTCGGAAACCGGCAGCGGCATGAACGGCCACCGCCAGCTGACGCAAGAGGTGCGCCTGGAGTCCAACACCTCGGGCCCCTTGAGCTGGCAAGCCGGCGTGTACCTCTTCGATGAGAAGTACACGATCGACAACATCACCTACAACACGACGACGCATGCCGACGTCGACCACATCTACACCGCGCAAACCAACAAGGCCTGGGCCACGTTCGGTTCGGTGAACTACGCCGTCAGCAACGAGCTGAAGCTGCGCGCCGGCCTGCGCTACACCAAGGACAAGAAGGACCTGTCCACCACCCACGCGGGCACGGGCCTGTTCAACACCTCGGCCGGCACCACCGCCCACACCGATGACGGCAAGTGGAGCGGCGACCTGTCGGCCACCTACAAGCTCGACGCCACCACCAACCTGTACGCCCGCTACGCCAACGGCTTCCGCGCGTCGTCGATGCAAAACGCCTCGGCCTTCGCGGGTCAGTCGCAAGCCGGCCCGGAAAACGTCAACAGCTACGAGATCGGCTTCAAGAGCGAACTGCTCAAGCGCACGCTGCGCCTGTCGGGCTCGCTGTTCACGTACACCGTGAAGGACCTACAGCTGACCGCGGTCGGCGGCAGCACCAACGCCACGCGCCTGCTCAACGCCAAGAAGGCCACCGGCAACGGCGCGGAGCTGAACCTGGAAGCGCTGATCACGCCGGACTTCCTGGTGACCTTCGGCGGCTCGCTGAACAACACCAAGATCAAGGACGCCGGCCTGGGCGTGCCCCCGGGCGGCTCGCTGAAGGTGGCCGGCGCCTTCCCGACGGTGAAGGACCCCATCGTCAACGGCAACGCCATGATCGACGGCAACCCGCTGCCCAACGCGCCGAAGTACACGGTCAACCTGACCGCCCGCTACAGCATGCCGCTGGCCAGCGGCGACGAGGTCTACGTCTACACCGACTGGGCCTACCGCTCCAAGGTCAACTTCTTCCTGTACGAGGCCACCGAGTTCACCGGCAAGGCCTTGACCGAAGGCGGCCTGCGCGTGGGTTACCTGTGGGGCAACGGCAAGTACGAGGCCGCCGGCTTCGTGCGCAACGTCACCAACCAAGTCCGCGTGACCGGCGCCATCGACTTCAACAACCTGACCGGCTTCGTCAACGAACCGCGCACGTACGGCGTGCAGTTCAAGGCGCTGTTCTGAAGCCCCTCGCCTGGTCTTGCCCTGCTGAACGCGGGCAAACCCAGTCGGTCCCCTGAGGGGACGGCTTGGGGCGGCCCGGCGCTCGGCCCGCCTCGACCCCCGCCTCACCGCCGTGGTGTGGCGCCCCGCAAACGCCGCCTTCGGGCGGCGTTTTTCATGGGCACGCCGCCACAATGGCTGCATGACTTCGCTGCTGCGCCGCCCCCTCGCTTCGACCCTGGCCCTGGCCTTCGCGCTGCCCCTGCTGACTGGCGTGGCCCAGGCCGCACCGCTGCAGGTGCGGTCCCTGACGCTCAAGCCCGGCCCTGACGCGGGCGAGCCGAACGCCGTGGCCTCCGGCTGGGCCGATGGGTCGGTGAAGATGCCGTTCATCGACGGCACCGGGCCGGTGGCCACGCGCATCAACGACGCGCTGTTCCTGGCCGCCATGGGCACCCCGGCGCCGGTCAAACCCGGGGCCACTTTCACCCCGCCCGCCCGCGACTTGCCCGAGGGCACGGCGTCGCAAGACTTCGAGGTGAACCGCAACGACGCCCGGCTGCTCGTCATCACGCTGAACGCCGAAGGCTGCGGCGCCTACTGCGAGGGCTACGACACGGTCTACAACTTCGACGCCCGCAACGGCTGGGCCGTCACGCTGCACGACTTGCTGCAGCCCGGCGCCCTGAACCCGCTGGGGCAGCGCCTGCAGAAGGAAGTGCGCAAGCGCTACGCCGACCAACTCAAGACCCTGCGCACCGAGCTGGCCGCCGCCCGCAAACGCAAACCCAAGGCCCCGGCCGACGAGATCAACGACCTGCAGGAGCGCATCGAGCTCAACGAAGGCTGCCTGGCCGACGAGAGCGGCACTCGCAGTGCCGCGCAGACGGTGCGCTATGCCCGCCTCAATCTGACCGGGCCCGGTCTGGGCCTGCACCTGGGCCGCTGCAGCAACCACGCCCTGCGCGCGCTGGACGACGTGGCTGAAATCAACATCACCCTGCCGCCCGCGGACGTGCGGCCGCTGCTCAACGCCTACGGCCGTGCGCTGGTGTTGGGCGAGGGCGAGGCCGGCCCGCCGGCACAGCCCTTCGGCCAGGTGCTGCACGGCAAGATCGGCCCGGCGGCCGTCACGCTGCGGCTGGACCGCCCGCTCTCGGGCGGCGTGTCGGGCCACTACTTTTACGACCGCTTCCGCCAGCTGATCCTGCTCAGCGGCACGCTCGAGGGCGACACCCTCACGCTGACCGAAACCGTGGACGACAAGACCGCCACCTTGCGCCTGAAGGTGCAGGGCACGCGCCTGCAGGGCGAATGGCAAGGCGGCGAGCGCCGCCTGCCCGTCTCGCTCAGCTGGTGAGGCGGCGGCCCGCCGCTCAGGCCTTGGGCACGCGCCAGATGGCGCAGAGCTTGTTGCCGTCGGGGTCGCGCACGTAGCTCAGGTGCATGGCGCCCATCGCGCCTTCGCGCAGGCCGGGCGGCTCTTCGATGCTGGTGCCGCCGTGGGCCACGGCCACGTCGTGGAACTGCTTCACCTGCTCGGCCGATTCGCACTTGAACCCAATGGTGCCGCCGTTGGCGTGGCAGGCCGGCTCGCCGTTGATGGGCTGGCTGATGCCGAAGGCATTGCCCGCGTGGCGGTAGAACACGCGCTGGTGGCCGGTGGCGGCGGTGTTGCGTGCGCCTTCGGGGGCGCCCAGCACGGCCAGCACCGCGTCGTAAAAGCGCTTGCTGCGCTCGATGTCGTTCGTGCCGACCATGATGTGGTTGAACATCGTTTGTCTCCTGAAAGTGGTGAACGCGCTGGATTGTGAACACCCCGGCGCGGGCCGACTCCGTCCGCCCTCAAGACACCCTCAAGACACCCTAAAGACACCCTCAGACCGCGAACACCTTGCCCGGGTTCAGGATGCCCAGCGGGTCCATCGCGGCCTTGATGGCCCGCATCACGGCCACCGCCTCATCGCCCGTCTCGTCGCGCAGGAAGGCCTGCTTGTGCAGCCCGATGCCGTGCTCGCCGGTGCAGGTGCCTTCCAGCGCAATCGCCCGTTCCACCATCTGCGCACTCAGGCGTTCGGCGGTGGCCAGCTCCTCGGGAAGTGCCGGGTCCAGCAGGTAGGCCATGTGGAAGTTGCCGTCGCCCACGTGGCCGACGATGAAATAGGGCAGGCCGGCGGCCTCCACTTCGGCAATGGATGCGTTGATGTTCTCGGCCAGGCGCGAGATGGGCACGCAGGTGTCCGTCGTGACTGCGCGGCAGCCCGGGCGCATCTGCAGGCCCGAGAGGTAGGCGTGGTGCCGCGCCGTCCACAGCCGCGTGCGGGCCTCGGGCGTGGTGGCCCACTCGAAGGCTTCGCCGCCGAATTCGCCCGCCACCTCTTGCACCACCGCCGCCTGCTCGGCCACGCCGGCCTCGCTGCCGTGGAACTCCATCAACAGCATGGGCTGCTCCTTCAAGCCCAGCTTGTCATGCGCGTTCACCGCGCGGATGGCGTTGGCGTCCAGCAGCTCGCAGCGCGCAATCGGCACGCCGATCTGGATGACCTGCATCGCCGTGCGCACGGCCGCATCGATGGTCGGGAAGAAGCACACCGCGGCCGACACCGCTTCGGGCAGCGGGTGCACCTTCACCGTCAGCTCGGTGATGACGCCCAGCGTGCCTTCGCTGCCCACCAGCAGGCGGGTCAGGTCGTAGCCGGCGCTGCTTTTTTTGGCGCGGGAGCCGGTGCGCACGATCTCGCCGTTCGCGTTCACGAAGCGCAGGCCCAGCACGTTCTCGCGCATGGTGCCGTAGCGCACCGCGTTCGTGCCGCTGGCGCGCGTGGCGGCCATGCCGCCCAGGCTCGCATCGGCCCCAGGGTCGATGGGAAAGAACAAGCCCTCGTGCTTCAGCGCCTCGTTGAGCTGCTTGCGCGTGACGCCGGGCTGCACGGTCACCGTCAGGTCTTCGGCGTCGATGCGCAGGATGCGGTCCATGCGCGACACATCCAGGCTGATGCCGCCGCGCACGGCCAGCAGGTGGCCTTCCAGCGACGAGCCCGCGCCGTAGGGAATCACCGGCACGCGGTGTGCTGCACACGCCGCCACCGCCTGCGCCACCTCGGCCTCGGTCTCGGCAAACACCACCGCCTGCGGGGGCGGCACGTCGAACACCGACTCGTCGCGCCCGTGCTGCTGACGCACCGGCAGGGTGGTGCTCAGGCGGGTGCCGAACATGCGCTGAAGGGCGTCCAGCAATGCGTCCGGCAGTGGGGCCGCCAGGGTTTCGGGCATGACGGGCGCATTCATGGGCATAACTCCTGATCCATATCAGGCCATTGTGTTGCAGCCCCTGCGCGCCAGTGCCAGCATCGAGACGTTGCAACCCGGAGACCGATCATGAACATCACCTGGTGGTTGTTGATCCTGGCCGTGGCGCTGATTGCACTGGGCGTGTTGCGCCTGGATGTGCTGCTGGCCCGCTGGCGCGAACTGGTGGGCAGCACGCCCCGCGCCGGCACGCTGCCCGCCGAGCCGCCGGGGCAACCCGCAGCGCCGCACGGTGCCGGCCTGCACCCGCACGACGCCCCGACGCCCAAGCCGGGCTTTCACCGCAGCGGCCATCGCCACTGAGCCTGCTTGGGGACAATGGCGGTCTGTTCCGCTTTGCAGACCGCCACATGGGCAACCGCCTCTCTCAAATCGCCACCCGCACGGGTGACGACGGCACCACCGGCCTTTCCGACGGCAGCCGCGTGCCCAAAGACCACCTGCGCGTGCAGGCCATGGGTGATGTCGACGAACTCAACTCCAACCTCGGCGTGCTGCTGGCCGAGCCCCTGCCCGCCGATGTGCGCGACCTGCTCGTCGTCATCCAGCACGAGCTCTTCAACCTGGGCGGTGAACTCTCCTGGCCCGGCGGCTCGCTGCTGAAAGACGCTGCCGTGCTGCGCCTGGACGAAGCGCTGGCGCACTACAACGAGCACCTGCCGCGCTTGAAGGAATTCATCCTGCCCGCCGGCACGCGCAGCGCGGCCATCGCCCACGTGTGCCGCACCGTGGCCCGCCGGGCCGAGCGGGCCGTCATCACGCTGGCGGCGCACGAGTCCATCCACGCCGCCCCGCGCCAGTACCTGAACCGCCTGTCGGACTTGCTCTTCGTGCTGGCCCGCGTGCTCAACCGCGCCAACCTCGACGGGCTGGGCGGCGACGACGTGTATTGGCAAAGCGAGCGGATGAAGCAGCTGGACGCGGCCGAGAACTGACCCGCCAAGCCCGCCAACGGGCCCACTGCAGCAGGCTTCAAGCCGCGCGGCGCCACAGGCGCCACACCACCCAGGCGCCCCGCGCCCATCGCCACAGTCGGGCACGGCGGGATCGGCCGGCCGTTGCAAAGAAGGCCGCGCCGCCGCCCAGCAGGGCGCGCACGGCCGGGTCGGCCAGCCAGCCCTGCAGCCAGAGCCAGCGGCGGCCCCAGCGGTCACCGCGCTCGCCCAGGTCGCACACGGCGGCCACGGCCTGCCCGCGCATCACCTCGGAGGCCAGCAGCAGGTCCTCTTTGCGCCGCAGGCGCGCGGCGGGGTCGTCCGGGATGTGCGGAATCATGAATTCGTCGGCGGACGCAGCGCGTCCGCATCGGCCCGCAACTCACCGATGCTGGACTGGAACAGGCTGGCCGGCTGGTGGATGAGGCCACGCACCTTTTGAACCGCCAGCGCGGCCGCCGCGAGCAGCAGCAGCGTGCCGCCGCCCAGCGCGAGCAGCCGGTGGCTGTCCCACAGCGCCACGGTCACCAGCACCAGGGCCATCAACAGCCCGAAACCGGCCAGCAGCGCGCCCAGCACCGCCCACAACAGCAGGCTGGCGATGCGCTCCTTCTCCTCCTGCGCCTCGATGGCGAAGAGCTCCAGCCGGATGCGGCCCAGCGTGATCAGCGAGGCGCCCAGCCGCCGCAGCGGCTCGGACACCGGCGTGGCGGTGTCGAGGTTCACGGGCACCGCCTTCAGCGGCGGCCGATGAGCACGCCCAGGGCCAGGCCCACGGCGGCGGCCACGCCAATCGCCTGCCAGGGCTTGGCGTGCACGTAGTCGTCGGTGGCCACGGCCGCGTCCTTGGCGCGCTGCACGGCTTCGTGCTGGACATCCAGCCACTTTTCCTTGGCGCCCACCAGGCGTTCCTGGATGCGGGCGCGCAGGGCCTGCACTTCGGTGTCGGCCTTGTTGGTGGTGGCGGTCATCAGCGCGTCGATGTCGTTCATCACGGCGCCGAAATCGTTGGCGAGTTGCTTCTTGGCCTGGGTGGTGTCGGTCATCGCAGACTCCATGGTGGGGTTCAACACGAAGTCAGCCTAACGCCGCTTTGCGCGGCGAACATGATCTGGCGCAAAGCTTGCGCGCTTGTCCTACACGGCCGCAGCCGCCTGGCGAAGCCGTTGCGCAAAGGCCTCCCGCAGCGCGGCCGGCGCCAGCACCTGCACCTGCCCGGCATGGCGCAGCAGGTCCATCAGCAGCTCGGTGTCGTCCACGTAAGGCAGGTGCAGGCGCCAGCGGCCGTCGGGCAGGAATTCGCTGCGCTGCGCGGGGTGCCATTCCTCACGCGACACCCACGCCGCCGTCTCGGCACTGAACACGAGCTCCGCCTCGCGCGGCGTGCCGCCGGCAAAGATGCCATAGCCCTGGTCCAGCTCGGCCTCCAACTCGGCCAGCGGCACGGCCTTGGCCGGTGTGTCCAGCAGCACAGCGCTCTCGATGCCGTCCAGCGCAAACCGCCGAAAGCCCTCGCTCGCATGGCACCAGGCGTCCAGGTACCAGCTGTGGCGGTGGTGCACCAGGCGCTGGGGCGACACCTCGCGCTCGCTGGCGGCGCCGTCGCGCTTCTTGCGGTAGCGAATCGCCAGGCGCAGCCGCTTCACCACCGCGCTGCCCACGGTCTCGAAGCCATCGCTGGCCACGCGGCGGCGGGCCGTGCCGATGAGCTTCACGCGGCGGCGCAGTTCGTCGGCCTCGGTCGCGTCCACACCCAGCATGCCGGTGATCTTGTCGAACATGGGCTGCAGGTGGCGGCCCACCACGCCCTGGTCGTCCAGCCCGGCCAGCATCTGCTGCATGGTCAGCAGCGCGTGCAGTTCCGCCTCGTTGAACCACACACCCGGCAGCTCGTGCTTGCCGCCGCGCCATTGCTGGCCGAAGCGGTAGCCGTTGTCGGCCGCGTCGTACTCGATGGGCGCATCCATGCGCTCGCGCAGGTACGCCAGGTCACGCTTGAGCGTGGCGGGCGACACCTCCAGCGCCTCGCGCAGGGTCGCAAACGAAACGCAGCCCCGCGAGCGGATCAGGTGTTCGATCTTGTAGAAGCGTTCGGTGCGGTCCATCGGCGGGGTGGGTCCTGAAAATAATCACAGTGCTTTCCCTGTGGATCATCTCATGAGCCACCTGGCTCACAGACTGCTTGCAAGGCCCGCGAATGTTTCGGCGAGCCTCTGAACCCGGAGATCCTCATGCAAGCCGTCCACCCCACCACCGCCGCCCGCCAGAACGCCCTCGTCCAGTTCAACCTGGACATCGACGACGCCCCCGCCCACCCCGCCAGCGCCCACGAACGCATCGGCCTGGCCCTGGGCCGCGACTACGCGCTGCACGGCATCACGCCGCCCATCGCCCACCTGTACCCGCAGTCGCCCCTGCAACGCGGCTGGCAAGCCGCCCACGCCCGCATGGCCGGCCGCGCGGCCCGCCCCGCCAACGGCCCGCAAGTGGCCACGTGGCTGGCGCTGCGCACCCACGCCTGGGCCCGCGGCCGTCACTTTGAAGACCTGCTGGTCACGCCGCACTTCCTGGCCCAGCTGGACACCACCCACTGCCCCATCACCCGCGAAGCCCTGACGGACGACACCCGCAGCATCGACCGCGTGCGCCACGACGCCGGCTACGCCGCAGGCAACCTGGTGTGGATGAGCCACCGCGCCAACCAGGCCAAGGGCAGCCGCACCCAGGCCGACCTGCACGCCCTGGCCGCCAGCTGCGCCGCCGGCCCCATCACCCGCATCGGCGGTCTGAACGACCACGAGTGGGAACGCCTCGCCGTGCTGACCAGCTTCGTGACGCCGCTCAGCCACGAGCAGGCCGCACAAATCCCGCTGCGCGTGCTGCCGCCGAACCGGCTGCGCCTGTTCAACCCCATCCAGGCCCTGCAAGCCTTCATCACTCGCCAACTGGCCACGCCGGGTTGGAGCGCCCGCCTGAGCCGGCTGGAAGCCCTGCTGCCCACCGACACCCTGCGCACCGACTTCAACCGCTTCCTGCTGGCGCTGGCGCCGCGCGTGCTGGCCGCCTCCGAACTGCAGGAGCCGCACCAGATCCGCTGGGCGCTGGAAGACGCCTGGACCCAAGCCCTGGTGCAAAAGCGCTGGGCCCGCTTCGCCCTGCAACTGACCCCGGAACAAGCCGAAGCCCTGGTGGAACGCGCCGCTGCCAAGCACCTGAGCGCCGTGCACGTGCAACGCCACGACGACGCCACCGACGGCTGGGCGCTGGACACGGCAGGCTACATGGCCTGACCCCTCCATTGCGGGAATGGCGCTGCGGCCGCTGTCATGGCCGATTCACTGAAGCCCGAGACAGTGCGAGCCTCTCGCTTCGGAGCTTTTCATGAACAAGACCCTGCTGACCCTGGCCCTGGCGGCCGCCACAGCACTCCCCGCGCAAGCCGCACTGACCGCCGGCGACATCGCCATCATCGGCCGCATCAACAACGGCACCCCGGATTCATTCGCCTTCGTGGCGCTGTCCAACATTGCAGCCGGTGAAGTCATCTACTTCACTGACAACGGCTGGACAGGCACCGGCTTCCGCGGCGCAAGCAACACGGATGGCGACGGCAACGAAAGCCTGCTGATGTGGACAGCTGCCGCACGCATCACGGCAGGTACGGTCATCGCCAGCACCGGCAACGGCAACGGCTTCACCAAGAGCGGCGCCATTCCTGGTGCGAACTCCGGCTCCTTCGGGACGCTGGACCTGAGTCAATCAGGCGACCAAATCTATGCGTTCCAAAGCTCGACGACGACCAATCCTTTGGTCAACACCTCGAAGCAAACACATCTCTACGCGTTCGACGACACGAATGGCTTCGAGACCAGCACCAGTTCTACGACAGGCGCGGCTCCTTCATCCTTGACGCAAGGCCTGTCGGCCATCAGCTTGAAGCTGTCGCCGAACAGCATCCGCGTCAAGACCAGCGTGCTGCAAGGCGCGGCACAAACCAAGGACCAGTGGCTGGCCACGTTTGCCAACGCAGCCAACTGGGAAGCTGGCGCGCTGCCCACCGGCAGCATCACCATCAGCGCCGTGCCCGAACCCCAAACCTACGCGCTGATGCTGTCCGGCCTGCTGGCCGTGGGCTTCATTGCGCGTCGTCGCCGCGGTTGATCAGCGTTGCACTCAGAACGACAAAGCGCCCCGCAGGGCGCTTTTTTCATGCCTCGGCGCTGCCGAGGCGGCCGTCTCAGACCAGCGAGCGGTGCAGGCGGATTTCTTCGATGCGCGAGCCGCCGACTTCCGTCGTGCGGGCGCTGCCCAGCTCTCGCTTGAAGCCGGCGAGTTCGAAGAAGCGCAGCGCGCGTTCGTTGCGCAGGTAGCACCACAGCGTGGCCTTGGTGCAGCCTTCTTCCTGCAGGCCGTCGCGCGTGGCATCCCACAGCGCCAAGCCCACGCCCTTGTCCCAGTGCTCGGGGCTGGCGAACAGCGCCCAGACTTCACCGGTGGTGGCGGGCGTGCCTTTGTCGCGCGAGCGGTCGAAGCCGGCGAAGCCCATGATCTTGTTGTCGAGGTGGGCCACGATGACTTGCGGCTCGCACAGGTCGATGGCTTCACGCCAGAAGGCTTGGCGCTTTTGCACCGACATCGCGTCCAACGCCGCCGCGGGCAGCAAGGCCTTGTAGGCATCCTGGCTGGCAGCGACATGAATCTCGGCGATGGCCTTGGCATCGCGCAGGGTGGCGGGGCGAACCTGGATCACGGACATGGAACTCTTAGCAATAGCACGGGACGAAAGGGCGCGATTGTCCTTGGCGATTGCAACAAAGCCGGGTCTTGACAGAAATTTTTATCGGCGAACTGCTTGGCGCGCTGACGCACCTCGAACGCGTTGACGCGGTCGTCGTTCAAGCGTTCATCGAAGGCCGTGACCGCACATGCTCCACCAGGCCGCGCCGCAGTTGCCGCAGCGGCGTGCGCTGCAGGTGCGCCAGCAAGGCGTGGTCTGCCGCGCGGGCACCGAGGTCCATCGCAAAGCGCTGTTGCACCTCGGCCTGCACCTTGAGCCACAAGCCCGCCGTGACACGCGCATCGGCCAGGGCCCGGTGGGCGCGGCCCTCCAGCGTGAGGCCGTGGAACTGCACCATCGCGCCCAGGCCATGGCTGCGCGCTTCCGGCCACAGGCGCCGTGACAGCAGCACCGTGCACGCGAACTGGTGGGCGGGGTCCGGGGCCTGACCGGCCTGGCGCATCTCAGCCTCCCAGAAGCCCCGATCAAAAGCCGCGTTGTGCGCGACCAGCGGACAGCCCGCGGTGAAGCGCGCGAGTTCCTGCATGACGGTGGCCGAAGGCGGTGCACGTTCCAGCATCGCGTTGGTGATGCCGGTCAAGGCCTGGATTTGCGGCGGCACCCACGCGCCGCTGTTCATCAGGCTGCTCCAGGCATCCACCACCTGCCCCTCACGCACGAGCACCGCGGCCACTTCGGTGGCACGGCCGCCGCTGGTGGGCCCCAGACCCGTGGTCTCGAAGTCGATGACGGCCACGGTTTCCATCAAGACCTCTTCAGCGGTGGGTGCTTGACAGCGTTCATCGCGAGCTTGCGCTCGACCGCGGCATCCAGGTCCACGCCACTGTGGTCGGCGATCTGCAACAGGTACAGCAGCACGTCCGACAACTCTTCGCCCAGATGCGTGCGCTGCGCGTCGTCGAGCTGCATCGACTGCTCCGGCGTGAGCCACTGAAAGATCTCCAGCAGCTCCGCTGCTTCCACGGTCATGGCCATGGCGAGGTTCTTGGGGGTCTGGTAGGGCTGCCAGTCACGGTCGGCAGCGAACTGGCGCAAGCGGCGCTGGAGCGCAGGAATGTTCATGGAAAAAGTGTCCAACGTATTCCAAACAGTATTCAAGAAATCAAAGTGGTGGTCGTAGTAGAGGGCCGCCTTCGCTGTGGATAACTACGAAAAGTCAAAATTTTTCAATGACTTGGGTTTCGCACAAGCTTGTGCGCCACCCCCGGGACGACTTCATGCGGTTTTGGGCACAACTTCCGGGAACCCCTCAGCGCTGTGGATATCTAGGGAGTTGTTCCAGCGTCATCCACAGGCTTGCCAACCGGCCTTGGCCGCGAATCTGCACCGTGTTGGTGCCCGGCCTTCAGCCGCCTTGCAATGTTGTTTCTTTACGCACACTCGGGGAAAAAACGAACGACCGTTCGAAAAAGCAACGGCTAGAGTGGCCGTCCTCAAAACTCATGTGACACGTGCAGTGGTGTCGCGCAGGAGACGAACATGAAACCCTTCCTCACCCGGATCGCCACCGCTACGGCGGTGATGTTGGGCAGCCTGCTGGTGGCAGGTTGCGGCGGCGGTGGTGCCACGGCCGACACGACCCCGGCGATCAAGATTTCGTCGGTCAAGGTCTTCGGTGACTCGTTGCAAGACAGCGGCACCTTCGGCTTCAAGTTCACGGTGCAAGGCGCCGAGAACCCGATTTACGTGGAACGGGTGGCGTCCGCCTATGGCGCGACGCTGTGCAACTTCTACGCCTTCACCGGCACCACCTTCGTGGCCAACACGGCCAAGACCGGGTGCACGAACTTCGCCATCGGTGGCGGCCGCATCATCTACACCGGCGCCGGTGCCAGCCCCGTGAACCCGCTGAACGTGGGCGTGCAGATGGCCACCTACGCCTCGGTGGGCGCGTACAGCGCGACCGACCTAGTCATCATCGACGGCGGTGGCAATGACGCGGCTGACCTGGTCGGTGCTTACCTGACCATCCCGCGCGACAAGGCCGCTTCGTACAGCGGCCTGCTGGCTCAGCTGCTGACGCCCACGCAAATCGGCACGGCCCTGGCGGGCGGTGCCGCCACCACCGGTCAAATCGGCGGCGCCTACATGACGGCCCTGGCCGACAAGTTCTACGGCCAGATCAAGACCAGCGTGCTGGACAAGGGCGCCACGCACGTGGTGATCATGAACATGCCCGACATCACGCTCACCCCGCGCTTCCAGACGGTGCTGGACAGCGTGGCCGCCGCCAACGGCGGTGGTGCCAATGGCGTGGCCGCCCGCGCTCAGGCGCAAGCGTTGTTCCAGGCCTGGATCACGGCCTTCAACACGCAACTGGCCACCAAGGTGGCCAGCGACGACCGCGTGGCGCTGATCGACTTCTACAAGTCCTTCCAAGACCAGTTCAACACCCCCGCCCAGTACGGCCTGACCAACGTCAAGACCCCGGCCTGCCCGATCACTGGCTTGGGCAGCGACGGCCTGCCGACCTACACCTTCCCGACCTGCACCTCCACCGCCCTGTCGGCGGCGCCCCAGACCGGCACCACCGGTGCCGACTGGTGGAAGAGCTACGCCTTCTCCGACGGCTTCCACCCCACGCCGTACGCCCACCAGCTGCTGCAGCAACTGATTGGCAAGTCCCTGGCCACCAAGGGCTGGCTGTAAGCCGCGACCTCACCTCATTCGGAGAACCCCATGAAAACCAAGTTCCTCCTCGGTGCCCTGGCCGCTGCGTTGTCGGCCGGCAGCGCCTTCGCCCAATCGGCGGGCAGCATCGTCGTGTACGGCGGCGCGGCCCAGATCAGCCCGCACGTCGAGAGCGGTGACCTGACCACCCCCAGCCTGCCCGGCACCAAGGTCGATGTGAAGAAGGCCTCGTCCTTCGTCGGCGGCATCACCTACTACTGGACCGACAACATCAGCATCGACCTGCCGATCTCGCTGCCGTTCAAGCACGACGTGGTCGGCGCCGGCGCCATCGAAGGCGTGGGCAAGCTGGGCACGGTCAAGTCGCTGCCGGCCACGCTGCTGGCCCAGTACCGCTTCGGTGAAGCCAACAGCACCATCCGCCCGTTCGTGGGCGCGGGCCTGACCTACGGCTACTTCTACAAGCCGCGCGCCACGGCGCTGCTGTCGGGCATCACCGGCGGCACGCCCAGCAACCCCACCACGCTGTCCATGAAGAGCCGCCTGGGCGCCACCATGGAGCTGGGCACGGCGGTCAACGTCACCAAGGACTGGTCTGCCAGCCTGTCGGTCACCAAGACCTTCATCAAGACCACCGGCAGCCTGTCCACCGGCCAAACCGTGGAAACCACGCTGGACCCGGTGTCCATCAAGTTCGGCGTCGGCTATCGCTTCTGAGCGCGCCCTACGTTTGATCTCAGGGAGCCTTCGGGCTCCCTTTTTTGTATCTGGGCGTTACGAATGGGCCGTCGAACGGGCTTCGAACTGGGGAGTCGTGCCCGATTCACGGGACAACCCGCAGGCACGTTGCTCCGCAGAATCCAGGTGTTGTTGCTGTTGCAAGGAAGTTCCCCATGCGTGTTTTGCCCAAAACCCTGATCGCTGCTGCGGTGTTCGGCGTGGCCGCCGCCGCCCAGGCCGCACCGCAAGTGGTGCAGGTCACCGGCACCGCCTCGGTCACCAACGTGGCGGCGGCTGCGGATGGTTTCGTGCCGACCAATGGCACGCAATGGGACACCAACTCGGCGTTCTGGACCGGCGCTGGTGCACTGACGTTCAAGCTGGATCAGGCCTACCGCCTGTCCGCGCTGTCCCTGACGGCAGATTGGAATGACTTCTACCGCTTCTCGGTGTCCACCGATGGGGTCAACTTCGCTCAACTGGTCACGGTGACGGGATACGCAGACCAACCGGCCGGCGTCAACGTGGGTTGGGGTCAGGTGACCATGCCGGTCAGCTTTGCGCCGACGCAACTGGCTTATCAGTACGTTCGCTTGCAGTCGTTGGCGGGTGACGGTTCGTACTCGGTGGGCGAGGTGTCCTTCTCCGGCACCGCCGCGCCGGTGCCGGAGCCCAGCACGCTGGCTTTCATGGCTGCCGGCCTGGGCGTGGTGGGTTTCGTGGCCCGTCGCCGTCGCGCTTGAGCGCATTCACGCGTGCCATGCGCCCCACGGCGCGTCGCATTCCGAAGGGCTGGGCAACCAGCCCTTTTTTCATGGCGGCACCACTCTGGTAGCGTGCGGCGCATGGAACTCCCCTTCTTCCGCTACCACCCCGATCCGCTGGCCACCGGCGCCGTCGAGCCCCGAAGCCTCCAGTGCATCTGCTGTGGCCAGACGCGCAGCCATGTCTACGTGCAGCCGGTCTACGCTACGCAAGACCTGGACGAAAAGCTCTGCCCCTGGTGCATTGCCGACGGATCGGCCCACGCCAAGCTGGGCGCCAGCTTTTCCGACCCCGCACCGCTGCAAGCCGCAGGTGTGCCGGCGGCGGTGATCGAAGAGGTCAGCCAGCGCACGCCGGGCTACTCCTGCTGGGAGCAGGAGGTGTGGCTGTCGCACTGTGACGATGCCTGCGAGTTCCACGGTGACGCGTGCGAGGAGGACATCGAAGACGCGAGCGACGCCGTGCGCGCCGACTGGTGCCAGCGCTACGGCAAGACCGACAAGCAATGGGCCGCCGCCACGCGCGACTACGAGCCCGCGGGCGACAACGCGTTCTACAAGTTCGTGTGCCGCCACTGCGGCACGGTGCGCCTGGGCTGGGACTGCCTCTGACCGTGCGTGAGCGGGCGGCGCTCGGCCGCCCCGGGCCTCAGGCGATGCCCACCACCTTGTGCATCTGCACCGACAGGCGCCACTGCGGGTGGGCCATGCAGTAAGCCACCGCGGCCTTGGTGTGGTCGCGCTGCAGCACCGAGTCCATGGGCTGCAGGAAGAAATGCTGGAAGTCGAGCCCGGCGAAGCGCTCCGGCTGCGCCAGCGGCTGCGGGTACACCAGCTTCAGCTCGTGGCCGGAGGTCAGCACCAGCTCGGCGTCGGCCTTGGGGCTGACGCAGATCCAGTCCAGCCCCGGCGGTGCGGGCTGCGTGCCGTTGGTTTCCACCGCCACCTCGAAGCCGCGCGCGTGCAGCGCGTCGATCAGCGGCGTGTCCAGCTGCAGCAGCGGCTCGCCGCCGGTGCACACCACGTAGCGCTTCCCGCCCTGGCTGTCGGGCCAGGCCTTGGCAATCGTGTCGGCCAGGGCCTCGGCGGTGGCGAACTTGCCGCCGCCCTCGCCATCGGTGCCCACGAAGTCGGTGTCGCAGAAGGTGCAGACGGCGGTCGCGCGGTCCTGCTCGCGGCCGCTCCACAGGTTGCAGCCGGTGAAACGGCAGAACACCGCCGCGCGGCCGGCCTGGGCGCCTTCGCCTTGCAGCGTGTAGAAGAGTTCTTTGACGCTGTACATGTCAGCCCCTCGTCCGTCGGTTACGCCGGCCGATCCCCAGGGGGGATCGCGCTTTGGCTTGGGGCGGCCCGGCGCTCAAATCGCGTGTCATACCGGAATCAATTCTTCAGAGTCAGCCCGGCTCACGATGGCGCCCGAGCCGCGGGTTTCGTACAGGTCCACGCGGTCGATCTGCGGCAGCACGCTGCCGCCCTCGCGCAGCACCCAGGCGGCAATCGACGCCGCATTGCCATCGGGCAAGTTGGCAATCTCGTACAGCGGGTGGTGGTCCAGCCGTTTGAAGATCGGGTTGAACAGCGCCTTCACATCGCCGAAGTCCACGGTCCAGCCCATCACCTGGTCCAGCGGCGCAGCCAGGTGCAACCTCAAGGTGAAGGTGTGGCCGTGCGTGCCGGCCAGCGGGTGGCCGCTCGGGGCGTGCTTCATGCGAACGGCGCTGTCCAGCGTCATCTCTTTCCAGATGCGGTAGCTGCTGCCGTTGAAGTTGGCGCCGCTCGACCCGGTTTCGTACACCGTCACCCAGCTGAGTTCCGGCAGCTGCGGCTTCAGCCGCGCCCACAGCCAGGCCGAGATGTTCTCGCTGGTGGGGTTCTGCAGCCCGGCGATGTCGTTCAGGCAGCGGTAGTTCAGTTCGAAGTGCAGCGGCGCCCAGACCTCGTCGAGGTGGTCGTAGTCGATGGACAGGTCGCGCTCGCCCAGGTCGGCATTCGCGTGCAGGATCACTTCGAAGCCATGGCCGTGCATGCGGCCGCACTGGTGGCCGGCCGGCACGTTGGGCAGCTGGTGTGCGGCCTGGAAGCGGTAGCGGCGCCACACGTGGGCATGGCCGGCGCAGTCCAGGTCCACCCCGCTGTGGGTGGTGCTTTGCACGCCCACCTGCACGATGCCCGGCACGTCGGCATTGAGCCGGCTGCGCACCCAGCGGGCGAGGTTTTCGTCGGTGGGTTCCGAAAGGTGGTCGTTCAGCAGCGCGTGGTCCAGCGGGGCGACGGTGGCAGCCATGCGGGCGCGCAGCGCTTCCACTTCACCGCCGGCAAAACTGCCGATGGAGGGCGCCCAACCCGCCGGCAGCGCCGTGCGCACCGTGGCGAAATAGCTGTGGCCATGCAGGCCATGGCTGCGGTGCGAGGCGGGCAGGGCGGGGATGCGGCAGGCCGACTCGAAGCCGGCCGAGGCGCAGTGCAACACGGACAAAGACATGCCGCGATTGTCGCGTGCCGCCCCCGCCGGTGGGGCTGGCGCGCTTGACTTGAAGTGGGCTTGAGCTTTTACGCTGCGCCCCATGACTGTTCCAACCACCGGCGCCGAGCGCCTGTTTGCGCCCGGCCGGCGCGCCGCCTGCGGGGGCGCCGTGGCGTTGATTTCCATGCTGGCCTTCGAGTCCATCGCCGTCGCCACCGCCATGCCCGCCGTGGCCGAGGCGCTGGACGGCCTGCCCTTCTACGCGCTGGCCTTCGGCGCCACGCTCGCCACCTCGGTGCTGGGCATGACGGCCGCCGGCCAGCTGTGCGACAAGCGCGGCCCCTACCGAGCGGCCCTCGCCGGGCTGGCAGCCTTTTTGGCCGGGCTGCTGCTGGCGGGGTTTGCGCCGTCCATGCCGGTGCTGGTGCTGGGCCGGGCGCTGCAGGGCCTGGGCAGCGGCGTGCTGGGGGTGACGCTGTACGTGGGCGTGGCCCAGGTGGTGCCGGCCGCGCTGCACCCGCGCATGTTTGCCATGTTCGCGGGCGCCTGGGTGGTGCCGGGCCTGGTGGGGCCGGCGCTGGCGTCGTTCCTGACGGCGTACCTGGGCTGGCGGTCGGTGTTCCTGACTGTGGCGGCTGCCGTGCCGGTGGCGGCGGGCCTGATGCTGCCGGCCCTGCGCCGCGTGGGCGCGGGCACGGGCGAGGCGTTGCAGTGGGGCGCCATGCGCTGGGCGGTGCTGGCCAGCGTGGGCGCGCTGGTGCTGCACGCGGCCAGCCAGCAGACCGGCTTGCGGGCGGCGGCGCTGTTCCTCACCGGCCTGGGGTTGGCGGGCGGGGCGGCCGCGCTGCTGTTGCCGGCGGGCAGCCTGCGGGCGGCGCGGGGCCTGCCGGCCGTCATCGCGTTGCGCGGGTTGATTGCCGCCACCTTCGCCAGCGCCGAGGCGTTTTTGCCGCTGCTGCTCACCCACCACTTCGGCTGGAGCCTCACGCAGGCCGGCGGGGCGCTCAGCGCCGGGGCCGTCACCTGGAGCCTGGGCAGCGCGGTGCAGGCGCGCGTGCAGCGGCCTGCCGCCCGGCGGCGGCTGCTGACCGGCGGCTTTGCGCTCGCGGCGGTGGGCTTGGGCGTGGTGATTGCGCCGCTGCTGGGTGGCGGTTCTACGGGTTCCACAGGTTCTGCAGGGTGGGTGCTGGCCGGCTGGGCGGGTGTGGGCCTGGGCATCGGGCTGTCGTTCCCGATGCTGTCGGTGCTGCTGTTGCAGCTGTCCGCGCCGGAGGAGCAGGGCCGCAACACCTCCTCGCTGCAACTCAGCGATGCCCTCACCAGCAGCGCCGCGCTGGCGCTGGCCGGCTTGTTGTTCGACCCCGCCACGCGCCAGGTCTTGCCCGTGCTGCTGCTGGCGCTGGGCCTGGCGGTGGCCACCACGCTGCTCAGCCCGCGCGCCCGGGCCATGACGTCCTGAAACCGCTTTCAACCGGTGGCACACTCGCCCCGACTTCCCGGGAGCGGTGCATGGGTTTTGTGACGACGCGCAGCATGGCCAAGGACTACGACGTCATCGTCGTGGGCTCGGGCGCGGGTGGGGGCCAGTCGGCCTACACGCTGGCGCTGGAGGGCGTGAAAGTGCTGATGCTGGAGGCCGGCCGGAACTACGACCACCGCACCGAAACCCCGATGTTCCAGACCAGTGCCGACGCCCCGCTGCGCGGCGCCGGCACACCCGACAAGCCCTTCGGCTTCTACGACGCGACCGTGGACGGCGGCTGGCAGGTGCCCGGTGAGCCCTACACGCAGGCGTCGACCGATCCGCAGCAGCGCTTCGACTGGTGGCGCGCCCGCATGCTGGGCGGCCGCACCAACCACTGGGGCCGCATCTCGCTGCGCAACGGCCCCTACGACTTCAAACCCCACAGCCGCGACGGCCTGGGCTTCGACTGGCCCATCGGCTACGACGACCTCGCGCCCTACTACGACAAGGTCGAGATGCTGGTGGGCATCTACGGCAGCAACGAGGGCCTGGAGAACACGCCCGATTCCCCCGCCGGCTGCTTGCTGCCCGCGCCGGCGATGCGCGTGGGCGAGCGCCTCATCAAAAAGCACGCCTCGCCGCTGGGCATCCCGGTCGTGCCCATCCACCGCGCGGTGCTGACGGCCAAGCTGGACGCCGCCCGCATCCCCGCCCTGCTGCACCCCGGCAACCCGCGCGCCCAAAGCCTGGTGGCCCAGGCCATGCGCGACCGCGCCGCCTGCTTCTGGGCCACGCCCTGCGTGCGCGGCTGCAGCATCGGCGCCACCTACCAAAGCCCTGCCGTGCACCTGCCCCCGGCGCTGGCCAGTGGAAAGCTGGACGTGCTGTGCGATGCCATGGTCTACGAGGTGACCACCGAGCACGGCAAGGCCCGCGGCGTGCGCTTTGTGGACCGCACCACCGGCAAGCACATCGAGGTGAAAGCGCGTGCCGTGGTGCTGGCGGCCAGTGCGTGCGAGTCGGTGCGCATCCTGCTGAACAGCAAGCCCGGCGGCCTGGCCAACAGCAGCGGGCTGGTGGGCAAGTACGTGATGGACACCGTGGGCAGCGACCTCGCCGGCCAGGTGCCCGCGCTGGAAGCCCTGCCCGCCCACAACGAAGACGGCGCCGGCGGCGCCCACGCCTATGCGCCGTGGTGGCTGTACAGCCAGCAGGGCCAGGGCTGGGCGCAAAAGCTCGGCTTCCCCCGCGGCTATCACATCGAGATCAGCACCGGCCGGCGCATGCCGTCGTCGGGCACCGGCGCGGGCCTGGAGGCGCTGACGAAAGGCAGCTACGGCGCGGCCTTCAAGCAAGACGTGCGGCGCCTGTACGGCAGCTTCGTCTACTTCGCCGGGCGCGGCGAGATGATCCCGAACGAACAGTCCTTCTGCGAGCTGGACCCGGCCGTGAAAGACCGCTTCGGCATCCCCGTGCTGCGCTTTCACTGGCAGTGGGCCGCGCACGAAACCCGCCAGGCCGCGCACATGCAGAAAACCTTTGCCGACATCGTCACGGCCATGGGTGGCACGGTGCTGGGCGGCGGCCCGCAACTGGACGGCGCCAAGGCCATCGCCCCGGGCGGCTCCATCATTCATGAGGTGGGCGGCGCGCTGATGGGCGGCGATCCGCGCCGCTCGGTCACCAACGCCTTCGGCCAGACCTGGGACGTGCCCAACCTCTTCCTGGCCGATGGCGCCCCGTTCGCCTCCAACGCCGACAAGAACCCCACGCTCACCATCATGGCCCTGGCCTGGCGCCAGGCGGACCACATCGTCGAGCGCTTCCGCCGCAAGGAGCTCTGAATGCACCTCGACCGCCGAACCACGCTGCAGTGGATGCTGGCCGCCAGCGCCGCGCTGGGCGTTGAAGCCTCGGGCGGGGCCACGCCCGCGCGCAGGCCCGGCGCCGGCTATGGCACCGACCCGAAGCTCACCCGCAGCTACCGCGCCGGCGAGCTCTGGCCGCTGAGCTTCACGCCCGAGCAGCGCCGCTGCGCCGAGGCGCTGTGCGCGCTCATCATCCCGGCCGATGCGCAGTCGCCCAGCGCCGCGCAGCTGCAGGTGCACCTGTTCATCGACGAGTGGATCAGCGCGCCCTACCCCACCCAGCAGCGCGACCGCGGCGTCATCCTGCAAGGCCTGGCCTGGCTGGACGCCGAAAGCGAGCGGCGCTTTCAGCAGCGCTTCGACCAGCTCCACGTCACGCAGCAGGCCCGCATCGCCGACGACATCTGCTGGGTGGCACAGGCCAAGCCCGAGTTCGCGGAAGCCGCCCGCTTCTTCGCGCGCTTTCGCGACCTCACCGCCGGCGGCTTCTACACCACGCCCGAAGGCAGCCGCGACCTCGGCTACGTCGGCAACGTTCCGTCCGTCACCTTCGACGGCCCCCCTGCCAAAGTCCTCCAGATTGTGGGATTGAGCTGACCATGAAACCCACCCTCCTCGCCGCCAGCCTGCTGCTGACCGGGGCCGCCCACGCGGCCGACCTCAACACCCTCACCGCCGAAGAGCAGGCCGCCGGCTGGCAGTTGCTGTTCGACGGCCAGACGCTGAACGGCTGGCGCGCGAGTGACGCGCCGGGCTCCTTCAGCGTGAAGGACGGCGCCATCATCGTGCGCGGCCCGCGCTCGCACCTGTTCTACGTGGGCCCGGTGCAGCAGCACGAGTTCCGCAACTTCGAGTTCAAGGCCGATGTGCTGACCTTCCCCAAGGCCAACTCCGGCATCTACTTCCACACCCAGTGGCAGGAGGTGGGCTGGCCCAGCCTCGGCTACGAGGTGCAGGTCAACAACTCGCACAGCGACCCCAGCCGCACCGGCGGCCTGTGGGGCGTGCAGGACTATCCCAAGGTCGTGTCGCCCGACGGCACCTGGTTCACGCTCACCATCCGCGTGGACGGCAAGCACGTCACCACCTTCGTGGGCAGCGAGAAAACGGCCGACTACACCGAGGAGTCGCCCCTCGTGCGCAAGAAGGGCCTGGAGCAGCGCTACCTGGCCCGCGGCACCTTCGCGCTGCAGGGGCACGACCCCGAGAGCGAGGTGCACTTCCGCAACCTCAAGGTGCGCGTGCTGCCCTGAGGGGCGCCCCGCGCGGGCCGGCGCATCAGCGCATCAACGCGGCCGAAGTTTCAGCGAGCGGATGGGCGTGCCCGGTGGCAGGTCGTGCACCTGGGCGTGGATCTGCCCGAGGAGGGAGAACGACACCGCCGCGTCGCTGACCTCGATGTTGTCGCGCTCAAAGCGGCCCCCCAGCACCATGGGCGTTTTCAGCGCATACACCTGACGCGGCCCCAGCCGCAGGCCGGCGGCGCGCAGGTCGGCCACCGCGTCGGGCATGAAGCGGTCGTCCACAAACTCGGGGTCGGTCAGGCGCTGGGCCAGCGCGGCGGGGGAGTCCGCCACGCGCACCAGCGTGCCGCCTTGGGTGTCCAGCCACCACAGCGCCGCACCGTCGCGTTCGGTCAGCAGAGCGTCGCCCAGGGCCGACACCCGCAGCAGCTGGCGCGGGGCGCCGACGAGCCAGCGCCAGTCGTCCATCCAGGTGGGGTCGGCCGCGGTGGCCGGCAGCATCAGGCCCCGGGCGGTCAGGTCATGCAGCACCGCGTCCAGCGCGGCCGGGGTTGCAGGCGCCCCCTGTGAGGGGCCGGCGCCGGTCAGGCCCAACAGGCCCGACAGGCCGCCAAGGGCGCGCTTCAGCACCGTGCGGCGTGGCGGGGCAGCACCGTTCACGCGCTGGCGGCAGGCGGGCGCATGTCGGTGGCCCGGCGGCCGCGGCGGCTGGCGGCGTTGCGCAGGTGGGCCAGCGACTCCACGCGCTTGAGCAGTTCGCGGTCGTTCCAGGGCTTCTTGAAGATGCCGTACACGCCTTCGATCTGGCCCACGCGGCCATGCAGCTCGTCGTGGCCGGTGATGGCAATCACCGGCAGGTCTTCGGTGGCCAGGCTGCCGTGCACATCGGCAATCAGCTCGAAGCCGTCCTTGTTGGGCATTTCCAGGTCGGTGATCAGCACCGCAATCTCGGGCTTGGCGTCCAGCTCGGCCAGGGCCTCGTTGCCGTCGTTCACCTGCACCACCACAAAGCCGGCGCTTTCCAGCAGCCGCTTGAGCTTGGTGCGCACCACGGCCGAGTCGTCGGCCACCAGCACGGTGGGCGGGCCGGCCGGCACCACGGGGGCCGGGGCCGGCGGCAGCTTGGGCGTGGGGGCGGTGACGAAGGCGCTGGCCATGGACGGGCCGGCATCGGGCGAGCCCGGCAGCGGCGGCAGCACGATGGAAGCGTCAGCGCGCGGCGGTTGGCGCGGCGGCCGCGGCGGGGGCGTGTAGTCGCGGCTGGGCCGGTAGTCGTCCCGCTTGAATGCAGCGATGAGCACGATGATGGCCAGCGGTATCGCAATCAGCACCGGCATCAAGTAGGCGCCCAACATGTCCTGCAGCTCGTGAAACATCTCCATCCCCGGGGGTTGACAGCGGGCAGCCTAACACCCGGCACCGCGGCGCACCACCCAGGAAAACCGGTCCGCCGCCCCTGCAGCGCACGCAGGCGTCAGAAGGTGATCACGAAACACGCGCCGCCGCCGGGCCGGCGGGCGTGGCGCACCGTGCCGCCGAGGCCGTGCACCAGCTGCCGCACCACCGCCAGGCCCACGCCGCTGCCGCCGGGTCGGGTCGTGAAAAACGGCGTGAAGATGCGGGGCTCCAGCCCGGGTGTGACGCCGGGGCCGTTGTCGGCCACCGTCAGCCGCAGCCGGGCGCCGCGGCTCAGGCGCGCGTCCATTTGCAACTGCGGTGCCGGGCGGCCCGCGCAGGCCTGCAGCGCGTTCTGCGCCAGGTTGATGAGCACCTGCTCCAGCTGCGCCGCGTCGGTGCGCAGCACCAGCGACGCGGGCTCCACGCTCACCTGCACCGTGCCACCCACCGCCCGCCAGGCCGGCTCCAGCCACTGCTGCACGGCCTGCAGCAACGGCGTCAGCGGCACATCGGCCAGCGTGGGCGCCGGGGGCTGGCTGACGCTGCGGTAGCGCTCCACAAAGGCCTGCAGGTGGGCCGCGCGCCGGGCCAGCGTGGCCAGGGCGGCCTGCAGTTCAGCCGGCTCGCCTGCCTCCAGCAGCGCCGGGGCACTGCCGGCCAGCGAGGCGATCGGCGTCAGCGAGTTCATGATCTCGTGCGTCAGCACCTGCACCAGCTGGCGCCAGGCCCCCAGGGCCTCGGTTTCCAGTTCCGACTCGATGGGCGCCAGCGCCGCCAGCCGCCAGTCCTGCCCCTGCACCGTCAGGGCCGACACGGCCAGCACCGCGCGCTCCTGGCCGTGCTCGGTGGGCAGGGTCACCACGCGGCGGCCGGGTTGGGCGTCCAGCAGCGCCAGCAGGCCGGCCGGGTCCACCGCGCGGCCCGGTGCCATCAACCGCCGCGCGGCCGCGTTCAGGGCCAGGGGCGCGGCGCCGGCCGTCAGCCGCCACAGCGCCAGCGGGGCGTGCTCCAGCGCGGCGTCCAGGTCGTGCGCGGGGGGCGGTGCGGGTTCAGGGGGCGGCGGCAGTGGCTGGCGCACCAGCCGGTTCAGTGCGGCCCCGCCGAATGCGGCCGCCGCCACGGCCGCCAGCGTACAAGCCACCACCGCGCGGGGCGAACTCCACCACGCCACGGCGCCGCCGGTGCTGGCCGCCAGCGCCACGGCCGCCGCAGCCACGCGCAGGCCCTCGGCCCGGGCGCGGCGGTGGGGCGTGGTTTCAAAGGCCATGCTTGTCCAGCTTGCGGTAGAGCGCCGCGCGGCTCACGCCCAGCAGTTTGGCGGCCTGGCTGATGTTGCCGTCGGCCTGCGCCAGCGCGGCCTGCACGGCCTCGCGTTCGCGTTGGGCCAGGTCCAGCCCCGGGGCCGGCTCCGTCGCGGGCGGCGCCATGTGGGCGAGTCCGAAGTCAGGCCAGGTGAACACCGGCCCGCGCGCCAGCAGCGCGGCGCGTTCGCAGGCCTGGCGCAGCTGCCGCACGTTGCCGGGCCAGCCATAGGCCGTCAGCTGCGCCAGCGCGTCGGGCGTCACTTCCACGGGCCGCTGCGCGAACTGCGCGAGGTAGTGACGCAGCAGCAGCGTGATGTCAGCCGCCCCGCGCTCGCGCAGCGGCGGCACGCGCAGCACCACGGTGTTCAGGCGGTACAGCAGGTCCGGGCGAAAGCGTTTTGCGTCGAACAACTCGGCCTCGGCCACGTTGGTGGCGGCCAGCACGCGCACGTCCACCGGCACCGGCCGGTCGCTGCCCACCGGCGTCACCTCGCGGCGCTCCAGCGCGGCCAGCAGCTTGGCCTGTTGGGCCAGCGGCAGGTTGCCGATCTCGTCCAGAAACAGCGTGCCGCCCGCCGCCGCCACAAAGCGCCCGGGGCGCGACTCGCGCGCATCCGTGAAGCTGCCGCGCTTGTGGCCGAACAGCTCGCTCTCCACCAGCGCTTCGGGCAGCGCGCCCATGTCCACGGCCAGCAACGGGCCGCTCGAGCGCGGCGAGGCGCGGTGCAGCGCGCGGGCCACCAGCTCCTTGCCCACGCCGTTCTCGCCCAGGATGAGCACGCTGGCCTCGCTGGCGCCCACCTGGGCAATCTGCGCGCGCAGGCTTTGCATGGCGGCCGATTCCCCCAGCAGCTCACCCACGGCCGCCGGCGGCGCCCGGCGCGCCAGGGCCGCTTGCACGCAGGCCACCAGCCGCTCGTTGGGCCAGGGTTTGGTGATGAAGTCCACCGCGCCGGTTTTCAGCGCCTGCACGGCCAGCTCGACCTCGGCGTAGGCGGTCATCACGACGACGGCGGGCGCATCGCGCCGACCCATCACCTCGCGCAGCAGCGCCAGCCCCGCCGCGCCATCGCTGGCGCCGGGCGTGAAGTTCATGTCCAGCAGCAGCACGTCGGGTGCGAGCTCGTCCAGCGCGGCAGGCAGCTCGGCCGGCGCATGCCGCACGGCCACGGCCCCGAGCTTGCGCAGCGCCAGCCGCGCAGCCAGCGCCACGTCGGGGTCGTCGTCGAGGATGAGGATGCCGGGCATGGAGCGCGCGACTGTAGGTGCGCGCCGTCCACCCCGGCAAGGCGGTGTCCGGAACCGGACAGTGGGGGTGTCCGCTTGCGAACGCTCGCGGCCCGCCGAACGGCCTCTGCCCAGCGCGCGAGGGGCTGGCCCGGGTTTTGCAAAACATCACCCCATGAGCCTCCTTCCCACCGCCCTCACCTGGCGCAGCGCCTGGCGCCAGCTGCGCGCCGAACCCGGCACCGCGTTGTCCGTCGTCGTGGGCCTGGCCCTGGGCCAGGCGCTCACGCTGCTGGCCGCGAGCTACCTGCACGACACCCTGTGGCCCGATGCCGACCTGCCCGAACGCGAGCGGCTCATCACCTTCGAGACCCAGGTGCGCGGCCCGGGCGGCAGCTTCACCGACTGGTTCGGCGACACCCCCGTCGTGCCGCTGGCCGCGGCCTTGCGCGCCACGGGCGCCCCGCTCGGGCCCATGACACGCGTGCTCTTCACTGAGCTGCCCGCCCATGCCGGCGAGCCCGGCGGCACCCGGCGCAGCACGCGCTTGTCCATCGCGCTGGCCGACCCCGAGGTGCAGACCCTGTTCGGCCTGCAGCCCCTGGCCGGCGACCTGGGCGAGGCGCTGGCCTCACCGGAGGGCATTGCGCTGACGGTGCAGTCGGCCGAGAAGCTGTTTGGCACCGCGCAGGGCGTGGTGGGCCGGGGCTTCACGTTGTCGCTGCCGCCGGACCCGGAGGGCCGCACGCCGGCGCTGCAGTTCCCGCTGGTGGTGAAGGCGGTGCTGCCCACGCCCAACCTCAACGGGGCGCTGGTGTTCGGTGCGCTGTCGGGCTACCAGTCGCCGCCGGCCAAGGCCTACCTGGCGCGGTCCGACAACTGGTACCAGGCCAGCGGCCGACTGTTCGCCCGCCTGCTGCCCGGCGCCACGGCCGAGCAGCTGGGCGCGCGTGCCCAGGCCGAGATGGATCGCCAGCCGCTGCCGCCCGGCTTCCCGATGGACTTCCTGAAGGGCGGCGGCAAGCCTGCCTATGTGCGCGCCATGCCGGTGGGCGACATCGGCCTGCACGGTGCGGGCAGCCCGCTGCGGCGCTTGCAGCTGGGCAGCCTGGCGGCCGCGGCGGCGGGCGTGCTGGCGCTGGCCGTCATCAACTTCGTGAACCTGTGGAGCGTGCGCACCCTGCAGCGCCAACGCGAAATCGGCCTGCGCAAGTCGCTCGGCGCGGGGGCGGCGCAGCTGGCCCGGCAGTTCTTCGCCGAAGCGGCGGTGGTGGCGGGGGTGGCCGGTGCGCTGGGGCTGCTGTTGGCCTGGTGGGCCGTGCCGGTGGGGGCGGTGCTGTTGCAGCGCGAGTTCCACGCGCCGGTGGTGAGTGCCGCCACGGTGGGCCTGACGGCAGTGCTCTGCCTGGGCATGGCCGCGCTCAGCGCGCTGCCGCTGACGCTGATTGCGCTGCGCGTGCGGCCGGCCGAGTCGCTGGCGGGTCGCAATCACACCGAAGGCACGGCCAGCCGCTGGCTGCGCCGCGTGATGACCACGCTGCAGTTCGGTGCGGCGGCGGTGTTCGCATCGCTCGCGCTGACGGTGCTGTGGCAGGCCGAGCACACCGCGCAGATGCCGCGCGGTTTTGAGGTGGAGAACCGTGTGGCCATCGACCTGCCGTGGTGGTGCCAGCCGGCGGAAACCACTGCGCTGCTGGAGGCGGTGCGGCGCTGGCCCGAGGTGATTGCCGCCGGTGCGGCCGACGACGTGCCCGGGCGTGACTTCTCCAGCTGGTATTCCGAGTTCAACCGCCCCGGGGGCCCGTCGGTCAGCCTGCGCACCGGTGTGGGCTTCACGCCGGGCTACCTGCCAACCTACGGCATGCGCGTGATTGCCGGGCGGCTGTCGGCCGACCACCGGGCCGAGGCGGCGCAAGGGGCCATCGTGCTGGACCGCAGCGGCGTGCGGGCGCTGGGCTTCGCCAGCCCGGAGGCGGCCGTGGGCCAGGTGCTGAGCGTGGCCGCCAACTTCAATGGCGGGCAGTCGGCCCCCATCGTGGCGGTGATCGAGGACATCCGCCTGGAAGGCTCGCGCAGCGCGCCGCAGCCGCATGCCATCACGCCGCTGGCCGAGCGCGAGGCCGGTGCCATCAGCGTGCACAGCCGCGACCCGGCGGCCACCCGCGCCCGCCTCACCGCGCTGGTGAAACAGACCTTCCCGGATGTGCAGCTGGACGCCCTGCCCGTGCGCGACATGCTCCTGCAAAAGGTGGCCGACGACGCCCGGCTGGGCCGGTTGGTGGCCGTGGCCGGCGGCCTGGCGCTGGCCCTGGCCGCCGTGGGCATCTACGCGCTGGCGGCCTACACGCTGCGTCGGCGCGAGCGCGAGATCGTGCTGCGCAAGCTGCACGGCGCCGGCCCGGGCGCGGTGGCGGCCTTGCTGGCGCGCGAGTTCGCGGGGGTGCTGGCGGCCGCCTGCGCCGTGGCGCTGCCCGTGGCTGCGTGGTTGAGCCAGCGCTACCTGGCCGATTTTGTGGAGCGTGCGCCGGTGGGGCCGGGCTCGCTGTGGGTGCTGCTGGCGGCCACCGGGCTGCTGGTGGCCGTGACGGTGGGGGCCGTGGCCCGCCACCTGCATGCCGCGCTGGCGCTGCGGCCGCTGCAGGCGCTTCGTGGATGACGGGCCAATGACCGCCGCGCTGCCCTCGGGCGTGGCGATGGACCGCCGCGTGCCCACCGCCCGCCCCTGGCGGCGCTGGGCGTTGGCCGCCGCGGCGCTGCTGGCCGTGGCCGCCGGGCTGATGCAGGCCTGGCCGCGCGGCGTGCCGGTGGCGCGGGATGCGGTGGAGATCGCGCCTGCCCGGCCCGGTTCTTTTCGCGACGTGGTGCCCGGCCGGGCCACCGTGCAGCCGCTGCAGTCGGTGCTGCTGGACGCCACCGAAGACGGCCGCGTCGAGCAGGTGCTGGTGAAGGACGGCGAGCGCGTGGCGGCCGGGCAGCTGCTGGTGGTGCTGAGCAGCACGCAGCGTGCGCAGGAGCTGATGGCGCGCTCCAGCGAGGCGGCGCAGCAGCTGGCCAACTTCTCCACGCTGCGTGCGTCGTGGATGCAGGCCCAGGCGGCGCAGCGCCGCACCGTGACCGAGGCGCACTTCGAGCTGGAGCGGGCGCGCCGGCTGCACCAGCGCAACCGCGAGCTGGCCGCCACGGGCTTCCTGTCGCCCTCAGCGCTGGAAGACTCGGCCGACAAGCTCGGCTTGGCCGAGCGGCTGCTCGCCCAGCAGCAGGCCGACGGCCAGGAAGCGCTGGCCGTGCTGGCGCAGTCGGTGCAGGCCATGCAGCGCGCGGTGAACGACCTCCACGCGCGGCTGGCCACGATGCGCGCCGCGAGTGAGGGCCTGGCCGTGCGCGCGCCGGTGGCCGGGCGGCTGACGGGCCTGACGCTGCAGGTGGGCGAGGGCGTGCGCAGCGGGGTGCGCATTGCGCGCATCGACAGCCTGGGCCGCTTCAAGCTCAGCGTGCGGCTGGACGAGTTCCACCTGGCCCGTGTGCGCGAAGGCCTGGCCGCCACGCTGGCCCACGCCGGCCGCGAGCACGCGCTGCACGTGGCCCGCATCGACCCGCAGGTGAAAGACGGCCGCTTCAGCGTGGAACTCACGTTTGATGCCGACCCGCCCGCGCTGCAGGTGGGCCAGGGCCTGGACGTGCGCCTCACGCTGGGCGACCCCACGCCCGCGCTGCTGCTGCCCGACGCGGGCTTTTATGCCGACACCGGCGGCGCTTGGGCCTTTGTGCTGGAGGCCGACGGCCGCCGCGCCACGCGCCGTCCGCTGCAGCTGGGCCGGCGGGCCGATGGCGTGATCGAAGTGCTCGGGGGCCTGCAAGCCGGCGAGCGCGTGGTCGTGTCGCCCTACCGCGCCTTCGCCACGGCGTCTTCTCTTCAACTGGACTGAGCCATGTTCCAACTCCGACACCTCACCAAAACCTTCCGCAGCGGCGACATCGAAACCACCGCGCTGGACCGCGTGGACCTGACCGTCGAGGCCGGCGAATACCTCGCCATCACCGGCCCCTCGGGCTGCGGCAAGAGCACGCTGCTGGGCATCCTCGGGCTGCTGGACGCGCCCAGCAGCGGCGAGTACTGGTTCGACGGCCAGAACGTGGCCGGCTGGGGCGAGCGGCAGCTGAACACGCTGCGGCGCGGCCGCATCGGCTTCGTGTTCCAGAGCTTCAACCTCATCGACGACCTGACCGTGGCCGAGAACATTGGCCTCGCGCTGGAGTACGGCGAGCTGCCCGCCCGCGCGCGCCGGGCCCGGGTGGCCGAGGTGATGGAGCGCCTGGGCATCGCCCACCGCGCCGGCCACCGGCCCAGCCAGCTCAGCGGTGGCCAGCAGCAGCGCGTGGCCATTGCCCGCGCCATTGCGGCGCGCCCTGCCCTGTTGCTGGCCGACGAACCCACCGGCAACCTCGACAGCGCCCACGGCGCCGAGGTGATGCGCCTGCTGCGCGAACTCAACGCCGAGGGCACGACGCTGGTGATGGTGACCCACTCGCTGGAGCACGCCGCCCAGGCCTCGCGCACGCTGCGGCTGCGCGACGGCCGCGTGGTGGTGGACGCCGTGCACGCCTGGGGCTGAACTGCCAACTTCGCACGCCCGCGCCTCGGGGGGAGGCGGGTGGGACGGGGGTGGGGCGGGGGACCCTCGGATTTACGATGCCATCCCATGCACCCCCTAGTTCGTGGGATTTTGGCTCTGGCGTTCGCGTGGGGCGTGGGCTGGGCCCGCGCCGGTGCGGACGTGGGCCCGCTGGAGGTGCAATTCCGCAGCGTGGCGGTGCCGCAGAACTCGGTGCCCGCCATGGCGCAGGACCGTGACGGTTTCCTGTGGATCGCCACCACCCAGGGCCTGACCCGTTACGACGGCTACCGGCTGCGGCCGATCGAGTTTCCCGGCACCACGTTGGCCCAGCGCAGCCTGGGCTGGGTGCGGGCGCTGGCCGCGGGGCGCGACGGGCGGGTGTGGATTGGCACCGAATTCCAGGGCTTGGTGGCCTACGACGCCGCACACGACCGCCTGGAGCGCCACGGCAGCGCCCAGGGTGAGCAAGGCCCGCACCCCACCGTGCGCGCCTTGGCCGAAGGGCGGGACGGCACGGTCTGGATGGGCACGATGGGCCAGGGCCTGTGGGCCTACGACCCCGGCCAGCGCCGCTTCAGCGCCCAACTGCTGACCGCGCAGGGCACGCCGGAAGGCCGGGTGCTGGCGCTGTGCGCGGCGCGCGACGGCAGCGTCTGGGCCGGCCATTGGCGCGGCCTGGCCTACCGCCCCGCGGCGGGCGGCGCGTGGACGGCCATCGAGCTGCCGGACCTGCCCGACGGCGCCCCGGTCTCCACGCTCACCGAAGACCGCACCGGCCGCGTGTGGCTGGGCACGCAGGACGGCCGGGTCGGCGTGGTGGAACAGGGCCGTGTGCGTTGGGTGCAGCACCTGCGCATGCCGGTCAACGCCCTGGCCGAGGCGACCGACGGCCGGCTCTGGGTGGGCGGCAAGGTGGGCCTCTTCTGGGTGAACCCGGCCAGTGGCGCGGTGGAGGCCGTGTTGCGGCACGACCCGCGGCGCAGCATGGGCCTGGCCGGCAACGACATCAGCGGCCTGCTGCGCGACCGCAGCGGCGCCATGTGGGTGAGCGGTTATGGCGTGGGCGTGCAGCGCCACCAAAGCCACCCGGCGCTGGCCGTGCGCGGGCCCGATGCCGACCCCGCCAGCCCACTGGCCGAGGCCGACGTGCGCGCCGTGCTGAGGCTGCAATCGGGCGAGGTGCTGGCCGCCACGCAGCACGGCGACCTGGTGCGGCTGGACGGCCGCTCCGGCCGCGACCTCGCCACGCTGGGCGTGTGGCCGCGCGAGCGGCGCACCGTGGTGGAGTTTTTGGCGCAGGCGCCCGACGGTAGCCTGTGGATGGCCGCCGCCGGCCGGCTGGAGCACCGCGCCGCCACCGGCCGCCTGCTGCACGACTGGCCGCTGGACGGCGGCCGGGCCCAGCAGATCCTGTTGCGGCCCGATGGCAGCGTGTGGGTGGGCCTGCAAGAGGGCCTGTACCGGCTGGCCCGGGCCGATGCGGCCGCGCTGGATCGCGTGCACCCCGAGGGCCCGGCCCGGCTGCACGGCGGCATCTACGCGCTGCGCACCGCGCCGGACGGCCGGCTGTGGGTGGGCGGCCAGGCGGGCCTGTTCCGCGAGCGCGAGGCGGGCGGCGGCGCGCTGGAGCGGGTGCCCCAAGCGCCGGATGAAGCCCTGGCCAGCCCCATCGTCATGAGCCTGCTGTGGGGGCGCGACGGCCGGCTGTGGGTGGACACGCCGGTCAGCGGCCTGCACCGCCTGAAGGGGTGGGACGCCGGGGGCCGCGCGCGCTTCGAGCGCATCAGCGAGCGCCACGGCGCCGAAGGCGTGTTCGGCGGCAACCTGCAGGAAGACGGCCAGGGCCGCATCTGGACGCAACTCTTCGTGTACGACCCGGCGGTGGACCGGCTGGACAGCTTCGGCCCGGCCGAGGGCGCGAACTTCGGCAGCTTCTGGTTCTTTGCCAGCACCGCCTTGCCCGGGGGCGACCTGCTGTTCGGCGGCAGCCGCGGCCTGCTGCGCGTGCGGCCCGCGGCGTGGCGAACGCAGTCGGTGAACCCGCCGCTGGTGATCAGCGCGCTGCGCGTGAACGGCCAGCCGCACGACCAGCCCCAGGCGCTGAGCGAAGGCCTGCACCTGCCGCCGGGCAAGCGCAGCGTGGCGGTGGAGTTCGCCGCGCTGGACTACGCCGACCCGCAACGCCTGCGCTACGAATACCGGCTGGAGGGCCTGGACGCCGACTGGACCCGGGTGGACGCCAACGGCCGGCTGGCCAGCTTCGGGCCGCTGCGGCCCGGGCAGTACACGCTGCAGGTGCGCGCCACGGCCCACCACAACATGTGGGGCACCGAGCAGCTGCGCCTGCCCGTGACGCTGGAGCCGGCCTGGTGGGAAACCGATGCGGCCCGCCTTGGCGGCGGTGTGGCGCTGCTGGCCGCGGTGTGGGCCTGGATGCGCTGGCGCACCCGTGCGCTGCGCCGCCGCCAGACCGAGCTGGCCGCGCTGGTGGACGCGCGCACCGCCGAGCTGCGCGAGCTGAGCCTGACCGACGCCCTCACCGGCCTGCGCAACCGCCGCTACCTGGAACTGCGCCTGGACGACGACCTGCGCCTGTGCCTGCGCCGCTTCGAGACGCCCGAGGGCGACGGCCCCGGCCCCGAGGCTGACCTGCTGGTGATGCTGCTGGACCTGGACCACTTCAAACGCGTGAACGACCTGTACGGCCACGCCGCGGGTGACGCCGTGCTGGTGCAGCTGGCGCAGCGCCTGGGCCAGGTGTTCCGCGAAACCGATTCCCTGGTGCGCTGGGGGGGTGAAGAGGTGCTGGTGCTGGTGCGTGAAACCGACCGGCGCGACGCGGCCGAGCTGGCCGAACGGGTGTGCGCCGCGGTGCGCGAGCGGCCGTTCGACATCGGCCCGGGCGAGACCGTGCGGGTGACGGTGTCGCTGGGGTTCTGCGCCTTCCCGCTGGACCCGCACCACCCGCGCCTGTGGGACTGGCGCGCCTGCCTGGGCCTCGCCGATTCGGCCCTGTACGCGGCCAAGGCCCGCGGGCGCGACGGCTACGTGGGCGCCGTACAGGCCCAGGGCCTCTCGCCCCGCGAGGCGCCGGCCGACCTGGCCGCGTGGCAGCGCGAGACCCGCGTGCAGGCCGTGTTCAGCCCCATCGCCGAGCGGGCCGCCAGCCCCGACGCGGTGGCGACCGACGCCTGAGCCGCACCGGGCCCCACCGGTCCCCACCGGTCCGGCCCAGTCGGCCCACGCCGCCCGCTTGCGCCCAGAATGCCGGGCATGACGCTGCACCCTCTGACCTCCTGGCCCCGCGTGTTCGGGCTCCGCGGGCAACGCCGCACCCTGTGGGCCGTGGCGGGCTGTTGGGCCGCCGCGTGGGCGATGGCCGCACCGCCGGCCTCGGCGCAAGACCTGGCGCCCCAGCAGCTGGCGGAGGCCGTGAAGCGCCACACCCCGGCCGCGCTGCAGCTGCTGGAGCGCAGCGTGCTCATCAACAGCGGCACGCTCAACCCCGCCGGCGTGCGGCAGGTGGGCGAACTCTTCGGGGCGGAGTTCCGCGCGCTGGGCTTCGAGACCCGCTGGGTGGACATGCCGCCCGAGATGAAGCGCGCGGGCCACCTGGTGGCCGAGCGCACCGGCACCCAGGGCCAGCGCGTGTTGCTGATCGGGCACCTGGACACCGTGTTCGAGAAAGACAGCCCCGTGCCCCCGTGGCAAAGCGACGGCCGGCGCGTGCGCGGCCAGGGCGTGTCGGACATGAAGGGTGGCGACGTCATCGTGCTGCTGGCGCTGCGGGCACTGAACGACCTGGGCGCGCTGCAGGGCCGCACGGTGCGTGTGGTGTTCACCGGCGACGAAGAGCGCGTGGGCAGCCCGGTGGAGGTGGCGCGTGCCGCGCTGGTGGACGCCGCCCGGCGCAGTGACGTGGCGCTGGCGTTTGAAGGCGCCACCCGAGACGACCAGGGCCGCGACGCCGCCACCGTGGGCCGGCGCGCTTCGGGCGGCTGGCACCTGCAGGTGACGGCGCGCACCGGCCACTCGGCCGGCGTGTTCGGGCGCGACGGCTATGGCGCGGTGTACGAGGCGGCCCGCGTGGTCAACGCGTTCCGGGAGCAGTTGATCGAGCCCGACCTCACCTTCAACGCCGCCACGCTGGTGGCCGGCACCAGCGCCAAGTGGGACGACGCGGACAGCCAGGGCCAGGCCTTCGGCAAAACCAACGTCATCCCGCGCGATGCGCAGGTGCGCGGCGACCTGCGCTACCTGACCGCCGAGCAGGGCGCCCGCGCGCGAGAGCGCATGCAGGCCATCGTGGAGCAGGCGCTGCCGGGCACGCGCTCCAAGATCAGCTTCCATGAGAGCTACCCGCCCATGGCGCCCACGCCGGGCAACTTCAAGCTGCTGGCGGCCTACTCGCAGGCCAGCGCCGACCTGGGCCTGGGGCCGGTGGTGGCGTTTCCGCCGGGCCAGCGCGGTGCGGGGGATGTGCAGTTCGTGGCGCCACTGGTGGACAGCCTGGACGGCCTGGGCGCGGCCGGCGGTGGGGCGCACACGCCGGACGAATGGTTGGAGATCGCGTCCATCGAACGCGGCGCGCTGCGGGCGGCGCTGCTGATCTACCGCCTGACGCGCTGATCCTCTGGCTGACGTTGCCGATCGGGCGCGGACGGCGGCCCGCCGCGCCGGCAGGCCTGGGGGGTCACGCCCGGCGGTCGGCCGTGCGAAAGCCCGCCATCAACTCGCGCAGGGCTTCGGACTGCCGCTGCAGGCTCTCGGCCGCGGCGGCGCTTTGCTCCACCAGGGCGGCGTTTTGCTGCGTGGTGTCGTCCATCTGGTGGATGGCCACGCCCACCTCGTCCATGCTGAGGTGCTGGTCGCGCGAGAGGGTGCTGAGTTCGTCGATCACGCCGGCCACGCGGCCCACGGCGTCCACCACGCGCTGCATCAGTGCCGCCGCCTCTTCGCCTTGTGCGTAGCCGGCGCCCACGCGCTCCACGCTCGCGCCGATCAGCGTGCGAATCTCCTTGGACGAGTTGCCCGCGCGCTGGGCCAAGGCCCGCACCTCGCTGGCCACCACCGCAAACCCGCGGCCATGCTCGCCGGCGCGGGCGGCTTCCACCGCGGCGTTCAGCGCGAGGATGTTGGTCTGGAAGGCAATGCCGTCGATGGTGCCGATGATGTCGGCAATCTTTTGCGAGCTGGTCTGGATCTCGCGCAGCGTGCCCGCCAGCGTGCTCACCAACTGCCCGCCGGATCTGGCCAGGTCGCGCACCTCGGCCGCCAGCGTGGCGGCGTGGCCCGACTGCTGGGCCCCGTGCTCCAGCCCGTGCCGCACGGTGTCGACCGACGCGGTGGTTTGTTCCAGCGCGGCGGCCTGGGTTTCGGTGCGGGCCGACAGGTCGGCGCTGCCGGCGGCAATTTCCTGGCTGGCGTGGGCCACCTCGTCGGCCCGGGTGCGCACCGTGCCCACCACGGTGCTGAGTTGACCCGCCATGTCCAGCAGCGCGGCCGTCAGGCGTTCGCCTTCGTCGCGCGATGTGCGGTCCACCGCCGCCTCGTGCGCCAGGTTGCCGTCGGCCACGGCCTGGGCAATGCCCAGCGCGCGGCCCATGGAGGCGGCGGTCTGCCGCGCAATCGTCCACAGCAGCCAGCTGCCCACCAGCGCCAGCAGCACGATCGCGGCCAACCCGGTGGCCAGCGTGCGGCGCTCGGCAGCGAGGCTGTCAGTCAGGTCTTGCTGAAGCGCCGCCACGGCGGCGTCACCCAGCGCGTACTGCGCGTCGATCGCGGCGGTGGTCACGGCCCACCAGGCCTGCGGCTGGATCTGCGGCGTCTCGGGCTCGATCACCGCCTTGAGCGCCTGTTGGCGCGCTTCGGCCAGCTTCTCCTTCACCTGGCCTTGCAGCGCCTTGAGGGCTACCCCCTCCTTGGCGGTCGACGCGATGTGGCTCAAGGCGCGGTCGGCGTTGGCCTGGTCGGCCAGGGCGCGCTCCAGCAACACCACCAGGCGCTCCCGGTCGTTCATCGTCAACTCGCCCTTGGAGAGCATGCCCATGCCCGCGCCGCGCAACCGGCCCAGCAACTCGGCACTGCGGGGCAGGTGTTGCAGCGCGGCGTCCTGCAGGAAGTAGCCCGTGGCGATGGGGTGCAGCACCAGCTTGGACACCACCGAGCCGTCGTACACCCACGCCAGGCGCGCGTCGATCAATTCGGTGTGGCGCTTGAAGCTCTCCGGCGCGGCCAGATTGCGCGCCCCCACCTCACCCGCCAGGCTCTCCATGGCGCGCCAGTAGGCGTCCAGTGACTGGCTCAGCGACGCGTCCAGCCCGGCACGGGCCGCATCCAGGCTGGCCGGTTTGAGCGCCTGCAGGTCCTTCCACACGACGCTGCGCTTGGCCTCGGCGCTGGCGTCTCCGTTGAGCTGACTGTTGGACAGGCCCCGATGCTGGGCCGTCAGTCGGGCCACCTTGAGCCCCGTGGTGAGTGCGGGCAGGGCACCTGTCTCCCGGCTCAGCTGGCGCTCGGCATCGAGTGCTGTTCTCACGTACAGCGCGGTGGGAATCAGTCCCATCAACGCGCTCACCGCCGCCACGGCCGCCAGTTTTTGGCCCACCGTCAGCCGTTGGATCCAGATCTTCATGCCGTCTCCCTGTGCGCCATCGAACGGACGCTCTGCGGCAGCCTAGAGCTTGTGGCGTGGTACCGCAACCGATGCCATCAAGGTCCGGGCGGCTTTTCCTAAAATTCGGCATGCCTGCGACACCCCTGCACACCCTCGAACTTCTGGCCCCCGCCCGCGACGCTGACATCGGCATCGAGGCCATCAACCACGGCGCCGATGCCGTCTACATCGGGGGTCCGGGCTTCGGCGCCCGCGACAAGGCGGGCAACTCGCTGGAGGACATCGCCCGCTTGGTCCGGCATGCGCACCGGTTTGGTGCCCGCATCTTCGTGACACTCAACACGATCCTGCGCGATGACGAGCTTGAGGGAGCGCGAACCCTGGCGTGGCAGCTGCACGACGTTGGCGTGGACGCGCTCATCGTGCAGGACATGGGGCTGTTAGAGCTGGACCTGCCCCCCATCCAGCTGCACGCCAGCACGCAGACCGACATCCGCACGCCGGAGAAGGCGCGTTTCCTGCAAGACGTGGGCTTCTCGCAGATGGTGCTGGCGCGCGAGCTGGACCTGAAGCAGATCCGCGCGATTCGCGAGCAGGTGCCGCGCGCGCACCTGGAGTTCTTCGTGCACGGTGCGCTGTGCGTGGCCTACAGCGGCCAGTGCTTCATCAGCCACGCCATGACCGGCCGCAGCGCCAACCGCGGCTCGTGCAGCCAGGAGTGCCGCCAGCCCTTCACCGTGACCGACACCGCCGGCCGCGTGGTGGCGCACGACAAGCACGTGCTGAGCCTGAAGGACAACGACCAGAGCGCCAACCTCGAAGCCCTCATCGACGCTGGCATCCGCAGCTTCAAGATCGAAGGCCGCTACAAGGACATGGCCACGGTCAAGAACGTGACGGCCCACTACCGCACGCTGCTGGACGCCATCATTGACCGCCGCCCCGAGCTGGCGCGCAGCAGCGATGGGCGCTGCCGCTTCACCTTCACGCCCGAGCCCGAGCAGGCCTTCAACCGCGGCGGCACCGACTACTTCGTCAACGGCCGGCAAATCGACATCGGTGCCTTCGACAGCCCCAAGCACGCCGGCATGCCGCTGGGCGAGGTCAAGCGCGTGGGGCCCGACAGCTTCGACCTGGACACGGGCGACGCCACCCGCGTGGTGAACAACGGCGACGCGCTGACCTGGTGGGACCGCCAGGGTGAGCTGCAAGGCGTGCCCGTGAACGTGGCCACGCCGCTGGGCGGCACGGCCTGGCGCATCGAGCCCAACCTCTCCAAAGGCCAGGCCTTCAGCGACCTCAAAGACCTCTTCCCCGGCACGGCGCTGAACCGCAACCGCGACATGGCCTGGGAGCGCCTCCTGGCCAAGCCCAGCGCCGACCGCCGCATCGCGGTGGACCTGACGCTGGCGCAGGTGCACGACGGCTTCGAGCTCAGCCTGAAAGACGAAACCGGCGTGAAGGCCGCCGTGCGCCTGCCGCACGCGCTGGAGCCCGCGCGCAACCCGCAGCAGGCCGAGGCCCAATACAAGGAACACCTCGCGAAGCTGGGCGACACGATCTTCGAGGCTCGCCGTGTGCGCCTGGCCATGCGCGAGCCCTACTTCCTGCCGGTGAGCAAGCTCAACGCCCTGCGCCGTGACGCCGTGGCCGCGCTGGAGGCCGCCCGCGAGGCCGCGTTCGAGCGCCTGCCGCGCCACGCCCCGGTGGAGCCGCCCGTGCCCTACCCCGACGACACGCTCACCTACCTCGCCAACGTCTACAACGCCCAGGCCGCCGCGTTCTACGCCCGCCACGGCGTGAAGGTGATCGGCGCCGCCTACGAGAGCCACGAGGAGCTGGGCGAGGTGCCGCTGATGATCACCAAGCACTGCGTGCGCTGGTCGCTCAGCCTCTGCCCCAAGCAGGCCAAGGGCGTGACCGGCGTGCAAGGCACGGTGCGCGCCGAGCCGCTGACCCTCACCCACGGCGACGACCACTTCACCCTGCGCTTTGACTGCAAGCCCTGCGAGATGCACGTGGTGGGCAGCATGCAAAAGCACGTGCTCAAGCAGCTCAACAGCCAGATGAAGGCCGAGCCGATCACCTTCTACAAGGCGCGGCCCACGGCCTGATCAGGGCGTGGCGTCGCGCACAAAGCGCATCAGGCGGCCGCGGTAGCCAGCGTGGGCGAGCGTGGTTTCGCTCATGCTGAAGCCCAGCTCGGCCATGCTGCGGGTGAAGGCGGGGCGGTTGCCGCGGTTCGGGTCCACTATGAGCAGTTCGCAACGGGGCATGGCGTGGCGTTGGATGAAGGCGGCCAGTGCGCCGCCGTCGTCGCGCTCGTACAGCACGTCGCTGCCGATGATGAGGTCGAACCGGCCCTGCACGCGCGGCGCGCCGCCGGGGGGGAGCACCGCGTCTTCGCTCCAGTCGCCATGGCAGTAGCGCATGGGGGTGAGCTCGTTCAGCCGCAGGTTCTCCAGCAGGAAGGCCCCCGCCAGCGGGTGCACGTCGCTGGCGGTCACTTCGGCGCCGCGGCGGTGGCACACCAGGCTGGCCAGGGCCAGGCCGCAGCCGATTTCCAGGATGCGTTCGCCCTCGGGCAGCGGCCGCACGGCCATGGCCGCCGCCAGGTGCAGCCCGGAGGGCCAAACCTGGCCGAACAACGGCCATTGCGCCGAGGAGATGCCCAGCGCTTCAGCGGCGCCGGCGGGGTCGGCGAACTGTTGGTGGTCGAGCAAGGAACGGATTTGCAGGTCCGCCGCGCCGTCGATGGCGAGGGACTGGACCTTGACGTCATAGCCAGGCATGGGGCCTTTGGGTGAGCTGCGTGGGCAATCGCAATGCAGCACGGGGAGGTCAGCGCCGCTGCGGGGAGCAGCAGCCGGGCGACAGGCCTGCGGGGCACGACGGGGAGGCGCGAGTGTAGAGGGCGGCCCGGCCGGCCTTCGGCCCCCCCGTTTTCTCAGCGACGGATCAGCGATGCATCAGCGGTCGATCAGGGCTTGATCAGCGCCGCCGGGCTGCGTCCAAGGCCCGGTCACGCCCGGCGGTGAGGTCGGCCAGGGTCAGCGGCACCGGCACATCAGGCGTGAGGCCGGCGTCGGGCCGCAGCGGGCCGGACGGGAAGTAGCCGATCAGCGGCAGGTCCACCTCCAGCCCGGTGCGCGGCAGGCGCACGAAGAAGAAGGCCCCGCCGTTCACGCCGCGCTGGTTGCCGCCGGTGCTGCCGCCGATCAGCGTGCCCAGGCGGTGCTCGCGCACCAGGCTGGCAAAGCGGAAGGTGGCGGAGCTGTTGGTGCTGCTGGTCAGCACCTGCAGGGCGCCGGTGAAGCGCGGGCCGCGGGGTTCGATGGTCTGGCCGCCGGTTTCTCCCGAGCCCGGGCTCGCTCCGTCCGCCGGACGCAGGCGGTAGAACCCGGGCCGCTCAGGCCACGGCTCGGCCCGGTCGCCCCAGTCGCGGAAGCTGTCGTCCCAGGTGTCCATCACGGCATTCAGTTCGGCCGGCACGCGGCGGTAGCGCACCAGGCGCTCGTCGGCGCGCACGGGCAGCGGCCGGTCGGTGCAGCGCGCCAGGATGGCGTCACCGCAGTCCAGCCCGCCTTCGTTGCGTCGCAGGTCCACGATCAGGCGCGGGGCGCGGGCCTGCACCACGGCGTCCAACTGGCGGTCCAGCCAGGCGGCCCAGTTCCAGTCGCTGTTGTAGAGGGCCCAGCCGGGCATGTCGAGCAGGGCGTTGCCGGCCTCGTCGAACCGCAGCGACCACGGCGGCGTGGCGTCGCTGGGCGGGGTGCGCGGGCGCAGGCTCATGGCGCGGCGTTCGGTGAGGTCCAGCGTGGGCAGCGTCACACCGCGGGGGCCTTCGCCGGGGCGTTGCACGGTCAGTACCACCTCGGGGCCGGCGGGCGTGCTCAGCGCGTGAAAGATGTCGAAGGTTTCGTAGCCCTCGCGCGCGTCCACCGACAGCAGTGCGCGGCGCTTGTCGTCGTTGTGGCCGTCGGCCCGCACCAGCGGCAGCAGCCGGGCCAGCACCTGGGCGGCGGGCACGCCGTCCACGGTCAGCACCCGGGTGCCGGCGGGCAGTGCGCCGCCCGTGGCCACCATTTTCTGCTGCAGCCACACGAAGGTGAACGGCAGCTTGTTGCGCCCCGCAAAGAGCGCCTGCGCCACGGCGGGCTTCTGGTTGTAGAAGTTGGCGTAGGTGTGGCCGCAGCGCACGCGGGCCAGCAGGCGGCTGCAGTCCAGGTAGGCGGTGTCCAGCCGGTGTTCGGCACGCCGGGCCCAGTGGGCATCCAGCGCCTGCACGGCGTGCTGCCACTGGCCGGCGGTTTGGTAGCGCAGCAGGCCGGGGTGCAGCTCGCGGTAGAGGCGGTCCAGCAGGGCGAGGTCGCTGCGCAGGTCGGCCGCCGTCAGCGGGCTCTCGCGCGTCCACGCCGGGCCTGGGGCGGGTGCGTCATCGGCCGCGTGGCTGGGGGGTGCCCAGCCGAGCCCCGCGGTCAAGAACGGAGCACCCGTGGCGGGCAGCGACTGGAGCAGGGTGCGGCGTTGCATGCGGCCGACTCTAGCCCGCCGTGCCGGCGCCGGTTGGGGTCAGCTCATCAAGTCGTACGGGCCGCCGCGCTGCAGGGCGCGTTGGTAGGCGGGCCGGGCGTGGATGCGGTCGAGAAACGCGCGGATCTTGGGGAAGCCCTCCAGCGAGCCCCCACGTGCCGCTGCGGCTTCCAGCGGGAAGCTCATCTGCACGTCGGCCGCGCTGAACTCGGCGCCGGCGAACCAGGGCCGGGCGGCCAACTCGGCTTCCAGGAACTTCAGCTGGTTGTCGATGTTGGGCTGCACGAAGCCGCCGAGCACCTTGTCGGCAATGCCCTTGGCGATGGGCTTCACGAAGAAGGGCATGGGGCTGCGCTTGATCTTGTTGAACACCAGCTTCATCACCAGCGGCGGCATGGCCGAGCCCTCGGCGAAGTGCAGGAAGTAGCGGTAGTGCAGCAGGTCTTGTTCAGCCGTGGGCTTCAGGCGCCCGCCGCCGTGGCGGTCCACCAGGTACTCCAGGATGGCGCCGCTTTCGGCCACCGTGAGCGGCCCCTCGGTGATGACGGGGCTCTTGCCCAGCGGGTGCACGGCGCGCAGCTCGGGCGGGGCCAGCGAGGTTTTGGCGTCGCGCTCGTAACGCTTCACCTCGTAGGGCAGGCCGAGTTCTTCCAGCAGCCACAGCACGCGTTGCGAGCGGGAGTTGTTCAGGTGGTGGACGGTGATCATGCGGCGCAGTGTAGGCAGGGCCTGCCGCCGGTGCGCAGGGGCGTGCTCACAGCGTCATCATGGAGCTCTTGTAGATGCCGCAGCCCACGTACAGGTCGCCCACCTTCACCACGTAAGACATCTTGTCCTGCGGCTTGCCGCTTTGCGGGTGGGGCATGGTGTACTGAACCCAGCCGGGGCCGGATTCGGCCTGCTCGATGATGGCCCGCACCAGGTGCGCGCCGGCCGGGCCGGCGATGTCTTGCACGCGCTGGCCCACGCGGGCGGGGTTGCCGGCAAAGCCGAGGTAGCGGCCGTCGGCGTCGAGTGCGAAGACGTACATGTCGCGGTCGGCCAGGCCGCTGTCGTGGGCGTTGATCACGCGCAGCAGGGCCTCGCGGCCGCCCCCGGCACTGTGGCGTGACAGGGCCAGGTCCACCAGCGCGCGGGCTTCGTCGGCCGTGCCTTGCGGCAGCTTGAACACCGACACCGATTCGGTCAGCAGCCGCGCACGGTCTTGCAACTCATTGGCCTGCGCCACGGCCTGCTCCACCATGGCGCCGTTGCGCTGGGTGAGGGTGTCCAGCTGACGGATGGCGGAGGTGATTTCGGTGAGGCTGGCGCTTTGCTCGGCGCTGGACGCCGAGATCAGCGACATGTGGCCGGCCACGTCGCGCACGCCGCTCACGATGGCCTGGATGCGCTCGCCCGCCATGCGGATCAGGCCCACGCCGTTGTTGACCTGGCCTGACGAGGTGCTGATGAGCTGGCGGATCTCCTTGGCCGACGCGGCCGAGCGTTGCGCCAGCGTGCGCACCTCCGACGCCACCACGGCAAAGCCGCGCCCGGCCTCGCCCGCGCGGGCGGCTTCCACCGCGGCGTTGAGCGCAAGGATGTTGGTCTGGAAGGCCAGCGAGTCGATCACGCCCACGATCTCGTCCATGCGGCGCGCGCCCGCGGCAATCGCCTCGATGGACGCCACCGCGTCCTTCATGCCGGCCGCGCCTTCTTCGGCCGTGCCGCGCACCGTCTGGGCGGCGGCGTCGGACGACTGGGCCGCCTCGGCATTGGCCTGCACCGTGGCGGCCAGTTCCTGCACGCTGGCGGAGGTTTCTTCGAGGTTGGCGGCCTGCTGCTCGGTGCGTTCGGACAGCGCGTGGTTGCCCTGCACCAGCAGGTCGCCCGAGCCGGACAGCAGCGCGGCGTTGCTGCGCACGGTGGCCACCATGTGGGCGATGTTGTTCACCATGACCGCCATGGCGCTGGACATGTCCGACAGCTCATCCTTGCCGCGGATGCGCACCACGTGCTGCAGGTTGCCCTTGGCGGTGTTCTCCATGAAGCGCAGCACCTGGCGCAGGTCGGCCATGAAGCTGATCTGGAAGGCCAGCATCAGGTAGGTGAACAGCAGCACCACGAACAGCGAACCTCCGGCCAGCAGCCAGGTCTTGCGGTGCAGGTCGGCGCGGCGGGCTTGCAGCGCCTCGCGCATGCCGGCGTTGACGGCGGCCTGGTACGCGCCCACCGCTTCCACGGCGCTGGCGGTGTCGGCGAAGTACTTCTCGGCGCCGTCGGTGGGCATGCCGGTGCGAAAGCGTTTGCGGTGCTCTTCCACCAGCTGGTCCACGACGTTGGCGGCGGCCTCGAACGTCGGCGTGGTGAAGCCCTTGTCTGCCAGCAGCCGCTGGGCGTGGCGCACGTTGCGCGTGTCGGCCGCCAATTCGTCCAGCAACACGCCCATGGTCGCGATGTCGCCGGGCTCCGCCCCGGGCGAGGCCAAGATGGTGGCGCCCCGCCCGCGCACCAGGCCGAGTTGGTCTCGCCAGCTGGGCAGGCGCGACACGGCCATGTCCATCAGCAGGTAGGTCAGCGGGTCCGGGTCGTAGAGCAGGTCCGAGCGCTCGGCCAACTCGTAGGTGAAGCGTGACAGGTCCTCCACGAGGCTGCTGTGCAGCTGGAAGCTCTTGCCCACCGGCTGGCCTTCGAGCTGGGCGTAAAGCTGGCGCAGGCGGTCGCGCAGGGCGGGCCAGCTGGCGGGTGCGTCAGCGTCGGCCGCTTGCATGGACGCGTCCAGCGTCTGCAGGGCCTGGTTCAGTTCGGCGCGCTTGGCGTCGCGCTGCTGCACCAGCGCGTCGTCGCCCAGCAGCAGCATGTTGGTCAGCCCGCGGTGCGACTGCACGGCCCGGGTCAGCGCGTTGGACTGCTCGATCCAGCGGATGCCGTCGAGCTCGACCGTCGTCAGCCGCAGGTCTTCCTGGCTGCGCAGCAGCATCATCACCACGATGGTCACCAGGGGCACGGCCGCCAGCACGAACAGCACGGTCAGCTTGGTGCCGAACCGCAACTGGCGGACCGCCCACAGGCCGGGGTTGAGCAAGTCACGAAAGCGCATGGTGTGTCTCCCTGGACCGTCGAATGTAGGCATGGACCTGCATCAAGGGCCAGGGGCACACGCGCCTGCGGCGTGAAGCGCGTCACGCCGCACGCATTTGGGGCGTTCGGATCAGGCGTGAGCCGCCGCGTCAGCCTCTGGCGCCAGCACCCGGCCGAACACCAGCTTCACGGCCAGCAGCCCCACGCCGCCCGCCAGCACCAGCGCGGCGTGCAAGGCCCAGAACTGCGAGCCCGGCATCACCTCCAGCAAGCCGGCCAGCCAGCCCACGAAGGTGTTGCCCAGGAACAGGTGCAGGTAGTAGATGCCGATCATCACGCCCTGCAGGCCGCGGGGCGCGGCGCGCGAGTACAGCGCAATGCCCACCGGCATGATGTTGGCGAAGCCGATGTCGTTGACCAGCGTGTACGCAAACGTCCAGAGGATGCTGATCTTGCCGCCGCCACCCTCCAGCGCGAAGGCCGGGATCAGCAGCAGCGCCGGCGCGCCGCAGGCCACGAAGCAGCCCAGCGCCATCTTGGTGAGCTCATCGGGCTCGCGCCGCCCGGAGCCGGGCTGGCCCCACCAGCGCCAGAAGGCGATGGAGCCCAGCATGGTCAGGAAGCTGACGGTGGCGTCCACGGCCTGCAGCCAGGTCACCGGCACCTCGAAGCTGCCCACGCGCATGTCCATGTGCTGCTGCGACCACAGCGGGTAGGCGTTGTTGAACTGCTGGTTGCCCACGATGGACAGCATCAGCAGCGGAATCACGGCGATCAGCAAGGCCACCTGCATCACCCCACGCCGGCCCAGCGGCGGGCGGGGCAGGGCGGCGGTGTCAGGTGCTGCATCGGCGGCGGCACGGCGCGGCGCCTCGGGCGGCAGATGGCGCCGGCCCGCCAGGTACACCACCAGCCCGATCAGCATGCCCACGCCAGCCGAACCGAAGCCCCAGTGCCAGCCCACGCGCTCGCCCAGCGTGCCGCAGACGATGGGCGCGGCAATCACCGCGATCTGCACCGCCAGCATGAAGATCTGGAACGCGCTGGCGCGGCGCTTGTCGCCCGGCGCGTACAGGTCGCCCACCTGCGCGGCGATGTTGCCCTTGAAGCAACCCACGCCCAGCAGCAGGCAGCCCAGCGCGGGCAGCAGCGCGGTCTCGAACGCCATCAGAAAGTGGCCGGCCGCCATCAGCAGCGCGCCCAGCACCACCGTCTTGGTGCGGCCCAGCACCCGGTCGGCCAGCAGGCCGCCGAAGATGGGCGTCAGGTACACCAGCCCCACGTACAGGCCGAACACCACCGAGGCCAGCTGCTGCGGCGAGCGCGGGCCGGTGACGTTCTCGATCGCGGCGCGCAGCGCGTCCATGCCGGCCACGTGGCCGATGTTCTGCGGCAGGAACAGGTAGTTGCTGAGGTACAGCACCAGCAGCGCCTGCATGCCGTAGTAGCTGAAGCGCTCCCAGAGTTCGCAGAACGACAGCCAGCCGAGGCCGGCGGGGTGGCCCAGGAAGGCGCGGTCGTGGGCGGGCCGGGCCGCGTCGGATGGGGAGGCGAGGGTCACATCAAAGCCTTGAAACCGGAGATGGCGCGACTGTCTCCCGCCCCGGTGCGGCCGGCAATGCGCACTCGCCCGCGGGTGCCGTCGGTCATGGCGCGGCCCGCACAATCGGCCGCATGAGCGCTCCTTCCCGCATCCTCGTCACCGGTGGCACCGGCTACATCGCCGGCGTGTTGATCCGCCAGTTGCTGGCCGACGGCTGGCAGGTGCACACCACCGTGCGCAGCCTGTCGCGCGAGCCGGCCTTGCGCAAGGCGCTGGGCGCCAGCCGTGGCGTCAAGAAAGACCAGATGCACTGCTTTGCGGCCGACCTCATGGCCGACGCCGGCTGGGCCGAAGCGGCCGCCGGCTGCACCCACCTCGCCCACGTGGCCTCGCCCCTGCCCACCGACGTGCCGCGCGATGCGAACGAGCTCATCGTGCCGGCCCGCGACGGCGCGCTGCGGGCGCTGAAAGCCGCGCGCGATGCCGGCGTGCAGCGGGTGGTGATGACCTCGTCGGTCGCGGCCATCTCGTACGGCCACGGCCCGGGCGACCACCACTTCACCGAGCGCGACTGGACGAACCTCGACGCCCCCGACGTGCCGCCCTACGTGCAGTCCAAAACCGTGGCCGAACGCGCCGCACGCGACTGGGTGGCCCGCGAGGGCGGCGGGCTGGAGTTCTGCACCGTGAACCCGTCCGTCGTGCTCGGCCCCGTGGCGAGTGCCGACTACTCGGCCAGCGTCGTCATCGTGCAAAGCCTGCTGCAGGGCCGCATCCCGGCCATGCCGCGCATCGGTTTCGGCATCGTGGATGTGCGCGATGTGGCCGAGCTGCACCGCCTGGCCCTCACCGCGCCGGGCATGGCGGGCGAACGCTTCATTGCGTGCGCCGGCTTCACCTGGCTGCGCGACATCGCCGCGGTGCTGCGCGAAGAACTCGGCGCCGACGCCCGCCGCGTGCCCACGCTCAACCTGCCCGACTGGAGCGTGCGGCTGATGGCCCGCTTCAGCCCGCTGGTGCGCAACGCCGCCAGCGAACTGGGCACGGCGCGGCACCAGGATGCAAGCCACGCACGCGAGGTGTTGGGCTGGGCGCCGAGGGCGCCACGCGAGGCGATCCTCAAGTCCGCGCAGGACCTGATCGCGCTCGGCGTGGTGGGGCGGTAGGGCTGGGCGCGGCCCGCCTTACCGAATCGGGCGGGCCGGGTTCAGTCCGCCCCGATCCAGCCGCGCCGCAGGGCCATCCGCGCCACGGCGATCTGAACCCCGCCCATCACCGCAATGAACACCGGGAACGGCACCGTGGCCGCCGCGCCCTTGTGCGCGATCAGGTCGGTGGCTGCGAACACGTAGCCGAACTGGACGATCACCGCCGCCAGCGACACGGCGTACAGCCCCAAGGCCAAGCGAGAACGGCGCAGCAGCGCCACGGCGCCGGCCAGGCTGGCCCCGGTCGCCACGGCGTAGTCCCACGCGAACCAGGCCGGCAGCGCGCGGAAGAAGTTCGCATCCCACTCGCTCTGCGCCGCCGCCATCTGCTCGCCCGCCAGCACATGGCCGGCACACGCGGCCACACCGGCCAGCGCCCACAACAGCAACAAACCGGCCGTGGCCGTGAACCAAGTGGGACGGGGGGACATGGGCGCTCCTGCTCGTGGGGCGCCCACCCTAGCGCCGCGCCCGGGGCGCGTGAACTCAGGGAAGCCCGGGGGCGGCCGCCGAGTCCGCCCGGCTCAACGCCCTCGCCGCTGCCACAGCGGCCGCTTGCCCTTCAGCTGCCGCTCGATGCCGTCGTTCAGACGGCCGCGCAGGTCGATCACTTCTTCCAGATGGCCGTACACGCCGGGGAAGCGCAGGTCCAACCACAGCCACAGCGTGCAGATGCGCAGCGCCTGCTCCATGCGGTCCAGGCGGCCGTGCTGGTCGAACTCGTCCAGGAAGTGCGGCTCGCCGGCTTTGCCGGTGCGGGCGTGGTTGGTGGCCCAGCTCTGGAACTGGTCCAGCAGCATGGGCAGGCGCGCGTCCACCGGCGCCTGCGCGTACTTGAAGCGCTCATTCAGCGGCAGAGCGCTGGCGTTGCGGTCCAGCATGTCGGCCAGCTCCAGCATCTGCTCCAGCTCGGCCACGGCGAAGTGGGCGTCGTCCAGGCGCAGCTGCTGCATGAAGATGCTCAGCACCGCGTACAGCTTGTTCACGCCCATGCGCTGCGAGATGGTCTGCACATGGCGCCAGTTGGGTGCCACCGGGCACTTGAAGTCGCGCGGTGCACGCGGCTCCTTGGGCAGCTGCTGGCGCAGGATCTTCATCGCCTCGGCCTCGGCCTCCTTCAGCACGCTCACAAACCCCTCGTCGTGCATGCCGTAACGGCCCGCGCGGCCGGCGATCTGGTGCACCTCGCTGACGCTGAGCTCGCGGTCGCCCACGCCATCGAACTTGGTCAGCGTGGAGAACAGCACGCGGCGGATGGGCAGGTTCAGGCCCATGCCGATGGCGTCGGTGGCCACCAGGATGTCGCTCGCTCCCACCGCAAAGCGCTCTGCCTCGCGGCGGCGCACCTCGGGCGGCAGCGCGCCGTAGATGACGCTGACGGCGTGGCCGTTCTGCGAGATCTGGTCGCGCAGCATCAGCACGTCGCGGCGGCTGAAGGCCACCACGGCGTCGCCGGCTTGCAGGTGCGTCATGGGCACGGGCGCGGGCATCAGCTGAACCTGCTGCTTGCGCTCGAACACGCGGCGCTCCACCTTCTCGCCGCACAGCTGCAGCAGCCGCTCGATGGCGGGGGCGGCGTAGGCGGAGGCAATGATGATCACCTCGCGCGCCGGCACGCCCACGATGGCCTGCGTCCAGGCCCAGCCGCGCGAGTCGTCGAAGATCATCTGCGCTTCGTCGATGACGGCCACGTCGATCACGTCGCGCGTGTTCACCATCTCGATGGTGCTGCTCACCACGCGGGCGTTGGCCGCCGGCACGTTCTCTTCACCGGTCAGCAGCGAGCAGGGCACGCCGCGGCCCACGAGGCGGTCGCGGCCTTCCAGCGCCAGCAGGCGCAGCGGGGCGAGGTAGGCGCCGTCCAGCGCCTGCGCCAGCCGCTCGAAGGCGGAGTACGTCTTGCCGCTGTTGGGCGGGCCCAGGTACAGCGTGACCTTGCGGCCCAGCTTGCGGGCGGCGTCGAAGCTGTCTGGGTAGCCCTGGAAGGCCAGCTCGCGGCCCAGGCTGGCCAGCGTGCTTTGTTCTTCCACCTGCTGTTCCCAGCGGTCCTGCGCGCGGGTGAGCGCGGCCTTCAGGTCGTCGAACGGCATGGGCACGCCGCACTCGGCCTGCAGGCGCGGCAGCAGCGAGGCGAGCTGGGCGCTGTCGCCCATGGCCTCGCTGCGGGCCACCAGGTGGTTCAGGTGCAGCGCCAGCTCAGCCTTGAATGAGTACTCGGGCGCCTGGCCCAGGCCGTGGCGCAGTGCGGCGGTGTCGCCGTCGCGGAAGAAGGCCCACACCGGCGCCTCGGGCACGGGCACGCGGTGCGAGAGGTCGATGCGCCAGCCTTCATGCGCGAGGGTCAGCGGGTGGATGCACAGCCGCGTGAACACCAGCCCTTCGCGGCGCACGCCCAGGCTTTCCATCTGGTGCAGGCGCTGCTGCATCTGGCTGCGCAGCGTGTTGGCCATGGGGGTGGCGTCCAGCTGCGCCACCGCCACGGCCAGGTGCTGCGGCAGGATCCAGCGGCTGGGCCGGCCGCCGCCTGCGGCCTTGGAAATCTGGATGGCGCCCAGCCGGTCCAGCGCCTCGTCGGTGCCGTCGTCCAGGTCGGCCGGCGTGAGCACCTGGGGCAGCGCATAGGCCGCTTGCCGGATGCGCGCCCAGTCTTCGGGCGTCAGGCTGGCCGGCAGGCGCGAGGCGTGGCGGGGTTGGGGAAGGGGGAACGCCGGCGCGGGCGGCTTGGCCGGCTTGCTCGGCTTGGAGGCGGGGACTTCAGGATTCACGCCGGAAGTGGAACACAGGCCGCCGTCGGCCCGCCACCCGCCGCAGCGGCTTCAGCGCCCCGGGCGCGCGGTGCTGCGGTTGAGCAACGTGGTGAGGTGGCGGCAGACGTTTTCGCCGGTGGTCGTCAGCTTCAGCGATCCGCCGCGCCACTCCATCCAGTGCAGGGCCACGTACTCGTCGATGTCGCCCTCGGCAATCTCGCCGGCGCGGCGCTGCTTGAGCAGGTCCACCGTGGCCAGCAAGCGTTCGCGCAACAACTCCTGGCGTGTGGCGGCTGGAAACGAGGCGGTCAGGGACATCGAGATCTCCGGAAAGGATCAGCGCAGACAAGCTCGTCACCGAGTGGAACACAGGCGCGTGGCCGGTGCGTGTCAGCCGCGCGAAACCGAGTGTTTCCGTGGACGGGCAAAACCCGGGTGTGGGTGCGGGGCGGGCTCGATGCCGTTTTCGGGAGGCTTGCCTACACTTCCCCCATGCATCTCAGCATCGCTCAGGCCCGGGACGCCATTGCTGCTCTGTGCCGCCGCCACCATGTCGCGCGGCTGGAGGTGTTTGGCTCTGCCGCACGCGGAGACGATTTCAGCCCGGACAGCGATGCTGATCTGTTGGTCGCGTTCCAGCCGGGTTATCGCGTCGGGCTGGAGGAGTGGGATGCCACGCGGCGCGACTTCGAGGCGCTGCTGGGTCGGCGTGTCGACCTCGTTCAGCTGGGCGCCGTTCGCAATCCGTTTGTTCAGCGCCAGATCGACCAAGAGCGCGAGCTGCTGTATGCGGCGTGATCCGCGCGCCTACCTGTGGGATGCGCTCACCGCATCGGAAGCCATTCAAGGCTTCGTGGCGGGTCGCGATGCCGCTCAGTACGCGGCAGATGAAATGCTCCACTCCGCCGTGGAGCGCAAGTTCGAGATCATTGGCGAGGCGCTGGGGCAACTGGCCTAGGTCCATGCGGGGCTGGCGGCCCAGGTGGTTGCCTTTCGCAACGTGCTGATCCACGGGTACGCCGCCGTCCGCCATGAGACGGTGTGGAACGTGATCCAAGACGCGCTGCCCGAACTCATCGTCGTCTTGCGCCAGCTGTTGGCCGACAGCCCGCCATAACGCCGGGCTTGTCCGAGGCTCACAGCGCCTTCGGCCGCGTCGCGTCCGACGGATTCGCCACCCAGGCCTGCAGCTCGGCCGCCCGTGCGTGCTTGGGCGCGAGTTGCAGGAAGGTTTTGTAGGCCGCCACGGCCTTGGCGTCGTCGCCGGCTTGCAGCCGGGCGTCGCCCAGATTCAGCCAGGCCAGCGACCGGCTCGCGTCCATCTCCACGGCCTTCTCGAACCAGCTGGCGGCGTCCGCGAACTTGGCGCGGCGGTACAGCACGAATCCCAGGTTGTTGGCGGCGAGCGCGAACTTGGGCTGCAGGGCCAGCGCCTCCTTGAAGGCGGCCTCGGCGTCGTCGTAGCGGCGCTCGCGGTACAGCTGCAGGCCGCGGTCGTTGGCGCGTTGGGCGGTGATGCGGGCGCCTGCGTCCACGCGGGCGGTGGGGGCGGCCAGGGCCTGGTCTTTGCCATCCAGGCCTTTGATGGTGACCTGCACCGCGCTGGCCGCGCCGCCCGCAGTGGGCGCGGCCTGGCGGCTGGCAGTGCTGGCTTCGTCCAGCTTGGCGGCCAACTGGCTGGCTTTGTCGTCCAGCTGCGCCACAGCGCCGCTCAGCGCGGGTTCCTGCGCGGTGGGCAGCTCGAACACGAACTCGCCGCCCTCGCTGCCCGGCAGGCTGCCGAAGGCCGGCGTCTGGCGGGCGATGGAGGCCACGGCCGGCGCCACGTAGGCGGCCAGTTCGGTGGCGGTGATGAGGCCGTCGCCGTTCAGGTCGGCCTTGCCGTTCAGGGCCTGCAGCAGTGTCCACGTGAACACCGAGTGGCCGCCCGGGCCGTCGTCGGCCACCTGCTGGTCGGCACCGCCGGCGGTCATCATCTGCCGGCCCACGCGGCGGGCGTTGGTGCGGGCGAAGTTGCTGTCGGCCGCGGTGCTGCCGGCGCGGGTCAGACCCAGGCCGGAGTAGCAGGCGTCAATGACGAACAGCGCGTGCTTGGCCGTGATGGCCTCGGCCACCTCCTGCAGCTGCGGCATGGCAATCGCGTCGGCCTGCAGGTCGTTCAGGCCGGCGTCCACCGGCACGATGTAGCCCACCTCGCGGCCGCTGGGCAGCCGGCGCGTGCTGCCGTGGCCGGCGAAGAACACGAACACCCGGTCGTCGCGCTTCACCCGTTTGGCGTCGCCGAAGCGCTCGTTCATGGCCTTCAGGATGTTGGCGCGCGTGGCGTCGGCGTCGGTCAGCAGGGTCACGTTGTCGGCCTTGAAACCGAAGCGGTTGACCAGGGCGTCGCGCACGGCCTGCGCGTCGCGCACCGCGTGCGACAGCTTGGGCCAGGCGCTGTAACCGTTGATGCCGATCACCAGCGCGTGGCTCTCGCGGTAGAGCTCACCGGCGGCGGGCGGCGGCAGCGTCACGCTGCGTTCGGCCGGAATGACGAACTGCCCGTCTTTCCAGCTCGCAAAGCGCCAGCCGTCGGCGGCGAGCTGGTCCAGCACCAGCGGCAGGGCCTGCACGGTGCGGGCGTGGATGTCGTGGAACAGCACGATGCCGCGCTGCTGCTTCTCCAACTCGGCCAGCACACGCGCGGCAATGCTCTTGGGGATGGGGTCGCTCCAGTCCAGCGAGTCCACGTTCCACATCATCGAGCGCAGCTTCAGCGCCTCGATGGTGGAGAGCGCCCCGTCGTTGCGCGCGCCGTACGGGAACCGAAACAAGGCATCGCCGCTGCGGCCGGCGGCGTCCAGCAGCGCCTCGGTGTTGGCGGCCTCTTCCTTCACCTTCACCAACTCGAACTTGCTCATCAGCCCGTGCGTGAAGCTGTGGTTGGCCAGCTGGTGGCCGGCGGCCAGCACGCGCTTGGCCACGTCGCTGCCGCGGCCGGGTTGGGGCTGGCCGTCGGCACCCACCTTGCCCAGGTTCTGGCCCAGCTGAAAGAACACGGCCGGCGCGTTGTAGCGCTTCAGGATCTCCAGGATTTCGTCGGTGTAGCGGGCGTGGGGGCCGTCGTCGAAGGTCAGCAGCAGGGTCTTGGGCGGCAGCTTGTCGCCGAACACCTCGCGCTCCTTGGCGGCCACGCCGCGCATCGCGCCAGAGGCGGAGGCCGCGGGGGGCTCGGGCGCCAGGTCTGCGGCCGCTGGCAGTTGGGCGCCATGCTGCTTCATCACCGCGTCGCGCGTGTGCAGTGCGCGCAGCTTGGCGATGTAGTCGCTCCAGCGCTCGCGCTTGAGCTCGATGCCGCGCTTGCCCAGCCCGCCGAACACCTGCTGCAGCTCCTGCTCGTAGGCCTTCTGCACCTCGGCCAGCGTGTCCAGGTCGTCCTGCGCACGACGGGCCAGCTTGATGCCGTCCAGCGTCTGCGAGGTCTTCAGCCCCGCAGCCAGCTGCTCCAGCACCTCTTTGAAGGCCAGGCGGTCGGCGTCGAACCAGCTGGGCTCGCTTTCGATGCGGGTCATGAGGGCCGTGGTGGCCTCCAACGCTTCGGGCTTGAGTGCGGCGTCGGCCAGCCGCTGCTGGCGCTGCTGCAGCTCATGGAACAGCTGCTGGCCCAGGGCCTGCACCTCGCGGCGCTGTGCGGCCGGCAGGCTGGCCTCGCCGTCCATCAGCACCACGATTTGGCGGTGCAGCGCCAGCAGCGCGTCGGCCTCGGTGCGCAGCAGCGTGGTGGCGCTGGCGTCTTGCACCGCCGAGGCGGCGGGCAGGGCCGCGGGGACGTCGGCGGTGCGCTGGCAGGCCGACAAGCTCAGGGTCAGCGACAGGGCCAGAACCAGGGGGCGCAGGCGGGGGGCGATCGACAAATACACGGCACAGGCGGCGCGGTGCGCCGGTCAACAACGAACTGGCCGGAAGTGGACCACAGCCGCCTCGCACAATGCGGCCGCTGACTCCGTGGAGATTCCCCATGCCCCGTGTGCTGCCGTGTCGTCGAGTTGTCCTCCAAGCCCTGGCCACAGCGTGCCTTGCCGCAACGGGCGGTGTGCAGGCCCAGCCCCAGGCTGCCACCGAGGCGCCGCTGCCTGCGGTGCGACACGGCCGCATCGAGCGCTGGGCCAATGTGCCGTCGCGGCATGTGGATGCGCGGCATGTGGACGTCTGGCTGCCCGACGGCTACACGCCCGACAAGCGCTACGCCGTGCTCTACATGCACGACGGGCAGATGCTGTTCGACGCCCGCACCACCTGGAACCAGCAAGCCTGGAACGTGCAGGACGCGCTCACGCGGCTGCGGGCGGCGGGCCGCATCCGTGACGTCATCGTGGTGGGGGTGTGGAACAACGGCAAGTGGCGGCACAGCGAGTACCTGCCGCAGGCCTTCCTGCCCGGCTTGCCCGCCGACTTCCGCGAGGCCCTGGTGCGCGACGGCCTGCAGGGCAAGCCGCAAAGCGATGCCTACCTGCGCTTTCTTGTCGAAGAACTCAAGCCCGCCATCGACGCCCGCTACGCCACCCGGCCCGACCGCGACAACACCTTCATCATGGGCTCCAGCATGGGCGGCCTGATCTCGGTGTACGCCATGAACCGCCACCCCGAGGTGTTTGGCGGTGCAGCCGGCCTGTCCACGCACTGGGTGGGCATCTTCAAGCCCAATGCCGCGCTGCCGCTGGCGGCGTTCAATTACCTGCGCCAGCACCTGGCCGACCCGGCCACCCACCGCCTCTACCAAGACCACGGCACCACCGAGCTGGACGCGATCTACGCGCCCTACCAGTCCCTCGTGAACAGCCTGGCGAGCGAGCGCGGCTACGTGGACGGCCACAACCTCCTGGCGTTGACCTTCGAAGGCACCGGCCACAACGAGACCGCCTGGGCCCAGCGGCTGGAGGTGCCGCTGACGTTCTTGTTGCGGCCCTGAGCCGAGGGCCCGCCTTCGCGCCTCACTCGAGCGCCTTGTAGGTCAGCTGCGCCTTGCGGGTGCGCAGGTCATACGTCCAGATGTGGGTCACGGTGGCCTCGCGCACGTTGAACACGGCCACCAACTGCCCCTGCACCGCCACATCCAGGCTGTCGAGCCGGGCGTTGCCCCGGTCGTACACGCTGCCCAGGTCGGCCAGCTGCTTGCCCAGCGGCAGCACCTCCAGGGTTTCGCCCTGCCCGTTGAAGACGATCAGCTCGGCGTTCACCGTCACGCCCACGTAGCGGCGGGTGTCGGGGTCGAAGGCCAGGCCGGTGAGGTCGCGATCTTTCAGTGACGTGGCGCCCAGCCACACCTTGCGGCGGGTGTCGTAGCGGTAGAAGAAGCCCTCACCGCCAAAGCTCACCAGCGCCAGCACGCCTTGGGCCTGGTCCCAGGCCAGTGCCGAGCCCCACGACAGCGGCGGCAGCGAGCTCGGCCAGTCCATCTTCTGCTTCGGGCCTTGCGGGCCCTCGGGCATCCACAGCAGCGTGCCGCCGTTGCCTTCCAGCACGAAGGCCTCGCGGCCGTCGTCGCGCACGGCCGCCGGGCCGCCCTTGCCCCAGGCCCAGATGCCGCCGCCGCGCACGATGCCGTTGAACCGCGCGCCGTCGCGCGGGCCGGTGTTCGTCCACGGCAGGCGCCGCCCGTCCTGGCTCAGCAGGGTGAAGTTCATGCGGTAGCGCGTGGGTTCGGGGCGGATGCCTTCCAGGGTCAGCACCGGGTCGGCCACGAAGGGGCCGCGCAGCGTGGTGAGCGGCGGCAGGGTATAGCTGCCGCGCAGGGCGGTGAGCTGCGTCACGCCATAGCGGCTGTTCAGGCGCCGAATGAGCTGGCGGAAGTTGAGGTTGTCGGCCTCGTAGGCGTAGGGCAGTTCGTCGGTCACCACGGGCACCTGGGCGGGGCCCTGCACCGTGGTCTGGCGGTCATGAGACCCCACCACGATGCCCACCAGCTGCGTGCCCGGCGCCACGCGCACCTGCCAGGCGGTGCTGTGGTAGCTGCTCAGCACCAGCAGCACCGGGCGCGCGGGGTGGTCCACCAGCACCTGCGTGTTGCCTGCCGTGAACTCGTAGCCCGACACCGCCATCGTGTCGGCCTGGGTGCCCCACTGCGCCATGCCGGCGGGTGCGGCAGCCGGCTCCACCACGCGCGGCGCTGGGCGCGCCACGGGCGGGCGCACGGGGTCATCCGCCCGCGGGGCAGGCCCGGCCGGCACGTCGAAGGGCATGACGGGCGAGCGCCGGGGAGCAGGAGCCGGCGCAGACGGGCGGGTTTCAACTTCCAGTGTGCGGTTGCCCGGGGCGGTAGCGCCCCCGTCACACGGCTGGGCCTGGTACGTGACCTTGCCCTGCGCGTCGGTGCAGCGGTACACGGCGGCGTTGGCGTTCCAGGCACCGGCCAGCAGGCCAGCGGCCAACGCAAGGTGCTTCAAGTTCATGCGGGCTTCTCCCTCGGCTGGGCCACCCGGCAAGGTGGCGCGTGGTTGTTTGGCGGTCATTCTCTGCGGCGTCGAGGTGCGCACAATCGGCGCTCGCGCCCCACTTCGATCCCTCATCCGCCGTGCCGACCCTGCCCCACCGCCTGCTCCATCGCCTGCGCCTGCCCGCCCTGCTGTTGACCGCCGCGCTGAGCCTGCCCACAGCGGCGGCCCCCGCCACACCGGCCCAGCGGCTGGCCGACATTGCCACCCGCGCTTACGACGACCAGGCCCGGTTCGACCCGCTCTCCGCCACCGGCGTGGGCGACCACCGCTTTGACGACCAGTTGCCCCTGAGCCACGCGCCGGCCGAGCGGGCGCGGCGGTTTGCGGCCTGGCGGGGCTACCTGAAGGAGCTGGCCGGCGTGCCGGTGGCGGCCCTGTCGCCGGCCGACCGCCTCACCCGCGAACTGCTGGTGCGCAGCCTGCAAGACCGCCTCGCGCTGGCGCCGTTTCCCGAGCATTTGCTGCCGCTGGAGCACATGAGCGCGGTGCCGGTGCAGCTGGCCGTGTGGGCGTCGGGCCAGGGCGAGCAGCCGCTGCGCACTGTGGCGCAGCACGAGGCCTTCTTGAAGCGGCTGGCCGGGCTGCCCGCGTGGTGCGCCCAGGCGCAAGCCAACCTGCGCGAGGGCATGCGCCGGGGCGTGGTGCAGTCCGAGCCGGTGGTGCGCGCGCTGCTACCCTTGCTGGCCGACCTGGCCCAGCCGGACCTGGCCCGCAACCCGCTGGCGGCAGCCGCCCGCGCGCTGGACACCCCGCCGGCCGGCCTGCCCGTGGCGGATGCGGCGCGCCTTGCCGCGGCCTACCGCACCGAGGTGGCCGAGCGCAGCGTGCCAGCGCTGCAAGCCCTGCACGCCCTGCTGCAGGGCGAGTACCTGGCCGCCGCCGCGCGCCGCCCCGGCGTGGGCTGGGGCAGCCTGCCGCAGGGGGCGGCCTGGTACCGCCAGCTGGTGCGGGACCAGACCACCACCGCCCTCACCCCCGCCCAGGTGCACCAGCTGGGCCTGCGCGAGGTGGCCCGCATCCAGGCCGAGATCACCCGCGTGGCGCCGCAGCTGGGCTTCACGGGCGACCCGCTGCGCGACGGCGGCCTGCTGGCCTGGACGCGCACCGACCCGCGGTTTCGCCCCTTCAAGACCGAGGCCGAGGTGCTGGACGCCTACCGCGCCATCGACGCCCGCGTCACGCCCCAACTGCCGCGTCTGTTCGGCAAACGGCCCACCCGGCCGCTGGACATCCGCGCCGAGCCGGAATTCACCCGCGCGACGGCGTCTGACCATTACGGCCTGAGCGAGGACGACGGCCGCCCTGCCGGCGTGTTCTGGGCCGTGATCCCGGACCCCACCGCCTACAGCGTGGTGGGCATGGGCGCGCTGTTCCTGCACGAGGGCCAGCCCGGGCACCACTTCCACACCGCCCTGCAGCTGGAGATGCCGCTGCCCGAGTTCCGCCGCCGCACCTGGATCAATGCCTACGGCGAGGGCTGGGCGCTGTACGCCGAGACGCTGGGCCACGAGCTGGGGCTGTACACCGACCCGGTCGTGTACGTGGGCCAGCTGCGCGCCGAGATCAGCCGCGCCGGGCGCCTGGTGGTGGACACCGGCCTGCACGCCCAGGGCTGGAGCCGCGAGCGCGCCATGGCGTACTGGCGCGACGTGACCGGGGCGGGCGCGGCCCAGGCCGCCAACCAGATCGACCGCTACCTCGCCTGGCCCGGCCAGGCGCTGGGCTACAAGGTGGGCGCGCTCAAGATCCAGGAACTGCGCCGCCGGGCCGAGCAGCAACTGGGCGCGAAGTTCAACCTGGCGGCCTTTCATGACCAGGTGCTGGGCGAGGGCTCGTTGCCGCTGGCCGTGCTGGAGCGGCGCATCGACGCCTGGATTGCCACCCAGCGGCGTTGACGTTCACCGGGCGGCCTTTATGCCGGCCGTCATGTCGCCTCTCATGTTGTCCTTTGCTTTCTTCAATACTTCGAGTATTCTGGAAGTATGGATGAACAAGACGTCGTGAAAGCCCTGGCCGCGCTGGCCCAGCCGGTGCGCCTGAAAGTGTTCCGCGCGCTGGTGGTCACGGGCCAGGCGGGGCTCACGCCCGGCACCATGGCCGAGGGCCTTGGCATGCCGGCCAACACGCTGTCCTTCCACCTCAAGGAGCTGGTGCAGGCCGGGCTGGTGACGCAAGAGCGCGCCAGCCGCAACCTCATCTACCGCGCGGCCTACGAGCGCATGGACGCGCTGCTGGGCTACCTGACCGAGAACTGCTGCCAGGGCGCCAGCTGCACCGCGCCCCCGAAGTCCTGTTGCTGAACCCGTTTCACTTCCCCAAGGAGTCTGAGATGAAGCGCTTTCACGTGCATGCCCATGTCGAGGACCTGAAGGCCAGCGTGGCCTTCTACGAAAAGCTGTTCGGCGCCGCGCCCACGCGCCTCGAGGCCGACTACGCCAAGTGGATGTTGGACGACCCCCGCATCAACTTCGCCATCTCCACCCGCGGCGGCAAGCCGGGGGTGGACCACCTCGGCATCCAGGCCGACACGCCCGAGGAACTGGCCGAACTCAAAGCGCGCGCGCAGGCGGCCGACGCCCCGGTGCTGGACGAAGGTGCCACCACCTGCTGCTACGCGCAAAGCGACAAGCACTGGGTGACCGACCCGCAAGGCATTGCCTGGGAGCATTTCCAGACGCTGGCCGACATTCCCACCTTCAGCGCAAGCCAAGCCGCTGCTCCGCAAGCCGCCTCGGCCTGCTGCCCCACGCCCTCGCGCGGCAAGCCGCTGGGCATTCCCGTCAAGTCCAACACCTCCTGCTGCTGAGCCATGACCACCCACGTCCTCATCCTGTGCACCCACAACTCGGCCCGCAGCGTGCTGGCCGAGGGCATGCTCAACCACTGGGCCCAGCGCCTGGGGCTGGACGTGCGCGCCCACAGCGCCGGCAGCGCGCCCAGCGGCCGCATCAACCCCTTCGCGCTGGAGGCGCTGCAGAACGCAGGCGTGGACACCACCGGCGTGCGCAGCAAGAGCTGGGACGAGTTCACCTCGCCCGCGTCGGTGCCGCTGAGCCTGGTGATCACGGTGTGCGACAGCGCCGCAGCCGAGACCTGCCCCGTGTTCTTTGGCGGCGCGGCCGACGGCGGTGCGCCGCCTGCCAAGGTGCACTGGGGCTACCCCGACCCCTCCAACGCCGAGGGCGGCGATGAAGGCAAGCGCCGCGCGTTCGAGCTCACGCGCCAGGCCCTGGGCTACCGCATGCTGCAGCTGTTGCAGCTGCCGCTGGGCACGCTGAACCGCGCGCAACTGCAGCAGGCCGCGGCCGAGATTGCGGCGCGGTGAGGGTGCAGCGGTGATGCAGGTTCGTCTCCCCCACCGGCTGCTGGCCGAGGCGCTGGGCACGGCGCTGCTGCTGGCCATCGTCATCGGCTCCGGCGTCATGGCCGAGCGCCTGGCCGGCGGCAACGTGGCCGTGGCCTTGCTGGCCAACACGGCCGCCACGGTCGGCGGGCTGTACGTGTTGATCGAGGTGTTCGGCCCCGTCAGCGGGGCGCACTTCAACCCGGCGGTCAGCGCCGTCATGGCCTGGCGGGGCGACCTGCCGCGCGCGGCGCTGCTGCCCTACGTGGCGGCGCAGCTGGCGGGTGCCGTGGCCGGCGCCTGGCTGGCGCACGGCATGTTCGAGCTGCCGCTGCTGCAGTGGTCTCAGCATGTGCGCAGCGGCCCCGGTGTGTGGCTGGCCGAAGCGGTGGCCACGGCGGGGTTGTTGCTGGTCATCCTGCGGGCGCCTGCCGGGCGGGCGGCCTCGTTGGTGGCGGCCTACATCGGCGCGGCCTACTGGTTCACCGCGTCCACCTCGTTCGCCAACCCGGCCGCGGCGGTGGGCCGCATGGTGAGCGACACCTTCGCCGGCATCGCCCCGGCCAGCGTGCCTGGCTTCATTGCGGCGCAGCTGGTGGGCGCCGCGCTGGGCCTGGGCCTGCACCACGCCCTGGGTGCTCTTGCCACGCATGCGGCAGACTCGCGCGATGCCTGAGATCACGATCTTTCACAACCCACGCTGCGGCACTTCGCGCAACGTGCTGGCGCTCATCCGCCATGCGGGCCTGGAGCCCACCGTCGTCGAGTACCTGACCCACCCGCCGCAGCGCGACGCCATCGCCGCGCTGGCGCGTGCCGCCGGCGTGCCGCTGCGCGCCCTGCTGCGCGAGAAGGAAGCCGCGTTCACCGAGCTGGGCCTGGCCGACCCGGCCCTCAGCGACGACGCGCTGCTGGACGCGATCGAGCGCCACCCCGTGCTGCTGAATCGCCCCATCGTCGTCACACCGCTGGGCACCGCGCTGTGCCGGCCCAGCGAGGCGGTGCTGGAGCTGCTGCCCGTGGGCCCGCTGCCGCCCTTCACCAAAAGCGACGGCGAGACCGTGCTGGACCACGGCCGCCGCCGCGGGGCATGAGCGCCGCCTTCACCGCAGCCCTCACCGCTGCAGACGCCGACTTCCACGCCCGCCGCCTGGCCGGGGTGGACCTGGGCCTGCTGAGCCGCCACGCCGCGGCCGCCGATGCGGCCGGCCGCTTGCACCCCGAGGTGCTGGCGCTGTTCCACACCCAGCGCTGGCTCACCCTGCTGGCGCCTGCGGCCGTGGGCGGCGGTGAGTGGCCGCTGCCCGACGTGGTGCGGCTGGAAGAAGCCGTGGCGCAGGCCGACGGCAGCGCCGGCTGGATGCTCACGCTGTGTGCCGGCGCCGCCTGGTTTGCCGGCTTCTGGCCCGAGGCCTTGGCGCAGCGCGTGCTGGCCACGCCCGGTGTGTGCCTGGGCGGCAGCGGGGCCGCCACGGGCACGGCCCAGCCGCTGGGTGAGGCCGATGGCGACCGCAACGGTGAAGGCAATGTCTGGCGCCTGCAAGGCCACTGGGGCCACGCCACCGGTGCGCCGTGGGCCACGCACTTCACCTTCAACGCCGTGTTGCCCGAGGGCTGCGAGCCGCGCGTGCGGGCCTTTGTGGTGCCGGCCGCTGCGGTGCAGGTGCACGACACCTGGCAGTGCATGGGCCTGCGCGCCAGCCGGTCCGACGCGTTCTCGCTGGCCGGCGCCACCGTGCCCGCCGAGCACGCGTTCGACATCGCCGTGGGCGCCGCCACCGCCCCGGGGCCGCTGTGGCGCTTTCCGTTCGGGGCGTTCGCGGCCGTCACGCTGGCGGCCAATGTGCTGGGCATGGCGCGGGCCTTCCTGGCCGAGGCCGAGCCTGTGGTGCAGCGGCGCCTGCAGCAGCGCAACGCCGCAGGCGCGCCCGGGGTGCCTGGCGTTTGGGAGGCCGCCTGGGCCCAGGCGGTGGCCGGCCTGCAGGCCGCGCGCGACGCCTTCTACGCCGCGCTGGACGCCGCCTGGCAGCAGGCCGCTGCCGGCCACCCGGTGGCGGCGGAAGACGCCCAGCGGCTGGAGGCGCTGTCTCACGCGCTGGCCCGCGCCGCGCGCGAGGCGGTGGACGGTGTGTACCCCGCGTGCGGCCTGCACGCGGCCGACCCGCGCACCGCCCTCAACCGCCATTGGCGCGACCTGCACACCGCCACGCAGCACGCGCTGTGGTTGCGCTAGGGCTGCGCGAGGGTTGCTGCGCTGACTCAGTCCAACGGCCAGGGCATGGCCTGAGGTGCCGTGCCGTCTTTGGGCGCTTCGTGCGGTTTTGGCGCCGCCGTGCGGCGGCGCTTGGACGGGGCTTCGTCCGCGGCGCGCCACCAGGGCGTCACCGGCGTGCCGTGCGCGGGCTCCACGGCTTCGCCCAGGCGCGGCATCAGCAGCTGGGCGTTGTGCTGCGGGGCCAATTGCAGCAGCGTTTCCACCGGCTGGTCCCAGTCGTGCAGCGCCAGGCTGAACGTGCCCCAGTGCACCGGCAGCAGCGTGCCCCCGCCCAGGTGGTCCAGCGCCTTCAGCGCGTTCTCGGGGCCCAGGTGAATGTCGCCCCACGAGGGGTGAAACGCGCCCACCTCCAGCATCACCACATCAAAGCGGCCAAAGCGCTCGCGGATGGCGGCGTACTCGCTCGTCAGCCCGGTGTCGCCGCTGAAAAACACGCGGTGCCGGGGCGTCTCGATGACGAGAGACGACCACAGCGTGGCGTTGCGGTCGGTCAACGAGCGGCCCGAGAAGTGCTGTGACGGCGTGGCGTGGATGCGCAGCTCCGCCGCCGGGTGCTGCCAGTGCTCCCACCAGTCCAGCTCCACGATGCGTTCCGGCGGCACGCCCCAAGCCTGCAGGTGCGCGCCCACGCCCAGCGAGGTGATGAAGGGCACGTTCTGCAGCGCGGTCAGCTCGCGCACGGTGGCGATGTCGAGGTGGTCGTAGTGGTCGTGCGAGATGACCACCGCGTCCAGCGGCGGCAGCCCCTTCAGCGCCAGCGGCACCGGCTGGAAGCGCTTCGGCCCGGCCAGCTGCGAGGGCGAGGCCCGCTTGGCCCACACCGGGTCGGTCAGCACCCTCAGGCCGTCGATCTCGATCAGCACCGTGGAGTGCCCCAGCCACGTGGTGCGCAGACCGCTGCTGCTGGGCTTGAGCCACGCGTCCAGCGGGTTGTGCGCGGGCAGCGGGCCGCCCGGCGTGCGCCGGCCTTCCGAGCACAGGAACTCGCTCAGCGACGGCCGCTCGGTGCGGTCGCGCAGCGTCGGGTCCACCGGGTGGACGTTGTAGAAGCCCTCGCCCTGGTCCGTCACCCGGTAGCGCGGCGAGGCCCGCATGCGTTCAAGACGGAGGCCGGTGGCGCGTTTGCCAAGAGATTTCATCGGAGGGCCGAAGCAGATGCGGAACGGACTCAGATGGCGCCGTGCCGGGCGCTTTCAAGGCCGGCAGCCGAGGGGCAGGTGCGGCCGGGCCCGGGGGGCTCAAGCCGGCCGGTGCTGCGTGCCCACACCGCGGGTGATGAAGAACATGCGGCTGGGTTGCAGCACCCGGGCCGTGTGCCACACCCCGCGCGGCACCACCACCGCACCGCGTCCCTGCAGGTGCTGCACCGTCCGCCCGGTGGGCAGGTCCAGCACGAACTCCACCTCCCCCTCCAGCAGGTACACCAACTCCTCGCCTTCGGGGTGCATTTCCCAGCTGGGCCAGTCGGCCTCGCAGCTGAACTCCGACACCAGCCAGTCGCGGCCCAGCGCGTCCAGCGTCTCGGGCGCTTGCGCCCAGAACGCGGCGCCGCCGGGCAGGGGCTGGATGCCGCCGGTGGCGTTCAAGAGGGCATAGGTCTCGTCGGGCAGGAACTTCATCACGCGCACTCCGGGTTCGCGCCGGCTCCGTCTTGAAAGCCCGGCGCGGGCCATCATCTCCCAGCCATGGCTTCTGTTGTCCGACTCACCGTTCCCCACGAACTGTTGTCTCTGGCCCGCCTGGCGCAGCTGCTGCAAGGCCTGGAAGGCCAGGGCCGCGCCGCCCACCCGCACCAGTACCAACTGCTGGTGCGCAAGCTCTCGGCCGAACTGCTGACGCACCAGGGCCACGAGGCCCTGCCCACCCTGCTGGATCACCTGCCTGCCGCGGCGGAGGTCTACGAGAACCTGCAATACGGCCACGCCGGGCTGGTGCGCGCACCGCTGGAGGCGTCGCTGGCGTCGGAGTTGGCGGTGCGGGATGTGTTGGAGCGGGTGCGGCGGGGGTGAGTTGGCGGGGGCGACGTTTGACATGAGAGGCATGGCCCGGCTTGCCGGGGAATGCCCCTCGGGTGGAAGCTGGCCGTCACAGGCGTGGCTTTGCCTCAATTGGGATGGCCGGCCGTTCACGACCCAGCGGCAGGTACACATGTCTTTCCACAAGCTGCTGGGTGAGGCGAGCCGCCAGTAGTAGCTGTTCGGCCTCTACCGGGTTGTTCGCATAGTGCGTGGACAGATGCGCCATGCCTTTGTTTGCAGCATTGATTGCTGCGACCAAACTTGCTTCTGCAAGCGCCGGGCTTTCCGGATGAGCATTTCGAGCTTGGACAGGGGTGACGAGTTGCAGCGGCTTTCCATTGAGTTCGAGCAGCTCAATGCCTGCATCGTCTGACTTTCTCTGGCCTGGGAGCACAGCTACCAAGGCACCTGCTTTGGCTTTGAGGCCAATGAATTCCAGCAGCGCCCGAATGTGGAGCGTGCCGACTTCGATGATCGGGTTTGTGAACAGGCTCGTCAGCCCTTCGAACTGAACCCGACCATCGACGAGGATTTGCATGGGTTTTGGCTCTTCCCACCCCAGCCTCAGTTCAAGAATCAACGCAAGGATTGCAAGTGCATCGAGGCGGTGAGGGATGAGGCGGGTTAAGTGGTCGTCGGCGTTCATGTGGCAATAGATTGTTGGGTTATCCAGTAGCTACCGCTGATTCATTCGGCCTCATGCCCCGTGCTGCCCCTCTCAGCCCTAGCGCCTCAACCCAATCTCAAACACCACCCCATCCGCCACGTTCCGCGCCGCGATCCGGCCGCCCATCTTGGCGAGGTAGGTCTTGGCCACGAACAGGCCCTGGCCGCGGCGGGGGCCGGTGTTGGGGGGCGCGTCGCTGACGCCGTAGTCAAAGATGCGCGTGAGCTGGTCGGCTGCGATGGGGGGGCCGGGGTTGTGCACCTCCAGCGTGGCCAGTTCGGCGTCCAGGCGCAGGGTGAGCGTGATGGGGCTGCCGGGCACGCGGTAGCGGTCGGCGTTGGTGAGCACGTGGGTGAGGGCGTCTTCCAGCGGGTATTCGTCGGCCTGCACCCACACGGGCTGGGCGGCGGGGGTGTAGGCCACGTGGGCAATGCCGGCGTCGGCGGCGTTTTCGGCCACGCCGCGCAGAAAGGCATCCAGGTCCAGCCGGCCCACGGCCAGCGTGGCGGCGGCCAGGGCCTCGCGCGGGGAGGCCTGGCCGTACAGCACCTTCACGGCCTGCTGCATGCGCTGCACGTAGCGGCGGCTGGGGTCGGTGTCGGCGGCGTGCAGCAGCATCAGCGACTGCAGCGGTGACATGATTTCGTGCCCCACGGCCTGCCATTGGTCGTGCTCGCGTTCGGCGCGCAGTTGCTCGCGGTGCAGGCTGTCTTTGGCCTGCTGCAGCAGGTCTGACAGCGCGCCGGCCAAGATGCCGAGTTCGTCGCGCCCGCGCAGGTCGGCCACTTCCAGCGTGCCCAGGGCACCGGCGCCAGCGTTTGCACCACCGCCCGCCCCGGCCCGCTGCATCTGGTGCGACAGCGCCGCCGCGCGTTTCGTGAGCGTGGCCACGCGGCGGATCAGGCCCACTTCGATGATGAACCACGCCGCCGCCAGCGCAGCCAGCATGGCGGCCACCGGCCAGCCCAGGCGCGCGGCGCTGGCGCTCAAGGAGCGGTCCAGCCCGTGCAGGTCGCCGGTCAGCGTCACCTCGAACCGGCCGGCCGGCGTGGTGACGGCGTCGTGCGCGCTGAGGGTGCGCGGCGTGTTGGGGGCGGGCAGCTGTTGAATCAACGTCATCAGCCAGGGCGAGGCGGGGGCGGTGGTGTCGTCGTCGCCTTGCAGCAGCGCGATGAGCTTGGTGCCGTGGGTCACGCGCAGGGTTTCGCCCGGGGCCAGGCCGGCGGCCAGCTTGGCCAGGCTCAGCGGGGGCTGGGCGCCCGGGCTGGCGCTGTCAAACACCTGCGCGCCGCCGGGGCCCAGCAGGCTCAGCCGCAGGCCGGTGCGGGCCAGGTCGGCCGGGGGCCACTGCGGGCCGCCCGGGTGGAACAGCGCCTCGCGGAACGCCTCCACCGGCAGCCGCAACGACACGGTGGTGCGCCGCGTGCAGGGCTCGGGGCCGGTCAGGCAGGGGCCGTCGCGCCAGACCCAGCCGCGGAAGTCGCGCTGCGGGCGGGCATGGGGCGGCAGCGTGGTGGTGTTGCCGGGCTCGGCCACGGTGAAGCCGGGCAGCTGGCCGCGCTGGGCGTCGCGCATTTCCACGGGGGCGAGCCACACCTGCTCGGTGCTGCCGTGGCGCAGCCGCACCTGCACGCGGTGCAGGTCGCTCAGGTCCAGCGCGCCGTGCTCGCGGCTCACCAGGGGCGGGGCGTCCAGGCTGGCCACCAGGTACACAAAGCCACCGGCGTAGGCGTTGCTGCCCACGGCGGCGCACAGGCTGGCGCCGCCGGGGTATTGCAGGCCGCAGCCGGCCATCTCCACCGCGCGGCGGGCCTTGTTGGCGTCGTCGAAGTCGATGGCGCCAAACGGCAGCACCAGCGGCGCCACCCAGCCGGGCTCGGCCTGCGAGGGCTCGGGGTTCATCAGCGCCAGCTGGCCCGAGGGGTGGCGCAGCTGGGCCACCACCTCGGCCAGGGACTTGGCAAACGTCTGCGCGTAACGCTGGGCGTTGCGCTGGCGCTCTTCGTTCAGCAGCGCCAGGGCCAGGGCCAGCGTGGCCAGGGCCAGGGCCACGAACACGAGGTGGAAGACGATGCGGTTGCGAAACGCCGCCACGCCCAGGCGCGGCATGGCGGTCAGCGTCACGTCGACCGGGCCGAGCTTCACGTGCGTGGGGTGGTCAGGCCCCGGTCCAGCGGAAGCCGCGCATCGGGATGTTCTCGATGCCGTCGAACGCGGGGTCCAGGTCGCGGAAGGCGTCGCGGATGGTGGCCACGTGCTTGCGCACGTTGTCGCGGTTGCGGCCGCTTTTCACCACGTCGAAGAGTTCTTCATAACTCACCACCTCGCCGGTGCGGGCGTGCAGCGTGGCCAGGATGCGCTGGGCCGTGAGCGGCAGGTTCACGCGCTGGCCGCGCCACAGGGGCGAGCGTTGCTTGAGCGGGTCCAGCTGCAGCTCGCCCGCGGCGGGCTGGGGCGTGCGGGCCTGCGCGGTGCGCAGGATCTCCAGGAAGGTGGCCACGAACTCGGCCTGCTCGAAGGTGGTTTTTTGCAGGTAGTCCCACGCGTCCAGCGCCTGCATGATGCTGCGGTACAGCGCCGCCGGCATGGCCGACACCACCAGCACCGGCGTGCCCAGGCCCTGCTTGTTGATCTCGTTGATGAGGGCCACGCCGGCATGGCGCTCGGCGCCGAGCTCGATGTCCAGCACCACCAGGTCGTAGCGCTCGCGGCGCAGCGCGGCTTCGGCGCTGGCGCGGTCGAAGTGCTGGTCCACCACCAGGCCGTCATGGGCGGCGCGAATCCAGCCGGCGAGCTGGTCGCTGGTGGTGGGGTCGTCTTCAATGACGGCAATGCGGGGCATGGCGGGCGATTATGGGCAGCCCCGCCCCGGGCTTGCCGGAAGGATTCTTCCGCCCCCAGCCTATGCTGGCGCGCATGACCGAGCCGGCAGACCCCACCCCCGCGGGCTTTGACCCCGCCGCCTTCGCCCAGCGCCAGCTGGACGCCTACAACGCCCGCGACCTGGATCGCTTTCTGGCCGAGTACACCGACGACGTGGTGGCCTACCGCCTGCCCGACGCCACGCCCCAGCTGGTGGGCAAGGCCGCGTTCGGCGCCCGCTACCGCGACCACCGCTTCAACCTGCCGGGGCTGCACGCCGAGCTGGTGAACCGCATGGTGTTCGGCAACAAGGTGATCGACCACGAACGTGTGCACGGCGTGGAGCCCCACCCGCAGGAGGTGGCGGCGATTTACGAGGTCACGCCCCAGGGCATTGCGAAGGTGTGGTTCGTCAGCGGGGGCTGACCGCTCGGGCCCGACCTCAGCCGCCGATCACGCCGCACGCCACGCGCGCGCCGCCACCGCCCAGCGGGGCGGGGTGGTCGGCGTGGTTGTCGCCGCCGGCGTGCACCATCAGCGCGCGGTTCTTCACATCGGCCAGCTTCAGGCGCGGGCCCAGCACCGGGGCGCTGGCGGTGCCGTCGGCGGCCACGAACAGCGGGGGCAGGTCGCCCAGGTGGCCGTCGCCCCAGGGCTCGCCGTGCTTCTTGGTGCCGGCCGGGTCCAGGTGGCCGCCGGCCGCACCGGCAGGCACGGGCGTGCCGTTGTTGTCGCCCGGGGCGCACGAGGGCTTTTCATGCACGTGAAAGCCATGCAGGCCCGGCGGCAGGCCTTGCAGCGTGGGGTAGAACGCCAGGCCGTACGGTGTTTCGACGATGCGCACCGACCCCACCGCGGTGCCGCTGCCGGCCTTCTCGGCGGTGGTGAGGGCCACCGTGGTTTCGGCCGCGAGGCTCAGGCTGCTGGCCAGCAGGCAGGCGCTGGCAATCAGGGCGTGTTTCATGGGGTCAGTCCTTGCAAGGAAAGGGAGCGGGCAGGATAGCAACCGCCGGTTGCGCCGGGCGTGCCGCGCCGGCTTGGCCCCTCACGCGGCTTGGGGTTCGGTCTCGGCCACCGGCACGGGCAGGTCCAGCCGGGCCACGGTGCCTTGGCCGGGCTGGCTCTCCAGCCGGATGGCGCCGCCCAGCAGGTTCTCCACCAGGCTGTGCACCACGAACAGGCCCAGGCCGCTGCCGCCCTGCCCGAAGCGGGTGGTGAAGAAGGGCTCGAACGCGCGGCTGAGCTGTGGGCTGTCCATGCCGTTGCCGTTGTCGCGCACCTCCAGGCCCAGGTGGCCGAGCGCCGCGGGCGTGGTGCCCACGCGGATCTGCCCGGCGCTGCCCTCGAAGCCGTGCACGCAGGCGTTCTCGAACAGTTGTTCCAGCACCTGCATCAGCACGTCGCGGTAGCCGTCCAGCACCAGGGTGTCGGGCACGTCACAGATGAACTGCACATGCCGCACCGACATGCGGGCCTGCACGCGTGCCCAGGCCTGCAGCGCGGCCTCGCGCAGCCGGAAGGGCAGCCGCACCGCGCGCCCGCCGTCTTCGGTGAGTTGCTTGAAGCGGGTGATGAGCTGCAGCGCCCGCTGCACGTTCTGTTCCACCAGCAAGGCCGCGTGGCTGGCCTGGGTCATCCAGTCGGCCAGCTCCTGGCGGCGCAGGGCGCAGTGGCTGGCGAGTTTGTCCTGCACCACGCGGCTGCGTTCGCGCACTACGTCGGCCGACAGCAGGGCGTTGCTCAGCGGCGTGTTCATCTCGTGCGCAATGCCGGCCAGCAGCTGGCCCAGCGCCGCCAGCTTGCGGCTGCTGATGAGCTCTTCCTGCGCCTGCAGCAGCTCGCGCGTGCGCGCCTGCACCTGCGTCTCCAGCCACTCGGCGGCGCGGCGGCGCTCTTCCTCGCGGCGGGCCTGGTCGATGGCGATGCCCGCCAGATGACTCGCCACGCGCAGCGCGGTCAACTCGTCGTGGCCGGGGCTGCGTTGCTCGCGGTAGTACATCGCAAAGCTGCCGATCACGCCCTGCCCGGCGGCGTGGATGGGCTCGGACCAGCAGGCCTTGAAGCCCAGCGGCACCAGGTGCTTGTAGGGCGCCCACAGCGGGTCGGAGTCGATGTCTTCCACGATGACCGTGCGGTCATGGAACATGGCCGTGCCGCAGGAGCCCACGCCTGGGCCGATGGCCAGCCCGTCCAGCAGCTGCAGGTACTCCGCCGGCATGCGCGGGCCGGCGCCGGGGTGCATGCGCAGGCTGTCGGTGTCCAGCAGCATCACGCTGCAGTACAGCCCGTCGAACTGCGCCTCGATCAGCTCGGTCAGCCGGTTCAGCACCCCTTGCAGCGGTTCGCCGCTGGCCACCAGCTGCAGCAACTCGTTCTCGCCCTCGCTCAGCGCTTTGGTGAACGACAGCTGGGTCAGGTCCACCAGGCACAGGGTGACCGGGTCGTCCACCGCGAGGGAGCGGTGCAACATCAGCTCGTGCAGGCGAGGGCGGGCGTCCCGGCCGGTCAGGGGCCACAGCAGCCGCTGGGTCTGGCCGGGGCGCAGGGCGTGCACCGCGGCTTCCAGCGCCGCGCCGCTGTGGGGCGGGTCGTCGGCCGGGCACAGCGCCACCAGGGGCCGGCCGGCCAGCGCGGCCGTGGGCAGCCCTAGCACCTCGGCCCGCCCGGAGGCGGCCTGCACGATGGGCAGGCCCGAAACGGGCCGAACGGTCAGCATCGCGACGTGGGCCAGGTTGTCCATGGAGTCCTCCGCAGTTGGGGGGTTATACGGGTTGTCCCCAGGACTGCCAAGTGCGGGAGCGCTTCGCTGTGCGCCGAGGGTCAGAATCACCCCTTTTGTTGCCCTGGATCAAGCCGCCATGCCTCAGATGTTGCTCATCGTCGAACCCATCGGCCAGCGGGCCGAGCGCGGCCGTGTGGACGGCGAGGCGGCCTACCAGCGCATGCTGGACTTCGCCGGCCAGCTGCAGGCCGAGGGCCTGCTGATGGGCGTGAACTCGCTGGGCACCGCTGCCCGCCGCCTGAGCAAGCGCGACGGCGCCGTGCAGGTGCTGGACGGCCCCTTCGCCGAGGCCAAGGAAATGGTGGGTGGCTACTTTTTGCTGGACACCGACGACGCCGCCGTGGCGCAGGCGTGGGCCGAACGCTGCCCGGCGGCCGAGTGGGCCACGGTGGAAATCCGCGGCGTGGGGCCCTGCTACACCTGACCCGCACTTTGGGGCGCCGCGGTAAGGGGGGCACCCCGGGTTTGTCGAAATCGGCCGGGCTGGATCGTCGTGGACTTGAACGCAGCCCGAAGTGCTGCCTCAAGCGCTGCCATTTCCCAGGAGAGACCCACCATGCGATTCATGATCCAGGTTCGCGCCACCGCCACCAGCGAGCGCGGCGCCCCCCCCGGCCCCGAGTTCGCGCCCATCTTCCAGGCCATGGGCGCCTTCCATGAGGAACTGGCCCGCGCCGGCGTGCTGCTGGACGCCGCCGGCCTGCGCCCCAGCCGCGACGGCTGGCGCCAGCGCTATGCGGCCGACGGCAGCGTGCAGCGCATCGACGGCCCGTTCGCTGAAACCAAAGAGCTGATTGCCGGCTACACGCTGATCCAGGTGCGCTCGGTGGACGAAGCCCAGGCCTGGGCCAGCCGCTTCCCCATGCCCTTCCCGCACGGCGGCTGCGAGGTGGAGGTGCGCCGCCTGTACGACGAGGCCGACTTCGCCCCCGGCGGCGACATGGCCGGCCCCGGCACGCAACAAGTTCAGCCTGGCGGTGCCGCATGAGCGCCCTGGTGTACGCGCTGGGCGCCGTGGGCCTGGCGGTGGTGGGCGTGCTGGCGGTGGCTGCCACGCGGCCCGACGAGTTCCGCGTGGAGCGCCGTGCCCGCCTGGCGGCGCCGCCTGAAGTGGTGTGGCCGCTGATTGGCGAGCTGCGCGCCTTCAACCGCTGGAACCCCTACGAGCGCAAAGACCCGATGCTCAAAGGCGCCTACAGCGGCCCCGAGCGCGGCGTGGGCTCGCGCTACGACTGGGCCAGCAAGGAAGTGGGCACCGGCAGCCTGGAAATCACCGGCCAGCAGCCCGGCCGGGCGGTGCAGATGAAGCTGGACTTCATCCAGCCCTTCGAGGCCCACAACCAGGCCGAGTTCGCGCTGCAACCCCTGCCCGACGGCGCCACCGAGGTGCGCTGGACCATGCACGGCCCCGCCAACTTCATGAGCAAGCTGATGGGCCTGTTCATCAACATGGACGCCATGGTGGGCCGCGACTTCGAGGCCGGCCTGCAGCACCTGCGCGAACTGGCGGAGGCGCCGCGATGACCGACCTGCAGTTCAGCATCGACATCGCCGCCCCGCCCGCCCGCGTGTGGGACTGCATGTTCGACCCCCTCGCCTACCGCGACTGGACGCGCGCCTTCTGCGAGGGCTCGTACTTTGAAGGCCACTGGGCCACTGGCCACCGCCTGCGCTTTCTGGACCCGCAAGGCTTTGGCATGGAAGCCGTGGTGGACGAAGCCACGCCCCACACGCGGCTGAGCCTGCGCCTGGTGGGCGAGCTGCAGGACGGCCGGCCCGTGGCCGACAGCCCCCTCCACCAGCACCCCGCCCGCGAGACCTACACCTTCACCCCCGCGCCCGGCGGCGGCACGCACCTGGCCGTGCAGCTGCAGGCCTGGAACGACGGTTTCCTCGCGTTTTTGAACGACACCTGGCCCCGCGCGCTGCAGCGCCTGCAGGCGCTGGCCGAGTCCACCCACTGAAAGCCCGCCATGCACCAGCAGATCTACGTCAACCTGCCCTGCAAAGACCTGGCCGCCAGCCGCGCCTTCTTCGAGGCCCTGGGCTACACCTTCAACCCCCAGTTCACCAACGACCAGGGCGCCGGCATGCCGCTGGGCGAGAACCTCTACGCCATGCTGCTGGCGCAAGACTTTGCCCGCACCTTCACGTCCAAAACCCTGGTGGACCCCCGCACCGCCACCACCGGCTGGGTGTGCCTGAGCTGCGCCAGCGACGCCGAGGTGGACGCCCTGGTGGCCAAGGCCGTGGCGGCCGGCGGCACCACGCCCACGCCCGCGCAAGACCACGGCTTCATGTACGGCCACGGGTTTGAGGACCTGGACGGCCACCACTGGGAACTCGTGCACATGCGCGGCCTGCCCCCCCAAACCTGACCCGGAGACCCCTTCATGCGCTTCACCACCAAGCTCACCCCCTTCGTTTGGTACCAGCGCGGCGCCGAAGACGCCGTGGCCCACTACCTGCACGTGTTCGGCCCCGGCAGCGGCCGCGTGCTGCACACCCAGCGCTGGGGCGAAAACGCCCCCGGCGAGGCCGGCACCGTGATGCTGCAGCAGGTGGAGCTGCTGGGCCTGCAGTTCACCGCCTTCAACGGCGGCCCGCACTTCAAGCTCAACGAGGCCTTCTCGCTGGCCGTGGCCTGCGACAACCAGGCCGAGGTGGACCACCTCTGGGCTGGTCTGCAAGCCGGCGGCGGCCGCGAGAAAGCCTGCGGCTGGGTGGAAGACGCCTGGGGCGTGTCCTGGCAAATCATTCCCGCCGTGTGGCTGGACATGATTCGCGACCCCGACGCTGCCCGCGTGCAGCGCGTGTTCCAGGCCATCTGGGCCATGGGCAAGATCGACATCGCCACGCTGCAGCGCGCCTATGACGGCGCCTGACAGCACGGCCACTGGCAAGGCTGCCGACATGACCGCTGACCCCGCCCCTGACATGACTGCTGCGGACCGCACCCTCGCCACCCAGCGCCTGCTGCCCGCCGCCCCGGCGCAGGTGTGGCAGGCCCTGACCGACCCCGCCCAGCTGGCCCGCTGGTGGGGCCCGGCCGGCTTCAGCAACGAGGTGCAGCACTGCGACCTGCGCGAGGGCGGCACCTGGCACTTCTGGATGGTGGCGCCCGACGGCCAGCGCTACTGGAACGAATGCCGCTTCACCACCCTGCAGCCCGAGCGCCACTGGGCGCTGGCCCACACCGTGGCGCCGCACTTCACGCTCAGCCTGACGCTGGCCGCCGAAGGCAGCGGCACCCGCCTGCACTGGGCGCAGTGCTTTGAGACCGCCGCGCTGCGCCAGGGCTTGGAAGGCATCTGCCGCCCGGCCAACGAGCAAAACCTCGACCGGCTGGCGGCCCTGCTCGCCGCGCCCGCCGCGTGAGCCCGGCCGAGGCCGCTGCCACCGCGTGGCGCCTGGAGCGCAGCCGGCTGGTGGGCGCGGCCGCCAAGCTGCTGCACGACCTGGACGAAGCCGAAGACTGCGCGCAAGACGCCCTCATTGCCGCCATTGACACCTGGCCGCGCGACGGCACGCCCGCCAACCCGGCCGCCTGGCTCATGACCGCCACCCGCCACAAGGCTCTGGACCGCCTGCGCCGCCGCGCCATGCTGGAGCGCGAGCACGAACACCTCGCTGCGGATGACGTCGCCAGCGGCACCCACGTCGTGCCCGACTTCACCGACCAGCTCGACGCCGCACGTGACCAGGCCGAGATCGGCGACGAACTGCTGCGCCTCATCTTCATCGCCTGCCACCCCGTGCTGCCGCGCGAAGCCCAGGTGGCGCTCACGCTGCGCCTGCTCGGCGGGCTGGAAACGGCCGAGATCGCCCGCGCCTTTTTGCAGCCCGAGGCCACCGTGGCCCAGCGCATCGTGCGCGCCAAGAAGGCGCTGAACGGGCAAAGCTACGAACTGCCCGGCCCGGCCGAGCGCACGCAGCGCCTGGGCGCGGTGCTGGCCGTGGTGTACCTGATCTTCAACGAAGGCCACAGCGCCGGCAGCGGCGCCACGCTGCTGCGCCCCGCGCTGTGCGACGAAGCCCTGCGCCTGGCCCGCCAGCTGCAACACCTGCTGCCGCACGACGCCGAGGTGCACGGCCTGGCCGCGCTGCTGGAGATCCAGGCCTCCCGCCTGCCCGCGCGGCTGGATGCGCAAGGCCGCCCCGTGCTGCTGCCCGAGCAAGACCGCCGCAAGTGGGACGCCCTGCTCATTCGCCGCGGCCTGATAGCGCTGGACCGCGCGCTGGCCCTGGGCGAGCCCGGCCCCTACGCGCTGCAGGCCAGCATCGCCGCCTGCCACGCCCGCGCCGCGCGGGCGCAGGACACCGACTGGCCCGCCATCGTGGCCGGCTACGACCGCTTGCTGGCCCTGAACCCCTCCCCCGTCATCGCACTGAACCGCGCCGTGGCAGTGAGCTTCGCCCACGGCCCCGCCGTGGCCCTGCCCCTGCTGAACGCGCTGGCCGCCGAGCCCCAACTGCAGCGCTACCCCTTCCTGTCCGGCGCCCAAGCCGACGTGCTGGAACGCCTGGGCCGCCCGAGCGAAGCGCGCGCCGCCTACCTGCGTGCGGCGGAGCTGACGGACAACGAGGTGCAGCGGCAGATGCTGGTGGAGAGGGCGGGGAGGTTGGGGAATTGAGCAGCGGCGCGTCGGGTGGTTGTCAAACCGTTGCAGATTTCCGGTTAGACCCGCTTGGCCTCTGTGTCGATGAGGTACCGAATGAAAGCTACTCCGATATGGACGGCGAGCTCTGCTTCGGCGACATGCAGCTTGTTGGTTGTGACGTGCCCATGCCGAACCATTGGCGTTGCGTTGGAGTAGACGTAAAGCTTCTCTACAGAATCCATCAGGTGCTTCGGTACATCCGGGCGCTTGCGCAGTGCTTTGATAGCGTCACCGAGAGTAGCCGATCCTGGTGCTACGACCTTGGCGACGCTTTCAAGCGCACTCACCATCTCCTTGACTGCGTTCGCCTCGTCAATCGGATGCTGGTAGAGGTAGGCCAGCGCCTTTTGGTAGTGCCCGCGTGCGGCGTCGTATCGGCCTGAAATCCCGGTTGCAGTCGCACTGACTCGATCTGCGAGGGCTTTGGGAATCTGACGATGAAGCTCACTCGCTTCGTTGAGGCTCCATCCGATTCCGTCCTCTTCGAGCAGGGCGTTGAGGCGCGTCTGGTAAGCCTTGAACCAGAATTGCTTCGACGTGGCGAACGGATCGTCGTCGATCTCAAGAATCAGTTTGCCGACCATTTCCACAAAGTCGTAGAACTCGAGCCAAGTGCAGTCCTTTAGATGAGCCGTCAGTGCGGCCCATGGACTTTCGTTGTCATAGTCCGAGGGATCGGCCTCGTCCCGTATCAGTGCACAGAACTTCTCGTGGGTCTCATGGATATCGAGGCGTTCTGTGCGTCGGCCATACCTTCCGGAGGTTGTGACAAAGTCGCTCAGTACGCCTTTGATGTACCCGATGCGGGTGGGCTTCGGAGCGTCTTCGAGGACCAGCGCCTGCTCCCCGGTCTTGCGTGCGTAGCGTGCAGAGAATCGCATTTGTTGGGCTTATCGAACAGAGGGCACTTTCTCCTCCCGAGCCAGCCGCGCTGCGGCAAAAGGCAACCGAGAGCCACGATGGGAAGTGCGACTGCTCGTCAACTCGTTCGGAAGGGGAATTTCCTAACGATTCTGACCGTGGGTGTTGAGCTCGCCAAGAACGTTTTTTCGGTTCACGGCGTCAACGAGGCTGGCCAAGCCGAACGGAACCCTCCGGCGGTGCCGCGCGACAAGCTGCACAAACTCATTGCCAGCCGTGGGTCAGATCATGCCCCGCCCTGCATGACCGGGCACTCGCTCCCGCCGTGCGCTTCGTAGCGTCGGACAGCCGGTTGAAACGTCCGTTGAGTGGCAAGTGTGGCGCCAGTGAATCGTGCCGTTCGCATTCGCGCCGCAGCGCGGCGTGGAATGCCGTCTTCCCGCGTATCCTGCGGCGCTTCTTGGCCTCCAAAACCCGTTCGTTCCTGCATGCCCACCTTCTCCCGTCGCTGGTTTGTGGCCGCCCTGGCGGCAGCGTGGGTTGGGGGCCTGGCCAGCGCGGCTCGCGCAGAGGCGCTGGAGCCCCAGGCAGTGGACCGGATCGTGGCTTTGGATCGGGACACCACCCTGTCGCCCGCGGCCAAGGAATCGGCCATCCGGGCGGCGTTTCAGGCGTTCCAAGCCCGACACGCGGCGGCGCTGAGTGACCTGTCCACCGCGTCGGCTGAGACCTTGGGCGAATGGGGGCGGCTGCTCGGCTTCGTGGTCTACGCCACCCATCACGACCGGGCGTTGCTGGGCCCGCTCGCGCAGCTGCGGCAGGCGTACGCGCGCCGGGGCATGGTGCCGCCGCTGGCCTTGCGCGCGCGGCTGGTGTCGGCGTGGGTGGGGTTCCGCGACTTCGACACGGCGCGTGCGGTGGCCGCCGAGATGGACACGCCGCTGGAAGACCTGCCCCCGGTGGAGACGGCGGCTGGCGCTGAGGCTGCAGCGGCCACCGTGCTGCGGGTGGATGCCGAATACGGCGTGCTGCGCCGCGAGCCCCTAAGCCTGGGCGATGCGCCGCATCTGGTGGTGGTGAGCTTCATCGGCTGCGCGTTCAGCCGCCGTGCGGCCGATGCCATCGAGGCCCACCCGGCGTTGCGGCAAGCGATGCGCGAGCACAGCACCTGGATCGTGGAGCCCGGGCCGCTGCATTTCAGCGAGGTGCGGGCCTGGAACCGCCAGCACCCGTCCACCGCGTTCACCTACGTTGACGGGTTGGCGCCCTGGGCCTTCATCGACGACTGGGCCACGCCCACCTTCTACGTGGTGCGTGCCGGGCGGCTGCTGAACAAGTTCCAGGGCTGGCCTGACGATGCGCAGGGCGTGGCCACCTTGCTCTCTGCCCTGGCCTCAGCGGGCCTGGTGATGCCAGCGCCCCGCTAACCGCACGGTGCAGCGCCGCGGGCTGGGACGATTTGTCCAGTTGCTGAACGGCGGTGCGTCCGTAGGATGTCCACTGCGCGGCTCACAGCAGCGCTGTGCCGAATGCTTCGCACCGGCGCCGGGGTGTGCAGCCCGTTCAACCTCAGCGCGGCGGCGTCGGTCGCGCTCATGGGTGTGCCGCCTGGATCAGGTGGCCCCGCCTCTTCACCCCTGAAAGCTCCCCACCATGGAATGGATACCCGTGGGCCTCTTGGCCTTCAAAGCGATCGTGTTCGGCACGGGCATGTTTTTCGCCATCAAGTGGCACTACGACCGAGAAAAACAGGAGAAGGCCAAGAAGATGAAAGAGCAGGACAAATGACGTCGTTGGAGTTCTGCGCGCTCACCCGCAGCACCAACCGCTGACTTGACGGAACACCCCGTGCAGCGGGCATTGCCGCTGCAGCGCGCTGCGCGGCCCGTGCACTGAGCCGCGCCCGCCTTCGTCTGCTGGTGCCCGGCCTCAGGGCAGGCGGAAGGCGCCCACGGCCTGGGCGAGTTGTTCGGCGTGCTGGCGCATGGCGCTGGAGGCGGCGGCCGTTTCTTCCACCAGGGCGGCGTTTTGCTGGGTCATCTGGTCCAGCTCGTGGATGGCACCGCCCACCTGGGCGATGCCTTGCGCCTGCTCGCGCGCACCGTTGGAGATGGCGTGCAGCAGGTCGCCCACCTGGCGGGTGCTGTCCACGATGGCGCGGATGGTGGTGCCGGCCTCGGCCACGATCTTCTGGCCGTTGTCCACGCGTTCGCCGCTTTCCAGGATCAGCTGCTTGATCTCACGCGCCGCCTCGGCGCTGCGCTGCGCCAGCGCCCGCACCTCGCTGGCCACCACGGCAAAGCCGCGGCCTTGTTCGCCTGCGCGCGCCGCTTCCACGGCGGCGTTGAGGGCCAGGATGTTGGTCTGGAAGGCAATGCTGTCGATGACGCCGATGATTTCGCCGATGCGCCGGCTGGACGCTTCGATGCCGGACATGGTGCCCACCACCTGCTCGATCACTTCGCCGCCGCGGTTGGCCAGTTGCACGTTGCTGGTGGCGGTGCTGGCGGCCTGGGTGGCGCCGTCGGTGGTGCTGGCCACGGTGGCGCTGATCTCTTCCATCGCGGAGGCGGTTTCCTCCAGGTTGGCAGCGGCCTGCTCGGTGCGTTGGGACAGGTCCATGCTGCCGGCGGCCACTTCTTGTGACGACAGGATGATGGCGTCGGCCGCCTCGCGCACGTCGCGCACGGTGCCGCGCAGCGAGGTTTGCATTTCGGCCAGGGAGCGCAGCAGGTCGGCGGTTTCGTCCTTGCCTTTGGGCAGCAGCGTGTCGGTCAGGTCGCCCGCTGCCATGGCTTTCATGCGCTTGGTGAGGGTGCGCATGCCCGACTGCATGGACAGGTAGAAGCAGTAGAAGAAGTACACCCCGCCCAGCACCAGCAGCGTGACCACGGTGGCCACGGCAACGATGCGGCCGCGCAGGCGCGATTCCCGAGCTTCCAGCAGCTGGTCCAGCATCTTGGCCACCGACTTCTGCATCTCCCCCAGCGCCAGCACGGCCGCAGTGCTCTGCTTGACGATGTCGGCCGGCGCCGGCATTTCGGCCGATTGCTGCATCACCAGCGGCTCCATCTGCGCCACGAAGGCCTTGGCGGTGTCCAGCTTGGCCTTGAGCGGGGCCAGCGGCAGCGAGGCGTTGAACTCGGCGGTGCGTTGCAGGTCTTCTTGAATGAGCGTCAGCGCGCGCTTGTCCACGGCGAGTTGGGCGGCCGCCTTGGCCGTGAGCTTGCCGTTCTGCGGGTCTGCGGCCAGGTTGGCCAATGCGGCGCGCGTCAGGCCAAAGCTTTCCAGCAGTTCCGGCAGGTTCACGGTGGAGATGAGCATCAGGTAGTAGGTGTCACCTTCCGGGTCCAGCGCCAGGCCGCTTTCGTCGACGCAGTGCTGGATGAGTTCGCCCAGTTGCAGGCTGAGTTCGACGTAGGGCTTGCGCACCTCGGCGGCACTGAGCCCGCCGGGCTGCTGGTCTGCCGCCCGGTGGGCGGCCGTGAGCGCCTGCCAGTGCTCGGTGCCGGGGTTGGGCAGGGCGTCCAGCAGCGGCTTGCCTTCCTTGGCCAGCCGGTCCATGGCTGCCTTGAAGCGGCTGCGCAGGTCGCCCACATCGGGCCGGTCCACGCCGTTGGCCTGGTCCACCAGCGCGCGGCGCAGCAGCTGCGTGGCCTCCATGACCGGCACCATCAGCTCGATCGCGCTGAGCCCGCGGCGCTCCATCTGGGTGGCTGCGAGCTCGGCCCGTCGGTCTGACACCAGCAGCCCCACGGTCACCAGGATGGGCGCCAGCAGGAACGCCAGGATCACCGCCGCCTTGGACGGGAAGCGCATCGTGCGAAACCACGACACGCCGAGGCGGGCCCACAGGGGCGTGCTTGAGGGGTTGGAGCTGGCGATGGCGCGCGGGGCAGAGGGGTTTGGCATGGCGGGATGACAGGTCAGAAAAAGGCGCAGGGGCAGGGCGCAGGGCGCAGGGTGGTGGCACCGCTGAACCGCCGATGCCGATCGATATCAGCGGCACCAAGCCATGTGCCGCGAGGCTCGCTTGGGCCTGACGGCGCAAGAGCTCCGGCGCCGGAGTGTTCCGACAACCCTCTGCACTTGCAACGGTGGCCCTTTGGCTGCGCGCGCGGGCCGTGCGTTTGTACCGGAGCGCGGCAGCCCCACCGTGGTGCGAATGCCGCGCGGACCACGGCGCGTTGCAAACGAAGTGCAAGGTTGTCAGTTGAACGAAAGCATCTTGCTCAGCACGCTGGCCGCGCGCCGCCGCTGTGGGCTCCTGGGCTGACCGCCCGGGGGGCGCTCAGGGATGTTTCAGCAGGGCGGTGGCCGCCGCGACGCGCAGGGCCAGTGCCACCGTCTCGTCGTTCAGCACGCGTTGCAGAAAGTGCCGCGGGCTCACGTCGGGTGTGGTGCCAGCAGCGCCGGCCGCCGGGGGCTCAACGGCTGGTAATGCTGGTAACGCTGGCGCTGCTGGCGCTGCTGGCGCTGCCGGTGCGGGCACACCGGCGGGCAGGCGCTGCATCGCTGTGTCCAGGGCGGCCGGCTTGATGCTTTGCAACGGCGCCAGCAGGTCGGCCTGCCCCTCGGCGCTGGGCGGGATGTCCAGCCAGGGCGTGTCGGCGAACACCGGCGCGAGGTCCGGCGCAACGAAGGCCGACCAGTTCTCGGTGCCAGCCTGCGGTGCTGGCACCAGCGGGGCCTGCCAGGTTGGCCCCGTGCTTGTCGGCATGGCCCGCACCCGCGACGGGGCAATGCCCGGCAGGTACTGCGCCCGCAGTTGCGCCAGGAAGGCCGCAGCGCGTGTGCTGCTGACCGGCTGCTGCAGCGAGAACCACAGCTGCAGCCCGTCGGTGCCCGACACGGCAATGGCCGGGGCCGGCAGCTGCAGGTCGGCCTGCACGCCGCGCCAGACGGGCGACAGCGCCGCCCAGTCGGCCGGCCTGGCCAGTTCCAGCACCAGGGCTCGCACCTCACCCTGGGCGCTGATCAGGGCCTCGCCCGGCGTGGCAGCGGGCAGCCGGTACAGGCGCTGGAGTTGGGACTCAAGGCGATTCATGGCGATGCATCGTGGCTCAGGGCGTGGGGCGCGCGTCCACGCGCAGCACGGGGTAGAGGTTGAAGCGCTCGTCCCAGCTCGGGTGGCGGCGGTGGAAGAAGGCCAGGCGCTGCTCGGCGCTGGCGGCAAAGGCGGGGTCGGTGCGCAGCCGGGTTTGGAATTCCTCGGCCAGCGCCGGGCTGGCGGCCAGTTGCTCGCGGGCCACCTGCTCGGCCACGTAGGGCTCCATGTATTCCTTTTGCTCGAAGGCGGCGTCGAACCGGCCCCAGGCGGCCAGGGCGTCGGGCGCGTCGGGCTCCAGCAGGTTCATCACGAGGCGCGCCAGCGGTTGGGCAATGGGCACGAACAGGCTGCCGGCGGGCAGGGCGCGGGTCTCGGTGGCCCAGTCGCCGGCCAGGTCCGCACGTGGGCGGCCTTCCACGCTGGGGGCGCTGCGCTTCACGGCGGTGGCGCGAAAGGCTTGCACAGCCAGCGCGTCGTGGCCGGCGGTCAGCCGCTCGAAGCGAATGCCGTGCTGCGCCAGCTTCTCGCCCACCCAGCCGGCGTGTTCGGCCGGCACCAGGTAGCCGGCGCGGGGCGCGGCGCGCAGGCGGTCGGGCACGATGCGGTCGCGCAGCGGCAGCTTCCACACCTCGGGGCGGGTTTCGTCGTAGCGCGTCATCAGCGCGCCGGAGATGTCGCTGGGCGTGCGGGTGTAGGCGTAGCCGAGGAAGTCGATGGTGCGGGCGTCGTCCAGCGTGCGCCAGGCCAGCGGCAGTTCAGTGAGCTGCGCGGCGCGGGCGTCAGCCTCGTGCGCTTGCGCCAACCACTGGCGGCCGTGGGTGGCCACGAGGTTGAGCACGGCGTCCACGGTTTGGCGGGTTTGGCGCACGCGGTGGGGGTAGGGGCGCCAGGAGTGCGTTTCCACCAGCATGCCCAGCCGGTTGCGCAGCACGAAGTAGCCGGTGGAAAAGCGCGGGGTGGACACCGAGTCCTTGAAGCCGCTGGCCGGGTTGTCGGCCTCCACGAACGACGGGTAGAACGGCAGCGGCAGGCCGCCCTGGGCGCGCAGTTGCTCGATCACGCCGTCGCGCCAGGCACGGCCGGCGGTGCGCAGGGCCTCGTCGCCCGACTGCACGGGCTCCACCATCACGGCAATGTCGTGCTGGAACTGCGCGCCGTCGGTGGTGTGCAGGTCCACGGCCACCAGCGGGTCCCAGGTGCGCACCAGGCCCAGCATGGCCTGCATCTCGGGCGCGTCGGCCTTGGCGTAGTCGCGGTTGAGGTTGAGGTTCTGGGCGGTGGTGCGCCAGCCCATCTGCTCGGGGCCGCGCTGGTTGGGGCGGTTCCAGGCGCCGAAGCGTTCGTGGCCGTCCACGTTGAACACGGGCACGAACACCAGCACCTGCTGCTTCAAGGCGCCGGGCCGGGCGAGCTGCTCGCGCAGGGCCAGGAAGCCGGCGTCCTTGCCTTCAATCTCGCCCGCATGGATGCCGCCCTGCACCAGCGTCACCGGCAGGCCGCGGCGGTGGGCCGCCTCGGGCGTGAGCGCGCCGGACTGGCTGGCCACCAGCGCCCACATCGGCCGGCCCTGCGGCGTGGTGCCGAAGCGCGTGCAGCGCACCTCACGCGGGTGGGCGCGGGCGAAGCCGTGGCACAGGCGGTCCACTTCGTCGTAGCGGCCGGTTTGCGTGAAGCCGCTGCGCTCGGCGTGGGTGGTGAGGTCGGGTGCGCGCGGGGCGGCGTGCAGGGTGGGGCTGGCCAGCAGCGCCAGCAGGGCCAGCGGCCAAGGGAGTCGGCGCATCAGCGGTCGGCGGCGCTTTCGCGCAGCATGCGTTGCATCAGGGTGAAGAAGCGGTCGTAAAAGCCGCCGGCGGGAATGGTTTCGGAGGCCACCTTCACCATCGAGTCTTGTGTGGACGACAGCGGTACCGAGATGGAGCCCAGCGCGCTCACGCCCAGGCTGGCGGCCTGCGAGCTTTTCTTGATGACGTAGCGGTCTTGCAGCGCGCTCACGTAGGCCGTGGCCACCTGCTGCTTGGCGCCCTCGCCCACGCACACCACGTTGAAGGCGATCTCCACGTGCACTTCGCCCTCGGGCTGGAAGCGCTTGGCGCCCTGCACCATGCCGCCGCCGGCTTTGCTGATGACGTAGCCCTGGCTCAGCAGCGCCCGGCGGGCGGCTTCGCAGGTGTCGTCCACGTTGGCGTCGAACAGCCGCGAAAAGGTTTCTTCGGCGGTGAACTTCTCGCCTTGGTACACGGCCTTGGGCGGCTTCTCGGGCAGCGAAGGCAGGGCGCTGCAGCCGGCCAGCAGGGCGGCAAGCAGGGGCGCGAGGAGCAGGGTGCAGATGCGAGGCATGGCGGGATTATTCCGTCGTCGTGTCGCGCTTTTGTTGCGCTGCGCGGCGTGCTGCAACGCGCGATGGCGGCACCGCGCTGACCGGGAGAACCCGCGCCGCCCAAGCCCCCAGCCCGGCGCCCGGCCCCACCGCGGCCGAGAATGCCCGCATGACTGCCCTTCACCTCTGTATGCGGGCCTGCGCGTTGGCCCTGGCCGTGCTGCCGTGCGCGGTGCTGGCGCAAGCGAAGGCGCCGGCAGCCCGCTTGATGCCGGCCGCGCCGGCCACCGCACCGGCCACTGCAACCGCGCCTGCGACTGCAACCGCCACTGCAATTGGTGGGCACGGCATGGCCGTGTTCGGCGGGCGCGAGGGCCTGTATGCCTCGCACCTGCCCATGTTCCACGCCCCGCACGACAGCCAGGTCGTGCTGCGCTTTCATCTGGCCGACGCCGCCGCCGACCGCCGCCTGCGCGAAACCCTCGCCCGCGAGCCGCGCCTGTGGACGCTGGACCCCGAAACCTTCGACCTGCTGCGCCTGAACCCGGCGCACGCCCAGCCGCTGCGCGAGTTCGACGCTCGCTTCTTCCAGGGCCACTTCGAGCGCGGCGGCCAGCCGCAGCCCGGCACCCAGCATGTGGTGGTGGACGAGGTGCTGCTGTTCAGCCGCCTGCAGCCCGAGCCGCGCACCGGCGGCACCGGCCGCTACCTGCTGGTGGGCCGGGGGGAGGAATGGTTCGCGCTCAAGCGCATCGACCGCCGGCCGGACTTCGACCACATCCTGCGCCTGGCCCCGCCGGGCGTGCATCAGGACGTGACCGTGCCCCTGAACGGCCTGGCCCGCCCCACCGCCGCGGTGCAGCGCGCCTTCCAGTCGCCCGGCGTGGCCGAGCTGTATTTCGAGACCGACGACCTGCGCTGACCCGGAGCACCCACATGGACCACCCCACCGCCACCCTCACCCAACGCCAGAACTACCTGTTCGAGCACCGGCACGGCGCGCGCGATGCCGTGCTGCTGGCCGACGAGCCGCCGCCGCTGGGCACCGGCCAGGGCCCGGACCCGGTGGAACTGCTGGCCTCGGCCGTGGGCCACTGCCTGAGTGCGTCGCTGTGGTTTGCCTGCCAGAAGTACAAGGACGACCCCTCGCCCCTGCGCACCGAGGTGCAGGCCACCGTGGGCCGCAACGACCGCGGCCGCAACCGCGTGCAGGCGCTGGCGGTGGATCTGCACCTGGGTCAGCCAGCGGCAGACCTGGCGCACCTGCAGCGGGTGCTGGACACGTTTGAAGACTTCTGCACCGTGACGCAAAGCATCGCCGCCGCGATTCCCGTCACGCTGCGCGTGCTGGACAGCACCGGCGCGGTGGTGAAGGGCTGAGGCCCGGGCGCCCAGGCGCAAAAAAGCCCGCGCGAGGCGGGCTTGTCTTGCAGCGTCGGAACGCGGATCAGGGATAGAGGCCACGCTCTTCGCGGGCCTGCAGCACGCGCGTGCAAGCCACGGTGAACGCGGCGGTGCGCAGCGGAATCTTGTGCTGTTCGCCGGTTTCCCAGATGTGCTTGAACGAGCCCACCATGATCTTGTCCAGGCGCAGGTTGATCTCGTCTTCCGTCCAGAAGAAGGACGAGAAGTCTTGCACCCACTCGAAGTAAGACACGGTCACGCCGCCGGCGTTGGCGATCACGTCCGGCACCACCACGATGCCGCGGTCGGCCAGCACGGCTTCGCCGTCGGGCGTGGTCGGGCCGTTGGCGCCTTCCAGCACCAGGCGGGTCTGCAGGCGCTGGGCGCGCTCGGCGGTGATCTGGCCTTCCAGCGCGGCCGGGATCAGCACGTCGCTCTTCACGCCCCAGAAGTCTTCGTTGGCGATCATGTCGCCGCCCTTGAAGCCGGCCACGCCACGGGTCTTGGCCACGTGGTCCAGCAGGTCGGCCATGTCGAAGCCGTTCTGGTTCAGGATGGTGCCGGTGTGGTCTTGCACGCACACCACCTTGGCGCCGTTGGCGGCGAACAGCTTGGCGGCGATGGAGCCGACGTTGCCGAAGCCCTGCACGGCCACACGGGCGCCTTCCATGTCGATGTTCAGGCGGCGCATGGCTTCACGGCCCACCACGAACACGCCACGGCCGGTGGCGGCCACGCGACCCAGCGAGCCACCCAGTTCGATGGGCTTGCCGGTGACGACGCCGGTCGCCGTGGCGCCGACGTTCATCGAGTACGTGTCCATCATCCAGGCCATGATCTTGCCGTTGGTGTTCACGTCGGGCGCCGGGATGTCTTGCGTCGGGCCGATGATGATGCCGATCTCGCTGGTGTACCGGCGCGTAACCTTTTCCAGTTCCTTCATCGACAGCAGCGACGGATCGACACGGATGCCGCCCTTGGCGCCGCCGTAGGGCAGGTTCACCGCGGCGTTCTTGATCGTCATCCAGGCCGACAGGGCCATCACTTCTTCCAGCGTGACGTCCGGGTGGTAGCGCACGCCGCCCTTGCCCGGGCCGCGCGTCAGGCTGTGCTGCACACGGTAGCCCTCGAAGTGGGCGACGGTGCCGTTGTCCAGCTCGATGGGGATGTCCACGATCAGCGCGCGCTTGGGGCGGCGCAGCGTCTCGACCCACTTGCTCAGGTGGCCCAGGTAGGGCTCGACCGCGTCAATCTGCGACAGGTACGTTCCCCACGGACTGTTGCGCGTGGGCGAAACGAAGGACAGGTTGGGCATGAAATGCTCCGTAACTTTGAGTGGGGCGAACGGTATCGCGAAGCATCCCTTCGCTGCCAGAGCTTGTCTAGCCAAGTGCTCATGCGCTTATGCAAGCCGTGCATGGCCCCCGCAGACCCGTGCCGAAATTCACGGGGTCCCGGCACGCCGCCCGGGGCGTTGAGCGGCCCGCATACCATCGCCCGGTGACCTCGCTCGACCTTGCCCTCCTCTATCTCGTGGCCGCCGTGCTGGGTGTGGTCGTCTGCCGTTCGCTGAAGCTGCCGCCCATGCTGGGCTACCTGGCGGTGGGGGTGCTGATCGGGCCGAACGCGCTGGCCTTCGCGCACGACTCGGCGGGCATCCAGTACCTGGCCGAGTTCGGCGTGGTGTTCCTGATGTTTGCCATCGGGCTGGAGTTCAACCTGCCCAAGCTGCGGGCGCTCAAGACCGCGGTGTTCGGCCTCGGCCTGGCGCAGGTGGTGCTGACGGTGGGCGGCGCGGTGCTGGGCAACGCGTTGCTGGTGACCGGCTTTGCCGCGCTCGGGCGCGCGTGGGACTTGAACTGGGAAGGCGCCCTGGTGCTGGGCGCGGCCATGGCCATGAGCTCCACCGCCATCGTCGTGAAGCTGATGGCCGAGCGGCTGGAGCTGGAGAGCCCGCACGGCAAGCTGGTGATGGGCGTGCTGCTGTTCCAGGACTTGGCCGTGGTGCCGCTGCTGGTGCTGATTCCGGCGCTGAACAGCAGCGGCGGCGAGATGGCCGAGGCGCTGGCCTGGGCCGGGCTCAAGGCGGCGGTGCTGCTCACGCTGCTGCTGTACGGTGGCCAGAAGCTGATGCGCTGGTGGCTCACGCTGGTGGCCCGGCGCAAGAGCGACGAGCTCTTCATGCTGAACCTGCTGCTCGTGACGCTGGGCCTGGCCTGGATGACCGAGCACGCGGGCCTGAGCCTGGCGCTGGGCGCTTTCGTGGCTGGCATGCTGATTGCCGAAACCGAATACAAGCACCAGGTGGAGACCGACATCCGGCCTTTCCACGATGTGCTGCTGGGCCTGTTCTTCATCACCATCGGCATGAAGCTGGACTGGCACCCCTTGGTGGACCACTGGTGGCTGGTGATCTTGCTGACGGTGATGCCCATCGTGGCCAAGTTCGCGTTGATCGCCGGGCTGGCGCGGCTGTTCCGCTCGCCGCCGGGGGTGGCGCTGCGCACCGGCCTGTATCTGGCGCAGGCCGGCGAGTTTGGTTTCGTGCTGCTCACGCTGGGCGCGCAGCAGCGGCTGATTGCCGAGCAGTGGGTGAGCCCCGTGCTGGCCAGCATGGTGATGTCCATGCTCGCCACGCCGCTGTTGGTGATGTACAGCAACCGCATCGTGATGAAGCTCTCCAGCAGCGACTGGCTGATGCAGTCGGTGCAGCTCACCACCATCGCCAAGAAAAGCATCAAGAGCGAGGCCCACGTGATCATCTGCGGCTACGGCCGCTCGGGCCAGAACCTGGCGCGGCTGCTGGAGGGCGAGCACATTCCGTACATGGCGCTGGACCTGGACCCCGACCGCGTGCGCCAGGCCGCCGCCGCCGGCCAGAGTGTGGTGTTCGGGGACGCGGCCAAGGTGCAAAGCCTGATGGCGGCGGGCCTGGCGCGGGCCAGCGCCGTGGTGGTGACCTACCACGACACCCCCTCGGCGCTGAAGATCCTGAACCTCGTGCAGACGCACGCGCCGCGCGTGCCGGTGGTGGTGCGCACCATCGACGACGGTGACCTGGAAAAGCTCAAGGGCGCCGGCGCCACCGAGGTGGTGCCCGAGGCGATTGAGGGCAGCCTGATGCTGGCCTCGCACGCGCTGGCGCTGGTGGGCGTGCCCATGCGCCGCGTGATCCGCATCACCCGCGACGCGCGCGACAAGCGCTACGGCCTGCTGCGCGGCTACTTCCACGGCGCCGATGACGACACCGCCGACGAGGTTGAGCAAGCCCGCCTGAGTTCCGTCACCCTGCCCACCGCCAGCGCCCATGCCGGCGAGCTGCTGGACGACCTCGCCCTGCACGCCCTGGGCGTGGCCGTGGTGTCGCTGCGCCGCGCCAGCGGCAAGGGCGTGTTCGTGGAGTCGAGCACCGTGCTGGCCGGCGGCGACACGCTGGTGATCAGCGGCACGCCAGCCGCGCTGGCGCTGGCCGAGAAAAAGCTGCTGGTGGGCTGACCGTCCAGGCCCGCGGCCGGGGTGTGAGCCCAGGTGATTACTCCCCCCGCGGCGTAGGGGTTGTTGCCCAGGAAATGTTGGCTGGCCACGACAAACGCACCGCTACAGTGCGCCGCGTCCAGCCGTGGCACAACGGCCTGCAGGGAGGAAAACACACGCACCGGGGTTGCATGGCGCCAGCCATGCGCCGGGCGTTGGCGTTCCCGAAGGCGGTGGCAACGGCCGGCCCGTGTTCATTCAACCTAACGATTCAGAACCATGAAGCTTTTCAACGCTGCCGCTCTGGCTGCCATCGCTGTCCTGTCCACCGGCTGCGCGTCCATCCTCAACGAGCCCACCCAATCGGTGAACATCACCTCGTCCACGGGCAAGCCCATCACCGGCTCGGTGGACGGCAAGGCCTTCACCGCACCGGCCGTGGTGCCCTTCACCCGCGCCAAGGGCGACAAGATCGTGACCGTCGACACCGCCGGTTGCGCCAAGAACACCACCGTGGCCAGCACCGTGGACTCCAAGTTCTTCATCAACATCCTGAGCGGCGGCGCCTTCGGCTCCACGACCGACTACTCGACCGAACGCATGTGGAAGTACGCGGACTCGGTGGTCGTCAGCTGCCAGTGATCCAGCGCCTGCGCTTGCGCATGCAAAGCGGCCTTCGGGCCGCTTTTGCATGGCTGTGTGTGGCCGCAGCCCCTGTGGCCATGGCCGACGTGGCCGACGTGAACGAGGTCGCCACCCATCCCGCCTGGGCAGCGCTGCTGCATGTGCGAGATGGCGAGCCCATGGTGCGCGACCCTGCGTTCCTGCTGACGCTGTCGCAGTTTTCCTTGCAAGCCGAGTTGCAGGCCACGCTGGCCCTGCTGCAGGGCCCCGACCCCCAGGCGGTGTGCCGCTTTCCGGCTCGCTACATCTGGCTGCACAGCCAGGGCGTGTTGCCCGAGCGCTCGCTCGCGCACTGCGCCGACCTCACCGAATTCAATGCCCGGGCGCCCATGGACGAGGTGGCGCTCGTGTTCGCCTCAGAAACACTGAGCCAGCCCTCGAGCATGATGGGCCACGTGTTCCTGAAGCTCAGCGGGCGCGACGCCACCGGCCAGCCGCGCGAGCACGCGATCTCGTTCTTCACCGAGCCGGTGACTTGGAACCTGCCGCGCCTGTTCTGGCGCAGCTTGGTGGCGGGCATGCCCGGGTACTTCACGCTGAGCCCCTATGCCGAGCAGGTGCAGGGCTACATCGGCCGCGAGGGCCGCAGCCTGTGGGAACACCCGCTGCGGGTGGACGCAAGCCAGCGCCGCCTGCTGCAGGCCCACCTGATGGAACTGCGCCCGGTGCAGTTCACCTACTACTTCCAGCGCTACAACTGCGCCACGCTTGTGAAGCAGGTGCTGGCGGTGGTGCAGCCGGCGGTGCTGGACACGCCGGACCTCTGGACCACGCCCAAGGATGTGGTGCGCGCGGCGCAGTCGGCCGGCGTGCTGGAGCCGGCGCGCTCGCTGAGTGCCCCGCGCTGGACGCTGCATTTGCTGGACGGCGCGCTCGACGCCGCCGATGTGGCCGCCGTGCAGGAGGCCGTGGCCACGCAGTCGCTCCCGGCTGCCGCGCCGCAGGCAGCCCGCAGCTTCCTGCGCCAGCAGGCGGCCTTGGCGCTCAACCAGCACGTGGTGCAAAGCGGCCGACGGTCACCCGACGTGGCAGCGACCTACCAGCGCCGTTTGCAAGACGCCGCGCAGGCCGACCTGGCCCTGACCAGCAGCCCCGCGTTCAGCCCGGCGGCGGCACCGCCGGACTCCCAGCTCAGCGTGGGCGTGATGCGGCGCGACGGGGATGACGCGTTGCTGCTGGAGTTCCTGCCGGCCTCCCATCGGCTGGAAGACCGCAACGACATGTACTTCAGCGAGAGCTCGCTGCGGCTGTTCGACATCGCCCTCACGCAGTCGATGCACGGGCGCGGCGCGCGGGTGGAGCGGGCGACCGTGTACGCCGTGGAGTCGCTGCTGCCGCGTGACCGGTTCACGGGCGGCTGGTCCGGCCGGTTCAAGATCGGCCACGAAGCCCAGGTGGGGGCCGACCTGAGCAGCCGGGGTAGCTTGCGCGTGGAGGGGGGCCTCGGGCTGACCGAGCGCGTGGGCCGCGATCTGGACCTGTTCGCCATGGCGTCGGCCGGTGTGGGCGTGCGCCATGGGGCCTATGTCTTTGTGCAGCCCAGCGTGGGCCTGGTGTTGCGCCAGGTGTTCGACATGAAGGCGGTGATCACGCTCAGCGCCGTGAACAACGGCCTGGGCGAGGGACGCACAGTGCGCGAGTTCCAGTGGACGCAGGCCAAGTACCTCGGCCGCGACTGGACGCTGGTGGGCAGCTTCACGCAGCGTCAGCGGGGGGAACTCACCCGCCGCGAAGGCCAGCTGCGCCTCAAGCGGCTGTTCTAGCCGAGCAGGCGGGGCAGCACGCCCCGCTTGCACTTCAGTCGTTGCTTCAGGCCGCCGCCGGCCCGTGGTGCTGGATCAGGTTCAGCAGCACGTCTGGGTTGTGCAGCTTGCCCAGCGCCAGGTTCTCCCAGGCCAGCAGCTTGCCGCGGCGCTTGATGCGCAGCTTGCCTTGCTTGAGCGTGGTGGATTCGATCTCGGCCCAGGGCAGCAGCTCGCCGGTTTCCAGCTTGCCCTTGACCAGCCCGTCGCGGTGCGCGCCCAGGGCGCCGAAGGCGACGCGCTCGCCGCGTTCCAGGCGCTGCAGCAGAGCCGGCGCCACCTGGGCGTTGACGGCCTCGCGCAGGGCCTGGCCCAGCGCAGCCTGTTGGGCCACGCCGCCCACGAACAGGCCGTCGCCCAGCTTCACCTTGCGCGGGCCGGCCAGCAGCGTGTAGGTCACGGCCACGTTGCCGCGGAAGTGGCGCTCGGCCAGGGTCAGCGCCTGCACTTCGGTCCATTTCACGAGCAGCTGGCGGCCGGCGCGCCCGGCGCGGACCAGGCCTTCGGGCGTCACCAGCCAACCCACGCGGTTGCGCCACAGCGAGAAGGCGGCCAGCGCCAGCAGTGCGGCCAGCCCGCCCACCAGGGCGACGTCGAGTTCGTGCTCGTCCACCCAGGTGCCGGCGTCGTGGAACACCAGCATCGGCGCCACCAGCAGCGCCAGGCCGAAGCCCAGCAGCCAGGGCGAGGTGCCTTGGAAGGCGGATTCACCCGCGGCCTGCACGCCGCGCAGCCATTGCTCGGTCAGGCGGTCGGCGGCCAGCCAGGCGCCCACCAGGGCCAGGACGAGCACGCCGGCGGCCAGGAAGCCGGCGCCGTCGCCCGCGCTGCTGGGCGTGGCGCCCTCTTCCAGCCGCATGCTGGCTTGCGAGCGCCAAGGGCTGTCGGCGGTGAACTGCTCGCGCACGCGCTGCGGCAGTTCGTTGAACACACCCTCGTGGGCTTGGGGGCGACCGTACAGGTCTTGCGCGTTCATCGCGGCGGTGGCGCCCTCGCGGGTGCGGAAGTCTTGCGGCAGGCGCATCCACAGCTTGATGTCCACCGGCTGGCCGGCGGCGGCCGCCTCGAACGCGGCGCGCGAGCCCACGGCCACATGCACGTGGGCATGGTCCCCGCGCTTGCGGCTGTGCGAGGTCTCCACCACCCAGGTGGGCAACAGCCACACGTCGGTCACGGTGACCTTCTGGCCGTCGCGCGGGACGCGGCCGGCTTCGATGTCGGCCATGCTGACCTGCTGCATCACGCGCAGCGTGGGGTCGGCGTCGAGGATGTGGATGCCGTACAGCAGGGCGCTCAGGCCGATCAGGCCGGCGATGACTTTCAACCAGAGGTAGTGCTTCATGGGCTCCGAGGTTCAGGCGTTGACGGGGAACAAGGGGCCGCTGCTGCGGCGCGGCGCAGTGTAGGCAGCGCATCGTCTCGTTCGGGCTGCCGCCTCGGTGACAAGTACCCGAGGCCGGCTGCGCCACACTCGCAGCACCTCACCAGCCCCGCCGCGTCATGAACTTCGACTACAGCCCCAAGGTCGCGCAGATGCGCGAACGCCTGCTCGCTTTCTTCGACGAGCACATCTACCCCAACGAGCGTCGCTACCTCGAAGAAGTCGAAGCCAACCGCCGCGCCGGCAACGTGTGGCAGGCCACGCAGGTGATCGAGGAACTCAAGCCCAAGGCCCGCGCGGCCGGGCTGTGGAACCTGTTCCTGCCCAAGAGCAGCCGCGCGCCGGAAGGGCTGAGCAACCTGGAATACGCGCCGCTGTGCGAAATCATGGGCCGGGTGTTCTGGGCGCCTGAGGTCTTCAACTGCTCGGCACCGGACACCGGCAACATGGAGACGCTGGAGCGTTACGCGTCCGAGGCGCTGAAGGACCGCTGGCTGGAGCCGCTGCTCAAGGGCGAGATCCGCTCGGCCTTCCTGATGACCGAGCCGGCCGTGGCGTCCAGCGACGCCACCAACATCGAGTGCCGCATCGAGCGCGATGGCGACGACTACGTCATCAACGGCCGCAAGTGGTGGAGTTCCGGCGCCGGTGACCCGCGCTGCGCCGTCTACATCGTCATGGGCAAGACCAACCCCGAGGCGGGCAAGCACGAGCAGCAATCCATGATCGTGGTGCCGGCCGACACGCCGGGCATCACCGTCATCCGCCCCTTGAGCGTGTTCGGCTACGACGACGCGCCCCACGGCCACATGGAGGTGGAGCTGAAGAACGTGCGCGTGCCGGCCAGCAACATCCTGCTGGGCGAGGGCCGGGGCTTCGAGATCGCCCAAGGCCGCCTGGGCCCGGGGCGCATCCACCACTGCATGCGCAGCATCGGCGCGGCCGAGCGGGCGTTGCAGCTGCTGTGCGAGCGTGCGATTGCCCGCACCGCCTTCGGCAAGACGATTGCGCAGCAGACCGTCACGCAGGAGCGCATCGCCGAGGCGCGTTGCAGCATCGAGCAGGCCCGCTTGCTGACGCTCAAGGCCGCCTACATGATGGACACCGTGGGCAACAAGGTTGCCAAGGCCGAGATCGCGATGATCAAGATCGTGGCGCCCAACATGGCGCTGCAGGTCATCGACTGGGCCATCCAGGTGTTCGGCGGCGCCGGCGTGAGCCAGGACACGCCACTGGCCATGATGTGGGCGCACCAGCGCACGTTGCGTCTGGCCGACGGCCCGGACGAGGTGCACCGCAACTCGCTGGCCAAGCTGGAGCTGGCGCGCCACATGAAGCTGCCCACCGACCGCATCTCCATGCCCATCACGCGCGGCGCCTGACCCGGCACGTCTCGCCCGTGGCCCGTCAGGCTGCGGCTAGAGTGGGGTTCCGTGAGTAGGAACCCCACGCCGGCCATGCAAGCCTCCCAGCCGTTCGACCGCCATGTGCGCTTCCTGGAAGCCCAGGCGCAGCCCTTCGCCAGCCACTGGGTCGAGGCCATGTTGCAGGCGATGCGCGACCCGGTGGACGCCGGCCTGGGCGCGGTGGACCGCAAGGCCCTGAGCGGCCTGCTGCTGACCACCGAGCCGCTGCGCATGCACATCGCCGAATGCCTGAGCGGCCACCTGCTGCGCGGCTTTGAAGGCGCCGAAGCCCGCCTGCTGGGCCGGGGCGCGGCCGCATCGGCCTTGAGCGGGTTCGACATCGACGAGCTCACGCTGGTCGACGAAGCCCAGGCCGAGAAAGACATTGAAATCTCGCGCGTGGTGCAGCTGGCCGACCTGCAGCTGGAATGGGAGCTGCGCGAGCTGCAAGGCCTGGCCAGCAACCTGCTGACCGACCCGCCGCGCGGCGAAGACCCCACCGCCTGCGGCCCGGCGCTGTTTGCCCGGGCCATCAGCCAGACCGTGTACGAACAGGTGCTGGAACCCGAGCAGCAGGCCGTGTGGATGCGCGTGGCCACGCAAACGCTGGTGGCGCCGCTGCGCCAGTTGCTGGGCACCGTGAGTGCCCGGCTGCGCGACGAAGGCGTGCAGGCGCCGCGCTACCGCACCATCCTCGCGCCCAACTCCAGCGCCGTGATGGCCCAGGCGGCCGCGTCGGCACCGTTCGCCCAGCCGCCCGGCGGGGTTGCCCCCGCGTGGCAGGGCCCGGCGCCCACCGGTGCCGCGAGCCATGCCTTGGCCGCCTTGCCGGCCGAGCAACTGCAAGCCCTGCTGCAACAAATCCCGCTGCTGCAGCGGGGCCTGGCGGGTGCGGCCGGCCGCGCGGCCTCGGCCCCACCGGCGTCCTCTGCGGCACCGTCCCCGTTGGCCCCCGAGCTGCGCTTGCAGCTGGAGCCGCTGGCCGGTGCGCCCGCGCCGGCGCCGGCGCCGGCCCCGGTGGCGGATGCAGGCGTCAGCCATGCGCTGCTGGCACGCCTGTTCGAGCGCCTGCTGGCCGACCCGCAGCTGGCGAGCCCCGCGCGAGGCGCGATTGCGCAGCTGCAAGCCCCGGTGCAGGCCCTGGCCGCGCACGACCCCGGCGTGCTCAGCTCCGACCAGCACCCCGCCTGGGCGCTGATCAACAAGATCGCCGGCCATTCCGGCGCCCTGCCCGCGCATGACGCCGAGCGCGGCGCGGCCTTCCAGCGCTTTGTGGACCCGCTGGTCAGCCAGCTCAGCACCAGCCAGCCGCAGCAGCCCGAGGCCTATGCGGCCGCGCTGGAGGCGGTGGAGTCGTTCATCGACGACGAACAGCAGCAGCAGATCGAGCGCAGCCGCCCGGCCATGGATGCGCTGGGCCAGCGCGAGGCCGAGCGGCGCTTGCTGCCGCTGATGCGCGACCAGGTCGAGGCGCAGCTGGCCAAGACGCCGGACGTGAGCCCCATCGTGCAGACCTTCCTGCGCGGCCCGTGGATTGAGGTGCTGACCAAGGTGATGGCCGCCGAGGGTGCCGAGTCGCCCGAGTCGCAGGCGCTGGTGGGCACGGTGGACGAACTGCTGGCCAGCCTGGAGCGCCCGGAAACGCCGGCGGCCCGTGCGGACCTGCGCCGCCGCCTGCCCGGCCTGATCGGCCGCGTGCAACAGGGCATGGCGCTGATCGACCTTCCCCAGCAGCACCGCACCCGGGTGCTGGCCGAGCTGATGCAAACCCACCGGCGGCACCTGGCGGAACGCAGCGAGGCCGCGCCCACGCCGGCTTCCGTGCCCGCAGCGGCGCCTCAGGCGGACGCAGCGGGCACTACGCCGTCCCGCCCCCGACCTACTGAGCCACTGGCGCCCCGGGCCGTGCCCGAGCCCGCCGCCGCCCGGCCCTCGGCCCGCTCGGAGCCTGCCGAGGCCCCGGCCAGCCGCCCGGCCGCCGCGCCCGGCTGGTTTGATGACGACGACGAAGACGATGCCCGCGACAGCCGGCCCGCGTCGGGCTGGGAGGCGCGCGACACCCACATCGGCGCCCTGCCCACCGTGCCCATGGGCCTGGACGACCCGAGCCGCGAGGACGCCGCCGGCAGCTGGATCGACGCGCTGCGCCCCGGGCTGCGCTGCAAGCTGCACCTGCAAGGCGTGTGGGCCACGGCGCAGCTGGCCTGGGTCAGCGACAACGGCGCGTTCTTCATGTTCACCAGCAACCTGGCCGGCGGCATGCACTCGATGACGCGGCGCGCCCTCAAGCGGCTGCGCAGCGAAGGCCTGGCCACCGAGCTGGCGGAAACCAGCCCGGTGCAACGCGCGCTGGGCGGCCTCTTGCAGGAACTGGGCGGCGGCGCCGCCGGCTGAGCTGCATCGGCGCGTGCGTGCCGGCTGGGGCCGGTGCCTCCCGAACGGGGGGCGGCGCAGGGGAAGGCGTCGGCGTTGGGGATGGCTCGGGTTGGGGTGCCGGCGGCGGTGTCGTCGCGTGCGTCATCGGGCAGCCTCCGCGCGCAGCGCCGGGTGTGCCAGCAGCGCGGTCACGCGGCTCAGCACCTCCGGCGCCCAGCCCATGCCCAGATGGCTGGCCTGCACTTCGATGTCGCGGCACAGCGGCCCGGGCCGGTCGTGCTGGCAGGCCTGCCAGGCCACCACACCGTCGCGCCGGCTGTACAGCGACACCGTGGGCACCGGCGGCGGCTCGGCCAGGCGGTCGCGCAGCTGGGCTTCGTCCGGCGCCGGCTGGCCGTTGAGCAGGCGGAACAGCCAGCCCACGTGCGTGTCGTCCACGCTGCCGTTGAACGGCGTGCCCAGCGTCACCACCTGCCGCACCCGCTGCGGCCAGCGCTTGGCCAGTTCGCGGGCGTACAGGCCGCCCAGGCTCCAGCCCACCAGGCTCAGCGTGCGCGCGGGTGCGGCCCGCTGCTGGATGCGCTCGGCCAGGCCGTCCAGCCAGGCGTGCACGTCCCCCTGCGGGCCGGTGTTCAGGCCGTCGCCCCAGTCCAGCGCCCGAAAGCCGGCGCGCTGCAGGTGGCGCCGCAGCGGCCACAGCGCCAGCCCGTCGGAAGCCAGGCCCGGAAACAGCACCACCGTGTGGCCGCCGCCCGGGCAGGCCAGCGCGGCGTCGGGCTCAGCGAAGTGCTGCACGGCCTCCACCGCCGCACGCAGCGGCTCGGACGCCAGCAGCGACCAGGCCGGGCGGCGGTGGCCGGACGGTGCGGCGGCGTCGGGCACCCGTGCTGGAGCGAAGGCCCGGGTGGCCGGGGCGCGGCTGCGCGGGGGCACGGTGTGGGTGACGGTGTGGGTGACGGTGTGGGGTGTCGTGGTCATGGCGGGTGGGGCGCAAGGGCCGTGGAACACAGGGCCCCATGCTGGCCGGCGGCCCCGGCCTTGCGTGCCAGCCGGCCGGTGCCTTGCGCGTAGGACGTCCGGCGTCGGCGGCGTCTGCCCGCGGCGTGAGGCCGGGGCTGACACCGCGGGTGCGCCGGACCCGGCACACTGCGGCAGCCATGAAGACGCTGATCAAACCCTACCTCGTGGCCCTGCTGGTGCTGGGTGTGCTGGACGCGCTGTGGCTGGGCTGGCTGGCCCGTGACTTCTACCGACAGGGCATCGGCGCGCAGATGGCGGACAAAGTGCGCTGGCTGCCGGCGCTGCTGTTCTACCTGGGCTACCCGGCCGCGCTGGTGGTGCTGGCGCTGTGGCCGGCGGGGCAGCCGCTGCTGCACCAGGTGCTGCGCGCGGCGCTGGTGGGCCTGGTGGCCTATGGGGTGTACGACCTCACCAACCGCGCGACGCTGCAGCACTGGCCCTTGAGCCTGGCCTGGGCCGATGTGGCCTGGGGCGTCTTTGTCAGCACCCTGGCCGGGGGTGCGGCTGCCTGGTGCGCGCGGCCCACCGGCTGACAGAATGCGCGGATGGCCAAGTCCGCCCCCAAACTCAGCCCCGATGACGTGCAGCGCGTCATCGCCACCGCGTTCGAAGACGTGCCGCCTTACAACAAGGTGCTGCTGATGCATGGCATCGGCCATGGCGAGCTGGTGGCCCTGCTCAAGCGTGAACTCACCCCCGCGGCCTACAAAACCTGGGCCGCGCGCGGCAAGACGAGCAAGGGCCCGACGAAGAAGGCCGTCTGGCCGCATGGGCGTTGACGTGGCGGGGGTGGGTGTGACCGGCGCGACGGGGGTCTCGCGGCGCGGCCTGCTGTTGCTGGGCCTGCTGGCCGGCTGCAGCGACCCCGACGCCAGCTACCGCAACCGCGTGGACACCGGCTGGCACCGGGACGACCTGGAAGCCCTGCTGCTGCGCTGGCACAGCCACGCCGTGCGGCCGGATGGCAGCTTCCAGCTGGCGATGGACCGCAGCTGGCGCCCCTTGGCCCAGCCCGAGCTGGAGCTCACCGGGCAGGCGCGGCTGGTGTACGCCTTCGCCGCGGGGCACGAGTTCTTTCCGGACGCGGGTTACCTGAAAACCGCGCGGCGGGCGGCGAACTTCCTGCTCGAGCGCTTCCGCGACCCGGTGCACGGCGGCTACGTGCACAGCGTGGGCCCCGACGGCGAGCCCCGCGCGCAGATCAAGCGGGCCTACGACCACGCCTTCGCCATGCTGGCCCTGGCCGAGGTGTACCGCGTGGGCGGCGACGTGCGCTACCGCGACGCGGCGCTGCAGATCTGGCACGAGGTGCAGCTGCGCTTCCTGGACCCGGCCGGCGGCCTCTACAACGAGTGCCAGCGCGACTGGCAACCCATGGCGGGGGCGCGCACGCAAAACCCGGTGATGCACATGTTCGAGGCGCTGCTGGCGGTGCACCACGCCTGCGGCGACATCCAGGCCGAGCAGGGGGCGCGCCGGCTGGGCGACTTCGTGGCCAACAAGCTGATGCAAGGCCTGGCCGACGGCGGCGCCCACGTGCCTGAGTGGTACGACGAGCAGTGGAAGCCCCTGCCCACCCGCCAGGCCGGCGGCTACATCGACCTGGGCCACCAGTTCGAGTGGAGCCACCTGCTGACCCGGGGCGCGGTGATTTCGCCCATCTACAGCCAGGTGGCCGAGCGGCTGCTGGCCTACGCGCTGGCGGCAGGCTACGACGAGAACGACGGCGGCTGCTACCTGCGCCGCTTCCCGGACGGCGGTGCGCCCGACCTGCGCAAGGGCTGGTGGCAGCAGGCCGAGTGCCTGCACGCGCTGATGGTGGGCGCCCAGGCCACCAGCCGCAACGACCTGTGGCGCCGCTACGAGCAAACGCTCACGCTCATCAAGGAGCAGCTGGTGGACGCCGAACAGGGCGGCTGGCGTCTGGCGGACGCGCTGCCCTGCAAGAGCGGCGGCTGCCGCGACCAGCAGCCCGACCCGTACCACATGGTCCGGCTGCACCAGGCGGCCCTGAAGATCCACGGCTGAGCCGGACGGACCGGTGCGGTGGCCCACGCCTGCTGTGGCGTGCAGGCCGCAGGGCGCATCGCCGACCGGGGCCACGCCTGCCGCGGCGGTGGCCCCTCGTCTCTCGGGAGAGGGTTCCGGGGTAACCCGAGGTGAGGATGCAAAAAGCAGCATCGAAGCGGCCAAAAATGTGATTAGTCGTGGATCGATCGGCCCCCTAGCATGAATTCAGACCCCCACCCCAGGCCCGTTCAGAGGCTGTTCGGGTGGGCCGGCCGAACTTCATAACGATCACGGAGACACGATGAACCAACCCGTCCGGGTGCCGCAGCGCGCGGCCGCCTCTGCTTCCTGCTTTGCCCTTCGCCTGACGGCCGCCGCCGCGTTGACCGCCTTGGGCTTGCCTGCGCTGGCGCAGCAAGCCGCTGGCGAGAACCAGCAACTGGGCACCGTGGTGGTGACCGGCGCTCGCGCCTCGGCCGAAACAGCCCAGGCCATCAAGAAGAACGCCGACCAGGTGGTGGATTCCATCGTGGCCGAAGACATCGGCAAGTTCCCTGACAAGAACGTGGCTGAACTGCTGGGCCGCGTGACCGGCGTGCAAATCCAGCGTGGCAACGGCGAGGCGGGCACGGTCATCGTGCGCGGCCTGGGCGGCATCGTCACGCTGCTGAACGGCCGCGAGTTCTTCTCGGACGCCGGCCGCAGCCTGTACCTGGCCGATGTGCCCGCCACCATGCTCAAGCGCATCGACGTCTTCAAGACCCAGGAGGCCACGCTGCCCGAGGGGGGCACCGCCGGCGTCATCGACGTGCGCACCAACCGCCCCTTTGACTTCAAGGACACGCAGCTCGTCATCAACGGTCGCATGGAGCATCGCGACAAGGCCGATGTGAACAACCCCGACTTGTCCGGCATGGCGTCCAGCCGCTGGAAGACCGACCTCGGTGAGGTGGGGGCGCTGTTCGGCCTGTCCTACCAGCGCGGCAAGTACCACGACGAGCGCGCCTGGGTGGGCGATCCGCTGACTTTCACGAACGCCGGCCGCAGCATCGTCGGCTCCGACGCCGTCGGCCGCGTGCTCGACCTGGGCGACCGCAAGCGTCTGGCTGGCAACTTCGCGCTGCAGTGGAAGCCCAGCGCCGACAAGGAGGTCTACCTGGAAGGCTTCGGCACCAGCATCGACCACCGCTATCAGCAATCTTTCCTGGTGGCGGGCGCGCCGGTGTTCGAGCCCACGTCGACGGTGACCGTCAAGCCGGGCACCAACTTCATGGACACGGTGACCAATGCGAACTACGTGGGCTGGGGCTTCACCTCCACGCAGGCCAAGCGCGATCAGGTCACCAATGCCCAGGTGGCCCTCGGCGGCCACTGGGATCTGACCGACCGCCTGCGTCTGTCCACCGAGCTGGCCCGCACCAACAGCCAGATCGACTGGGTCAACCGCATCCTGGACAGCGGCTACACGCCCACCAGCACCATCGCCAAGGTGCAGGACGGCGGCGGCTACATCGACTATCCCAAGCTGGACCTGACCAACAAGGCCAACTTCCGGATCAATGGCGGCGTGGACGTGCGCGGCGAGCGCGAAGGCCACAGCACCGACTGGCGTGCGGACGCGAGCTACGACATCGGCGACGGCTTCTTCCGCGAAGTCACTGGCGGCGTGCGCCTGGCCCGCCGTTCGGCCATGTCGATCAACACGAACATGCCCTGGCAGACCGGCTTCTCTGCCGTGGGCCGCTCGGCTGCCGATGCCAGCGTGGCCGACATCTTCTCGGTCTCGCCCGCGACCTGGGGCGACTACGGCGTGAAGCAATACGTTTACGCCGACCGCGACTGGCTGCTGAACAACGGCGAGGCCTTCCGCAAGCTGCTGACCAACGGCAACGGCGCGCTCACGGCCTATGACCCGATGACGCTGTTCGACGACACCGAGACGACCAAGGCCGTCTATGGCCGCCTGAAGTTCGGCTTCAGCGCCGCAGGTGTGCCAGTGAGTGGTGTGTTCGGCCTGCGCGTGGTGCAGACCGACCAGGCGCTGATGGGCAACTCGCGCAACGCAGCCACGGGTGTGATCACGCCGGTCAACAAGGACACGTCGCGCACCGACGCACTGCCGATGCTGTCGCTCAAGGCCGAGTTCAGCCCGCAGCTGATCGGCCGCCTCATCACCGGCAAGACGCTGGAGCGCCCGGGCTTCAACGCGTACAACCCTGGCCAGACCATCACCCCGCCCGGGGGCGGCGTCACCTTCGGCACCATCTTCGGCGGCAACCCCGACTTGAAGCCGACCGAGTCCACCAACGTGGACGCGGCGCTGGAGTACTACTTCGCCCGCACCGGGTCTTTGACCGGCACGCTGTTCGAGCACAAGTTCAAGAACCGCGTGTTCGACCAAACCGTCTCGACCACCATCAATGGCGTCAAGTACAACGTGACGCAGCCGGTCAACGTGAGCAACGCCAACCTGCATGGTTACGAACTGAGCTACCGCCAGTTCTACGACTTCTTGCCGGGCTGGCTGAGTGGGTTTGGCCTGGAAGCCAACTACACCTACATGACGGGCAAGCAGACCGACCCGAACACCGGAGTGGAAGGCCCCTTCCTGGGCCAATCCAAGTCGGCCTACAACCTGGTGGCGTTGTACGAGCAGGGTCCGATCTATGGCCGCCTGGCCTACAACTGGCGTTCCAAGTTCCTGGCCGAAAAGCCGTACCGCAGCACCGGCCGTGAGTTGTGGGTGGCACCGCTGCGCACGCTGGACGCGTCCTTCGGCTACAGCCTCAGCAAGCAGCTCACCCTCTCGGTGGACGTGACCAACCTGTTGAACCAGGCCTACCACGACTACTTCGACCAGACCCCGGCGCTGGTGCGCGACGTGCGCTACTACGACCGCACGGTGGGCGTGTCCGTGCGCTGGAAGCTGTAACCCGAGCGCTCAGCTCGCAGGGCGTTGCGGGGGGCCTCCCGGCAACGCCCTTTTTCATTGCCTGCCCGTTGCCATGTCTGCTTCCTCGTCTGACCTGATCCAGCCGCTGATCCTGCAGCGTGCCGACCCCCACATCTCCCGCCACGGCGAGGCCTACTACTTCACGGCCTCGGTGCCGCAGTACGACCGCATCGAGTTGCGCCGCGCCGCCACGGTGGAAGGCCTGGCCCACGCCCCGGCCTTCGTCGCTTGGCGCAAGCCCGACACCGGGCCGTATTCCGAACTCATCTGGGCGCCCGAACTGCACTTCAACCAGGGCGCCTGGTACGTCTACTTCGCTGCGGCCCCCACCCGGGCGCTGGACGCACTGGGCATGTTCCAGCACCGCATGTTTGCGATCCGGAACACCGCCGCCGACCCGTTCACCGGCGCGTGGGAGTTCCTGGGCCAGGTCGACACGGGCATCGACAGCTTCTGCCTGGACGCGACCACCTTCACCCACCGCGGCCAGCTGTATTACCTGTGGGCCCAGAAAGACCCGGCCATTGCCGGCAACTCCAACCTCTACCTCGCACCGATGAAGACGCCCTGGCAGCTGGCCGGCGCGCCGGTGCGGCTGAGCCAACCCGAGTTCGACTGGGAATGCCGGGGCTTTCTCGTGAACGAGGGGCCGTCGGTGCTGCAGCGCCACGGCCGCGTCTTCATCAGCTACTCGGCCAGCGCCACCGACGAGAACTACGCCATGGGCCTGCTGTGGGCCGACGAGCACGCCGACCTGCTGGATCCGGCCGCCTGGCACAAGTCGCCCACGCCGGTGATGCGCAGCGCCGCCGAAGACCGCGTGTTCGGCCCCGGCCACAACAGCTTCACCGAGGGCGCCACGCCAGACGAAGTGCTGCTGGTCTACCACGCCCGCACCTACACCGAGATCGAGGACGACCCGCTGTGGAACCCCGACCGCCACACCTTCGTGAAGCCGCTGCGCTGGTCGGCCGACGGCATGCCGCGGTTCGGCCGGCCCTCCCGCCGCGACTGATGCCGGTTTCGGTATCGGTACGCCGCAGGAATTGATTGGATTGCATATCCCCCGCTGCCTAGCATCGGTTTCGAGCGGCTGGATGGCCCCGAAGAACGACATCGAGACAAGACATGACGACTGACGACAAGAAGAGCCAGGTCAAGCTGCGTTCCGCCGAATGGTTCGGCACCCAGGACAAGAACGGGTTCATGTACCGCTCCTGGATGAAGAACCAGGGCATTCCGGACCACGAGTTCCAGGGCAAGCCCATCATCGGCATTTGCAACACCTGGAGCGAGCTCACCCCCTGCAACGCTCACTTCCGCAAGCTCGCCGAGCATGTGAAGAAGGGCATCCTCGAAGCCGGCGGCTGGCCGGTCGAGTTCCCGGTGTTCTCCAACGGCGAGAGCAACCTGCGCCCCACCGCCATGCTCACGCGCAACCTGGCCAGCATGGACGTGGAGGAGAGCATCCGCGGCAACCCCATCGACGCCGTCGTGCTGCTGACCGGCTGCGACAAGACCACCCCCGCGCTGCTGATGGGCGCGGCCAGCTGCGACGTGCCGGCCATCGTCGTCACCGGCGGCCCGATGCTCAACGGCAAGCTCAACGGCAAAAACATCGGCTCGGGCACGGCCGTGTGGCAGCTGCACGAGCAGGTGAAAGCCGGCGAGATCAAGATGCACGACTTCCTGGCCGCCGAGGCCGGCCACTCGCGCTCCGCCGGCACCTGCAACACCATGGGCACGGCCAGCACCATGGCCTGCATGGCCGAGTCGCTGGGCACGTCCCTGCCGCACAACGCCGCCATTCCTGCCGTCGATGCGCGCCGTTATGTGCTGGCCCACCTGTCCGGCATGCGCATCGTCGACATGGTGTGGGAAGACCTGCGCCTGTCCAAGGTGCTCACCAAGGCAGCGTTCGAGAACGCCATCCGCGTCAACGCGGCCATCGGCGGCTCCACCAACGCCGTCATCCACCTGAAGGCGATTGCCGGCCGGATCGGTGTGGACCTGGAACTGGAAGACTGGACCCGCATCGGCCGCGGCACGCCCACCGTCGTGGACCTGCTGCCCTCGGGCCGCTTCCTGATGGAGGAGTTCTATTACGCCGGCGGTCTGCCGGGCGTCATCCGCCGCCTGGGCGAGGCCAACCTGCTGCCCAACCCCGGCGCGCTGACCGTCAACGGCAAGAGCCTGTGGGACAACTGCCTGGACGCGCCCATCTACGACGACGAGGTCATCCGCCCGCTCAGCAAGCCGCTGATCGAAGACGGCGGCATCTGCATCCTGCGCGGCAACCTCGCGCCGCGCGGCGCCGTGCTCAAGCCTTCCGCGGCCACGCCCGAGCTGATGAAGCACCGCGGCCGTGCCGTCGTGTTCGAGAACTTCGACGACTACAAAGCCCGCATCGCCGACCCCGACCTGGACGTCGACGCCAGCTGCATCCTCGTCATGAAGAACTGCGGCCCCAAGGGCTACCCCGGCATGGCCGAGGTGGGCAACATGGGCCTGCCGCCCAAGATCCTCGCCACCGGCGTGAAGGACATGGTGCGCATCTCCGACGCCCGCATGAGCGGCACCGCCTACGGCACCGTCGTGCTGCATGTGTCGCCCGAGGCGCGCGCCGGCGGCCCGCTGGCGGTGGTGCAGGAAGGAGACTTCATCGAGCTGGACTGCGCCGCTGGCCGCCTGCACCTGGACGTGCCCGACGAAGAACTGGCCGAGCGCCTGCAAGCCTGGGCCGCCGCGCAAACCGTGGACCCGGCCGACGCCACCGGCTACCGCCACCTGTACGTGAACCACGTGCTGCAAGCCGACGAGGGCTGCGACTTCGACTTCCTGCGCGGCTGCCGCGGCTCGGCTGTCCCGCGCCACTCCCATTGACATGCCCCTCGCCCGCCCTCGCGTCGCTGAACGCGCGCAAGTCCGGTCGATCCCCCGAGGGGACGGCGATGTTCGCGGCATCGAGCCGCGAACACATCGCCAACCCGGGCCGGCTTGGGGCGGCCCGGCGCTCGGCCCGACAACTCCGTAAGAGGTAAGAACCATGAGCAACACGATCCAAGGCCTGGCCCTGATCGGCGGCGAGGCCGTGCGCGGCCACGGCAAGCCCTTCCAGGCGTTCGACCCGGGCAAGAACGAAGCCCTCGGACCTGACTTCAATGCCGTCGACGTGGCCCAGGTCGAGCAGGCCTGCCAGCTGGCCGGCGCCGCCTTTGACGCCTTCCGCGCAACGTCCGACCACGAGCGCGCCGACTTCCTGGACCGCATCGCCGCACAGATCCTGGCGATCGGTGACGACTTGATCGTGCGCGCCATGGCCGAGACCGGCCTGCCGCGTGCCCGCCTGGAAGGCGAGCGCGGCCGCACGATGAACCAGCTCAAGCTGTTCGCCGAACTGCTGCGTGAAGGCAGCTGGCAGGACGCCCGCATTGACACCGCCCTGCCCACGCGCACCCCGCCGCGGCCGGACCTGCGCCTGCGCTTTGTTGGCGTGGGCCCGGTGGCTGTGTTCGGCGCCAGCAACTTCCCGCTGGCCTTCTCGGTGGCCGGGGGCGACACCGCCGCGGCGCTGGCTGCCGGCTGCCCCGTCGTCGTGAAGGCGCACTCGGCCCACCCGGGCACGTCGGAACTCGTCGGCCGCGCGGTGGTGGAGGCCGTGAAGCAATCCAACCTGCCGGCCGGCGTGTTCGCGCTGCTGACCGGCAGCGGCCACGGCATTGGCGACACGCTGGTGCGCCACCCGGCCATCCAGGCCGTGGGCTTCACCGGGTCGCGCAGCGGGGGCACGGCGCTGATGGCCGCGGCCGCAGCCCGGCCGCAACCCATCCCGGTCTATGCGGAGATGAGCAGCATCAACCCGGTCGTTCTGCTGCCCGGCGCTCTGAAGGCGCGGGGCGCCGAGATCGCCACGGGCTTTGCGGCGTCGCTGACGATGGGCGTGGGTCAGTTCTGCACCAATCCCGGCCTGGTGCTGGGCCTGGCGGGGGCGGACTTCGACCGCTTCGCCGCGGCTGCTGCCGAGGCGCTGAAGCCCGTGCCCGCCGCCACCATGCTCACCCCCGGCATCGCCAGTGCCTACCAGCGTGGCGAGGACACGCTGGCCGCGCAGGGCCAGGTTGACGCGCTGTTGCGCGGCACCTCTGCCGGCTGCCAGGGTGCGCCCAGCCTGTTCAAGACCACGGGCGCGGCCTTCCGGGCCAACCACCAGATGTCCGCCGAGATCTTCGGCCCTGCGTCGCTGCTGGTGGCCTGCCAGGACGAAGCCGAACTGCTGGCCGTCATCGAGGGCCTGGAGGGCCAGCTCACCGCCACGCTGCAACTGCAGGACGACGACGAGGCCGACCTCGCCGCCGCCCGCGCGCTGCTGCCGGCGCTGGAGCGCAAGGTCGGCCGCATCCTGGCCAACGGCTTTCCCACCGGCGTGGAGGTGTCCACCGCCATGGTGCACGGCGGCCCGTTCCCGGCCACGAGCGACGGCCGCAGCAGCTCGGTCGGCACGGCCGCCATCCAGCGCTTCCTGCGCCCGGTGAGCTACCAGAACCTGCCGCGCGCGCTGCTGCCCGCCGTGCTGCGCGAGCCCAACGAGCGCGGGGTGTGGCGCCGCCGCGATGGGGTGCTGACCCGGAACTGAAGCCCCTCGTCCAGGGCTTGGCCCTGGACGCTCCCCCGAGGGGACGGCGACGCAGGCCGGATCGACCGGCCCGCACATCGCCAAGGCGGGCCGGCTTGGGGCGGCCCGGCACTCGACCCGGCACTCGGCCCGAAGAGGCCCGATAGACAACCAAGGAGACAAGCAACATGAAGAAGCAACTGCTCGCCCTCGCGGCGACCCTGGTGGTGGGCGTTCAAGCCCTGGCCGCCGACGTCAAGGTCGTGGTCAGCGCCGACCAGCCCGGCCCCGTCATCCACCGCAACATCTATGGCCAGTTCGCCGAGCACCTGGGCACCGGCATCTACGAAGGCATGTGGGTGGGCCCGGAGAGCAAGATCCCCAACGTGCGCGGCTGGCGCAAGGACGTGGTGGCCGCGCTGAAGGACCTGAAGGTGCCGCTGGTGCGCTGGCCCGGCGGCTGCTTTGCCGATGAGTACCACTGGCGTGACGGCATCGGCCCGCGCAGCAAGCGCCCGGTCAAGGTCAACACCCACTGGGGTGGCGTGCCCGAGAACAACGCCGTGGGCACGCACGAGTTCTTTGACCTGGTCGAGCAGCTGGGCGCCGAGGCCTACGTGAACGCCAACATGGGCACCGGCTCGCCACAGGAAGCTGCCGAGTGGCTGGAGTACATGACAGGCGAGGGCAACGCCACCATCGTCGAGCAGCGCCGCAAGAACGGCCGCGACAAGCCCTTCCGCATCCACTACTACGCGCTGGGCAACGAAACCTGGGGCTGCGGCGGCAACATGCGCCCCGAGTACTACGCCGACCTCTATCGGCACTGGGCCACCTTCCTGAAGACGCCGGCGCACAACCGGCCCAAGTTCATCGCCAGCGGCGGCAACGACACCGACACCACGTGGACGGACGTGCTGAGCAAGAACATCCGCCACAACTTCGACGGCATCGCTCACCACGCCTACACCTTCCCCACCGGCCGCTTCGAAGGCAAGGGCCCGGCTGCGGGTTTCCCGGAAAGCGACTGGATCTCCATGCTGTCGCAGGTCAAGAAGATCGATGACACGCTGGCCAAGAGCCGCGTCATCCTCGACAAGAACGACCCCGCCAAGCGCCTGGAGGTGTACTTCGACGAATGGGGCAGCTGGTACGACCCCGAACCCGGCAGCAACCCGGGCTTCCTCGTCCAGCGCAACACGCTGCGGGACGCGCTGCTGGCGGCGCTGCACTTCCACGTGTTCCACGCCCACGCCGAGCGCGTGAAGATGAGCAACGTGGCGCAGATGGTCAACGTGCTGCAGGCCATGATCCTCACCAGCAAGGACAAGCTGGTGCTGACGCCGACCTACCACGCGTTCAAGCTCTACACGCCCTTCCAGGACGCCACCTCGCTGCCCGCCCGCATCGAGAACAACCCGGTCTACAAGGTGGGTGCCACCGAGATGCCGGGCCTGTCGGCCACCGCCGGCCGCGGCAAGGATGGCAAGCTCTACGTGGGCCTGGTCAACTCGAATGCGAACCAGCCGGCTGAGCTGACCCTGCAGGTGGGCACTTCGGCCCCGAAGTCGGTCAAGGGGCAACTGCTGACCGCCGGGGCCATGGACGCCCAGAACGAACTGGGCAAGCCCGCGCAGGTGGTGCCGCAGGCCTTTGAAGCCCAGGCGGTGGACGGCAAGCTCACGCTCAAGCTGCCGGCCAAGTCCATCGTGGTCGTGGCCATCGAGGGCTGAGCCATGGCGGCACCGACTCGACGCGAAATCCTCGCGGGCGGCGCTGCGCTCGCGTTGACGGCCTGTGGTGGTGGTGGCGGGGGTGGCACCAGCAGTGCGCCCAGCCCGGCGCCCTCCCCGGCTCCCACGCCGGCACCGGCTCCCGCTCCGGCCCCAGCGCCCACGCCAGCGCCGGCTCCGGCACCCAGCCAGGCGCCGGTGAGCTTTGCGAACGTGTCGGTGCACGACCCCTCGGTCATTCGCGTGGACGGCACGGCCTACGTGTTCGGCTCGCACCTGGCCGCGGCCAAGACGACCGACCTGATGAACTGGACCCGCGTGGCCGACGGGGTGAACAACGTCAACCCGCTGTTCACCAACGTCACCACGGCGCTGGCCGAAACCTTCACCTGGGCGCAGGTGACCGACCTGTGGGCACCCGACGTGGCGCGCGGGGCCGACGGCAAGTTCTACATGTACTACTGCGCCTGCAAGGGCGACTCGCCCCGCTCGGCCCTGGGCCTGGCGGTGGCCGACAAGGTGGACGGCCCGTACGTCCACAAGCAGATCCTGCTCAAGTCCGGCCAGTGGGGCCTGCCGAGTGAAGACGGCAGCGTCTACGACGCCACCAAGCACCCGAATGTGGTCGACCCCGCCGTGTTCAAAGACACCGCGGGCCAGGGCTGGATGGTTTACGGCTCCTACTCCGGCGGCATCTTCATCCTGAAGCTGGACGCCGCCACCGGCCTGCCGCTGCCCAACCAGGGCTATGGCACCCACTTGATGGGCGGGAACCACGCGCGCATTGAGGGCGCCTACGTGCTCTACAGCGCGCAGACGCAGTACTACTACCTCTTCGTGTCGTTCGGTGGGCTGGACGCCAACGGCGGCTACAACGTGCGGGTGGCCCGGTCGCGCAACCCCGATGGGCCCTACCTGGACGGTGCCGGCACCGACATGGCCACCGTCAAGGGCGCCGCCGGCACGCTGTTCGACGACGCGAGCATCACGCCGCATGCGATGAAGCTCATGGGTGGGCACCAGTTCGCTGTCGCCACGGGCGAGAGTGGCGCGGCCCTGGGCTACGTGTCCCCGGGCCACAACTCGGCCTGCGTGGACGCCACCACCGGGCAGCTCTTCATCCTGTTCCACACGCGCTTTCCCGGCACGGGCGAACTGCACGAGGTGCGCGTGCACGAGATGCACCTCAATGCCGACGGCTGGCCCGTCGTCGCGCCGCTGCGCTACGCGCCGCTCAGCCTGGCCACGCCGGCGCAGACCGCCGAGGTCACCGCGGCGCAGGCGGCCGGCAGCTACAAGCTGGTCAACCACGGCAAGGACATCACGGCCACGATCAAGGCGTCCGTCAACGTGACGCTGAACGCCGATGGCACCGTGACCGGTGGCCTCACCGGCACGTGGACGCACGCCGGCAGCAACCGGGTCAGCCTGGTCAGCGGCGGCACCACCTACGCGGGTGTGCTGTCGCGGCAGTGGAACCCCAACGCGGGCGCCTTCGGGGTGTGCTTCTCGGCGCTGTCGTCGGGCGGCGTGGCGCTCTGGGCCATTCGCACCGGCGCCTGACCATGCGACGCCGGCTGGCCGCTCTGGGCCTCGCGCTGTGCGTGCAGGGCGCGGGCGCGGCGACGCAGGCGTTTGCGCTCGACCGGGTGCGCCTGCTGGACGGCCCCTTCCTGGACGCCCAGGCCACCGACCAGCGCTACCTGATGGCGCTGGACCCCGAGCGCCTGCTCGCGCCCTTCCGCCGCGAGGCGGGGGTGGCCGTGCCGGTGCCCAGCTACGGCAACTGGGAATCCTCGGGCCTGGACGGCCACATGGCTGGCCACTACCTGTCGGCCCTGGCGCTGATGTGGGCGTCCACCGGTGATGCGCAAGTGAAGCAGCGGCTGGACCATGTCGTTGCCGAACTCAAGCGCTGCCAGGATGCCATCGGCACGGGCTACCTCGGCGGCATTCCCGAGGGGGCCAAGGCGTGGGCCCAGGTGGCGGCGGGGGAGCTTCAGGTCGACAACTTCTCCGTCAACGGCCGCTGGGTGCCTTGGTACAACCTGCACAAGACGATGGCCGGCCTGCGCGACGCCTGGGTGCACGCCGGCCACGCCGACGCCAAGGCCATGCTGATCCGCATGAGCGACTGGGCGCTGCGCCTGACCACGCCGCTGTCGGACGCGCAGATGCAGGACATGCTGCGCGCCGAACACGGCGGCATGAACGAGGTGCTGGCCGACGTGGCGCAAATCACCGGCGACTCGCGCTACCTGGCGCTGGCCCGCCGCTTCAGCCACCAGGCCGTGCTGCAGCCGCTGGCGCGCCGGCAGGACACGCTGACCGGCCTGCACGCCAACACGCAAATCCCCAAGGTCATCGGCTTCGCGCGCATCGCGCACCTCACCGGCGACGCGGAAGGCCGACGCGCCGCCGAGTTCTTCTGGAAGACGGTCACCGGGCAGCGCACGGTCGCCATCGGCGGCAACAGCGTGAAGGAGCACTTCCACCCGACCGACGACTTCCGGCCCATGCTCAACGAGGTGGAAGGCCCGGAGACCTGCAACAGCGTCAACCTGCTGAAGCTGACGGCGCTGCTGGCGCAGGCGTCGCCGGCGCAGGGCCAGTACGCCGACTATTACGAGCGCACGCTCTACAACCACATCCTGGCGTCTCAGCACCCGGGCGAGGGCGGCTTCGTTTACTTCACGCCGATGCGGCCCCAGCACTACCGCGTGTACTCCCAGGTGCACGAAGGCATGTGGTGCTGCGTGGGCTCGGGCCTGGAGAGCCATGCCCGCCACGGCGAGTTCATCTACGCGCACGACGGCGATGCGCTTGACGTGAACCTCTTCATCGCCTCCACGCTGGACTGGCGCGAGCGTGGCATCCACCTGACGCAAAGCACGCGCTTCCCTGACGAGCCGCGCACGCGGCTGACGGTGGACACGGCCGGCACCTTCGCGCTGAAAGTCCGCTACCCCGGCTGGGTCGCACCCGGCGCGCTGAAGGTCAAGCTCAACGGCAAGCCCATCCGGGTGACGGCCAAACCCGGCGGCCAGGTCGAACTGCGGCGCGCGTGGCAGGCGGGCGACCGGGTGGACGTCGAGCTGCCCATGCGCACGACGCTGGAGCCCATGCCCGGCCTGAAGGCGTTTGTGGCCGTGCTGCACGGCCCCATCGTGCTGGCCGCCAAGACGCCTCAGCCGGGCGAGACGCTGACCTTCAAGGCCGATGGCTCCCGCATGGGCCACATCGCGCAGGGCGCGGTCTGCCCTCAAGAAGCGGCACCGGTCTTCGTCAGTGACCGAGCCGACTTCATCCGCCGCTTCAAGCCTGTGCCCGGCCAGCCGCTGACCTTCACCGCGCCTGGGTTGATTCAAGGCCGCAAAGACGCCGACCTGCTCCAGCTCATCCCCTTCTTCCGCTTGCACGACGCGCGCTACATGCTCTATTGGCCGCGCAGCACGCCCGCCCAGCAGAGCCTGCTGCGTGCCGAGCTGGCCCAGGCCGAGCAAGCCCGCCTTGCGCTGGACGCACAGACCATCGACCAAGTGGCCCCGGGCGAGCAGCAGCCCGAAAGCGACCACGGCTTCCGCGGCGAGGGTGTGGACACCGGCATCGCGCCCGCCGGCCGCTGGCGCCACGCCACGCAGTGGTTCAGCTACGACCTGAACGACCCCCAGGCCGAGGCCCGCGTGCTGCGCCTGAGCTTGGCCAAGGGCGACGCCGGCCGGCGTTTCGACCTCGTCGTCAACGGCCAGCGCATTGCCGAGGTTGAGCTGGGCCGGCCCGACACGCCGGGCGAGATCTACACCCGCGAGTTCCCGCTGCCGCCCGAGCTGGTGCGTGCGGCCGGCGGCCAGCTGAACCTGAAGTTCGTCGCCCATCCCGGTTCCATCGCCGGCGGGCTCTACGGCCTGCGGTTGCTGCGTTAGACAAGCCATTCACACAAGGAGACAAGCCATGATGAACCGTATTGCCCGCCGCACACTGCTGGCCGCCGCGCTGGCCCTGCCCGCCCTCACCGCGCTGGCCGCCCCGCTGACCCTGGGCTTCAGCCAGGTGGGTGCCGAGAGCGAATGGCGCACCGCCAACTCGGCCTCCATCAAGGCCGCGGCCAAGGAGGCCGGCGTCACGCTGAAGTTCGCCGACGCGCAGCAGAAGCAGGAGAACCAGGTCAAGGCCATCCGCAGCTACATCGCGCAGAAGGTGGACGTCATCGCCTTCTCGCCGGTGGTGGAAAGCGGCTGGGACACCGTGTTGAAGGAAGCCAAGGCCGCCGGCATCCCGGTCATCCTGACCGACCGCGCCGTGAAGGTGGCCGACGAATCGCTGTACGTCACCTTCATCGGCTCCGACTTCGTCGAGGAAGGCCGCAAGGCCGCCCGCTGGCTGCTGGAGCGTGCAGCCAAGACACCCAGCGCCGCGCTGAACATCGTGGAGCTGCAGGGCACGGTGGGATCGGCTCCCGCGCTGGACCGCAAGCGGGGCTTTGAAGAGGTGATCAAGGCCAACCCCAAGCTGCAGATCATCCGCTCCCAGTCCGGCGAGTTCACGCGTGCCAAGGGCAAGGAGGTGATGGAAGCCTTCCTGAAGCAGCGCGACAAGAAGATCGACGTGCTCTACGCGCACAACGACGACATGGCGATTGGCGCGATCCAGGCGATTGAAGAGGCCGGGCTGAAGCCGGGCGTGGACATCGTGATCATTTCCATCGACGGGGTGCGCGGCGCATTCGAGGCGATGAAGGCCGGCAAGCTGAACGTGACCGTGGAGTGCAACCCGCTGCTGGGGCCGCAGTTGATGGCGTTGGCCAAGGAGGTGGTGGCCAAGAAGGCGGTGGAGAAGCGGATCACGGTCAACGAGGGCGTGTTCCCGGCGGAGGTGGCGGCGAAGGAGCTGCCGAATCGGAAGTACTGATCCTGGCTTGCGGCATTGGGCGCGCTTGTCGTGGGAGCAGGTTGTGGCGTGAGGCCCATGCCGGGAGTTCGCCCCGGCGGGCGACCTACTTTCTTGCGCGCGCAAGAAAGTAGGCAAAGAAAGCGCCCCTGTTCCGTCGCCCCTTCGCTTCGCTGCGGGGTGCCCTGCGATGCTCGGAGCCCGAGGCCCGCGCAGAACTCCCTTCGTTCGCTGCGCTCACTGCGGTCAGACAACTGCGCGGAGTCAGTGGTTGAAGTGCGCTTCGCGCACGCCTCGGGCTCCTGCGCTTCTCGGCTCCTCCAAAGGGGAACCCCGGAACAGCTAAAAACCGAACAGCCAACAGCCAAACCCTCAAGCCGGCTGGCGCCGGCTGTTCGGGTTGCCCCCTTTAGCACCGCCGAGCAGCGCAAGGACTTGAAGCCGCGCGCAAAGCGCGCCTCAAGAACTGATTCCGCGCAGCTGTTTGAGCGGAGCGTAGCGAAGCGAGTTCTGCGCGGGGCTTCAAGTCCTGAGCAGCGCAGGGCACCCGCAGCCTTGCTGCGGGCGGTGCGGTCGGGGGTCGCTTCTTTGCCTACTTTCTTGTCGACACAAGAAAGTAGGTCGCCCGCCGGGGCGAACTCCCGGCACCGCACTCTCGCGGCAAAGGAAAGTCGCCAATGACCCCCCACCCCGTGCTGGCCCTCTCCGGCCTCCACAAATCCTTCCCCGGCGTCAAAGCCCTCAGCAACGTCAGCCTGCGCCTCTTCCCCGGCGAAGTTCACGCCCTGATGGGTCAGAACGGCGCCGGCAAGTCCACGTTGATCAAGGTGCTGACCGGCCTCTACACACCCGACGCCGGCACCATCTTGCTCGACGGCCAACCCATCCAACCGAAGCGCACCGAAGACGCCCAGGCCCACGGCATCCGCACCGTCTATCAAGAGGTCAACCTCTGCCCCAACCTCAGCGTGGCCGAGAACATCTGCGCCGGGCGCTTTCCCAAGAAGTGGGGCCGCATCGACTGGGCCGCCGTCAACGCCGAAGCCCGCCGCGTGCTGGCGCAGATGGACCTCGACATCGACGTCACCGCCCCGCTCTCGCGCTACTCGTTGTCTATCCAGCAGATGGTGGCCATCGCCCGCGCGCTGCGCATCTCGGCCCGCGTGCTCATCCTCGACGAGCCCACGTCCAGCCTGGATGACGCCGCCGTGCAGCGACTCTTCACCGTGCTGCGTCGCCTGCGTGACCAGGGCCTGGCCATCCTCTTCGTCACCCACTTCCTGGACCAGACCTACGCGCTGGCTGACCGCATCACCGTCATGCGCAACGGCGAGACCGAGGGCGAGTACCCGGCCGCCGACCTCAGCCGCCTGGCCCTGGTCAACAAGATGGTGGGCGCCCCGCCTGACCAGCAGCCCACACGGCTGAGCAGCACCGCGCCCACCACCGGCGCCACCGTGCTGAAGGCCGAGGGCCTGGGCCGCCGTGGCGCGCTGCACCCGCTGGACCTTGAGTTGAAGCGCGGCGAGGTGCTGGGCTTGGCCGGCCTGCTGGGCTCCGGCCGCACCGAGGCGGCGCGGCTGCTGTTCGGCGCCGACGCGGCGGACGGCGGCCACATCAGCGTCGAGGGGCGCCCCGCCGGGGCCGGCCCGTGGCGCTCGCCGCGCGAGGCCATCGCCGCCGGCATCGCCTTTTGCTCGGAAGACCGCAAGCACGAGGGCGCCATCCTGGAGCTTTCCGTGCGCGACAACATCCTGCTGGCCTTGCAGGCCCGCACCGGGCTGCGCTTGGCGCTGAGCCGGGCGCAGCAGCAGGCCCTGGCCGACGACTACATCCGCCGCCTGGGCATCAAGACGGCGAGCGCCGACACGCCCATCGGGCAACTCAGCGGCGGCAACCAGCAAAAGGCCCTGCTCGCCCGCTGGCTGGCCACCGAGCCCGCCGTGCTCATCTTGGACGAACCCACGCGCGGCATCGATGTGCGCGCCAAGGAGGACTTGATGGACGCGGTGCGGGCCCTGGCGCACAAGGCAGGCGACAACGGTCAATGCGGCATGTCCATCCTCTTCATCTCGTCCGAACTGCCCGAGGTCCTGCATTGCAGCGACCGCGTGCTGGTGCTGCGCGACCGGCGCGCCGCAGGCGTCTACCGCCGCGGTGAGTTGGACGAGCGCAGCGTGCTTGAAGTGATCGCCGCGGAGCCCACCGCCGTTGCCGCATGAACACCCCGAACCTCGCCATGTCCACGCCCCGCGCCCCTGCCGCCCCCTCCCGCGCCTGGAAGCATCCCCTTGTGCGCCCGCTGGCCGCGCTTGCCTTGCTGGTGGCGGTGGCCGCCGTCTGCGTGCCCGGCTTCCTGCACTTGGAGATCAAGGACGGCCACCTCTACGGCAACCTGGTCGACATCCTGCACCGGGCAGCCCCCTTGATGCTCGCCGCCTTGGGGATGACGCTGGTCATCGCCACGCGCGGCATTGACGTGTCGGTGGGCGCGGTGGTGGCCATTGCCGGCACGGTGGCCTGTGCGCTGGTGGGCTCGCACGGCGTGGCTGTCGCCTTCGCGGCCGCTTTGGGGGCCGCGCTGCTGTGCGGCCTGTGGAACGGCCTGCTCGTCTCCGCTTTGGGCCTGCAGCCCATCATCGCCACGCTCATCCTGATGGTGGCCGGCCGCGGCCTGGCGCAACTCATCACCGACGGCCAGATCCTCACCGTCTACGAACCCGCCAGCTTCTTCTGGCTGGGCGGCGGCTACTTGCTGGGCCTGCCGGTGTCGTTGTTCGTCGTTGCCCTGGTGGCCGGCCTCACGGGCCTGCTGATGAAGCGCACCGCTTTAGGCCTGTTCATCCAGACCGTGGGCATCAACCCGGTGGCTGCGCGGCTGGCGGGCGTGCGCACGGCGGCCATCGTGTTCTTCGTCTATCTGTACTGCAGCCTCAGCGCCGGCCTGGGCGGGCTGCTGATCGCGTCCAACATCAAGAGCGCCGACGCCAACAACGCCGGCCTGCTGCTGGAGCTGGACGCCATCCTGGCCGTCACGTTGGGCGGCGGTCAGTTGAGCGGCGGCAAGTTCAGCCTGGCTGGCAGCCTCATCGGCGCGCTCATCATCCAGACGCTGACCTCCACCATCTACGCCTTGGGCGTGCCGCCGCAGGTCACCATGGTCGTCAAGGCCGTCGTCGTGTTCGCGGTCTGCATTTCGCAGTCGTCCGCCTGGGCCACCTGGAGGAAGGCATGAAGTCACTTCGTTCCGCAATGGCCGCGCCATCGTTCACCGCCTGGGTCAGCGTCGCGCTGATGGTGCTGCTGTTCCTCGCCGGCGCGGTGAGCTACACCGGCTTCGGCTCCGCGCAGGTGGTGCTCAACCTGCTCATCGACAACGCCTTCCTGCTCGTCATCGCGGTGGGCATGAGCTTCGTCATCCTGTCGGGCGGCATTGACCTGTCGGTGGGCTCGGTGCTGGCGCTCACTACCATGGTGGCCGCCTGGCTGCTGCAGGTGGCGCACTGGCCGGCGGCCGGGGTCGTCGCCGTGGTGCTGGTGGGCGGCGCCGCATTTGGCGCGCTGCAAGGCGTGGCGATTCACGTGTTCAAGCTGCAGGCGTTCATCGTCACGCTGGCCGGCATGTTCCTGGCACGCGGGCTGTGCTTCCTGATCAGTGTGGACAGCATCACCATCGACGCGCCGTGGTTCGTGTTGCTGTCCCAGACGCAGCTTGGGTTGCCTGGGGGCGCCTTCCTGTCGCCCGGCGCAGTCATCGCGCTGGCTGTGCTGGGCGTGGGCCTGTGGGTGGCGCACAGCACGACGTTCGGCCGCACCGTCTACGCGCTCGGGGGCAACGAGACCTCCGCGCTGATGATGGGCTTGGCGGTCGGCCGCACCAAGGTGGCGGTGTACGCGCTGAGCGGCTTCTGTGCTTCGTTGGCCGGCCTGCTGTTCTCGTTCTACATGCTCAGCGGCTATGGCCAGCATGCGCAAGGTGTGGAGCTGGACGCCATCGCCGCGGTGGTGATTGGCGGCACGGTGCTGACCGGCGGCGCGGGCTACGTGGCCGGCGCGTTGTCTGGTGTGCTGGTGCTGGGGTTGATCCAGACGCTGATCGCCTTCGACGGCACGCTCAGCTCCTGGTGGACCAAGATCGTCATCGGCGCCCTGCTGTTCGTGTTCTGCGCCGTGCAGCGCGTGATGTCCCGCCAAGGCCCCGCCCGGTGAACGGGGGCGCACGCCGCCTCTATATATAGAGACCTCCACTGCGCGCCCGCGCTGAGCCCCACGGCGGCGGTGCGCTTCCCCGCGGGAAGCGGGGCCTTCAAAACTTTTTTCAAAGAAGTGTTGACGACCCCGTAAAAACCCGCCTAGAATCCCATCTCTTTGCTGCTGACCACCAACGCGAACGCGACGGAAACCAACAGCAAAGACGTCAAAACAGAGTTTGAAATTAATTTTTAAAAACTGTTGACGACGAAGCGAAAATCGTATTAGAATCTCGCTTCTGCGCTGATGACGACAAAACGAAGTCAGCGACGCGAAACGAAGGGCGCAAGTTCTGAGTGATGCGGATGTTCTTTAAGAATTAGCAGCCGATAAGCGTGGGCGTTTGAGGCGAAGTGATGTTGTCAGGTGACTGATGACGGTCCTTCGGACTTTAAACGCTC